>CAVWAU010000004.1:0-1225059 GCA_963753125.1 uncultured Chloroflexia bacterium
CATGCACCCGCTCCTCGGTGCGAAGGTGGGGTCGAGGATGGCCTCATCGGCTCAAGAATGGCGGGGATCGGCTCGATGCGAGAGCGGTCGCGGGCGGCAGCGGCCGCTTCCTTCATCATCGGCCGCTGGGCAGCCAGTCGCCGCCTGGTGCCGGACCACGCAGCCCTCCCGTAGACTCCTTGGCCGGGTCAGCCAGACGGTTCCGGTTCTCGCTCCGCCGGAATCATCGGCCCGACCATATCTCGATCCGCGAACCCGGGTAGCCGGAGATATACAGAAACACGTACGGAGCGGCCGGGTCCGTATCCGGAGGAAATGGTGCCCTAGGCGCACCGAGCCCGGTCCGGGTACGGGGGCGGACTGCGTAGCCGCTGGGCTTGCGTTACCGGATGGTGCCTGACGGCGCCACACGCCACAGTTCCCGAGCATTCGTCAGTTCGGGGATCTGCGTGCCCAGATCCCACCGAGCGAGCTGACCCAGGGGGATTGAGGTTATTCATGCTATCATCGGGTGCCCACCGCCGACCGGGTCGGACCGCTCTTGTCCTCCTCCAGCTCGTCGTCTTCGTCACGTATCTCTTCGGGCCGACCGCGACCCTGGCCGAAGACCCGACGCCGGAGCCCACCCGACCGAGTCAGCAGTGCCAGAGGACAACGCGGAACCCACAACCGAGCGGCCTTGCGCGCCCGAGCCAACCGAGCAGCCTGCCCCGAGCCGACCGAGCAGCCTGCGCCCGGCCGAGACCGAACCGCCTGCGCCCGAGCCGACCGCGCCGCCCTCGCCTGAGCCCGACCGCGACCCACGCCGGCAAACGTCGCTCCCAAATCGTACACCTTCCTCTCCGGGACCACCGATGCGCGCCAGCTCGAGGTCCTCGCCGACGGCCGGTGCACCGAGGTCGAGGCCATCCGATCGCTCGCGCTGCGTAGCATCGCCCTCGGCGCCGCCTCTAGCGATCAGTTGCGACGCCCTTCGCGCGACCCGCGGCGTGGCCCGCGTCGAGGCCGATCGCGTTCGCGCCGTCGAAGCTGTCCCGACCGACTCCTCCTACGCCGATCAGTGGGCGCTGCCGCAGATCGGCTGGGAGCAGGCCTACGGCGACGTCGACCCCGCCGGCTCCGCCGTCGTCGCCGTCCTCGACACCGGCGTCGACGCCTCCCACCCGACCTCGACGGCAACATCGTCGCCGGCGCGTCCGTTCGTCGAGGGCGCCGACCTGGCGACAGCGACCCCAACGGCCACGGCACCGCCATGGCCGGCATCGTCGCCGCCGAGACCAACAACGGCGACGGGCATCGCCGGCGTCGGCTACGCCGGCGTCATACGTCATGCCCGTCACCGTCCTCGGCGCCGACGGCACCGGCCAGGACAGCGACATCATCGAGGGCGTCGTCTGGGCGGCCGACCACGGCGCCGACGTCATCCTCATGGCCTTCAGCAGCCACCGGCTACTCGTCCGCCCTCCAGGCCGCCGTCGACTACGCCTGGGCGCACGGCGTCGTCCTCGTCGCCGCCGCCGGCAACGACGGCTCCTCGCACCGCCGACCTACCCGGCCGGCGACGCGCGGCGTCATCGGCGTCTCCTGCGACCGACTCCTCCGACGCCCTCGCCGCGCTCCTCCAACTGCGGCGCCGGCCGTCTTCCTGGGCGCCCCGGGCGTCGGCATCGTGACCACTGACGCACGGCGGCGGCTCGCACGATCAGCGGCACGTCCGCCGCTGCGGCCCACGTCGCAGGCGCCGCGGCCTCTTCTGCGGCCGATGACCCGGCCTCGAACGGCATCATCGTCGGCCGCCTGGCCCGCAACGCCGACGCGGCCGGGACGGCGCGGAGACCGGCAACGGCCGGCTGAACCTGCTCGCCATGGCGGATGGCCTGGAGGTCCAGGCTGCCGGCATTGCCCCAGTTGGCGATGGCCAGCCGCTTGTCCTCGTCGTGGCCGCAGCGCCGGATGCCGAGATGGACGTTGCCCGACCCCGTGCCGACGATCGGTTCCCACACCTTCGACCTCTTCATCAAGAATGCCGATCCGCGGGAACGGAAACACGGCGCGCTGTGTCGCTGTCCAGCTGCCGCTCTCCAGTCGATGACCTGGTTTGCGCCTCACGGCAGACCCGGCTCGCGGTTCGTCGGACTCCAACATCCATGCACCGCTGCGAACTTCGGTGATTCGCAACACCGCGGACGGATCCGGCGCGAACCCTACCCGGTCTCCCATTGGGGGGAACCGGCTCGACACGTGACTGGGCTCGCTTCGAAGTCACCGCTAATGCGCTGTCAACGGGAACAAACAAGTGGCTGGCGACGATTTCTACGGATCGCCTGAAGTCAGAATCCAAGGATGTCGATGACAAGCTTCTCGGTCCGCGTCGGCGGGATCTTCGCGCGCAATTACCCAGCCATCGCGACCCAGCAGCAGCCCCCACCACCTGCGCGGCAATCATCGTCCCCACTCCGACGGGGGCACGAACCAAGCCTATGAGTTCGCATTACCGCTACCGACAGCCAGCTCGATGTTCTTCGGTTCCGGCTTCGTCGCCTTGCCAACGTGCCTGTCAAGCGTTATCCTCGGTGCGGTCACGGACAGCGGACCGCGCGGACTCCAGCAGCCCTCACGGATAACGGGATCCGATTGACATCAACTACGGCACTCAACACGGGCGGATGGGTGCAGGTGGACTTTACGGCCACGGCTTCGTGTCCAACTGGGCCTCACCTGGCTAGCACATCGGCTTCCGGAAAAACCAGCAGCCCGAGGCCGCCGAAGGCGACATCTTCAAGCTCGCTACAAGCAACGCACCGACTCTCGTTTGTCGTGGCGGCAAACGCTGACGTGTCGGTCGCCAAAACCGATGGCGTGCAGCGTCCGTGACCACGGCGACGGTATTACGCGCACGTACACCATCACCGTTTCGAACGCGGGCCCGGCCATGGGCCCGACGTGACGCTCTCCGATACATGGCCCTCGGGGTTTGCGCGCGGCACTGTTACGCCGTCGCAAGGCACCTGGCCGGCAGCCCCAGCTTCACGTATGCCATCGGGACGATGAACAGCGGCTCGACCGCCACCGTTACCGTCACCTACACGGTGCCGGCGAGCGCGACAGCGAGCCCGCAGGTCAACTCGGTCTCCGTCTGCGCGACCAAGCCGGATCCGATCGCCACCAATAACACCGCGACCGATTCCAACTCCGTCATCGCCCTGGCCGACCTCTCGGTCACCAAGGACGACGGCGACGGCGACGAGGATGCCGACGACTTCGAGGCCACCACCGTCGTGGCCGGTCAGGACTCGATCACCTACAGCCTGAGCGTCACCAACCACGGTCCGTCCGACGCCGCCGGGCGTGGTCGTCACCGACGCGCTGCCGGCTGGCGTGACCTTCGTGTCGCGCCTCGGCCGGCTGCACCTACGCCGCGCTGAGCTGCACGATGTGACCTGCACGCATCGGCACCCGGCGCCCGGCGCGCACCAGGCGCTCGATCACGGTCAGCGTCGATAGCTCCACGCTGGGCACCATCAACAACGCACGTGTCGATCGCGACCACCACCGATCGAGGGCGACAACGCCAACGCAACAGCGACGACCGAGGACACCGACGTCATCGCCCTGCGCCGACGTGTCGGTCACCAAGGACGACGGCGACGGCGACGAGGATGCCGACGACTTCGAGGCCACCACCGTCGTGGCCGGTCAGGACTCGATCACCTACACGCCTGAGCGTCACCAACGACGGTCCCGTCCGACGCGGTCGGCGTCGGTCGTCACCGACGAGCTGCCGGCTGGCGTGACCTTCGTGTCCGCCTCGGCCGGCTGCACCTACGCCGCCGCTGACGCACGATGTGACCTGCTCATCGGCACGCTGGCGCCGCGGCGGCATCAGCCGCTACGATCACGGTCAGCGTCGAAGCTCCACGCTGGGCACGCACCAACAACGCACGTGTCGATCACGACCACCACCGATCCGGGGGCCGCCAACGCAACAGCGACACCGAGGACACCGCCGTCATCGCCCTGCGCCGACGTGTCGATCACCAAGGACGACGGTGACGGCGAGAGGCGCCGTCGACTTCGAGGCCCCGGTGAGTCGCTAGGACTCTACACCCTGACCGTCAGCAACGGCGGCCCCTCCGATGCTCAGGGCGTGCTACGTCAGCGACGCGCTGCCGGCGAGCTGACCCGCTTCGAGCTGTTCTGCCCTACAGCGCCCCCGCCAGCGACTGCGACGCTGAGGAGTGCCTGCGACCGCTCGAGCACGCTGGCCGCCTGGCCGCCGACGCGCACGATCAAGATCATGATCACCGTCGACAGCCCGGCCAACGTGGCCACGATCACCAGTGACGAATTCGCCACCGCCGACTCGACGACCGACGATCCCGAGGACGACAACAACACTGACACCGAGGACACCGCGTCACTGGCCGAGTCTCGATCGCCAAGGACGACGGTGACGGCGACGAGGAGCCGTCGACTTCGAGGCCCACGGTCATCGCCGGTCAGGACCGCATCACGCTACACCCTGACCGTCAGCAACGACGGCCCCTCCGACGCTCAGGCCGTCGTCGTCACCGACGCGCTGCCGGCGGGCGTGACCGTCGGCTCGGCTGCTCCACAGCGCCCTCCGCGCATCGAGGACTGCGACGCTCGGCACGGCTCGCCGCGGGCGCCGGCGCCGACGCGGCCCATCATCGGTCACGCGTCGACAGCTCGACCGCTTGGCACGATCACCAAGCGTGCCACCATCACCAGCGACACCGACGATCCGAGGTGCGCCAGACGACACACTGACACCGAGGAGACCGAGGTCATCGCCCTGCGCCGACGTCTCGGTCACCAAGGACGACGGCGACGGCGACGAGGACGCCGTCGACTTCAGGCCGACCACGGTCGTCGCCGGTCAGGACTCGATCACCTACACGCCTGAGCGTCACCAACGGCGGTCCGTCCGACGCCGCAGGGCGTGGTCGTCACCGACGAGCTGCCGGCCGGCGTGACCTTCGTGTCGGCCTCGCCGGGCTGCTCCTACAGCGCGCATGACTCACGATGACGCGCACGATCGGCACGCTCGGCGGCGCCAGCATCACGCGGACGATCATCGGTCAGCGTCGACAGCTCCACGCTGGGCACGATCACCAACGCCGTGTCGATCACGACCACCACGACCGATCCCGTGGCCGCCAACGACAGCGACACCGAGGACACCGCCGTCATCGCCCTGCCGACGTGTCGGTCACCAAGGACGACGGCGACGGCGACGAGGACGCCGTCGACTTCGGGGCCGACCACGGTCGTCGCCGGTCAGGACTCGATCACCTACACGCTGGAGGTCACCAACGGCGGTCCGTCCGACGCTCGGGCGTGGTCGTCACCGACGAGCTGCCGGCGGGCGTGACCTTCGTGTCCGCCTCGGTCGGGCCGCACCTACAGGGCGCGTGCACGCTCACGATGTGACGTGCACCGTCGGCACGCTCGCGGCGGGCGCCAGCATCACGCGGCACGATCACCGTCAGCGTCGACAGCTCGACGCTGGGCACGATCACCAACGCCGTGTCGGTCACGACCACCACGACCGATCCCGTGGCCGCCAACGACAGCGACACCGAGGACACCGCGGTCATCGCCGACGCCGACGTCTCGGTCACCAAGGACGACGGCGACGGCGACGAGGACGCCGTCGACTTCTCGAGGCCGCCACGGTCGTCGCCGGTCAGGACTCGATCACGCTACAGCTGACCGTCACCAACGACGGTCCCTCCGACGCTCAGGGCGTCGTCGTCACCGACGCGCTGCCGGCGGGCGTGACCTTCGTCTCGGCCTCGGCGGGCTGCTCCTACAGCGCCTGGCTCACGAGTGACTGCACGCTCGGCACGCTCGCCGCGGGCGGCAGCACCACGCGCACGATCACCGTCAGCGTCGACAGCTCCACCTGGGCACGATCACCAACGCCGTGTCGGTCAGCGACCACCACGACGATCCCGTGGCGCCAACGACACCGACACCGAGGACACCGACGGTCATCGCCCTGGCCGACGTGTCGATCGCCAAGGCCGGCCCGGCGCGACCGTCGTCGCCGGTCAGCCGCCGACCACCTACACCCTGACCGTCACCAACGACGGCCCCTCCGACGCCCAGGCGGTGCTGCGTCACCGACACCCTGCCGGCCGGGCTGACCACGCGACTTCTGCACCTACGCGCCCCTGCACCGCTCGCACCTCGAGGCCTGGACCGGCTCGACCACCTTGGACCACCGCGGCCGGCGGCGCCACGAAAACATCACGATCACCGTCGACGTCCCGCCGACGTGGCCGACGGCGCGACCTGACCAACAGCGCCACGGCCGACTCGACGACCGACGATCCCGACGAGGCCGACAACACACTCGAACACCGGTCATGACCGACGGTCCGACCCTCGGCCGACGTGGCGATCACCAAGTCCGGACGCGGCCACACGTCATCGCCGGCGAGACAACAACACCTACACCCTGACCGTCAGCCAACGGCGGCCCCTCCGACGCCCGGCCATGCTGGTCACCGACACGCTGCCGGCCGGCTGACCGGCGAGCGGCTCTGTACCTGCAGCCGCCCCCGCCAGGGCTCTGCGACGCTGAGGAGCCTGCGGCTCGACCACGTCGCCCGGCCGGCGACGCCGACTATCACATCAAGATCACCGTCGACGTGCCCGGCCGACGTGACCGACGGCACCGAGCTGCCAACAGCGCCACCGGCCGAGCGACGACCGACGATGACCCCGAGGAGCGACAACGACACCGACACCGAGTGACACGACGTCGACCGCTCGGCCGACGTGTCGATCGACAAGTCGCGGCAGCGGCGACACGCGTCGCCGGTGAGACGCAACACCTACACCCTGACCGTCGCCAACGGCGGCCCCTCCGACGCCCGGCCGCGGTCAGCGACGCGCTGCCGGCCGGCTGACCGGCGAGCTGTTCTGCACCTTCATCGCCCCCGCCACCGACTGCGACGCTGAGGATGCCTGGACCGGCTCGACCACCCTGGCCACCCTGGCCGCCGACGCCACCATCAAGATCAAGATCACCGCCGACGTCCCGGCCAACGTGGCCGACGGCACCGAGCTGTCGAACTTCGCCACCGCCGACTCGACGACCGACGATGACGACGAGGACGACAACACCTCCAACACGGTCGTGACCGAGGTCCAGACCCTGGCCGACGTGTCGATCACCAAGTCGGGTCCGGCCACCGTCATCGCCGGTGAGTCGCTGACCTACACCCTGACCGTCAGCAACGGCGGCCCCTCGGATGCCCAGGCACGTGCTGGTCAGCGACGCGCTGCCGGCCGAGCTGACCGGCGAGCTGTTCTGCACCTACAGCGCCCCCGCCACCGACTGCGACGCTCGAGGATGCCTGGACCGGCTCGACCACCCTGGCCACCCTGGCCGCCGACGCCACCATCAAGATCAAGATCACCGCCGACGTCCCGGCCAACGTGGCCGACGGCACCGAGCTGTCGAACTTCGCCACCGCCGACTCGACGACCGACGACGACGACGAGGACGACAACACCTCCAACACGGTCGTGACCGAGGTCCAGACCCTGGCCGACGTGTCGATCACCAAGTCGGGCCCGGCCACCGTCATCGCCGGTGAGTCGCTGACCTACACCCTGACCGTCAGCAACGGCGGCCCCTCGGATGCCCAGGCCGTGCTGGTCAGCGACGCGCTGCCGGCCGAGCTGACCGGCGAGCTGTTCTGCACCTACAGCGCCCCCGCCACCGACTGCGACGCTGAGGACGCCTGGACCGGCTCGACCACCCTGGCCACCCTGGCCGCCGACGCCACCATCAAGATCAAGATCACCGCCGACGTCCCGGCCAACGTGGCCGACGGCACCGAGCTGTCGAACTTCGCCACCGCCGACTCGACGACCGACGATGACGACGAGGACAACAACACCTCCAACACGGTCGTGACCGAGGTCCAGACCCTGGCCGACGTGTCGATCACCAAGTCGGGTCCGGCCACCGTCATCGCCGGTGAGTCGCTGACCTACACCCTGACCGTCAGCAACGGCGGCCCCTCGGATGCCCAGGACGTGCTGGTCAGCGACACGCTGCCGGCCGGAGCTGACCGGCGAGCTGTTCTGCACCTACAGCGCCCCCGCCACCGACTGCGACGCTGAGGATGCCTGGACCGGCTCGACCACCCTGGCCACCCTGGCCGCCGACGCCACCATCAAGATCAAGATCACCGCCGACGTCCCGGCCAACGTGGCCGACGGCACCGAAGCTGTCCAACATCGCCACCGCCGACTCGACGACCGACGACGACGACGAGGACAACAACACCTCCAACACGGACGTGACCGAGGTCCAGACCCTGGCCGACGTGTCGATCACCAAGTCGGGCCCGGCCACCGTCATCGCCGGTGAGTCGCTGACCTACACCCTGACCGTCAGCAACGGCGGCCCCTCGGATGCCCAGGACGTGCTGGTCAGCGACACGCTGCCGGCCGAGCTGACCGGCGAGCTGTTCTGCACCTACAGCGCCCCCGCCACCGACTGCGACGCTGAGGATGCCTGGACCGGCTCGACCACCCTGGCCACCCTGGCCGCCGACGCCACCATCAAGATCAAGATCACCGCCGACGTCCCGGCCAACGTGGCCGACGGCACCGAGCTGTCGAACTTCGCCACCGCCGACTCGACGACCGACGATGACGACGAGGACGACAACACCTCCAACACGGTCGTGACCGAGGTCCAGACCCTGGCCGACGTGTCGATCACCAAGTCGGGTCCGGCCACCGTCATCGCCGGTGAGTCGCTGACCTACACCCTGACCGTCAGCAACGGCGGCCCCTCGGATGCCCAGGCCGTGCTGGTCAGCGACGCGCTGCCGGCCGAGCTGACCGGCGAGCTGTTCTGCACCTACAGCGCCCCCGCCACCGACTGCGACGCTGAGGATGCCTGGACCGGCTCGACCACCCTGGCCACCCTGGCCGCCGACGCCACCATCAAGATCAAGATCACCGCCGACGTCCCGGCCAACGTGGCCGACGGCACCGAGCTGTCGAACTTCGCCACCGCCGACTCGACGACCGACGACGACGACGAGGACGACAACACCTCCAACACGGTCGTGACCGAGGTCCAGACCCTGGCCGACCTCGAGTTGGCAAAGACGGCAACGGCAACGGCCTCAGGTGGAGACCAGATCACGTACACCCTCACGGTCGAGAACCTGGGCCCCTCTGACAATGCCGGGTTCACGGTGACCGACGCCCTCCCGGCCGGAACCACCTTCGTGTCGGCCAGCCCTGGCTGCGCCCACTCGGCTGGCACAGTGACCTGCACCAGCGCCGGCGTTGCGGCCGGGGACAGCGTCACGTGGACGATCGTCGTCTCCACGACCTATCCGATGGCTCCCGGGACGTTGACTAACACGGCGACGATCACCGCTAACGAAACAGACGACGACAACGCCGCCAACGACACCGACACTGCCTCGACTGAGATCGTGCCGCGGGTCATCGGCTCGACGAGCACGATCACGAACTCGGCCTTCCAGCTGAAGGAAGACCTTGGACCGTGGACGATCACAGACTTCGAGATCCTCATGAACAACAAGAACGTGATCAACGCCACGAATCCGGGCCAGTTCTACTATCACCAGCGGGCCGTCAACACCTTCCCTGGCTCCACCACGTTCGAGTTCCGCTTGAACTGGCCGGCTGAGTTCGAAACCCAGACAGCCAGTGGACAGCCACTGCATGCCTACGTCCGTCTGTCGACCGATTCGCTCGATACGTGGCGCGACTGGTCCAGCAACCTCACCAATCGCTGCGCGACGCAGACGCAGAACGCCTGCTCAGGCGCGGATGGAACGGTCAACGTCCACAACGTGCCCGCAGGGGCGACCGTCTGGGTGACTGCTCACCTGGATTACGGCAAGAAGGGCGACACCGTTGCCGCCAACTTCACGCAGCGGCCGATCCCGTACGGCCCCTTCCAGTCGGACATTCTGATCCGAGACAAGACCACCGGAATCCTCGTGGGCGAGAGCTCGTCAAGCACCAGCATCTGGGGTCGAGGAAAGAAGGTCACATTCCTCTACGGTCAGCTGACCGATCGCGATACCGGTGACGCCCTCCCCGGCACGTGGGTGCGGATTGAGCAAGGATCCAATTGGGCCGTCGCGAAGACCGACTCCCTTGGCAACTATGTGTTGTTCGATGGTCAGGGATGCTCATCGCTCGACGGATTGGACGGCGGCTGCAATACGGCATCCTGGAACTTCGCCACCGGCACCGTAAACGCGAAGATCCGAATCATGGGTGACGGAGGCGGTGCATCGGTCGGTGCGACGTATCCGACGGCCTACAGCAGCGCCAAGATCTTCAGCGCCGGCAAGCAGGTGGGCGCCACCCTGACAGCTCCGACCGCACCTGAACACACAGTGGCGGTGGCAAAGAACTCCGCCTACCAGCGCGACTGGAGGTTCGCACCACCACCTGTCATCTAGCCGGGCCAATCGACCGTAATCCTGAAAGGCGGGCTGTATGGCCCGCCTTTCGGCATCTGGCGCACGGCGTGCGATGCATCGGCGCATGAGTGATGCCGGCGAAACCCGATCCCACAGGACCGGGTCAACGAGAACGTGGACCAGGCGCAGCTCGCGAAGACCACAAGCAACAGAAGTCCGAGCAGGAGCGCCATCTCAAGGACCAGGGCGTCGACGAGCGCCCCGGCGCGAACCCGCAGGAGCAGCTCGGGGTCCCGGACGAGGCGACGAGTCCTGCCGAGGGCGGCGACTGAGGCTCGCCAGGGTCAGCCCTTGGGCCGATACTTCCGCAGCAGTACGTCGATCGCGTCGCGGTAGCGCGCGCCGGAGGCGTGGCGCCGGAGCCAGTCGAGGTAATCCGGATCGCGCGTCGCGACCTCCCCGAGGGTCCAGCCCTCGTAGCGGCCGAAGTCGAGCCGCATGTCGGCGCCATCAGCACCCAGGGGACCGCGTGGCGCGCCGTGTGTCGCATCCTCGCGCGGCGTCGGTGGGGGAGCGCGACGGCGATCGGACTCCCACACCGACCGCCGACCGGGATCGCGCACCACGGACCAGGCCCAGTTGAGGTCGGCCATGCGCCGCTCGGCGGACTCGTCCAGGGGCACGCCCGCGTCGGGATGGAGCTTGCGGGCGAGCACCCGGTAGGCGGCGCGCATGACGTCCGGATCGGCGTCGGGCTGGACCTGGAGGATCCGGTACGGGTCGCGACGATCGACCATCGGGCGCTCTAGGTCAGCGTGCGCTCGACGACCCCGCGCAGGACCGGCAGCGGCAACGCGCCCTGCTCCAGCACGGCGTCGTGGAAGCGCCGGATGTCGAAGCGCGAACCCTGCCGATCGCGCGCCTCGGCGCGCAGCCGCAGCAGCTCGAGCTGGCCGAGCTTGTAGGCCAGCGCCTGGCCGGCGTAGCTGATGTATCGGTCCACCTCGTTGGCGATGTTGTTCTCGCCGAGGGCCGTGTGCTCGACCATGAAGTCGATCGC
This sequence comes from uncultured Chloroflexia bacterium, assembly GCA_963753125.1. Lineage (GTDB taxonomy): Bacteria > Chloroflexota > Limnocylindria > QHBO01 > QHBO01 > JACDBZ01. The sequence continues at coordinate 11,530 of CAVWAU010000004.1, forward strand.
CTGCTGCCGCGTCCAGCCCAGCGCGTGCATGCCGGTGTCGACGACCAGCCGCGCGGCGCGCCAGGCGTCGAAGTGAGAGCACGCCGAACCGATCGGTCTCGCTCGACAGGAGGCCCATCTCCTCCGACAGGCGCTCGGTGTACAGGCCCCAGCCCTCGATATAGGCGGTGCTGCCGTTGAAGCGACGGAAGGCGGGAAGCTCGGTCACCTCCTGCATGATCGCCAGCTGGAGGTGATGGCCCGGCACGGCCTCGTGGAAGGCGAGCGTCTCCGCCTCGTAGCGCGGCCGGGTCTCGGGGGCGTAGGTGTTGACGTAGTACTGGCCCGGGCGGCTCCCGTCCGCGGCCGGCTCGCGGTAGTAGGCGATGGTCGAGTGCTTCTCCTCGTGCGCCGGCATGACGACGACCTCGCACGGCGCCTTCGGCAGCCTGCCGAACCACTCACCGATGGCGCCGTTGGCGCGCTCGAGCGACGCCCGCGCGGTCGCCTCGATCTCCTCGCGGGTGGCGAAGTGCAGCGCCGGGTCCTCGCGCAGCGCATGCAGGGTCGCGGGCAATCCATCGGTCCCGAGCAGGCGGGCGCCGAGCTCGACGAACTCGGCATCGATCCGCGCGATCTCCTCGAGGCCGATGGCGTGCACCTCCTCCGGCACGACGTCGAGCGAGGTGTGCGCGCGGGTCAGCAGCCGGTACGCCTCCGCACCGCCGGGGATGTGCGCCAGGCCGGGGCGGTCATCCGGACGGGCGGCCGGGGCGATCTCGTCGACGAGCACGCCGCGGTAGCGCTCGAAGGCGGGCCTGATCTCCTGACCGATGACGTCCACCAGCCGCTCGCGGATCTCCGGCGCCTCCCGCGCGGGGTCGGCCAGCGGCCACTCGGCGTCGGGCTTCGCCAGCAGCTCGTCGAGCTGTTGGATGACCTTGGTGCAGAGCGTCGCCACGCCGACGCGGCCCTCGGCCAGGCCGCGACGCAGGTCGGCCGTCGCCTGGTCGAGGTGGCGCGGCATGTCGCGCCAGCGCTCCAGGAGCGCATCGGCCTCGGCAGGGGAGCGGATCGGCTGGTAGGAGGGGATGTTCAGCAGCTCGACCTGCGGCCCGTTCATCGGGTCGACGTTGAAGGCCGCGACGTCGGCGTCGAGGATGGCCCGGTCGGCGCGCAGCGCCTCGGCGAGCGCGGCCCGCGTGGTCGGGTCGCCCCCCTCGCCGATGTCGGCGAGCTCGCGCTCGAAGCCGTCGAGCAGGGCGCGCCAGGCGTCGTTGGCCTCGCTCGAGTAGTCCTCGAGCCGATCGTCGAACCTGCGGTCGCCGAGGGCCGTGGCGAAGGTCGGATGGCGCCGGACGAAGGCCTCCCAGTAGGCATCGGCGAGTCGGTCGAGGGCGGTGGGTGCGGTGGCTGTGGTCACGCGCGCCATGCTAGCGAGCGGGACGCCTCACTGGATGGTGCCGATGAACTCCATCGTCGCCATCATCCGGTCGAGCACGGCACGGTTGAGGTCGAAGTCGCCGCCCATCTCGGCTCGTCGTGCGCGCGACGAGGTTCGGGCCGTCTTCGAGGGTGGGTCCGAGCTGGACGACGTACTCGTACGCGGTCTCGCCGCCGTCGGTGACCTCGACCCGGTAGGCCGACTGCGTCGCACCGATCAAGCCCTCGTCGCGTTCGCCCTCCTCACCGTCGTGGATCCGCTCGCCGTCGATCACGAAGATCTCGATCGCCACCTCGTCCGGCAGCTGGCCGGGGGCCCCGGTCTCGTACTCGGTCGGCGCGAACCAGCTGCACGGGGGCACGCCGCCGATCTCGGCGTTCGCGTTCCACTCGGCGGGGAAGTCGACCTGGTAGCCGTCGTCGAGGTTCTCGCAGCCGAAGGTCTCTTCGAAGAGCGCATCGGCCTCTTCGTTCGAGTCCCACGTGAAGCCGCCCTCACCCTCGATCGGGCTCGAGGATGGGGTCGCGCCGGGCGAGTCGGACTCGTCCGCGGACGGTGTCGGCTCGGGGGTCGCCGATGGCGTCGGCTCGAGCGTTGGGGTGGGCTCGGCGGATGGGCTGGCGTCAGCGGTGGGCGTGCATGCTGCCAGCACGATCAGCGCGGCGATCGGGAGCGCGCGGGGGAATCGGGTCATCGAGTCTCACTGGTGGACGTTCCGCGGCGGTGCAGGCTCGCACCGCGTCGGGGGGCATGCTAGCGGGCGCCGGACAACGGCGAACCGGTACGAACGTCCACGATCAGCCTGTGGACGCGCGGCTCGGGACCTCCTGGAGCAGCCAGCCGTTGCCGTCGGGGTCGCTGAAGGTGCAGTACGTCCCGAAGTCCTGGCGAGAGGGATCGACCCCCGGCGTCTGGCCCTCCGGGCCGAAGTGGAACGGCTCGCTGATGTCGAGGCCGCGGGCCACGAGCTCGGCGCGGGCCGCCTCGATATCGGTCACCACCAGGTGCAGGCCCTCGTAGCTGCCCGGCTCCTTCGTCGACATGCCGATGCCGAACGTGATCGAGCAGGCCGATCCGGGCGGCGTGAACTGCACGACGCGGAAATTCTCGTTGGGCTGATGGTCCACGTCGCAGATGAAGCCGCAGTTGTCGGCGTAGAAGGCCTTCGCGCGATCGACGTCCGATACCGGAAGCACGATCGCCTCGAGCTTGAAGTCCACCATGGAGCACCTCTCTGGGTTGGATCGCCAGTGTGACCGATGAATCCCGATCCGCTGATCGGTCAGAGACACGAACCACACTGTGGAGGTGAATCAGCCATGCCCACCGTTCGGTCTCGCGACGGAACGACCATCGGCTACACCAGCATCGGTGACGGGCCACCCGTCGTCCTGGTCGACCCCGCCGGTGGCTTCCGTGGCTTCGGGCTGCTGACCCCGCTGGCCGAGCAGCTCGCGTCCGACTTCACAGCGATCACCTACGACCGGCGTGGGCGCGGGGAGAGCGGCGACACGCTGCCGTACGCGGTCGAACGCGAGATCGAGGATCTCGGCGCGGTCATCGATGTCGCCGGCGGCTCCGCCTTCGTCTACGGCTTCTCGTCAGGGGCGGTCCTCGCCCTGAGGGCAGCGGCCGATGGCCTGCCGATCCGCAAGCTGGCGCTGCTCGAGCCGCCGCTCGCCTTCGAGCCCGAGCCGGAGGGCGAGGACCTCGGCGCCGAGGTGGCCGAGCTGGTCGAAGCCGGGCGACGAGGCGACGCGTTCCTGCACTTCAACCGCAGCATCGGCGTGCCCGAGGAGATGCTCGCCGGGATGCGCGACGCGCCGTGGTGGCCGGCCGCGGAAGCCCTCGCGCACACGCTCGTCTACGACACGCGCATCACCGCCGGCTTCTCCGTCGAGCGACTGGCGTCGATCGCCACGCCGACGCTCGTCGTCGACAGCACCGCGAGCGACGAGCGCCTGCACGAATGGTCCAGGGCCGCCGCCGAGGCCCTGCCGAACGGCATCCATCGCACGCTCGAGGGCGAGTGGCACGGAGTCGCGCCCGAGATCCTCGCTCCGGTGATGCGGGACTTCTACCTGGCAGATCGACCCGCGGCTGTCAGAGCTTGATCCCGTAGCGGGCTTTCAGCTCATCGGTCCAGTCGTCGAGGATGTCGAGGCCGTAGGCGTCGGCGGCGGCGTTGTAGCGCTTCGTCCACTCCGGGCCGTGCTCCCTCAGTATCGGCGCGATCTCCTCGAAGTATTTTTCGAGGCCGCCGGGAGTGACCACCTCGAGCACTCGGGCGGGCTGGTCGCCGACGTTCCACATCGCGTGCGGCACCGATCGCGGCTTGATCAGCCAGCTGCCGGTCGGGACTTCCTCGACGATGTCGTCGGCGGTGCGCACGCCGATCGGTCCCGACAGGACGAGCGAGAACTCGTCCTCGCGCGTGTGGAGGTGCGGCTTGATGAGCGTCCGTGGCGGGATGGTGACCTCGAGCATGCTCAGCGCGCCATCGGTCTGGTCCGCGCCGATGCCCCAGCGGAAGGCGGTCTCGTACAGCTGGAGGGTGTTTGCCTGGTCGGGAAGGACGACCGTTGCTTTCATGGACCGATTCTAGGGTTGGACGCACGACAAACTTGCCCCGGAGCGAAGCTAACGGCGAAGTTGGCGCCGAATCACGAGTCAACCTGGCCGTAAATTGCCCGGGAGCGGACGCTGTGCTAGTTCTGCAACCCTATTTCGAGCGGGGTCGGGAAGCTCCCGGTCACGCGCGCAGGCCCGATCCACGCCTCGAGGCGCCCCGCCTCCGCCTCGATCCGCCGCTGGACCTCGGCACCGACGTCCTCGAGCAGCCTCGGCACCACCTCGCCGCTGCGGCGCTGCGCCCAGCCGCCGACGATGCGGCCGTCGACCCAGATCGTCGGTCCGGCGTTGCCGGCCGTGTCGAAGAGCTGCGGTCGATGCGGACCGAGGTACCAGTCGCGCCCGGTCCAGCCCATGGTGGTGGCATCGAGGGCGGGCAGCAGCGCGACCCACGAAGCGGGCGGCTGAACCGGGTCGAGATCGTCCGGCAGGGCGTACCCGACGGCCCCGCCGTCCAGCGACACCTCGATGGCGTCGGTCGCCTCGAGCGCCTGCAGGGTGTGGCCGACGGTCCAGCCGGTCCACCACCGGACATCGTCGCGGGTTGCCGGGCCGAACGCGCGGAGCCAGCGCCGCACGAGCTCGGCGCGCGCCTCCTCGACGGGAAGCGGCGAGATCCCCGAAGGGAACCAGCGTTCGATCGGGCTCCAGCGGAACTGGCCGCTGACCCACGTTCCCCGCGGCCGTCCGCGCCCGATCCTTCCGTCAAGCGCGAGGTGGTGGACGACCCGCGACACCACGCCGAGGCTGCCCTGGTAGCGCTTCCCCGGCGAGGTGATGATCCGCTCGCCGAGCCGCGGATCGACCTGCCGAACCTCGGTGGTCGACAAACTGCCGTGCTCGCGGATGGCGGCGAGGGCGCGCTCCTCCAGCTCCGCCAGGTGAGCGGCCGGATCGGTAGAAATGCCGGCATCGGCCAGCATCTTCAGCGTCCGTGGTCGCTCTCGATCGGCGACCCCACGCGACGCCGCGGCGTGGACGAGCGCCACGTCGGGCAACGGCATGAGGAACAGAGTGCGGCGCATCGCCAGCATGCGGAAGACCGTCGGCTCGTCGTACAGCTCTCGCTCGATCGACGATGGCGATGACTCGACCATGCGTGCCCGGGCCTCGAGGAATACGGTGGCCGGGTCGGTCGCGTGGAGCACAACCAGCGCGGCGGCGGCATCGGCGACCGAGGATGCCCGCCTGCCATCGGCGAGCAGATGGCGCAGACCGAGCCGCGCGCGCCGCTGGTCGTCGTCGATGTGCGCCGTCGTCACCCGTCGATCCTATCGCCCGGCCAGCCTCTTGCAGGCCCATGGACCGATGAGCACCGCACGCGACTCATGAAGGAGCACCGATGAACCTGAACAGCATCCTGATCGGCTCGGAGGACCCACAGCGCCTGGTCGACTTCTACACGAAGCTCTTCGGCGAGCCGACCTGGAACGAGGGCGGCTATGTCGGTTGGATGATCGGCTCCGGAGCCGTCACCATCGGGCCGCACGACCAGGTGAAGGGCAAGAACGTCCACCCGGGGCGGATCATCTGGAACATCGAGACCCCAGACGTGAAGGGCAGCTTCGATCGGTTCAAGGCGGCGGGCGCGACGGTCATCGCCGAGCCGTACGGCATGGACGAGTCATCGGACGAGGGGCAGATCGCCACTTTCGCCGACCCGGACGACAACTACTTCCAGCTGATGAGCCCGATGCCGGCGGAGGTCACCGCCTGACCGATACCGGCGCGGCACGCCCGCCGCCCGTTCGTGCCTCAGGGCTCGCGCTCCAGTGGCGCCGGCTCGGCCGGGCGCTGCTGTTCCCGCTGGCCCTTCGCGGCCCGCTCCAGGACCGCGTTGGCGAAGGCGAGGATGACGGAGACGCCGGCGAGGATGTAGAAGATCGTGAAGACCTTGCCGAGATCGGTCTCGGGGGCGAGGTCGCCCAGGCCAACCGTGGCCAGGGTCGTCACGCTGAAGTACAGCGCGTCGAGAAGCGTCCAGCGCTCGACGAGCGCGTAGAAGATCGTGCCGATCGACAGCAGCCCGAAGGCCGCGATGTAGAGGGGCCGGGCGGCGGGATCGCGGAAGCCGTCGAACAGCGCCCGGACCCAGACGCGCATGTATCGCATCGGTCCGCCCGCCCCAGTGCGCGTACTCAGGCGCCCGCGGGGGCCTCCGACGGACCCGACATGAAGCCCATGATGATCCACGCCATGCCGGCGACCAGGAGCTGAATCCCGACGAAGATCCCGATCGCAATCCCGCTCAACGGGATCCCGGTCCACAGCCACAGGCCAAGCAGGATGTTGATCACGGCCAGGACGATCATCCACACCCCGTTCGGCCCACGGTCCATGAAGACCGCGACGATCCGGAAGATGCCGTCCGCGATGAGCATCGCGCCGAACACGATCGTGACGGCGATCGCTCCCGCCAGCGGATCGGCGATCACGTTGAACCCGACCACGACGTAGAGGATCCCGAGCAGGATCTGCACGAGGCGCCATCCGAGACCGCTGCTCGTGGTGAAGGCACCGATGACGTTCGCGATGCCGGCGATCACCAGCAGCCAGCCGATGATGATCGTGGTCACCAGGGTCGCATCCACCGCGTTGAACAGCGCGACCAGGCCGAGGATCACCAGGACGACGCCGAGGGCGATGAACCAACCGCGGCCGCTACCTGCGTCCGACTCGGGGGTTGACGCGATGGTCATGCTCGCTTGCACCTCCTCTGTGCTGCCGCTGCCCGCGGCGCGAGCGGCGGTCGGGTCGGAGTATGCGCCACGCGCGAACCAAGATTCAGGCGAATCGTGCGCCAGGCGAGCGAGCGGGTTTCATCCGAGTCGGGGGACGGAATCTGGAGAATCGCTGGCCTATCCTGAGCGAGAACCAACACGGAGGCGCCACTTGGCATCCGAGCCAGCTGCCACGGCGATGCGGACGCGTCAGCGATTGCTGCTCGTGGGTATTCCCGTCGTGCTCCTCTTCGCCAAGGGGGTGAACATCCTCGTCCAGCTCGCCCTCGACACGACGCCACCCGATCGGGTGGGCGTGGTGATCGGTCTCGGCGTGCTGAGCATGGTCGCCGCACTCGCCCTCCTGGCGGGCGGGCGCCTCGGCTGGCTTCTGGCGATGGGGGTTCTCGGCCTGGACCTGGCGGGCGAGATCGGACTGTGGTGGTTCGGGACGCCCGACTACGTCGCCATGTCGCTCCTGGCGCTGTGCGCGATCCTCGTCACCTCGCCGGAGATGCGCGCGGCCAACATGGGCACGCCACCGCGATGACCGTGACGGAGACCGCCACCGCAACCCCCGTCGCTGCGCGACCACGGCTCGACGCAGCGGACATTGACCTGCTCCGCGCCTTCGAGCCGGTCGTGCGGTACACGCGTGGCGAGTCGTTCCTGCCCATGAGCGTGGCGACCTACCTCGCCTCGGCGGTCCGCATGCGCAGCGACGGCAGTGGCCATCACGAGGTGATCGGCGCGCAGGGCGCCCTGTCGGACGTCACGCTTGCCGACGAGGCGACCGATGGAACGACTGTCCGCGACTACCTGACCGTTGCCGGAACTGGCGCGGAGGACGACATCGCCACGATCTTCCGGCGCGAGAGCCGCCAGGCGGTCGGGTTCCACTCCGGAGGTGGGCGGCTGGCGCGCGTCGGCTACGCGTCGCGGTTCATCGATGCGCTCTTCGCCATCTCGCTCCTGGCGCGCGGGCGGGTGCCCGGCTCGCTGGCGCGGCGGGCGGTGCTGCGCTATCGGTCGCTGGAGGGGGACAGCCTCGTCCATCCCTACTATGGGCGCGTCGTGCGGACCGCCACCTGGACCGCGCTCCAGTACTGGTTCTTCTACGCCTTCAACGACTGGCGCTCGGGATTCAACGGCGCGAACGACCACGAGGCCGATTGGGAGCAGGTGCTCGTCTACCTCGACGCCGATGCCGACGGCTGCGCCAATCCGGTCTGGGCCGCGTACGCGCAGCACGACTACCACGGTCGGGACCTCCGCCGCCGGTGGGACGATGCCGAGCAGCTCGACCTCGTCGGCGATCACCCGGTCGTGTACGCCGGCGCCGGGTCGCACGCGTCGTACTTCCGGCCCGGCGAGTACCTCGCCGAGCAGCCGATGCGCCTCCCGACCCTCGTTCAGCGTCTGGCGAACGCGGTGTCGCGCGTGATGAGCGGTCGGCGTCGCGGCAGCGAGGGGCGGATGCTCTCGATCGCGTTCGTCGACTTCGCTCGTGGCGATGGCGTCAGCATCGGTCCCGGCTCCGAACGCGTCTGGTCGCCGGTGGTCATCGACGAGACCCAGCCATGGGTTCCCGGCTACAGCGGCCTGTGGGGCATGTCGGTCCAGGACCCGTTTCAGGGCGAGGATGCTCCGGCCGGACCGATGTTCAACCGCGACCGCAGCGTGCGCATGTCGTGGGCCGATCCGGTCTCGTTCGCCGAGCTCGACCTCGAGCCGCCACCCTCCATGGCGGCCGCTCTGCTCCAAGAGCGCGCGGAGGCCGTCGAGCGACGGCGGGCCGAGCTGGCGGCGGCGATTCCCTCGCTCGAGCACGACCTGGCGGCAGCCGGCGCCGAGGACAGCGCGTCCGCAGACGACGCGCGCCGCACGCCGTCGCGCATCACCGAGCGGGAGCGGCTCCGCACCGAGCTGACGGACCTCCAGCGGGAGCGCGAAGAGAATGAGCTGCGGCTCACGGACCTGAAGCGGCGCCGGGCGGATGCCGAGGGGGGCGTGCGACCGCCGCCCCAGGCGCATCTCCGCAGGATCCCGGTTCCGACCGCGCCCGGTGCCGATCGGACGGGGAGGCTGCTCGAGGCGTGGGCGGCCGTCAGCATCGGTCTCATGCTCCTGGTGCTGGTGCTCGTGCTGTACCTCTCCCCGCGGTACGGACTCGCCATCGCGGCCGCCGTGATCGGACTCTTCGTGCTCTTCGAGTCGATCCTGCGGGGGGGCGTGATCGGCCTGCTGGCCACCTGGGTCCGGGCACTTGCCGTCGCCGCGGCCGTCATCGTCTTCGTGAACTTCTGGCAACTCGGGGTCATCGTCGCCGCGATCGCGGCCGGCATCTTCATCCTCCGCGCCAACGTCGCCGAGCTCCTCGACGCGACACGGACGAACGAATGAGGTCATCGACCATGGAAGACGTCCAGTCTCGAAGCGCGTGGCGCCGTATCGCCGGTTGGGTGATGGTCGTGCTCATGGGGATCGCGGTGACGGGGTCCGTGATCGGGTTCTGGGTGCACCGGACCGTGCTCGATACCGATGCCTTCATGGCCGCGGTCTCGCCGATCGTCGTGAGCGAGTCGGTCCAGGCCGTCGTGAGCGACCGGGTCGGGGATCAGCTGGTCGAGGCGCTGAGCCTTGAGACGCGCCTTGCTGATCGGCTGAACGAGACCGAGGCTCGGCTGCTGGACCGGCTGGCCGAGGCGCTCGACCTGCCGGATGCGGTCGTGAGCCGCCTCGCCAACGCCAGGCTCGGCCTCGACTCCCTGGCACCGATGATCGCGGCCGGCGTCGAGACGCGGATCCGCGACGCCGTGACCACCTTCATCACGTCGCCCGAGGGAACGCAGCTCCTGCTCCGGACGATCGAGGTCGCGCACGAGCGATCGGTGCTCCTTCTGCGCGACGACCTGGAGCAGCTGCCGAACATCGTCCTCGCCGAGGGCGAGGTGCGCCTCAATCTCGTGCCGTTGATGGCCGAGGTGCTCCGCTCGGTGGTCAATGCGGGGCTCGACGTCATCGGCATCCAGCGCGAGATCCCGCCGTTCGAGTCGTCGGAGGACGCGACTGCCGCCATCGAGCGGCTGGCAGGGGTGATCAACCGAGACCTGCCGTCCGACTTCGGGCAGGTGCGCCTCGCGTCTGAGGCGTCCCTGGAGCGCGCCCAGGGACTGGTCCGCCTCTTCGACCTCGCGCTCTGGGTGCTGTTCATCCTGGCGCTGCTGCTCGGCGCGCTTGCCGTGTGGCTGGCACCCTCCATCCCGGCCGGCCTGGTCCGGATCGGCGTGGCTGCCACGCTCGCGGCGCTGGTCGGGTGGCTGGGCGTCCAGCTCATCTCCGCCCAGGTGATCGATGCCGCGGCAACCCCGGAGGGACGGCTGGCCGTGGGCGACATCGTGAGCTCGCTCGTCGGCGGCCTGGCCGGGACCTCGCTCGTGCTGGCCCTCGTCGGCATCGGCGTGGTTGCGGCGGGCGTGGTCGCCGGTCGCTCCGACCGGCCTGCGGAGGCAGTCGCTGTCAGCGGTACGCCCGCACCGTCGGAGCCGCCGCCGGCCGTCACGACTGCTCCCGCCGCCGCGGCGAGCACGACCACGCGGTCACCGCGCCGATCCGCGAAGCCGGCATCGGCAAAGCCTGCCGCGGCGAAGCCGACGACTTCACCGTCTGAGGCGACCACGAAGAAGCGCCGGCGACCTCCGGCCACCGGCGCCTGACGCGAGGGAGCTCGCTCAGCCCGGAGTTGGCGGGACGTGAGCCGTGTTCTGCGCGGGCTCGTCGAGCCAGATTGCTTCCATGTCGCTGGTGTTCAGGGCCTGCCAGACCGCGCCGACCACCGCCAGCCCGAGATACGCGATGAGCCAGATGAACGACTCGCTCACCACCGCATCCACCGCGCCGTAGCCGAGCGCCTCCGGCTCGATCTGCTGCAGGAAGACGAGCACTCCACCGAGTGTTGCCCCGGCACCCCACAGGGCCGTCACCGCGACCACGATCGCACGAGGCAGTCGGAGCACGATTGCGGCGAGCGCGAAGCCCACCCCCACGGCGAGGCCGAGCAACCAGCTGACGACATCCAGGTCCAACCCGAGGGCCGGGAGCAGCGCGTTGCCGATGGCGAAGCCCATGCCGCCGACGGCCAGGACGATGCCGAGGGCCCAGAAGAAGTAGGCCAGCAGCCCGAACACGATGCCGACCACCACGGCGACGATGATGCTGAGGGTGGTGGTCAGGAAGCCCTCGTTGAAGATGAGGAAGACCGCCTGCGCGCCAACGATGGCACCGACGACGAATCCGAAGACCGGGAGGACCGCCCGGAAGAGACGATAGCCAAAGAAGCAGGCCACGAGCCCGACGGCGACTGCGATCAGTGCGGCGAACAGATCCATTCCACTCCTACTCCTGCGGTTCGGACGCGCCATTGGCGCATCCCCGCGTGCACTCTACACCGGCCCGGCAACCGGTTGGCCGCTAGTACGGCTGGACCGACTCGACCGATGCGGCGACCTCCGAGCCGGCGTGGCTCCTCACCCGGCGGATGACCTTGACCGCGACCAGGCCGGCCATGACGAGGCCGATGGCGAGCACGGGCGACGGCGTGAGCGTGGCGACCAGGACCAGCGCGGCCGTCACCGGTACGGCCAGCCGATGAAGCCAGTCGTCCATGGCGCGGAGGTAGAGGAACCAGAGGCTCATGAGGAAGATGGCCAGGGGAACGCCGATCGACGCGCCGACGACCACCTGGGCGAGTTCCGCGCCGCCCGAGGCGACCTCGATCGCGACCACCAGCCCGGCGCCCACCGCCGCGACAGCGGCGAAGATCGGCAGGTGGATGTAGCTCCACACGAATGCGGTCGCCCGCGAGTCGAGCAGGTGCTCCTCGGGCCGGTCGAAGTAGATCCACCACATCGAGTAGACGATCAGCAGGCTGCCGGCGATCACCGCCATCAGCTCCCCGGTCAGCCCGTTGCCGTCGATAACGGTCTGAATCGCGAGCGACGCCGCGAGCACCGACTCGCCGAGCACGATGATCATGAAGAGGCCGTACCGCTCGGCGATGTGCTCGGGATGGAAGGTCGTCCGCTCGGCGCTCTCGGCCCACACCGGAACGAGTACTTCGGCCGGCACGAGCACGAGCCAGGCGACCGGCCAGACCTCCGGCACCACGATCAGGGTCAGCCATCCGAGCTGGCAGAGGGTGACACCGATCACGATGCGGCGGGCCGTCTCGCGCCGCGCCGGGTCGTCGCGCATGACGCGGATCCACTGGGTGACGAGCGCGACGCGCATGATCACGTAGCCGATGACGGCCAGCGTGAAATCGCGGTCGTCGAACGCCGCCGGCACCCCGGCCGCCAGCACCAGCGCGCCGGTGGTGATCGCGAAGGCGCTGAGCCGAAACGCGACGTCATCGGTGTCGTAGGCCGATGCGAACCACGTGAAGTTCACCCACGACCACCAGATGCCGAAGAAGACGAGTGCGTAGCTGAGCAGCGCCTCGACCCCGACGCCCTCGAGGATCGCGTGATGGAGCCGATCCGACGCCAGGGCCACGGAGACGACCACGACGAGGTCGAAGAAGAGCTCGAGCGGTGTTGCCGCCCGACCCGGCTCGAGCGGGTCGCGCCCGCGCATCGGCGCGAGCAGGTGCGGGTGCGCAGTGCCACGCAGCGTCTGCTGGCTCACGTGGCGAGTGTATCGGCCGTGCGCTCAGGTACCGGGCTGGTTCAGGACGGCAGCAGGACCGCGACGACGCCGACCGCGAGCCCGATCGCGAACGAGAGGAAGCTGATCTGCCGTGCCCGATGCCGGTCGAGCGCCAGGGCGTCGGCATCGGTGATGGCGGTGCGATCCCCGAGTGGCCCGAGATTGAAGACCCCGAGCTGCCCGTAGCCGGCGCAGAACTTCAGCCTTGCCTGGAGGTACCCCGAGGCCGAGATCGTCGCTGGCACGATCACGGCGAGACGCGCGAGCGGGTGCACGTCGATCAGCAGCAGCGCGGCCAGCAGGCCGACCGTCGCGAGCAGGCCGGCATGCCCGGCACGGCGCCGTCGGGCGATCTCGGCCGGGCCGATGTTGCAGACGCCGGGCTCGTAGGCGGACACGGTCGTCGGCGGTGTGATCGCTCCGGGGGCGAAAGCAGAAGTCGTCATTGCCCGCGATGGTAGCGGGCCCTCAACGCCTATGTCGTTCGCCGGCTCTCCAACTCCGCAGCGCTCACGAAGATCGCCCCTCCCACCAGCGCCGCCCAGCCCCACGGCGGCGGTGGCGCTGACGCATACCCCGGCAGGAGGATGGCGCCGAGACCGATGAGCGCCAGCGCGACGCCGCCCATCCACGCCGCGAGCCGATCGGAGCCCGGACGCCGCGCCGCCAGGGCGCCGAGGAACAGGACAGCGACCGAATAGAACGAGGTTTCGACCCAATGGAAGAACGCGGCATGCTCGCTGGTGTGATCGGTGCGCTGGAGCTCGGCTTGGCCGGCGGCGTAGATCAAGAGCGGTCCCGCGGCGACGAGCACCAGCAAGGCGAGGGTCAAGCTCGGGCGACCGGGTGGGAACGCGCCGGCGCGATCCGGCACAAGCGCCCAGAGCACGCCGATGAGCACCACGAACGGCAGGGTGAAGGGATCGACGGTCAGGCTCAGCGCCATCGTCGCCAGACCGGCACCCGCGACCGCGGCGAGGATCACGAGCGGGCGGATGGCCCGGTCGGGTGCCCGCGCCACGGCGATCACCGGCGGCGCGGAGAGCACGATCAGCAGGGAGGCGACCACCACGTTGTGGAAGGCATGTGGCTGCTGCGCTGGGTTGACGATCCCGAAGACGGCCGTGAACAGGCCGAAGCCGATCGCGCCGACCGCCATCACGATGGCCAGCACGCGCATCGCGGTCAGCCGGCGGGAGGATCGCCGTTGCGCATCGGTCATCCCAACAGTCAACGCCGTACAGTCCGTGATGGCAAGGTAGGCTGTGACCGATGCCCGAGATCGCGCCCATCGACCCGGCCGTCCCGCCCAGCGGGACCGGTTGCGTCGAGTGCCTGGCCACCGACGGCTGGTGGTATCACCTGCGCCGATGCGCGCATTGCGGCCACATCGGCTGCTGCGATACATCACCGTCTCAGCACGCACGCCTCCATGCCGCGGCCGGGGATCATCCGATCATCCAGAGCTTCGAGCCGGGTGAGGACTGGTTCTACGACTTCGCCTCGGACCAGTTCGGCGAGGGTCCGGAGCTCGCCGCGCCGCACCACCACCCGCCCGATCAGCCGGTCCCCGGTCCGGCCGGCCGCGTCCCGCCGGACTGGGAGAGCCTCCTGAACTGAACGGCGACGTTCAGATCCGTCCGCGCCAGACGCCGACCGCCTCGAACGCCAACGGCACGTCGACGAGGATCAGCTCAGACGGCTGGGAAGCACGGATCGCCAGCGAGTCCGCATCGGTGACTTCGGCGGCGTCGCCGGTTGCGAGCCGCTCGCGGTCGAAGGTGGCTTCGCCCTCGATCAGGTAGGCGTAGACGCCATGGCCGGGACCGATGGGATGGACGACCTCGGTTTCCGGGTCCAGCCGAGCGACGTGGACCGATGCGTCCTGGTGGACCTTGACCACTTCGTCGCCCTCCGGGCCGATGACCTTCAGCAGCCGGTTCGATCGGTCCTCGGTGGTGAAGACGCGCTGCTCGACGGCCGGCGGAAGGTCGGGCGTGTCGGGCAGGATCCAGATCTGGATGAAGCGCATCGGCTCGTCTTGAGAAGCGTTGAGCTCCGAGTGGAGCGCGCCGGACCCGAGGGTCATGCGCTGGACCGATCCTGCCGGAAGCGGGCCGAACGGCCCGCCGACGTTGTCCTGGTGACCGAACGTGCCCTCGACGACGTAGGTCAGCCCCTCGACGTCGCGATGCGGATGGAGCGGCCAGACGGCACCGGGTTTGAGCCGGTCGTCGTTGAAGACGCGCATCGCGCCGAACGAGTCGTGCTCCGGGTCCTCGTAGCGATCGAAGCTGAAGTGCCAGCGGGCGCGGAACCATCCTCCGTCGATGTCGTAGATGTCGGCGTCGCGCCGGACCTTGATCATGACCCTCCCGCTCCCTTGCGCGACGTTATCTTCCCCCAGTCGCCGGGCGAGCGTCTCGCGGCGCGGTGGCGGAGTCCGGAGACCCCGCCACCTCTTCGAGATTTGGCTCCTAGGGTCCGAGCGGGCAGGTGGTCTTGAACGTGAAGCTTCCCTGGCCCAGCCTGGCATCGGCTGCGTCGATCGATCCGGTGAAGGCCGCCTGGCGGGACGTGCTCTTGTCGGCATTGACCTGGATGCAGGTGCCGTCGTCGAACCGGAACCTGCCCTTCTGGCTGAGGGTCGGGCCGGTGCCCGTCCAGGTTCCGTGGACCGAGATCGAGCCTTCGGACTGCGTGCATCCCGTTTCATCGCACGTCGCCTCGATGACCTCGATGACGGTCGGATCGAGGGATATCGACGTGAGCTTGCGAATGGTCAGCGTGTCCGCGTTGCGCGCGCATCCGAACACGAAACTTGACTCGATGCTCGCGCCGGTGGTCGTGTCGAAGGTGTCGTGGTAGTCGTTGTAGCAGACCTGCTCACCCCTGAAGGTGGGCTGGCCCGGCTCGCTGAGCATGCCCTCGAACACGTGGATGGACCGGCCGTCGCAGGTCGCCGTCCCATCCCCGTTGTCGTCACAGGTGTCGTTCGAGGCGAAGGCACTCGTGCCCGCCTGCTTGAAGACCGTCCACTCGTTCGCCGCTGCGACGGGCGCGGCAAGGGTGAAGACAGCCACGATCGCCACGATCAGACTGGCCGCCCTGAAACCTGAGCGCATCTCGCCCTCCTTGTTGTTCGGCCGCCATCTGCGACCTCTGGAGGGACGCTAGGCTCGGCGCCCTGCGGGCCCAGTGCGGGTGGACTGCGGGCCGACTGCGGGCACGGGGCCCCGTCAGGCGGCTGGCTCGACCAGCAGCGTCAGCTGCTCTCGGCCGACGACGCGGATGGCATGGCCCGCGGAGACCCCAGCCTCGCAGCGCGCTCGCCAGTCCTCGCCCCGCACGCGCACCATGCCGTCCGGCCGGCAGTCGGTGATGGCCCGCCCGCTGCCGCCGATCAGTGTCTCCGGACCCACCGTCACCTTCCCACGCTGCGACCAGCGCCACGTGCCGAACGTCTCGATGAACTCGAGGATCGCGGCGAGGATGACGACCGGGATGCCCCAGGGGTATGGGAAGACGAAGACCGCGAGGCCGATGCCGATGAGCAGGATCACCGCGCCATTCTGCGCCCGCTCCGGACCACGTGGGCCGGCGGGCGCGGCGCGGGAGTCAGGCTCCTAGACGTGCGCCAGCGGTTCCGCCGTCTTGTAGGTGTCGGGCAAGGGAGTGCCGGTTTCTGGCGACTCGATCTCCACGATGTCGCTCCGCAGCGGCCCCAGGACCCCCAGCAGCTCCTGTTGTTCGGCGGCCGGCACGTTGAACCTGTCGAGCGTCGCCACCAGGTCCGCGACCAGCGCGTCGAACTCGCCGGCAGTGACGGCCATGCCGTCGTGGGTCTCGCTCATGCTGCGCCCGGTATACGTGAGCGGTCCGCCCGTTGCCTCGGTGACCTGCTCGACCAGTTTCGCCTTCAGTCGCGGGACGTCGGTGCGGGCGAACTTCGAGTTGATGCGCTCATCGGCCGCGCACCTGGCCACGAAGTCGTCGATGACCGCGGCCACCGCCCCTTCGCCCCCTAGTCGGTCGTACAACGATCGCTGCTCCACGGTCTCGGCTCCTTCGTCGCGGCGATGATGTGGGCACTCACTGTACGCCGTGCTCGGTACCGATCCAATACCTCAGTCGGGGAGCGCGGCGATCGCGTCGATCTCGACGAGGACGCCCGAATTCGCGAAGCCCGGCACCATGAGCACCGTCACGGCTGTGGGATGCGCTCCCCAGACCGATTGCGACGCCGCGAAACCGGCATCGACATCCTGTCCCTCGACGAGGTGGATCGTCAGCCTCGCCACGTCGGCCTGCGTTGCCCCGGCCTCGGCCAGGACGGCCAGGACATTGCGCAGCGCCTGCTCGGTCTGCGCCTCGAGCGTGTCGCCGACCACCTTGTTGTCGGCTCCGACGCCGTTCTGGCCGCCGACGAAGAGGATCCGGGCACCGGCCGGAATGATCGTGCCCTGCGAGAAGTTCGGTGTTGAGAACATCGATGGGGGATTTACGTGTCGGATCGCCATGGACCGATGATGCCACCCGAACCTGACAGTTCGAGTCAGGAATGAGGGCTCACACGAGCCGGCGATCCGCCGCCCAGCGCGTCAGCTCGTATCGGCTCGAGAGCTGGAGCTTGCGCAGGACCGATGAGACGTGGGTCTCGACGGTCTTCACGCTGATGTGCAGCTCGTGGGCGACCTCCTTGTAGGTGTAGCCGCGTGCGATGTAGCGCAGCACCTCGCGCTCGCGCCTGCTCAGCAGGTCGAGCTCCGGGTCGAGCGGCTGCGGCGCCTCGCCACCGAACGCATCGAGGACGAAGCCCGCCAGGCGCGGCGAGAAGACCGCGTCCCCGTCGTGGACGCGGTGGACCGCCGACGAGAGCTCCTCGGCGGAGATCGACTTCGTGACGTAGCCGCGTGCGCCGGCGCGGATGATGCCGATGACGTCCTCCGCGGCATCGGAGACCGAGAGCGCCAGGAACTTGACCTCGGGCCGCTCGGGACGGACGGCATCGATGACCGCGCGACCGCCTCCGCCGGGCATGTGGACGTCGAGCAGCACCACGTCGGGTCGCTGCCCGACGATCGCGGGCACAGCGTCCTCGACGGTCCCGGCATCCCCCACGATCTCGAGGTCGCCGCCGAGCTCGGACCGGACGCCGGAGCGGAAGAGCTCGTGGTCGTCGACGATGAAGACGCGGACCGTCATGGCGCCCTCCTGGGCAGCTTGAGGACGACCTCGGTGCCCGCGCCCGGCCGGCTGTGCACGGTCGCGCTGCCGCCGTGGCGCTCCATGCGGCCGACGATCGAGTCGGCGATCCCGCGCCGGTCGGCGGGGACGACAGCCGGATCGAAGCCAGCGCCCTGGTCGCGCACGAAGGCGTTGACCAATTCGTTCTCGACCTCGACGTAGACGCTGATCGCGGCGGTGCCAGAGTGGACTGCCGCATTGGCCACGGCCTCGGCAATGGCGTTGACGAGGCTGCGCAGCCGCTCGTCCATCTCGGCGTCGCCGACCACCACGGCCTCGACGTTCACCTGGTGCTGGCGCTCGATCCGGCCCGCCATCGAGTCGACCGCGTCGCGCAGCCGCACGCCGGCGAGCTCTGGAGCCCGCCCGTATAGCCACGCGCGCAGCTCCCGCTCCTGGGTGCGGGCGAGGCTCGTCATCTCGCGCTGCGTCTTGGCGCGCTGGATGAGGGCAAGGGTCTGGAGCACCGAATCGTGGAGGTGGGCGGCCATCTCGGCGCGCGCCTCGGATCGAACTCGGCTGCTGCGCTCCTCGACCAGCTGGCGCCCCATGCCCCACACGAACGGGCCGGCCAGGAGTACGGCGCCGCCCAGCGCCACGAGCATCGCCAGCAGCACGTTGCCGACTGCCTCGAGCGAGGTCCTCGCACCGAGGAAGACGGCCATGCCGGTCACGATGAGCACGGCACCGATCGCGAAGCGCGTGAACGTCAGCGGCGTCCCGAGCGTCTCGAGGCTCCAGCGCCCGCGATCGCCGTCGCCGCGAGCCCAGAGGACGGCGAAGCCGACCGCGGCGAGCACCACGGGCAGAGCGAGATTCCCCGCGAACCACAGGCCCGCCAACCAGAGCAGGGCGAGCAGGCCGACGATCACGAGGCCGATGCCCACCGCTCGTCGAGGCGTGGGAAGCTGGATACGTCGCGCTGGCGTCGCCGCCTCATCGGTCTCGGCCTCCAGCGGAGCCAGCACCCAGGTCAGCACGTAGACGACCAGGCCGAACCCGGCGGCGAAGGAGAGGAGGACGATGGCGATGCGCACGAGGTTCGGCTGCACGCCGATGTGGTGGCCGATACCGCCGGCCACGCCGGCGATCCAGCGGTCGCTTCGGCTGCGTTCAAGGCGCGGAGCCCGCTCACGGGCGTCGACCTGGGCCATGGACGGCATGTTCCCACAGGACCCACGCCAACCACGATGGGGGAGAACCCCGAGAACCGGCCGTCCGACTCAGGGTCCGATCGGGGACTTCCCCAATGGTCTTCGCCCTCGGCGCGGCCGATGATCGGCCTATGACGACCGAACAGCCAACCGCCCCTGCACCCCGAGTCCTCCGGCGCCGTGGCGACGACCGCGTCATCGGCGGCGTCGCGAGCGGGATCGCCGACTACTTCAACGTCGACCCACTGCTCGTCCGCATCGGCTTCGTCGGCCTGATGGTCTTCAATGGGCTCGGCCTGCTCCTCTATCTCGGAGCATGGCTGTTCATCCCCACCGATACCGACGGCCAGTCGATCGTCCAGCGCGTCTTCGCCGGACGCGGGCTCGGCAGCAGCCTCGCCGCCGTCGCGCTGATCCTGCTCGGCGCGATCGTGCTTTACAACATCTTCCCGCAGATCGAGCCGCGCACCGGCTATCTCGAGCTCGCGGTGATCGCGCTCGTCGCCATCGGCATCGGCGCGGTCCTGTTCCGCCGGCGCGAGCCGGAACCTGCGTTGGCGGCAACCACGGATGCAGCCACAGAGGCCACCCAGACGGCGCCGCCCGTCCAGCGGGTCGTCGTTCGTCGGCCACCACGTCCCGCCTCGCCGCTGGGCTGGTACGTGCTCGGCGCGATGCTGGTCGGCATCGGTCTCCTGGCCCTGGCGACCGGCATCTCCGGCACGGCCATCGATCCCGGGCGGTACTTCGGGCTGGCGCTGGCCGTCATCGGCATCGGTCTCGTGATCGGGACGTGGTTCGGGCACGCCCGCCTGCTGATCCTGCTCGGCGTGCTGCTCCTGCCGTTCGCCTTCGCCGCGAGCCTGATCTCCGTCCCGATCGAGGGCGGATTCGGATCGCACTTCGTGACACCGAGCAACTCCGAGGAGCTGCGCGACGAGTACCGGCTCACCGGCGGCCAGATCTTTCTCGACCTGACGCGGATGGAGGATGCGGGGGAGCCGATCGACATCACCGCAAGCGTGGGGATGGGCGAGATCATCGTCCTCCTGCCCGACGATGCCGGGCTGGAGCTGGATGCGGCCGTCGGCGGTGGCCAGCTGCTAATCCTCGGAACGACGGAAGAGGGGACGAGACTCGAAGAGCGCCAGGTCGTCGATGGCGACGGCCCGCAGTTCGTGCTCGACCTCGAAGCCGGCCTGGGCCTCGTCCAGGTCGAAACCCGACAGATGGAGAATCGTTGACCATGGCCCGTCACCCCGCCGACCTCGTCTCGCTTACCTTCGGACTCCTCTTCGCCACCATCGGCGTGGTCATGCTCTTCGGGCGGATCGATTCGCTGCGGCTGGACTGGGTCCTGCCCATCGCGATCGTCATCCTGGGCGTGGTGCTGATCGTGGTCGCTCGCTCGATCCGCACCGAGCCGGACGACCAGCCCACCGAGAGTTGACCGATGCGGGCCTGGCGCTCGGTCCTGGTCGCGCTCCCGTTCGTCGTCGGAGCGGTCCTGGTCGCTCTCCTCTCCGCCCTCCTGGCCGTCGAGCTGTGAGGATCAGCCGGCGCGGGCGGCGAGCCAGTCCAGCGCCGATGCGGCCGAGATGAGCACCGAGACGTGGCCCTCCTCGGGCAGGACCCGCAGCTCCGCAGCGGGGATCCGGCTCGCCAGCCACTCCGCGTGCGCGACCGGCGCGATTCGGTCCTGGCCGCCGTGCAGCAGCAGGACGGGCGCGGCGATCTGAGCCGGGTCGAAGCCCCACGGCGCAACGTACGCGAGGTCGTCGTCGATGAGGCCGCCCGGGCCGTCCCGCAGCGCCGGACCGACGATCGTGTTGAACCATGACCACGGTCCCGCGAGCGCGGCGCGGTCGAGAGCCGTGAAGCCCGAGCCGTCGTCGGTGGCGGTCGCCTCGTAGCGTTGCTTGGCCTCTCGCCCGGCAACGGCTGCACGCAGCGTCGCGACCCCAGGTGGGGCCATGCCGGCGAACCAGTCGAGCCCATCGGCCTCGAAGGGTGCCAGCGCGGAGACGCCGACCACGGCTCGGACGCGATCCGGAAGCAGTGCGGCGCAGGCCAAGGCGTGGTTCGAGCCGCCCGAATGGCCCATGACCGCGAACCGATCAACCGCGACGGCATCGGCGAGTGCTGCCGTCAGGACCGCCGCCGAGGCCACGTCACGTCCAGGGTGCGGGTCCGAGCCTCCGTAGCCCGGCCGGTCGTACGACAGCCAGCGCATGCCGAGCTGGTCCGCCTGGTCGAACAGCGGCTCCGGTGGCGTGCCGATGTTCGGCGTGCCGTGATGCCAGACCACGACGATCGCTGCGTCTCCGTCGGTGTCGTACGCGTGCAGCGTTCGGCCGTCGGGCAGCGCCACGTCGAATTCTCGAATCGCCATCGGGCTCAGTGACCGCGCTCGAGGCGCGAACTCATCGGTCCTGGAAGTCGAGCCGGACGAGAATGCGGGGCAGGTGGCCGCTGTGCCCGTCGGTGACGAGCACCCGCCGGAAGCCGGCAGCGTCGAACATCGTGGCGATCCCGACGAAGCCGGCGCCGACATCGACTCGGCGCCCTTCCGGATCGATCGGGTACGCCTCGACGCCGGGAGCGCCTGCCGCCTTCGCCGCCTCCACGACGCCGTCGAGCAGAGCCCGGGCGACTCCACGGCGCCGGTAGCCGGGGCGGATGCGGAAGCAGCCGATCGACCAGACCGGAAGGTCGTCGATCGCCGGAATCGTCCGCGAGTTCACGAGGCGGGGCGTGGTGGTCCGCACGCTGACGCCGGTCCAGCCGACGGGGACCCCGTCGAGGTAGGCGAGGAAGCCGGGCGGAGGCGGGCCGGCAGCAATCTGCTCGCGCATGAGCCGCTCGCGGGACCTGTCGCCTGCGAGCGCCTTCGTGTCGAATCCTCGCCATGGCTGGCACCAGCAGCCTCCCTCGCCGTCGCCGCCGAGGAGCTCCTTCACGTCCTCCCATCGGTCGAGCGTGGCGGGATGTACCTCCGGCGCCGCCGGCGACGGCATCGGTCTGGTCATGGAGCCTATTCTCCCCGATGGGGACTGTGGACTTGACAATACTGTGTGATACACACTATTGTCATCGCCATGGTAGACGATGAGCTGCTCGGGACTCACCGGCAGGAGCTGCGGCGGGGGACCGTGGTCCTGGCCTGCCTCCTTGCGCTGCGTGCACCGGAGTACGGGTACGCGCTGCTCAAGCGCCTCGACCTCGCCGGCATTCCGAGCGACGCGAACACGATCTACCCGCTGCTGCGCCGCCTCGAGGAGCGCGGGCTGCTCGAGAGCGAGTGGAACACCGACGACACCCGCCCGCGGAAGTTCTACCGCACCAGCCCGGCCGGCACGGCGCTCGCCGGCCAGCTCATGAGCGACATGACCGATCTGACCGCATCGCTGCACGCCCTGAACGGAGGAGACATCGAATGACCTCGCTCACCGAGCGCTACCTCGCGGCCACGCTGCGCGGGATCCCGGAGAAGCAGCGCCCGGACGTCGAGCGCGAGCTGCGATCCTCGATCGCCGATGCGGTCGAGGACCGCGTCGCCAACGGCGAGGACCGCGTCGCCGCGGAGACCGCCGTCCTGGAGGAGCTGGGCAATCCCACACGCCTGGCGGCCGGGATGACCGGGCGGCCGCTGTACCTCATCGGGCCCGAGCTCTTCCTCGCCTATCGATATCTGCTCTTCCTCCTGCTCGGCATCGTCGTGCCCATCGTCGGGGTGGTCGAGGCGCTCGTCGAGATCAACGGCGGAGCCGGCATCGGTCCGGCGCTCCTTGCCGGCATCGGTGGCGCGCTGACGGTCGGCGTCCATGTCGCCTTCTGGGTGACGCTGGCGTTCGCGATCGCGGAGCGCGTCGACCCGGCGACCTGGCGAAGGACACCGACCTCAAGGAGCTCAATGCGCCGTGGACCGTCGAGCACCTGCCCGAGCTGCCGAGCTCAGGCGCGGTGAGCGTGGGGGAGACGGTCGGGGAGATCGTCACGATCGGCCTCTCGATCGGCGGCCTCCTCTACCTGCGCGGCTGGTCGTGGGTGACCGATGCGAGCGGCGAACCGATCCCGCTCTTCGATCCCGCGCTCTGGGACGCCTGGTTCCCGGCGCTGATCGGGGTGCTCGCGCTCCAGGCCGTCTTCCACATCGTCAAGCTCATGGTGGGCCGGTGGACGATCGCGCTCGCCATCGTCAACGCCGTGCTGCTGGTCGCGCTCGCCATTCCGTTCGCCGTCCTGGCGCTGACGGGCTCGCTCATCAACCCGGCATTCGCCGCAGAGATCGGCTGGCCGCCGCTCGCCGAGGGAGACGGCGTCGTGATGCTGGTCGTGGCCGCGGCGACCATCCTCACCACTGGCTGGGAGGTCGTGAGCGGTTTCCGTCGCGCCCGCCGGCCTCAACCGCAAGCGGAGTACGCGCCATGACCGCCGATACCACCAAGCCTCCGACCATCCCACCGCGCTGGTTCGTCCGGACCGCGTGGGTCGTGCATCGCGCGATCTACCGGCTGAGCTTCGGTCGTCTCGGCCTGTGGCCGGCGAAGCCGGACAAGTGGGGTGCGATGCGCATCACCACCCTCGGCCGCAAGACCGGCAAGGAGCGGGTCGCGATACTCGGCTACTTCGAGGATGGCCCGAACCTGGTCACGATGGCCATGAATGGCTGGGCGGAGGGCCATCCCGCGTGGTGGCTCAATCTGCAGGCCCACCCGGACGCGACCGTCGTGCTCGCCGATGGCCCACGCGCCGTCCGTGCTCGCGCGGCCGAGGGCGAGGAGCGAGATCGGCTGTGGGCCGGGTTCCGCGACCACGGCGACGACGTCGACGGCTACTCGAAGCAGCGGAAGACCGAGTCGACAGTCGTCGTCCTCGAGCCGAGATCCGAACGCGGCTGACGCCGTGGCGCCGCTAGAGTGGCGCGATGCCGCCCTGGCTCCGCACCATCTGGGCCCATCCATCGGCCGTTCTGCTCGTCGCACAGCTGCTGGGCGTCCTGCTCTACCCGTTCATGGCCGAGTCGCCGATGGCCCTCGGCCTTCTCTCGCTCTTCTCGCTGTTCGTGCTCGTCCTCGCCGTGCGCGCCGTCCGCGCGACGCCCGCCTGGACCTGGGTCGTGCTGCTGCTCGGCGTCCCGGTCGTGGTGCTCACGCTCCTGGAGGTGGCCCTGCCGGGGAACTCGCAGATCGCGCTCTGGTCGGCACTCTTCCACGCGGCCTTCTACTTCTATGCGGGCTACGGGCTCATCCGGTACATGTTCAAGGACCGCCTCGTGACCCCGGACGAGCTGTTCGCGACCGGCGCCACGTTTACCGTCGTGGCGTGGGCGTTCGCCTACGTGTTCGTCGCCGTGCAGATCGTGTGGCCCGGATCGTTCACCGCGGCGGTGGCTCCCGACGAGCCGCGGACGTGGCTCGAGCTCCTCTTCCTGTCGTTCACCACCCTCACGAGCACCGGGCTATCGGACGTCATCCCGGTCACGCCCCAGGCGAGGGCCGTCGTGATGATCGAGCAGGTCGCCGGCCTCATGTACGTCGCCCTCGTGATCTCGCGCATCGTGGGCCTGACGCTCTACCGAGAACGCGCCGAGACCTGACGCGCCAGCACCTCGACGCCGTCGAGGATCCGCGCCAGGCCAAACTCGAAGTCGGCGACCGCGTCCGTGCGGGGGGCTGCGCTGGCGATGGCGAAGACCTGGGCGGCGATCGGGAATCGCGCGGTGTCGATCACCCGGCCGATCGTCTCGAAGTAGCCGTGCTCGGCCTCCTCGCGCGTCATGCCGCGGGCACGCGCACCCTGCGTGAGATCGTCGTACAGGCGGAAGTGGCCGCTCACATAGCCCGCCAGTAGGGTCACGACGCCGAGCCGGTCGACCTCCGGGAGGCCCGAGCCGGCGAGGCACTCGAGGAGCCGCTCCATCCACGCCATCTGGTTTGGCCCGAGTGGCGGCTCCGACATCGGTACGCGAACGATCCACGGATGCGCGGTCAGCAGCTCCAGGTCGGCCAGCGCCCATCGCTCGACCGCGGCCCGCCAGGGCTCGCCGGGAGCGGGGGATTGTGGAGGCTCGCCGGCTGCCGCATCGACCGCGAGGAAGACGAGGTCGTCCTTGCCGCCCACGTACCGATACAGCGCCATCGTCGTCGCGCCCACGCGCTCGGCAACGCGCTGCATGCTCACCGCCTCGATCCCGTTGGCATCGGCGATCGCGACTGCGGCGTCGACGATGTCCCCGAGCCTCAGTGAGGGACGCGGCCCGGGACGAGGCCGCTCGTCCCAGCCCCAGGCCAGGTCGAGGGCGCTCCGCCGGTGCGTTTCCTTCGACTTGCCAGCCATTGACACTGTGTATATCATACACGGACAACTGCGTAATGCATACACAGAAAGGAGCGGACGTGCCTGCGTCCAGGGGCGGCATCACCGTCATCGATCTCAGCAAGCGCTATGGGGAGCAGACCGCGCTCGACGGGGTGAGCCTGGAGGTCCAGCCAGGCAGCGTGCACGGCCTGCTCGGGCCAAACGGCGCGGGCAAGACCACGATGGTCCGGATCCTCTCGACGCTCGTGGCACCTGACGGCGGACGGGCGATCGTCTCGGGCCACGACGTCGTGACCGATGCCGCGGCGGTGCGGCGCGAGATCGGTCTGACCGGGCAGTTCACGGCGGTCGACGAGCTCCTGACCGGTCGGGAGACGCTCGAGATGCTCGGTCGTCTGCTCGACCTCGACCGGCGCGAGGCACGAACCCGCGCCGACGAGCTGCTCGAGCGCTTCGAACTCTCCGACGCCCGCGACCGGCGTGTCTCCACCTACTCCGGCGGCATGCGCCGGCGGCTGGACCTCGCCGCCAGCCTCGTCGTCTCGCGTCGGTCCTGTTCCTCGACGAGCCCACCACCGGCCTCGATCCACGCAGCCGCATCGCCTTATGGAGCGCGGTCCGCGAGCTCGCAGCCGGCGGCACGACGGTGCTGCTGACGACCCAGTACCTCGAGGAGGCCGACCATCTCGCCGAGCGGATCACCCTCATCGACCATGGCCGCGTCGTGGCAGAGGGCACCCCGGCCGAGCTGAAGGCGGGCGTCGGCGGATCGCGGCTCGAGCTCGTCCTGCCCGATCCGGCCACCTTCGATCGCGCCCAGCGAAAGCTCGACGGCCGCGTCGTCGCGGCGGACGCCGAGCTCCTGACCATCGGCGTCGACACCGATCGAAGCGCGCGCTCCGTCCGCGCCGTGCTCGACGAGCTCGCCGCCGCGGAGGTGGCCGTCGACGGCCTGACCGTCAGCTCACCGACGCTCGACGACGTCTTCCTCGCCCTGACCGGACGCCCGACCGCGTCCACGGAGGTTCCAAGCAATGGCTAGCCCGATCGCAAACTCCGTCGTCATGCTGCGACGCAGCTACCGCCTGTCGATGCGCAACGTCGACGGGCTCATCACCGGCATCGCCCTTCCGGTGATCCTCATGCTCGTCTTCGTCGTCCTCTTCGGCGGCGCCATCGACACCGGCACGGCCTACGTCACCTACGTCGTCCCGGCGGTGATGCTCCTGTGCGCATCGTTCGGCGCCGCGACCGTCGCTGTCAGCGTCAACACCGACATGAAGGGCGGCATCATCGACCGCTTCCGCTCGCTTCCGATCGCGCCGTGGTCGGTCCTCGCTGGACACGTCGGCGCGACCCTGGTGCGCAACCTCGTCACCGCGGCGATCGTGGTGGGCGTGGCGGTGGCCATCGGCTTTCGGCCAACGGCTGGGGTGGCGGAGTGGATCGTCGTCATCGGTCTGCTGTCGCTGTTCATCCTGGCAGTTGCCTGGTTCTCGACAGCCATCGGTCTCGTCGCGAGCTCGCCCGAGGCCGCCAGCGGCGCCAGCTTCCTGTTCATGTTCCTGCCGTATGTGAGCAGCGGCTTCGTGCCGGTCGAGACGCTTCCGGAATGGCTCCAGGGGTTTGCCCAGCACCAGCCGGCGACGCCGATGATCGAGTCGATTCGCGCGCTGCTGACCGGGTCGGACCCGGGGACCTCGCTGCTCGTCGCCGTCGCATGGTGGGCCGGCCTGGCGCTCCTCGGGTTCCTGTTCGCGTCGCGCCTCTTCGCGCGGCGCGGTCATTGAATCGAGGTCTAGGCCGCGCCGAGCTCGAGATACGCCTCGTCGACGTAGCACCAGCCCCACGTGTCGGTGGGCTCGATCGACCTCATCGCCGGGTGGCCCGTCGCCTCGTAGTGGCCGACGGCGTGCCGGCCGACCGAGGAGTCGCAGCAGCCGACGGACCCACAGGCGAGGCACATCCTGAGCTTGACCCACTGTGACGAGTCACGGATGCACCCCGGGCATTCGAGGACCGCGGGCAGCGGCGGCCGCTCGTCGGTCAGATGGGTGCAGCTGCGGTGCGCGGCTGACCGCTGGAAGGAGACGCGTCGGAGCTCGTTGCCGAGGTATCGAGTGATCGTCTTGACGTAGTCGGTGCGCCCTTCCGGCGCGTGTCCTGGGGTCTCGCTGGTCATCGCAGTGCCTACCTCGCAGTGTGGCGGTCGTTTTCACGCACGCTACGACCGCATACCTGCGGGGAGACGGCGGCGCGACTGCGGCCCAACTGCGGAGCGGAGCCGTTCGCCGCGCACCGGGTCTGCGACACTGCCAGGCAGCGATGGTCAGGGCAGTCGACCCGGATCGAACGGCGCTCTCCCGCGTGGGCGGGCTCGCGGCGCTCGCCCTCGGCGCGTCGTACCTGGTCATCACGGTCATCTACACCGTGATCGGGGTCGTCCCGACGGAGACGGGGGAGGCCTGGCTCACCTATCTCCAGGACAAGACCGCCGCCTGGTGGGCGATCGTCTACCTATCGGCGCTCACGGACGTGCTGTTCTTCCCGGTTGCCGCCGCGCTCTACGTCGCGCTCAGCGGAGTCAACCGCCACGCGATGCTGGCCGGCGCGGGCCTGCTCGTGCTGTTCGCCGTCCTGGATCTCGCCGTGACCCAGATCAGCTTCGCCGGGCTCATCACCCTGAGCAGCGACTATGCGGCCGCCGCGACCGATGCCGAGCGCGCGGCAATCCTCGCCGCGGCGAGCTACCCGGTGGCGCTCTTTCGATCGAGCCTGTTCTCCGCGTACGTCATCGGGATTCCAGCGGTCGGGCTTCTGCTCATCAGCCTCGTCATGCGCGCCGGCCGGTTCGACCGCATCACGGCCTGGGTCGGCATCCTCGCCGGCGTGGTCGGGGTCGTGGCCGTGATCGTCCCACTCTTCTGGACCGGCGCCGCATTCCTGCCGATCATCACCGCCGTGCTGACCCTGATCTGGGTCCTGCTCGTCGGCTGGCGCCTGGTCCAGCTCGGTCGCACGCCTAGCGGGTGACGTCGACCACGCAGAACCGGTTGCCCTCGGGGTCGGCGAGGATCACGTAGTCGGCATCCGGCGGCCGCTTGTCCCAGTGCACCTCGGTGGCGCCCAGGCCGATCAGCCGCTCGACCTCGCCGGCCTGGTCCTCGGTGTACAGGTCGAGGTGGATGCGCGGCGGGACCTGGAGCGGCGCGCGAACCCGGTCGAGCGAGACGTTCGGCCCCGTGCCGTCGCGCGGGTGGAGGAGCGTGAAACCCTCGTCGTCGCCCCGCTCCTGCCCACGCGGCACGTAGTCGAGGGCGGCCGTCCAGAACGCCTTCTGCTTCTCGAGATCATCGACGCGGATGACGATGGAGCCGATCGTGACCAAGGTCAGCGCGCGTCCCGAAGGCGTTCGAGGCCGTCGAGGATCAGGTCAAGGCCGAACGCGAACTCGAAGTCGTCATCGCAGCCGCCGAGGGCTCCCTCGTGGGTGGCCCCGAGCGCC
Organism: uncultured Chloroflexia bacterium; assembly: GCA_963753125.1. Taxonomy (GTDB): domain Bacteria; phylum Chloroflexota; class Limnocylindria; order QHBO01; family QHBO01; genus JACDBZ01. Next base: position 40,237 of record CAVWAU010000004.1, read on the forward strand.
ATCTCCGAGACGAACGGGTGCGTATCGGCCAGGGCCGACGCCATCGCCTTCATGGCCTCGGGGCTGACGTCGGGCGAGTCGTCGAAGAGGTCCTGGGTGAAGCCGAGCAGCCGGCTGCCGAAGAGGTGGATCGCGTGGTGGGTCATCTCGAGCGAGAAGCCACCCTCGCGCAGGATGCCCATCACGGCGTCGTAGTAGCGCAGCCCGCTGGGCCCTGGATCGTCCCGCGTCTCGATGATGCGCGGCGCCCACGGGTGGCGCAGGACGACGTCGCGCGCCGAGGATGGTCGTGCGCAGCGAGGCCTTCCAGTCGGCGCCGTCGCGGTGGACCGGGATCTCGCGGATGACGAGCTCGATCATGCCGTCGAGGAGGTCGTCCTTGCCCCGCACGTGGGTGTAGAGCGACATCGCCTCGATCCCGAGCTCGGCGCCGAGCCGGCGCATGCTGACGGCCTCGATGCCCTCCCGGTCGGCCAGGCGGACGGCAGCCTTCAGCACGCGCTCCCGCGTGAGCGGGGAGCGCCGTTGCGCGCTGTCGGGCTTCGCGATCGCCAAATTCGTGACTCCTCACAAGGTCCGGAAACGCTACCACCGGCCGAAGCGAGCCGATCGCGCGAAATCCCTTGACACCCTTACACCGTATGGACTAGCCTTACGCCGTATGGACCACACAGCATACCCGAGGAGATCCGGCATGACCACCCCGACCGTCGACCAGGCGCCAACCAAGTCCGCCCCGTGGCTCCCGCCGCGCTGGGTCATCCGCGGCGCGTGGGTGGCGCATCGCGCGATCTATCGGTTCACTGGCGGCCGTCGCGGCCTCTCGCTGCCGAAGCCCGGTGGGTCGTTCGGCCACCTGCGGTTGAAGACGATCGGCCGCCGTTCGGGCAACGAGCGGGTGGCGATCCTCGGCTACATCGAGGACGGGCCGAACCTCGTCACCCTGGCGATGAACGGCTGGGGGAGCCCTGAGCCGGCGTGGTGGCTCAACCTCCAGTCGCGTCCCGAAGCGACGCGTCGAGCTGAAGACCGGCATGCGCGCCGTTCGCGCCCGCGTGGCCACGGGTGAGGAGCGCGATCGACTGTGGGCAACGGTGAGGGAGCACAGCGGCTACGGCGACATGGATGGGTACGCCCGCCGGCGCTCGGGCCAGACGGCGGTCGTGGTCCTCGAGCCTCGCGACCAGTGAGTCGACCGTCATCCAGGCAGCGCGCGTGGCCGGTGCCGGCCGGGCTGCTCCTGCTCGCCTTCATCCCGGTGCTCGGGGGCGTGATCCGACTGGTGACGCTCGCCGGCGGCGCCGAGATCACCGCGGAGAACGCCCGGTTCTTCGCCGCGCCAGTGCCGGTGGTGGTGCACATCATCGGAGCGAGCACTTACATCGTGCTGGGGGCATTCCAGTTCGTGCCGGCCGATCCGTCGCCGTTGGCCGCGCTGGCACCGCGGTGCAGGTCGGGTGCTCGTGGTGAGCGGGATCGCCGCCGGCCTCTCGGGCCTGTGGATGACGCTGTTCTACCCGCTTCCCGCGACCGATGGCGAGCTGCTGTTCGTGCTGCGCCTGATCTTTGGCTCGTCCATGGTCGCGTTCATCGTGCTCGGCTTCGCCGCCGCCCGCCGGAGGGACTTCGGCCGGCATCGCGCGTGGATGATCCGCGGCTACGCGATCGGCATCGCCGTGGGCACCCAGGCGCTGACCTCGCTCGTGTGGGCGCTGGCCGTGGGACCGATCGACGAGCTCGGCAAGGCGCTGACGCTCGGTGCGGGCTGGGTCATCAACCTCGCGGTGGCCGAGTGGATCATCCGCCGCCGGCCGGCCGGATCCGCGCTTGCCAGGCAACCACAGGCAGCGCCCGCCGAATCGGGCCTGGCGCCGTAGCCGATGCTAGGGTCGCACCGTGGATGACACCCAGATCCGGCTCGCGGCGATGTGGTTCGCGTTCATGCTGACCTACCTCCTCGGCGACGTGCTGCGGATCTTCGCCGGTGACTTCAAGCCCGGCGAGATCGGCGGTGTTCGGGCGACGCCGGTGATCTGGCTCGCCGCGGCCCTCGTGATGCTCATCCCGATCGTCATGGCCGTCGTGTCGGTGACGTTCGCCGGGCCGGTGATTCGATGGGTGCACATCGCTGCCGCCGTCGGATTGTTCGGATTCAACCTCATCGGTCTGCCCACGTATCCGTCCCTCTACGACCGCTTCCTGATCGTCGTCGGCCTGGGGCTCAACGTCCTGACGATCTGGACCGCCTGGAGCTGGTCGACGGCCTGAACCACGCTGCCATGACCAGCGCGGGCACGGGGAGTGCTAGGCTGACGGGCACCCGAGCATCGTGTGTTTGACAGGGAGGTTGCGCACACCATGCGAGACCGATACGCGCGCGCAGCGCATCGCAGCCGGCTCGGAGCCCCACTCGTTGCACTCGCCCTGATCCTGGCTGCCTGCCAGGGTGGCGGCGAGGACGGTGGCGATGCCGGCAACTATCCGGAGCAGGAGGTCACGATCGTCGTGCCCTTCGCCGCCGGCGGCCCCACCGATACGGTGACGCGGCTGATCGCCGAACCGATGGCGGCAGAGCTCGGTGGAGAGATCGTCGTCTCGAACGTCGAGGGCGCGGGTGGAACCGTTGCCGCGGATCAAGTCGCGAACGCCGAGCCGGACGGCTACACCGTGCTCATGCACCACATCGGCATGTCGACGGCTCCGACGCTGTACCCCGATCTGTCGTACGACCCGCTCGAGGACTTCGAGATGATCGGCCTCGTGACCGAGGTGCCGATGACATTCGTCGGCAGCCCGAACTTCGAGCCGAACACCATGGAGGAGCTCATCGCCTATGTCGAGGAGAACCTCGACACGGTGACGTACGCCAACGCCGGCGTCGGCGCGGCGTCGCAGCTGTGCGGTTTGCTCTTCAAGTCGGCGACCGGGCTCGCAGACCTGACCGAGGTCCCGTACGACGGCACCGGGCCGGCGATGGACGATCTGCTCGGCGACCAGGTCGACTTCATGTGCGACCAGACGACGAGCACGACCGACGACATCCAGGCCGGCAGCGTGAAGCCGTACGCGGTGACGACGCCGGAGCGGCTGGAGACCCTGCCGGACATCCCGACCACCGAGGAGGCCGGCCTGCGACGTGAGGTCACCGTGTGGCACGGGCTCTACGTGCCGGCCGACACGCCGCAGGAGATCGTCGACGCGCTCAACGCCGCCCTGGTCGCGGCGATCCAGGACGAGGGAGTCGTGACGGAGCTCACGAACCTCGGCGCTCCGCCGGTGGCGGAGGATCGTGCGACTCCGGACGCTCATCGGGCGCTTCTCGAGGAGCAGATCGAGTTCTGGCGACCGATCATCGAAGAGGCCGGGGTGGAGGCCAGCTAGGGAACGGCTACGGGATGGGGCGGCGGCTACGCCGCCCCATCGGTCTATCAGGAGGAAGCGAAGGCAGTGCCGGCGGTCCGTCGCGCGCTCAAGGACATCCTGGCCGGGGCGATCTTCATCGCCTTCGGCCTCGCCTTCGCGATCGGCGCGCTCGGCTACGAGCTCGGTGAGCCCCTCAACATGGGGCCCGGCTACGTCCCGCTGGCGCTGGGCGTCGCGCTCGTCGGCCTCGGTGGCCTCATCGTCGTCAAGGGCTTCATCGCCGGCGAGGGCGAGCCGATCGGCGACGTCGACTGGCGCGCCGTCGTCCTGATCACCGCATCGCTCCTCTTCTTCGGCATCACCGTGCGCGGTCTCGGGGTGGTCGTCTCCCTGTTCATCGCGACGCTCATGGCGGCGCTGGCTCGCTCGGCCACCAGCGTTCGTGAGGCGCTCGTCATCGCCGCGGGGCTGACGGTCCTCTCGATCCTCATCTTCATCGTCGCCCTTCAGCTGCGGCTGCCGGTGATCGGCCCCTGGATCCCGGTCTAGGCAGCGGACGATGGAGCTGTTCGAGAACCTCGCGCTCGGGCTCCAGACGGCGCTGAGCCCGGAGAACCTGCTCTACTGCTTCATCGGCGTCGTGCTCGGCACGGCGGTCGGGGTCCTGCCCGGGATCGGTCCGACAGCCACGATCGCGCTGCTGCTGCCGATAACGTTCACCCTGGAGCCGGTCACCGCGCTCATCATGCTGGCCGGCATCTACTACGGCGCGCAGTACGGCGGCTCGACGACGGCGATCCTCATCAACCTGCCGGGAGAGACGTCGGCCGCGGTGACCGCCATCGACGGCCACGAGATGGCGAAGAAGGGTCGAGCGGGTCCGGCGCTGGCCACGGCCGCCATCGGCTCGTTCATCGCCGGCACCGTCGCGACCCTCGTGCTGGTGCTCTTCGCGCCGCCGCTGGCGGGCGTCGCGCTCACGTTCGGCAGTGCAGAGTTCTTCAGCCTGGTCGTCCTAGGCCTGATCGCGTCGGTCGCCCTGGCGCGCGGTTCGACCATCAAGGCGCTGGCGATGATCGTCCTCGGGCTGCTTTTCGGCACGGTCGGCCAGGACATGTACTTCATGCCGCGGTTCGCGTTCGGCGTGCGCGAGCTGTTCGAGGGCATCAATTTCGTGTCGGTGGCGGTCGGCCTCTTCGGCGTCGCCGAGATCCTGCGCAACCTCGAGGACGAGAAGACGCGCATGGTCGTGACGAAGGCGATCAAGAATCTGTGGCCGACCCGCGAGGACTTCCGCCGCATCGCCGCGCCTATCGCGCGCGGTACGGTGCTCGGCTCGGCGCTCGGCATCCTGCCCGGCGCCGGGCACGTCCTCGCCTCGTTCGGCGCCTACTCGATCGAGAAGCGGCTCAGCAAGCACCCGGAGGAGTTCGGGCACGGCGCGATCGAGGGGGTCGCCTCGCCGGAGTCGGCGAACAACGCGGCCGCGCAGACCTCGTTCATCCCGCTCCTGACGCTGGGCCTGCCGCCGCACCCGGTCATGGCGCTCATGCTCGGCGCCTTCATCATCCACGGCATCGCGCCGGGGCCGAACGTCATCAACCAGGAGCCGGAGCTGTTCTGGGGCCTGATCGTGTCGATGTGGATCGGGAACCTGTTCCTGGTGATGCTCAACCTGCCGCTGATCGGCATCTGGGTGCGGATGCTGACGATCCCGTACAAGATCCTCTTCCCGGCGATCATCGCCTTCGCCTCGATCGGCACCATCTCCCTGGGCCTGAATCCCTGGCATGTGTACGCGATCGCGTTCTTCGGCCTGCTCGGATACTTCCTCATCAAGCTCGGCTGCGAGCCCGCCCCGCTGCTGCTGGGATTCGTCCTCGGCCCGCTCCTGGAGGACCACCTGCGGCGTGCGCTGATCATCTCGCGCGGCGACCTGTCGACCTTCGTTACCCGGCCGATCTCGGCGGTGCTGCTGGTGATGGCGGTGGCCGCAATCGTCATCGCCGTCCTGCCGCGAATCCGCCGCCAGCGCGAGGTCGTGTTCGCCGACCTCGACGAGCCCTAGGGCAGCGACACCTCGGTGAGTCGGAGGGTCCGCTGCTCCTCGATCAGCCGAGCCGGGTCCGGGTCGATGGCGGCGCGCTCCGGTGATGCGTAGTAGGCCGCATCAGCCTCGGCGAAGGCATCCCAGTCGCCAGGATGCTCGAGGAGCCAGATGAACCGATGCTCCTCGGGGACGGTCCAGGCGGCCGGGATCGCGAAGCCCTTCGCTCGGCGCAGCGGCGCCAGGTGAGCCAGCCACTCCTCGACGAAGCGGTCGAGCTCACCTGCGCGGATGCGGTAGTCGCGAAGCTGCGTTGCCATGCCGGAGGTTGTAGCACGGTCGCGGCCACGGATCTACGCTCCGCTCGGGATGGGGTCCCGGTTGTAGAGGCGCATGGCGCCCCAGAAGCCAACCACGGTGATGAGTGCGCACCAGCCGAGGGCGATGACGCCGTTCCAGCCGATCGGCGTGCCGAGCAGGAGGCCGCGCACGGTCTCGATCATCGGCGTGAACGGCTGGTATGCGGCGAACCAGCTGAGCGGCCAGGGCATCGACTCGGGCGGGACGAACGCGCTGCCGAAGAACGGAAGCAGCAGGATCGGCAGGGGCAGGTTGCTCGCGGTCTCGACGCTGTTCGAGACGAGGCCGAGGGGGACCGCCAGCCAGGTGAACGCGAAGCTGGCGAAGGCAATCATGCCGATCGCGCCGGCGATCTCGAGCGGGCTCGTCGTCGGCCGGAAGCCGGTGAGCACCGCCACGGCGATGACGAGCACGATGCTGAACATCGTCTGCAGGACCCCATTGATCACGTGGCCCGCCAGGACGGCGGCGCGAGGGATCGACATCGTGCGGAAGCGCAGGACGATGCCCTCGTGCTTGTCCATGGCGATGACGATTGCCATCGACGAGATGCCGTTGGCGACCGTCAGGATCAGGATCCCCGGCGTCAGGTACGCGATGTACTCGTCGCGGCCGCCGGCTGCTCCAGGCAGCCCGTCACCGAGAGTGGAGCCGAAGACGTACACGAAGATCAGGTAGAAGATCACCGGGATCGCCGCGACGAGCAGGGTCAGCGACGGATACCGGCGCGCGTGAAGCAGGTTCCGGCGAAGCATCGTCGCCGTGTCCTGGAGCACGAAGGTCATTGAGTGGCCACCTTTCGCGGGGCGTTCTTGCCGGTGAGGGAGAGGAAGACGTCGTCGAGGTCGGGCGTGTGGAGCGACAGGCCGGCGATCTCGATCGACGTCGCCGACAGCCCGTCGAGCACCGCTCGGAGCGACGCGACCTCGCCGTCGGTCGGGACGTCGAGCGCCAGCGCGTCCGGGTCGCGGCGCGCGGTCGCGAGCCGCTCGGCCGCGCGCTCGAGCTGCGCGGGGTCATCGAACACGAGTCGGATGTGGCCGCCCGGGACGAGCCGCTTCAGCTCGGCCGGCGTGCCCTCGGCCACGATGTGGCCTCCGTCGAGCAGCGCGATCCGCCCCGCGAGCTCATCAGCCTCTTCGAGGTACTGCGTGGTGAGGAAGATCGTGATGCCGTCGGCCACGAGGGCTCGGACGATGTCCCACATCGTGCGGCGCCCGCGGGGGTCGAGCCCGGTCGTCGGCTCGTCGAGGAAGACGATCCGCGGATCGCCGACGAGGGTCATGGCCAGGTCGAGCCTGCGCTTCATGCCGCCGGAGTAGGTCGCGACCATCCGCCCGGCCGCCTCGACGAGGTCGAATCGGTCGAGCAGGTCGACGATCCGGCGCCGGCCCTCCTCGCGAGGCAGGTGGTTGAGATCGGCCATGAGCTGGAGGTTCTCCTGGCCGGTGAGCAGGTTGTCGACCGCGGAGAACTGGCCGGTCACACCGATCGAGGCGCGCACGCCTTCCGGATCGGTCCGAATGTCGTGTCCGCCGACCTCGACCTCGCCGGCATCGGGCGTGAGCATGGTGGTGAGCATGTGGACGGCCGTCGTCTTGCCGGCCCCGTTCGGGCCGAGCAGGGCATAGACCGATCCGGTGGCGACCTCGAAATCGATGCCGTCGAGCACGAGGGTGTCGCCGTACGACTTTCGAAGGCCGGTGGCCTTGATCGCGGTGGCGGTCATGACCATGACCCCCACTCGCCGACGGGGCGAGGCTCAGATGTCGAGCTCCACAACGCCAGGCTGCCTGACCGATGCGGAGACCATCTCGAAGAGCTGGGCCGGAACGTGATCCCGGAGCTCTTCGAGCGTGTCGAACGTGTCGAGGGTCGCTTCGGCAGGCATCCCGCCTCCGGATGCCGCGCCGACCCCGGTCCACGCTCGCCAGCCGGTGAGCGCGTTGCCCTCGGCATCGCGCGTCTCGAAGAACTCGGTGCGCTCGATGTGAAGCGCGAACTTCTTCGCCCCGCGGTAGACGCGGTAGTGCTCGAACTTTCCGCTCGTGTGGTCGGTGTTGAACCACTCGCCGAGGAGGACAGCATTGAAGCGAACCTTGCGGCCTGCGCCGATGCCGACCTTGACGATGACCTCGTCGTATCCGGCCTGGCGAGCATCCTCGACCTCGACGTAGCGCTTGAGCGCGTTGGTGATCGCCGACGAGAGGTTGCCGCCAGCGAGCTCTTGAGCCCGCTGGAAGAGCTCCTGGGCGTCGTCCGAGACGTAGATGGTCTTGTTCGGCACGTATGCATCGTAGCTCCAACCCATGCGAGATATGGCATCTATGCGCATGAGTATACGTATAGCCCTACGTATGTCAATACCGAGCGGCGCGAAGTTCCGGAGCTGCGACGGTGAGACGCATGTTTAACCAGTTGGTTGAACATGGCTCCATGCCCTCAGGTCGGCGCGTTGGGCGGCCAGGCGGTCGTGGGTCTCGATCAGGAGCGGCTTGCAGATGTCCTCGAAGGACTGCGGCGCTCGGGTTGAGGATCGAGACCCAGCGCTGCTTGGCGTAGACCGGATGGGGGAGGATCCGGTCGAGCTCGGTGAAGTCGGGAGCCTCCACGCCGCCTACCAGGCGTGCGAAGGTCTCGCGCGACAGAGTGCCGATGTTCAGTCTGAACACGCCCTCTCGCGACAGGTTCGAGGCCTCGTCGTGCTCATCGGTCGTCACGATTGTCGCGAAGTTCGGCCAGTGCTTCTCGTCGAGCGAGAAGAAGGTCGCGTTCATGGCCTCCGTGATGATCGTCTCGGGCCAGGTCTCGGTGATGTAGGCGGTGATGGCGTCGGGATCAGGCCCTTCGGTCGGTCGGGATCTCATCGCACCCTCAATGGTCGACCAGGGTTTCGATCCACAGGATCGCGAGGGTGAGCACGACGACGCCCCCGACGTAGGCCAGCGACCGGGGCCGGCTGAGCGGCACGGAACGCGCCGCCAGGTACCCGACCATGGCGATGAAGCCGAGAAGGAGGAGCTCCGAAACGAGGACGCCCTCGGGACCACCGATGAGCAGCACCGGCACGACGGCGATGGCGGTGACCAACAGACCGCCGGCCAGATGGGCCGCCAAGATCTCGATGTGTTCCGACATGAGCCCGCGGTGAGCCAGCCGGGCGGAGATTCGGAAGGCCAGCTGGTGCGCGAGCAGCAGCCCGAGTGACGTGAAGAAGAGGACGGCGGCGGGGGAGTCGGACGATGCGGGTGCGACCTCCTTTGGCAGGGCGACCATCACCGCCAGCAGCGAGAGGCTGACGTAGAGGGCCATCGTGGCGCCCTCGCGCAGCACCTCGCTGCGGAGCGCCGCCCCTATCGCCCGGCCAAGGAAGTCGAGGGTGACCTCGGCGAAGAGCGGCGAGGCGAAGGCGTTGTAGTGCGTCAGCCCGGGGAGGATGGCGAGCGCGTGGCCGCCCTTTGGCCGATGCTCGCCCATCCAGCCGCCGTCGCGCAGGCCGCCGTCGAGCAGCTTGAAGGCCTCGACGAAGGCCGATGGCGGCGCCTGGTCAGAATCGGCCGCGACGAGCATGGTCGGCACCTGGATGCCGCGCAGCTCATCGGTGTAGTCGAACGGCTCCTTCATCATGTCGCCGATCTTGTCGAGCAGGCGCCCGAAGTCCTCGGGTCGAGGGGCGACCTTCTGGTAGAGCTCCCACATCGGCGTCTCCTTCATGAACTCGGCAGCCGACGCGTTCACCTGTCCCTGCTGCGCCTTCAGCTCGGAATGCACGTCTTCCGAGCGGTAGTAGACCGATGCGAGCACCGCCTTCCCGACCTTGTCCGGGTACTTCACGGCGGTGTGGAAGGCGACGCCGCCGCCGAGCGAATAGCCGACGACGTCCGGCTTTTCGAGGCCGAGGTGGTCGATGAGGGCGGCAATGTCGTCGGCCATGAGCCGCTCGTCGATCGGACGGTCGATGTCGGCTGTGCGCCCGTGTCCCTGGAGGTCGGGCGCGATGACCTGGTGCCCCTGCGTCAGCGCGGGGAGGATCGGTCCGAACATCTCGCCGGAGCCGAGGCCGCCATGCAGGAGGATCATCGGCCGCCCGTCGCCGTGTGTCTCGTAGTACATGTTGAGGCCGTTGACCTCGGCGTAGGCGCCGGTGCCCTTCAGCTCGGTCGTCCAGGTCGTCGTCATCGCAATCCCCTTCGTTTCAGTTCAGTCGCGCGTCTCGATCGTCGCGATGTCGGCCTCGTTGCCGGCTGCATCGGCCAGCGTCCACCACGCGGGCGCAAACTCGTCCCGCACCATTCTGCCGCCTGCGGCGAGCGCCGCGGCGACTCGTGCCTCGGCGTGCTCGATCGGCACCCAGACGGCGATGTGGATCGCGCCGCCGCCGTCAGGGCGCGGCTCGTCCATGGGCTCGAACCAGAAGGCAGGCCCGCGATCGTGCGGGTCGACGAGGTCCTCGTCGGGGCTGTCGCCACGAGGCTCGTACCCGAGGATGGCGCGCCAGAACGACATCACTTCGGCGGTGCTCCGCGCACCGGGAATCACGAGCAGGGACTGGACGGCGCTCGGGTCTGCCTGCAGGGCCGCTTCACGAGCGGCCGCGGAGATCTGCCTGGCGAGCTCGACGTCGCGCCGGCTCATCCCGTAGGAATCGTCGGTGATCGTGATGAGCCGCACGGTCACGCCGTCGCGCCGCACGTCGACATCGGGTTGATGAGCCTCGATGTCAGGCAGGGCCGCAATCGCGTTCGCGAACCCGGCGGCCGTAGCGAAGGAGCCGGTCCGGAAGAAGGCATAGGCGCCGTCGCTCAGGACGCGCCAGTCCTCCGTGCCCTCCGACGCGCCGAATTCGCGACCGGTGATCGGCTGCGTCGTGACCGTCATCGGTCTCTTCCGGCGGTCTTGGCGACGTGGCCGATGATCTTCGCCAGCTCGTGCGGCTTCGACCACATCGGCCAGTGGCTGGTCGGCAGGTCGACCCAGCTCGCGTTGCGGAGCTCGGGGATGCCGGCGAGGAACGACCACTCGGGATGGTCCTTCGCGTAGGACTTGTACTGCTCGGCGGTGAACGCGGTACAGATCAGGGTGCTCGGGATGTCATTGCGCGCGTCGTTCTTCAGCTCGACCGAGTCGCGCAGGACGGCGCCCGGGACAGGGACGGCACGCTGGCGAAACGTCTCCTTCTGCTCCTCGCTGACGCCGTCGAGGTTCTCCTCCTCCTCGATGGAGGCCCAGTCGAGCGGCTTCTCGGCATCGGTGAAGTCGGCGTCCATCGCGCCCTTGCCCGGTGCTGTGTCGACGTAGACCATCGCCGCGATCCGGTCCGGGACGCGGTCGCTGGCGGCATAGCCGCTGTAGCCGGCGGCGCTGTGGACGACCAGGACCGGCGGGGAGTCGACGGCCTCGACGGCCTCGACGATCGCGTCGACGTGGTCCTCGAGACCGACCGAGGACCGGTCGGCGTCAGCCGATTCGAGGCCCGGCAGCGTGAGGGCGGTGACGTCGTGGCCGTCGGCACGAAGCTTCTCGGCCACCTCGTCCCACGCCCACGCGCCGAGCCAGAAGCCGGGAACCAGGATGATCGGTGCGGATTGTTCAGCCATTTCGCTCCTTAATTCTCCGATGCCAAACTCTTGGTCGACTCCGAAACGATCGCCAGCAACGGCTCGGCCAGCCGGTCGGCGAGATCACGGTCGTGGCGGGCGAGCTCGTCCAGGAACGCCCGCGTGGCCCGATCGATCGCGCCAAGCAGGACCTCGGGTTCGAGGCTCGCCACAAGCGTCGCCTCCAGAGGCGACGTCTCGTCCTTTGGCAGGTCGTCCACTCGCGTGAAGTCGTCGGAGTCGAACCCGTGCCGCTCCGAGGCGAGCGACAACGTGCGATTGCGGATGCGCTGCAGGAAGTAGAGCGATTGCCACGGCCGTCCGCGGTTCGCGGCCACACGGGCATGGAGGACGTCGTGCGCGGCGAAGCCCGCCTCGCCGCGCCAGTCGGGAGTGGGGGACCACGGCGCCCACTTCTCGGCGATCCGGGTGGCGCGGCCGGTGCGATCGAAGAGGATTCGCACCGGGGCCCAGACCTCGAGGTCGCCGATTGGCGTGAATCCCATGTCGAGCAGGAGGCCATCACGAAGCAGAAATCCGCGCACATGGGTCGACCCGAATTCGGTGGCGTAGTGGTGCGCTACCGGCCACTCGCGGTATGCGAGCCCATCCCAGTCGGTGGTTACCGCCTCGACATCTGCGCCTTCCCCGACGACGGCGTCGAGATCGATGTCCGACCATCGATCACCCTGCCCGCGTCCGAGCGACCCGGTCAGGACCGCCGCCTCGACGCGCTCGTCATCGGACAGCAACGCCATGGCGCGTTGCAGCACGGCGTCGCGTTCCGCCTCAATGAACATCTGGAAAGTCGATCCGCATGACGAGCCGCCTGGGCGTTGGGTGGTTGACCTCGCTGAAGCCGGCCGCGGCGAAGATGCTGCGGTTGCCGACGAGCATCTCGCCCCATGTGATCTCCTGGCCGGGCTCCGTGATCAGCGGGTAGCCCTCGATCGCGCGAGCACCGCGCTTCCGCGCGAAGTCCGCTGCGGCCTCGGCCAGCGCGTAGCTGATGCCCCGGCGTCGGAACCCGGCGCGGACGAAGAAGCAGGTCACCGCCCAGACATCGGGATCGGTCTTGTCCTCGGTTCGGCCCTCCCATGGGACACGGAAGACCCTGAGCAGGCCCGAATAGTTGGCGCGTGGTTCGACCCCGCACCAGCCGACGGGCTCACCGTCGAGGTAGGCGACGAGGCCGGCGGTCGTGTCGGCCTCCGGATGCCCGGCGTTCGTCTGCTCGCGGAGCCGCAGGGCGCGCTCCTCGGCCGGGAAGCTCCCGAACGATTCCCGGGAGGCGAGCTTGAACCGCTGGCACTGGCAGCCGACCGCGTCGCCGCGCGTGCCGAAAACGGTCTGGATGTCTTCCCAGCTGGCCTCGTTGGCGGGGACGACCGTGATGCCCTCCGTCATGCCGATGCGGCGCCCGAGGACATCGCGGGCTCCGCTCGTCCGGCCCAACGCAGCACGCGGAGCGCGTGCAGGGTGTTCCAGCGGCTCGGCTCGCCTACATGTTCCCCAAGATCGACCAGCAGATCATCGTGGAGGGCGAGGTCGAGCGGCCATCGGCCGTCGGCATCGCGCTTGGACTCGACCAGGTCGAGCGCCTCGGTCAGGCGGTCGTCGGGCGTGGTGCCGGCATCGCGCAGGTAGTCGAGCGCGCGGAGGGCGTTGTAGTGCCAGCCGGTCGGGAACGCGAAGTGAAGCCACTTGCGGTCGCCGATCTCGCCGTCCGAGAGCCGACGGAGCAGGCGTCGCTCGAGGAGATACTCCTGGCCGCGCTCCCGGGCGGCCGCCACGTCTACGTTCCCGCCAACCGCGCGCTCGTGCTCGAGCAGGCCCTCGAGGACGTTGATCGTCGTGTCGAACGACCCGCGCGTGGATCCGCCTCGCTCGGGCTCCTGCTCGCAGTTCCAGCCGCCATCGGCCATCTGCTCGGTCAGCAGACGATCGACGATGACCCGCACCTCCTGGCCGAAGTACGAGCCGATCGCGACGGCCTGGCCGTTGATGCACGGCTCGACCTCGCCGTCGAAGTAGGGGAGATCGTCGTATTCCCATCGTGCGTTGGCACGGACGAGCGTGAGCGCGCCCCGCACCTGGTCGGTTGATGGATCGATGCCGAAGTGGCGCAGGAGCTGGAGGGCCGGCGTGGTCGACGTCCACTCGGGGGAGTACGCGCCACCGTTCCACGTGCCGTCGGCGCTCTGCGCAGCGAGCACCTGCGCGCCCCAGCCCTCCGTCGCGACGCGCGCGCGTTCGGCCGCCACCTCGTCGGCTGGCGAATCGGTCAGGTCGCGCATCACCTGCCATCGGATCGCGGGGTCCGAGTCGAGCAGCCACTCCAGGACCGACATGCCTTCCTCCTCACCTGGTTCTCGGGATACGGGCCATGATGCGGCGAATTGCTGACAGTTGCCGACAGGAATCAAGCGGTAGCATCGGTCCATGAGCATCCGACCCGCCTACAGCATGTGGCCGCAGTACACCCGTCGCGTGCGCGACGTGGTTGCCGCCCTGACCGATGAGCAGCTCGCGATCCGCCCGGCGCCCGACCTCCTGCCGATCTGGGCCGCGGTCAGCCACACCGCCGCGATGCGGGTCTACTGGCTGTGCGCGGTCGTCGGAGAGCCCGGCGCCGAGACGACGCCGTTCTGGGACGGTTCGGAGGCCATCGACTGGGCGGACGACCTCGATCATCCGCATACGGCCGATGAGCTGGCGCAGGTCCTCGACTCCACGTTCGCCATCGTCGACGGCTGCCTGGACCGATGGACGTTCGACATGCTGACCGATGAGATCGAGCGCCACTACCTCGAGACGGTGCAGGTGCACACCCGCAGCTCGATCCTCCAGCGCCTCTTCTCCCACGAGGCCTGGCACTGGGGCGAGCTGTCGCAGACGCTCGGCATCAACGGGCTCGCGCAACCCGACCTCTGGCGGCCCGACTAGGGCTCGTCGACGACAGCGGGTGTGCTGGTCGATGACCCTGGACACGACATACCGGGCGCTGGCGCATCCGGTGCGGCGCGAGATGCTGGGTCGCCTGCGTAATCGGGACATGCGCGTCACGGAGCTCGCGGCGTACTTCGACATGTCGCTGCCGGCCGCATCCAAGCACATCCGACAGCTCGAGCGGGCAGGCCTCGTTTCGCGCCGGATCGACAGACGCGACCATTGGCTATCTCTCGAGGATGCACTGCTAGTGGAGGCCGCCGGCTGGCTGAAGGGTTGACAGGCAATCCGAGTGCTAGGCGGCAAACGTAGGCGTGGTGACGACCGGAGGTCTTAGCAGAGCCGATGACGACCACCTCGACCACCTCCAAGCAGCACGTCAGCACCCGCCAGGCGGCATTCATCGGGGTGGGCGCCATGGTCGGCGCCGGGATCTTCTCGCTCCTCGGTGCCGCCGGTGAGGTGGCGGGCGCGGCCGTCTGGCTGTCGTTCCTGCTCGCCGGGGGGATCGCCGCGCTCCAGGGGTACTCGTTCGGCAAGCTCGGCGCGAAGTTCCCGTCGGCGGGCGGCCTCCTCGAGTATGTCAACCAGGGATTCGGCCCCGGCCACATAGCGACGGTCACCGCGTGGCTGACGTACGCCGCGAACGCCATCGTCACGGCGATGGTCGCGATCTCGTTCGGGAGCTACGCCAGCGCCAGCGTCGCGGGCGGGGACCCGGCCTGGGAGAAGGCCTTTGCCGTCGCGATCGTGCTCGCGATGACCGCGCTCAATGTCGCGGGATCGACGTTCGTGGCCAGGATCCAGAGCGTGATCGTCTTCGTCGTGATCGGCATCCTCGCCATGTTCGCCGTGGTCACGATCGCGAACTTGGACCCCGCGCTCCTGGCGCCGTCGGAGTACCCGGGAGCGCGCGACATCGTTTCGAGCGTTGCGCTGACGTTCTTCGCGTTCCTCGGGTTCGGTGTCGTGACCTTCACCGCCAAGGACCTGGCCGATCCGTCGCGCCAGCTGCCACGCGCGATGGCCATCGCGATCGGCCTCGCCACGATCATCTACGTGGCGGTGGCCCTGGGGGTGTTCGGCACGCTGACCGTCGACGAGGTCATCGACTCGGGGGCGACGGCCATCGCGGTTGCGGCCCAGCCCGTGCTCGGCGACGCCGGCTACGCGCTCATGACCGTCACGGCGCTGTTCGCGACCGCCGGCGCCACGAACGCCGGGCTGTACCCAGCGGCGGGGCTCTCCGAACATCTGGCGTCGACCGGGCAGTTTCCGACGGTCATGGGCAGCAGGCTCGGCGACCGTGCGCCGGTCGGCCTCCTCATCGCCGCCGCCGTGATCCTGGTGATGGTCGTGCTATTCGATCTCTCCTCCGTCGCGTCGATCGGTAGCGCGGTGGCCCTGACGATCTTCGGGCTGGTCACTATCGGCCACCTTCGGGTGCGTACCCAGACCGGTGCTCGTCTCAGCATCCTCCTCCTCGCTCTTGCGACGATCGCCATCGCCCTGCTGACGTTCGTCCTCACGACGCTCATCCAGGAGCCGGCCTCCATCGCGACGCTGATCGCGATCCTGGTCATCAGCCTCGCGCTCGACTTCGGATGGGCGCGCGTGCGCGCTCGACGAGAGGCCGACGCGGGGAGCTAGGTCAGGGGCTCGTAGCGCAGGAGCGTGACGCCCGAGTCGAACTGCTTCGACTCGATGAGCCGCACGGGGATCTTGGCGGCCTCGTACGGACGCTTGCCCTCCCCTTGGATCCGCGGGTGGATCCATATGTACAGCTCGTCGACGAGGCCGGCCTGGATGAGCTGGCGCGCGAGCTCGCCGCAGCCCGTCAGCAGGATGTCACCGTCGCGCTCGGCCTTGAGACGGCGGACGCCCTCGACCGCGTCGCCCTCGATGGCGGTCGAGTTCCACTCGAGCGGACCGAGCTTGCTGCGCGAGGCGATGAACTTCGGCATCGGGTTGATGGCGTCGGCCCACGGACCGGTCTGCTGCGGCCAATAGCCGAGGAAGCCCTCGTAGGTCGGCCTCCCGGTCAGCAGCGCATCACAGCCCTGTATGAGCGACAGCGCCGCGTCGTCATGATCGCCCGAGGCGATGAACCAGTCGGCGACCTCCATGACGCCGTCGACCGTCATGGCCGTCGAGTTGATCACTCGCGCCATCGGTCAGCCCTCCGCCAGGACGTCGCGCAGCTTGGCTGCGAACGCCTCCGGCTCGCCGGTCTGGCCGTACTCGCCGCCCAGGAAGCCGCCGTGGCCGCTCGGGAAGACGACGACCTTCGTGCCGAGCCGCTCGGCGACGGCGTACGCGCCTCGATTGGCCATCGTGCCCTCCTCGTTGCCGGCGGCCATGACGATCCGCGTCGATGCCCTCTTCAGGGCCTCGAAGTCGGGCTCGTAGCCGATGGATCCGACGAGGCCCAGGCCCAGCAGCGGATCGGTTCGTGAGCCGTCATCCTCAGCCGGCATGCCGAACATCGCCGGGTCCGGCGGCGGCTGCTGCGCGAAGTCGTCCGGGAACTCGCCCTCGTGGCTCACGACGGCGATGAAGTGGGCCATGCCCGCCCCCCACCCGCGCTTCATGTACGTCTCGTGGATCGCGCGTGAGGCGGCCAGGGCGGCCTCGCGGTCGGGAAGGATCGCCGGGAGCGGCGGCTCGTGCGCGACGAGCGTCCGCACGTCGTCCGGATGCTTCGCCACGAGCGCCAGCGCGTTCGTCGCGCCACCGCTGCTGGCGAAGAGGTCGACGGGTCCGCCGCCGAGCTCCTCGATGATCCGATGCAGGTCGTCGGCGTGCTCCTCCGGCGTCGGCGGCCTGGTCGGTTCGGTGAGCTCGCTGCGCTCGCTGCTGCGCGGGTCGTAGGTCGCGACCGTCCGGTCGTCGAAGTGCCCGCTCAGGGTGCCGAAGCCGGCCGCGCCCATCGGTGAGCCGATGAGGAACAGGATCGGCTCGGTGCTGTCGGCGTTGCGGCGGACGTCGTAGGTCAGCGTTGCGCCGGGGACGTCCAGGGTCTGGGTCTTGGGCTCCGTTGCGGTTGCAGTCACGGTTCTCTCCTTCATCGGTCTCATGAAGCTCGCTTGCGATAGACCATGTCGAAGTCGGGCTCCCAGGCCTTCCCGTCGGGGGACGACTCCCAGGCGCCCTCGATCGTCGAGTCGTCCCTGAAGGTGCCGATGAAGCGCTGGAAGAAGCCGGGCGCATCGCGCCAGACGGTCCAGGCGTCATCGGTCAGGGTCATGCGGTAGATGCGGAAGACTCCTCGCGCGTCGGCGTAGAGCTGGGTGCACTCGTCGGTCGTGTCGTCCCAGCCGATGACCGCTGTCACCGGCATCGGCGAGTTGGTCGCCCAGTCCTCCGACGTGTTGGGATCGGGTTCGTCATTGGCGTGCTGGATGACGAAGGCGCCCTGCTCGATCCACTCGAAGCTCGTGGATCCGCGCCCCAGGAAGCTCCCGCCGGCGCTGGCCTCGAAGTCCCAGGTGCCGATCAGGTGCCCGAGCGGGGAGCCGGCCTTCGTCATCGGTTCAGCTCCGGCTCGCGACCGGGTCCTCGGCGAGGATCGCGTCGATCTGGCCGATCGCCTGCTTGAGGCCCTCCTCCTGCCCCATGGCCAGGAGCTGCTCCATCGCCTCGGTGCTCGGGAAGAGGCTCTCGATCGACATCCGCGATCGCCCGTCGCCGATCTCCTCGATCCGGACGCGCATTTCCCCCGTCGGGAAGTCCGCGTTCGGCGTGCCGTCGTCGTTCGCGAAGCCGTCGCGGACGACCAGCGAGCGTGGGGGATCGGTCTCGAGGATGTCCCAGTAGCCCTTCGGCTGGTCGCCCTCGGGTCCGGTCATGTGGTACTCGACGCGGCTGCCTGGAGTCAGGTCGTGCTTCGTGAAAGTCGCGGGATAGGTCGGCGGCCCCCACCAGCGCTCGAGCTGGCGCGGATCGGCCCAGAGCTGCCACACCCGCTCGGCGGATGCGTCGAACTCGGCGTCGACGGTCATGGTCAGGTTGTCGGTGTCCTTGCGGACGGCGGTGACGGTCATCGGTGTCTCTCCCTGGTGTACTCGTTGACGAGCTCGGTCATGCGGTCGATCCGTCCGCGCCACAGCTCCTCGTACTGGTCAAGCAGGCGGCGCGCCACGCGCAGCCCCTCGACGTTGGTGCGGACGACCTTGCGTCGGCCGATGCGCTGCTTGGTGACCAGCCCGGCCCGCTCGAGGATCGCGACGTGCTTCTGCACCGCCGCAAAGCTCATCGGGTAGTGGCTGGCCATCTCGGCGATGCCCTCCTCGGCGTCGATCGCGCGGCGGACGATGTCGCGGCGGGTGTGGTCCGCCAGGGCGCCAAACATGCGGTCGAAGTCGGGAGGAGCGATCTGCACGATACAACCATACGGTTGTATGAGAGCCATGTCAAGTGTGCGGTTGGGCTTGTGCGTTTGCACCCGGCGCAAGTAACGGCGAAGTTGGAGCCGAATTGGGCTAGTAGTTCGCCGCCGCTTGCACCCGGTGACCGGATCGGCAAAGAACGGGCCCCAAGTTGGTCGCTAGTTGCACCCGGCGAAATCCGACCGATGAGTGCCACGGCGAACGGCAGTCTGAGAGAACATGACTCAGATGTCGGACGAGTACGTGGTGCCGGAGCGGGCGACCAGGCGCGAGTGGATCGGGCTGGCCGTGCTCACCCTCGCGGCCCTCGTCTACGCGATGGACCTGACCGTGCTCAACCTCGCCATCCCTCGCATCAGCACGGAGCTGCAACCAACTAGCGCGCAGCTGCTGTGGATCATCGACATCTACGGCTTCCTGGTGGCCGGCCTGCTCATCACGATGGGCACGCTGGGAGATCGCATCGGCCGGCGAAAGCTCCTGCTGGGGGGCGCATCGGGCTTCGCGCTTGCCTCGCTGCTCGCAGCCTTCTCGACGAGCTCGGAGATGCTCATCGCCAGCCGAGCCGTCATGGGGATCGCCGGGGCGACGATCGCCCCCTCGACGCTCTCGCTGATCTTCACCATGTTCCTCGACCCGAAGCAGCGCACCGTGGCGATCGGGTTCTGGATCGCCGCCTACTCTGCGGGCGGCGCGATCGGTCCGGTTCTCGGCGGCGTGCTCCTCGAATTCTTCTGGTGGGGCTCGGTGTTTCTCATCGGCGTCCCGGTGATGGGCCTGCTGCTCATCCTCGGCCCGCGCACCCTTCCCGAGTACAGGGACCCGAACGCTCGGCCCCTGGACGTCAGCAGCGCGGCGATGTCGCTGCTCGCCATCCTCGCCGTGGTCTTCGGGCTGAAGGAGATCGCCCAGGGTGGGCTCGCGCCGATGCCGGTCGTCTCGATCGTCGTCGGCATCGGTCTTGGCGTCTGGTTCGTCCGCCGCCAGCTCCACCTCGAGTCGCCGATCATCGACGTGCGCCTCTTCAGGATCCGCGCCTTCTCGGCGTCGCTCGGCACGTACCTGCTGAGCATCTTCGTCGTCGTCGGCTACTTCCTGTTCATCGGGCAGTACATGCAGCTCGTCCTCGGCCTGTCGCCGATCCAGGCAGCGGTCTGGTCGCTTCCGTCGGCGGCCGGCTTCATCGTCGGGTCCGTGATGGCGCCGAGGATCATCCATCGGTGGCGCCCGTCGGTGATCATGGGCGCCGGCATGGCCGTCGCCGCACTCGGGACGGCGACGCTGCTCGGCCTCGGGCTCGACACCGGCCCGGGCATCGCGATCATCGTCCTCGCGTCGATCGTCATCTCGCTCGGGCTCGCTCCGGTCATCACGCTCGCCACCGAGCTCATCGTCGGCAGCGCGCCGCCGGAGCAGGCCGGGGCCGCCACCGGCATGTCCGAGACGAGCGGCGAGCTCGGAGGGGCGCTTGGGATCGCGCTCCTCGGCAGCCTGGGGACCGCTGTCTACCGCAGCGAGATCGCGGACTCGCTCCCGTCGGGCATTCCCGCGGAGGTCGCCGGCGCGGCGCAGGACACGCTCGGTGGCGCGCTGGCAGTCGCTCAGACGCTGCCCGAGGCGCTCGGGGCGGCACTCGTCGCGGTGTCGCAGGCGGCCTTCATGGATGCGCTCCACTTCGTCGCCGGGGTGGCCACGATCCTCGCGGTGGTGACGGCGATTGCCGCCGCGTATGCCCTGCGCAGCGTGCCGGCGCGGTCGGAGCCGGACGTCGAGGAGGGAGCCACCACGCCGGAGCCTGTCGCCGCCGCCGATTGAGACCGATCCGACATCGGCGGTAGGCTGCAGGATGTGACCGTCCGCGAGCAGGAAACCGAGCAGCGGGTGACGCCGCTCGAGCTGTTCTTCGATCTCGTCTTCGTCTTCGCCATCACCCAGGTCACCGGGTTCGTCACCCACGACCCGACCTGGGATGGACTGCTGCGCGGCCTGCTCCTGCTGGGCGCGCTGTGGTGGGCGTGGGCCGCCTACGCGTGGCTGACGAACACCCTCGACCCGGAGGAGGGCGCCGTCCGCCTGGCCGTCTTCGGCTCGATGGCCGCGATGCTCGTCGTCGCGCTCGCCGTCCCGACGGCCTTCGGCGCAAGTGCAATCGTCTTCGCCGTCGCGTACTTCATCGTGCGCGCCAACCACCTCTTGCTGTTCGCCATCGCCGGCAAAGGCGATCGCGACCTCCTCGTCGCCGTCCTGCGCTTCACGCCCAGCGCCGTGCTCGGGCCATCGCTGCTCGTGGTCGCGGCCTTCTTCGACGGGACCGCCGAACTCGGGCTGTGGTTCGCGGCGCTGGCGATCGACTACCTCGGCGCGATCGCCGCCCGCGGGCCGGGATGGCGCATCTCGCCCGAACACTTCGTCGAGCGCCACGGGCTGATCATCATCGTCGCGCTGGGCGAGTCGATCATCGCCATCGGGGTCGGCGCGGCCGGGCTGCCGCTCGATATCGGCCTCGTCACCGCGGCCTTGCTCGGCATCGTCGTCGCCGCCTCGCTGTGGTGGTCGTACTTCGACTGGGTCATCTACGTCTCGCAGGCACGCCTCGCCGACGCGACGGGGCCGGAGCGCGCCTCACTCGCCCGCGACCTGTACAGCTACCTCCACATGCCGATGGTCTCCGGCATCGTGCTGTTCGCGGTCGGCATGGAGGTCACGCTGGCGCATGCCGCCGATCCGCTCGAGGTCATTCCCGCCATCTGCATGTGCGGCGGGCTGGCGATGTACATGGCCGCGCACGTCGCCATGCGACTGCGGACCGGGGGCGGGTGGGGCCACGGCCGGCCGACGGCCACGGTCATCCTGCTCGCGCTGATCCCGGTTGCCACCATCGTGCCGGCGCTGGCCGCGCTCGCGCTCGTGGCCGCGGTGTGCGTCGGCCTCATCGCCTACGAGGCGATCCGCTATCGGTGGGCGCGCTCCTGGATCCGAAGCCATCGCGGTGAGTTCTCGATGGAGGAGGCGCGACGGATCGGCGGTACACGGGGCGGTGCCCCTTCTCCAGAGGCGGCAAGCGAAACCGATTCGCCATCTCCCTGACCGATGCGCCACCCTCGACATCGTTTGTCGAGGGGCTACCATGCGAGGCTGGAGAGAGTGCCAACCGAGACGGAGGTCCCACCGTGAGCACGACCTCATTCCCGATCACCGGCCTTGACGGCCGTACCCTGCTGGACGCATCGCTCCTCGACGCTCTTGCCCGCGACCTCGACGGGACATTGCTTCACCCGGACGACGAGGGGTACGCGGAGTCGGTGTCGCTGTGGAACGGGATGATTGCCAAGCGACCTGCCGTGGTCGTCAAGGCCGAATCGGTCGACGACGTCGTGCGCACCGTACGGTTCGCCGCCGCCCATGGCGTGGAGCTCTCGATCCGGGGTGGGGGACACAACATCGCCGGCCTCGCCCTGACCGACGGCGGTCTCACGCTCGACATGTCCGGCCAGAACGGGGTCGAGGTCGATCCCGAGGCACGGCTCGCACGCGTCCAGGCCGGTGCCCTTCTCGGCGACGTCGATCGCGCCACCCAAGAGCATGGGCTCGCCGCCACGCTCGGCTTCGTCTCGCTCACCGGTGTCGCCGGGCTGACACTGGGAGGCGGCTTCGGCTACCTGACCCGACGGTTCGGGTGGACTGTCGATGATCTCGATGAGGTCGAGATCGTGCTGGCCGACGGATCGGTCAACCGCGCGTCACGCGAGGAGAACGCAGAACTGTTCTGGGCACTGCGCGGCGGCGGCGGCAACTTCGGCGTCGTCACCGAATTCACGTTCCGCCTGCACGAGATCGGGCCGCAGATCATTGGCGGACCGATCGTCTGGCCCGCCTCCGAGGCCGAGCGCGTCCTCGACGCCTTCCGCCGCGTCACCGAGTCCGCGCCGCGTGAGCTGACGCTGGTGGCGGTGCGGCGCAACGCCCCGCCCGCGCCGTGGCTGCCGGAGTCGGCGCACGGCACGCCGATCGTCATGATCGTGGCCTGCCACTCAGGCGACCCTGCCCAGGCTGCCGCGGACCTCGAGCCGATCACCTCCATCGGTGAGCCGCTGGCGAACCTGATCCAGGCCAGGGAGTACACGGCACAGCAGACGCTGCTCGACGCGACCCAGCCTCGGGGCAATCACTACTACTGGAAGTCGGAGTTCGTGCCCGGCCTGTCGGACGAGCTCATCCGGACCTACCACGCGCAGTTCGAGGGTCTCACCGCCCCGGCGAACCAGATCGTGCTATTCCAAATGGACGGCGCCTTGAACGAGCGAGCTAATGACGACGGTGCGGTCGGCAACCGCGATGCAGCCTTCGCCTGCGTCATCCAGTCGATGTGGACGCCGGACTCGCCCGCCGCCGAGGCGAATCGGTCCTGGGTCCGAGGCGCGTGGGAGGCGTTGAAGCCGTTCTCCACGGGCGGGAACTACGTCAACTTCCAGACCGAAGACGAGCCCGACGAGCGGACGCGTGCCTCCTTCCGGTCTAACTACGACCGGCTCGCCGAGGTGAAGGCCCGATACGACCCGACCAACCTGTTCCGGGTGAACCGGAACATCCGCTGAACCCGCCTGTGGCGCTCAGTCGGTCCCGCCGAGTACTTCCGCCGCGGCGGGATCCACATTTGCGCCGCTACGTTCAGCTGCGTCGGCGATGAGGCGGAGGATCTCCGGCTCGCGCTCCCAGACACCGAGCCCGATGTCAGCCGACGCGCCTGCGGCATCGGCAAGCTCCAGGATCCTGGCGTTGCCGCCAGCGACTCGAAGGCCGACGCGCGAGAGGGTGGACAGCTGGACCGACCGAGCCTTGGCCAGGTGCGGGGTCACCGTCAGCTCGTCGCCCGTGATGACCACTCGGCTGCGCCAGGCTCCCCAGGTCCACACGGAGGCGAAGGCCACGCTGAAAACGCCGCCAACGAGGGCGATCAAGCCCCAAAGACCGAGCACCGATGGGTCGACCCCCACTGCCAGCATGATCAACCACGCGACCAAGAGGGCGAGCGCCCCGCCGGCGAGGACGAGGGGAGCGAAGTAAACCGCTGTTGCGGCCCGGCTCTCGAGAACCGTGTTCGAGTCTTGGCTCATCGCGCGAATCCTATCGGCTTCGGCCGCTACCATCGGTCGGTGACCGAGCCGCGCATGAAGGCCGCGTTCCACGACCGATACGGCCCGCCCGAGGTCGTCGAGATCCGCGAGGTCGAGCGCCCGACGCCCACGGACGATCAGGTGCTCGTTCGCGTCCGTGCCGCATCGGTCAACCGCGCCGACCTCGATGGCCTGAAGCCGAAGCCAGGGTTCGTGCGCCTCTTCATGGGCATCCGCGCGCCCAGGGCCCACGAGGTCGGCATCGATGCGGCCGGCGTCGTCGAGGCGCTCGGACCCGACGTGACCCGCTTCAAGCCCGGCGACGAGGTCATGACCGACATGTTCGCGGCGGGGAAGTTCGGAGCCTTCGCGGAGTACGTGTGTGCGCGCGAGAAGGCCTTTGAGCCGATCCCGCCCGGCATGTCGTTCGAGGAGTCAGCCACGCTGCCGCACTCGGCGGTGCTGGCGCTCCAGGGGCTTCGCACGCGCAAGGGCCGGACGGTCAAGCCGGGAGAGAGGGTGCTGATCGACGGAGCCTCCGGCAACGTCGGGCCGTTCGCCGTCCAGATCGCGAAGTCGATGGGCGCGGAGGTGACAGGCGTCGCTCGCGGCGACAAGCTGGACTTCGTCCGATCGCTCGGCGCCGACCACGTGATCGACTACGAGAAGGTCGACTACACCAAGACGGGGGAGCGGTACGACTGGATCCTCGCCGTCGACTCGCACCTCCCGATCCTGCGGATGCGCCGCGCGCTGCGGCCGAACGGCGTGTATCTCACGCTCGGCGGCGACTCGGCCGCCATCTTCGGCGGGGCCCTGGTGGGGCCGCTGACCTCCCTCTTCAGCGACCGATGGACCGGCCTGGTGCTGTGGTGGAAGCCGATGCACCGGCCCGACGTCAACACCCTGAAGGAGCTGATCGCGGCCGGAAAGCTCAGGCCGATCATCGATCGGCGCTATCCGCTGGAGCAGGTCGTCGACGCGCTTCGGTGGGTGGAGGACGGCCACGCCAAGGGCAAGGTCATCCTCAAGGTGTCTGATGACTGACGGGGCAACGGCCGAGGCGGAGTCGGCCCAGGGCCCTCGGGTGATCCGACGGTGGCTGTACGCCGGCGGAACGCGCCAGGATCGCCTTCGCGACCCGGACGCGGTGATCGCCGTCCTCGATCTGCGACCCGGGATGGTCGTGGGCGATCTCGGTCCGGGCTATGGGCACTTCACCGTGCGCCTGGCTCGGGCGGTTGAGCCGGACGGCGTCGTCTACGCGCTCGACGCCAGCCAGAGCACGCTCGACGACCTGCGGCGCGCCGCCGACGATCGCGGGATCACGACGCTCCGGACGGTGCTCGTGCGTCGCGATCGGCTCGAGATCCCGGAGCCGGTCGACCTGCTCTTCGTCTCGGCCACCTACCACCACCTGCCCGAACCGACGAAGTACTTCGCGGACGCCCGGGCGTTCTTGCGACCGGGAGCGAGGGTCGCCATCCTCGAGTCGCGGCGCGAGGGCTTGTTGGCTCGATGGCGCGGCCGCCACGCGACCTCCTCGCGGCGGGTGCGGCGCGAGATGGCGGAGGCCGGGTATCGGCTCACCTCGACCCACGACGTCGTCCGCGGGTACTGGTTCGGACTGTTCGAGGTCGCTACTGACCGATGAGATCCGCGCGACAGAGCGGTCAACACGGGTGATGCGCAAGCTCATCGTCTGCAACATCATCTCGGTCGACGGCTTCTACTCCGGCCCGAACGACGACGTCATGGTGATGCCGTTCGACGAGCCGTTCAGCGACTACAACGCCGAGCGGCTGCGCGCTGCCGACACCTTGCTGCTCGGTCGTCGGTCCTTCGAGGGCTTCAAGAGCTACTGGCCCACAGTCGCCGACGACCCCGAAGCGCCACCGGTCGAGCGCGAGATCTCGCGCCTCGACAACGCGATCGACAAGGTCGTCGTCTCGGATTCGCTGGCCGATGCGGACCTGGCTCCCTGGACGAATACCCGCATCGTCCGTCGCTCCGATGCCAACGAGGCGATCGCGGAGCTGAAGCGCGGCCCCGGCCGCGAGATCCTCATGTTCGGCAGCCACGTCCTGTGGAACGACCTGCTGACGGCAGGCCTGGTGGACGAGCTGCACTTCATGATCGGCTCCGCCTTCCTCGGTGACGGCGTGCCGCTTTTCACCGGCCCGCGCACAGACCTGCGCCTGCTCGAGGCTCGGGTCCTGGACGACTCTCAGCTGATCCTCGCGAAGTACGCGCCGGCGAGCTGAGGCCGCTACCGAACGACGCGATACACGACGTGCGCCACGCCGCCGGCCTCGTACAGCTCTGTCTGCTTGAGCTCGATTCGCTGGGGGAGCTCCTCGAACATTCGGCGGCCCCCGCCGAGCAGCACGTCGACCAGGTGGATCCGGATCTCGTCCACGAGCCCGGCGGCGAGGAATTGTCGCGGGACATCGGCGCCCATGAGACCGATGCGCTTGTCGCCGGCGGCTGCGCGAGCCTTCTCGAGCGCGCTCTCGATCCCATCGGTGACGAAGGTGAAGAGTGGGCCCGCCTCTGAAGGCGGATCGTGGGTGACGACGAAGCAGGGCACGTCGCCGACGGGACCGCCCTCGCCCCACTCGGGAATGGAGTTGTCGTACGTCCGGCGACCCATGATCACGGCGCCGGTGTTCTCGATCACGCCGTCGAACACGCGCTCGAACACACCCGGGTTGTCGAAGCCCCAGTTGTGGAGCCGCATGCCGTCCTCGCCCAGACCGTCCCCGGGGATGTCGTTGGGTGCCGCGATGTAGCCGTCCAGTGACATGCTCATGTCGATCGCCACGATCCCCATGCTCAGGTGTCCTCGACCGATGCGTCGACCTCATCGGTTCCTGAACTCGACGATGCGCGTGATCAGCTCAAGGGAATCGGCTCTTCGGCGGGGAAACGAATCGTGCCCTTCCCGACGGCATAGGGTCGGAGCGCGTCGCCCAGCTCCTCGACCATGGCATCGCTCCATGGGAAGAGGCTGTAATGGCGCTTGAACGCCTCGTACGAGACGAGGAACCGACCGTCGAGTCGGAAGCCGGGCATGTTGTAGGTGATCACCTCGGTCGCGGTGGGTGCGGCCGAGCGGATCGTGCTGCGGATCTGCTCCATGACGGCGCGTCGGTCGTCAGGCAACTGCGCCATGTATTCGCTCGACGCTCTCGTACTTGGACACATGTCTCCTCCCTGCCCATAGGGTGGACACACCATAGCCCCTTGACCGCAGGTTCCCGGCCCCAAGAATCAGAACCATGCACCCGCAAACTGGGTCGGGACGGGCAGCCGCGCTGGCGGCGCGTCTGGAGGGGGCGGCCTCGAGCCTCATCGCGGTTATCGAACCGATCACCGACGGTCGCTGGCGCTTCGTCCGGACGCCGGAGGTCTGGTCGATCAGCAAGGATGCTGAGCACGTCGCCGAGGCATCGGCCTACCACCAGTGGATCGTGCGCCTCACGATCGGCGAGAAGGTCTCATCCCGCCGCCCGCACATTGAGCGCAAGCAGATGATCTCCGACCGGTCACCAGCCGAGATCGTCGCCCTGATCCGCGAACGGACCGATGCGGGCGTGCGCCTTCTCCTCTCCCTGAGCGATGAGCAGCTCGACCTGCCGACGCGCCCTCCACGGGCCCGGGATCAGCGACTGGCCGAGATGATCGAGCTCGTGCTCATCGATCACTACGACGGGCACCGGGCGGACATCGAGGCGAAGCTACGCGCCCTCGGCTGAGGGCCTCAGGCTGGCCTGCCGGAAGAGCAGGCCCGATGCAACCCAGGCACCGATGAAGAACGCGTCCGCCAGCAGCGTCGGGCCGAGGCCCGCAACGAGCGCGATCACCGCGACCAGCGCGTGCGCGCCCGCCGTCGCGAACAGCGCGATCGACGCCTCGCGCGGCTCGAAGCGCGCGATCGCGGCGCCGATAAGCAGAACGAAGAGGACGAAGAGATACATCAGGTTCGCGGGGTTTCCCTCGTCGCCGATCATCCCGACCGCGAGGTTGACCCAGATCAGGAACAGCCCGGCCGCCACCGCGATGCCGACGGCGACCCTGTGAGCGACGTTCCCGGCCCGCCTGGTGGCGTACTCGTACAGGAGGCCCGTCCCGAGGATCAGGACGCCCATGATGGCGAAGTCCATCGGGCCCCAGTTCACGCCCTCGGTGCCCTGCCCCGGGTCGGGGACCCCGATGTTGAACGCCATGGCGAGGGCCGGCACGCCCAGCAATGCCGCGGTGATGAGCACCCAGCGGAGGTAGTTCATGTTCTGCATGACCATGTGCGTCGCGTTCTCCCTGATGATGGCCGCGGAGGTCTCGGCGAATGTCCCGAGGGCGAAGCCGAGGAGGCCCCGGTCCGCATCGGTCCGTTCGCGCGCCAGGTCGGTGAAGGTCTGCGCCATCGGTTCGCCGAACCGGTCCTGGAAGGGCCCCGGGTAGAGGCGGAGCAGCCGGGCGTACCAACGCCGGTATCGGCTTATGGACCGATCAGACGCCATCGGCAAAGGCGTTCGGGGTGAGGTGCTTCTCCTTGGCGACCGCGACGACGTCGCGGTATCGGTCCAGCTCGGTCTCGAGCGCCTTCCGTCCGAGCCCGGTGACCGTGTAGTAGATCCGCCGCTCGTCGTCCATCGCGGGGTCGACCTTCCTGTCGCTCTCGCGGATCAGCCCCGCCTCCATCATCCGGCCGAGCGACCCGTACAGCGTGCCCGGCCCCATCTTCACCTTGCCCTGCGACTCGGCCTCGGCCTGCTTCATGATCCCGTACCCGTGCCGCTCCTCGGTGGAGAGCGCGAGCAGGATGTGCAGCACCGTCGGCGTCAGGGGAGCGTCCGTCTTGTTCTTCACCGAGCCTCCACACTATATCCGTGACGGATGCACACTATATCCGTTACCGATACACGTCAACGGCTTGACCGATGAGTTTCACGGGTCGGACCTATCCTCAAGGCATGAGCAAGGTACGAGTGCACATCTCGACGTCGCTGGACGGCTACGTCGCCGGCCCCAACCAGAGCATGGAGAATCCTCTCGGCGAGGGAGGCGAATCGCTCCACGACTGGCTGGTCGTGCTGAAGGCCTGGCGCGAGGGTGCCGGCATGGAGGGCGGCGAGGAGAACGTCAGTAATGCCGTGGTCGCGGAGGAGCACGCGAACGTCGGTGCCGAGATCATGGGTCGTGGCAAGTTCGGCCCGCCCACCCGCGGTCCGTGGGGCGACGATCCCTGGAGCGGTTGGTGGGGTGACGAACCGCCCTTCCACAAGCCGGTCTTCGTCCTCACCCACCACCAGCGGGAGCCGCTGACCCTATCGGACACGACCTACACCTTCGTGACCGATGGCATCGAGGCCGCCCTGGGGCGCGCGAGGGAGGCCGCCGGCGAGAAGGACGTCTTCATCGGCGGCGGCGCCGAAGTCATCAACCAGTACCTGGCGGCCGGGCTGGTCGACGAGCTGGAGCTGCACGTCGTCCCGATCCTCCTGGGCGGAGGCGCCCGCCTCTTCGAAGGCGTCGGCGCGAACGTAAAGCTCGAGGAGCTTCGCGCGATCGAGGGACCCGGGGTCGCGCACCTCAAGTACCGCGTCCTGAAGTAGCCGGGGATGGCGGCGCCCGAGTCGATTCCACCCGATCTGTTCCTCTCCGGGTATTCCGCCGAGATCCGTGACCTCGCCGAGCGCCTCCGCACCGTGGTCGTCGAAGCCGTCCCCGAGGCGATCGAGCGCGTCCGAACCGGCTGGCGGCTGATCGGCTACGACGTCCCGATCGGTCGTCGCACCCGCTACTTCGCCTTCGTCGCTCCCGAGCCGGAGCACGTCCATCTCGGCTTCGAGCATGGCATCTGGATGACGGATCCCGACGGCATCCTCCGGGGTGCCCATCTCGAGCTGAAGAAGGTCCGCTATGTCACCTATGTGCCGGGCAACACGATCCCGACCGAAGTTCTTGTGCGTTACACCAGCGAGGCAGCCGCATTGGCCGCGATAGCACCCTCGGGACACCGGCGCGACAATGCGCCCGAGGTGCGGGCGGGCAGCTCGCCGCAGCCCTGCAGCCCAGACGACGAGAATTGACCGGGGACCGATGAATCAGGCGCGCGCGGCCGGTCGTGTCAACGCAACACGCACCGCCCAGGAGGAGTCCATGTCCACGAGCCTGACGATTTCACCGACTGAGACGAAGAACCTCGACGGCTATGGCTTGCCACCCCTCGAGTGGCAGCGCGTGATCGAGGCGCTGAACAGGATTCGCGAGCTTGATGTGAACGACGCGGCGGGCCGCTTCTGGATCGCCACGACACGACCGGATGGACGGGCGCACACGATGCCAGTGGGCATCGTCTGGGATGACAGCAAGTTTTACCTGGCCACTGGCGCCGGCACGCAGAAGGGCAAGAACCTCGCCCGCGATCCGCGCTGCGTCGTCAGTGTCGCGGCACCGGGAATCGACATCGCCGCCGAGGGGGAAGCGAAGATCATCCGCGACGAAGGCGAGCTGCAGCGCATCGCCACGTTGTTCGACGACTGGGGTCCGCAGGTGCGCGACGGCGCGTTCTGGCACGAGTTCAGCGCGCCGAGCGCCGGTCCGCCGCCGTGGGACGTGCACGAGATCACACCCACGACCGTCTACGCACTGGCGACCGCCGAGCCGTATGGAGCCACGCGCTGGAGGCTGTGAACCTCGTGGCTAGTCGCGAGCCTCGCGTTGCGGCTGGCTGGTTCGAGCGACACCAGCCGGATCGGACCGGATCTCAGTTGCTAGCCTGCGCGATTCACCCGATGACCTGGGAACGCGCCGAGGGAGCTACGAAGCCGGTCCTGAGGTGCCCCCTGTGCGGCGGCGCTGATCTTCATCGGTCTTGCTCGAGCCAGCTCATGCCGGCGAGATGCACGCGGGTGCGTTCACGGATCGTCGTCACGACGACCACGACGTTGCCGCACGTCGGGCATCGCGCGACATCCCCGGCGCTCCGGTAGACCAGCATTGCAGCCACCGGATGCACCGAGCCACAGCCGGCGCAGGTGCCGCGCTCATCGGTCATCTCGCGCCCGAAGACCTCCATCAGCGCGCCGCCGAGCGCGTTGCCGTCGACGTGCGTGTCTCCCGTCATGCTTCTCACCCTCCGGTGGGACCGAATCGCTCGGTCAGAATCCGTCCAGGCTCATGGCCGAGCTCGACCAGGACCGATGCGACCGCCTCCACGAACCCGGTCGGCCCGCAGACGTAGTGTCAGCGGCTGCATGTCCGGCGGCCAGGCCAGCTGCGACACGGCCTCGCGGTCGAACCGACCGCGGCGACCGCTCCAGTCCTCCGGCGCCGATCGGGTCAGGGTATGGGTGATCGAAACGGCATCCTCGTCGCGGGCGATGGCCGCCAGCTCATCGGCGTAGATCACGTCCTCGGCGGTGCGCCAGGAGCACAGCATCCGGACCGGGACGTCGCTGCGCGCGCCGACACGCGCGCGGAGCATCGCCATCAGCGGCGCGACTCCGCTGCCGCCACCGATCAGCCCGAGCGGGCCGCCACGGTCGGGCTCCCAGACGAAGTAGCCGCCGATGGGACCGCGCAGCTCGACCTTGTCGCCGACCACCAGGACATCGGTCAGATAGGTCGAAACTTCGCCGTCCTCGAGCCGCTCGACGGTGATCGTCACCCGGCTGCCGTCCTGCGGCGTCGCGATCGAGTAGCTGCGCTGCGCGCGATAGCCATCCGGGGCGGTGAGCCGCACGTCGATGTGCTGCCCCGGCAGGTGGCCCGCCCAGTCGGGGACGTCGAAGGTCAGGCTCTGGACGCGTGGCGTCTCACCGACCCGGTCGACGACCTCGGCGATCGCCCAGGTCAGTCGCCGGAGTACCGCTGTTCCCGCCATGGATCTCCGTAGTTGTGATAGCCGTAGCCCTCCCAGAAGCCGGGCGCATCGGCGTCGCGCAGCTCGATGGCGCGGACCCACTTCGCGCTCTTCCAGAAGTAGAGGTGGGGGACCAGCAGGCGCGCCGGACCGCCGTGCTCGGGGTCGAGTGGCTCGCCGTCGTACTGGTAGGCGATCCACGCCTTTCCATCGGTCAGGTCTGCGAGCGGCAGGTTCGTCGTGTAGCCGCCGAACGAGTGCGCCATGACGTGGTCGGCCGCGGTCTGGACGCCGTCGAGGAGGGTGTCAACGGGCACGCCGCGCCACTTCGGGTCGAGCTTCGACCACTTCGTGACGCAATGGATGTCGACGGTGACGTCCTCGGCCGGCAGGGAGGTGAACTCCTCCCAGCTCCAGCCACGTGGCTTGTCCACCTGGCCGATGATCTCGAAGCGCCATTCGTCGAGGCCGATGCGCGGCGTCGGCCCGGCCGACAGGACGGGGAAGTCGTGGGTCACGTACTGGCCGGGCGGCACCCGGTCGGCCGGCGCATCCGCCGCCTCGCGTCGTCGAAACCCGCGTGAGATGAACGTCATCGGCGCTGCCTCAGCCGAAGGTGAAGCAGTATGCCTCGACGCCCGGCTCGAGGAACTCGATCTCGAAGACGCGCTCGGAGATCGGGCCCTGCTGCCGGATCAGCTGGTAGAGGCGCTGTTGCTGCGCTGTGCCGTCTCCCGACTCCTCGACGTCGGAGCCGTGGGAGGCACCCGGTGCCTGGCCATCGAGGCGAACGCGGAACGGCACGGAGGTCCCGCGCGCGGCGGGCCCCATGACGAGGTGCACGTCGCGGGCATGGAACCGGAAGGCGATGCGTCCATTGGCGTCATTCAGGACGGCCGCATGCTGCGCGATCGTCCAGTTCCCGATCGGCGCCCATCGGTTGAGTCGGAGGCCGGAAGCCTCGGGGTATGCGTGCGCCGTATCGGCCTGGAGGTCGTCGGGTGACGCGAAGCCCGTGGTCCTGCCGTTGCCGAGATACGTCTCCGGTGAACGGAGGTTCTGCCAGTCGGCATCGGCCTCGAGGCCGTCGGGCGCCGACCTGGACCAGCGCGCCGTCGAGGCCCTCGGCTCCAGCGTCCATCAGCAATTGCTGAATGACCATCTCGGTCATGGCGAACTCGCGCTCACCGTAGTGGTGGTAGCGAAGGCGGCCCTCCGCATCGGCGATATAGGTGGCCGGCCAGAAGTTGTTGGCGAATGCTCGCCAGACCGCGTAGTCGTTGTCGAGCGCGATCGGGTACTCGACGTTCTCATCCTTCGCCGCGGCGATGACGTTCTCGCGGTCGTGCTCGAAGCCGAACTCCGGGGTATGGACGCCGATGACCGTCAGGCCCTGGTCGCGATACTTCGCTTCCCAGGCGCGCACGTACGACAGCGTCCGCAGCCAGTTGATGCAGGTGTAGGTCCAGAAGTTGACGAGGACGACGCGACCCCGGAGTGCCTGCCGGAGTCAGCGGCTCCGAGTTGAGCCAGCCCGTCGCGCCCTCGAACCCCGGGAGGCGACCCTCATCAGGCAGCGTCGCCCCGCCGGCCTCCTGCCGGTGAATCAGCGAGCGGATGAGTTGGCCAAGTTCGGAGGGTGGGGCCAGGTCGGCGGTTTCCGTGCTCGGCTGCGCTGGCGTGGTGGTGGTCATGTCTCCTCCGGACGGCTCAGTTGGCTGCCGTGCGCAGCGATGTGAAGGCTGTACGCAGCTCGGCCGAGAGCAGATCGGGCTGCTCCCAGGCCGCGAAGTGGCCGCCCTTCTCAAGCTCGTTGTAGTGGATCAGCTGGGGATAGGCCCGCTCAGCCCAGCTTCGCGGGGCCTGATACTGCTCGCCGGGAAAGACGCTCACCGCCACTGGAATGCCGACACCCTTGGCGTTGAAGAAGCCGCCGCGGTACTCCCAGTAGAGACGCGATGCGGAGACCCCGGTGTTCGTCAGCCAGTACAGCGTGATGTTGTCGAGGACCTCGTCCCGCGTCAGCTCCCTGGTCGTGCTCGCCGTCCGGCCGAGGGCCGCGACGACCGCTGCCGCGGGCTGGCCGCCGGCATCGTTGTGGTCGAGAAGCCAGGCTGCCAGGCCGACAGGTGAGTCGGCGATGCCGTAAGCGTTTGCGGGCGTGACGCCATCAACCTCGCATAGTCGACCTGCTTGAACGTCCTGACCAGCTGCTCGTACGCCCGATGCTTCCTCGGCGGAAAGGCCCTCGGGTGGCGGGTCGCCGGCAAGAAGCGCTCTATCCACATCGGCCGGGACGGTGCCTGGCATGTTCGTGTGAATTGCGAGCAGCCCTTCCGGTGCCTGCAGGCCCATCTGGTCGACGACGAAGGCACCCCAGTCGCCGCCCTGGGCGACATAGCGGGTGTAGCCCAGACGCTTCATCAGCTCAGCCCAGGCGCTGGCTATACGTTCGGGGCCCCAGCCGGGGCTCGTTGGCTTCCCGGAGTATCCGTATCCGGGCATCGACGGGATGACGACGTCGAAGGCATCCGATGCGCGCCCTCCGTGGGCGGTCGGATCGGTCAGAGGGCCGATGATCTTGAGCTGCTCGATGATGGAGCCGGGCCAGCCATGCGTGACGATCAGAGGCAGGGCGTTATCGCTCTTGGAGCGAACGTGGATGAAATGGATGTCCAGCCCATCGATCTCGGTGATGAACTGCGGCAGCGTGTTGAGTTTCGCCTCCACCTTGCGCCAGTCGTATTCGGTCGCCCAATAGCCTGCAAGTTCTTGGATGATGGCCAGCGGCACGCCCTGCGACTGGTCGGCGACCGTCTCCTTCTCGGGCCACCGTGTCATGGTGACGCGCCGCCGCAGCTCCTCGAGGGACTCATCTGTGACCTTCGCCATGAACGGACGAATGGTCGTTTCGTCGCGCGTGGCCGAGCGTTGTGGTGTTGGAGCGATGGTGGACATGGCTCTGCCTCCTTGGCGCTCGGACGCCTGCCCGCGCGCGGCCTCAATTACCGCAGTGAGCTGAATGCAGCCCGCACTTCCTCGGAGAACAGCTGCGGCTCCTCCCAGGCGGCGAAGTGGCCGCCCTTCTCGGCCTCATTGAAGTAGGCGAGGCCGGGGTAGACCGCCTCGACCCAGCTGCGCGGGGAGGCCCAGATCTCGCCTGGGAACGTCGTGAAGCCGACCGGCACGCTGACCGGCGGGGGGGGCTGGCCGCTGGCAAGCGATGCGGCGAGCGCTCGTGCGTCCTCCCAGTAGTTTCGGGCCGCCGAGACTGCGGTGCCCGTGATCCAGTAGAGCGTGATGTTGTCGACGATGCTCTCCCGGGTGAGGCCGCCCACGGGCGCCCCGTCGACGAACGCGCGCGGAGATCTTGTAGTAGCTGTCGGTGTCGTGGTCGAGCATCCAGGCCGCCAGCGCGACGGGGGAATCCAGCAGGGCGTAGCCGATCGTCTGTGGCCGCGTTGCCATCTCCAGGAAGTAGCCGAAGCCGTCCTGCCTGAACGTCCCGACCGCCTGGGCCGCCTTGCGCTCCTCTTCGGACTCCCTGGGCAGTTGATCGCCGATGGCGAGCACCGCCGTGAGCAGGTTCAGGTGGTAGCCGGCCAGACCTTCGACCGCCTGGCGGCCCATCAGGTCCGTGACGAGCGCACCGACGTCGCCGCCCTGGGCTACGTAGCGGGTGTAGCCGAGGCGGTGCATCAGCTCCGCCCACGCGCGTCCGGTTCGGGCGGCGTCCCAGCCGAGCTCGGTCGGCTCGCCGGAGAGGCCGTAGCCGGGCAGGGACGGCAGCACCAGGTGGAATGCGTCCTCGGCTGTGCCACCGTGCGCGGTCGGGTCGGTCAGCGGGCCGACGGTCTCGAGCAGCTCGATGACCGAGCCGGGCCAGCCATGCGTCACGATCAGCGGCAGCGCATTCTCGTGGCGCGACTTGACGTGGATGAAATGGATCTCCACCCCATCGATCTCGGTCTTGAACTGCGGCAGCGCGTTCAGCCTGGCCTCGATCCGACCGAAGTCGTAGTCGGTCGTCCAGAAGCGCGCCAGCTCCTTGGTCGTCGCCAGCTGGACGCCCTGCGATCGATCCTCGACGAGCTCCTTGGTGGGCCAGCGCGTCGCCGCGATACGCCGGCGCAGATCGTCGATCTGCTCCTGTGGAATCTTGACTTGGAACGGCCGGATATCGGTCGCGATGTCAACGGCGATGGTCATGACGACCTCCTTCGGGAAGGGACCTGAACGCAGCACGGATCTCGGTCGTGACGACGTCCGGCTCGGGCGGCCAGGCCGCGGAATGGTGCCTCTCCACTGTGGGCCTGCGGCCGCGAGACGACAGTGACCGCGGTCACCAAAGTCCTTGCCCGGGTGTCTATTCTTTGTAGGGGGCCGCGATCGGACGGCACGGATGACCATCGGAACCCCAACCAGATCCGCCACTTGCCGGCCGACCCTCCGGGCGGCCGGCGGTGACGTCGAGGAGTGCGTTGGGGGATAGCTTCCTGGCCGACGTGGATCCGCGCGTCGTCGATGCCCTGACGCGGCGAGCCGTCGTTCAGCACGTCGACGCCGGTGAGGTCTTCGTCTCGGAGACGGACTCGCAATGGACGGGGATCGTCCTCTCGGGAATGGCGCGGATCTTCCTGCGAACCCCATCGGGTCGCCAGGTCACGCTTGCGCACCGCGACGGCCGGCGGATCGATCGGCATCGCGGCCGTGTTCGCGGCGGGCTCGATATCGGCCCAGGCGATCACGGAGTGCGAGCTGCTACGCCTGGACACCCAGAAGCTCGTGAAGCTGGCACACGCCCATCCGGACCTGGCGATGGCGATCGCCCGCGAGCTGAGCGTCCGCCTGATCGAGACGTATCGCGAGATCGTGATCCAGGCCCATGGATCCGTGCACCAGCGGCTGGCACGCCAGCTGTTGCACCTCAGCTCCATCCGGGGTCCTCAGCGCCACCTCGCCGTGAAGATGAGCCATAGCGAGATCGCGGACGCGGTGGGCTCCGCCCGGGAAGTGGTCACACGCCACTTGGACAGGTTCCAGGCCGATGGGATGCTGCGGCTGGAGCGTGGCCAGGTCACCATCGTGGATCCCCTTCGCCTCCACGAGGCCGCCAGGGACACGGGCTAGCTTTAGCGCGACCGATTCGTGGGGTATCGCGATGAGTCCCTGTCAGGGACCTGCCCCCGATGGACATGAGCAAGGTAAGGGTCGTGCAAGTCGTCTGTCGCGCCAGCCTCAGGAGGCTTCAGAAGGCACCACGGATACCTCCAAATCGCCGCAGCTGAAACGAGTGGGTGACGAGAACCGTCCCAGCACAAATGTTCCACTCCCATCGTCACCTCTCCGTTGGAATCGTCGCAGTGATCCTCGTGTGCCTCGGCTGCACCTCGCCCGCCGCGCAAGATGGCCAGGTCCCATCGGCCACACCGGACGCGACGCCGAGCCTCGACGCGAACTCTCCACAGCCGTCGGACCAGGCGAGCACCGACGGGCTCGTGGTGCGGCTCGATGGTGCGGGCGAGGCCGGCCGGGTCCACCTCCTCACCGTTTTCGCCGATGGTCGCGTCGTCATCGCAAGACCTGACGGCCAGGGCGGGATGAGTGCACCCGTGGAGCGGCGCCTGACAGCGGCCGGGGTCGAGCTTGTTCGTGACGAGTTGGCTGCGACTGGCCTGACCGATAGCGTCCGCCAACTACATGCCCGTCGCCAACCCTGGCGTCGAGGCGCCGGGATACGGCGGCGCGGGTCCTTCGCTGGAGGTCGGCCTGCCCGACGGTGGGAAGGCGGTCATCACCTGGTACCTGTTCGCCGATACCGAGGAGGACTACTTCCAGCCGCAGCCGGAGGCCGAGGCGCTCGACGCCCTTGCCGCGCGGCTGTCGAGGCTCGAGGAATTGCTCCCGGCGGACGCCTGGGTTGATGGGAGCAGCGATGCCCCACCGCTCGCGTTCGAGGCACCCGACGGCATCCTGCCGCCGAACAGCATCATCGCAGTGGTCGCGGATGGCCTGCAGCTGCGTTCCGAGCCAGGTCTTGCCGCTCCGGTGACGGGCCTCGCATCGACAGGCGACCAATTCCAGGTGCAGGGTTGGTTCGGACCTGTCGAGCGTGATGGCCTCGACTGGTACAGGTTGGGGTCGTCGACGGTCGGCGACCTGGATGAGTGGGCGGCCGCCGGATCTGGCGCAGACCAGTACCTGGAGCTCGTGCCTCCCGATTGCCCCGTGGGGGACCCGGACCTGGCGACGGTCATCAACATGGGTAGCGACTGGGATCGGCTTGCCTGTCTCGGCGATCGGTCGCTGACCTTCGAAGGCACGTTCGGCTGCGGTGTCTGTGACGGCACCATGGCGGGAGACTTCGAGCCATTCTGGCTGGCGCATCCAATGGTCCCCCAGTTCCTGTGGGCCGACTTCCTGGCCGGTGTGGGGCCCCTGGGAGTGCACGTGGCGCCCGACTCGGGTGTCGAGTTCCCGGCCGTGGGATCGATCGTGCGCGTGACCGGGCACTTCAGCGACCCGGCATCGACGACCTGCTCGATGTCGACGTTTGATGGCGAGCTGGCAATCGCAGTCGATCAGAGGACAGCCGAGCTGTACTGCCGCGAACGCTTCGTGATCGACGCTCTGGAAGTCACCGGGACCGATCCGAACTACTCCGATCCGTACAATCCCTAGCTGGGCCCTGCGAGGGTACGCTCGATCGCGCGGATGTTAGTCGGCTCTGGATCGCGGCAATCAGCGACGCTTCATCCCGAGGTAGCGATCGCGATCGGCTTTGTCGAGCTTCTCGATGGAATAGCGGAGCATGACCCGTGGCATCGTCGAGGCATGGGCGTCGAGGAACGCGGCGTGCCGAGCTTGATCGCGCTTTCCGGCCTCGCGCAGCATCCAGCCAACGGCCTTGGCGACGAGATCGTCAGGGTCGTTCGCGAGCGTTTCCGCGATCCGATAGGTGTCGTCGAGCTGATTCCGCCGGATGAATGCGTAGGTGCTGAGGATCGCGGTTCGCCGCTCCATCGGTCTGGAAGAGCGCGCCAGCTCCTGCAGGATCTCCCGCGGCTGGTCGACCAGGTACTCGCCGACACAGTGGATCGCGCTTCGGTCGACGAGGTCCCAGGTGTCGATCCGGTCATGCCGCCGGATGTAGAGGTCGAACAGCGTCGCGCCGCCGCTCCGCCGTCGTCTTCCTGTCCCGCGCCTGCCAGTCCATGATGCTGACGGCGCCGACCCGCACCGGGTGATCGTCGCTCTCGAGCAGCTGCTCGATCTCGGCCGGCGGCATCGCCTGGTACTCCTTGGCCAGCTTGAAGATCTGGCCCATACCGATGCCCGCGTAAGGTTCGACCCCCTGATGATCCGGCGGGCGCAGGGAGGCGAGATCGTTCATGAACGCCCGCGCCGTGGGAGTCGCATCGTCCGCCACGCGCCAAGCATAGATAACCTGGTCAGGCGACCTCGAGCTGGGTGTAGCCAACCTCGAGGAAGGCCGGCACCGTCGTCGCCGGAAGCCTGTTGGTGGCGCGCATAGGAGCGTTCGGAAGTAACACTCCGCGGACCGCGAGCGTCAGTCGGCTATCCCTCTCCACCCTGAGGCCCGAGCCATGCCCGCCGCAGGCGGTCCCCAGTCCCGGACACATACAGTGCCGGTTGTCAATCGTCGTCTGATCGCCACTGTCGTCCTTGGCGTAATCCTGACCGCATGCCAGGCCGCAACCGTGACTTCCCCCTCGTTGGACGAGTCACCGACGCCAGAGCCGAGTGCGAGCAGCCGACCAGAGGCCATGCCTTCGAACATGCAGACGGCTAGCCCGGCGGCCACGGCGCAGCCCACAGCCTCGCCTGATGTGGCCGTCCGGGCCGACACCGTTGTCGCCACGACGGTCGAGGGGCTATCGGTCCGGCGGAGTCCGGGGACCGAAGGCGAGCAGATCGGCTTCCTGGAGCTCGGGACGGTCGCCTTCGTGCTTGACGGCCCTACCGATGTCAACGGCGTGCCGTGGTATCGCGTCACCGGCATGGGATTGCCGTACCTCTCAGGCTGCGCGACGAACCCTCCCGATCAGCCGATCACCTGTCCAGGATTCGAGGGCTGGGTGGCCGGCGCGAATGAGGCCGGAGATCCGTGGCTCGCGCCGACGGACCCTGGCGCTTGCCCTGAGCCAACCATCCGGGGAATCAGCGAGGCCGGATACACGTGGCGGCTCGTCTGCTGGGCGGATGAACCGATCACCTTCGACGCCTGGTGGCCGGTGGTCCCCGACGGGGTCGGCCTTGGTGGGTTCTGCCCGGTGAACAGCGAGCCGGGTGGCTTCCTCTACTGTCAGGTTAGCAATACCGTCGGCCTGACAGCCTCACCCGATGAAGAGTTTGTGTTCCGCCTCTCCCTGAGCATTGACCCGGCCAGCGGAGTCACCATGCCGGCGCGTGGACAGTCGGTCCGCGTGACGGGCCAGTTCGACCACCGGCGGCTGACGACTGCGCTGACTTGGCTCGGCAAGTTGAGGATCCGCTCCAGGAAGTCTTCAGATGCCGGCTCCAATTCGTGCCCACATCTGTCGAGCCGCTCGGCAGCTGATCCGGCCGACTAGGCTTTGCTGGATCCGATGACGCCTGTACTCATGCTCGTCACCCTGGGTGGCATCCTCCTTCTGCTGGCTGGATTCGTTGTGCTGCTCTATCGGCTCGGAGGATTCCATCCGACTGCCCGGGAGCGCCGGAGCTGGCTCATCGCCGGTGCGGTGTTGCTCGCGTGGGTCGTGCTCCTCGCCTTCGTCGGACCCCTGCCGCCATCCATGTCGTTGCTGCTGAGCGGAGGTACCCTCGTCCTCGCCCTTTGGTGGTGGCGGAACGGCCGTTTTCGCCTCGACGCCGTGCCAGCCGACTCCCGCGAGGAGGTTGCGCGGAGGCGCGAGTGGATGCGGATGCACCCGGGTCTGCTCATTGGCCTCGGCACCGCCTTCACCGTCCTGATGGTCGTTTGGGCACTCACGGTTGTGCTCGTCACGCGACCCGGTTAGGCCTCGCAACTAGAACAGCCCGTCGATCCTGACTGGCGACTACCATCGGGACGTGACCCTGCGAGCCCCTGACTCGAGCCGGGACGGCGACTTCGTCCACCTCCACGTCCACTCGGAGTTCAGCCTGCTCGACGGGCTGAGCCGCATCGGTGAGATGACCCAGCGGGTCGCCGAGCAGGGGATGCCGGCGCTGGCGCTCACCGATCACGGGTCCATGTACGGCGTCATCCCGTTCTACGCCGCCGCCAGAAAGGCGGGCATCAAGCCGATCATCGGCATCGAGGCCTACGTCGCCCCTCGTGGCATGACCGACAAGGAGGGCAAGGCCGACGCCGACTACCACCACATGATCCTGCTGGCCAAGGACGACGTCGGTTATCGCAACCTCCTGGCGCTCACGACGGCCGCGCACCTGGACGGCTACTACTACAAGCCGCGGATCGACAAGGAGCTGCTCGCGAAGCACGCGCAGGGGCTCATCGGTACGTCAGCCTGCCTCGGTGGGGAGGTGCTGAAGCGGCTGGCGCAGGGCGACGAGCAGGGAGCGGCGGAGGCCGCGGACAGCTATCGGTCCATCCTGGGCGACGGGAACTTCTACATCGAGATCCAGGAGCACGGGATCGACGACCAGGCCCGGCTCCATCCGCAGCTGGTGGAGCTGGCGCGGCGCCAGAACATCCCGCTGCTCGCGACGAACGACACGCACTACACGCACCCGGAGCAGTACGAGGCGCACGACCTCCTCGTCTGCATCCAGACCGCGTCGAACCTCGACACGCCCGGGCGGATGCGCTTCGAGAACAACGAGTTCTACCTCAAGCCCGCATCCGAGATGCGCCGCCTCTTCAACGGCGAGCTGCCCGAGGCCTTCGACAACACGCTGGTCATCGCCGAGCAGTGCAACGTGTCGCTCGACTTCGAGGGGCTGCGCCTGCCGCACTTCGAGGTCCCCGAAGCAGAGACCGATGCGTCCTGGCTGCGCAAGGAGTGCGAGCGCGGATTACCGGAGCGTTACCAGTCGCTTACCGATGAGATCCGCCACCGGCTCGACTACGAGCTCGGGATCATCGATCGGATGGGGTACAGCAGCTACTTCCTGATCGTGGCCGACTTCATCCGCTTCGCCCGCGAGCGGGGGATCATGACGACCTGCCGGGGGAGCGCGCCGGGCTCGATCGTCACCTACAGCCTTGGAATCACGCCGGTCGACCCGCTCGAGTACGGCCTGCCGTTCGAGCGCTTCCTCAACCCCGACCGCGTGACGATGCCGGACATCGACATCGACTTCCAGGACAGCCGCCGCGACGAGGTCATCGAGTACGTCACGCGCAAGTACGGCGACGACCGGGTGGCGCAGATCATCACCTTCGGGACGCTCGGCGCGAAGGCGGCCATCCGCGACGTCGGCCGGGCGATGGGCCTGACCTATGCCGAGGCCGATCGCGTCGCCAAGGCGGTCCCGCTCGAGCTGAACATCTCGCTCGACCGCGCGGTCGAGACGAGTCCGCAGCTGCGCGAGCTGATGGCGGGCGACGATCGGGTCGACAAGCTCATCGGCATCGCGAAGCAGCTCGAGGGAGTGAGCAGGCACGCGTCCACCCACGCCGCCGGGATCGTTATCTCACGCGAGCCGCTGACCGAGATCATGCC
Organism: uncultured Chloroflexia bacterium; assembly: GCA_963753125.1. Classification (GTDB taxonomy): domain Bacteria; phylum Chloroflexota; class Limnocylindria; order QHBO01; family QHBO01; genus JACDBZ01. The sequence continues at coordinate 82,598 of CAVWAU010000004.1, forward strand.
GCTCCAGCGCGCGACCGACGGCCGCACGACGATGACCCAGTTCGAGATGCACGCCTGCGAGGCGCTCGGCCTCCTGAAGTTCGACTTCCTGGGCCTCATCAATCTCACCATCCTGGCCGATGCCATCGACCTGGTGGAGAAGCACCGAGGCGTCAGGCTGGACGTCGACACGCTGCCGCTCGACGACGCGAAGACGTTCGAGCTGCTCGGCCACGGCGACACGATGGGCGTCTTCCAGCTGGAGGGCTCCGGGATGCGCCGATACGTCCGCGAGCTCAAGCCGACCGAGGTGCGCGACCTGGCCGCCATGGTCGCCCTCTTCCGCCCGGGACCGATGGCGAACATCCCCGCCTACATCCGCCGCAAGCATGGTCTCGAGCCGGTGACCTATCTCCACGACTCGCTGGAGCCGGCGCTGAAGGACACCTACGGCATCTTCGTCTACCAGGAAGACATCATGACCGCGGCCATCGCGATGGCCGATTACACCGGCCCCGAGGCGGACAACCTCTGCTACGCGATCCGCAAGAAGAAGGAGGACGTCCTCCGCCAGCACGAGGCGAAGTTCAAGGCCGGCGCGAAGAAGAAGGGGATCCCGCCGCACATCGTCGATAAGGTCTTCGCGGAGTTCGAGCCCTTCGCCCGATACGGGTTCAACAAGGCCCACGCCACCTGCTACGGGCTGATCGCCTACCAGACGGCGTACCTCAAGGCGAACTACCCGATCGAGTTCATGACCGCGGTCATGAACGGCTTCCGGGAGCGCGCCGAGAAGGTCGCCGCGGTCATCGCCGAATGCCGGCGGCTGGGGATCGAGGTCCGTCCGCCGGACGTGCAGAAGTCCCTGGCCCTCTTCGCGGTGGAGACCGATGCCTCCGGCGCCCCCGAGGCCATCCGCTTCGGGCTCGCCGCGATCAAGAACGTCGGCGAGGGCGCGGTCGATGCGATCGTCGCCGTCCGCGACGGGGGAGGGGAGCCCGGCCCGTTCGCGTCGCTCGACGACTTCTGCCGGCGCGTCGAACTCCACGTCCTGAACCGGCGGGTGCTCGAGTCGCTGATCAAGGCCAACGCCATGGCGTCCCTCGGCAACGCGGGCGCCCTGCTCGAGGCACTGGATGCTTCGTTGGAAAACGGGGCGCGCCACCAGCGCGACGTGGCGGCGGGCCAGTCGACCCTGTTCGACCTCTTCGCGATCCCCGCGTCGAACGGCGAGACGGCATTCCTTGGCGGAGGCGAGGAGATTCCGAAGCGCGAGCGGCTGCGGTGGGAGAAGGAGCTCATCGGTCTATACCTGTCGGACCACCCGTTGAGCGAAATCGAGAAGGAGCTGCCCGAGTACGCAACCGCGATGGTCGTCGACCTGGCCGAGGAGGCCGATCAGACCAAGGTCACGCTGGGCGGGATCGTCGCCGGATCGAGACGAGTCATCACCCGCGCCGGCTCGACGATGCTCGTCGCGACGCTCGAGGACCTTACCGGCACGGTCGAGGTCGTCGTCTTCCCGAAGGTCTACGAGCAGACCGCGCCGGCGTGGGCCAACGACTCGATCGTCCTCGTCTCGGGCCGTCTCGACCGGCGCGATGAGGCTCCCCAGATCCTGTGCGAGGCCGTCTGGGCCTGGGACGATGCCGTGCGGATGGGCGTCGAGGGCTTCGGCGCCGAGCGAGACAGGCTCCTGGCGCCGCGCGGGCGGTGGGAGCGGAACGGGCGCTCATCGGTCCGTGAGCCGATCCCGGTCGAGGCGCCGTCGCCCGTCGCGATGGCGGTGGGCGCTCCGGAACCGGCCGAGGAGCCGCCGGTGCCGATCGACTCGGTGCCACTCCAGGCGGCTCCCACCGGATCGGCGGCGACCGTATCGGTTCTCCTCGGTGACGACGTCCCGAACGACCGGCTGCTCGGGGCGATCGAATCGGTCAAGGGCGCGCTGGCGGCCCGACCGGGCCCGCTGGCGGTGACCCTGTCGATCTCGGTCGCGGGCGCATCTCGCCAGGTCCGGCTGCCGGACCGAGTGGCCTGGGACGAGCGGCTCGAGGATGCGGTGCGCCGCGCGGCCGGGGTGCCGGTCAGCGTCCATCTCCAGCCGGCGATCGAGGCGCGCGGCGCCTGAGGAGGGTGGCCGTGCGGCTCAGCCGCGGATCGCGTAGGAGCCTGTGCGTCTCGATCGGTTCATTCAATCGAGAGAACGGCGCCCCAAATAGCCCCGATGCGCTCTCCCCTCGATCAACTGAGCGACGTCGCCCTCTGCGCTGGCGACTGGCCATGACCCGCGACCCCCACCAGGCGAACCACGCCACGAGCGGAACGGCCTGGACGACCGCCGGCAGGCCGCGCGCACGCTGCATCTCGCGCTCGAGGATGCCGGGGCGCCACGCCTCGGCGGTCATCGCGGCGAGGGCGATCGGTCCGAACGGATGGTCGCGAACGGCCTGCACCGGGTCGAGCCGCGCGACCGAGTGCCACGAGCGGACCATGCCGCACGTCGGGCAGGGATAGCCGGTGATGCGGCGGATCGGGCAGGTCGTCGGCAGGTGCGTGACGACGGTGCGCGGCAGAAGCGCGCCAACCGCTGCCGCCAGACCGACGAGGCCCAGGCGAGATCCTGGTTTCACGCCCGTGCTTGGCTATCGGCGCAGAGGGCGGCCCTGGGCATCGGTCATGTTGCCGATGACGACGAGGATCAGATCGATGATCGCCCAGATTCCGCAGCCCCCGAGGGTGACCAACTTGAGGATCCCGAGCCCGGTGTAGCCGAGATAGAACCGATCGATCCCGAAGACGCCGACGAAGAACGAGAGCAGTACCGTCACCAGCCACTCCTTGTCGGAGTACAGGCCGGGCACCTCCGCGGCGCGGAACCACCGGCCCTCCGGGCCCGATGCCAGTCGCACCTGCGTGTCGGCGCGCACTTCGCCGGCCTTCACCTGCTGGAGGAGGTCGTCGACGGTGTAGGGCCCCTGCTCGGTGCCCATGCGCTGAACGAAGAAGGTGTCGGTACCGGTTGTCACGATCGGTCCCCTCGCCTGTTCTGGTGGAGATACACAATACCCTCCAGCGCCGCGCCTAGGGCTCGAACTCGAGCGAGTCGAGCATCGCGACGATGTCGTCGAACAGGTCCTGGCGCTCACGCTGGAGGCCGGCGAGGTCGGCGCGGACCTCGATCCATCGGTCCGGGAAGCCCGGCGGGCTGAGCTGCCACCACGCGACGGTCTCGCGCCTCCCGGCGCGCTCGATCCGGAAGGCGGCCGGCGCGCCGCCGATCTCATCGGCGTCCAGATCCTCCGGATCGGCGATCCTCGGCGTCCCGCCCTCCCACGCGGTCATCACCACCGATCCCCCCGCGGCCGGCATACCCTCGCCGGTCAGCGGGCACGGGTCGTCGAAGGCGGTGCAGAGCTCATCGTCGGAGACGGGGAAGGTCACGAGGTGAGCGATGACGCGGTGCGCGGGATCCTGGCCCGGTTCGCCCGCGTTCAGCGTCCAATCGGACGGATAGGTGAAGCTGACGTCCGCGTTGTCGAAGGTATTCACCTCCTCGGGGGGCCCGGCCGAGAGCGTCAGGACCGCCACGACCAGGGCAACCACCACCAGCGCGCCGATCGCGATGCCCGCGATCCGTTGCGGCGTCTCCATCGGTGTCGGCGGTGCCGGTGGGTGAGCCACCGGGCGGCGCATCCGCGGCTCCTCGTCCATCCCCGGCGCGCGCCATGGCGACGGCTCGATGACCGTGTGCTGGCGGTCCCACGTCGCGCGACGGCTCGGGTCCGAGAGGACGTGCCATGCCTCGTTGATGCGCGACATGCGCTCGGCGGCGGGTGCGCCCGCATCGGGATGGTGCTGGCGCGCCAGCGCGCGGTAGGCGCGCGCGATCTCCCTGCGGGTGGCGCCGCGCGGCACGCCCAGCACGGCGTACGGGTCGATCTCGGTCACGGTCGCGGCAGTCTACGTCCGGCCGCCACTTCGGTTGCTATCCTTCGGGCCGATGATCACGAAGCGCGCCGCGAAGCCGGCCCAGCCAGGCGACCCCGGCTCGACCGTTCGCCCGGGACGCAAAGCGGCCGCCAAGACCGCGACGGTTCCTCCTGCCACCGAGGCGCCGATCGACGGCGCCCAGCTCGACGCTGCGATCCTCCGCTTCCTGCGCAAGTACCCCAACCAGACGGTCGACCTCACGCCGCTGGCCGCCGAGCTGGGGGTGGATCCGTATCGGCTCCAACTGTCGGTGGAGGATCTCGGGCGACGGCGGATGGTGGTGGTGCCGTTCATCGAGCCGGGTACGGCGGGCGGGGCGACCCTTACGCAGGTCGGCCTGAAGTGGCTGCTCGAGCGCGAGGGCGGCAAGCCGACCGACAAGCCCGAGGCGCTCAAGCTGGCGAGGGAGCACGTCCGGGCCGGCGACGAGGCCGCGCGCCTTCCCCGCGCCCAGGTGTACGGGCTCAAACCTCAGTCGGACCGATAGGTCCGCGGGTCCCGACCTGCCTGGTGTGGGAGATCGGTCCGCGGCGTAGCCTTTGCGCATGCACCGAACCGAGTCCGCCAATGTCCTCGTGATCGGCACGGGCGCCGCCGGATGGCGCGCCGCGATCGCCGCAACGCAATCGGGCGCAGAGGCGCTGATGCTCGGCAAGCGGCCACATCTCGACGCGCACACCGTGCTCGCGTCCGGCGGCATCAACGCGGCGCTTGGAACGCGGGATCCGGAGGATTCCTGGGAGCAGCACTACGCCGACACGTGGCGTGAGGGCTACTTCCTCGGGAACCCCCGGATGATCGAGATCCTCGCTCGCGAGTCGCCGGCCATCGTGCGGGAGCTGGCCGACTGGGGTTGTGAGTTCGCGCGCACGCCAGACGGCAAGCTCGACCAGCGCTTCTTCGGCGCGCACCGTTGGCGACGCACCTGCTACGCGGGCGACTACACCGGCCGCGCGATCCAGCGCACGGTGGCGGGCAGGGGTCGTGAGCTGGGCATCCGGGTCGACGAGGACCATTACGTCTCGCGACTCCTCGTCGCCGATGGCACCTGCTTCGGCGCCCTCGCCTTCGACCTCCTCACGGGCGATCGCACGGTCTACCTGGCCGATGCGGTCATCCTGGCGACGGGCGGCCACACCCGCCTCTGGCGACGTAGCTCGTCGCGTCGCGACGAGAACTACGGCGACGGCCTGCGCCTTGCGCTCGATGCGGGTTGCCGCCTCATGGACATGGAGCTCGTCCAGTTCCATCCGACCGGCATGGTCCACCCCGAGGAGGCCGCGGGCACGCTCGTGACCGAGGCCGTTCGTGGCGAGGGTGGCATTCTCCGGAACGCGCTCGGCGAGCGCTTCATGGAGCGCTACGACCCTGATCGGCTCGAGCTGAGCTCACGCGACCGCGTATCCCTGGCGAACTACACCGAGATCGCCGAGGGACGCGGCGGGCCGCACGGCGGGGTGTTCCTTGACATCAGCGATCGCCCCAAGGCGTACATCGCCGAGAAGCTGCCGCGGATGTACCGCCAGTTCATCGAGTGGCAGATGCTCGACATCTCGCGCGAGCCGATGGAGGTCGCGCCGACCGCCCACTACAGCATGGGCGGCATCGTCGTCGACCCCGAGACCCACGCCACCGACGTCCGCGGCCTCTACGCGGCGGGGGAGTGCGTGGGCGGGCTCCACGGCGCGAATCGGCTTGGCGGCAACTCGCTGGGTGAGGCCCTGATCTCGGGAAGGCATGCCGGTGAGGCGGCGGCCGCCTTCTCCGTCGAGCGCGAGGTCTTCAGCCGATCCCGCAGCGCGATCGGCGCGGCGCTCGACGAGCTCGATGAGCTGACCCGCCCCGGTGAGGAGCTCGGCCGGCCACTCCAGCGGCGGCTGCGGGACCTCATGTGGGAGAGGTGCGGGGTCGTCCGGAACGAGGAGGGGCTGCGCGAGGGCCTGCGCGAGCTGGCCGCCATCCGCGAGGCCGCGACGAGCGTCGACGTGCGGCCGGGTGCGGAGGGTTGGGCCGACCTGGCGCACGCCCTCGACCTGCGCGCCGGCCTCGTTGCCGCGGAGGCCACGCTGCGGAGCGCGATCGAGCGGCGGGAGACCCGCGGCGCGCAGATCCGGACCGACTTCCCCGAGCTCGACCCGGCGTTGCAGGCCAACGTCCACGTGGACGCGCGGATGGACCCGTGGACCGTGGCCGTGCCGCCGGTGCCGGATGACCTGCGTGAGTGGGCGGATCAGCCGCTGGAGGTCGGCGCCGACCGGCTCCTCGAGTAGTGCCTGCCAGTCGCCGGCGGCGAGGGCTGCCGGCTGAGGCCGGCTATCGGTCCAGAAAGCGCCGCAGGAAGTGCGTCGTCTCCTCGTGGCGGGGATCGTTGAGCACCTGCTCCGGCGGCCCCTGCTCGACCACCACGCCGTCCTCCATGAAGACGACGCTGTCCGCGGCCTCGCGGGCGAAGTGCAGCTCGTGCGTCACGACGATCATCGTCGTTCCCGCATGCGCCAGGTCCTCCATCACGTGGAGGACCTCTCCGATCAGCTCCGGATCGAGCGCGGACGTCGGCTCGTCGAAGAGGAGCACCTTCGGATCCATGCACAACGCTCGCGCGATGGCGACGCGTTGCTTCTGGCCGCCGGAGAGCCGCGATGGGTACTCGTCGCGCTTCTCGGCCAAGCCGACGACTTCGAGGAAGTACTCGGCGCGCTGGACCGCGTCCCGGCGTGGCTGACGAAGCACGCGCATCGGTGCCTCGATGCAGTTTCCAAGGGCCGTCATGTGGGGGAAGAGGTTGAACTCCTGGAACAGCATCCCGGCGCGGAGGCGCATCTGACGGATCTGCTCCTGGTGCTTACGGCTGCGCGCGTGAAGCGGATCGGCTTCGAGCTTGAGCCCGTCGATCTCGACCGATCCGACCGTCGGCTCCTCGAGGAAGTTGATGCACCGCAGGAGCGTGGTCTTACCGCTGCCCGAGCGGCCGATGACCATCACCGCCTCTTTATGCCGCACCTGAAGGTTCACGCCGCGAAGCACGTGGTTGTCCCCGAAGTACTTCTCGAGGTCCTCGATGCGGACGATGACATCCCCGTCGGTGGTCATCGGTCGCCGCGCGCCATCCGTCGCTCCAGTCGCTGCTGGAAGTGGCTGAAGAGGATGGTCAGGATCCAGTACACCGTCGCGGCGATGACGAGCGCCTCGAGGCTCCGGAAATTCTGCTGGCCCACCAACCGGGCGCGGAACAAGAGCTCTTCGACGGCGAGGATCGAGACGAGCGAAGAGTCCTTGATCATCGCGATGAACTCGTTGCCGATTGCCGGGATCACGATCCGAACCGCCTGCGGCAGGACGATTCGGCGCATCACCAGGCGCTCCGGCATGCCCAGCGCCTCCGCGGCCTCGCGCTGGCCACGCGCCACGGCCTGGATGCCGGCCCGGAAGATCTCGGTCATGTACGCGCCGTAGTTGAAGCTCAGGGCGATGATCCCTGCCGGGATGGCGGGTAAGACGATCCCGACCTGTGGCAGTGCCAGGTAGACGAATAGGATCTGCACCACCAGCGGGGTGCCGCGGGCGAGCGACACGTACAGCGACGCCAATCCATTGATGTACGGATTGGGGGACAGCCTGCCGAATGCGGCCGTGAGCGCGAGGACCGTGGCGATCGCGATTGACACCACCGAGATCAGGACGGTGAGGCCCGCGCCGCCGATGATGAACGGCCCCCACTCGCGGATGAAGGAGGTGTCGATGTTGTTCGTGACCCACAGGCCCCCGAGGATCACGCCGATCAGCGCGACCCATGTAATCGCGACCTTCAGGCGAAAGGCAACTCGAGCGCGCTCCTCAGCCGCGCGGACCTGGTCGCGGATCGACCGTCGGTCGGGAGTGCCCACTGCTGCAGTCATGCCACTGTCCTTCTCAATAGTTGAGGGCGAGGACGCTCGGCGTCCTCGCCCTCATGGTGTCCTCCCGCGGTGGTTCAGCCGCCGGATGGATCCTGCGTGAGGTCCTCGTCGAACCACTCCTCGCTGAGCTCGGTCAGGGTCCCATCTGCGTGCATCTCGCCGATGATCCTGTCGATCTCGTACAGGAGCGCGGCGTGCTCGGGCCCGGCCTTGTCGACCGCCACAGCCAGGTTCTCCTGGTAGAGGGGATCACTGATGCGCACAACGGGCTGACCCTCTTCGGTTGCGGCATCGATGACCGTGCCGGAGGTGATGAAGAGGTCAAATTCCTCCCGGCCGGCGGCGATCTCCTCGATGCAGTTCGCGTCGACCGGTCGGGTCACGGGCTCCGCGCCCTCGGGAAGGTCGAAGGGGACGTCCTCGACGGACGTCAGGCCGGATCGCGTGCTGGCGCCGATGTCGGCGGGCGTGTAGTAGTACGGCTGCGTGAAGCTGAACAGCTCCTTCCGGTCCGTGGTGATCGTCATCGATCCCACGCTGATGTCCCAGCGCTCGGACCAGCTTCCCGCCGTGATGATCTCCCAGTCCTGATGCTGGAACTCGGGCTCGACGCCGAGCCGGGTTGCGATCTCGGTGCCGACGTCGATATCGAATCCGACCCACGAGCCGTCCGGTTCGCGGAACGACTGCGGCTTATAGTTGGCCTCGGTCGAGATCCGCAGGACGCCACTCTCCATGACCGTCTCGAGGAGGTCTCCCGCGGTGTCGGCCGGTTCCTCGATCGGGTCCTGGACGTCCGGCTGAAGGTCTCCGTTCAGCCAATCGAGGTATGTGGTCGCCTCGCCCACGCAGACGACGGCTGGAATGTCAGCTGCCGCACCGCCGTCCGTGGCGCCGGCGCTCTCGTCAGGGCTCTCGCCGCTGTCTGCGGGCTGACACCCTGCTAGCACAAGGATCGCGACCGGCAGGATCGCGAAGCGTCGGTAGTTCTTCACGAAGCGTCTCCTCAAATGCAGTGACTCGCCGCCCCTCCGCAGCGTCAGTCGTTCCCGGTCGGCACGTTGTAGCACTCGTCCGGCGCCGCGGCAAGGCGCGCTGGTGCATCGGTACACTTTCGCGCATGACCTCGACGCTGCCGACGACGCCGCTCAGTCGCGCCTCGACCCTGCCGAAGCGGTACTTCCTCGATCCCGACATCCTCGAGGCCGAGAAGGAACGGATCTTCGGCAGCACCTGGCAGCTCGTCGCAAAGACCGATGAGCTCCAGCGCATCGGCGACTTCGTGCCGGTGACGGTCCTCGACGAGCCGGTCGTCATCACACGCGGCCTGGAGGGGGAGCTGCGGGCCTTCTACAACGTCTGCCGGCATCGGGCCGGGCAGGTGGCGCTCTCCAAGGGCAATCGCAAGTCGCTCCAGTGCCGATACCACGGCTGGACCTACGGGCTGGACGGGTGTCTTCGCGCCGCTCCCGAGATGGAGGAGACCGAGGGATTCTCCAAGGACGACTTCGGGCTGATGCCGGTTCGCGTCGACGCCTGGGGCCCGTTCGTGTTCGTGTGCCTATCGGACTCGGCGCCGGCTTTGCGCGACATGATCGGGGCGATTCCCTCGGAGGTCGCAGCGGCCGGCTACGACGTGGAGTCCATGCGACTGGTCGAGCGGCGCGAGTACGTCGTCGAATGCAACTGGAAGGTCTACGTCGACAACTACCTCGAGGGCTACCACCTGCCGATCGCGCACCCGCAGCTCTACAAGGAGCTCGACTACGACGCCTACCGCGTCGAGGAGTTCCGGTACTACAGCAAGCAGCACGCGCCGATCCGGGAGCTGAAACCGGGGGAGGAGATCGGGGTCGACCGTCGCTTCCTGCGTCAGCCTGGCGCCGAGGACTCGGCGCTCTACTTCTGGCTGTTCCCGAACACGATGTTCAACATCTACCAGGACAACATGTCCTCGAACGTCATCCTGCCGCTGGGCGTGGACCGCACGCTCACGATCTTCGAGTGGTTCTTCGCCGACCCCGGTTCCGGCCCCGGCTGGGAGTCGATGCAGCAGACGATCGCCTTCTCCGACGAGATCCAGCAAGAGGACATCGTCATCTGCGAGCAGGTTCAGCGCGGCCTCCGATCACGCTCTTACGAGGCCGGCCGCTTCTCCGCCAAGCGCGAGAACGGCGTCTACCACTTCCAGAACCTCGTCCGCGAGTTCCTCGGGAAGTAGCACCCGGCGCCATTCTCGTCAGATTCAGTTGGCAGCCGCGGTATCTGCGTCATCGGTCCGCCGGCCCGTCAACTGCGGCTGTGACCCTGCAGGGCGGCGACTTCTGACGCGTTTCGCATCGGTAGTGCGGCGGTCACCTGAATCTGACAGGCTGTGGAACCAGAGCAGGCCCGAGGCGGGAAGCGTTGGGGTTCGGAGCCATCGCCGCGTCGAGCCGCCCCGGATCGCGAACGTCTCGAGAAGCGCCTCGTGCCGAGCGACGATGCGGCGGTTCGTGCTGTCCTCCGCAAGCACCAGCGCCCTCACCGCGGACGACGGCGGCCCAAGGCCGAGCTCTCGCGAGATGACGCCGGCGAGCCGCATTTTCGTATCGAGCCGATGGAGCGTCTCCTGGAGATTCCCCAGCCTGGACTTCACCTCGACGATGAGCAGGATCCGATGGACCGGATGCCACGCAACGAGGTCGCAGCTGCCTCGATCGCCGTAGTGGTTGAACGTTCACGCCATCTTCGCGATCGCCGCATACTGCGTGCGTACGGCGCGCTTATTGATCAGATTCAGATGAGGGCCGCACTACGCGCTGAATCGGCCCGCCTACTCGTCATATGCGGCGCTGGTCCTGCAGCTCGGCGGGTGGAGGCGCCGCTCGCCGAGTTAGTGCGGCAGTGGCATGAATCTGACGGAACGTCGCTACTGGCCCGCTACGCTCCACAAATGACCTACGAGGAGCTCCTCGAAATCGCACGCAAGAACGCAGGCAAGACGCTCGAGACCGTCACCGGGAAGCGCTTCACCGTCGGCATCTACCGCGACTGCCCGTTCTTCACGCCGGCCTCGAGCGGCTACGGCCAGAGCGACGGCCGCCCCGCGGCCGAGCGCTTCCTCCGGCGGTACAACGAGACCGGCAGCCTCCGCCCGGGCGACTACGCGGACGTCACCAGGAACGCGTCGTACTTCATCGGTCTCCTGATCAACGGCGTACGCTGAACGGATGACGACCACCCCACCGACCAGGGCCGACGGCAAGCTGACGGTCGCCCTCGTCTCGGAGGTCTTCTGGGAGGCCGATGGCGCCCAGCGCCTCCGCCAGCGCCTCGCCGAGGTTGCCGAGCGTGGCGCGGACCTCGCGGTTCTCCCGGAGATCCCGCTCAACCCGTGGCGCCCCGCCAGCAGGGAGGCGCACGATGACGACGCCGAGCCGATGGACGGGCCCCGCTCGAAGGCCCAGCAGGACGCGGCGAGGGAAGCCGGGATCGGCTTGGTGGGCGGCATCATCCACCGCGAGCCGGACACGGGCCGCCGGACGAGCCGCGCGCTGATCATCGACGGCGCCGGCCAGATCCGGGCGACCTACGAGAAGCTCCACCTGCCGGAGGAGCCGGGCTTCTGGGAGACGAGCCACTACGAGCCGGGCACCAAGCCGCCGAACAGGATCGACGCCTTCAGCCTGCCCATCGGTGTCCAGATCTGCTCCGACAACAACCGGCCGCAGGGGACGCACCTGCTCGGGGCACAGGGCGCGATGGCGGTCGTCGTCCCGAGAGCCAGCGAGGAGAAGACCTACCAGCGCTGGAAGAGCGTCTTCCGCTCGAATGCGCTGACCGGCTGCCTCTACGTCCTGAGCGTGAACCGCCCGCATCCGGAGGAGGGCGTGCTGATCGGCGGGCCGAGCGTCGCCTTCGACCCCAACGGCGAGCTCCTCACGGAAACCACGGACCAGGTCGCTCTCGTCACCCTGGCAGCCTCAACGGTGACCGATGCGCGCCGCGCGTATCCCGGGTATCTGCCGATCCACGCCCGCCTCTACGCCGATGCCTGGGCCGAGATCGCCGGAACCGACGGCTGAGACGGCTGGGCGCGGAACCTAGCTCTCGGCGAGGTTGAACCGCTTCGTCGCGATCAGCCGGTCACCGATGTAGACGCGCCACGAATACTGGCCCGCGCCCCACTCATCGATGAAGTTCTCCGCCGGACCCACGACATAGCCGAACACCGTCGCGTCAGGGCTGACCCCGATCGCCTCGCGTGGCAGGACGACAGTTCGGGCATCGTCCACGCGGACCACCTCGTTCAGGATCTGGTCGGCGCCGAAGCCGTCGGGCATCTCGACGGAGTACGCGAAGGTCATTGACGGCGTGAACGTCTCCACCGCCTCGGCGATCTTGTCCTCGCCATTGAGCGTCTGGCCGAACGCGATCGTCCCCGGGTATTGAATGGGGGCTGGGGTCGGGGCCGGAGAGTCGGTCGGGAGCGGCGTTTCGGTGGGCTCGGCCGTCGCCGAAGGGGTGGCGCTCGGCGTCGGCGCGCCCTCGCCGACGAGCGGATCGGTCGTGTTGAGGCTGGAGACGAATAGGCCGATCAGCACCGCCCCGAAGATCGTGCCGATCACGGCCGCGATCGAGATGAGCGAGTTGATGTCGGTCGGAAAGCGACCGGTCGGGACCGTGCGCGCCTGGCCATGCCGCAGGGGGACGCCACACGATCGGCACACCTGCGCCCACTCGGGATTCGATCGGCCGCAGTTGTAGCAGTCGACGGTCTCGTCGGTCGTCATGGAGGGCGAGCGGAGCTCCTCGATGCATCCGGGGGGTGGCGACGAAGCCTAGCACGCAGGTGGCCGCCGGCGGTGAGAACGCCGACGGCCGGTAGCCGATCCCGCAACGGACCGACCGTCACCCAGTCTATCGGCCTCTACGTCATCCGGCCCGCGCCTCCCCGGACGCTTCTCACAGGACCGATACCGTCGGGCGCCCGATGGGCGCCATCGGTCCATGGCCGTACCGTGGCTGCACGACGGCGCACCCAATGCGCCACCGAACGACACGGTCCAGGAGGTCCCCACGAGATGAACGGAACGACGACGACCAACGTCCATGGCCGCTCCGTGCAGCTCGCGGTCATGGCCGCACCATCGGCGAGCGTCGCCGAGGCGGTGGCTGAGGCGCGACGCCGGCACGAAACGCCCGGCGCGTGGATTTCCCGCCCGGTTTCCGGGCCCTCGCTTCGCACGCAGGCGGCCGCCACCTGAGCGTCGAGCCCCTCGCCGCGCGCCGGTTGTGCGGCCGCCTCGCGGTGCCGCGGAGCGCCGCTGCGCGAGGATCGCGTGCGGTCGCGGCCCAAGATCTGCATGATTGCGGCGGCGTTCAATCGCTTGGAGGTGCCCCATGACCAGCCCAACCATGGCCGGCGAGCCCCAGCCACCCGCATCCACCACGCCGCCTCCGTCGGTCGTCGACGAGCTGCTGCGCGATTACCACGATGCCCGTCGTCGGGAGGACCAGTGGCGCATCCCGCAGCTGCTGCTCGCGCTCGCGACACCCATCGTGGCGTTCATCACCGTCCTCTTCACGCTCGCCGGGGCGAAGGACTACGCGGTCATCTCTGGAGCGGTGGCGATCGTCACCGGTACGGGAGCGGCGCTGATCGCCACCGAAGTGTGGCGCTGGCATCGGACCGCGATCGGGATCGCCAACAGCGTGCGCGATGAGCACCCTGGCGATGCGGCTCTGCTGCTCAAGGACCCGCTCTGAGCATCGCATCCTCAGGGGAAACCTGTTCAGCGTCCACCTTTCCGGCGGGGCCTCTTGCTGTGGAGTGGATACTGCCGTCGATGCAGGCGGAGTCAGGCGAGAAGGTGGCCGCGTTGATCCGGGTGGCAGGCTGACGGGCGAGCAGGGGGCCGTACACTCGCCGTAATGGTTGGCGAAGCTTCGGCCGCACGGATCGCCCGGCGTCTTTCGCTTGCCACCTGCGTCTGCCTCAGCGCCTGCACGCTCATGGCTGAGCCCCGATCAACGGAAGGTCCGGACCTCATCAACACGACCGATGCCGAAGTGGTCGTGTTCGTGGACACACGGGCGGCGGGCGAGGTACGGGCCATGAACCTAGGTCCGGGGAGCAGCGGCATCTATGACATCGGCGTCGACAACTGCACGAAGTCTCGCCTCATTGCGAGGACACCGGACGGAGATGAGGTAGACCGCATAGCTGCCGGCCTGTGTGACGGCGAGTCGTGGGAGATCGCCGAGCCCGGCTAAACGATCCGCTTGCCGTCCGTTTGCCGGAGGTCCGAACCGAACGGACGTTCAGCTTGGCCACGAGACCGAATCCACCCCGTTCCGTGCACGAACGGAGGTGGTGCCGGGGGTGGGACTCGAACCCACACGGGCTTGCGCCCATCGGTGTTTGAGACCGACGCGTCTACCGATTCCGCCACCCCGGCGAGGGCAGCCGTCATTATAGGAAGCCGATGGCCGACCTCCCCGAGCCGACCACTGGCACCCGAACGCAGCCGCTTCCCGACGAGGCGGCTGTCATCGCGCGAGCCGCCGATGGCGACCGGACGGCCTTCGCGCAGCTGATGGAGCACTACCAGAGCGCCTGCTACGGCCTCGCCTGGCGGCTCCTCGGCGACCCCGACCAGGCGGCCGATGCGACCCAGGACGCCTTCATCCACGCGTACAGGGCCATGCGCTCGTACCGCGGCGGCATCTTCCGCTCGTGGCTCCTGCGCATCACCGCGAACGCCAGCTACGACATCCTGCGTCGCCAGCAGCGGCGGCCGACGACCGTGCTCCCGGACCCCGAGGAGGGCGCGCCGGAGCTGCCTGACCGTGCCGCCGTCAACCCCGACGTCGAGGCCACGAAGGCCGAGATGTACCGCCACCTCGAGCGCGCGCTTGCGCGGCTGCCGGAAGATCAGCGAACCGCGATCGTGCTGTGCGACGTCTACGGGATGGACTACAACGAGGTCGCGGCGATGACCCAGTCCGCGCTCGGCACCGTCAAGTCGCGCATCCACCGCGGGCGGCTTCGCCTGCGCGAGCTGCTCGCCGAGCACCGGGAACTCTTCATCCGATGAGCACGTCTGGGCCGAAGGCATGCTGATTCCGAACCATCCGCACGACGAGCGACTCTCGGCGCTGGCCTCGGACGATCCCGAGGCGCTCGCCGATTCCGCGCTGTCCGAACACGTCGCCTCCTGCGTCCGCTGCACCGATACCGTCGCCGAGCTCGGCGCCCTCCGCGCCTCGCTTGCCGAGCTCCCGGACCTGCCCCCGCACCGGCCGCTCCGCCTGCTCCCACCGGTAACCGATGCAGGGCCATCGCGCGTCGACCGCGCCGGCGGCTGGGCAAGGAGGTTCTTCGCTCCGGCCCTCACGGCCGGCGCCGCGATTGCGATGGTCGGCCTCGTCGGCACGACGGCACCGCTGCTCGGAGGCATGGCGGGCCAGGCCGATTCGGGCCAGGAGTCCCTCGACGCCGCCGACGCCGCACAGCCCGAGACCGATGCGGGTGGTGCGCTGGGTGAGCTCTACAACAGGGAAGTAACTGGCACGAGCGAGGAGCCCGAGGCGGCCGGTGCCGCCGGCGATGGCGGGGATGCCGAAGTCCCTGCCGCGGAGCCGCTCGAGTCCGAGGTCGAGGCGGCGACGCTGGACGAGACCGGCTCGGACGCCGAACAGTTCTCGTTCGCCGAGGAGCGGTCGGTCTGGCCGATGGTCCTCTTCGCCGGCGTCGCGATCATGATCGCGGCCGCGCTCCTGCGCTGGATCCTGGCTCCCCGTCCCGAGTGACCTTCCGCTCATTCGGTTGAGCTGAACGCGCATGCAGAGCCGCCTGGGCGCGATTCGCGCATCGGATCGAGTTGACGCCGGCACGAACGGAGCACCGATGCGCGCGTCGTGCTGCTGAGGCCTCACTCAAGCGCGGAAACCGCGCACGAAGGCGCCATCCGGCGCCGTGGTCTCGATCTACTGAATGGTCAGAGCGCCAGGCGACCCGCGACCGCCGCCCCGGCCAGCAGCAGCACGATCAGTCCCGCCGCCAGCAGCGCGGCCCACGCGGAGTCACGGAACGTCGACGGCAGGGGATCCGGCCGTGGCGGGCGACGCGTTCGAGGAATGACGACCTCGCCGGGCTGGCGCACCGTGCGTGGAGCGGCGCGGGTGTCGTCGGCGGTGGCGCGCCACGAGGCCCAGGTGCGAGTCGACGCCGGCTGCATCGGTCGGATCGGCGTGCGGGAAGCTGCCCAGTGACCGCCGGAGGCGGCGGCGGCGACCGTCCCGGCCGCGGGATACGAGCGGTCGAAGTCGCGGCGACGGATGGGGTTCGAGAGGATCGCCCACGCCTCGTTGATGCGGCGCATCTGCTCGGCCGCATCGGTGACGGCCGCGGCGCCCTCGTGGAGGTCGGGGTGGTGGCGCTTCGCGAGCCGCCGGTGAGCGCGCGCGACCTGGAGCGGCGTCGCGTCGCGGGCGACGCCCAGGATCGCGTACGGATCGAGGGTCCGACTGGCCTGCATCGGGTCTGATTCTACGGCGGCCGGGGGGCCGCCATCGGTCTAGACTTCACGCACCGATGCCCGACCGCAGACCTCTCCTCATGCTCATCGACGGGCCGAGCCTGGTCTATCGTGGCTACTTCGCGCTCCCGCCGCTGACCCTCTCGGACGGCATGCTCGTGAACGCGGTCTTCGGCTTTCTCCAGATCGTGCTGCGCGGGATGCAGGACGTGAAGCCGGACTACGCGATGGTGTCGTTCGACGTCGGAAAGCCGAAATTCCGCTTCGACGCGTACCCCGAGTACAAGAAGGGCCGGCCGAGCATGCCGGACGACCTGCGATCGCAGTTCCCGATCGTGCGCGAGATCGCCTCGATGATGAACATCCCGATCCGCGAGCTTGAGGGTTACGAGGCCGATGACGTCATCGGCACCCTCACCAAGCAGGCCACCGCCGCGGGCGTCGACACGATGATCGTCTCCGGGGACCTCGACGGGCTGCAGCTGGTCGACGATCACGTGCGGCTGCTCACCACGCGGATGGGGGTGGCGGCGACGGTGATCTACGACGAGGCCCGCGTCATGGAGCGCTACGGCCTCCGTCCGGACCAGATGCTCGACTACAAGGCGCTCAAGGGCGACACCAGCGACAACATCCCCGGCGTGCCCGGAGTGGGGGAGAAGACCGCCTCTAGCCTCCTCCAGCAGTTCGGCACCCTCGACGGCATCTACGAGCACCTGGACGAGGTGAAGGGCAAGCTCCGCGAGCGCCTGGCGGAGCACCGCGAGTCGGCGTTCATGTCGCGCGAGGTGGGCCGGATCGTCATCGATCTGCCGGTGCAGCTGGACCTGGAGGAAGTCTCGCACCGGACGTTACGACCGTCGGGCGGTCGCCCAGCGCTTCCGCGAGCTCGAGTTCCGCTCGCTCATCGACCGGCTGCCGGCCTCGAGCATCGCGCCGACCGGGTACGACTCGCCCGAGCAGGACACGAAGGGTGGGCTCCAGCTCAGCCTCGACCTGCTCGGTGGAAAGGCCCCGGCCGCGGGCGCGGACGCGACCCAGGCGCGGCCCGACCCGCTGACCGATCCTGCCGGGGCGATCGAGCACGTCGACCCACGGTTCGTCCGCACCGCCGACGAGATGGCCGAGCTGTCGGCGTGGCTCGAGGCGCACGGCGACGCCATCGGTCTCGGTTGGGCGGTCGGCAGCGGCCGGCCGCTCGAGCGGCGGCTGTTCGGGATCGCGCTCGCCGGCGCCGACGCCAGCAGCTGGTACGTGCCGTGCGACCCGTCGAGCATCGCCATCGAGCGGCTGCCCGAGTGGTTCGCCCGCACCGAGCCGCGGCGGGTCGGCCACGACCTGAAGCAGCTGACGGTGACGCTGGCGGCCGACCGAGGCATCGAGCTCCAGGGCCGCTTCTTCGACACGCTCGTCGCCGGCTACATGGTCAACCCGGCGCTGCGGTCGCAGACGATCGACGACATGGCGGCCACGCGGTTCGGCGCGACGCTGCCCGACAAGGCGTTGAGCTCCGACACGGGCGCCGAGGAAGGCGCGATGGCGCGCCGCGCGGCAGCCGAGGCGCTGACATCGGTCTTCATGGTTCCGGCGCTCGAGCAGGAGATGGCCGAGGGTGGGCTGGCCGGCCTGTTCGACGAGGTGGAGATGCCGCTCCTGCCCGTGCTGGCGCGGATGGAGCTGGCGGGCATCAAGATCGACCTCGAGGCGCTCAAACAGATGCGCGAGGAGTTCGCCACCACGCTTGCCGGGCTCGAGGCGCGGATCTACGAGCTGGTCGGGCACGAATTCAACATCGGCTCACCACGGCAGCTCGAGACGGTCCTCTTCGACGAGCTCGGGCTGCCGTCGACGAAGCGCACGCGGACGAGCCGCTCGACGGACGCATCCGTGCTGGAGGAGCTGCGCGAGCAGCACGAGGTCATCGACCTGATCCTCGAGCACCGGCAGGTGTCCAAGCTGAAGTCGACCTACGTCGACGCGCTGCCGACGCTGGTGGACGCCGAAGCGCGGCTTCACACGACCTACCAGCAGGCGGTCGCCGCCACGGGACGCCTCTCGAGCACCGATCCCAACCTCCAGAACATCCCGATCCGAACCGCGCTCGGTCGCCGCATCCGGCGCGCTTTCGTCGCGCCTCCGGGACGGCTGCTGCTGGGCGCCGACTACTCGCAGCAGGAGCTGCGGATCCTCGCCCACGTCTCCGGCGACGAGGGGCTGCGCGCGGACTTCGCCGCGCACTCCGACATCCATCTCGCGGCCGCCGCCCGCGTGCTCCACCTGGCCGCCGACCAGGTCGGGCCGAAGGAGCGCAGCGTCGCCAAGATGATCAACTACGGGATCGCGTACGGGCTCTCCGACTTCGGCCTGGCGGATCGGCTGCGCATTCCGCGCGAGGAGGCTCGCGGCTACATCGAGGATTACTACGCCGCGTACCCGGGGATCCGGCGCTACACGACCGAGATGAAGATCCTCGCGCGAGACCAGGGCTTCGTGACGACCTTGCTGGGGCGCCGGCGCTACCTGCCGGAGCTGACTGCGCGGAACGGGGCGCTTCGCTCCGCGGGCGAGCGGATGGCCATCAACATGCCGATCCAGGGCACCGCCGCGGACGGGATGAAGATCGCGATGGTCCGGCTGGACGAGGCGCTCCGCTCACGGGGACTCCGCTCGCAGATGCTCCTCCAGGTCCACGACGAGCTCGTCTTCGAGACCGATGAGGACGAGCTGCCCGCCCTCGCCAACCTCGCGGTCGAGATCATGGAGGGCGCCCTTCCCTTGGACGTGCCGCTGGAGGTGGATCTCAAGGTCGGGACCAACTGGGAGCAGATGGACCGATACCTCCGCGCCGATGGCGCGTGGCGGCGTGTGCCGAAGTCCGCCGGCGACGTGGCTCGGGAAGAGGCCGAGGAGGAGGTCGCGGCCGCGCTGGCCTCCTAGGAGCGCTGCTCCGCCGGCTGTGCGGCCATGGTCTGCGCAGCGGGAGCCGGTTGAGGCCGCTGCTCGAGCGCCTCGAGCCGTCGCTGGAACGGCTCGGCCTGGAGCTCCAGCAGGATCATCCTGGCCTCGTCCGCGGCAGCGGTCGCACCGTTGCCCGCGCTGCCGAGCGTCGCCAGCAGATCAAGATGACAGAGGGCGAGGTCGAACCGCAGGCCGAGCTCACGCCACTGGCGTGCGGCATCGCGGAATGCCGCGCCGGCCTCGCCGGCCCTCCCATCGAGAGCCGCCACGACCGCCCGCATCGTTCGGCGGCTCGCCTCGACTGCCGGCCCGTGAACGCCGGACTCCTCGAGAATCGAATGCGCGCGACGCGCCCCGTCCAGGTCGCCCCGCCAGGCGGCCGCATGGGACGCGAGCGAAGTCCCTTGGCCGACCACGTTCACGCTTGCCTCCGCCGCGGCGATCCCCTTGGCGAATGCCTCACCGTCGCGCCCGGCGACGAGGTCCTGCATACCCTGGGTAAGGGCGAGCACCCCGCTCTGCGATGGGTCCGAGAGCGAGCGACCAAGCTCGGCGAGCTCTGCGATCGTGGACGAGACGTCCACGCCGCGGCACGCGCGGATGATCGGCGTATCGGTGAGGCTCAGCAGGTCCGCCGGCTCGAGATCGAGCGCCCGTAGCTCGGCCTCGCGCTCGAGCGCCCAGTCCCAGTCGCCGGTACGCGTGGCACAGGCGATCGCGTTGTTGGTGAGCAGGACGAACCACGGGCGATCGCCGAGCCGTCGCGCGATGTCGATCCCGGCCCGCGCAACCTCGAGGCCACGCCGGGGATCGGTGATCCACATCGAGTTGCTGAGGTTCAGGCGCGCCCGCATCTGGCTGGCCGGCAGGTCGTTCTCATCGGCGAAGCTGAGGGCGCCGGCGAGCAATGCCTCCGCCTCCCGCATTCGGCCGAGGCTGCCCAGAGACGTGGCCTTCGTGATCATGCCCTCGGCGATGATCGGCACGACGTCAAGCCGCTCCGCGCCCGCGAGGGCGCGATCCGCCCATTCGACCGCGAGCGCGTTCTCCTCGGCCCGCATGTAGACCTGCGCCAGCCGGGCCTGGAGCGCGACGACCGCCGGGTCGGAGTCGACGTCTCCCAGGATCTCGAGCGCCTCCCGGGTCTCGGCCAGGCCCTGGTCGACCCGTCCACTCATCAACAGGAGTTCGCCGATCCTCGCCGAAGCCCGTGCGGCCGCCGCAGGGTCGCCGATGCCACGTGCGAGCTCGACCGCCTCGCGCAGGTGCGTCTGGCTCGCCTCGTAGCGCCCGGCTGCCTGCGCCGCAGCTCCGGCCCGGTCGAGCAACTCCACTCGATCCGAGGCCTCCGGCGACACTTCGAGCGCCTGGACCAGGAATGCGAGCGCCTGCTCGTGCGAGTGGAGCGTGGCGGCGCGATCGGCAGCGGCTCGCAGCGCGATGCGTGCCTGGGTCGCGACGGCGGCGCCCCCCTCCCCTTCCGGGTTCGCCCGATACGCGTCGAGATAGTGCGTCGCCAGGACGCCGGCGATCTCGTCGTCGCCGAGGCTCTCGAAGTAGCGCGCGGCGGCCAGGTGGCGGGTTCGGCGGTCGCGGCGGGAGAGCGTCCCGTACGCGACTTCGCGGATGAGCCGATGGACGAAGCTGTACTGCCCGCGCTCCGGGGAGCGTGGGTCGACGTTGAGCTCGAGAAACTCCCGTCGGACCAGATCGCGCAGCCGCGGCTCGAGCGCCTCAGCATCCTGGCCCGACACGGCGGCGGCGCCGGTCAGCGTGAAGCTGAGGCCGAGTACCGCCGCCTCCTGGACAACTGCTCGGTCGCCCGGTTCGAGGCTGTCCAGCCGGGCGGCGATGAGCGCCTGGAGAGAGTCGGGAATGTCCAGGTGCGACAGGTCGCCGACGGGGCGGTACGACCCTTCCTCCGCCGCCAGGCGGCCGTCGTGGAGCAGCATCCGGACGGTCTCGACCGCATACAGCGGCACGCCGTCGGCACGCTCGAGTATGAGGCGCACGGCGGCGTCGGGCAGGCCTGGGACGAGACCGTCCAGTCCCTCCGACATGACCTCGTCGCTGAGCGGCTCGAGCGAGAGCGAGACCGAGTTCCGCTGTCCGGCTCCCCAGTCCGGACGGCGTTCGAGCAGGTCGGGCCGCGCCAGCGTCACGATCAGGATCGGGTGGGAGCGGCTCCACTCGAGCATGTGGTCGATGAAGTCGAGAAGCCCCGGATCGGCCCACTGGAGGTCCTCGAAGAGGAGGATGGTCACGCCCAGGTCCGCGACGCGCTCGAAGAAGGTGCGCCACGCCGCGAACAGCTCCTCGCGCTCGCCGGCGCGCCCCTCTTCGAGCCCGAGCAGCTGGAGGAGCCGCGGCTCGATCCAGCGCCGCTCCTCCGGGTCGGGGACGTACTCGGCAACGGTCGCCGCGATCCGCTCGCGCGTGGTCGCGGCGTCGTCCGATTCGGCGAGGCCGGCGCGCTTGCGGACCATCTCGCCGAGGGCCCAGAACGTGATGCCCTCGCCATAGGCCGGGGACCGTCCCTGGTGCCAGTAGATGTCCTCGACGACGCCGTCGATGTACTTGTGGAACTCCCAGCCCAGGCGCGTCTTGCCGATCCCGGCCACCCCGACGAACGACACGAGCCGCGCCCGCCGCTCGCGCGTGGTCGCGTGCAGCAGCTCCTTGAGGATGCGCATCTCGGCTTCGCGTCCGACGAATGGCGGCTCGAGGGCTTCGCTGCGATTCGCGCCCCCGCGCATGGCGACGACGCGATCCGCGCGCCAGGCGCTGACCGGCAGCTCCTTGCCCTTCAGGACCTTCTCGCCGGCAGGCTCGAAGGTGATCGCCACCGATGCGGCGCGCATCGTCGCGTCGTCCACCAGGAGGGAGCCAGGCGGGGCCGCGGACTGGAGTCGCGAGGCGGTGTTGACCATGTCGCCGGCGACCATGCCCTGGCCCGTCGCTCCGATCGTGACCGCGGCCTCGCCGGTGGTAACGCCGGCTCGCAGCTGGAGGTCCGACGAGTCGACCTGCGTCCCGAGCTGACGGACGGCGAGGATCAGCTCCAGCCCGGCGCGAACGGCGCGCTCGGCATCGTCCTCGTGCGCCGTCGGCGTGCCGAAGGCCGCCATGACGGCGTCACCGATGAACTTCTCGACGACGCCGCCATAGCGCTCGATGATCTCGCGGGCGACGTCGAAGTATCGGGTCAGGAGCTCGCGGACATCCTCGGCGTCCCGGGTCTCGGACAGGGTCGTGAAGCCCACCAGGTCGGCGAACAGGACCGATACCAGCCGCCGCTCGGAAACCGGCGTCGGGGGCTCGGCGTGCGCGTCGGTGCTCAGGCGGGTGATGCCGATGCCTCCGCCAGCGTCGCGCCGCACTCGCCGCAGAACAGGTCACCGACGACAGCGGGGGTGCCGCAGGCCGCGCACGCCAGTCCCAGGCGGGCGCCGCAGTGAGAGCAGAACTTTCGGTTGGCAGCGTTGGCCGATCCGCAGCTCGGGCAGGACATCGATGGATGGGCTCGGGGTGTGGTGTGGCGCGCAATGTACCCGATCGTCGCGGATCGGACACACTCTCTGGCGATGCCGGAGCTGCCAGAGGTCGAGACCGTCGCCCGCGACCTCCATCGCGCCGTCGCCGGCGCGACCATCCGCGACGCGACCGTTCACTGGGACCGCACGATCCGCCATCCACAGCCGCCGGAGCGCTTCGTCGCCGAGATCGCCGGTGCCACGATCCGGAGGGTGAGCCGCCGCGCGAAGACGGTCCTGCTCCACATGGAGGACGGGCGCGTGATGACGGTCGCGCTCCGCATGACCGGCGCGCTGCTCGTGGTGGCAGAGGGGATGCCGCCCGACCCGTACGTGCGCGTTACGTTCTCACTGACCGACGGCCGCGAGCTGCGCTACCGCGACGTCCGCAAGTTCGGGCGCATCGGGCTGTGGCCCGGCGGTGGGCTCAGAAGCGTCGGCGCCGGGCGCGGCACGCGGTCGAAGCGGGTCGCCGAGGGAGGCCGACGCTACCGGGTGGGCGAGGTCTTCAGCGGCCACGGTCCCGAGCCGCTGAGCAGCGGTTTCACTGTCGAGCGCCTCGAGCAGCGCCTCGCGCGGCGGATCGCGAAGCTGAAGACCCTCCTCCTCGACCAGTCCTTCATCGCCGGCGTCGGGAACATCTACGCGGACGAGGCGTTGTGGCGGGCGCGCCTCCACCCGCTGCGAGCGGCGGACACGCTCGACGATCAGGAGGTGCGGCGGCTGCATCGGTCCATCAGGAAGGTCCTGCGGCAGGGGATCGCGAACCGCGGCAGCAGCTTCAACGACTACGTCAGCACCGACGGGCAGCCTGGCGACAACGCCGAGCGGCTGATGGTCTACCGGCGCACCGATCAGCCCTGCTACCGATGCGGGCGGCCGATCAGCCGGGTCGTCGTCGCCCAGCGCAGCACCCACTTCTGCCCGCGCTGCCAGCCGGAGCGGTAGCATCGGCCGGGCGATGAAGGTGATCGGTCTCACCGGCAACATCGGCTGCGGCAAGAGCACCGTCGCCGGGATGCTGCGCGAGCACGGCGTGGCGACCGTCGACGCCGACGCCGTCGCGCGGGAGATCCGTCAGAACGACGCGGACGCGCGGTCGGAGATCCAGGCCCGCTTCGGCACCTACGACGCGGCCGAGCTGGCCGAGGTCGTCTTCAATGATCGCGAGGCGCTTCGCGACCTCGAGCGAATCCTCCATCCGCGGGTGCGCGGCGCGATCCGGGCGCGCCTTGCCGAGCTGGCCCAGGGCGGCGTGGAGGCGGTCGCCGTGGAGGTGGTCAAGCTGCTCGAGTCGCCGCTGGCGGACGGCTGCGACCAGATCTGGGTCGTCCGTTGCGACGAGGCCGATGCGATCGCGCGCCTGGCCGCCTCGCGCGGCATGGACGAGCGGACCGCCCGGGGGCGCCTCGCCAGCCAGTCGCCGCAGGAGCAGATGCTCGCCGCGGCGGACGTCGTGATCGACGGCTCGCTGTCGCTGGACGAGACGCGGCGCCAGGTCGAGCGCTCCCTGGCGACGCTGCTCGCTTCCTAGTTGCCCGCCTCAGCTGCCTGCGTTGGAGCGACCTCGAGCGGACGCGGCACGGGGAAGCCGAACTCCTCGACGAGGCGGTCGACGGTCGAGCCCTCCGTATCGGCGGTCCGATCGTCCTCGGCCGGTCGCAGGGCCATCGTGAAGGTGCCGCCCACGGCGAGCAGCTCGGCGATCTTCTCGGCAGTCTCGAGGTCGGAGCGCACGATATACACCGTGCCGGTCCGAGCGAGGACCATCAGCGACTGCAGCGTCACCTTGGTCGAAGGGCCGGGAATGACGGTTGTGGCCTGCTGCTCTGCCCCCTCCTCGGTCTGGCCGACTTCCGGGTTCAGCGGCATGGTGACGATGAGATCGACCACCTGGCCCGGCACGAGCGTGCCGCCGACGGCGTTCGCGTCGGCCACCGTGAGGCTGACCGCGCGCCAGTCAGGCCCGTTCGGGTCATATTCGGATCCCATGTCGAGGATCGAGAACGCCTGACCCTCGGTGGTGGATGCCAGCACGTTGCGTGTCAGGAGCTGGCCAGTCGAGACCGGAATGCCGACGACCCTCCCGAGCACTTCGTCGAGGCTGGTGAAGGCGGTCTCGTTCGTCGCGTCGGCGGCGACGTCGCGGACCATCACGTCCGCCTCCTCGATCGCCTTGCGCGCCGGGATGTCCTGGACCGCGACGACGACCGATCGCATCTCGACGTCGGAGTCGCCGGTCAGGTTGCTCGCCTGGAGGGCCACGAAGACCGTAGCCGCCACCACGAGGGCGACGATGACGCCGACCGCGATGTACACCTTCGATCGGCGGCTGTTTCTGTCCGAGTATTCGAGTTCCACGTGCTGTGCGCTCCTAGCAGGCTGCGGGGTGGGTCATGACCACGGGACCAGACGGGCACGCTGGGCGCGCCGGAGGCTCGGGTCGTTGGGATCGGCGGCGATGCCGGTGACGGCATGACCGATGATGTCGTTCGAGCCGACCGCATCGATATGGAAGACGGCGAAGCCGATGACGTCGACGTACTGCCCGCTGCTCGACGTGGTGGCAACGGTGAATCGGACGGTCTCGAGGTGCGTGACGGGCTGGCCGTTGCTGTTCGTGCCGTTGGCACGAAGCGTGAACAGGTAGCAGCCCTGTGCCAGGCCCGAGGTGTTGATCGTGAGCGTCATCGCCGTACCCGTGCCCGTGCTGGGCGCCACGGAGGTTGCGCCGAAGCTGATCGACCCCAATCCGAGCGCGCGTGGCTGGAGGCTGCAGCTCGTCAGCGAGTCGCTGTCCCAGCCCAGCGTGACGCCGGTCTCCGCAGCCGGCCCGCTACCCCAGTTGCTCGATCCGTTGCCGGTCGAGACTCGCAACGGCAGGCTGATGGTGCCGCCGAGGGTGGCCGTTGACCCGTCGAGCACCGAATTGTCGAGGCTGAAGTCGCGCGTCACCTTCACGTCGCCGGCGTCGTTGTAGTCGCCGTCGTTGTTGCCATCGGTCTGAACGCGCACCGGCACAGGGACCCGCCGGCGCTGGTAGTACGGGTTGCCCGACTCTCCCTCGAGCCAGGCGGTGTAGATGCCGGGCGGGATGGCGCTCGTCTGAATGTCGTTGAGGCGCACCGTGGTGCCGCTCTTGGCCGGCTCGAAGACGTTCTGCGACCAGATCGGCTCGGTCATGTCCCCGCCGGCGGGCGGCGTGACGGACGGGTTCGGCAAGATGTCGTGCTCGGGGTGCCCCGCCGCCGCCGCCCCGTCGTCGCCGCGCAGCGACAGGGTCACGGTGCTGTGGAAGTCGTCGTTGCGGGAGATCGTGGTGGTGGGCCCGTCAAACGGCGTCACCGTGGTGCCCGGGACCGAGATCTCGACCGGCGGACTGATCGTGAAGTCGGGGATCTCCATGACTGTGCCGTCGTATACGGCGAGCAGGACTCGGTCACCGACACGGAACGTGTCATCGAACTGCTGCACGACAAACGACGTGCTGTTCCCGGAGAGGACCGCGACCTGAGTGTCTCCCGATGGAGGCGTCGACACCGGGGGGAATGCCGGTCCGGGGTATCCGGTGACGAGGTACGCGCCCTGCTCATCCTTCAGGGTGTTGTCGCTCATCCCCGCCGTGACCCCGTTGTAGTACACGCGGGTGTCGGTGCCCTCGAAGTTCCGAACGTCGAGCGCGATGAAGCCGCGGAAGCTCGAGTCGTTGTGGGCCTTGCTGTTCGGCCCGTAAATGGCGAACTGCGGCCCGGGCGCGGCCTCGCTCGCGGGTATCCGCGGTCCGTAACCGCGCGGATTCGTCGGGTCCACCGCCCCTGAGGTGCTCGTGGCCGCAGAGGCGAGATGATCGGTGAAGCCGTTGCCGGGCCCGGGCGGGCTCTCGTAGCGCCGCGCGACGATCGGGAGTGCCGGCCGGCCCTGGAGGTCGCACCGTGCGCGGGCGCCGGTATCGAGGCTCGGGATGCCGACCAGCTGGGCCAGCATCGTGTCGACACTCGACGCGACCGCCACTCGGACCCTGGTCCCGGCGACGACGATCCCGCTGACAAGCTCGTCGGCGTCGATCCCGCCGCTGCCGTCGAGGTCTGCGTAGCTCGGCGGGCTGGCGATCGACGTCGAGGCGCCCGCCGGCGAGCCCTCGAGGTTTGTCAGCGTGATCTGCTGAGCGGTCGCGGCAGCGACCGCATCGGTCTCGCCGGCGATGATCGCGCGGCAGGCTGCCAGGGCCCCCGCATCGGCTGCGGCCTGGGCGTGCCGGCGCTCGGCCACGACGCGGCCGACGTCGATCGTGATGCCGGCGAAGGCGAGCAGTACGACGACCAGGACGGTGAAGACGACGAGCACCTGCCCGCGGGGCGCCGAGCGCTCCATCAGTTGACGACCATCGTCGTCGTCGCGTGCTGGACGAAGCGCCCGTTCGCGTCATGAGACAGGAGGGCGCCCATGAACGGCACGATGATGTCCGACCGGTAGGTGAGGGTGACCTGGACGAGGCACCCGACCGGATCATCCGTCGTGCAGTACGTCCCCGCGGTCGGACAGGGGCTGGTCGACGTCGCCATGGACGCGCACAGGGTCATGGTCAGATCGCCGTTCACCCAGCGGTCGTGATACCCGTCGCCGTTCAGGTCAGTGGCCGATGCCGGCGCGCACGGATCAGTCACGGCGAAGTGCGGCGCGCTCGCGGTCAGAAGCCCGAACGACTGCACGGCGGCGTCGAGCGCAGCGGTGCAGCGATTGACGTCATTCGCCGCGCGCGTCGAGTCGACGTCGAACGGGGCGATCGTGGCTGCGCGCGCCGCCTCGCGAGCCGCGTTCGTGAGGGTCACGTTCGCCCCGAACAGGAGCCCGAACTGGATGATGCCAGCCACGATGAGGAGGATGGGCAGCAGAACGGCGGCAAACTCGACCATCGCCTGGCCGCGCGCGGCGTGACACGGGCTGGTTGAGGATGGCCGTTTTCGGGCGAACGATCTTCGATGATGGTGGGCCATCGGGTGATACGGGCACTCGGGAGTGATTCGTCAGTCGGACAACGGGCCGATCCTATGGATGGCTTGCTGGGACCGATATAGGTCGTTGGGAGCGCTTGGGGTGGGACCGATGGACGGCGGCTAGAATCGGTCCCCATGCCCGACCTGAAGGTCAACGCCCCGTACGAGCCGACCGGCGATCAGCCGACGGCGATCGCCGACCTGTCGGATGGGATCGCGCGTGGCATGAAGCACCAGGTCCTGCTGGGCGCCACCGGCACGGGCAAGACGGCCACCGCCGCCTGGCTCATCCAGGAGGTCCAGAAACCGACCCTGGTGATGGCGCACAACAAGACGCTCGCGGCGCAGCTCTACCAGGAGTTCAAGGAGTTCTTCCCCGACAACGCGGTGGAGTACTTCGTCAGCTACTACGACTACTTCCAGCCGGAGGCCTACCTGCCCCGGACCGATACGTACATCGAGAAGGACTCGTCCCGCAACGAGGAGATCGACCGGCTGCGCCACAACGCCACGCGTGCGCTCTTCGAGCGGCGCGACGTGGTGATCGTGGCGTCCGTATCGGCCATCTACGGGCTGGGAGCTCCGGTCGACTACGGCGCGACCGTCATCCAGCTCAAGCGCGGCGGCCACTACCGGCGCGACGGGATCCTGCGCCACCTCGTCGACCTCCAGTACCAGCGCAACGACGCCGCGCTGGGTCGGGCGAAGTTCCGCGTCCGAGGCGACGTCCTCGAGGTGCAGCCGCCGCACGGCGAGTACGTGGTGCGGATCGACTTCTTTGGCGACGAGGTCGAGCGGATCGTCGAGATCGACGACCTGACCGGCGAGGTGCTCGCCGAGCGGCAGGAGGTGAACCTCTACCCGGCGACGCACTACGTCACGCCGCGCGAGAAGATGCTCGTGGCGATCGACAAGATCGAGGAGGAGCTGGACGTACGGGTCGGCTGGCTCAACGACCAGGGGCGCGACCTCGAGGCTGCCCGGCTCAAGCAGCGCACCCAGTTCGACCTCGAGATGATGCGCGAGGTCGGGTACTGCTCCGGGATCGAGAACTACTCGCGCCACCTCGCCGGCCGCGAGGAGGGCGAGCGTCCGTGGACCCTGATCGACTACTTCCCGACCGACTTTCTGCTCGTCGTCGACGAGAGCCACATCACGATCCCGCAGGTCCACGGCATGTACAAGAACGACCGGACCCGCAAGGAGATCCTCGTCGACTTCGGCTTCCGGCTGCCATCGGCCCTCGACAACCGGCCGCTCACCTTCGAGGAGTTCGAGGACCACATGAGCCAGGTGGTCTACATGAGCGCCACGCCGGGCCCGTACGAGACCGAGCGCGCCGATCGCGTCGCCGAGCAGTTCATCCGCCCGACCGGCGTCGTCGATCCGCAGATCGTCGTGCGCCCGACCGCGGGCCAGATCGACGACCTGCTGGCGGAGATCCGCGCCACCGTCGAGCGCGGCGAGCGCGCCCTCGTCACGACCCTGACCAAGAAGATGGCCGAGGACCTCGCCGACTACCTCGCCGAGCTCGGGATCAAGGTCCAGTGGCTTCACTCGGAGGTCGACACGCTCGAGCGCGTCGAGATCCTCCGCGACCTGCGCCTCGGCGTCTACGACGTGCTCGTGGGCATCAACCTCCTGCGCGAGGGCCTGGACCTGCCCGAGGTGACCCTCGTCGCCATCCTCGACGCGGACAAGGAGGGATTCCTGCGCAGCGGCGGGTCGCTCATCCAGGTCATCGGCCGTGCGGCCCGCAACGTCGGCGGCCACGTGGTCATGTACGCCGACCGCGTGACCGATTCGATGCGGTCGGCGATCGACGAAACCGATCGGCGGCGCGCCAAGCAGGTCGCCTACAACGCCGAGCGCGGCATCACCCCGGAGACGGTGATGAAGGAGATCCGCGACATCCACGAGGGCCTGCGTCGCGTTGCCGAGCAGCGCGCCGAGCTCGAGCTGGAGGGCAAGGAGCCGGAGGAGATCGCGGCCATGATGGGCCGGCTCGAGGCGCAGATGAAGGAGGCGGCGCGCAACCTCGAGTTCGAGCGCGCGGCAGCGCTGCGCGACGAGGTGCTCCAGCTGCGACGCCTGCGCGAGGAGCTCGCCGCGGCCCCCGGCACGATCCCCGCCGACGTCTACGCCGCGGCCGCCGTCGAGGACGGCAGGGGCGCGGGCCGCGGCTCGGAGTCGTCGCGCGTCTTCAGCACGGCCACGACGCCCAACGTCATCGCGGCGGGCTCACGCCGCCGCCCGCCACGACGGAGGCGCCCGTAGATGGCCGGCACGATGCCGCATGCCATCTTCATCGAGACCGATGTCGACGGGCACGGCCTCGTCGGCGCGTATGCCGCCGAGCTCCCGGGCTGCGCCGTCTTCGCCGGCACCGATGACGAGGCCGCGACCGCGATGCCGACGCGGGTGAGCCGCTTCACGGCCTGGCTGAGGGACAACGGCGAGTCCGCCCCGTCGTTCGTCGGCGACAACTGGTACGAGGTCGAGCGCGCGGCAGCCAACGGGGAGCGGCGCGCGGCCTTCACCCTCGACGACCTCCCGCCGTCCGACGAGGAGTTCGCCACCTGGCTGCGCTGGCTGGAGCTCGCGCGAGAGGAGCTCGCGGCCGCGCTCGATGCGGCGGATCCATCGACTGCCGCGCCGCTGCTCGATGCGATCGAGCGCCAGGACGTCGCCTTCGTCCGCGAGCTCGAGCACGCCGCGCCCGAGCTGTCGAGCGACCCGATCGACCGCCTCTACGCGGCCCGCGACGCCCTGTCCGATGCGCTCGAGGCCGCAGGCCCGTACCACGACGGAGTCCGGCGGATGCTGCGCCTCGCGATCGCCGACGACCTGCGGGCCGCCGAGGCCCTTCGCGCCGGCGCGTGATCGACCTCGCGACCCTGGAGCCGAAGCGGCTCCGCCACACCGGGGAGTGGCCCGTTCCCGCGCCTCGCCGCGCGCCGCCTGGCACCGAGCTGCGGGCACTCCAGGACGCCATGCCGCGCTGCGAGGACGGCGCCACGCCCGTCCTCTCCGGCGACGGATCCGAGCGCGCGATGCTCATCGGCCAGGCGCCCGGGTGGCGGGAGATCGAGACCGGCGTTCCCTTCGCATGGGACGCCGGGAAGCGGCTGTGCGGCTGGCTCGCTGCCGCCGGCATCGGCGTCGACGACTTCCGCGGGCGCTGGTACGTCACGTCCGTCGGCAAGTGCTACCCCGGGCGCGCGCCGGGCTCGTCGGTCGACCGTCCGCCATCGCGCGCAGAGATCGCGCGATGGGCGCCGACCCTGCTCGAGGAGATCCGTCTCGTCCAACCGCGGCTCATGCTCCTCGTCGGCGGCACGGCGCATCGGCTCGCCTTCGGCCCTGACGCCCGGCTCGACGACCTCGTCGGCCGGGAGCTGGCCTGGGAGGCGGCGCCGGATGCATCGGTGCTGTGCCTGCCGCACCCGTCCGGTGCCTCCACCTGGCTGAACGACCCGGCGCGGGTCGAGCTGTGGCGGCGGGGGATCGGCCTGCTGCGGGAGCGGTGGGCGGAGCTGGCGGGATGACGCGCGAGCTGCGCATCGGCCTGGCGCTGCTGCTGGCCCTCGGTGCGTTCACGGCCGTGATGATCGTCGTCGGATCGCTGGGCGAGCCGCGGGCCGAGGTCGACCCGCTCAGCGTCGAGGAGGCGCTGGAGGGCCCGGACCAATGGGGGGGCGACGAGCTGCACGTCGCGGGCTGGTACGCGGAGCTCGACGGCGACTGCGTCGGCGATACCGGAGGGGCGGATCCGGAGGTTGCCTGGCTCCAGCGCGACTGCCCGCTGCGGGTGCTGATGCCGACGCAGCCGGCCGAGGACGTCACCCAGGAGGAGCTGCTCCGAGACGGGCTTCGGTTGGCGGCCCCGCTCGGCAACGCCTTCCCGTCGCGCGCCGATCCGGGCGGCCCGAACCTGAGGGGTCAGCAGCTCGTCTTCGTCGGCCACTTCGCCGATCCGGCGGCCGAGGACTGCGTGCCGGATCGCGTCGACCGATGCCGGAACACGCTGGTGGTGAACGACTACGACGAGCTGGTGCGCTAGCTCCCCGTCACCATGTCGAGCAGTCCGCCCTGGCGGGCGCGGCGCATGAACCAGGCGAAGGCGGCGAGCGCGAGCGGAATCGCGACGGCGGTCGATGATGAGCAGGAAGAGCATGACGAGGTCATCGGGCACGGTGCCGATCCAGGACTGTGGCGTCCCGTGGCCGAGCAGGCCACGCCGCGACGCCTCCAGCCACCACGTCGTCGGCAAGGCGTACGCGATCGGCTGGAGGACCGATGGAAGGTGGTCGATCTGGAAGATCGCGCCCGAGAGCAGGTACAGGGCGCCGGCGATCGCCTCCGGGTACGACCATGCCTCCTGGCGCAGCTGCAGGCACCAGCCGGCCATGAAGATGCCGATGGCGATGACAGCCAGGACGCCGAGCACGGTCGCGGGCACGAGGTAGAGGAGATTCACCTGGAGGTCGACGCCGAGGAAGACCACGCCGACGGCCAGGGTCAGCACCACCGCAACGAACGAGATGATCACCCGCGCCAGTGACCGTCCGAGCAGGAACGGGAAGAGCGAGGGCGGCGTGACGACGACGTACTTGATCATCCGATAGCGCTCACGGTCCTCGAGGATCGATTGCACCAGCCCGGCGAGGACCCCGAAGACGACGTTCCACAGCGCCGTGCCAACGATGAGGAACTGCAGGAACTCCGGGTTCCGGCCGCCGGTGATGACCTGGAACATCACGACCAGGATCGCCGCCGCCGCCAGCGGCTTGGCGAGCGTGTAGATGAAGAAGAGGAGCGGATCGGACCAGTTCGCCTCGACCGCCCAACCGAGACCGATGGCGGTGCGGAAGCTGCGCCACGCATCGGCGAAGGTGACGCCGCGGACGGTCGCGGATCGGCCGGTCACTGCCATCGCAGCGTCAGGCGTCCTTCGCGCCGGGCGAGCCGCTCGAGGTAGCCGAGCGCCAGCCGGGCGGCGACGAGGAAGACCACGCCCATCACGGCCAGGATCGCGATCTCGACGTTCACCGGGAGCACGGGCTCGACATCGCTGCTGGCGAAGGCGAGCTGGCGCATCGCGTCGAGGCCCACGGCAAGCGGCAGCGTCGCCACCACGACCGCGGCGAGGGGCATGATCGCGCTGAGCGGGAAGTTCACGCCGCCGAGGAAGTAGATCGGCTCCTGGAGGAGCTGCGCGAGGTGGAAGCCCTCGCGCCCCCACATCAGGAACAGCGACGCGAAGAGCATTCCCATCCCGTACAGCGGGATCATCGTCAGGAAAAAGACGCCGACCAGGAGCCACGGCTGCTGCACGTCGTAGGTCACGCCGTAGACGATCGAGCCGATGCCGATCACGGCCAGCGCTCGCGAGCTCGTCAGCACCAGGCCACCGATGGCCATGCCGGCCAGGATGCTCATCAGGTGCATCGGCGCCGAGAAGTAGAGCTCCAGGTTGCCCTGGTCCTTCTCCCAGTAGAACTGGGCGGCCATCATCCACACGACGTTGAGCCAGAACGCGGTCATCGCGCCGCCGAGCACCACGAAGCCGATGAAGTGCTCGGGCGCCTCCAGCGCCCGATAGACGAAGACGAAGGCGCTGACGGCCAGGAACGGCAGCAGGATCTCGAAGAAGATCCACGAAGGCTCCCGCGTGAGACCGATGATCCTCGGGTAAGCCCGACCCACGATCGCGCGCAGGTTGACGCGGACGAGGCGCCCCGTCGACCACTCGGCGGCCTCTCGTGGGGTCCTGGCCAGCGTGTGGTAGCTGCTCATGACTGGTTGTTCCCGTCCTCATCGCCGAAGCCGCGTCCGACCAGCTCGACGAAGACGTCCTCGAGGCTCGGCTCCGACTTCGCCAGCCCGACGAGGTGCGATCCGCGCTCCGCGACCGCGGTGACGACGCTCGTCAGGGCAGAGTCGTCGGCCAGCGCCACCTTCAGGGCGACCCGGTCGGAGCCGGCGCCCTCGCCGTCGACGTCGGCGCGAACCGCCGAGAGGACCCCCGGCAGCTC
This sequence comes from uncultured Chloroflexia bacterium, assembly GCA_963753125.1. Classification (GTDB taxonomy): domain Bacteria; phylum Chloroflexota; class Limnocylindria; order QHBO01; family QHBO01; genus JACDBZ01. The sequence continues at coordinate 116,511 of CAVWAU010000004.1, forward strand.
GCCGATGGCTGCCAGGCCGCCCTGCGCGGGGAGCTGGTCGAGCTCGAGGCGGAAGATCGACTCGGCCTGCACCCTTCGCCGCAGCTCATCGGGCGAGCCGAGCGCGAGGATCCGGCCCCGGTCGACGATGGCGATCCGGTCGCACAGCTGCTCGGCCTCGACCATGTAGTGCGTCGTGAGCAGCACGGTGCGGCCCTCGGTCTCGGCCTTCCAGGTCAGCGTGTGCTCGCGCAGGTCGCGCGCCGCGGCCACGTCGAGACCCAGGGTCGGCTCGTCGAGGAAGAGGACCCACGGGTCGTTGAGCAGGCCGCGCGCGAAGTTGAGCTTCTGGCGCTGGCCGGTCGAGAGGGTGCGCACCTTCTGGTCGCGCTGCTCGACGAGGCCGGTGATCTCGATCAGCTCGTCCACCCGCCGCCACCCGTCGCGCTGCGTCAGGCCGTAGAACTGGCTGAACATCCACAGCTGCTCGCGGGTCGTCAGCAGGCCGTAGCCGGACTGCTCGCCGCCGGAGACCATGTTGATGACGCGCCGGATCTTGGCGGTCTCGTTGACGACGTCGAAGCCGGCGACGCGGGCCGTGCCGCTGGTCGGCAGCAGCAACGTCGTGAGGATCTTGATGAGCGTCGTCTTGCCGGCGCCGTTCGGCCCGAGCAGCCCGAAGAACTCGCCCGGCTCGACGTCGAGGTCGACGCCGCCGAGGGCGGTCACGGGCTCCGGCTTGGCCTTGTAGACGCGCGTGACGGCGCGCGCGTGAATGGCCAGTTCGTCAGCGCTGTCGGGCATGTGCTTTCCCCACGGCGAGGCCGATCGGAATACCGGCGGGAGCGCGATGGTAGCACCGGCGGCCGGCGAGGAGAATCGCTCCTGTCGGAGCCCTCAGTTCAGCGAGTCGTCGTCGCAGCAGTCGTCGGGGCCGTGGCTGCAGTCGACCGACAGGAGGTGGGCTCCGGAGATCCCGAGGAGAGCCGAGCAGACCGCGTCCTCGCTGGGGCGATCGTGCTCGAGGGTCTCCAGGGCGAGCTCCACGCGGGCCGACAGGGTGGCGCTCATCGACTCGTTCGCGCCGAAGGTGCGCCACATGCCGTCGTCGTCCCAGATGACGATGCCGTAGCCCTTGACTGCCACCGAGAACATCGGTCTTCTCGTTCCAAAAGTACTGGTGTGGTACTGGGACTCAGGATGAGGCTGCCGAGCTCGCGTGCCAAGTGTGCGCGTCCACCCAAGAGCGCACCCGACCGATCAAAGTTGCCGGTCGTGACGCCGTCGGTAGGCGGTTCCGTCAGATTCACGCCACGGCCGCACGAACTCGCGTACCAGGGTCGGATTCCGCCGCGGTGCAGGGTGGGAGCCGCAGATGACGTGTCCAGGCCCGATCCGGGAGCGTAATGCGGCGCTCATCATGAATCTGACCGATTTCCCGCCACTGCGATGATCGGATCGTGGAAGCGCTCTCTTGACCGATGCGCCTAGAATGCCATCGTGACCGTGAGAGCGCTCTCACAGGAGCCGGAAGGCGCCGCGACCCTCGAAGAGGTCGCGAACGCAGCCCATGTCTCGCGCGCCACCGCCTCGAGGGTCGTCAACGGCGACCGGCGCGTGAGCCAGCCCGCCAGGGAGGCGGTCCAGGAGGCCGTCCGGGCGCTCGGGTACGTGCCGAACCGGGCAGCGCGCAGCCTGGTGACGAGGCGCAGTGACTCGGTCGCCGTCGTAATCCCGGAGCCGAGCACGCAGCTCTTCGGCGACCCGTTCTTCCCACGCATCCTGCGAGGCATCAGCGACGCCCTCGCCGAGGAGTCGATGCAGCTGATCCTGCTCATGCCGCAGGCCAGGACCGAGGAGGACCGCGTCGAGCGCTACCTCGGTGCCGGCCACACCGACGGCGCAATGCTCATCTCGCTCCACGGCGCCGATCCGCTCCCGGCAGCCCTGCGTCGGTACGGCATCCCGGTCGTGGTCGGCGGGCGACCGCCGGGCGACGGGATCACGTACGTCGACGTCGACAACCGTGGCGGCGCCGCCAGCGCGGTCCAGCATCTCGCCGACGCGGGCCGAAAGCGGATCGCGACGATCGCCGGGCCACAGGACATGGCCGTTGGTGTCGACCGGCTGCTCGGGTATCACGACCGTCTGGCGGAGGCCGGGATCGGTGCTGATGGCGGCATGGTCGAGATCGCGGACTTCACCCACGACGGCGGTCGTGCCGCCATGGAGCGCCTGCTCGATCGTCATCCGAGCCTCGACGCCGTCTTCGTCGCCTCCGACCTCATGGCCGTCGGAGCGGTCGCCGCACTTCGCGCGGCCGGTCGGTCCATCCCGGACGACGTGGCCGTGGTCGGCTTCGACGACTCGCAGCTCGCCCTCACGACCCAGCCGAACCTGTCGAGCGTGCGGCAGCCGATCGAGGAGATGGGCCGCGAGATGACGCACCTGCTCATGCAGGAGATCAGAATCCCGGATCGCGCGCCGCGCCGCGTGATCCTCGACACCCAGCTCATCGTGCGCGGCTCGAGCGCCGGATTGGCCTAGGCAGCGTGGAGTCAGACGGAGGAAGGAGCGGCATGCATCGACGGAATCTCATCCTGCGACGGTTCGGCGTCATGAGCTTCGGGCTCGGGTACGTCGAGGACGGCATGTGGGTCGACCATGCGGTGGCGATTGCGCGTGGCGAGGACCTGCTCGCGGACGCGTCGCCCGCCGATCGCGCGGCCCTCGACGCGATCCATGCCTGGTTCACGTGTTGCGACGGCGCGATCGCCGTCAGCGAGGTCAGCGAGGGGCGCGCGCTGGTCGCGATCGGCGGATCGGCATCCTCGTAGCCTCAGCTCGATGACCACGCCCACGGTTTCCGCGCGTCCGCTCGCCGAGCGCTTCCCGGCCGGCTTCACCTGGGGCGCCGCGACCTCCGCCTACCAGATCGAGGGCGCCGCCGACGCCGATGGCCGCGGGCCGAGCATCTGGGACACGTACTCGCACACCCCGGGCGCGATCGTGGATGGCTCGACCGGCGACGTCGCCTGCGACCACTACAACCGCCTGACCGATGACCTCGACCTGATGAAGGCCCTGGGCCTCGGGGCATATCGGTTCAGCGTGGCGTGGCCGCGCGTCCAGCCGACGGGCAGCGGAGCGGCCAACGAGAAGGGCTTGGAGTTCTACGATCGCCTCGTCGACGGGCTGCTCGAGCGCGGGATCGAGCCGTGGCTGACCCTCTTCCACTGGGATCTGCCGCAGCCGCTCGAGGACGCCGGCGGCTGGCCCGGCCGCGAGGTCGTCGCGCGCTTCGCCGACTACACCGCCATCCTGGCCGATCGGTTCGGCGACCGGGTGAAGCACTGGCTGACTCTCAACGAGCCGTGGTGCATCGCGATGCTGGGTTACGGCATCGGGCGTCACGCGCCAGGCATCCAGGACTGGAGAGCCGCGCTGCGGGCGGCGCACCACACGCACCTAGCCCATCGCGCGGCCGTCGACGTCATCCGGGCGGCCGCCCCTGGCGCGCGCATCGGCATCGCGCTCAACCTCCATCATGTCGAGCCCGCGAGCGAGACCGATGCGGACCGCGCCGCGGCGCACCTCCACGACGGGACTGCCAACCGCTGGTTCCTCGACCCGGTGATGGGTCGCGGCTACCCCCGCGACGTCGTGGCGGCGTACGAGCCGATCCTCGAGGGCATCGACGTGGCCGAGCTCGACGGGGGCACGCCGCCGATCGACATCCTCGGCGTGAACTACTACACCCGCCACGTCATCCGCGCCCCGCGCGACGGTGAGGTGATCGACGGGCCCGAGCGGGCCGTCGGCATCGGCGGCGGGCTACCAGTCACCGAGATGGGCTGGGAGATCCACGCCGACGGGCTGCGGCTCCTGCTCGAGCGGATCCAGCGCGAGTACGCGCTGCCGGCGATGGCCATCACCGAGAACGGCGCCGCCTTCGTCGACGAGCTGGGGTCGGATGGATCGGTCCAGGACGACGAGCGCGTGGCCTACTACCGCGACCATCTCATCGCGACGGCCGAGGCGATCGAGGCCGGGGTGCCGGTCGAGGCGTACTTCGCCTGGTCGCTCATGGACAACTACGAGTGGGGCTTCGGCTACACGAAGCGCTTCGGCATCGTGCACGTCGACTTCGAGACCCAGCGGCGCACGCTCAAGGCCAGCGGACGCTGGTACCGGGACCTGATCGCTTCCTCAGGCGCCTGACCAGTCCTCGGCCGGCCAGAAGAGCGCGCCGCTGGCGAACCCGGCTGCCATAGCCAGGAGGGCTGCGTTGCCGACGGGCTCAACGAGCGTCAGCCAGTCGACCACGCTGCCGTCAGGCCCCATCGATCCCAGCAGCAGCCACCACCACCCGCCGTGCACCACCGCGTGGATCGTGGCGCCGGCAGCGATGAGCAGCTCGGGGAGCGGCGTGCGCGTCGGCGCGGCCCGGATGCAAGCGATGGCGAGTGCGCCTGTGGCGGCGACGCTCGCGCTCGTCAGGCCAATGGTCACTAGGTATGGACTCACCGGGTTTCCTTGGAGCGAGAGGGCGGTCGTCACGAGGGGACCGGCGGCGGCGAGCGCTGCAACGAGGGCAACGCCAAGCGCCGCGGCCGCGCGTAGGCCGCCCCACGCCCTGGAACCGGACCGCCAGATGCCGATGGCCAGCGCTGAGAACCCGATCGTGGATGATGCTGCGAGGAGGATGCCGAACGCCGGCAGCCACCAACTGGTGTCCCCGAGCCCTTGGCCAGTCGTCATGAGCGTGAACACGACGTCCAGGGCGACCGCCATGGCGCCGCTGAGAGCGACGAGGACTGCGCCGATGACGAGCGACTGCCTGCCCGCGGCCCATCGGCCCGCTCCGACCATCACACCGGCGCCAACGAGGAAGGGGAGCGCGAGGGGCAGGGAATCCGCGAGGTTATCGGCGTTGAAGACCCACTCGGTTACCCCGACCATCCCGCGCGCGATCGTCCCGACGGCGACGGCCACGGCGGCCGCGGTGAGCAGCGCCCAGGCCTCCCACCGCACGCTGGTCGGGCGGTTGAGCGTGGTGAGCCCCTGATCCTGAATCATGCGTCAGTCGCATCATCGGCCACTGCCGCCGGAGATTGCAACGGCCCGACATTCACGCCGCGCGGTGGCAGGAATCGAGCCGAGACTGGGCCGCAGACATGGCCGTCACCGCGACCGATCCAAACCGAACAGGCGTTCGCATCGGTCTGATTCCTGTTACGATGCCGGAAGCAATGCCCTCCGACAAGATCGTGGTTCGCGGTGCCCGCGAGCACAACCTCAAGAACCTCGACGTGGAGATGCCGCGCGACCGCCTGATCGTGATCACCGGGCTGTCTGGCAGCGGCAAGTCGAGCCTCGCCTTCGACACGATCTATGCCGAGGGTCAGCGGCGCTACGTCGAGTCGCTCTCCGCCTACGCGCGCCAGTTCCTGGGACAGATGGAGAAGCCGGACGTCGACCAGATCGACGGGCTGCGCCCGGCGATCAGCATCGACCAGAAGGGCGCGTCGAAGAACCCGCGGAGCACGGTCGGCACGGTCACCGAGATCTACGACTACCTGCGACTGCTCTTCGCGCGCATCGGCCGCATGCACTGCCCGATCTGCGGCCGCGAGATCGAGCGCCAGACCGTCGAGCAGATGGTCGACCAGGTCTACGCGCTGCCCGAGGGGACGCGGGTCATGCTCATGGCGCCGCTCGTCCGGGACCGCAAGGGGGAGCACGAGAAGCTCATCGCCGGCGCCAAGCAGGCCGGCTTCGTCCGCGTCCGGGTCGACGGGCAGCTGCGTGACCTCGACGAGGACATCAGCCTCGACAAGAAGTACAAGCACACGATCGACGTCGTCGTCGACCGCCTGGTCGTGCGCCAGACCGATGACGACGGCAACCCGCGGCCGGACGCCAGCCGCATGGCCGACTCGATCGAGACCGCGCTGGGCCTGTCGGAGGGGATCCTGCTCGTCAACCTGCCCGATGCGCCGAAGAAGGAGCGGGACCGCATCTTCAGCGAGAAGTACGCCTGCCCCGAGCACGGCGGCTCCTTCGAGGAGCCGGCACCTCGGAACTTCAGCTTCAACTCGCCCCATGGCGCCTGCCCGGACTGCACCGGGCTCGGGTCGCGGCTCGAGATCGACGCGGATCTCGTCCTGCCGAACGACGAGCTCTCGGTCGACGAGGGCGCGATCCTGCCCTGGCGCCGCATGGCGGCCACCGAGAGCTGGTTCGCCAAGATCCTCGATGCCGTCGCCGAGCACTACCGCTTCCGGACCGATGTGCCCGTCCGCGACCTCTCGCCCGAGGCGCGGCAGATCCTTCTGTACGGCAACCGCGGCGAGCGGATCGGCGTGAAGTATCGGGCCCGCAACGGGAACATCCACACCTTCAAGACAACCTTCGAGGGGATCATCCCGAACCTGACCCGCAGGCACCGCGAGACGGGCTCGGAGGCGATGCGTGCCGACTTCGAGCGCTACATGACGAACAAGCCGTGCCCGACCTGCAACGGGATGCGGCTGAAGCCCGAGTCGCTGTCGGTGACGATCGCGGGCAAGAACGTCATCGAGACCACGCGACGCTCGGTGACCGATGCGCTGGCCTGGTACGACGCGCTCCCGCGTCGCCTGAACCAGCGCGAGAACACGATCGCGCGGCAGGTCCTCAAGGAGATCCGCTCGCGGCTCGGGTTCCTCGTGGACGTCGGGCTCGACTACCTGACTTTGGACCGGGCGTCGGGGACGTTGAGCGGTGGCGAGGCGCAGCGGATCCGGCTGGCGACCCAGATCGGGTCGTCGCTCATGGGCGTGCTCTATATCCTCGACGAGCCGTCGATCGGCCTTCACCAGCGCGACAACGACCGGCTCATCGCGACGCTGGTTCGGCTGCGCGACCTGGGCAACACGCTCCTCGTCGTGGAGCACGACGAGGAGACGATCCGCTCGGCCGACTGGGTGATCGACATCGGTCCGGCGGCGGGGGAGCACGGTGGGCGGCTCATCCACTCCGGGCCGCTGGACGGCCTGCTCGAGAACCATCGGTCCGTCACCGCGGCCTACCTGCGCGGCGACAAGAAGGTGCCGGTGCCGAGGCGTCGGCGGAACGGGAAGGGCGATGCGATCGTCGTGCGCGGCGCGCGCGAGAACAACCTGAAGGCGATCGACGTCGCGTTTCCGCTCGGCCGCTTCGTGGCGGTGACCGGGGTGAGCGGATCCGGAAAGTCGTCGCTGGTCACCCAGATCCTCCATCCCGCGCTGGCGCAGCGGATCTGGGGCTCGCGCGAGCCCGCCGGGAAGCACGACCGGATCGAGGGGATCGACCTGATCGACAAGGTCATCGAGATCGACCAGTCGCCGATCGGCCGCACGCCGCGCTCGAACCCGGCCACGTACACCGGCCTGTGGGGGCCGTTGCGTGAGCTGCTGGCGGCGGTGCCGGAGTCGAGGCTGCGCGGATACAAGCCCGGGCGCTTCAGCTTCAACGTCAAGGGCGGCCGATGCGAGGCGTGCGAGGGAGCCGGGATCGTGCAGATCGAGATGCACTTCCTGCCAGACGTCTACGTCGCCTGCGAGGTCTGCAAGGGGAAGCGCTACAACCGCGAGACGCTCGAGATCCACTACAAGGGAAAGAACGTCGCCGAGATCCTGGAGATGACCGTCGAGGAGGCGTTGAAGTTCTTCGAGGCGGTGCCCTCGATCCGCTCGAAGCTGGCGACGCTCAACGACGTGGGCATGGGTTACGTCCACCTCGGGCAGCCGGCGACGACGCTCTCCGGCGGCGAGGCCCAGCGCGTGAAGCTCGCCACGGAGCTCTCGAAGCGGGCGACGGGCAAGACCTTCTACATCCTCGACGAGCCCACCACGGGGTTGCACTTCGACGACGTGGCCCGGCTGCTGGCCGTGTTGGGGCGCCTGGTCGAGAGCGGGAACACGGTGGTCGTGATCGAGCACAACCTCGACGTCATCAAGACCGCCGACTGGGTGATCGACCTCGGACCAGAGGGCGGCGACAAGGGTGGAGAGCTGGTCGCGGCCGGCACGCCCGAGCAGGTCGCGCGTTCGCCGAAGTCGTACACGGGCCGGTACCTGCGGGCCGCCCTGGGCATGGCCGATAGGCCCGTCGAACCGTCTGCGCCCCGCCGTCGAAGGCGCGAGGCGGTCGCCGCCGCTTCGTAGCGGCGAGCTTCTGTCGACGCCCAATCGCCTCTGTCATGGGTCCTGCGTGAGAACGAGTGAACGTTGGCGCGTCGGCACGCAGAGTTGCCGACAGTTATGCCTGAGGCTCGAAACCCATCTCGGCCAGGAACGGGGATGATCGGGCTGGGTCGAACGCCAGGATGAGCCGGCGGGTCGCCCGCGTGACCGCCACGTAGGCGAGGCGGCGCTCCTCTTCGAGGGCTCGGGCAGGGTCGTCGGCATCGACGAGCGAGCGACGATTCGGGATCCGGTCGGCCTCGAAGCCGATCAGCACCACCGTCTCCCACTCCCGCCCCTTCGAGGCGTGGACCGTGGCCAGCTCGACCGGGGCGTCGGGGTCGCGGAGCGCAGCGATCCGCGCACGAGCACCCGCGAAGGCCTCGACGAACTCCTCCACGGTGCGGGAGCCGGTCGCCCAGCCGAGCAGCGCGTCGATCGCCGCGTGGTCCTCGTCCGAGAGCAGGTCGCCGGACGGGCGGCCGCGATCCCAGCCGCGTGACATCCGGAGACGGCGCAGGACGCGGAACGGGTGGTCGGCGGCGCCCTCGGCACGCATCGCGTCGACCAGCCCCAGCACGGGCTCGGCCTCGACGATCGGTGGCACCGCAGCGATGTGGCGGACGCCGGCGCGGACGAGCGCCAGGAGGATCGGCGTCAGCTCGCCGCGCGTGCGCGACAGGAAGCAGAGCGTCCGTCCGGCGCGATCCTCGTCCGCGGCGAGCCTGGCCGACGCCTCCGGCCACCGCGGATCGGCCGTGCTGTGGGCCGAGATCGCGTGCGGGTCGGGCCTGATGCCGTCGGGCGCCCGGATCGGCTTCGCGAAGCGCTCGCGGTTGACGGCGACCATCCGCGCCGAGGCCTCGATGACCGCAGCCGGACATCGGTAGTTCGTCGCGAGCATGACCCGCCGTGCGTTCGGGTAGTCGTTGGCGAAACGGAGGATGCGGCGAACGTCGGCGAGCCGCCAGGCGTAGATCGTCTGGTCGTCGTCGCCCACCACGAACAGGTTGTCCTGCGGCGCAGCCAGCAGCCGGACGAGGCGGAGCTGGGCGGCGTCGACGTCCTGGAACTCGTCGACGCAGACGTGCTCGAAGCGTGACTGCCATCGGAGGCGCAGGGCCGTATCGGTCTCGAGCAGGTCTCCCGCCCGCACGACGAGGTCGTCGAAGTCGACCGCGCCCCGCGCCCGAAGGAGCTCCTCGTAGATGCGGAGCACGGCGGCGGCCTCGGCCGGTGGTGCTCGACCTTCGACCTTCCAAGAAGACAGCCACGTGTCGAGCTGCGATGCCTCCGGTAGCGGGACCGATGGGTCTTCCGCGGCCTGACGGCGACGCGCGGCACGAAGGAGGGGGAGCCGATCGGCGAGGATGTTCGAGCCCTCCCCGCCGTCGAGCAGGACCTGGCGGGCGAGGGCGTGGAGCGTTCGGATCTCGATGGCGGTGGCGTCGGGCACCTGCGGCCCGATGCGCTTCGCCACGCGCGCGGCGAGGTCGAGGGCGGCGTCGCGGTTGAAGGTGACGACGCAGATCCTCGACGCTTCCATGCCGCGCGAGAGCAGCACCGCGAGGCGGGCGACCATGGTCGTCGTCTTGCCGCTGCCGGCAGGCGCGATGATCTGAGCCGGCCCGTCGGGCAGCGTCGCGGCCGCGCGCTGCTCGGGATCGAGGGCAGCCAGGATCGGTCCGATGTCGATGCCGGCCGGGGTGGCGACGGCGGTCTGCATCGGTCAATGCTGCGTGGAATCCGCTTACCGGCGGCTTACCGATGGCTTACCGGTGACAACGCGGCGGTGCCGGGCCGTCCTATCGGGCGAAGCCGTATCCTTTTGCCGCCCAGGGCGACCGATCCCCAGCCGCAGCATGAGACCCAGTTGAGCCGAGACGACGCGCAGCGCCAGAACGACGTGCCCTACGACCGCGACCTGATCCGTTCGGGTGGGGCATCGCAGCGGGGGACCAGACGGAGTCAGGCGAGGGCGCCGCGGCGCAGCGCGCGCCCCAGGCGTCGCGGCTCGTTCCTGCGCACCGTCCGCAATGTCCTGCTGCTGACGCTCGTGGTGCTGATCGTCGGCGGCGTGCTGCTCGGGATGCGCGCCGCGGCCTTCAACGCATCGGTCTCGAGCGCGGCGTTCCCGTCGGCGCAGCTGCTCTTCCCGCTCAATGGCAGCGACCGCGTGAACGTGCTGATGGTCGGCTATGGCGGCGCGGGTCACGACGGGGCGTATCTGGCCGACTCGATCCAGATCCTGTCGATCGACCCCGAGACAGATACCACCGCCACCATCCCGATCCCACGCGACCTGTGGGTCGAGGGCGTCGCCGCGTACCCCCAGAACGGGAAGATCAACGAAGTCTTCTCGAACGGCTTCGTGAACGGCGACCTCGATACCGCCGGCGCGCTCATGGCCGACGTCCTCTCGAGCGTCACGGGCCTCGAGATCGACCACTGGCTGTCGATCGACTTCACCGGGTTCCGCGAGATGGTCGACGCGGTCGGCGGCGTGACGATCGACAACCCGGTCGCCTTCAGCTGGACGTCCAACGAGCAGCAGCACCAGGCCGGAAACTGGGACAAGGGAAGCTTCGCGGCCGGGGAGATCCACCTCGACGGGGAGGAGGCGCTGGCGTACGCCCGCGCGCGGTACACCAGCGTGGTGGCCGAGTCGACCGACTTCGCGCGATCGGTGCGCCAGGCGCGAGTGCTGTCTGCGCTGCGGTCGAGCGTGGGGGACGGAGGCGTCGGCGCGATCCTTCCCGGCCTCGGGCTGATGGACGCCATGGAGGGCCGCGTCCGCACGGACGTGTCGGCGATCGACCTCTTCCTGCTCTCGTCGCACATGACCAGCGACCGCCGCGTCGAGCTCAGCGAGGGCCCGGTGCTGACGGCCACAACGAACACGGACGGCCAGTACATCCTCATCCCCACCGGCTGGACCGGCCCGGGCGACTACGCCACGATCCACCAGTACCTCTCCGGCGAGCTCGCCGTGGCCGCCACGCCTGCCCCGACCACCGATGCGCCGTAGGCGGCGCCTCCGCGTCGCCGACCTCCCGCGGCTCCTCATCGGCGGCGTCGTCGGCCTGGCAGGCCTCTTCTCGGGCCGATACGCCCGCGTTGAGGGCGCGAACCTCCTCGCGACCGACGAGGAAGGACGGATCCTCGTCGTGCGCCCGACCTATACGCGGGAGTGGATGCTCCCCGGCGGACGGGTGGAGCGCGGCGAGACCCCGCATTCGGCGGCGGTCCGCGAGACGCGCGAGGAAACCGGGCTCGACGTCGCGCTCGATGGGCTCCTCTTCATCGACGCGCGCCACGAGCGCGACACGTCGTTCGTCTTCGCCGGCCACGTCACCGGCGGCGAGCTCGAGCCGCAGCTCGGCGAGATCGCCGAGGTCGGATGGCTCTCGCGGGACGAGATCGCGCTCACCTCTCCCGGCTTGCATCGGTTTCTCGCGTACGCGGACGGGGAGTTCCGCTACCTCGGGCTGGATTGACTTGCACCTGGTGGAGGTAACGACCAACTTCGGGCCCGGAACGTGGCCGAATCGGTCACCGGACGCAACGAGCCATCATCGAGGGCCCGATGATGGCTCTTCTTCGCAATACCTTCACCCGGTGAAATCGAAGCAGAGGCGCGAGCCTAGAATCGGTCCATGAGCCCGCAGCGCGTCCTTCCCGAGCCGCTGCGCGCGGTGCTCCGGCGGCTGCCGACCGGCCCGGGCGTGTACCTGATGAAGAACGCCTCCGGGCGGGTCCTGTACGTCGGCAAGGCCGACGCGCTGCGCAGCCGCGTGCGCTCGTACTTCGGGGAGCGGCCGCCGGAGGACGTCCGCATCGGCCGCATGCTCACCGAGGTCGCCGACGTCGACTACACCACCACCGACACGGTCAGCGAGGCCTACCTCCTCGAGTCGAACCTCATCAAGGAGCACCGGCCGCGGTTCAACATCCGGCTGCGCGACGACAAGAGCTACCCGTTCGTGAAGATCACGCTGGGGGAGGACTTCCCGCGCATCGTGCGAACGCGACGCCTCGTGCGCGACGGGAGCCGCTATTTCGGGCCGTACGCATCGGCCTCGAGCGTGGACGAGACGCTCAAGCTGCTGCGCAAGATCTTCCCGTTCCGGACCTGCAACCTCGATATCCCGGAGGGCAAGCGCGTCCTGGAACGGCCGTGCCTGCTGTACTTCATCAACCGCTGCCAGGGGCCGTGCATCCAGGCCATCGAGAAGCAGCCGTATCGCCAGACGATCGGGCAGATCGTCGACTTCCTGGATGGGAAGCAGGAGCCCATCGCCCGACAGCTCCAGCGCGAGATGCGCGAGCACTCCGAGACACTGCGTTACGAGCAGGCGGCGGTGGCCCGGGACAAGCTGCGCGCCGTCGAGCGGACGATGGAGCAGCAGAAGATGGCGGCCTTCAGCCGTGCCGAGCACGACGCCATCGGCATGGCCCGCGAGGAGGACGAGGCCTGCATCCAGGTCATGCAGGTGCGCAACGGCAAGCTCATCGGCCGCGAGCACTTCATCGTGGAGGGTGCCCGCGACGTGACCGATGCCGAGGTGCTCGGCTCATTCCTCCAGCAGTACTACGCCAGCACCGATGCCGTCCCGCGCGCCGTCCTGGCACCGCTCATGCCGGCCGAGGCCGATGAGCTGGCGGCCTACCTCGCCGACCGGCGGGGCTTGCGCGTCACCGTCTCCGTGCCGGAGCGCGGCGAGAAGGTCCGCCTCGTGGCCCTCGCCACGCAGAACGCGCGCGAGGCGCTCGAGCGCGAGCGCACCGAATGGATGGCCGATGCAGCCCGGCGCGACGAGGCGCTCATCGACCTTGCCCGCGCTCTCGAGCTGCCGCGGCCGCCCGAACGGATTGAGTGCTACGACATGAGCAACATCCAGGGCACGGCGGCGGTGGGGAGCATGGTCGTCTTCATCGACGGCAAGCCCGAGCCGCGCGAGTACCGCCGCTTCCGAATCCGGTCCGGCGACACGCCCGACGACTTCCGGATGATGGCCGAGGTCCTCCGCCGCCGGTTCAGCCGCGTGGCCCGGCTGCGCAACGAGACCGGTGCGCTATCACTGGCGGCCGTCGGCGCGGACGAGGCGCCGGAGGGGGAGCCTGAGGACGGTGAGCCGCAGGACCTCGATCCCATCGCCGGACCGATCGACGACGAGGCCGCGGCACGGGTTCGGCGCGAGGCGGCCTGGACCGTGCCGGACCTGGTCATCGTGGACGGCGGCAAGGGCCAGCTGTCGGCGGCGGTCGGGGCGCTGTCGGACCTCGGCATCACCGACGTGCCGCTGTCCGGACTGGCGAAGCGGTTCGAGGAGCTCTACCTGCCGGACCGATCCGCGCCGATCGTGCTGCCGCGTCGCTCCCAGGCCCTCTACCTGGTGCAGCGCATCCGCGACGAGGCGCATCGGTTCGCAATCACGTACCACCGCGACGTGCGTGGCAAGCGCGCGATGCGCAGCGAGCTCGACGACATCGAGGGCATCGGTCCCGGGCGCAAGAAGGCCCTCCTCAAGCGCTTCGGATCCGTGCGACGAATCCGCGAGGCCTCCGTTGACGAGGTCGCCGCAACGCCCGGCATCAGCCGCGACCTCGCGGAACGGCTGAAGGCGCACCTGGCGCGCGAGGGCATGCTCGCCTAATCCGCCATAACCGGGCGGTTATCGCCGCGACGAGCCGGCGTGCCAAATCGGTCAATCCATGACTGCGTGGCTATTGCCGCGACGAGCCTGACCGTCGAGGTCGTCGTTGCGATGACTGCCGGGTCATGCGGCGCGGCGCCTGCCGGAAGGCTTGGACGGGCGCGCGATGAACGGCGCCTTGTCGGCTATACTCTGGCCGCCCGCCGCTGGTGAAGCGGCGCGTTTCGTGTCCGAGCGCTCAGCCGCCAGCACGACATCCCCGACGAGTATCGAGGACCCTCCTCCGAGCATGACCTGGCGTCGCATGGCTCCGTGGGTGATCGGCCTGATCGCCCTGGTGGCGATCTTCATCGACCTGCCGCGCACCACCCTTGGCATGGATTGGCTGCCGGACGAGGTTGCCGGCGTCCAGTTCCGCACGGTGCTCGGCCTGGACCTCGAAGGCGGCATCCGGGTGACACTGAAGGCCGAGCCACAGAGCACCGAGCCGATCTCGGGCACCGACATGGAGACCGCTCGCACCATCATCGAGCGGCGCGTCGCCGGCATCGGTGTCAGCGAGCCACAGGTGCGGACGGAGACTGGCGGCGACGGATCGCAGCTGATCGTCGTGGAGGTGCCGGGCGTCGACAATCCGGAGCAGGTCCGCCGCCTGGTCGGCTCGACCGGACAGCTCCAGTTCGTCGACCCGCAGGCCCAGACGCTGACCGATGACCAGGACATCAGCGCACTGCTCGAGGACTCGTCGGTCCGCGAGCTCTTCGACGGTGGCGAGATCAACATCAGCAGCGTCACGCCGGCCGTCGACGGCAACATCATCGGGGTCCAGTTCAGCCTCAGCGATCGGGCCAGCGCCATCTGGTGCGACTTCACCACCGCGAATGTCGGACGACCGGGACCGATCGCCCTCGATGGTGTGGTCATCACCGTCCCGAACATCCAGAACGCGATCTGCCAGGGCCAGACGATCATCACCGTCGGCCCCCAGACGGAGGCCAACGAGCTCGAGCGAACCGAGCTCTACAACACGCTTCGCTTCGGCGCGCTGCCCATCTCGCTGACCGAGCAGGAGGTCTCGACCGTCGACCCGACGCTCGGCGCCGATTTCCTCGTCCAGGCGCTGGTCGCCGGCGCGGTCGGGCTGACGCTGGTGCTGATCTTCATGATCGCCTACTACCGGCTGCCGGGGGTCCTGGCGGCGATCGCGCTCGTCTTCTACACGCTCGTCGTGTACGCCATCTTTCGCATCATCGGCGTCACGCTGACCCTGGCCGGCGTGGCGGCCTTCATCCTCTCGATCGGCATGGCCGTCGACGCGAACATCCTCATCTTCGAGCGCATGAAGGAGGAGATCCGCGCCGGCAAGACGCTCGGCCCGGCCATCGAGGCCGGCTTCAACCGCGCCTGGTCGAGCATCCTCGACTCGAACGTGGCGAGCCTCCTCGTCGCCGGCTGGCTCTACTGGCAGGGGACGACCGTGGTGCGCGGCTTCGCGCTCGTGCTCATCATCGGTGTGCTGGTGAGCATGTTCAGCGCCGTCACCGTCACTCGCACGATGCTGCGCCGCGTGATCCGCACGGGCTGGGGCCGCAACATCGAGCTCTACCACGTGGAGCGCTGACCGATGTACGACATCGTCGGCAAGCGAAACTGGTACTTCGCCTTCAGCGCGATCCTGACCATCCCCGGCCTGATCTTCATCATCATGGGCGGGCTGCGGCCGTCGATCGACTTCACCGGCGGAACCGAGTGGGAGGTCCGCTACGCCGACGAGCCGTCGGCCGCCGAGATGACCGCCGAGCTCGAGGAGCGCGGCTACGAGGACGTCGTCGTCACCGAGCTTCCGGACGGCTACCTCCGCATCCGAACGGAACCGATCGATCTGCTGCCGGCCGTGCTGCCGGAGCCGTCGCCATCGGGATCCGTCGCGCCAACGGGCAGCGTGAGCCCATCGCCGAGCGCGTCGCCATCGGCGAGCCCTTCGCCGGCGGGCACGGCTGGCGCAACCGGAAGCCCGTCGCCCAGCCCCAGCCCTTCGCCATCGCCGTCGCCCTCGCCGACACCGACGGCCGAGCCGAGCCCGACGCCAGAGCCGACGCCGCCGCCGATCGCCGAGGGCACCGAGTTCGCCGACCTCCAGGCGGGGCTCGAGGAGCAGTTCGGGGCCGGTGACCCGCGGCTGGTGCGGACCGTCGGCCCGATCATCGGCGACGAGCTCATCCGCAGCTCGGCGATCCTGATCATCATCGGTGAGGTCTTCATCCTGGCCTACCTGTGGATCCGCTTCGGCTTCCGCTACGGGACCGCGGCGATCATCGCCCTCCTGCACGACGTGCTGCTCGTCGTGGGCACGTTCGCCATCCTCGGCTACTTCTTCTTCCTCGAGTTCGACGCGCTCTTCGTGACCGCACTGCTGACGATCATCGGCTTCAGCGTGCACGACACGATCGTCGTCTTCGACCGCATCCGCGAGAACCGGGTGCGCCACGCGGGCGAGCCGTTCGGCGCGATCGTCAACCACTCGATCCTCCAGACGGCCGGCCGCTCGATCATCACCTCGCTGACCGTGGTGGTCACCCTCGGCGCGCTGCTCCTGCTCGGCCCGCCGACGATCCGCACGTTCGCCCTGGCCCTGCTGCTCGGCGTCGTGAGTGGCACCTACTCGTCGATCTTCAACGCCAGCCAGATCCTCGTGGCGTGGGACGACTGGGATCGACGGCGCAAGGGCCGGGCGAGAGCGCCCGCGAGGGCGTAACGCCTCACTGCCGAGATGGGCGCTCTGCGGTTGGCAGCGGCGCGCGCACCATCAGTGACGATATCAGTAGTGATATCACCATTGACGCAGGACGGTTCGCGCTCAATAGCGCCATCCCGCCCGTCAACTAACGGAACGGTAAGCGCCGGGTAAGGCGCCGCGGCTACGATTGGCCGGTGATCGTCCCGAGCCTCGAGTGGGTGCTACCCGAGCCCGTGCCGGACCCGCCGGCCTTCAGCGGCTTCGGGGCCCCGGTCGCGACCCTCCTGGCCCGACGGGGCTTCCAGTCCGATGACCAGCTCCAGCGCTTCCTGCAGGCGGGCGCCGGCGCCCTCCACGATCTGACTCGCATGGCCGATGCGGAACGCGCGCTCGACCGGATCGACGTGGCGCTTGCGGCGGGGGAGCGGATCGCCATCTGGGGCGACTACGACGCCGATGGCATGAGCGCCATCGTCGTCTGGGTCACCGCACTGCGGCGCCTGGGCGCCGACCCGATCCGCTACGTCCCCTCCCGCCTGGCCGAGGGGTACGGCCTCTCCGAATCCGGCCTGCGCGACCTGGCCGGGCGTGGCGTGACGCTCGTGATCACCTGCGACTGCGGCGTCTCGAACGCGGCCGAGGTCGAGGCGGCATCCGGGATGGGGCTCGACGTCGTCATCACCGACCATCACTTGCCGCCGCCAGCCCTGCCGCGAGCCGTCGCGGTCGTGGACCCGCATCGTCCCGACTGCGCCTACCCCGATCCCGACCTGACCGGCGCCGGGCTGTCGTACAAGCTCGCCGCCGCCCTCCTCAACCGGCACGGCGTCGCCGCCGACGGGCTGGCGGCGGTTGCGGCCATCGGCACGGTGGCCGACGTCGCGCCGATGACCGGCGAGAGCCGGGCGATCGTGCGTCTCGGCCTCGACGAGCTGTCGCGGACGCAGCACCCCGGCCTTCGCGCGCTCCTCGCACGCGGCTGCGACGTCCCGGCACAGCCGACTGCCCGCGACCTCGCCTTCGGGGTCGTGCCGCGCATCAACGCCGCCGGGCGCATCGCCGATGCGGAGCTGGCCATCGCGCTCATGCTCGAGGAGGATCCGGCGCGCGCCGAGGCGCTGGCCGACGAGCTCGAGGTGATCCACGAGCGGCGCCGGGAGCTGACGAAGGTCGCGGTCGAGGCCGCGCGGGCGCTCGTCGCCGTGGACGTCTCGACCGCACCGCTGCTGGTGCGCGACGACACCTGGGCGCCGGGGTTGGTGGGCCTCGTCGCCGGCCGCCTGGCCGACAGCCTCGCCCGCCCGGTGGCCGCCGCGACGCTCGTCGGCGACGAGGTGCGCGGATCGGTCCGCGCGCCGGCCGACTTCCACGTCGCCGCCGCGCTCGAGGCCTGCGCCGGGCTCCTCACCAAGCGCGGCGGCCATGCCGCCGCCGGTGGCTTCAGCCTGCTGCCGTCGGCGTGGCCGGAGTTCTCGCTGGCGTTCGCGGCGCTGTCTCGCCCATTCCCGGCGGGGTCCGCGGCCGAGGCCGAGCGCCCGGGGCGCATCGTTGTCGACCTCGTGCTGCCCGCGCGACTGGTGGACTGGACGCTGTCGGAGCAGCTCGCACGACTCGAGCCGTACGGACCCGGGCACGTGGAGCCGGTCCTGGCGGTCACCGGCATGGTGCTCACCGAGGCACGCCGCGTCGGCGAGCGTGAGCAGCACGTCGCGCTGCGCATGCGCCGAGGGCTCGAGACCTTCGACGTCATCGCATTCGGGATCGAGGCCGAGCGGCCGATGCCGGAGGCGGGGGACGAGGTCGACCTGGTCGGCACGCTGGAGCGGGACGACTTCGGCGGGATGCCGCGCCTGCGGCTGCGCGTCGTCGACTTCGCGCACCGATCGTCGAGCCCGCTCCTGGCGCGACGGCTGCCGCCGGTGCTGGCGCGAGCCGGATGAGCCCCACCGCACTCGAGCGGCTCAGAGCTCGGCGCGCGGCGGTCGGCTCGCCGCTGTGCATCGGGATCGATCCGCATGCGGACCGGTTCCCGGAGGGGCTCGAGCCGACCGTCGAGGGACTCGAATCCTTCGCGCGCGGCCTCATCGAGGCTGCCGGGCCGCACGCCTGCGCGGTGAAGGTCAACGTCGCCTTCTTCGAGGCCTTCGGCTCCGCGGGCTGGGCCGCCCTCGAGCGGATCCGCGCGGACGTCCCACGAGAGATCCCGTGCATCCTCGACGCGAAGCGAGGCGACATTGAGACGAGCGCGGAGCGCTACGCGGAGGCCCTGCTCGGACACCTCGATGCCGACGGCGTGACGCTCTCGCCGTACCTCGGGGAGGACGCGGTCGAGCCATTCCTCGCGAAGGGCGACGCCCTCGTCTACCTGCTGGCGCGCACGAGCAACCCATCGGCCGGCCGTTTCCAGTCGCTCGTCGCCGATGGCGAGCCGATCCACCTGCGGGTCGCGCGCTGGGCAGCCGAGCGCTGGACCGATGGCCGCGTCGGCCTCGTCGTCGGCGCCACGGCTCCCGAGGAGCTGGCGAGCCTCAGGGAAGAGCTTCCGGGACCCGCTTTCCTGGTTCCGGGCGTCGGGGCGCAGGGCGGTGACGCCGGAGCGGCCGCTCGCGCGGCGGACGGCGAGTGGGCGCCCGGCCTGGTCAACGTGTCGCGCGGCATCGCGCTGGCCTCGTCGGGGGCCGACTGGCAGGCGGCCGCGGCGGCGGCCGCATCGGTCCAGTCCGCTCGATTGGCCGAGGCGGTGCTACACTCGACGGCCAGCCCCGTTCGTGCGGGAAAGATCGGAGGATCCTGATCAGATGCCGATTCCCGGACCTTGGGAGCTCATCCTGCTGCTGGTGATCGTGCTGATCATCTTCGGCCCCGGCAAGCTGCCCGACATCGGCAACGCCGTCGGGAAGGGGATTCGCGAGTTCCGCAAGGCTTCCACCGACCTCGAGGAGTCGGTGCGCGGCGAGCCGCGGCGCTCGAGTGCGCCCACTGAGGAGCCGCCTTCGGGCGACGGTTCGGACCGCACCCACTGAACTTGCGTGACGTGACGCGTCGGCCGCGATGACGGGCGACGAGGCCACGATGAGCCTCCTCGAGCACCTCGAGGAGCTGCGCAGCCGGATCATCGTCATCGCCATCGCCGTCTTGGTCGCGGCGGTCGCCGGCTTCTTCCTGGCCGATCCGCTCATCGCCCTGCTCCGATCTCCGCTCGAGGACAGCGGCGCGGCGCTCATCCAGACCGGCGTCGGGGAGGCATTCGGCGTACGGATGCAGCTGGCGCTCATGACCGGGATCGCCTTCGCGATGCCCGTGATCCTGTACGAGATCTGGGCGTTCGTGACGCCCGGGCTGACGCGTCCCGAGCGCAGGCTCGTCTGGCCGCTGCTCGGTGCGGCGATCCTCCTCTTCGCGGCTGGCGTGGCGCTCGGCTACGTCCTCATCCCGCTGGCGGTCGGCTTCCTTCTCGACTTCTCGGTCGAGGGCGTCCCGCCACTGCTCGGCCTGGGCGACTACATCGGCTTCGTGACCACGTTTCTCCTCGCCTTCGGCATTGCGCTCCAGTTCCCGGTCATCCTCTACGTGCTGGCGCGGACCGGGATCCTCAGTTACGCCTTCCTGTCGAGCCGTCGCCGCTGGGTGATCCTGCTCATCGGGCTATTCGCCGTCGTCATCACGCCCGGCGACATCGTGATCGGCTCGTTCACGCTGGCCCTGGTCATGTACGGGCTCTTCGAGATCACCCTCCAGCTCATCCGGATGATGGGCCGATAGCGTCGCCGGTGCCCGGCTCCGTCCTGCTGCTGACCGATCCGCGGACCGATGCGCACGCCTCGCCCGGGCACCCCGAGCGCCCCGCGCGTCGCGAGGCAGCCGCTTCCGGCGTCCGCGACGCCGCCGGAGATCGGCTGGTTGAGGAGACGCCGGAGCCGGCCACCGATGCCGACATCACGCGCATCCACGACCCGGACTACCTGGCCCTGCTCGTCGAAGCGGAGGCGCGCGGGGGCGGATGGCTCGACGCGGACACGTACCTCGTGCCGGGGTCGATGACGGCGGCGCGGCTCGCTGCCGGCGCCACCCTCCGCGCCGCACAGGCGGCCGTGGATGGCGAGGCGGAGGTGGCTTTCGCCGTCGTGCGGCCGCCGGGCCACCACGCCGGCCCGATCCGCGGGAGCGGCTTCTGCCTCTTCAACAACGTGGCCATCGCGGTCGCGGCGCTGCGCGCGGCGGGCACGGTGCGGCGCGTGGCGATCGTCGACTGGGACGTCCACCACGGCGACGGGACGCAGGCGATCTTCCACGGCGACTCGGACCTGATCTACGCCTCGACGCACCAGTACCCGTTCTATCCCGGCACGGGCCCGGCGAACGATGACGGCGGCGGCGTGGCGCGGAATCACGTGCTGAGCGCGGGCGACGGCGACGAGGCGTTCGTTGCCGCCTGGCGCGACGAGCTGCTCGCGGCGGTCGAGGCGTTCGCGCCCGAGGCGATCCTGGTGTCGGCCGGGTACGACGCGCACGCCGCGGACCCGCTGGCCGAGCTGGCGGTCACCGAAGCCGGCTTCGAGGCGGTGGGCCGGGCGCTCGGCGCGATGGCCGTTCGGCTCGGGCTCGGCGGCGTCGCGCTGGCGCTCGAGGGCGGGTACGACCTCGACGCGCTGCGGGGCTCGGTGGCGGCCAGCGTCCGTGGCCTCCGGGCCGGTCGGGAGGGGGCCTGATCGCGGCTATACTCGGACCGCGTTCGAGCATGGAGGGGATCGTGGCGCGCACCACGCCCACCGAGACCGCGCCCGATCGGCGGGCGAGCAGCGAGCGGGGACCGGCCCCGCTGCGTTCCGATGCCGAGCTCGAGCACCTGCTCGTCATCAGCGGCCTCTCCGGCGCGGGCAAGAGCCAGGCCGGCAAGCTCTTCGAGGACCTCGGCTATACCGTCGTCGACAATCTCCCGGCGGCACTGCTCGAGAACTTCCTGGCCCTCCGCGGCCAGGAACGTGATCGGTACCGACGCTCGGCGCTCGTGCTCGACATCCGCGCCGGCGACCCGGCGCCCGCCATCGAGCGTGCCGCGGCCGCGCTGGACGGCGACCGGCCCGGCTTCGAGGTGATCTTCCTGGAGGCGAGCGACGCGACCCTGGTCAATCGGTTCAGCGAGACGCGCCATCGCCATCCGCTCGAGGCGAGGAGCGGCGTGCAGGCCTCGATCGCCGAGGAGCGCAGGCGCCTGGCGCGCACCCGGGAGCTCGCCGACCACGTCGTCGACACCTCGGGCCTCTCCATCGGTCAGCTCAAGGACCGGCTCTGGTCGCTCGTGCCGCACAGCGCGACGACGAACGAGCTGCGCGTCGACATCGTCACCTTCGGCTTCAAGTACGGGCTGCCGCTCGAGGCCGATCTCGTCTTCGACGTCCGATTCCTGACGAACCCCTACTGGGAGCCCGAGCTCAAGCCGCTGTCCGGGCTGGAGACCAAGGTGCGCGACTTCGTCCTCCAGCAGCCGACGGCGAACCGGTTCCTCGAGCTCGTGACCGAGCTGCTGACCCTGACCGCGCCGGCCTACCGCGCCGAGGGCAAGGAGCAGCTGCGCATCGCGCTCGGCTGCACCGGCGGCTACCACCGCTCGATCGCATTGGCCGAGGAGCTCGCGCGGCGCCTCGGTGAGCTGCCGGACGTATCGGTCAGCGTCTTCCACCGGGAGCTCGAGCGATGAAGGGTCGGCGGCTGCCGCGCTGGCTCTACCCGGGGATGCATATCAAGCGCTGGCTGCTCCTGTTGCTGGCGGGCATCGCGATCCTGGGACTGGGCGCCGCGATCTTCATCCGCGACCTGTACCGCACCAACGCGGCGGACGAGATCGCGATCGTCTACTGGCTCACCGGTGCGTGGCTCGAGCCGCAGATCCGCGCCGCGCTGGTGGCCGTGCTCGGGCTTGCCCTGACGGGCGTCGGCATGTGGGGCCTGATGCGCTCGGTCGTGTCGCCGTTCGTCGGTCGCAACGACAGCGTCCTCGAGGTGCTCTACACCAAGCGCTACCTGGCGCGCGGGCCGCGTATCGTTGCCATCGGCGGCGGCACCGGGCTGTCCACGCTGCTGCGCGGCCTGAAGGGCTACAGCGCCAACATCACGGCGGTCGTCGCGGTCGCCGACGACGGCGGCAGCAGCGGGCAGCTGCGCCAGCAGCTCGGGATCATCCCGCCGGGCGACATCCGCAACTGCATCGCCGCCCTCGCCGACGCCGAGCCGCTCATGACGCAGCTCATGCAGTACCGCTTCCCGTCGGGCTCCGGGCTCGACCACCACGCCTTCGGCAACCTGTTCATCGCCGCGATGACCGCCGTCACCGGCGACTTCGAGGAGGCGGTGCGCGAGTCGAATCGCGTGCTCGCCGTGCGCGGCCAGGTGCTCCCGGCCACCAGCGTCCCGCTCAACCTCTCGGCCCAGCTCGCCTCCGGTCGGACGCTGTACGGCCAGGTCGCCATCGCCACCGCCGAGGAGCCCATCGAGCGCGTCTTCATCGAGCCGGCCGACGTGCGTGCCAACCGCGAGGCACTCGAGCGCATCCTCGAGGCCGAGATGATCGTCCTCGGGCCGGGGTCGCTCTTCAGCAGCGTGCTGCCGAACCTGCTCATCTCCGACGTTCGCGACGCACTGGCCGCGTCCCCGGCGATGAAGGCGTACGTCTGCAACGTCGCCACCCAGCCGGGCGAGACGCAGTCGATGACCGCATCGGCCCATCTCGAGGCGCTCTTCGCTCACGTCGGCGAGGACCTCGTCGACTACGTCATCCTCAACCGCAACACCGATGCGCGCCGCCCGGAGGGCTGGCGCGCGGAGCCGGTCGAGGTCGACGTCCGTCGCCTGGAGGAGCTGCCGGTGGTCATCGTCGAGGAGGACGTCATCGACCCGGCCAACGCCGGCCGCCACGACCCCGCAAAGCTCGCGGCGGCCCTCATGCGGCTCCTCCAGGAGGACCGCATCTCGCGGCCGCGATCGCGCCGCATCGGCCGCCAGGCGGCCACCGCCTCCTGAACGTCGCGGTGCTCCTGGCCGGCGAGGTCAAGGGCGAGCTGGCGCGCATTCAGCCGGCGCGGGCATGCGACCGCCGCGCGGAGCTGATCGGCCTACTCCACGGCTCGTCCGGCGATGAGCTGCGCACCCTCGACCACGCCACCGCTCGGACGGCGGTGCACCTGGCCGGATCGCTCGGTCTGCCCGTCACGTCACCGCGCGCGGTCGCTTCCGATCGGGCTCGGGTGGGCGCCCGCCATCACCTGGTCGTCGACCTCGACCGGAGCGCGCTCGGCGCCTGGTCGTGGGAGGCGGCGCCGGCCTGCGACCGTCGCGCCTTCCTGCGCGGCGTGCTCCTCGGCTCGGGGTCGATCTCGTTCGGCGCGAGCGGGCCGCACGTCGAGTTCGTGCTGGCGGACCGGGCCGCGGCCGAGGAGCTCCAGGCGGCACTCTGCCTCGCTGGAGGTGCGTGCGCTGCGAGCCGAGCGACGCGGCCGGCACGTGGTCTACCTGAAGGGGCAGGAGGAGATCGTCGCGCTGCTGAGGCTCGTCGGGGCGAATCGAGGGGTCCTCGAGCTCGAGACCCATCGCGTCGGGCGCGACGTGCGCTCGCGCCTGAACCGGCTGCTCAACGCCGAGGAGGCGAACCTCGGTCGGACGGTGCGCGCCGCCGACCGCCAGCTCTCGGCGATCGACCGGCTCGAGGCCGATGGCAGCCTGGCCGCGCTGGCACCCGCCCTGCGCGAGACGGCCGCGATGCGCCGCCGCATGCCGGACGCCGACCTCGACGCGCTGGGCTCCGCCCTCGGCGTGAGCCGGTCGGCCGTGAACCATCGCCTGCGCCGGCTCGTCGAGCTGGCCGGCGTCGAGGAGCACTGATGCGCCGGCCGGTCGTCGCGGGCAACTGGAAGATGAACCCTGCGACGCTGGACGAGGCGATCGCCCTCGCCGAGGTCGTCGAGCTGTCGGCGGCCGAGCTGCCCGGAGTCGTCACGGTCGTTTGCCCGCCGACGATCTGGCTGGGCGACGTGGCGCGCGCCGTCCCCACCCTGCACATCGGCGCCCAGACGATGCACTTCGAGGAGCGCGGCGCGTTCACCGGCGAGACCAGCCCGCTCATGCTCGAGGGAGTCGCCACGTTCGTCATCCTCGGCCACTCGGAGCGACGCCAGTACGACGGCGAGACCGACGAGTCCGTCGGCCGCAAGGTCGCCAGCGCGGTGGCGCACGGCCTGCGGCCGATCGCCGCGGTGGGGGAGCGGGCCGAGGAGCGGCGCGACGGCCAGACGGAGGCTGTCGTGGAGCGCCAGGTCCGCGCCGCGCTGGCTGGCCTGGACCGGCTCGAAGGCTCCGGTCTGGTGATCGCCTACGAGCCGGTGTGGGCGATCGGCACGGGCGATGCCGCGACCGGCGACGATGCACAGGCGGTGGCCGCCCTGATCCGCGGCATCCTGCGCGAGCTCGACGCCTCGGCGGCGGACGCGATCCCGATCCAGTACGGGGGCAGCGTGACCGATGCGAACGCCGCCGAGTTCTTCACCCAGCCCGACATCGACGGCGCCCTCGTCGGCGGCGCCTCGCTGAAGCCGGACGTCTTCGCCGCCATCCTCCAGGCCGCGTGGGTGGCCGCCGAGGGATGACCGTCGTCCTGGTCGTGCTCGACGGGTTCGGGCTGAACGACGACCCGTCGCGCAACGCGCTGCTCGCGGCGCCGATGTGGAACTGGAACCGCCTCGTCGCCGATTGGCCGAACTGCCGCCTGGAGGCGTCTGGCGAGGCGGTCGGCCTGCCGGCCGGGCAGATGGGCAACAGCGAGGTCGGCCACCTCAATCTCGGTGCCGGGTTCCGCGTCCTCCAGGACCTGCCGCGCATCAGCGCCGCCATCGCCGATGGGACCTTCTACGACAACCCGGCGCTCAACGCCGCGTGTGAACGGGTCCTTGCCGCGGGCTCGCGCCTGCACCTGATGGGGCTCGTGGGACCCGGCGGGGTGCACGCCGTCGACGAGCACATCGTTGCCATGGTCGAGCTGGCCGCGCACCACGGTTTGACGCCGGACCGCGTCTTCTTCCACGCCTTCACCGATGGCCGCGACACGCCGCCCCGCTCCGCGGACGCCTTCCTGCCCGAGCTCGAGGCGCGCTTCGGCGGGCGCGCCACAGTCGCCAGCGTGACCGGCCGCTATTGGGCGATGGACCGCGACCGGCGCTGGGACCGGACGAAGCGCGCGTACGACGCGATCGTCCACGGCATCGGCCTCCAAGCGCCTACGGCTGCAGCAGCCGTCGTCGACGCCTACGCCCGCGACGAGGGCGACGAGTTCATCCAGCCGACCCTGGTCGGCGAGGTGGTTCGCATGGCGCCCATCGACGCCGTCATCCACCTGAACTTCCGGGCCGATCGCGCCCGCCAGCTGACGCACGCGCTGGCGCAGGCGTCCTTCGACCGCTTCGACCGTGGGGACTCCAGCGCCTTCGACGTGACGACGCTGACCGAGTACCAGGCTCCGGACGAGCTCCCGGTGGCGGTCGCCTTCCCGCCGCTCGTCATCGACTCGCTGGCGGCCCACCTGTCCAGGCTCGGGAAGCGGCAACTCCACCTCGCGGAGACCGAGAAGTACGCCCACGTCACCTACTTCTTCAACGGCGGTGTCGAGGACCCGTTTCCCGGGGAGGAGCGAATCCTCGTGCCGTCGAACCGCGAGGTGCCGACCTACGACCTCGCCCCGGAGATGAGCGCCGGACCGATCACCGACGCGCTCGTCGAGGCCCTCGGTCGGCACAAGCACGACTTCATCGTCGCCAACTACGCGAATGCCGACATGGTCGGCCACACCGGCATCTGGTCCGCGGCGGTCGAGGCCGCCAACGTCCTCGACGGGTGCCTCGGACGGCTGGCGCGTGCCGCGCTCGGCGAGGGAGCGCCGCTCGTCATCACCGCCGACCACGGAAATATCGAGGAGATGCGCGACGAGTCCGGCGCGCCCCAGACGAAGCACACGACCGCTGCCGTCCCGCTGGTCCTCGTGTCCGAGGCCCACACGGGCGCGCGCCTCCGCGACGGCGAGCTGGCCGACGTCGCGCCGACCCTGTGCGAGCTGCTCGGCATCGAGCCCGGTCCGGAGATGCGCGGCAGGTCGCTGTTGGAGGCGCGCTAGCGCGTGGGTATATACGTATATACGCCGACGTCCCATATCGGTCCTGCTAGACTTCGCCGGCCATGACCACCGCCATCCTCGTCGCGCAAGTCATCCTGGCCATCGCGCTGATCGCGTCGATCCTGCTCCAGCAGCGCGGCACCGGCCTGGGTGGTGCGTTCGGTGGCGAGGTGACCGCCTACCGCAGCCGGCGGGGGATCGAGCGAACCCTCTTCCGGCTCACGATCGTCCTCGCCATCCTCTTCGTCGCCTTCAGCCTGCTCAACCTGCTGCCGCAGGTCTGACCAGCCCCGCGGTGATATCATCGGTCGACGCACTCGGGACTCGTTCCGAGTGCGCGCGTGCCGAGGTGGCGGAATAGGCAGACGCGCATGGTTCAGGACCATGTGACCGCAAGGTCGTGTGGGTTCAAGTCCCTCCCTCGGTACCAACCTCATGCCCAGGTGGCGGAATTGGTATACGCGTACGTTTGAGGGGCGTATGGGGAAACCCATCCGGGTTCAAGTCCCGGCCTGGGCACCACTTTCAGATCGCCAGACCGATGCGCCGCTCGCGTTCCGCGAGCGGCGTTTCTGCATCCGAGGGCCATCGGCTACCATGCCGCGCGGGGCGGTTAGCTCAGCTGGTCAGAGCACCTCGCTTACACCGAGGATGTCGGGGGTTCGAGTCCCTCACCGCCCACCACGCGGCTACATCCGCTGGAGTGCCTCCTGGCGGCTGGCCTCGACGGAGGCACCCGACTCGCGACGCGCCATCCGTCGCAGCACCGCCGGCGCGACGAGGATGCCACCGAGCGCCCACACGCCGAGCACCGCGGTCGCTTCCATTAGCCGCCAGGTCTGGCCGATCTCGATGGCGACGGCCGCATCGGGCAGGAAGACGAAGCGCATCCCGACACCGATCCAGTAGGTAGGCAGCGCCTGGCCGACGACCTGCACCCATCCCGGCATCGTCTGGAGCGGGATCAGGATGCCGGACACGACCGCCATGCCGCCGATGATCAGGAATCCGAGGCCGCCAACCAGGCGCGGGCTCCGCACGACCGAGCCGATGACGACGCCGGCCGGCAGCGTCGCCAGCAGGCCGAGTACGACGACCACCACGAAGACCGCCCAGCGCACCGGGTCGTCGACGACGAGGCCGGGGAAGAGGATGAAGCCCGGGACGAGGATGATCGCGAGGCCGAGGAAGGTCTCGAGCGAGGCCTGGGTCAGCACGCCGGTGACGTAGCCGAGGATGCCGTGCGGGATCGCCTTCGCTCGCAGCACCGTTCCGTCCTCGCGCTCCGCGGCGATGTAATACGCCGGACCGAGCGCCGCGGCGGCGATCATCAGGCCCAGGAAGCCCGGCAGGGCGACGACGGCCAGCGAGAGATCGGTCCCCTCCACGACCTCGTCGCGGTTCAGGATGAGGATCACGAGCGGGATCCCGTTCCAGACGACAGTGTTCCAGAGGCCGTCGGCGGTCGTGAGGATGTGGCGGAACATGATCCAGCCGCGCTCGAGACCGACGCGGACGCCGTGGAGCGCGCGTGGGCTCATGCGTCCGGCGCCTCGTCGCGGCGGACCATGGCCATGTAGGTGTCCTCGAGGCTGGCGCGGCGCACCTCGAGCTCCTCGACCCCGGAGCCGTCGGAGGCGAGCAGCTCGCGCACGAAGGCGGTCGCATCGGTCGTGGTCTCGGTGTGGCGGACGCCGTCGCGGATCCAGCGCACCTCGGCGGTGGTGGAGACGCTGCGCGCCAGGTCGTCGGCCGTTCCATCGGCCACGATCCGGCCGCTCGCCAGGATGACGATCCGGTCGGCCAGCTTCTCGGCCTCGTCGAGGTCGTGGGTGGTCAGGAAGATCGTCGTCTCCTCGCTATCCGAGAGCCCGCGCACGAGGCCGTGGAAGTCGTGGCGCGCCTCGGGGTCGAACCCCGCGGTCGGCTCGTCGAGGAAGAGGAGCTCCGGTCGACCGATGAGGCCGATGGCTACGTCGAGCCGCCGCCGCTGCCCGCCCGACAGGGTCGAGATGCGCTGGTCCGCCTGCTCGGTGAGCCCGACCGTCTCGATCAGCTCGTCGATCGGTCGTGGCCGTGGCCGGTCCGCGGTGGCGTATGGCTCGTAGAACTGCCCGAGGTTCTGCAGCAGCTGGCGAACGCGCCACTTCCCGTGGTCGCGCCACGACTGCAGCACGATCCCGACCCTGGCCCGCCAGTCCTCGTCGGCGTGGGCGGGATCGATGCCGAGCACCTCGACCGCGCCGGCGGAGGGTGAGCGGAAGCCCTCGAGGATCTCGATGATCGTCGTCTTGCCCGCGCCGTTCGGCCCGAGGAGCGTGACGACCTCGCCGCGCTGAATGGCGAAGCTGACGCCGTGGAGGACGTCCTTCGTGCCGTAGCGCATCCGCAGGTCGCTGACGGCGACCGCCGTCGCCGGGCCGGTAGTGCTCATCGGCTTCGACGATAGCAGCCAGCGCCATCTCGGTTGAATGAGCCGATGACACGACGGCTGGTACGATTCGGTGGTCAACCCCCGTGCTCGAGGAGCCCCGCATGGACCTGTGGCTGATCATCGTGCTGATCGCCGTCGCGGTGATCGTCGTCTTCCTGATCTTCACGTACAACGCGCTCGTCCGGCTCCGCAACATGGTCGACGAGGCGTGGAACCAGATCAGCGTGCAGCTCAAGCGCCGGCATGACCTGATCCCGAACCTCGTGAACGCGGTCAAGGGCTACATGGACTTCGAGCAGGAGACCCTGACGCGGGTCGTCGAGGCTCGAAGCGCGGCCGTGAGCGCCCAGCAGGGCGGTCCGGCGAACGCGGGGCAGGCCGCTCAGGCCGAGAACTTCCTCACCGGGGCGCTGCGTCAGCTGTTCGCCCTCGTCGAGAACTATCCCGATCTCAAGGCGAACCAGAACGTCCTCGAGCTGCAGGAAGAGCTGACCACGACCGAGAACCAGATCGGCTTCAGCCGGCAGCACTACAACGCCTCGGTCCGCGAGTTCAACACCTCGGTCCAGACCTTCCCGAACGTGCTCATCGCGGGCCTGTTCGGCTTCCGCGAGCGTGACTACTTCCAGATCGAGGAGGCTGACACCGCCGTGCCCGAGGTGAACCTGCGCACGACCTGACCGAGACCTGACCGATCAGCCGATGACCGACTCGGCGCGCCTGGCGCCGACCACCTTCTATCGCGAGATCGATCGCAACCGGCGCCGGAGCTGGCTCCTGGTCGCCGTCGTGATCGTCGTGCTCGGGCTGCTCGGCGGTGCGATCGGCTACGCCACCGGCTTCGGCTGGGGCGGCCTGGTGCTGGCGCTGGTGCTGGCGATCGCGATGACCCTCGGCTCGTGGTTCGCGGGTGACGCCCTCGTCATGGCCACCAGCGGGGCTCGGGAGATCGACAGGGCCAGCCCGCCCGAGTCGTTCAAGCAGCTCGTCAACGTCGTCGAGGAGATGCGCCTGGCGGGCGGGCTGCCGCCGCCGCGGCTGTGGGTCATCGACGACTCGGCGCCGAACGCCTTCGCGACCGGCCGCGACCCGGAGCACGCCAGCGTGGCGGTCACGACCGGCCTGCTCGACAAGCTGGACCGCGAGCAGCTCCAGGGCGTCATCGGCCATGAGATGAGCCACATCGGCAACCTCGACATCCGGTTCACGCTGCTGGTCGGGGTGCTGGTAGGGGCGATCGCGCTGCTTGCCGACTGGTTCCTGCGCTTCACCTACTGGGGCGGTGGCCGACGGAGCGGCGGTGACTCGGACCGCGGGGGTGGGGGAGCCATGGCGCTCATCTTCGTCCTCGCGCTCGTCCTGGCGCTGGTGGCGCCAATCATCGGGCGCCTGGTGCAGGCGGCGGTGAGCCGGACGCGCGAGTCGCTGGCCGATGCGACCGCCGTCGAGCTGACCCGCAACCCGGTCGGCCTGGCGCGCGCGCTGCGCACGATCAGCGACGACCGCGAGGTGCTCGAGGTCGCCAACCGCGCCACGCAGCACCTCTACATCGTCAACCCGATCAAGTCGTTCGAGGAGCGCGCGAAGTCCCTGTGGGACACCCATCCGCCGATCGGCGAGCGGATCCGGCAGCTCGAGAACATCGGCGGTCAGATGGGGATCACTTCCTGACCGTCGAGATCCTCCCCGCGGCCGATGTCGACGTGTCGGGCCTGCGGGCCTTCCTCCTCGCGGCATGGCACGCGGACTCGGTGGTCGCACATGGCGAGCGGATGCTCCCGGCCGAGATGCCCGGTTTCGTCGCCGTCGAGGTTGGGGAAATCGTCGGTCATGCATCCTTCCGCATTGATGGCGATGCCTGCGAGCTCACGGCGATCGCGGCCGATCCGCCCGCCCATGGGATCGGCACCCGGCTGCTGGATGCCGTCGTGGCAGCAGCGCGGGCGGCGGGCTGCGCATCGGTCTGGCTGACGACGACGAACGACAACCTCGACGCGCTCCGCTTCTACCAGCGGCGTGGCTTCCGGCTGGCGCGACTGAGGCCGGGCGCCGTCGATGACGCGCGGAAGACGTTGAAGCCGGAGATCTCGAAACTCGGCTCGTTCGGCATCCCGATGCGCGACGAGCTGGACCTCGAGCGCCGCCTCTGAATCGGTTGCGGGTGGTGGGCCGCATCGGTATCCTTGCGGCCGTTCCCGACGGACCCGCGTGAGCCGAGGTAGCTCAGTCGGTAGAGCACTGGACTGAAAATCCAGGTGTCGCCAGTTCGATCCTGGCCCTCGGCACCAGCCTCGCGGTACAATCGGGAGCACAAGCGGGCGGAAGTGGCTCAGTTGGTAGAGCATCACCTTGCCAAGGTGAGGGTCGCGGGTTCGAGTCCCGTCTTCCGCTCCATTTTTTGTGTCCGGCTGGTTGCGCCAAGACCGACCTGCTAGCGTGAGGCCCGATCGGTGCCCCGTCGTCTAGTGGCAGGACAGCGGACTTTGGATCCGTTAACGGTCGTTCGAATCGACCCGGGGCAGCCAGTCGAGATGACCGGTGGCGACGTGCCCGAGTGGTTCAGGGAGCGGTCTGCAAAACCGCGTACACGGGTTCGATTCCCGTCGTCGCCTCCAGATTCTGAGTACGAATCCGGCCCCGGGCCGGATCCGTCGTTTCTGGTCGCAACGATGGTAGCTCGGAACGCGCTCCGCCGGACGCTATCGGCCACCGAACTCTAGCCCTTGCGCGGAGCCCATGCTCGCCTAACAATCTGGGTGCACATCAGGCCGTAGGCGCGGCGCTATCGGGTGCCCGCTCCGAGGGGGAGGTGATGCCGCCGCAGCAAGGGCCACGACGCGGCCGGACCCCGGTTCCAGGGAGAGTTCGCGCTGCGCCATCTTCAATGCCGAGCCCTGGAAGAAGGGAGACTTCCTCATGCCACGCCTGAACGGGCTGCGCCCGCGCCGGTCAACCCTGATCCTAGTGCTGGCGGTCGCTGCGCTCACGTTCCCGCTCGCCGTCCTTGCCAACCACCAGTTCAGCGACGTGCCCTCGTCGGCCAGCTACCACGATGATGTCGAAGCTCTCGTTGACGCAGGCATCACTAATGGCTGCGGCGGCGGCAAATTCTGTCCGAGTAGCTCAGTGACTCGGGGCCAGCTAGCCCAGTTCCTCAATCGCTTGGGCAGCCTCGACGGCAGTACCCCTCCATCGGTAGACGCCGACAAGATCGATGGCATTGATTCGAGCGGCTTTCTGAAGACGGGGACGATCGTCACCGCCGTCGACGGCGGCGCTTGGGAGCCGCACGTCACATCACCAACGCATGCCGACCGATACATCACCAACGTCGAGTTCTCGGGTGATGGGATCGCTGTCTTGCCGCTGACTGCCCCGTCAGTGGTCGGAACGACTACGTACGGCCTCGCATCTCTTCAAATCTGCGTCACCTCCGTCTTCGCAGGGGCGTTCATCGACCAGATCGAAATCTACCGTATGGACAGCACGGGCTCAGCGTTCCTGGTATTCCTCGATGCGACTGACCGCGGGGGGTCGAAGGGCTGCTTCACTGTGTCCCCGAACCTGGCCGTTGGCGAGGGTCTCGGCCTGGCCGTGCTGCTCGGCGGGGGGGCTGACGCTTTTATCCGACTCGGCAATGTCGAGACCACCTGGTCCTCGGAGGGGACGTTCACGGTCACCGAGATTGGTCCGGCGGACCCGGCCATGGTGGGTCCGGATGGCGACTAAGCGTCGGTCGTTAGTGTGTCGATCGCGCTCGGCGAGGAGTAAGCCGCCGGTAATCGACGCCGCTAGCAATCGACACCGAGCCGGCGCCGAAGCCCGGCCATGCCCGCCTCCTGAGCTAGCAGGGGAGGATCGGTGCGTCGGGATACGGCGGCTTTAGCGCGCCGGGCTCCATCCGGCCACCGGAGCACCTACGTGAGCCTCGTGGCCACGACGGTGCCATTCAGCTCTGGCGGTCCGGCTGCTCTCGGCGTCACCGACTCGGCCGCGGGCGGCGACTGTTGTGAGCGGGAAGTGGGCATCTGCGGGTCAGTGCCTACTCGAGATCATCGACTCGGAGCCGCCAGGGTGGGCCATCAGCCGGACCCGGGACCTTCGCTCGGGCAGGGCGCCATCTACAATCGGCGCTGCTGAGCCGGAGTGGCGGAATGGCAGACGCAGCCGGCTTAAACCCGGCGGCCGCAAGGCGTGGGGGTTCGAATCCCTCCTCCGGCACCAGACCCCGGGTTGCCCGCGCCTAGGGTGTGTTCGCCCGGCGCAAGTATTGGAGAACTACGGCACCGGTTGGCCCTGCTCGTATTCGCCGGTTGCCCCGCGGGCAATGAGCGACGAACGACCGGTGGCTGCTCAGTCGTTAGTTGCGCCTGTGGGAAACGCGCGCGGATCGAACCTAGCGGCGTCCGAACACTCTGCGCCGCTGCCGCTTGGCCACGACCTGCGGCTGCTCGATGCCGATGACCGCCTGCGCGAGGCGGCGCATCGCGATCGCCGCCGGCGACGCCGGCCGGCTGCTGACGAGCGGGATCCCCTCGTTGACCGATCGGATCATCTCCACCTCGGTGTAGGGCACCTCGGCCGCCGGCTTGGCGCGAAGCAGGTTCTCGACGTCGCGGGACTTGAGCAGCTCCTTCGGGAAGACGTGGTTGATCACGATGTGGGTCCGCGCCCGCAGCGGCGTGGTATCGGCCAGGAAGGTCATCAGCAGGCTCATCGCGCGCAGCGCGGCGATCTCCGGGAAGAGGACGAAGACGTGGGCGTCGGACTGCTCGAGCAGCCAGACGCTGCGCGGGTCGAGGCGGCTGCCGAGGTCGACCAGGATGTGGTCGAACGACGGCTGCATCAGCTCGACGATGCGCTGGATGTGCTCGAGGCTCACGCGGAAGTCGGCCTCGGGGCGGGCCGGTGCGGCGAGGACGTTGAGGCCGGAGCTGTGCGTGGTGAGGTAGGTGCGCGCAAGCTCGGGATCGGCCAGCGACGGATCGTCGGTGGCCAGGCCGGCAAGGTCGTAGCGCGGCGTGAGGTTCAGGTGCGTGGCGACCTGCCCGAACTGGAGGTCGAAGTCGATCAGCAGGACGCGCGAGGGAGGCAGCACCCCGTTGGTCGACTTGGCCCCCGCGCGTTTGGCGCCGGCACCGCCGGCCAGGAGCACGGCGGTGTTGACCGCCAGCGTCGTGGTCCCGACTCCGCCCTTCGGGCTGAAGAAGGCGATGATCTCGCCGGATCCGGTGTGCGAGGCGAAGTCGGTGGCCGCGCGACCGGTGCGGATGAGGAGGGCCATGACCCGGCCGGCCAGCTCCGTCGGGGCGAACCCGCCGGCGATCACGTCGTCCGCGCCGGCCTCCAGGAACGCGATGCGGGCCTCGATGTCGTGGGCCGGCGCGACGATCAGGATCGGTGTGATGCGGCCGTCGCTGGCCGTCCTCAGCGACGCGATGGCGCCCGAAGCGGCCAGGCCCTCGGCAACGATGAGGTCGACCGGCTTGCTGCGCATGGTGGCGACGGCATCGGCCGGGGTCGCGACGGTGACGACCTGATGGTCGGCGTCGGTGAGCGCCGACTCGAGCTCGTTGCGGAGCTCCTGGGCCCTGGCGCAGATGAGGATCGTGTTGGACGGCATGGACGTGCTCGGATCGGACCGTGGGAACTGGCCGTCCAGTATACGGGGCGACCTGCCCGACGTTGCCGCGGCCATCGGGTTGCGGCTATACTGGCGGCGCGCCTCCGGTTCGCGGAGGCGTGGTTCATGTTCATAGCAGAACCCCTTTCTGCCGCGTCCGAGCGCGCCAGCGCCCGACGTCGCAAACCCATAGAGAGGAGGTCGGCGGCACCTTATGCGCCGATACGAACTCATGCTCCTGCTCCGGCCGGACCTGGAGGACGACAAGCTCCAGGCGGCGGTCGAGAAGGTCACCCGCGCCATCGTCAACGGCGGTGGCAGCCTCAGCAAGGTCTCGCCGTGGGGCAAGCGCCGCCTGGCGTACGACATCGGCCGGCATCGCGAGGCGAGCTACTTCCTCATCCACTTCGACATCGAGCCGGCCCAGGTGCGCGAGATCGAGCGCGGCCTCCTCATCAGCGAGGAGATCCTGCGCCACCTCGTCACCGTCCTCGAGGACCGCGGTCCGGCCGAGGAGGTCGCCCCCGCGGTCGCGCCGCGCGCGGCGACGGACCTCGACGAGGCCGAAGACATCGGCGACGACGAGCTCGTGACCGATCCATCGGCGGAGGCTATCGACGAGACGGTGCCACCGTCTCAGCCAGAGCCAGAGCTCGAACCGGAGCTCGTGGCCGCCGAGGCAACGGCCGAGCCGGCCGACGAGGAGCGCGCCGAGGCCTGACGGCCCGCGCGAGGAAGGAGCCAGCGATGACGCTCAACAAGATGATGATCATCGGCAACCTCGGCGCCGACCCCGAGCTGCGCTACACGCCCAGCGGGAAGGCAGTGACCGAGCTGAGGATCGCGGTCAACAACAACAGCAAGGGACCGGATGGCGAGTGGGTCGAGGAGACCCTCTGGTTCCGCGCCAGCGTCTGGGAGCAGGCCGCCGAGCGGCTCGCCGAGCAGCTGCGCAAGGGCAACAAGGTCTTCGCCGAGGGCCAGCTCCGCGCCCGCGAATACGAGGCCCGCGACGGCCAGAAGAAGACCTCGCTGGAGCTCGCGTTCGCGCGCGTCGTCAACCTCGAGCGCCGACCTCGCGAGGAGGGCTCCTTCGCCGGCAGCGAGGGCGGCTCCTACGGCGACGCGCCGCCCCAGGTCAAGCCGCGCGGTGCCGAGACGACCTCATCGGCCCCGGGCGCCGAGATGGACGTCGACGACATCCCGTTCTAACGACATTCGAGAGGAACCGATACCCACATGGCGAGCCCACGATCCCGCCGCGAGGCGGCGGACTACTACCGCGATCGGCGCCGGCGCAAGGTCTGCAACTTCTGCGTCGACAAGGCCGAGAGCATCGACTACAAGGAGGTCAACCGCCTCCGCCGATACCTCAGCGAGCGCGCGAAGATCGAGCCCCGGCGCAAGACGGGCACCTGTGCCCGGCACCAGCGCATGCTCACCACAGCGCTCAAGCGCGCGCGCCACGTGGCGCTGCTGCCGTATGCGCCCCAGCACCTGCGCCCGTAACAGGCCTTGTGGCCGATGAGGGTGGCCGATTGATCGTCCGTCTCCCGCCGGAATTCGGCCTCCGGCGCTATTCGAACGACAGATTGGCCACCGTCCTGGCGCCCAGTTGACCGCGCCGCGCGCGTCCGCGAAACTCAGCCGGCCCGAGGGGGAGTATCCCCTGACCCGCGCCATCGTCAGTACGGCGGAGACGCCTCCGTCCGGTGGCACGGGCCGACCCACCGCGCTGCGTCGGTTGGAGAGACCTTCGGCCATCCTTCGCGACGGCTAGAGGTCACCAGTGGAAATCGTCCTGCTCATCGTGTCGCTGGCGGTCATCCTCGTGGCCGCCGAGCTGTTCACGAACGGCATCGAGTGGTTCGGCCACCGGCTGAACCTGGCCGAGGGCGCGGTCGGCAGCGTCCTGGCGGCGGTCGCGACGGCCATGCCCGAGACGCTGATCCCGGTCATCGCCATCCTCGGGCCGCTGATCTTCGGCGGCGACCCAACGACGTCCGAGGCCATCGGCGTGGGCGCCATCCTCGGCGCCCCGTTCACGCTGGCGACGCTGGCGATGTTCGTGACCGGTGTCGCGGTCATCCTCTATTCGCGCGGCGGGGGGCGGGGGACCGGGATGCGGGTCAACGTCCGAGTGCTCGGGCGCGACGTGGCCTTCTTCATCGTCGGGTACGGGATCGCCATCGGCACCGCCTTCCTGCCGGCCGAGCTGGCCTGGCTGAAGTGGGTCGCCGCCGCGCTGCTCTTCGTCATCTACGCGGTGTACGTGCGCCTGCACTTCACCGATGCGCCGGAGCCCGGCGACCCCGAGCAGCTGGCCCAGCTGCATGCCACGCGGCTGCCGGGGATGGTCGGGCCGCACACCCTGGACATCGACATCATGCCGGGGGAGAAGGACAGCTGGGAGGACATCGAGGGAGCGCCGCCCCGGATGCGGATCATCGTCAGCCAGGTGGTCCTGGCGCTGGCGCTGATCATCCTCGGCGCGCAGGTGTTCGTGGGGGCGGTCGAGCAGCTGGCGGAAAGCATCGGCCTGGACCCGCTCATCCTGACCTTGATCATCGCGCCGATCGCCACCGAGCTCCCCGAGAAGTTCAACAGCATCCTGTGGGTGCGCACGGGCAAGGACACCCTGGCCATGGGCAACATCACCGGCGCCATGGTCTTCCAGAGCTGCCTGCCGACCGTGCTCGGGCTGCTGTTCACGACGTGGACATTCACCGAGGAGAGCGCGATCGGCTTCGCGTCGGCCGGCGTCGCCATCCTCGCCACGATCCTGATCTTCGGCAACATGCTCCGAACCGGGAAGCTCTCCGCGTGGACCCTCCTCATCGGTGGACCGCTGTATCTGATCTACGTCTACCTGGCGCTCTTCACGCCTCTCGGGGCCGGCGCCACGGGCCACTGATTCCGCAACATTCGGGCGCCGAGCAAGCGTCTGGGGGCCGGGTCACGGGTATACTTCTTGCGCTTGAGCAGCCGGCCGTGGCCCGCGGCTCGAACCGCGTACAGAGGAGGCATGTGTGCTGAAGCAGGAGAGCAGACCGCAGGCAGCGCAGGTGGAGACGACCACCGAGCTGTGGGCGTTCTTCCGTGGCGAGTTCGTGCCCTTGCGCGACGCGAACATCAACGTCATGACCCACGGCTTCAACTACGGCACCGCCGTATTCGAGGGCATCCGCGCCTACTGGAACGCCGACGAGGAGCAGCTGTTCGGCCTCGAGCTCGTACCCCACTACGAGCGGATTCGTGCGTCCGCTCGCCTCCTCATGATGGAGGTCCGACAGTCGCCCGAGGAGCTCGCCGAGATCACCGTCGAGCTCCTTCGTCGTGATGGGCTGCGTGAGGACGTTTACCTGCGGCCGATCGTCTACAAGAGCTCCGAGACGATCGGAGTCCGGCTCCACAACCTCGATGCCGATATCGTGATCTTCGGCGTCCCGTTCGGGCAGTACATCGACACCGAGGGCGGCATCCGGGCCCAGGTCAGCACCTGGCGCCGGACCGATGACAACGCCATCCCGGCGCGAGGCAAAATCACCGGCGCCTACGTGAACGGGGCGCTGGCCAAGAGCGAGGCTCAGCTCAACGGCTACGACGAGGCGATCATCCTCACCGCCGACGGCCACGTCAGCGAGGGCAGCGCCGAGAACCTCTTCATCGTCAAGGACGGCACCCTCGTGACCCCGGCGGCGACCGACAACATCCTCGAGGGGATCACGCGACGCCGGCTCATCGCCATGGCGCGCGACGATCTCGGGCTAGAGGTGATCGAGCGGTCGATCGACCGCACCGAGCTCTACGCGGCCGACGAGGTCTTCCTGTGCGGCACGGGCGCGCAGATCAGCCCGGTGATCGAGATCGATCGCCGAGCCATCGGCGCGGGCCGGCCCGGCCCGATCACCCGCGAGATGTCGCGCACCTACTTCGATGCGGTCCGTGGGCGCCTGCCCGCCTACCGCGACTGGCTCACTCCGGTCTATTAGGAGGCCGCGCGGCGGATCGGCATCGGCGCCCAGCCGGCCGCCATCGGCCGGGCAGGCGCATCGATGACCACCTCCGAGCCCCGCGAACGCTACGGCCTGCTCGTCCGGCTGCTCGAGATGGTTCCGGGAACGATCTCGTGGGCCGTCCTGATCCTGCCGATCTGGCTGAGCTTCAGCTATCCGGCGCTCGTCGCGCTGTTCGTCCTGTCGTTCGACTTCTACTGGCTCTGCCGCGCGCTCTGGTTCAGCGGCGCGGTGATCGTCGCCTTTCGGCGCATCCGCGGCGTCCAGCGGGTGAACTGGACCGAGCGGCTGGCGAGCGACGCCGTGCCGGGCGTCGACGAGCTCATCCACCTGGCCCTCATCCCGACCTACACCGAGTCGCTCGACAAGCTGCGATACACGGTCCGCGCACTGGCCGATGCCGAATGGCCGACCGAGCGCAAGATCTGCGCGATCATCACCCGCGAGACCGATGCGGGCGGCATCGAGAACGTCGGGGTCCTGCGCGAGGAGTTCGGCCACGCGTTCGCCGAGTTCATCCACATCCTCGATCCGCTCGAGCCGGGGATCGTGGTCGGCAAGAGCAGTGCGATGGCCTGGGGCGGCCGCTACCTGCATCGGCTGCTCGTGCGCGAGCGCGGCATGGATCCGAAGCGGATCATGGTCACCGACCTGGACGCCGATTACCGCGTCCACCCCCAGTACTTCGCCTACCTGGCCTGGACGCACCTGACCGATCCGAACCGCGACACGCAGCTCTACCAGCCGATCCCGTACTTCCACAACAACCTCTGGCAGGCCCCGCTCTTCCAGCGCCTCTTCGCCGCCGTGCTCACCCAGCTCCAGATGTGGCGGAGCGTGCTGCCGGAGAAGCTCCAGAGCTTCGGCTCGTACTCGACAACGCTTCATCTCGTTCACGACGTCGGCTACTGGGCGACCGACGCGATCCCCGAAGACAGCCGCTTCTACTGGAAGAGCTACTTCCGCTACGGCGATCGCTTCCGGGCCGTCCCGCTCTTCATCCCGATCTACGGCGACGCGGTGCGCGCCCGCGGCTACTGGCGCAGCATGACGGAGCAGTACCTCCAGGCGCGGCGCTGGGCGTGGGGGGTGACCGACATCCCCTACGTCATCGAGAACTCGATCGCGCATCCGGAGATCCCGTTCTGGAGCCGCTTCTGGCGGATCGGCAACCTCTTCGGCGAGCACATCAACTGGGCGATCGCGCCGTTCGTGATCATGTTCGGGGCGGCGATCCCGATCCTCATCAACCCC
This sequence comes from uncultured Chloroflexia bacterium, assembly GCA_963753125.1. Classification (GTDB taxonomy): domain Bacteria; phylum Chloroflexota; class Limnocylindria; order QHBO01; family QHBO01; genus JACDBZ01. The sequence goes on from CAVWAU010000004.1 coordinate 156,571, forward strand.
GCCTTCGCGGAGACGACCCTGGGGCAAAACCTGCCGCTGTTCGCGAGCGTGATGCTCACGATCGCCCTCGTCAGCCTCTTCGTGCTGGTGGTCGTCGAGCACTACATCGTCCCGCCACGACCCGCCACGTGGGGGCCGGTCCAGCGGGTCATCAGCTACGTGCAGTGGCTGGGGCTGCCGTTCGTCGGCATCTTCTTCAGCAACCTGCCGGCGCTCGACGCGCAGACCCGGCTGCTCACCGGGCGCTACCTCGAGTACCGCGTGACCGAAAAGGCATGAGCCGTTGACCCGCTCGCGGGCGTCGATCGCGCGCGTCAAGCTGGCCCGCTCGCTCCCGCGGTTGCTGGCCCTGCCGGCCCTGCTGCTCGCGCTCGGCGTCGCTCTCATCGCTGCCGCCACGCTGCTCGTGACCGGTCCGGCCGGGATCGCGCTGCTCGCCGGCGGCGCGCTGCTGGTGATCGCGGGGGTCGCGACTGGAGTCGTGCTCCTCAGCGTTCGCCTCATGTCGAGGAGTCTGCCGTCCACGTCGGCTGGATCGGCGGCGGGCAGGTGTACCTGCTGAGCCCGGGTCCGGTGACGCGCGTCAGGCTTCACGGCCCGAACGCCTCGCGGCTGCGCGTGCTCTCCGGCGCCTTCGGCTGGGGCCTCGGGCGGGCCGTGCTTCGAGAGGAAGAGTCGATCCAGATCGTGCGCCTGGCGCGGACGCGGACCGCCATCCTCGTGCCGACCGACCGTGGCCGGCTCGCCATCGCCCCGGCGAGCGACGACGACCTGCTCGATGCCCTGTCACGTGCGGCCCATGCCCGCCGGCGCGCCGAGGCCCAGATCGCCGAGGCGCCCGAGCCGGCGGAGGCAGTTGCGCCCGCCGCGACCCACGAGGCGCCACCCGACGTGGAGGCGAGGGAAGCGCCCGAGCCGGTGGCGCTCACGGGGATCGAGCGCGCGCTGCTCGCGGAGCGCCTGGGAGAGGAGCGCGCGGCGGCCGAGCTGGCGGCGCTCGCGGCGGCGGAGCAGGCGGCGGCGGAACCAGTCGCGGAGGCCGCGCCGGCGGCGCCCGGCAACCGAGGCGGAAGTCGAGGCGCCCGAGCCGGTGGCCCCGGAGGCGAGCGTCGGCGTGCAGAGGCGCGGTGCCCGGGCCGCCTTCGTGCTCCTGCCCATGCTCGGCGCCGGGCTGGCCTGGGGCGCCGGCCTCGCCAGCGGCAATATGCCGGAGCCGGGGACCGATCTCGCGCGCCTCACCTCGCTGGCGCTGGTGATGGCCGGGCCGGCGACCTCGGTCGGAGCGGTCATGGCCATGGCGTGGTGGCCGCGGCTCGTCGGCGTGGTGGTGACCGGCGGACTCGTGGCATCAGTCTTCATCGGCCGCGCGCTGATCGCGCCGTGAATTGACACCGAGCGTCGGCGGCTGCGACCATCGCGCAAATCGAAGAGCGGCGATGACGGAGACGCGGACGCGTCGGCGACGAGCCACGAGCGAGCCCGGATGGTGTGAGCGGGCGGCATCGGCCGCGCGGTCCATCCCTCCCGAGCCGGAGGCGCCAAGCGGGCACGAGGGGAGCCCGTGGGTAATGCCTCCCGGGACACGCCCCCGATAGCGAGGCGATCGAGTGGGCCGCTGCGTTCTGCATCGGCCAAGCGCGGGTGGTACCGCGGGACTTGAAACCTCCCGTCCCGGTCTCGGGACGGGTCTTTTCGTATCTGGGAGCAGTACAACGACGTTGTTCAAGCCGGTCGACAGCAAGCTGAACGTGCCCCAGCTGGAGCACGAGGTCATCGAGCGCTGGCGCGAGCGCGACACGATGGCCCGCTACCTCGCGCGCAACGCGGACTCCGAGGTGCGCTACAGCTTCATCGACGGTCCGATCACGGCGAACAACCCGATGGGCGTCCACCACGCCTGGGGCCGCACCTACAAGGACCTCTTCCAGCGCTACCACACCATGCTCGGCGAGCGGCAGCGCTACCAGAACGGGTTCGACTGCCAGGGCCTGTGGATCGAGGTCGAGGTCGAGAAGGAGCTCGGCTTCAACAACAAGCGCCAGATCGAGTCGTTCGGGATCGATCGGTTCGTGGAGCTGTGCATGGAGCGGGTCGACCGATTCGCCGCCCTCATCACCGAGCAGAGCAAGCGGCTCGGCTACTGGATGGACTGGGACCACAGCTACTACACGAACAGCGACGAGAACAACTACACCATCTGGGCCTTCCTGGCCGAATGCCATCGCCGGGGTCTGCTCTACCGAGGCCATGACGTGATGACCTGGTGCCCGCGCTGCGGCACGGGCATCAGCAACATGGAGGCCGCCGAGGGATACAAGGACGTCACGCACCTGTCGGTCACGCTACGGCTGCCGGTAACCACCCCCGGCCGCGAGGATGAGGACCTGCTCGTGTGGACCACGACGCCGTGGACACTGTCGAGCAACGTGGCCGCCGCGGTCCATCCCGACCTGACCTACCAGCTCGTCGAGGGCCGCGAGGGACGACGGTGGTGGGTGAGCGCCGGCTCGAAGGCTCGCGTTGCGGGCGACGCCGCCGTCGTGCGCGAGGCGAAGGGATCCGAGCTGGTCGACCTCACCTACGCCGGGCCGTTCGACGAGCTGTCGGCGGCCGAGGGCCTGACCCATCGGGTGATCCCGTGGAGCGAGGTCGACGACGCCGAGGGGACCGGCATCGTGCACATCGCCCCGGGCTGCGGCCAGGAGGACTTCGCGCTGAGCAAGGCCTTCGACCTGCCGGTGATCAATCCGATCGACGAGTTCGGCGTCTTCGTCGACGGCTTCGGCTGGCAGACCGGGCGCGTGGCCGGCGCCACCGAGGATCCTGCGCAGGACCTCGCTCGAGATGTCGTCGCCGACCTCCAGCGCAAGGGCCTGGTGGTGTCCAGCGAGGGCTACACGCACTCCTACCCGCACTGCTGGCGCTGCGGGACCCAGCTCATCTTCCGCCTCGTCGACGAGTGGTTCATCGCCATGGACCCGCTGCGGGAGCCGGTGAGCCAGGCGACCCGCGAGGTGACGTGGCTGCCGCCGGGGATCGGCCTCGAGGAGCGCGAGCTCGATTGGCTCCGGAACATGAGCGACTGGATGATCAGCAAGAAGCGCTACTACGGCCTCGCGCTGCCGATCTGGGAGTGCGCCGACTGCGACGCGTGGGAGGTCATCGGCTCGAAGGACGAGCTCCGCGAGCGGGCGGTGGCAGGCTGGGACGACTTCGAGGGCCACACGCCGCATCGGCCCTGGATCGACGCCGTCGAGGTCGCGTGCAGCTCCTGCGGGGGCCGCGCGCGTCGCACGACCGACGTCGGCAACCCGTGGCTCGACGCCGGTATCGTCGGCCTCTCGACGCTGAAGTGGAACACCGACCGCGACTACTGGGCCGACTGGTATCCGGCCGACTGGGTCAGCGAGTCCTTCCCGGGCCAGTTCCGCAACTGGTTCTACGCATTGCTGACGATGTCGACGGTGATGACCGGCCGGGCACCGTTCAAGACCCTCTTCGCCTACGCGTTGATGCGTGACGAGCACGGCGAGGAGATGCACAAGAGCAAGGGCAACGCGATCTGGTTCGACGACGCCGCCGAGCAGATCGGCTCCGACGTGATGCGCTGGATGTTCGCGGCGACGAACCCGTCGACGAACCTGAACTTCGGCTACGGACCGGCGCACGAGGTCGTGCGACGCTTCTTCCTGCCGCTGTGGAACACCTACGGCTTCTTCGTTACCTACGCCGGCCTGGACCGATGGACACCCGACCAGACCGATGGCGTCGACGGTGCCCGGACGATTCTCGACCGATGGGTCCTGTCACGCCTCGACGGGCTGGTCGGCGAGGTCCGCGCATCCCTGGACGCGTACGACGCGATGCGCGCCGCCCGCGCGATCGAGGGCTTCGTCGACGAGCTGTCTAACTGGTACGTGCGCCGCAACCGCCGGCGCTTCTGGAAGGGCGAGCTCGATGCCGACAAACGCGCCGCTCACGCCACGCTCCACGAGGTGCTCGCGACGCTGATGCGCCTCATGGCCCCGTTCACGCCGCACCTCACCGATGCGATCTGGGAGAACCTCGTCGTGGCCGTGGACGCCTCGCAGCCTGACAGCGTGCACCTCACGTCCATGCCGGAGCGGATCGAAGGCCGGTCGCTGCCGGAGCTCGAGGCGGCCGTCGATCTCGCGCGCCGGACGGTGGCGCTCGGACGGGCCGCGCGGGCCGCTTCGGGGATCCGCACCCGCCAGCCGCTGCGGGCGGTCAGGGTGAAGCTGCCGGCATCGGCAACCATGATCATGGCTTCCGACCTCGTGGTGGCCGACGCGTTGAAGGCCGAGGTGCTCGACGAGCTGAACGTCCGCGGGTTCGAGCTCATCGGCGACGAGTCGGAGATGGTGGAGCGCAGCCTCTACCCGCTGCTGCCGGTCGTCGGCCCGCGCCACGGGAAGGCGGTGGGCTCGATCATGGCCGGCGCGAGATCGGGGGAGTGGCAGGTGCGCGAGGACGGGACCGTCGAGGTCGGCGGTGTCATCCTGCAGCCCGACGAGTTCGAGCTCACGGCACGGGCACGGCCGGGACACGAGGTCGCCGAGGAGGGCGACCTGCTCGTCGCGCTCGACACGTCGATCGACGAGGAGCTCGAGGCCGAGGGGCTTGCCCGCGAGGTGGCGCACCGCCTCCAGGCGCTCCGTCGCAGCGCCGGATACGAGATCAGCGACCGGGTGCGGGTGGCCATCGGCGGCGATCCTGCCGCCGTGGAGCGGCTGGCGCCGCACCGCGACTGGCTCGCCGACGAGCTCCTCGCCGTCGAGCTGGAGCTCGCACCCGGGGCCGGACTGGCCGATGCCGACCAGCACGAGTCGGCCAGCCTCGACGGCATGGCACTGGAGCTCTCGGTCGCCCGCGCCTGAGCGTCGCGTCCGGTAGAGTGGGCTCGTGGAGGCCGGCACGGAACGCGACGGGTCGCTGAGAGCCGCGCTCGTGCTGGCGGGCACGGCGCTGGTGCTCTACGTCGCCGACCAGGTCTCCAAGGCGCTGGTCGTGATGGCCCTCGATCCGGGGGAGTCCTTCAACGTCCTTGGCGACTTCGTGCGGATCTGGTACGTCCAGAACACTGGGGCCGCGTTCAGCCTCTTTCCCGGCGCGATCTGGCTCTTCCTGCCTGTCACGGTGCTGGCGCTGGTGATGATCGGCTACTTCTTCCGTTCCTTCCGCGACCGCGGGCCGGCGATCCACATCGTGCTCGGCGCGATCCTGGCCGGGACGCTCGGCAACCTCACCGATCGTGTGCGCCTCGGCTACGTCGTCGACTTCATCAGCGTCGGCATCGGTGAGCTGCGCTTCCCGACGTTCAACGTGGCCGACTCGGCGGTGGTGGTGGGGATCGGGCTGCTGGTGGCGTACCTCACCTTCGCCGAGGGCCGGCGACACCAGGACGAGCCGGCCGCGTGACGGTGGCCGATCGCACGGTCGACGGCGTCGCACCGGCAGGCCGTGTCGACCTCGCCGTCGCCGCCGTGGCCGGCATCAGCCGCGCGCACGCCCAGCGGCTCATCGGCGACGGCCGCGCACTGGTGGACGGCGCCTCGCGCCGGTCGAGCGACCGCCTCTCCGGCGGCGAGCGGATCAGCGTCGTGCTCAGCGCCCCGCCGGACGAGACTCTGGTCGCCGAGTCGATCCCGCTCGTCGTCGCCTACGAGGACGACGACATGCTGATCGTCGACAAGCCTGCCGGCCTCGTCGTCCACCCCTCCGCCGGGCACGGCAGCGGCACCCTCGTCAACGCGCTGCTCGGCCGCGCCCGCGACCGCGGCGAGCCGCTGGGCTCGATCGCCGGCGTCGGGCGGCCCGGGATCGTCCATCGGCTCGACAAGGAGACGAGCGGCCTGATCGTTGTGGCCAAGACCGATGATGCGCAGTCGAGCCTCATGCGCCAGTTCGGAGAACGCTCCGTCGAGAAGGAGTACCTCGCCCTGGTGCGCGGCGAGGCGCCGGCGTCCCGTGGCCGGGTCGAGGCGCCGATCGGTCGCGACCCGCGTGACCGCCAGCGGATGGCGGTCGTGGCCGGCGGGCGCGCATCGGTCACCGATTACGAGCAGCTGGCGACCGGGGGTGGCTACGCGCTGCTGGCGCTCCATCCGCGCACGGGTCGGACGCACCAGATTCGCGCCCACCTCGCCTACCTGGGCCTGCCGATCGCCGGAGACGTGCGCTACGGCGGCGGGGAGGGGCCGGGCGGCCTGCGCCGGCAATTCCTGCACGCGGCGCGGCTCGGGCTCGAGCGGCCGTCGGACGCGGCGGTCCTGCGAGCGTGGAGCGAGCTGCCGGCCGACCTCGCCGAGTGCCTGTCGGCCGCCGAGGTGAAGGTCGCCGCGGGACGCCTGCCGGAAGGCGTCGGAGCGGAGGTGCAGTCGTGACCCAGGACAAGCGCATGACCTTCCCGAACCCGATGCTGGTCGTCGTCAGCGGGCCGTCGGGAGTAGGGAAGAGCACGATCGTCGCGGAGCTGGCCCGTCGCCGCCCCCAGGTCGTCCCGATCGTGACCGCCACCACGCGAGAGCAGCGAGACGGCGAGATCGACGGCGTCCACTACCACTTCATCAGCGAGGAGGAGTTCGCCGACCTGCGCGACAACGACGGCCTCCTCGAGCATGCCGACAACCACGGCCACTGGTACGGCACACCGGTCGACCAGGTCCGCGGCATCCTCGCGGCCGGCCGCGACGCGATCCTGACGATCAGCCCGGAGGGCGCGCGCAACGTCCGCCGGCTCGTCCCCGACGCGCTGCTCATCTTCGTCATGCCGCCGTCGATGGAGGACCTCACCCGCCGTCTCGAGGAGCGGGGATCGGAGTCGAAGGCGAGCCTCGAGCGTCGCCGGATCGACGCGGAGCGCTGGATCGCGCAGGCGGACGAGTACGATCACGTCGTCGTCAACGAGACCGGCCACCCCGAGGAAGCCGCCGACCAGATCTGGGAGATCATCCAGGCCGAGGCCCGCCGCGATCCTCCGCGCCGCCCGCGCGTCTAGGCCGGAGCCGATGTCCTCGCGGCCGGTGCGGGTAGCGGTCGAGGCCGTTGCTGACCGGCCCGAGCGAACGTTCAGCTACCTCCTGCCGGCCTCGCTCGGCGATCCGGCGCCTGGCGCCCTGCTCCTCGTCCCGTACGGCCGCCGTCTGGCGCTCGGCTACCTGCTGGCCGGCGACACCGAGGTCTCCGACGGCCTGAAAGCGGTCGAGGCCGTCGTCTCCGGACCAATGCTGACGCCCGACCTCCTCGCGCTGGCCGAGGAGATCGCCGCCTACTACCGCGCACCGATCGGCACCACGCTGGCCGCGATGCTCCCGCCGGGGCTCGAGTCGCGGCTCGTTCGCAGCTGGGTGGTCGAGGATGTCGGGGCATTGCCGGGGGAGCTGCGGCCGCTCGTCGACGGCGAGGGGCGGATCGGCGACGCGAGCCTCCAGCGCCACGCTCCCCGGCGCGGCCGCGAGGCCTGGATCGAGGGGCTCCGTCGCTCCGGCGCGATCCGCGCCGAGTGGTCGCTTCGCCCGCCGGAGGTCTCGGCGCGCAGGGTGCGGGTCGTTCGGGCGCTGCCGTCGGAGGCCGAGCCGCCCCGACGCGCGCCCGTCCAGCGCGCGATCCTCGAGGCGCTCGGAGATGGCGAGCGAACGATCCCCGAGCTCGCCGAGGCGCTCGGGATGGAGCCCGCCGCGCTGTTGGCGCCGGGGCGCCGGCTCGAGGCGGCGGGCCGGGTCGAGATCGAGTGGCGGACCGTCGAGCGCGATCCCCTGGCGCACCGCGCCCAGTTGGAACCGCTTCGCAACGAGCTAGCGCCTGAGCAGCGCGGCGCGCTCGACGCTATCGCTGGGCTCGCCCCCGGCGGGGAGCTCCTCCTCGAGGGCGTGGCCGCTTCGGGCAAGACCGACGTCTACCTCGCCGCGGTCCAGGAGGCCCTCGCCAGAGGGCGGGGAGCGATCGTGCTCGTGCCGGAGGTGAGCCTCATTCCGCAGATCGCGGATCGGCTCCGTGGCGTGGTGGGGAGCGACCTCGCCGTCCTGCACTCCGGCCTCTCGGCGGGCGAGCGACACGACGAGTGGTGGCGGATCCTGCGCGGCGAGGCGCGGGTGGTGGTCGGGACGCGCACCGCGGTCTTCGCGCCGATCGATCCGGCGCTGATCGTCGTCGACGAGGAGCACGACGGCGGGTACAAGTCGGATCGCACGCCTCGCTACGATGCGCGCTGGGTCGCCCGGCGGCGAGCGGAGCTGGCCGGCGCGCGGCTCGTGCTGGGGACGGCGACGCCCGATCTCGTGACCGTGGCCAGGGTGCGCGGCGGGCACGCCGAGCGCGCCAGGCTCGCGGAGCGCCGTGTCGGCGGGGTTCCGGAGATATCGGTCGTAGACCTGCGGGCCGAGCTGGCGGGCGGGAACCGATCGATCTTCTCGTCCGAGCTGGCCGATGCCATCGGCAGCCTGCGCCGAGGGTCGGAGCAGGCGGTGCTCATCATCAATCGGCGCGGCGCGGCGACCTTCATCCTGTGTCGGGATTGCGGCGAGAGCCTGCGCTGTCCCGACTGCGACCTGCCGTTCGTCTACCACCTGGCCGGCGGCGCCCTGCGCTGCCATCACTGCGGCCGCGGCGCCGCGCCCGTCGAGCGCTGCCCTGCATGCGGCAGCGGCCGGATCCGCTACTTCGGTGCCGGGACGCAGCGCGTCGAGGCCGAGCTGCGGGCGCGCTTCCCCGGACTCCGCGTCGCGCGCCTGGACTCCGACGCGCTCGCCGCCCGCCGCGGCTTCGAGGCCGTCTACGACGACTTCCGCGACGGCCGGACGGACGTGCTCGTCGGCACCCAGCTGGCCGCCAAGGGCCTCGACCTGCCATCGGTCACGCTGGCGTCCGTCGTCGCGGCCGACGTCACGCTCAACCTTCCCGACTACCGCGCCAGCGAGCGGACGTTCCAGCTCCTGGCCCAGGTGGCCGGACGGGCCGGGCGCGGACCGATGCCGGGGCGCGTGATCGTCCAGGCCTACCAGCCGGGCCATCACGCGGTGAAGGCCGCCGCAAACCTCGACGTCGACGGCTTTGCCGACGACGAGCTCCTCCGCCGGCGATTGCTCGGCTATCCGCCGTTCGGCGTGCTTGCGCGGCTGCTGATCGGCGACGCGGATCGCGCTCGGGCCGAGGCACGCGGCCGCGAGACCGCCGAGCAGGTGGCGGCGCCGGGGGTCGAGGTCATGGGGCCGCTGCCGTCGTACGTGGCGCGCCGAGCCGGACGCTATCGGTTCCAGGTGGTCATACGCGCGGCTGACGCGGAGACGCGGGCAGGCGCGCTCGAAAAGGTGCCGCCGGGCGTCGCCATCGACGTCGACCCGGAGTCGCTGCTGTAGATCGGTACAATGCGGCGCGCCATGCCGATCCGTCCCATCCTCGTCGCCGACGAGCCGATCCTCCGTGAGCGAACCAAGCGCGTCCCGGGCTTCGACGCCGGCCTGCATCGGCTCCTCGACGACATGTTGGTGACCATGCGCGACGCGCCGGGCGTGGGGCTGGCGGCGAACCAGGTCGGGGTGCCGCTGCAGGTCGCCGTGACCGAGATCGAGGGGCGCATCACCGAGCTCGTGAACCCGCAGGTCGTGAAGTCATCGGGCGAGCAGGTGGACTGGGAGGGGTGCCTGTCGATTCCGGGTTACGTCGCCGAGGTGTCACGCGCCGCGAAGGTCACCGTGAAGGCCAAGGACCGCCACGGCCGCCCGTTCCGGGTGAAGGGCGAGGGCCTCTTCGCGCGTGCGCTCCAGCACGAGATCGATCACCTCAACGGGCGGCTCTATATCGACCACCTCGGGCCGGAGGACGAGCTGGTGCGCCTCTCGGAAGCCCCCGACGAGGTGGCCGAAGAGACGGCCGCCGGCATCTAGTGGGCAGCGCGCGCATCGGTCGCATCGCCTTCCTGGGCACCGGTGCCTTCGGCGTCCCCCTGCTCGAACGGGTGATGGAGCTCGCGGACGACCTGCTCGTCGTCAGCCAGCCGGATCGACCGGCCGGTCGCCGGCTCCAGCTGCGCGCCACGCCGATATCCACGGCCGCGCGCGAGCACGGCGTCCGCGTTCTGACGCCGGCACGTCTCCGCTCCGACGAGGCGCGCGACGAGCTCGCGCGCTACGACCCGGACGGGCTCGTCCTCGTCGCCTACGGCCAGATTGTTCCGCCCGATCTGCTGAACCTCGGAAGGCGGCTGCCGCTCAACGTCCACCCGTCGCTCCTCCCGCGGCATCGCGGTGCCGCGCCTGTGGCGGGGACGATCCTTGCCGGCGATCCGAAGGGCGGCGTGACCCTGATGGTGATGACCCAGGAGCTCGACGCCGGACCGATCGTCAAGCAATGGCCGGTGCGATTGACCGGCCGCGAAACGACGCCGCAGCTTGAGGTGCGGCTGGCCGACTTGGCAGCGCACGTCGTGCCGCCGGTCCTCGCGCGCTGGGCGAAGGGCGAGGTCGAGGCGGAGCCGCAGGACGATCGCGCCGCCACGCACATCCGTCCCTTCACGCGCGCCGACGGCTGGATCGACTGGCGGCGGCCGGCGGTGGAGATCGACCGCCAGGTCCGCGCGCTTCAGCCGTGGCCGGGGGCGTGGACGACGATCGACGACCGTCGCCTGCACGTGCGCCGCGCCCACCCGGTGGCCGGCGTCGACGACGTCCCGATCGGCGCGCTCATGCCGGGGCCGCAGCCGTGCGTGGCCTGCGGCGCCGGAGCGCTCGAGCTCGAGGTCGTGCAGCCGGAGGGCCGCCCGACCATGCCGGCCGAGGCCTGGCGTCTCGGGCTCGCGCGCGAGCACATTCTCCTCGGAACCGGCCGGCCCGAGGAGGCGGTCCGCTAGCTCGTCGCCCCGCCGGTCGCCGCGAGCGCATCCTCCTCCGAACCGGCCGGCTCGCCAGGCAGGTGGAGCAGGTTGTGGACGCCCCAGACGCCCTCGATCTTCTCCGCGTCGCGCCCAAGCTTGTTGCGCATCCGGGTGTCCGGCACCTCGCCGCGAAGGACCAGGATCCCGCGCTCGACGCTGAGGTTGATCGAGCCCTTTGGGACCTTCGGGTCGCGGAAGAGGATGGACTCGGCGCGGTCGCGGAGGGTGATGTCGTCGGTCGATGCCACGCGGCTGCCGCCCTGGGTCAGCGCCTCGATCTTGCCCTCGGCCGTGCTGGTCACGATGTGCAGCGCACGCTCGGCCTCTCGCGAGGCGTGGCGGACTGCCGCCGCGCCCTGGTCGGCCAGCTGTGCGCGACGCGCCTTGCCACGCTGCGGGTCGGTCAGATAGGCGATGGCCGCACCCGTGGCACCGGCAACGATGCCGATCCCCAGCGCGCCGAGCCAGCCCGGCCCGGAGGGCTCACCGGCGATCCGCGAGCGAGCGCGCTCACGGGCGTCTCTGATGTCGTTCGTTCGAACCTTGATCCCCATCGGTTCACTCCAAAAAGTGCGTGTTTCGAGAACCCCTACGGCACGTCTCGTGCCGCTGTTGGCCACGAGGGGGAATAAGCGAGATTCGGATATACTCGATCGGAGCCCGCAGGAGGTGGGCTGAACGTGTTCTTCGACCCCATCTACATCTTCGCCGTCCTCATCCCCACGCTGGCGATCACCGGCTGGGCGATGTGGCGCGTGAAGTCGACGTACGGCAAGTGGTCCAAGGTGGACTCGGGCATCAACCTCGACGCGTTCGACTACGCGCGACGTCTGCTCGACCGCCAGGGCCTCCAGCAGGTCCGCATCGAGCCGACTCCCGGCCAGCTGACCGATCACTACGACCCGCGCGGCAAGGTGCTGCGCGTAAGCACCCAGGTCGCCGATGCCACGGCGCTCCAGACGGCGGGCGTGACGACCTCCGCGCCACGGCTCTCCGTGGCGGCAGCGGCGGTCATCGCTCACGAGGTCGGGCACGCGCTGCAGGATGCGTCGGGCGACACCTCGATGAAGCTGCGCCAGGCGATCGTGCCGGCCGCGCAGTTCGGCTCCAGCATCGCCCCGTGGCTCGTCATCGCCGGCGTGATCTTCCAGATCACCGGGCTCGCCATCGTCGGGCTCATCGGTTTCGGCGCGGCGGTGATCTTCACATTCGCCACGCTGCCGGTCGAGATCGGCGCATCGGGCAAGGCGCTCGCCTTCGTGAACAGCAGCGGTATGGTCGGGGAGCGCCAGGACGGCGCCCGCGCCGTGCTCAAGGCCGCGGCCTGGACATACGTCGCCGGCGCGCTGACCGCGCTGCTGACGTTCTTGTACTACGTCTTCCTGATCTTCGGGCGCCGTGACTGACCTTCCGATCGCCGGCCCCAAACCGGCGATCAGCGAGATCGACCCGACCCAGCTCGCCGCGTGGCTCGACGCCCGCGGCGAGCCCGCGTATCGGGCCGGGCAGGTGCTCATCGGGGCGCATCGGTCAAGCGCCTCCTCCTTCGAGGACCTGACCGATCTGCCGGCGGGGTTACGCACCGCGCTGGCGGAGGACTTTCGCTTCTCGACGATCGCCGACAACCATGTCATCGGCGCCGATGGCGGCCTCACCGCCAAGGCGGTCCATGAGCTCGCCGACGGCCAGCGCATCGAATCGGTGCTCATGCGCTACCCGGCGCGAGGGCGGTCCGCCGAGCGGACGACGGTCTGCATCAGCTCGCAGGCCGGCTGCGCGGTGAATTGCCCGTTCTGCGCCACCGGCCAGGCGGGCTTCGGGCGCCAGCTGACGCCCGGCGAGATCGTCGACCAGGTGCTGCACTGGCATCGGCCGCCATGGCAGGCGCTGGGCGAGGACGGCCGCGGCCACTACAACATCGTCTTCATGGGGATGGGGGAGCCGCTGAACAACGTCGACCGCGTCTTCGAGGCGGTGCGGCTGCTCAACGACCCGGAGCGGCTCGGGATCGGGGCGCGGCACATCACCGTCTCGACCTCCGGCGTCGTGCCGGGCATGGACCGCATGATCGACGAGCTGCCGCAGGTCAACCTCGCGATCAGCCTGCACGCCTCGACCGATGCGCTGCGCGACGAGCTCGTGCCGATCAACCGCAAGTGGCCGATTCGCGAGGTCATCGGTGCCGGACGGCGGTTCGCCGCTCGCACCGGGCGGCGGGTGAGCCTCGAGTACGTGATGATCGACGGCCTCAACGACACCGATGAGCAGGCCACCGGCCTGGCCGCGCTGGCGAGCGGCTGGCGCTCGCATGTCAACCTCATCCCGCTCAATCCGACGCCCGGCTCGCGCTGGAGCGGCACGCCGGCGGCGGGGATTGCGCGTTTCGCAGGGATCGTCCGCGGCGGCACGACGGTCACCGTGCGCGACACGCGAGGCCGCGAGATCGAGGCCGCCTGCGGCCAGCTCCATGCCCAACTCTCCGGCCGCTCGCTGCGCGAGGCGCGCGAGGCCGTCGCCGCAGGATGAGGGGGACGCCGCAGCTCAGCGCGAGCATCCTCAACGCCGACTTCGGGCAGCTGGGCGACGAGGTCGAGCGCGCGACCGCCGCCGGCGTCGACTCGATCCACCTCGACGTCATGGACGGCCACTTCGTCGACAACCTGACGTTCGGCCCGGTCGTCGTCGAGGCCGTGCGGCCGCACAGCGCGCTGCCGTTCCACAGCCACCTGATGATCAGCCGGCCGCTGGCCTACGCAGAGCGCTTCGCGCAGGCCGGCAGCGACCTGATCGTCTTCCACGTCGAGGCCAATGACGAGCCGCGGGCCGTGATCGCCGAGATCGAGCGAGCCGGCAAGCGAGCTGGGATCGCCCTCAACCCCGAGACGCCCGCCGACGCGGTGCTGCCATGGCTCGACCAGGTCGATTTGCTCTTGGTGATGACCGTCCACCCCGGCTGGGGCGGGCAGGCGTTCCTGCACGACGTCGTCCCGAAGCTGCGCGCGCTGCGCGAGGAGGTCGACCGGCGCGGGCTCGAGCTCCCGATCGGCGTCGACGGGGGCGTCAACCTCGAGACGATCGGTGTCGCGCACGGGAGCGGGGGAGACGTGCTCGTGGTCGGCAGCGCCCTGTACAGTACCGCCGGCGACCTGGCGCCCACGGTCGCCGATCTGCGTGCAGCCGCCCGAGCACGTGCCGAATCCGAGACCGAGACACACGCCGAAAGGACCTGACCCTGCTGCCCCGCCGCTCGCTCTCGCTCGGACTCGTTCTCTTCTCCCTGGTCCTCCTGCTGGCGGCATGCGGCGAGGACGGTCCAGACCTCCCGTTCGTCCCGACGCCAGAGCCGACGCCGGAGCAGCCGCGCGAGGTCGCCGTGAGCGTCGTCGGCCGCGGGGCGGAAGTTGCCATTGAGGGGGCGACTGTGCAGGTCGATAGCACTTCTGCTATCACCGATGACACCGGTGCGGCAACGCTGACCGCGATGCGCGGCGCGACCGTATCGGTCTCCGCCGAAGGCCACGACCCAGGTGAGGGCACGGTCCCCGACGAGGGCGATCTCTCTATCGAGCTGCGCCCGAACGTCGTGAGCGGGGTGGTCACCGGTGCCGGCGGGGACCCGGTGGCCGGCGTGCGCGTCTTCGTCGACGGGGAGGAGCGGGTGGTCGAGACCGACGAGGACGGCGCCTACGCGCTGACCGAGGTGCCCGAGGGGGCGACGGTCGTCTACAAGATGCCAGGCTATCGGCTCCACGAGCTGGCCGTCACCGATGGCATGACCGTCGACGTCGCGCTCGAACCGTTCACGGCGCGCGCACTTTACGCGCCTTCCGCGGTGTTCGAGGCGCCCGGCCGGCTGGACCAGATGCTGGCCCTGCTGGACCGCACCGAGGCGAATGCGCTGGTTATCGATGTCAAGGAGACCGATGGCCGCCTCTACTACGCGACCGACCTCGAGTCCGCCGCCGAGGTCGGAGCCATCCGAGAGAACCCGGTCTTCGACCTCGAAGAGCTGCTGCCGATGCTCAAGGAGCGCGGCATCTACACGATCGCGCGCATGGTGGTCATGAAGGACAACACCTCGGCCGCGGCGCGTCCCGAGCTGGCGGTCCGCAACAGCGCCACCGGCGAGCCATGGCGCGACAACATCGGCGGCGCGTGGCTGGATCCGTCGGCCCCCGGCGTGGCCGAGTACATCGCCTCGATCGCGGGCGACCTCGCCGACAAGGGCTTCGACGAGGTGCAGCTCGACTACATCCGCTTCTTCAGCGACGGCGACTTCACCGTGGACGATACGAACCTGCCGAACACGCAATCCTTCCGTCTGCCGGCGATCCAGCGCGTCCTCCGCGTCGTCAGCTCCGAGCTCGAGACGACCCGCGCCTTCCTGGGCGCCGACGTCTTCCCGATCAGCTTCATCGTTCCCGACGACCAGGGCATCGGGCAGCGGCCGGAGGTGATCATGCCGTACGTCGACTACTTCTGCCCCATGGTCTACCCGTCACACTACGGCCCCGGCGTCTTCGGCCACGCGGTGCCGAACACCGCGCCGTACGACGTCATCGACAAAACTCTCGAGATCATGAACGAGCAGAAGGCCGGGCTGCCAGTCGTCATCCGCCCCTGGATCCAGGACTTCGGCTACGGCCAGTTCCCGCCGTACACCGCCGACCAGGTCCGCGCGGAGATGCAGGCCATCACCGACAACAACGCCAAGGGCTGGATGATCTGGAACGCCCGCGCCATCTTCACCGATTCCGCCCTCGGCCCGCCGCGCGACGGCGAGGACTCAGGGCCGGTGGTCGTCGAGCCTTCGGCGCCGCCCGCCTCCTCCTCGGCCGAGCCGTCGGCTTCGCCGTCAGCCTCGCCCTAGCGCAATGCGCCTCGTCGTCCAGCGCGTGACCCGCGCCTCCGTCCGCGAGGGCAATGAGCTGCTGAGCGAGATCAGGCTGGGTGCCGTCGTCCTGGCCGGCATCGGGACCGATGACGACGACGCGACCGTCGACCGCATGGCCGACAAGCTGGTCGGCCTGCGCTACTTCCGCGACGCCGACGGCCGCACGAACCTGGCAATCGCCGACGTCGGCGGCTCGTTCCTCGTCGTCAGCCAGTTCACGCTCTACGCCGATGTCAGTCGTGGCCGCCGCCCGGGCTTCACGCGCGCCGCGCAGCCGGAGCAGGCTGTGCCGCTCATCGACCGGCTCGTCGAGCGGCTGCGCGAGTCAGGCATCGAGGTGCGGACCGGGCGCTTCGGAGCGGAGATGAGTATCGAGCTCGTCAATGACGGGCCTTTCACGCTCGTCCTTGACTCGGAACGAGATCCGTAGGAGGGTCGGACGATGCCCTGGCGTGGGCTGTCCATCGTCGGAGTGGTCGCGCTGGTCGTCATCGGGATCGTTGTCGTCTCGATCGTCGCCTTCGGCGGCCGGCCGCTTGCGATCGACTACTACCGCGAGACGGCGCCAGACGAGATCACCATCGGCGTGACGAGCGGCGAGCGATCGTGGACCCTCGTGACCTCGGTCGAGGACGACGCGAATTCGGTCACCGTCCGGGCGGACGCGTGGGACTGGCCGATTCCCGGTCCCGACGTCGGATTCCCGGTGAAGTTCGTCGTGACGCTCGAAGAGCCGCTCGGCGGACGCATGGTGCGCAACGGGAGCGACGGAGCTGGGGTCGTACGAACGACGTGCGAGCCGCCGATCTGGGACGCGCCCGGATGCATTGAGAGGTGAGGGGCCCGGGCGCACAATCGCCCGCGTCATCGACGCGGGCGTATCGGTCCAGCCGTTCGAGCGTATACGCATATACGCGAGCGCAAAGGCGGTGCTAGACCTTCTGGGCGGTCCGGATGCAGCGGGAGCAGGCCTTCACCTTCGTGACCTTGCCGTTGCGCTCGAGGGTCATCGGCTGGAGGTTGGGCAGCCAGCGGCGAAGGGCGCGCTTTCGGTTCATGCCGATCGACTGGGGGTTCCAGCCGGTGAGCGGGCGCTTGCCGCAGATGTCGCAGACGCGGGCCATGGTCGAGGGGATCTCCAGTCACGAAAAGGCCGGCGCCGGGCGCCGGAACGAGTGAAATCGTAGCACGCTACGATCGGGGCATGCAATCGAGCCGGGTGGTGACGCCGGGCGATATCGACCGGCCGATCCGCACCGCGCTCCCATGGCTGGCCCGCGGCGCCGCCGGCCTCGCCCGCCTGGGCATCACCACGCCCCGCGAGGCGCTCTGGTACCTGCCGTTCCGGTACGACGACTTCAGCGAGCTCCGGACCCTGCGCGAACTCGTGCCGGACGAGAAGCAATCGGCCCGGGTGAAGGTCGACGCCGTGCGAGTCGAGCCGGGTTTCAAGAAGCGCCCCCAGCGAGTGATCGCGCAGCTGTCAGACGACGATGGCGGCAGCGCGGAGGCGATCTGGTTCGGCCGCCGCTTCGTCGAGCGCCGGCTCCAGGCCGGCGACGAAGTGATCATCTCCGGCAAGGTGACCCAAAGAGGCTGGCGCTCTCAATTCACCTCGCCGGAGTTCTCGCCCGTTGGACGCGACTCGGTCCACACCGCGCGCGTCGTGCCGGTCTATCCGCTGGCTGGCGGGGTGACCCAGAAGCGGCTCCGCGAGTTGTTGGCGCGGATCCTCGAAGCGACGCTTCCTCGGCTGGACGACCCCCTGACCGATGCGGAACGCGGCGACCTCCAGCCCCTCGCCGAGGCACTGCAAACGGCGCACTTTCCCGAGGACGCGGGCGATGTGCAGCAGGCGCTCGATCGGCTCGCCTTCGACGAGCTGCTCGCCCTCCAGCTCGGCCTCGCGCAGGCACGCAAGGCCCGCGACGACCTCCAGGCACCCGCCATCCGCGTCACGGATGCGGACCTCGCCGAGATCATCGGCACGCTGCCCTTCACCTTGACCGGCGACCAGCAGGCAGCCGTCGAGGCCATCACGCAGGACCTCGCCTCAGAGCGGCCGATGCGCCGCCTGCTCCAGGGCGACGTCGGCAGCGGCAAGACTGCGGTGGCCGCGGTCGCGCTGGCCTCGGCGGTGCGCGCCGGTTGGCAGGGTGCGCTGATGGCGCCGACGGAGATCCTCGCCCGGCAGCACCACACCGGCCTGGCGCCGCTGCTCGATGCGCTCGGCGCACGGTCGGAATTCCTGTCGGGCTCGCTGACGGCCAAGCGCAAGCGCGAGATTCACGACGCCATCGCGGGCGGCATGGCCGAGGTCGTGATCGGCACGCACGCGGTCATCAGCGAGGCCGTCGAGTTTCCGCGGCTCGGGCTGGCGATCGTCGACGAGCAGCACCGCTTCGGGGTCGGCCAACGTGCCGCGCTCCAGGCCAAGGGTGCAGGCGGCGAGCCGCATACGCTGGCGCTGACCGCCACGCCGATCCCGCGCACGTTGGCGCTGACGGTCTACGGCGACCTCTCGATCAGCACGATCCGCGAGATGCCGCCCGGCCGCCAGCCGATCCGCACCGAAGTCCGCGACCGTCGGGCGCTGCCGAAGATCGAGGCCTTCCTGGCGTCGGAGGCGGCGGCGGGACGGCAGTCGTTCGTGGTGGCGCCACTCGTCGTCGAGTCGGAGGCACTCGAGGCGGCCAGCGCCGAGGCCGAGGCCGAACGGCTGCAGGCAGCGCTCCCTGACGTGCGGGTGGCGCTCGTCCACGGCCAGCAGCGGGCCGACGCGCGCGACGCGACGATGACCGCCTTCGCGGCGGGGGAGAGCGACGTGCTGGTCGCGACCACGGTGATCGAGGTCGGCATCGACGTGCCCAACGCGAGCGTGATGCTCATCGAGGACGCCGAGCGCTTCGGCTTAGCCCAGCTGCATCAGCTGCGCGGCCGGGTCGGGCGTGGTCCGCATCGGTCCTTCTGCATCCTCCTGTCGGACTCGACCGATCCGCTGGCTCACGAGCGGCTGGAGGTCGTTCGTGGCTCGCTCGACGGCTTCCACATCGCCGAAGAGGACCTCCGCCTGCGCGGCGCCGGCAACCTGCTCGGCACTCGCCAGTCGGGCCTGCCGCCGCTGAAGGTCGCCAGCCTCTTCGAGCCGCGGCACCTGGCGCTGGCCCAGCGCGCCCGCGACCTCGCCGATGCGCTCGTGGGCGCCGGCGACCTCCGGCCGGAGCTGGCACGCATGCAGGCTGACTTCGCGCCGGTCGAGGCCGAGGGCGACGCCGCCTGATGCGGGTCATCGCCGGATCCGCCCGGGGGGTGCAGCTGACTGCGCCGCGCGGGAAGGCCACGAGGCCGATCACCGATCGGGTCAAGGAGACGCTATTCGGGATCCTCGGCGAGCGCGTGCCGGATGCGCGCATGCTCGACCTGTACGCCGGGAGCGGGGCGATCGGCATCGAGGCGCTCTCCCGCGGCGCCGAGCATGCCGACTTCGTGGAGCGCGATCGCGCGGCGCTGGCGGCGCTGCGTGCGAACCTCGAGCGAACGCGACTCGAGGGCGCATCGGTCCATGAGGCGGATGTGGAGCGCTTCCTGGCGGGCGCCGAGGGCACGTGGGACCTCGTCGTGCTCGATCCGCCGTACGAGGTGCGTGCTATCGTGGCGCCGCTTCGCGCACTCGTGCCGTTGCTGGCGCCAGGCGCATCGGTCGTGATCAAGCACTTCTGGCGCGCCGAGACGCCCGAGGTCGAAGGGCTGGCCGTCGTCCGGCATCGGCGCTTCGGGGAAACGATGCTCACCTTCCTGGAGGCTCCGGACGCATGACGCGAGTGGCGGTCTTCCCCGGCTCGTTCGACCCGATCACGAACGCGCACCTCGACGTCGCCGAGCGCGCCGCAAAGCTGTTCGATCGGCTCGTCATCGGCGTGCTGAACAACCCGAAGAAGCAGCCGATGTTCGACATCGACGAGCGTGTCGGGCTCATCCGCACCTGCGTCGCCGATCTCGGGGAGCACGTGACGGTGGACGCCTTCGACGGGCTGACGGTCGATTTCGCGCGCCGTCACGGTGCCGGGTTCATCGTGCGCGGCCTCCGCGCGGTGAGCGACTTCGAGGCCGAGCTGCAGATGGCGCTCACCAACCGCAAGCTCGCTCCGGAGGTCGACACGACCTTCCTGATGACCGCGCTCGAGTACGGCTTCGTCAGCTCGTCGCTGGCCAAGGAGGTGGCGCGCTTCGGTGGCGACGTCACGGCCATGCTGCCGGGGCCCGTCGCAACCGCGCTGAGCGACCGAATGCGCGCCGACCCACGCGTATAATCGCGAGCAAGGAGGGTCGCGGCCACGGACATCATCTTTCTCGTCGAACGGTTGGAGTCGCTGGTCGCCGCCGGCAAGAAGCTGCCGCTGACGAACAACGTCGTGCTCGATCAGGCCACCGTGCTCGAGCTGATCGATCAGCTGCGCGTCGCGGTGCCCGAGGAGGTGCGCCAGGCGCGTCGCATCACCGAGGAGTCCGGCCGCATCACCGAGCGGGCACAGGAGGAGGGCGACGCGATCATCGCCCGCGCCCAGGAGCAGGCCGTCCAGATGCTCGAGGAGCGTGAGCTCGTCCGAGCCGCCCAGCAGCGCGCCGGCGAGATCCTCGACCGCGCCAATGACGAGGCCCGCGAGGTTCGGCGCGGTGCCGACGAGTACGCGGCCGGCGTCCTCATCCGCCTCGAGGGCGAGTGCATCAAGGCGCTGACTAGCATCAAGCGCGGGATCGACATGCTCGACGAGCGCCACCGCTCCGTCGCCGACGACGGCGTCACACCCGCACCATCGGCCGGCGAGCCCGTCGCCGTCGACCCACAGGAGAAGGCCCAAGCCGCACCGCGGCCATGACCGCCTTCAACGTCGCGGGCCTGCTCCACGAGCCGCCCGGGACGACGCGCGACATCCGCCTGCGAGATCACTACCTGACGCTCGGCCCGGATGTCGAGCTGGCCGGACCGATCGACGCCGACCTGCGCCTGCAGCGCACGAACCGCGGCATCTTCCTGCGCGGCGAGCTCTCGGCATCGCTTCGGCGCACCTGCTCGCGCTGCACCGATCCGTTCGTCGAGGAGGTGCGCGTTCAGCTCAGCGAGGAGTTCCTGCCGACCATCGACCCGGTGAGCGGCGCTCCGCTGCAGGCGGAGGCCGAGGACGCCGAGGTGCCACGGATCGACGAGCACCACCAGATCGAGCTCGACCCCGTCATCCACGACGAGCTGTCGCTCACCGAGCCCGTGTTCGCCCTCTGCCGCCCCGAATGCCGCGGCCTGTGCCCGACGTGCGGCGATCGGCTCGAGCGTGGAGATCACGCGCATGGCGACGAGGAGATCGATCCGCGCCTGGCGGGGTTGGCCGCGCTCCTGCGGAACGGCGACGAGTCCTGACAGGCCGATCTATCGGGCTGGATCGCGCACAAAGGCCTCTCATGTGACATCTCGCCCGATCTATCGGGCCGTAGGTTGCGGGAGCGCTCGTCGTGCGAGATTTTGCCCGATCTATCGGGCTGAACGCCGCGACAGCGGATTCAGGATGCTCCGGCTATACTGCGGCGTCCCCGTTTTCATCGGTCAAGGAGTTTCCGCGTGGGCGTTCCCAAGCGAAAGGTTTCCAAGGCGCGCCAGGGTGAGCGCCGCGCGCATCTCGCGATCAGCGCACCGCCGCTGGTCGAGTGCGAGCACTGCCATGAGCTGAAGCGCGCCCATCACGTGTGCCCCACGTGCGGGTGGTACAACGGGCGCGAGGCGGTCACGATCGAGGCGGTCGGGCCGGCCGAAACCCAGCAGCTCTAGCGACCGATGCGCATCGCGGTCGACGCGATGGGAGGCGATCTCGCCCCTCGGGAAGTCGTCCGCGGAGCGATCGACTACGCCGTCGGGACAGCCGGCGACGAGGTGATCCTGGTCGGTGACGTGGCGAGCATCGAGCGTGAGATCGCCGACGACGGGCGCCCCCGCCCGGACAACCTGCGCCTCGTCGATGCCCCCGAGGTCATCGGGATGGGGGAGCACCCGGCCACCGCGCTGCGCACGAAGCGTCGCGCCTCGATCGTCGTCGCAACCGATCTTGTGCGGGACGGCGGCGCGGATGCGGTCGTCTCCGCCGGCTCGACCGGCGCCACGATGGCCGCGGCGATCTTCCGCCTCGGGCGCATCAGCGGGATCGATCGCCCGGCGCTGCCGGCCCACATGGTCACCGCCACCGGCCCGGTCATGCTGCTCGACGTCGGCGCCAACATGGACTCCGAGCCCGACAACCTCGTTCAGTTCGCGGCGATGGGCGCGATCTTCGCGGAGCACGTCCTGGGCGTGAAGAACCCGCGCATCGGGTTGCTGAACATCGGCGAGGAGGTCGAGAAGGGCGACGAGCGCGCCCGCGAGACGCACGCCAAGCTGGCGGCCGCGGACCTCAACTTCGTCGGCAACGTCGAGGCGCACGACATGATCGCGCACGGGGCCGACGTGGTCGTATGCGACGGCTTCGTCGGCAACGTGGTGATCAAGTTCTTCGAGGGCATCACCACCTTCATCTTCCGATCGCTGCGCGAGGACCTCCAGCAGGGACCGATCGCGCCGCTGGCCCTCCTGGCCCTCAAGCCCGGCTTCGACCGGACCCGCGCCCGCTTCGACCACGAGCGCTACGGCGGCGCGCCGCTGCTCGGCGTGAAGGGGGTGAGCATCGTCACCCACGGCCGGGCGAAGGCGCGAATGATCGAGCATGCCATCCGGGTCGCCTCGGAGGCGGCCCACGCGCGGGTGCCGCAGCTCATCGACGAGTGGTCGCGCGAGCATCCGGCCCTCGCGCGCCGCGGGGTGCGGTCGAGGATCGCGGCCCGACTGCACCGCGAGCGGACGCCGGCCCCGTGACGAGCGCCTCGAAGAGGCGGGCCACCGCGGCCGGGCTGCTAGCCAGGCGCCTGGCGATGCTGGCGCTGTTCGAGGCCGAGTTCCGCGCGGGCGCGGCGCCTGCCGCCCTCGACCGGCTGGCGGACGAGCGCGAGGTCCCCGACGAGGTGCGCGCGCACGCCGCCGATATCGTCGCCGGGGTGGACGAGCATCGGTCGGATCTGGACGCCCGGATCGCCGTCGAGGCGCCCCTCATCCCCGTTCCGGAGCTCGGTCGTGTGGAGCGTACGATCCTCCGGAGCGCGCTCTACGAGGTGCTATACTCCGCCGCGACCCCGAGCGGGGAACCGATGCGTGATGCGGTCTCTCTCGCCCGGATCTACGCCGGCGATGCGGCTCGCCGCCTCGTCAATGGCGTTTTAGGGAGCGTTTCCAGATCGGGTGGAGGAGCCTGAACACGTGACAGATGGGACCACGTTCGAACGCCTCAAGAAGATCATCGTCGAGCAGCTCGGCGTCGACGAGGAAGAGGTCACCCCACAGGCCTCGTTCGTCGAAGACCTCAACGCCGACTCCCTCGACCTGGTCGAGCTCATCATGAGCCTGGAGGAGGAGTTCGGCATGGAGATCTCGGACGAGGATGCCGAGAAGATCCAGAAGGTCTCGGACGCCGTCGAGTTCATCGAGGAGCATCAGCAGTAGGCCGGATCCGCCCATGGACGCTCTGCCGCTGGACGAGCTCGCCGAGCGGCTCGGCATCGATCCGGCGGATCCGGAGCTGATTCGCCAGGCGTTCGTCCACAGCTCCTTCTTCAACGAAAACCCGACCGCGGTCTCCGGCCACAACGAACGCCTGGAGTTCTACGGCGACGCCGTCATCGGCCTCACCGTCAGCCGTCTCCTGTACGACCGCTATCCCGACGAGGACGAGGGCTTCCTGACCGCCCGCCGTGCCGCGCTCGTCAACCGCGACGCCCTCGCCGCGCTGGCCCTCGAGATCGGCCTGGACCGATACCTCCGCCTCGGGCGCGGCGAGTCCGAGGCCGGCGGCTCGACGCGTCCCTCCGTTCTGGCCGCCGCCTTCGAGGCGATGGCGGGAGCGCTGTCGCTGAGCGAGGGACCGGAGCGGACCGAGCAGGCGCTCGCCCTGCTGTTCGGACCGCGCCTGGACGCCCTGGCCGAGATCGAGGGGCCGCCGAAGTCGGCGAAGTCGCGGCTCCAGGAGTGGACCCAGCGTCACCATGGCACCAAGCCGCTCTATCAGCTCGCTCGCACCACCGGGCCGCCACACGAGCAGCACTTCAGTGTGGTCGTGGTGGTCGACGGCCAGGGCCTGGCCACGGGGTCAGGTTCGAGCCGCCAGCGGGCCGAGGAGATGGCCGCCGAGGCCGCGCTCGCCGAGCTCCACGCCCGATCGATCCCGACCCCATGAGCCGCCTGAAGGAGCTTCGCCTCCACGGCTTCAAGTCATTCGCCGATCCCACGCGCTTCGTCTTCGAGCCGGGCGTGAATGCCGTCATCGGCCCGAACGGCTCCGGCAAGAGCAACATGGCCGATGCGGTGCGCTGGGTGCTCGGGGAGCAGTCGAACCGCTCGCTGCGCACGCGCCGCGCCGACGACGTCATCTTCGCCGGCTCCGAGCAGCGCCGACCGCAGGGCATGGCCGAGGCGATCCTGACCCTCGACAACGGCGACGGCTGGCTGCCGATCGACTTCGCCGAGGTCTCGGTCGGCCGGCGGGCGTATCGGTCCGGGGAGAGCGAGTACCTGATCAACGGGGCGCGCGCGCGGCTGCGCGACGTCGTGGAGCTGCTGGGCGAGGGGCGGCTGGGCGCGAACGAGCTGGTCGTGGTGGGGCAGGGGACCGTCGACGCCGCGCTCTCGCTGCGACCCGAGGAACGGCGCCAGCTGTTCGAGGAGGCGGCGGGAGTCAAGGGGCTCCAGGTGCGTCGCAACGAGGCGTCGGTACGGCTGGCGAAGTCGCGCGACAACCTCACCCGGGTGAGCGACCTCATCGCCGAGCTGAAGCCGCAGGTCCGGCGCCTCGCGCTCCAGGCCGAGCATCAGCAGCAGCACGACGCGCTCGGAGCACGGGCCCGTGCGCTGGTGGTGGCGTCGCACCGGCGCCGTGAGCAGGCCGCGCGAGCGGCACTGGGCAAGGCGCGAAGGGCAGCGGCGGGCGCCGAGTCGGCGCTGGCCGCCTTCCGCGAGACGCAGGACGCCGGGCGGGCCGCCGTGCAGGCAGCCGAGGAGCGCTATTGGGGGGCCGAGGATGCGGCACGCGTGGCCGGCCGTGCCCGCGAGACCACGCGCGAGGCCGTGATCCGTGCCGAGGGACGGCTCGAGGCGCTCGACGGCCGGCTGCGCGAGCTGACTGCCGCCCTCGAGCGCGAGAGCGCCGAGCTGGCGGAGGCGCAGCGCGAGCTCGACAGCACCGATGACGAGGCAGTCGCCGAGGTTGCGCCAGCCATTCGCCGCGCGACCGAGGCCGAGGAGGGCTGGCGCCTCGCGGTCGCGGAGCTGGCTGCGGCCGACGAGGCGCTGCTCGCCGCCGAGGAGGCAGTGTCCGAGCTGCGGGCAACCGAGAGCGATCGGATCGCCGCCGCCGCCCGCGAGTCGGAGGAGGCCGCGCGACGCCGAGCGCGGTGGAACGAGGCCAGCGCCGAGCGCGAGCAGCAGGCGGTCGCGGTCAGCGAGGCGCGGACCGGGCTCGATGAGGCACGTTCGGCACTCGAGTCAGCCGAGTCTCGCGCGATGGCCGCGAGTGCGGCACTGGCACTGGCCGAGGAGGAGCGCGACGCCGCCCAGGCAGGCTCCGACGCGGCGCGTCAGGTCGCCGTCGAGATCGCCGAACGCCTGCGGGCCACGCGCGCCGAGCTGGCGGCGGCCGAGGAGCCGCACGACGCCGAATCCCGACTTGGCCGGCGCCTGGCGGCTGCGGGCTGGTCGAGCCTGCTCGACACGATCGACGCGCCCGAGGCCTCGTGGCCGGCGGTCGAAGCGGTGGTCGGCGGCGAGCTGGAAGGCGCGCTGCTGTGGACCGGCGACGACCCGCGAGGTGAGCTCGGTGGCGCCCGCGGTGCGGCGCGACTGCTGGCCGGGACGTCGGCCAATGGCGACGACGGTCGCCGTGCGGCGCTCGAGGCGGTCGGCGCCGAGCGGACGCTGGCCGAATGGACCGGATCCGGCGACGGCGCGCCACTGGCATTCCGTCGGACCGCGGTGGCTCCCGACGTCGGTGCGCTGCTCGACGGATGGCAGCGGCTGCCGCCGGGCTGGAGCGCCGTCACCGCCGAGGGCGACCTGGCCGACGGCCGCGGGGTGATCGTCCTGCGCGGGCGCGCCGACCCGCCCGGTGGGGCATCGGCCCGCGCCCACGCCCGCCGCCGAGAGCTGACCGCCGCCGTCGGACGGATGGAGACCGAGGCACGCGCCGCCCAGGCCGATGCGCACGACACCGCGGAGCGCCTGCGCGCAGCGCGCGACGCGCACCTGGCCGCCCGCGAGTCGACAGACGAGGCCGATGCCACCCTGCGCCGTCAGCGAGCCGAGGTCGAGTCGGCCGGCACGAACCTGACGCGACAGTCCGAGCGGCTGGCCCAGCTCGACGCGGAGCTTGCCGAGGATCCCGGACCCGGCGTGGCGGACGGGTCGGCGACGCCGCCCGCCGGGCTCGCCGAGCTCCAGGAGGCGGCCGACCGCGCCCGAGCGACGCGCGATGACCGCGCCCGTGCGCGGGACGCGGCGAGGGACGCCTGGAACGCCACCCGCGGCGAGGCCGAGACGCTCGAGACCCGGGTTGCCGGCCGGCGAGGCGACCGGTCGCTGCGCGAGGCGCGAGTGGCCCAGCTGAGCTCGGCGCTTCCCGACCGGCGCGCGATCGTCGAGCGCTTTAGCGCGGAGCGCGACGCGCTCGAGGCGGAGGCCGTTACCGCCCGTGCCGCCGACGCAGAAGCGGCAACGGCCCAGGAGCGCACCGAAGCCGAGCGCAGCGCCCGGCGCACCGAGCTGCTCGAGCTCGAGCGCGACCAGGGCGGGGGAGGCGCACGGCTCGGCGAGCTGGAGCGAGCGGCGCAGGCCACCGCCATCGAAGCGTCGCTCCGGGACGAGGCACTCGCCGCGCTGGCGCGCGAGCGCGAGCTGGCGCTGGACGGGCTGCCCGAGACGAGCATCGAGGCGCCGCTCGACGAGATCGATGCACTCGACGACGACGCGCTCGAGATCGGAGAGCCGTCGCGTGCGACGCACGCTGGCACAGATCGGCTCGGTCAACCCGTTCGCCGTCGAGGAGCACCGCGAGGTGGCGACCCGGCTCGAGGAGATGTCCGGCCAGGACGCCGACCTGCGGGGCGCGATCGGGTCGACCGAGGAGCTCATCGGGAAGCTCGACGCGGAGATCGAGGAGCAATTCGACGCCGCCTTCCGCGCCATCGGCGAGAAGTTCGACGAGTTCTGCCGCCTCCTGTTCGCGGGCGGGTCTGCCTCCCTGCAGCGCTCCGACGATGCCGATGGGGACGCGCCCGGCGGCATCGAGATCGTCGTGCGCCCTCCCGGCAAGCGGCTCCAGCGCCTCGCGATGCTCTCGGGCGGGGAGCGGGCGCTTACCGGGGTGGCGCTGCTGTTCGCCATGCTCACCGTCAACCCGGTCCCGTTCTGCATCCTCGACGAGGTCGACGCCGCGTTGGACGAGGCGAACATCGGCCGCTTCGCCGAGGCGCTGCGCAAGCTCAGCGAGTCGATCGACTTCGTCGTCATCACCCATAACCGGGCGACCATCGAGGTGGCCGATACGATCTACGGCGTGACGATGACCGATGCCGCCGTCAGCCGAGTCCTCTCGCTGCGGCTGGCCGACGTGCCCGTCGAGGTCGGCGCCTAGGTGTTCCGCCGACGCCGCGACCCGCCGGAGCCCGAGGCTCCCCCCACCGCCGAGCCCGCCCCGCCGCCGGCGACCGTCGCGCGACCGCGGCGAGAGGCCCGAGGCATGGGCCTTCGAGCCGCGCCGTCGGGCATCGGTGCGCGGCTGCGCTCGATCCTCGGCAGCTCGCCGGCCACCGATGCCACCTGGGACGAGGTGGAGGAGGTGCTCATCGGCGGCGACGTCGGGGCAACGACCACGCTCGAGCTCATCGACGCCGCCCGCGAGCGCTTCCGAGCCGATGGCGGCCGGACCGGCGAGGACGCACGTCGGGCACTGGCGACCGAGATCCGCGACCGCCTCGCACGCGTCGGTTCGGGCACGTTCGAGCTGGGCCCCGCCCCATCGGTCATCCTGTTCGTTGGCGTCAACGGCACCGGCAAGACGACCACCATCGCCAAGCTCGCCAACCGGCTGCTCGCCGAGGGTCACACCGCTGGCGCTGGCGGCCGCCGACACGTTCCGCGCGGCGGCGATCGAGCAGCTGCGGATCTGGGGCGAGCAGCTCGGGGTGCCGGTCGTGGCGCAGCGGGCCGGCGCCGACCCAGGCGCCGTGGCCTTCGACGCGGTGGCCGCCGCCGAGTCGCGAGGCCTCGACGCGGTCCTCGTCGACACGGCCGGGCGGCTCCAGAACAAGCAGCAGCTCATGGACGAGCTCGCGAAGATCCGGCGCGTCATCGAGCGGCGCCTTCCCGACCAACCGCGCCACGTACTGCTCGTACTCGACGCGACGACGGGCCAGAACGGGCTCGTCCAGGCCGAGGCCTTCAGTCGTGAGGCGGGCGTGACCGGCATCGTGCTCACCAAGCTCGACGGCAGCGCCAAGGGCGGCGTCGCGCTGGCCGCCGCCGATCGGCTGGGCGTGCCGATCGTCTTCGCCGGCGTCGGCGAGGAGGTCGATGCGCTCGCCCCGTTCGACCCCGAGGCGTTCGTGGAGTGGCTCTTCGCGGAATAGCCGGATGCGGCTCGTTGCCGCCCGACTCCGCCGCCCCTAGAATGGGCAGCCGTTTGCCGGTGTCGTCGCGCCGGCCATGAGACACCCGTATCGGTCCCCCATGTTCGAATCTCTGTCCGCGCGCCTCCAGGGCGTCACCCAGCGCCTTCGCGGCAAGGCGCGCATCACCGAGGCCGACCTCGACGAGTCGCTGCGCGAGATCCGCCTCGCCCTGCTCGAGGCCGACGTCAACTTCAAGGTCGTCAAGGAGTTCGTCGCCCGCGTCCGTGAGCGTGCCATCGGCGCCGACGTCCTGAACGGGGTCAACCCCGGCCAGCAGATCGTCAAGATCGTCCACGACGAGCTCGTCGCCGTGCTCGGTGGGGAGCGCCACAAGCTCCAGCTCGAGGCGAAGCCGTCGGTGCTCATGCTCGTCGGCCTCCAGGGCTCGGGCAAGACGACGACGGCCGCCAAGCTGGCGGTGCGACTGCGCAAGGACGGGAAGCGGCCGCTGCTCGTGGCCGCCGACGTGTATCGGCCGGCGGCGGTCGACCAGCTCGTGCAGCTCGGCGACCAGGTCGGGGTCGAGGTCCATACCCGCCCGGTCGGGACGCCCGCGCTCGAGGTCGCGCGCTCCGGGCTCGAGGCGGCGAAGGCGCGAGGCGTCGACGTCATGATCCTCGACACCGCCGGCCGCCTCCACGTCGACGAGGCGATGATGGACGAGCTGGTCCGCATCTCCGGCAAGGTAACGCCCGCCGAGACGCTTCTCGTGGTCGACGCCATGACCGGCCAGGAGTCGGTGAAGGTCGCGGAGGCGTTCCACGCCAAGCTGCCGATCACCGGCCTCGTGCTGACCAAGATGGACGGCGACGCCCGCGGTGGCGCGGCGCTCAGCATCCGTTCGGCGACCGGGCTGCCGGTCAGCTTCCTCGGCACCGGCGAGCGGACCGATGGCCTGGAGGCCTTCCATCCCGACCGCCTCGCACAGCGCATCCTGGGCATGGGCGACATCGTCAGCCTCGTCGAGCGCGTGCAGGAGACGGTCGACACCGAGGAGGCCGAGCGCGCGGCGCAGCGGCTGATGGAGAACCGCTTCACGCTCGAGGACTTCCGCAGCCAGCTCGACCAGATCAAGAAGATGGGACCGATCGGCCAGCTCGTCGGCCTCATTCCCGGCGCGGGCCAGATGGCCGGCGCGGCGCAGGAGGCGGTCGACTCGGGCCAGATGAAGCGCATCGAGGCGATCATCGACTCGATGACGCCGGAGGAGCGACGCCGGCCGGAGCTCATCAAGGCCAGCCGTCGCCGGCGCATCGCGCTCGGCAGCGGGACCTCGACCGCCGAGGTCAATCGGCTCCTGAAGCAGTTCGTCGAGATGCAGAAGATGATGAAGATGATCTCCGGCGGCAAGATGCCGCGCACGGGGGCCGGCCTCGGCGCCCTGCTGGGTCGCTGACCACCGGATGCATCGGCTCGTCATCGCCTCGGTCACCCTCATCGGCATCGTCGGCGTCGCGGTCGTCGCCAGCTACTTCTTTCTCTTCGCCGGGGCAGCGGACCGTGCCGCCACGCTGGCGCCGGCGAACGCCGTCATCTACGCCAACCTCTACCTCCAGCCGTCCACCGGCCAGCAGATGAACCTCTCCGGGCTCATCAGCCGCCTTCCCGGATTCGCCGATGAGGCGGCCCTCGACGAGAAGATCGACCAGGTCGTCCAGAACCTTCTGGCGTTGGGGATGATCGACTACCGGGCGCACGTGAAGCCCTGGCTCGGCGACCAGGTCGCCATCGCCGCCTGGCCGGCCGGGACCGATACGGCCGAGGTGGCGGCGGTGATCCTGGCCGAGACCAGCGACCCCGACGTTGCGCGTTCATCGCTCGATGACCTCAGCGCCGACCAGGGCGTGACCGTGACGACGGAGACGTACCAGGGGGTAGAGGTCCAGGTGGGCGAGGGACGGGCATACGCGGTGGTGGACGGGATCGTCGCCCTCGGCATCAGCGCCGATGCGGTCCATGCCGTCATCGACACGAGTGCCGGTACGGAGTCGCTTTCCACGCAACCGGCCTTCGCCGAGGCCATGGAGCCGCTGCCCGACGATCACCTGGCCTCGTTCTACGTCGACCTCGCCGGCGTGGCCGAGGCATCGGGGACCGCCACGGACCTCGGCGGCGCCACGACCGCCAGCGCAGTCCTCGTCGCCGAGACCGATGGCCTGCGGCTGAGCGGCAGCGCCCCACTGTCCGCTGCGGCGGGGTCGCCGGCTGAGGCTCCGGCACCCCAGCAGGGCACCCTCACCGGATGGATGCCCGAGCGGACCCTGGCCGAGGTCACCGTCTTCGGCATGCGCGACGCGCTCGAGCAGGCGCTCGCCGTGGCCGGCGAGGTGCCGGAGGGCGAGGAGATCACCAGCACGCTCGACACGATCCGCGCGCTGGCGGCCTTCGCCCTGGGCGTCGACCTCGACGAAGACGTCCTACCGCTCCTCGAGGGCGAGACGGCCATCGCCTTCGGCGGGATCGGTCTGGGCGGGATGCCGTCGGGCCAGCTCCTGCTCCGGCCGCCGGACCCGGAGGCGGCGACCGACACGCTGGGGCAAGTGGCCGACCGGATCGGCTCGACCGGCGGGACCAGCTCGACCGAGACGCTCGAGGGGATCGAGGTCACGACGATCTCGGTGCCGGGCACGATCGATGCGGCGTACGCGGTGGTGGACGGCGTCGTGGTCATCGGCCTCAACGCCGGGGATGTCGCGGCCGTCGCCGAGGCCCGCGCCGATGGCTTCACCCTCGACGGCACGAGCGCCTACCAGCAGGCGTTCGAGGTCGCCGGAGACCGCGCCGGGACCGAGGCGTGGGTCGACGTCGGCACGCTGGGCGGCCTGCTCAGCCTGGTCGTCGAGCTCCCTGACGACGCACGCGATATCCTTTCGGGGCTCGGGTCCTTCGCACTCACCGTCCCATCCCGGCCCGATCAGATCGAATTCCACGCAGTGCTCACCGTCGAAGAGCCGTGAGCCGATTCCATCCGTTCGCAAATCCACACCAGAGGTAGAACCCCTTGGCAGTTGCAATCCGGCTGACGCGCGTCGGGGCCACGAAGCGCCCCGCGTATCGCGTGATCGCCATCGACAAGCGCCGCTCGCGCGATGGGCGCGCGCTCGAGATCCTCGGCTTCTACGACCCGCTCACCGAGCCCGCCACGGTCCAGCTCGAGACCGACAAGATCAACGCCTGGATCGGCAAGGGCGCCCAGCCCTCCGACGCAGTCGTCAAGCTCATGCGCCAGGCCGAGGCCACGGCGAAGGCCGGCGCCGAAGCGCCGGCTCCGAAGCGCGCAACCCGCAGCACCGCCGCCAAGCCGTCGCGCAAGGCTGCCGCGAAGGCCCAGGCCGCGGCATCGGCTCCCGAGGAGGCACCGGCCGCGGCTGCGGCCGCCGAGGAAGCACCCGCTGCTGCTGCCGAGGCCCCAGTCGAGGAGGCTCCGGCGGCTGACGAGGCACCCGTGGAGGCCCCCGCCGTTGAGGAGGAGGCTCCGGTCGCCGAAGAGGCAATCGTGGAGGAGGCTCCGGCATCCGCCGAGGCTCCCTCTGACGAGCCGGCGGTGGAGGAGGCTCCCGCGGCTGACGAGCCGCCCGCCGAAGAGGCACCTGCCGAGGCGACGGTCGAGGAAGAGGCCGCGCCCGCCGACAGCGAGAAGGCAAGCGAGTCGTGAAGGAGTTCCTCGAGTACGTCGCCAAGTCGCTCGTCGACAAGCCGGACGCGGTCTTCGTCGAGGTCGAGGAAGACGGCGACGAAACGCTCCTCACGCTCGGTGTCGACCAGGAAGATATGGGCCGGGTCATCGGCCGCGACGGCCGGATCGCCAACGCCCTGCGCAGCCTGCTGCGGGTGATGGCCGCCCGGGACGGACGCCACGTCGAGCTCGAGATCGTCTCCGACGCCGAGTGATCGGCGCGCCGTCGCTCGCGTGCTCGGCGCCAAGGGGCTCAAGGGCGGGCTGCGCGTCGAGATCCTGACCGACTGGCCCGAGCGTCTCGAGCCCGATGCCGAGGTCTGGCCCGAGGGCGATGCCGTTGCCCGCCGCGATCCGGCACGTCGAGTCCGGCGGCCGGGTCCCGGTGATCCACCTCGACGGGATCGACAGCCGCGAGGCGGCCGAGGCGCTCGACCGGGCGCTACCTCGAGGTTCCGACCCGCGCGCTGCGACGACGGCGCGTACTACTGGGACGACCTCATCGGCCTGCGGGTCGAGTCTCCCGACGGCGAGCCGGTCGGCGAGCTGGTCGAGGTATTCCGCGCCGGCGGCAACGAGGTGTACCGCATCGTCGGCCCGGCGGGAGAGCGGCTCGTTCCAGCCCTGCGCAGCGCCGTCCAGCGCATCGACCTCGAGGCCGGGGTCATGGTCGTCGCGCCCGACGATGCCGAGGAGGTGCGCTGACCGATGCGGATCGATGTCGTCACGATCTTCCCGGAGCTCTTCGAGCTTCCGCTGCGCACCTCGATCATCGGCCGGGCGGCGGAGCAGGGGATCGTCGAGTTCGGCGTCCACGACCTGCGCGAGCACGGCCTCGGCCGTCATCGGTCTGTGGACGACTATCCCTACGGCGGCGGTGCGGGGATGGTCATGCGCCCCGAGCCGCTCTTCGCGGCGATCGAGCCGCTGCGTGACGCGGGCGCCCACATCATCCTGCTGGACCCGGCCGGTGAGCGCCTGACCGATGCGCTGGCCCGCGACCTCGCGCGCGCTACGCACCTGGCGCTGGTGTCAGGGCGCTACGAGGGGATCGACGAGCGCGTGCGGACGCTGGTGGACCGCGAGGTGAGCATCGGCGACTACGTCCTCACCGGCGGCGAGCTGCCGGCCCTCGTGCTGATCGACACGGTCGTGCGCCTCCTGCCCGGCGCCATCCAGGAGGCTTCGCACGAGTCCGACTCGTTCGCCGACCGGGCCTCCTCGAGCACCCGCAGTACACCCGCCCGGAGCGGTTCCGCGACCTCGACGTGCCGCCGCTCCTCCTCGGCGGCAACCACGGCGAGGTCGATCGCTGGCGTCGGCGCGAGGCCCTGCGGCGCACCCTCGAGCGGCGGCCGGACCTCCTGGGGTCGGCGCCATTGACCGATGTGGATCGGTCCATCCTCGACGAACTCCGCGACGAGGGCGCCTAGCCTCGCCTTGCCGCGTCGCGCGGGCCGCTGCTATACTCCCGCCCGTCGCGGCCGCTGTCAGCGGTCGCGTTCGTTTGTCACACCGTCAGCCGCGGTACGAGCCGCGAGAACGAGGTCGCCCCGATGAACGCCATCAAGGAGCTCGAGCGCGAGCAGCTCCGGACCGATGTCCCGGACATCGCCCCCGGCGATACCGTGCGCGTCTCGGTCAAGGTGGTCGAGGGCAACCGCGAGCGGATCCAGGTCTTCGAGGGCACGGTCATGCGCATGCGCGGCGGTGGTCTGAACAAGGCGATCACCGTCCGCCGCATCGCGAGCGGCGTCGGCGTGGAGCGGACCTTCATGGTCCACGCGCCGCGAATCGACAAGATCGAGGTCGTCCGCCACGGCGTCGCGCGACGCGCCCAGCTCTACTTCCTGCGCGACCGCGTCGGCAAGTCCGCCACCCTCCGCGAGCGCCGCGCCAACTGACCGTCCGCCGCCTCCACGGCGGCCTAGACTGGGGCATGACCGGCAAGCGACGTCCGCAGCGCGTGATGCGGCCTTCGACGCGCTTCGAGCGCGAGTATTGGCAGGCCGGGCGCACCGTCATCGTCGGCGCTGATGCAGTCGGCGTCGCATCCCTGAGCGGTCCGGTGGTGGCCGCCGCGGTTGCTTGGCCGCCATACGCGCGCCGCGTCCCCGGCGTCCGCGACTCGAAGATGCTCTCCCGCGTCCAGCGCGAGCGCCTCTTCCCATTCATCCGCCGGCGTGCGCTGGCCGTGGGCATCGGTGCGGCGAGCGTCGCCGAGATCGACCGCATCAACATCTATCACGCCACGAACCTCGCCATGCGCCGGGCGATCTGCCGGGTCGCCGAGCGCGAGCACGTCCTCATCGACGGTTTGCGCGTCTACGGCTTCCAGGAGCACGTCGGCTCGTATACGGCCATCGTTCGCGGCGACGCACGCTGCTATTCGATCGCGGCCGCATCGATCGTGGCCAAGGTCGTCCGTGACCGCCTCATGGAGCGACTCGCCTCCCGCTACCCCTACTACGGCTGGGAGCACAACGCCGGCTACGCCACCCTCGACCACCGGCAGGGGATCGAGCAGCACGGCATCACCGCCTTCCACCGTCGCTCGTTTGCCCGAGTCCGTGCCGTGGAGCTCGGCGAGCAGATGCAGCTCGACTTCGCGACGCCCGAAGGCCTCGAAGAAGTCGAAGGCCTCGACGCCGTGGATGAGCTCGAGGTCGCTCTCGGCGTCAGCCTGATCCGCCGGTAAGCGGCCGGTAAGTGCCCGGTAAGCGTCGCCGTCCATGATCGGCCGATGGGCGACCCTCGTCACCTGCTCGGTCTTGCCGCCGAGGCCGCGGTCGAAGGCTGGCTGACCGATGCCGGCTGGCGCGTCGTCGAGCGTCGCGCCAGGTCGCCGACCGGCGGGGAGGTCGACCTCGTGGCCATCGATCCGGCGCGCACGCTCGTCGCGATCGAGGTCCGCGCACGCCGAACGCGACGGACCGGCGAAGCCGCGGTGACCGTTGATGCCCGACGTGTGACGCGCCTGGGACGAACGCTGGCGGCGATCGGCGCGAGCGGCCGGCACGCTCATCGCGCGCTTCGCATCGACCTCGTCACGGTCGAGCCGAGCGAGGAGCCCGGCCGGTGGCATGTCGTCCGCGTGCCGGGCATCGGCTAAGTGTCAGCCGCCGAAGAGCCGCTCGAGTGACCTGATCGAGGCGATGTAGGGACGGCTCACCGGATAGATGCCGTGGCTGTCCACCGCGCGCTGGCCCTGGTAGTAGGCGGCCAGGACGAGGTCGCGGTTGCCGTCGTATCGGTCCAGGTAGTGGCGGAGCAGCCAAATGCCGGCGACGATGTTGCTGCGCGCGTCGCGGATTCGGACCGGCCGGCCGAGCATCGTCTGCCCGATCCAGTCGGCGGTTCCGGGCATGAGCTGCATCACCCCGACCGCCCCGGCGTGGCTCACCACGCCCTGCTGCCACCCCGACTCCTGCCAGGCAACCGCCAATGCCAGAGCGCGCGGGCACGCCCAGGGAATCGGCCTCGTGCACGATCACCCGTCGCACCCAGTCGCGCTCGGCGACCAGCTCGGCCATCGAGGCGGGCATGCTCGGCCGCGGCGCAGCGCCTGCCGCGGGCGGCGCAGCGCCAGGAATGACGAGGCGCTGGCCTGCGAAGATGCGGCTCGGGTTGGCAAGCCTGTTGGCGGCCACGATGGAGCTCACGCTCACGCCGTAGTGCCCGGCGATAACCCACAGCGACGATCCGCGACTGACGACATGAACGCGTGATTGAGCCTGCCTCGGCGCCGGGCTACCGCCTCCGGACGCGCGCGACCCCGATGCCGCGGGCGCGGAAGCACCCGGGATGACGAGGCGCTGGCCGGCAAAGATGCGGCTCGGGTTGGCGATGCGGTTGGCGGCGACGATGGAGCTCACGCTCACGCCATAGCCCTTTGCGATGGCCCACAGCGACGATCCACGGCTGACGACGTGGGCGGTTGTGGGCGCGGCGGCCGTGGGTGCAGCGGACGAATCGGACCCCTCGAGGCCTACACGAAGCCGCTGGCCGGCGTAGATGCGGTTCGCACTCGCGAGGTCGTTGAGCTTGACGAGGCGTCGCACCGACACGCCGTGGCGCTTCGAGATGGCGGTGAGGGTGTCTCCGGGCTGCACGACCACGGTCGGGTCGGCCGCGAGGACGGTGGCGGCGAGCACGGGGGTGATGGCGATCGCGAGGGCGATACCTCCGATCAGAGCCGGGCGTGGGGCTCGCAATGGATCGGTCCTCCAGGCGGTGCAATCGGACGGGTGACCGATGCTAGGAGGGCCCTTCGGAGGGTCAAGGTACGCATGGGGGACCTTGGGGGTACTTCCGTACCGTTCGGTGCGGATCGGTGCACTTACTCGTGCAAGGGCGGAAGACGTTCACCGGAGGTGACTCGATCTATGTTCAACCAGTTGGTTAAACATGGGGTGCCGCGCGGTCGGAATTCAACCGCGGGTAGGGAGCTCCCGACGAGCCTCATTGGTGCCTGAGCGCGGGAACGGCTATACTCAGCGCAGCTCGCGGGCCTCCGCGAGCGATGTCCCATCACACACGCTTGGCGGATCTCGCTGGTCGGCGGTGCCCTCGTAGCCATCGAGGGTCGACCCGGGAGCCGATGCCGGGCGGAGGAACAACCGGAGGTACACACGTGGCTGCCACCAGCATGAAGCAGCTGCTCGAAGCGGGCGTCCACTTCGGGCATCAGACCCGGCGCTGGAACCCGAAGATGCGCGAGTACATCTTCGCCGAGCGCAACGGAATCCACATCATCGACCTGGCCCAGACGGTCAGCCGGCTCGACGCCGCGCTCGAGTACATCCGCGAGACCGTTCGCCGCGGCGAAAGCGTCCTCTTCGTCGGGACCAAGAAGCAGGCCCAGGAAGCGCTGGCCGAGGCTGCGCAGCGATCGGGCCAGCACTACGTCAACACGCGCTGGCTGGGCGGGATGCTCACCAACTTCACGACGATCAAGCGTCGCATCCAGCGCCTCGAGGCCCTCGAGGCCCGGCGCGATGCCGGCGAGTTCGAGCGCCTCACGAAGAAGGAGGCCTCGAAGCTGACCGAGGAGATCAACAAGCTCGACGCGGCCCTCGGTGGCATCCGCAAGATGCGCCGGCTGCCGGGAGCGGTCTTCATCGTCGACCCGCACCGCGAGTCGATCGCCGTGGCGGAGGCGCGCCGCCTCGAGATCCCGATCGTCGCCATGACCGATACGAACTGCGACCCGGACGTCATCGACTGGGTCATCCCGGCCAACGACGACGCGATCCGCTCGGTGCGCCTCATCTGCGGCCTGGTGGCCGACGCGGCCTCGACGGCACAGCAGGAGCGGCAGGCGAAGCTCGACGAGGAGTTCGAGCAGGCCGAGGCGATGCCGCCGGTCGACGACGCGACGCTCACCTCTGAAGCGGATTACACCGCCGCGCTGGCATCGGGCGAGGCGCTCGTCTTCGAGCCCGAGCCGGAGGACGACGAGGAAGAGGAGCGCAAGGCACGGGCGCGCCGAGCGGCCCACCTCGACGAGGGCGAGCCGGAGCACGACCCCGACCGGGAGCACGAGCGCATGATCGACCAGCACACCAGGGAGGCGGGCCACTAGGCGCGCCGGGAAAGGACCATGACCAACACACTGATGATCAAGCCAGAGGATGTGAAGCGGCTCCGTGAGAAGACCGGTGCCGGCATCATGGATTGCAAGCGCGCGCTCGAGGAGTCCGGAGGCGACCTCGACGCCGCGGTGCTCTGGCTGCGCGAGAAGGGGCTCTCGACGGCCGCGAAGAAGGCCGGCCGGGTGGCGCGCGAGGGAGTGATCGCGAGCTACATCCATCACGGATCGCGCCTAGGCGTTCTGCTCGAGCTCAACTGCGAGACCGACTTCGTCGCACGCACCGAGGACTTCCAGAAGCTCGCCCAGGCGGTCGCCATGCACGTCGCCGCGCTGGAGCCGGCCTACATCAGCCGCGAGGACGTGCCGGCCGAGGACGTCCAGGAGCAGAAGCGGCTCTTCACGGTCGACGCCGAGCGCGAGGGACGCCCCGCCGATCGGATCCCGATGATCGTCGAGGGCAAGCTCAACAAGTGGTTCGAGTCGGTCTGCCTGCTCGAGCAGCCATATCGAGACACCGACCAGAAGGTCGCCGACCTGATCACCGAGAAGGTCGCCCTGCTCGGCGAGAACATCCGGGTCGCGCGCTTCGCCCGCATGGCCGTCGGCGAGTCCACGCCAGCTGACACCGATGCCGGGGAGGCGTCTGCGATCGCATGACCGATGCGGCCGCCGCCCTGGCGACCACGCCCCCACGTCGGGTGCTGCTGAAGCTCTCCGGCGAGGCGCTGCTCGGCGACGCCGAGTACGGCATCGATCCCGGCACAGTGCGGAAGATCGCTCGGGAGGTGGCCGATGCCGTGGCCGAGGGCATCCAGGCCGCGATCGTGGTCGGCGGCGGGAACATCTTCCGCGGGCTGGCCGCCAGCGCCAAGGGCATGGACCGCGCCACCGGCGACTACATGGGCATGCTGGCGACCGTCATGAACGGCCTCGCCCTCCAGGACGCGCTCGAGCAGCTCGGCCAGCCGACACGGGTGATGAGCGCAATCGCCATGAACGAGATCTGCGAGCCATACATCCGGCGCCGTGCCGTGCGGCACCTCGAGAAGGGCCGCGTGGTCGTCATGGTGGCCGGCACCGGCAATCCGTACTTCACGACCGACACCGCCGCAACGCTGCGCGCGGTGGAGGTCCACGCCCAGGTCATCCTCAAGGCGACCCGGGTGGACGGGGTGTACGATGCCGACCCGGAGAAGCACCCGGAGGCCCAGCGCTACAGCCGCATCGGCTACACCGAGCTGCTGAGCAACCGGCTCCAGGCGCTCGACGCGACCGCCGTCAGCCTGGCGATGGACAACGAGATGCCGATCGTCGTGTTCGACATGACCGTTCCGGGGAACATCGCCCGGGCGGTCCGCGGCGAGCGCATCGGTACGCTGATCGCAGGAGAGGAGTCCCGATGATGCACGAGGCGCTGACCGCGATCGAGCCGAAGATGCTGCGCGCCATCGAGGCCATGGAGCGCGACTTCGCCACCGTCCGTACCGGGCGCGCCTCGACCGGGATGGTCGAGCGGATCACCGTCGACTACTACGGCACCCAGACGCCGTTGAACCAGGTTGCCGGCATCAGCACGCCGGACCCGCACCTCATCGTCATCCAGCCGTGGGACCGATCGGTCCTGTCGGCGATCGAGAAGGCGATCACCAAGAGCGACATCGGCCTGGTGCCCAACGTCGATGGCACCGTCGTCAGGCTCAACGTGCCGCCGCTCACCGAGGAGCGCCGCCGTGAGATGGTGAAGCAGGTGCGACGACGGACCGAGGAAGCTCGCGTCGAGGTCCGCAACCATCGGCGGGAGGCGGCGGACGCCCTCAAGAAGGGCCTCCGTGACGGCGACCTCGGCGAGGACGAGGAGCGGCGCGAGCTCGAGAACCTCCAGAAGCTGACCGATCGGCACATCGAGGCCATCGACGCGCGCGCCGACCGCAAGGAAACAGAGATCCTGGAGGTCTGACCGGTGCCGGAGCCGGCCCGACCGCGCCACGTGGCGATCATCGCCGACGGCAACCGACGCTGGGCGCGAGAACGCGGGCTGCCGGTGCTCGCCGGGCATGTCCAGGGCATCGAGGCCATCCGCCCGGTCGTTCGTCGCGCCCGTGACCGCGGCGTGGAGACGCTCAGCGTCTACACCTTCAGCACCGAGAACTGGGCGCGCCCGGACGACGAGGTCTCCGGGCTGTTCGGGCTCATCGACGGGGCCGTGCGCCAGTACACCGACGAGCTGGTCACCGAGGGGGTCCGCGTCCGAGTCATCGGTCGCCTCCACGAGGCGCCGTCGGACGTCCAGCGCTCGATCCGCGCCGCCGAGGACCGCACCAGCAGCGGGCGCGGCATCACGCTCAACATCTGCTTCAACTACTCCGGGCGAGCGGAGATCATCGACGCGACTCGGGCCCTGATGGCGGCGAAGGTCGACCCCAACGGCGTCGACGAGGCGCACTTCGCCGACTACCTCTACACGGCCGGCCAGCCCGACGTCGACCTCGTCATCCGCACCGGCGGCGACCAGCGCACGAGCAACTTCCTGCTCTGGCAGGCCGCCTACGCCGAGCTCGTCTTCTGCGCCAAGTACTGGCCCGACTTCACCGCCGACGACCTCGACGCCGCCCTGGCCGAGTACGAGCGCCGCGAGCGCCGGTTCGGAGGCTGACCGATGCTTCGCACGCGGCTGGTCACTGCCCTGATCCTCGCGCCGCTGATCCTGGCGATCGTCTTCCTCGGCGAGCCATGGCTATCTCTGCTGATCGGCATCGTCGCCTTCCTGGCACTCGTCGAGGTTGTCGCCCTGCTCGACGCGGCCGGCTACGAGCCTGCCGCAGGTGCTGGCCATCGTGGCCGGCATGGCGCTGACCGCCGCGGGCCTGGTGAGCGCCAACGAAGGAGGCGTCGGCGGGGTCGTCACCACTCTCCTGACCGCTCTCGACCCGCCGGGCCTCGTGGCGGCGACCCTCGTGGCCGCAATGCTCCTGTTCGCGCTGGTGTCCTTCACCCGTGCCGATCCGCGCGCCGGGTTCCAGACCTGGGCGACGACAACATTCGGCATCGCGTACGTCGGCCTTCTCCTGCCCGCCATTGTGCTCGTCGCGCACCTCGCGCCGCCGGGCGGGTCGTGGAACACGCCGGTCGGGGCTTTCGGCCTCGGCTCGGGAGCGGCATGGGCGCTGACCC
Organism: uncultured Chloroflexia bacterium; assembly: GCA_963753125.1. GTDB lineage: Bacteria > Chloroflexota > Limnocylindria > QHBO01 > QHBO01 > JACDBZ01. Next base: position 197,579 of record CAVWAU010000004.1, read on the forward strand.
TCGTCCTCGTGGTGTGGGGCTACGACACCGGCGCCTACATGACCGGCCGGCTGATCGGCCGCCGGCGGATGCTCGACCACATCAGCCCCTCGAAGACGATCGAGGGTCTCGTCGGCGGGCTCGTGCTGGCCACCATCGCGGCCGGGATCGGGGCGGTGCTCGTGGGCCTCGAGCCGTGGCACCCGCTCATCATCGGTCCGGTGGTGGGCGTGGCGGCGCAGGCGGGCGACCTCGCAGAGTCGATGCTCAAGCGCGCGGCGGGTCGCAAGGACTCCGGCGGCCTGGTGCCCGGCCACGGCGGCATCCTCGACCGGATCGACTCGTTCCTCTTCGCCGCTCCCATCCTCGCCGGCTACGCGCTCCTGGTGGCCGGGCGGGCCGTGTGACGGGCCTCGCCGTCCTGGGCTCGACCGGATCGATCGGGCGCCAGGCGCTCGAGGTGGTTGCCGCGCTCGGGGACCGCTTCGAGGTCCTGGGCCTCGCCGCGGGTCACGCCGATGACCGATTCACCGCACAGCTCACCGGCTGGCCGCGGGCGCGAGCGTGGGCTCCCGGTGAGCGGCCTGCTGGCGTGGACGACCGCTGGGCGGCGGGCGGGCTCGAGGAGCTGGCGATCGCCGACGGCGTCGACCTTGTAGTCGTGGCCACCACCGGCATGGCCGCATTGCCCGCGGTGCTGGCGGCGCTCCGAGCGGGCAAGCGCGTGGCACTCGCGAACAAGGAAACGCTAGTAACCGGCGGTCACCTCGTCGCCGCGCTGCTCGACGAGCTCGGGGGAGATCCGCTCGATCGGCTGCGCCCGGTCGACAGCGAGCACTCGGCGATCTGGCAATGCCTGGTGGGGGAACGCATCGACGACGTGGCGCGTCTGGTGCTGACCGCCAGCGGGGGACCGTTCCGTGGTCGCGACCCTGCGCAGCTCGGATCGGTGACCGCGGACGAGGCGCTGGCGCACCCGACCTGGCGCATGGGTCCGAAGATCACGGTCGACTCGGCGACCCTGGTCAACAAGGCGTTCGAGGTCATCGAGGCTCGATGGTTGTATCGGCTCCCGTACTCTAAGATCGACGCAGTGATCCACCCCCAGAGCGTCGTGCACTCGCTCGTGGAGTTCGCCGACGGCTCGTACAAGGCGCAGCTCGGCCTCCCCGACATGCGACTGCCGATCCAGTACGCCCTGACCTACCCGCAGCGCCTGCCTTCCCCGGCCGCATCGTCCGCGCCGGCAGACTGGGGCAGCCTCGAGTTCGCTCCATTGACCGATGCGGACTATCCCGCCTATGCCGTCGCTCGCGCTGCCGCCGAGAACGCCGGCAACCGGGGGGTCATCCTCAACGCCGCCGACGAAATGGCGGTGGAGGCCTTCCTGGCTGGGCGGATCGCCTTCCCGGCCATCGCCGAGACGATCGGCTCCGCCGTGGACCGATGGGGATCGTCGGACGAGCCGGACCTCGCCGGCATCATCGGCCTCGACGCCGAGGTGCGTGGCGCCCTGGCTGAGTCGCTCGCCTGATGGACGTCATCGGCACCGTCGCCGCCTTCGTCGCCATCCTGGTGGTGCTGGTTCTCGTTCACGAGCTCGGGCACTTCATCACCGCCAAGCGCGCCGGCATCACGGTCGAGGAGTTCGGGATCGGGTTCCCGCCGCGGATCACGTCGGTCACGTGGCACGGCACGCGGTACAGCCTGAACTGGATTCCGCTCGGCGGCTTCGTGCGCATGCTCGGCGAGGACGGCGACGTCGAGATCCGGCGGCTTCGCGAGAGCGGACTGACCGATGCGGAGATCGAGCACGCCATGGAGGGCGCCTTCAACCGGCGGCCGATCTGGATCCGCATCGGCGTGCTGCTCGCGGGCGTGGCCATGAACTTCCTGCTTGCCGGGGCGGCCTTCGGGTGGGCCGCGGCGCTGCCGCAGCCGGTGAGCCTTGGACCGCTCCACGTGCTCACGATCCAGGAGAACAGCCCGGCCGAGGAGGTCCTGGAGATCGGCGACGTCATCACGGCCGCCGACGGTCGGACGTTCGAGCGCTCCCGCGACCTCACCAGCTACGTGTCGAACAAGGCCGGCGAGCCGGTCACGCTCACGATCATCCGGGACGGCGAGACGTCGACCGTGACGGTCACGCCGCGTGAGCTGACCGATGAGCAGCTGAGCCAGGGGATCGGCGCCATCGGCTTCAGCTGGCGGGCCGACGAGGTCGGCGAGGGACCGCCGCAGGCCACGAACCCTGTCGACGCGGTGGGCATCGGCTTCTCGACCGCGGCGCGGGCTGCGGTCGAGATCCCCGGCGGGCTGGCCGCGGCCGTCGGCGGCCTGATCGGGCTCAACCCGGACGGAGCCGGCGACGCGCGCGGACCGATCGGCATCGCCCAGATCACCGGCGAGGTGATCGACGCGGGGCTGCTGGCGGTCGTCCAGTTCGTCGGCATCCTGTCGATCAACCTCGCGATCCTCAACGTCCTGCCATTCCCGCCGCTCGACGGGGGTCGGATCGCGGTCGTGCTCATCGAGGCGGTCCGCCAGCGCCGGCTCCCGGCCGAGCGCGAGGCCCTCATCTACCTGACCGGCTTCGCGGTCCTCATCGCGCTCGTCATCCTCATCAGCATCCAGGACATCCAGCGCCTCATCACCGGCGGGTGAGGATCGTGATGGGCGGCCGGACGCCCGTCCGTGCTGGCTAAGCGCTACAGCCCGGCCGGTCGCCCGGCCGCCCTTCAACATCGTCTCGACGCCTGACCGGGGCTGTGGCCGTTCCGAAACGAGTCGTGACCTCACGGCCACAGTCATCGTCACCCGGTCGCCGCTGGCTAGCGCAAGAGCGTCGCCCGCGCCGCCGCGGGCCCTATTCGTTGTCTCGTCGCCTCTCGGACGCTGGTCAGTCGTCCTCCCACGTCCATGGCATGCGTCGCCGGAATGCGTCGGTCACGAGGCTCGCGATCTGCGGGCCGACCTCTGCCCGAACCTCGTCCTCCAATCGGTCCCAGGCAAATCGGGCCGGATGATCGAGCGGCAGGCGATCGATCGCTGGGATTGGCGCGACGTACACCGCGTCGGCAAGGCCATACCCGAACAAGTCGTCGTTCGGATCGATGTCCGCAACCTCGTCCACGACGATATGGCCGTTCATCTTGGCGACCATTGAAACCCGCTCCTCCCGATGAAACGGCCGGTCACTGAGCGCCAGTGGCCGGCCGGGTCCGGTTTGGGTCGCGAGCATGGTGCATAGGACGGTCGCGCGTCGGTCAGATGCCGGACAAAGAGAGGGCGGGTGGTGGCGGGAAAAGGGGGGATCGGGTATCATTCCGCACGGTTCGACCGGCCGATCGCGAACCATAAATACTGAACTGAGCGCCTGAGACGTGGGTCGGTTCGCCTCCCACGTCTCTGTTTGTCTGCTGGAAGAGGAGCGGGGCATGAATCGAGACTTCATTGGAGCACTGCTCCAGCTGAACGCCGAGAAAGGTGTGCCCCAAGAGATCCTGATCCATACGCTGGAGCAGGCGATCGAATCGGCCTACCGGCGAAACGCCGATGCTCCCGAGAACGTGGTCGTGACGGTCAACCCGGAGACCGGCGAGATCAGCGTGGCGCGCGAGTACGAGGTCGTTGCCGGGGAGCAGGAGATCGAGGATCCGGAAGCCCAGATGACCGCGGCGGACGCCCAGAAGATCGACCCGACCACCGGCGTCGGCGGCAAGGTGCGCATCCCCGAGAACGTGACGCAGGCTCAGCTCGGGCGGATCGCGGCCCAGACGGCGGGCCAGGTGTACCGGCAGCGCCTCCGCGAGGCCCAGAGGGACGTGGTCTTCCAGCAGTACGCGGCCCGCGAGGGCGAGATCATGACCGGCAACGTGCAGCGCACGACCGATTCGGCCGTCGTGCTCGACATGGGCAAGGACGTCGAGGCCGTGTTGGCCGTCACCGAGCAGCTGCCGAACGAAACGTACCGCATCGGTCAGCACCTCAAGGTCTACGTCATGGAGGTGCGGCGCACGACCCGGGGTCCGGTCATCGTCGCCAGCCGCACGCATCGTGGCTTCCTCCGCCGCCTGATGGAGATGGAGATCCCCGAGATCTACAACGGGACCGTCGTCATCCGCGGCATCGCGCGCGAGGCGGGGAGCCGCTCGAAGGTGGCCGTCGAGAGCCGCCAGACCGGCGTCGACGCCAAGGGCGCGGCGGTCGGGCAAAGGGGAGCCAGGATCCAGTCGATCGTCGCCGAGCTCAACGGCGAGAAGGTCGACATCGTCCTCTGGGACGAGGACCCGGGGCGCTTCGTGGCCGAGGCGCTCAGCCCGGCCGAGGTGCTCAGTGTGCGGATCGACGAGGAGCACAAGATTGCCAACGTCATCGTGCCCGAGCGGCAGCTCAGCCTCGCCATCGGCAAGGAGGGGCAGAACGCCCGCCTGGCCGCCAAGCTGACCGGCTGGCGGATCGACATCCGCTCGGATGCCGGCGTGGCGACGGCCGCGGCCGGTGGCGGCCACATCGAGCACGGCGACGACGGTCAGGAGGCCGCTCTCGACGGGCGCGAGCCGGGCGCGGAGGCGGAGGCACCGGCCGATGCCGAAGCGAAGACCTGACCACGTTCCGACCCGCAGCTGCGCGGTCTGCCGCACGCCGCGCGCCAAGCGCGAGATGATCAGGCTGGTCCGCACGGCGGACGGATCGGTCGTCCGCGACGAAACCGGACGTCAGCCGGGTCGCGGAACGTATATCTGTCACGATCCGGCCTGCCGCGACCCACTCACGGCCGCGACGGCCATCAAACGGGCGCTCGGCGCGGAGCCCGCGTCTTCCGCGCTCGAATTCGAGGTGAACGATGCCGCCAAATAGATACCGACAGCGCCGCGGGCCTCGCCCGCAGCGCAAGCGCACCGGCCCGCGTCCTGGCGCCGTCCTCACCGAGACGGCCCCGGTCCGTCCGGCCGGTCCCGTTGAGCTGCCGAACCCGGTCGTCGTCAAGGACTTCGCCGAGACGCTCGGCGTCAGCGACGCCGAGATCATCAACGTCCTGATCCGCAACGGGATCTTCGCGACCGTCAACCAGTCGATCGACTTCGACACCGCGTCGCTCGTCGCCGGCGAGCTCGGCTTCGAGACGACGGAGCGGGGCGCGGCGGAGCGCGCCGCTGCAGTCGAGGCTGCCGAGCGCGAGCTCGTGGCGCCCGGCGCGGCCGGCGAGACAAACGGGCGAACCCCGCTGTGGACCGATGACGACCCGTCCAAGCTCGTTACCCGAGCGCCGATCGTGACCGTCATGGGCCACGTCGACCATGGCAAGACGAGCCTGCTCGATGCGATCCGCGAGACGAAGGTGGCCTCCGGCGAGAGCGGCGGGATCACCCAGCACATCGGTGCCTCGGAGGTCGACCACAACGGCAAGCGCATCGTCTTCCTCGACACGCCCGGCCACGAGGCCTTCACGGCCATGCGCGCCCGTGGCGCCCAGGTGACCGATATCGCGATCATCGTCGTGGCGGCGGACGACGGCGTCATGCCGCAGACGAAGGAGGCGATCGACCACGTCCGCGCCGCGGGGGTGCCGATGATCGTGGCGATCAACAAGATCGACAAGCCCGATGCGCAGCCCGATCGGGTCAAGCAGGAGCTGGCCGACAACAAGGTGCTCATCGAGGAGTACGGCGGCGACATCATCGCGGTCCCCGTCAGTGCCAAGCAGCGGACGGGCATCGACGACCTGATGGAGATGGTCCTGCTGGTCGCCGACCTCCAGGACCTCAAGGCCAACCCCGACCGCGAGGCGATCGGCACGATCGTCGAGTCGAAGGTCGACAAGGGCCGCGGCAACGTGGCCACCGTCCTCGTCCAGACCGGCACGCTCAAGGTCGGCGACATCGTGAGCGTCGGACGCACCTCGGGTCGCGTGCGGGCGCTGAACAACGCCTCCGGAAAGCGCGTGAAGACCGCCGAGCCGGCGACGGCCGTGGAGATCATCGGTCTCCAGGGCCTGCCGGAGGCCGGTGACATCCTGCGCGTGGTCGCCGACGAGAAGACGGCGCGCGACGCGGCCGAGGCAGCCGAGCTGGCAGCCGCCGGCGGTGACGGCCGAACCGTGAGCACCCTCGAGGAGATCAGTGCCCAGATCCAGGCCAGTGAGGTCGCGGAGCTGAAGGTGGTGCTGAAGACCGACGTCCAGGGCTCGCTCGGCGCGATTCGCCATGCCCTCGAGCGCCTCAACACGACCGAGGTGCGGATCAACATCCTCCGCGAGGGCGCCGGCGACATCAACGAGAGCGACATCAACCTCGCCTCGGCGTCGGACGCGGTCGTCATCGGCTTCAACGCGAAGCTCGATGCCGGAGCGCAGCGCTCGGTCGAGGCGACCGGGGTCGACGTGCGCATCTACGACGTGATCTACAAGCTGACCGATGACGTCGGCCAGGCCCTCTCGGGCCTCCTCGAGCCGAAGCTGGTCGAGCAGGTCGAGGGCCACGCCGAGGTGCGGATGGTCATCAAGGCCGGGCGGGCGGGCAACATCGCCGGCTCGTACGTGACCGATGGGCGCATCGTGCGGGGCGGCCAGGCTCGCCTCCTCCGCGGCGGCGAGCTGATCGCCGATGCCCGGATCACCTCGCTCAAGCGGTTCAAGGACGACGTCCGCGAGGTCGCCACCAACCTCGAGTGCGGCATCGGTCTCGACGCCGACGACATCGCCGAGGGCGACATCATCGAGTGCTACCAGATGGTGGCCGAGCAGCGAGCCTAGGACCGATGAGCCAGCGTACGGATCGGCTCGACAGCCAGATCCGAGAGGAGCTGATGCAGCTGCTCCAGCGTGAGATGAAGGACCCGCGCATCGGGTTCGCCACCATCACGCGGGTCGAGACCGCGCGCGACCTCGGGTCAGGCGAAGGTCTGGGTCAGCGTGCTCGGCACCCCGGACGAGCAGGCGGCGGCGTTGAAGGCGCTGACCGATGCCGCCCCGTGGCTGCGTCGCCAGCTCGGCGGGCGGCTGACGATCCGCCACGTTCCGCAGCTCGTCATCCGCCACGACGACTCGATCGAGGCGGGGGACCGGGTCCTGCGCCTCCTCAACGAGCTCGCCGACGAGACCAAGCCGTGAGCCGGGAGGCCGTCGCCGAGGCGATCCGCGGCGCGACCCGGATCACGATCATCTGCCACGAGAACCCCGATGCCGACACGCTCGGCTCGGCGCTCGCGCTGCGGATGGCCGCCGAGCGGCTCGGCAAGCAGGTCGAGGTCGTCGCCGCCGACCCGGTCCCGCCTGCCCTGGTCGGGCTGCCGCACGCCGGAGAGGTCCGGACCAGGCCGGGCCTGGAGCCTGACGTGGCGCTGGTGACCGACGGACCGCCGTCTCGAACCGGTGCCGTGGCGCGCGACTGCGCCGAGTGGCTCGAGCGCGCCAAGATCGTGAACGTCGACCATCACGTCTCGAACGACGGGAGCGAGGCCGCGGTGGCCTGGGTCGACGCCGAGGCGGCCGCGACCTGCGAGATGGTCGCGATCCTCCTGCCCGACCTGGGGATCGAGATCGACGCCGATATCGCGACGGTCCTGCTCTCGGGGATCGTCCAGGACACCCACACCTTCGCGCATCCGAACGCCACGCCGCGCACGCTGCGCGTCGCCGCCTCGCTGGTCGAGGCCGGCGCGCCGCTGTCGGCCATCCATCGGTCCATCTACGCCGACAAGCCGTTCAGCACGCTCGCACTGTGGGGGCGCATCCTGGCCGGGGCGGCCGAGCGCCGCGGCGGGCGGATCGTGTTCGCGGTCATGACTGCCGCGATGCTTCGCGACACCGCCACTGACCCGGTGGCGAGCGAGGGCTTCATCGACCTGCTGGCGACGACCAAGGCGGCCGACATCACGCTCCTCTTCAAGGAGGCCGATGCGTCCGGGGTACGGGTCAGCGTGCGCACCTCGGCCCGCGCCGATGCGGTGGCGATCACCTCGGCATTCGGGGGCGGCGGCCACGCCCGCGCAGCCGGCTGCACGGTGACCGCACCGCTCGACGAGGCGATGCGCCTCGTCCTCGAGGAGTGCGAACGCGAGCTCGAACGCGCCGATGCTCGGGGTCGTTAACCTCGACAAGCCGGTCGGGCCAACCAGCCACGACATGGTCGGCCTCATGCGGCGCCTCACCGGCACGCGGCGGATCGGCCACGCCGGAACCCTGGATCCTTTGGCCTCAGGGGTGCTGCCGATCCTCGTCGGCGCCGCCACCCGCTTCAGCGAGGAGCTCACCGGCGGTCGCAAGCGCTACGACGCGGTGATCCGCCTCGGCCAGGCCTCGGCCACCGACGACTGCCGCAGGGCCCGATCAGTGCCCGTGGATGCGCCGCTGCCCTCTCGCGAGGCGGTGGAGGAGGCGCTGGCGGGATTCGTCGGCACGTTCGAGCAGCGGCCGCCGGCCTTCAGCGCGCGGAAGCTCGCCGGTCGCACCGCGTATCGCGCCGCCCGCGCCGGAGAGCCGATCGATCTGCCGCCGCGGACCGTGACCGTCGACTCGATCGAGTTGCTCGACCTCAACGCCGGCGACGGATGGCTCGACGTGCGGATCGACCTGCGCTGCGGGACCGGCACGTACATTCGCTCGATCGCCCGCGACCTCGGCGAGCGGCTCGGCACCGGTGCCCACCTGCACGCGCTGCGGCGCACGGAGGCCGCCGGGCTGCGCGTCGGCCGACGGATTCACGCCCGAGCGGCTCGAGGCGCTGGCAATCCGACGGCCGGCTGGGCGAGGCGATCCGGCCGGTGGGCGAGCTTCTGCCGCTGCCGGAGCTGTCGCTGGGGACCGATGCCGCCTGGCGCTTCGCCCACGGTTCGGCGCAGGCGGTCGAGGACGGCTCGCCCGGCAAGGTCAAGGTCCTCGACGAGGCCGGACGCCTGATCGGGGTCGGCTCACTCGCCGGCGGCGAGCTTCGGCCCGAGAAGGTGCTCCCGCCGGACGCGGGGGAGTGAGACTCGATTTCCGGGCCATCGGGCCGGCGGTCGTGACCCTCGGCGTCTTCGACGGTGTGCACCAGGGGCACCGCCACCTCCTGGACCAGACGGTGCGCGCGGCTCGCGAGCGCGACGCGAGCACGGTGGCGATCGTCTTCGAGCCACACCCCACCGAAGTGATCCAGCCGGGCACGCACGTCGCGCGGCTGCTGCCCCCGGATCTCACACGTGAGCGCCTGGCGGCGGCCGGGGCTGATCACGTGGTGGTCGTGCCATTCGACGACGAGCTGCGCGCGCTCCCGCCGGAGGCCTTCCTCGACGCGCTAGCTCCGGGGATCAGGCTGCGGGGCGTGGCCATGACGCCGGAGTCCGCCTTCGGCCATCGTCGCGCGGGGACGCTCGAGCGGGTGGCCGAGATCGGGGCTGAGGCCGGGTTCGACGCCATTCCGGTCGAGCCGCTGCTCGTGGGCGGCGAGGCGGTGTCGTCGTCGCGCATCCGCACACTGTTGGCCGATGGCGAGGTGGGGGAGGCTACCGCGCTCCTGGGTGCGCCGCCGCTGCTGCGCGGAACCGTGGTCGAGGGCGATCACCGCGGGCGAGAGCTCGGCTTCCCGACCGCGAACCTCGCGTTCGACTACACCCCGGCGCTGCCCGCACTGGGCATCTACCTCGGGCACGTCGCGGTGCCGGAGCGCTCCGTCGGCCCTGGCCACCCGGCGCTGGTGAGCGTCGGCGTGCGACCGACCTTCCACGACGACGGCCGCGTCCTCGTCGAGGTCTACCTGCTCGACTGGGACGGCGACCTGTATGACACGACGCTCACCGTCGAGCTCGACGCCAGGCTGCGGGAGGAGCGCCGGTTCGCATCGGTCCAGGCGCTGGTTGAGCAGATGCAAGCCGACGAGGCCGAGGCGCGACGCCTGCTGGCGGCTGTACCGAGGGATGTTCAACCACTTGGTTGAACATAGGTGGAGGGCGCCCTTCTGCCCATCTTTCGCTGCTAGCCTGCGCTCGTGACTCTCCCGTACATCCTGGGCTTGCTGGTGATCATGGCCGCTTTCTTGGTCGCTCAGACGCGATTCCATGACGCCCATCGCCGGGTCCATGGGTGGTGGCGCGAACGCCATGAAGCAGCGCGGACAACGCTGTTCTACACACCGGCCGAGTATCGAGCGATGCTGCGCGCAAGCTTCCAGACCGATCCGGATGCATCGGTCGAGCGCGCACGTCGCATGTACCTCCTCGTTTTAGGCGGCGCAGTCACCTATATGGTTCTTGCTATTCCGGCTGCGCTTGTGTTCGGGGCCTGAACCACACGCGCACCTGGCACTTCGCCACGCAGCGGTCATCGGGTCCAGCCCCCCGTCGAGCAGATGCGTGGACGAGAACGATGCGAGACGTCGGCTCGCCGATACCGATTTCACCGGGCGAAACTAACGGCGACGAAGGGCCTCGAGACGGGCTCAATGTGGTCGACGTTTGCACCGCATGACCGGATCGGCCAAGCAAGGAGCCCAACTTGGTCATTAGCTCCACCCGGTGAAAACGCCACGCTTGGCGACCGGCCAAGAGCGGCCAACGGTCCCCTCTGGTAAACTTTCGAACGTTACGGAAACGAATGTGGAGGAATACGTGCCGCTCGCCAAGGATGCGAAGAGCGCGATCGTCGACGAGTACGCAACGCACGACGGAGACACCGGGTCACCAGAGGTGCAGATCGCGCTGCTCACCGAGCGGATCAAGTCGCTGACAGACCACCTGCGCAGCTTCCCGAAGGACAATCACTCGCGCCGAGGGCTCCTGAAGCTCGTCGGGCAGCGACGGCGGCTGCTGGCCTACCTGGTCCGCCATGACGTGGATCGGTACCGCGCCGTCATCAGCGGCCTTGGGCTGCGACGCTAGACATCGACCGCGATCGACCCAGGCCCCATGGGGGACCTGGGTCTCGCACATCAGTCACACATCACCCGCATCGGCCCCTGCGCTGAGCCTGCGCCACACGAGTTAGAGGGCGCGCCGCGCAGCACGGTGCCGATGCACGAAGGAACACTGGAGGAATCAGTGGCAGTCAAGCACGAGGCCGAGATCGGCGGCCGGACCCTCAGCATGGAGGCCGGCAAGCTCGCCGAACAGGCCGATGGCGCCGTTCTGCTCCGCTACGGCGACACGGTCGTCCTGGCGACGGCGGTGGCCAGCAAGGAGCCCCGCGAGGGCGCCGACTTCTTCCCGCTCACCGTCGACTACGAGGAGCGGATGTACGCCGCGGGCAAGATCCCGGGCGGCTTCATCAAGCGCGAGTCGCGCCCGTCGGAGGCGGCCATCCTGGCGATGCGCCTCACCGACCGGCCGATCCGCCCGCTCTTCCCGAAGGGCTACTACAACGAGGTCCAGGTCGTCCTGACCGTCCTCTCGACCGACCAGGAGAACGACCCGGACATCATCGCGCTCAACGGCGCGTCGGCCGCGCTGAGCATCAGCCAGATCCCGTTCCTGGGCCCGGTCGGCGGCGTGCGCGTCGGTCGCATCGACGGCCAGTTCGTCACCAACCCGACGAACAGCCAGCTCGCCGAGAGCGAGCTCGACCTCGTCGTGGCCGGCACCCGCGAGGCGGTGATGATGGTCGAGGCCGGCGCGAAGATCCTGCCCGAGGACGTGATGGCCGATGCCATCGCCTACGGCCACGCCGAGCTCCAGAAGTCGATCGACCTCCAGGAGAAGCTGGTCGCCTCGGCCGGCAAGCCCAAGAAGGTGCCGTTCGTCGGGCCGAAGGCCGACTCGGTCGTCAAGCTCGGCAAGCTCCTCTCGCAGGGCCAGTCCGAGTTCGTCGTCTTCGACCTCGAGACGACCGCCATGAAGCCGGAGAACGGCTACATCGTCGACATCGCCGCGCTCCGCGTGCGTGACGGCCAGGTGGTCGATCGCTTCGAGTCGCTCGTGAATCCCGGCCGCCCGATCATCGGGCACCAGGTCCACGGCATCAGCACCGACGACGTCTCGAACGCCGAGACCGCGTCGGAGGTGCTCGCGAACTTCGTCGGCTGGGTCGGCGAGACGCCGGTCGTCGCGCACAACGTCGCCTTCGACCTGCCGTTCATCCTCCGCCACCTCCCGAACGACGTGAAGTGGGAGCCGACGGGCGTCTTCGACACGCTCGAGCTGGGCTACCAGCTCTATCCCGATGCGGGCGCCTGGAAGCTCGGCGACCTCGTCCGCTTCGTCTTCGGCCGTGACCACGCCGCCGCGCACCGGGCGATGCCCGACGCGGAGGCCACCGCCGAGCTGTTCATCCACTTCACCCGGGCCTCGCCGAGCGTCTCGACGCGATTCGCCAGGACATCGCCGACGAGGTCCGCCGTGCGCGCGAGTCGTACGACCGCTCCGAGCAGGGGGATCGGCTGGAGGACATCCGCCGCCGCCACGGCATCGGCTCCGCGCTCATGGACGTCGTCACCAAGGCGACGGTCCGCGAGCTCGTGCTGAGCGAGAACATCCGGATCGACGGCCGCGACACCTCCACGGTCCGCCCGATCAGCGTGGAGGTCGGCGTCCTGCCGCGCACCCACGGCTCGGGCATCTTCACGCGCGGCCAGACCCAGGCCCTGTCGATCGCGACCCTGGGTCCGTCGAGCGACGTGCAGCGCATGGACACGATCTCCCCGGAGACCGAGAAGCGCTACATGCACCACTACAACATGCCGCCGTACTCGGTCGGCGAGGCGAAGTTCATGCGCGGCCCCGGCCGGCGTGAGATCGGCCACGGTGCGCTCGCCGAGCGGGCGCTGGTGCCGGTGCTGCCGAGCGCGGACGAGTTCCCGTACGTCATCCGCATCGTGAGCGAGGTGGTCAGCTCGAACGGCTCGACCTCGATGGCCTCGACCTGCGGCTCGACGCTGGCGCTCATGGATGCCGGCGTGCCGATCAAGGCGCCGGTCGCCGGCGCGGCGATGGGCCTGATCACCGACAAGGAGACCGGTCGCTACGCCGTCCTCACCGACATCACCGGCAAGGAGGACGCCTACGGCGACATGGACTTCAAGGTGACCGGCACCGCCGACGGCGTGACGGCGCTGCAGATGGACATCAAGGTCGCCGGCATCACCACCGAGATCATGCGCGACGCCCTCCAGCAGGCGCATGCGGCCCGGATGCACATCCTGGGCAAGATGACCGAGGTCATCAGCGCCTCCCGCGAGGAGCTGAGCCCGTACGCGCCGCGCATCACGACGATCAAGATCCCGGTCGACAAGATCCGCGACGTCATCGGCGCCGGCGGCAAGGTCATCCGCCAGATCACCGCCGAGACCGGAACCGAGATCAACATCGAGGACGACGGCACGATCCAGATCGCCGCCACGAGCGGCGAGGCCGCCCAGAAGGCGATCAAGTGGATCGAGGGCCTGACCAAGGACGTCGAGGTCGGCAAGGAGTACCTCGGCCGGGTCACCCGGATCATGAACTTCGGCGCCTTCGTCGAGATCCTGCCCGGCAAGGAGGGGCTGGTCCACATCAGCCAGCTCGCCGACTACCGGGTCCCGCGCGTCGAGGACGTGGTGAGCATCGGCGACGAGCTGATGGTCGTCGTGACCGAGATCGACCGCATGGGCCGCGTCAACCTCAGCCGGCGTGCCGCCATGGAGCGGCACATGGCCAAGGCCGGCGCAGCCTCCGGCGGCAACGGGGACAACGACCGCTCCTAGGCCGATGGCGCCGCCGCGGCAACGCGGCGGCGCGCTACCCTCGGTGCCGATGACCGGCACCGCCAGCGAGCCGCTCCCGGACGGCCCGGCCGCGCTCGCCCAGGTCGCGGACGAGGTCCGCGTCTGCACGCGCTGCGCGCTCTCCGCGCGCCGCACCCACGCCGTCCCCGGCGAGGGCAACCCGCGCAGCGACGTGCTGCTGGTGGGGGAGGGACCGGGTGCGCGCGAGGACGCCACCGGCCGCCCGTTCGTCGGGCCGGCCGGGCAGCTGCTCGACGAGCTGCTGCGCTCGATCGGCTGGGAGCGCGGCGACGTGTTCATCACGAACATCGTCAAGTGCCGCCCGCCCGGCAACCGCGATCCCGAGCCGGACGAGGCGGCGGCCTGCGCCGGCTACCTCGAGCGCCAGGAGCGCGCGCTCGACCCGGCGGTGGTCGTGACCCTCGGCCGCCACTCGCTGCGGCGCTACCTGCCCGGCGCGCGGATCGGCGAGGCCCACGGCCGGTTGCGCCGCTCCTTCTCCGGTCAGCACGTCTTCCCGATGTACCATCCTGCTGCGGCGCTGCACCAGGCCTCGCTGCGCGACACCCTCTTCCGGGACATGCGCGGGTTGCCGGGAGCGTTGCTCGACGCGCGCGAGGCGATCGAGGCCGAACGCGCGGCGACGATCCAGGCGGAGGAGGCGACGGTGACGGCGGTCATCCCCGATCCGGGCCTCGCCGAGGCCGCACAGATGACCCTCTTCGAGGAACACTGAATGGCCGATACGCTGCGCATCATCCCGCTCGGCGGGGTGGGCGAGGTCGGCAAGAACATCACGGCCATCGAGGCCGCCGGCGAGATCCTGGTCGTCGACTGCGGCCTGGCCTTCCCGGATCCCGAGATGCTCGGGATCGACCTCGTCATCCCCGACGCCACCTACCTCGAGGAGAACCGCGACCGCGTTCGGGCGATCGTGCTCACCCACGGCCACGAGGACCACACCGGCGGGCTGCCGTACGTCCTGCCGCGCATCCCCGGCACCCCGATCTACGCCACGCGCCTGACCGAGGGCCTGGTGCAGGGCAAGCTGCGCGAGCACAAGCTGCTCGAGTCGACCCCGCTCCACGTCGTCGAGCCGGGGCGCGAGTTCGCGGTCGGCATCTTCCGCATCACCCCGTTCCGGGTGAGCCACTCGATCCCCGACGGGGTCGGCTACGCGATCGCCACGCCGCTGGGGACGGTGGTCCACACCGGCGACTTCAAGTTCGACCACACCCCGCCCGACGGCCGCCGCGCCGACCTGGGCCTCATCGCCGAGATCGGCAACCGCGGCGTCGAGTTCCTCCTGTCGGACTCGACGCGGGCCGAGAAGGAGGGCTACACGCTCTCCGAGGCGACGGTCGGCGAGAGCCTCCACCGCCTCGTCGGCGAGGCGCAGGGCCGGGTGATCGTGGCGACCTTCGCCAGCAACATCGGTCGCGTCCAGCAGGTCATCGACGCCGCCTGGGCGCACGGCCGCAAGATGGTCGCGCTCGGCCGGAGCATGGAGCAGAACACGGCGATCGCCCTCGAGCGCGGCTACCTCGACGACCGCGACGGGACGATGGTCCGCAAGGACCAGCTCCAGCGCCTGTCGAAGGAGCAGCTGGTGGTGATGACGACCGGCTCGCAGGGTGAGCCGATGAGCGGGCTGACGCGGATGAGCAACCGCGACCACCGCAACATCACGATCGAGCCCGGCGACACCGTCATCATCTCGGCCTCGCCGATCCCCGGCAACGAGGAGGCGGTGGCGCAAGACGATCGACAACCTCTTCAAGGAGGGGGCGATGGTGCACTACGAGCCGCTCGTGCACTGCCACGTCTCCGGCCACGGATCGCGCGAGGAGCTGAAGCTCATGCTCGGCCTCGTGAAGCCGCGGCACTTCATCCCGGTCCACGGCGAGTACCGCATGCTCGTGCAGCACGGCCTGCTGGCCGAGGGCGCCGGCGTCGACGTCGACAAGATCTTCGTCCTCGAGAACGGCCAGGTCGTCGAGTACGACGGCACCCGCGCCCGGATGGCCGGGTCGGTGACCGCCGGCGCGGTGCTCGTGGACGGGATCGCGGCGATCGACGGGATCGACGGGGTCGTGCTGCGCGACCGGCGCATGCTCGCCTCCGACGGGGTCGTCATGGTGGCGGTGACCCTCGACCGCAACACCGGCCAGCTGGTCGGCCAGCCCGACCTCGTCAGCCGCGGCTTCCTCTCCGATCCGGAGGATCCCGCTCATGGGCGAGGCGCGCGACCACCTCGTCGACGCGCTCCAGCCAGCGCCGCGAGGACGAGCACACCGCCGAGGCCGGCTACGTGAAGACGAAGATCCGCGACACGCTGAGCCGCTACTTCCACCAGCACACGAAGCGGCGGCCGATGATCCTGCCGATCGTGATGGAGGTCTGAGCCGCGTGGCGACGCGACGGAGGACGGCGCCCCGCCGCCGCACGACGCGCCGGCGACGGCAGCCGCAGCCGTTCGTCGTGAGCGGCCGGTTCGTGCGCGAGGGGCTCGCGCTCGTGCTGCTCTTCCTCGCCATCCTCAGCGTGATCGCCCTCTTCGCGCCGGATGCCGGGCGCGATCGTCCAGCCCTGGCACGACGTGCTCTCGACGACGCTGGGGTGGGGGATCGCGTTCGCCGCCCCGCTGCTGGCGGGCTTCGCGCTGATGCTGTGGATGAAGACGATGCCCGCGGAGCGCTGGATGGCCGCGACGGGCGCCGCGGTCTTCGCGCTCGCGATCCTCGGGATGCTCCACCTCGTCGGCGGCACGGCCGAGAACGCCATCGAGATCGGGGAGGGCGGCGGCCTGCTCGGCGCCGGCGTCGAGCGGCACTGCTCACCGGCGCGCTCGGCGTGCCCGGGGCGTGGGTCGTGCTCGTCCTGCTCGCGATCGTCGGCCTGCTGCTCTACTTCAACATGACCGTCGGCGACCTCGTGGCCGCCTACCTCGCCGATCGCGACGCGCGTCGCGAGGAGGCGGACGAGGCGGCGCGCCGGGCCGCGGCGCGAGCGCCCGCGATCCGCCGATGCGCCGGCAGCCCGTCGTCGGCGGACGAGCGCGCCGGCCTGTTCGATCGGATGCGCGACCGGCTCGGCGGCCAGCCCGAGGCCGACGACGAGCCGCCGGTCATCGTCCGCCGCGAGCGACCCGGCGCCGGGCGCGAACGGCGGCGCCGCGTCCGACGCCCATCCCGGTCGTGCCGGAGGTCGCTGCCGCCGCGGGCGGCATCGGTCGATCGACGAGCTCGAGCAGACCGAGGAGGCGCACCTCGCCGCGATGGGGGAGCAGGAGGCGTCCGACGCCGCGCTCGAGGCCGTCGAGCGCGCCTGGGAGCTGCCGACGCTCGACCTGCTCGCCGACGCACCGGAGTCGAGCGCGGCGCAGATGGACCTCACCGCCAAGGGGCAGCGCATCCGCGAGACGCTGGCGCACTTCGGCATCGGCGTGAAGGTCGCGCGCATCCAGGAGGGGCCGGTCGTCACGCAGTACGCCCTCGACGTCGACCCGGGCGTCAAGCTCAGCCGGATCGAGGGCCTCCAGGACAACCTGGCCCTGGCGCTGGCCGCGCGCAGCATCCGGATCGAGGCGCCGATCCCCGGCGAGCCGTACGTCGGCGTCGAGATCCCGAACTCGGCGTTCGACCTCGTGACGCTCAAGGAGGTGCTCGCCAGCCGCCCGCACGGCGAGGCCGCGAAGCGCTCGAAGCTCGCCTTCGCCCTCGGCCAGGACGTGGCCGGCCAGCCGTTCAGCGCGGACCTGTCGAAGATGCCGCACCTGCTCATCGCCGGCGCCACCGGCTCGGGCAAGAGCGTCTGCGTGAACGCGATCATCGGCTCGTTCCTGATGAGCGCCACGCCGGCCGAGGTGAAGCTCATCCTCATCGACCCCAAGCGCGTCGAGCTGGCGCAGTACAAGGGCATCCCGCACCTGCTGACCGAGGTCATCGTCGAGCCCGACAAGGCGGTCAACGCCCTGAAGTGGACGGTCGGCACGATGGAGAGCCGCTACGCCGAGTTCGCCGCCCGCGGCGTGCGCAACATCGCCGGCTACAACGAGGCGCTGCGGCCCGGCCAGCCGCGGATGCCGTACATCGTCATCGTCATCGACGAGCTGGCCGACCTGATGATGGTCTCCGCCTACGAGGTCGAGGCCACCGTCACCCGCATCGCGCAGCTGGCGCGGGCGACCGGCATCCACCTCGTCGTCGCCACGCAGCGCCCATCGGTCCAGGTCATCACCGGCCTCATCAAGGCCAACATCCCGTCGCGGATCGCGTTCGCCATGACCTCGGGCATCGACTCGCGCACGATCCTCGACACGACCGGCGCCGAGGACCTGCTCGGTCGCGGCGACATGCTCTACCAGCCGATCGACGCGCCGCGCGCCGTGCGCCTCCAGGGCGTGCTCGTCACCGATCCGGAGATCGAGGGGCTCGCGCGCCACTGGCGCGCCCAGGGCGGCGCGCAGTACCGGCCCGAGATCACCGCCCCGCGACGCGACGGCAAGGCCGGCGGCCGGCCCGGCGAGGGACGAGGACGACGACGCCGATGCGCTGCTGACGCAGGCGGTCGACATCGTGCGCCGCTCCGACAAGGCATCGGCCTCGCTGCTCCAGCGCCGCCTGCGCATCGGCTACGCGCGTGCGGCACGCATCCTCGACCAGATGGAGGACCGCGGGATCGTGGGTCCCGCCGACGGCAGCCGCTTCCGCGAGGTGCTCGTGACGAGCGACGGCTGGGGCGGCGACTACGCGCCCGACGAGGACGAGGACGCGTGACCGGCGACGTCCACAAGCTCGGGGAGGTGCTGCGCACCGCCCGGGAGGGGAAGGGCGTGGACCTCGCCAGGGTCGAGCGCGACACGAAGATCCGCGAGCGCTACCTCTCGGCCCTCGAGCGCGGCGAGTACCGCGAGCTGCCCGGCGCGGTCTACACGAAGGGCTTCCTGCGCAACTACGGCGCCTACCTCGGGCTCGACCCCGAGTACCTGATCGACCTCTACCGCATCGAGAGCGCCACGGCCGCCGGCGAGCGACCGCGCGATCGGCGCCCCCGCCCCGGCCGCTCGGCGGCACGGCGCTCCCGCGCCTTCGTCGTCACGCCCGGAGCGGTGGTGGCCGCGATCCTCACGATCCTGGTCGGCGGCTTCGTCGCCTACCTCGGGCTTCGAGTTCGTCAACTTCGCGCGCACGCCCGAGCTGCGCATCATCGAGTCCGCCCGGCAACGTGAACGGCCACACCGAGCTCGAGATCACCGTGCGCGGCGTGACCGAGCCGAACGCGAGCGTCAAGGTCAGCAACCTGTCCGAGAACCCGACCGTCGTCGCCGATGCCGAGGGCAACTTCGAGGTCACCGTCCGGCTGCTGCCGGGGTCGAACGTCATGCAGCTCGTCGGCCAACGACCCGACGACCGGGCGCAACTCGGAGATGGAGCAGCGCACGATCCTCGTCGTCACCGACGTGGCAGGCAGCCCGACGGCCGCGCCCGTGGCGCTCGGCCTGGATCGACCGCCGGCCGACACCACCGTTCGCGGCCCCGTGCCCGTGTCGCGGGCACCGCGGCGCCGAACGCCGAGGTCACCGTGACGGCGACGCTGGTACGGCCCCCCAAGCCCAACTTCGTCGTGACCGATGGCGCCGGCCAGCCGGTCGCGATCGCGGCGTCGGAGCCCGGCTCCGCCGGACCCGCTGACGCTCACCGCGGATGCGAGCGGCGCGTTCAGCGGCGAGCTCGGGCTGCGGCCCGGGCGCGTGGCAGGCTCAGCGTCGCGACGGAAGGCGGCGAGCCGATCACCCGTCGCGTGAACGTCGGGGCGGGCGACGGGCTGCGCGCCACGCTGCGCCTCGACGGCGCGGCGTCCTACCTCGAGGTCGAGGAGGACGGCACGCCGGTCGAGGGCGTCTCGGGTGGCATCGCCGCGGCCGGCGACCGCGTCGACCTGTCGGCGAGGAGCGACCTGCGCATCCGGGCCGGCAACGCCGGCGCGGTGCGGCTCACGATCAACGGCATCGGCATCGGCGCCATGGGCGGGAACGGCGACGTCGTCGAGTGGCGCATCACTCGGGCAGAAGGGTAGGGAGCGAAGCACATGGCAGCAGATTCCTCGTTCGACCTCGTCAGCGACTTCGACCAGCAGGAGCTGGTGAACGCGCTCGACCAGGCGCGGCGCGAGATCGCGACGCGCTACGACTTCAAGGGCAGCAAGGTCGCCTTCGAGCTCGGCAAGGACGCGATCACGCTGACGGCCGACGACGAGTACCGGGCCGGCGCCGCCAAGGACCTGCTCGAGACGAAGGCCGTCCGGCGCGGCCTGAGCCTGAAGATCTTCGAGTGGGGCAGCCCGGAGCCGGCGTCCGGGGGCACGGTGCGCCAGGAGATCAAGCTGAAGCGCGGCCTGACCAGCGACCAGGCCAAGGAGCTCGCGAAGCGCATCCGCGAGTCGTTCCCGAAGACGAAGCCGGTGATCCAGGGCGACGCGGTGCGCGTGAGCGCGAAGTCGAAGGACGAGCTCCAGGCGGTCATCGCCGACCTGCGCGCCCTCGACTACCCGGTCGCGCTCCAGTTCACGAACTATCGATGATGCGCATATCCGATGGGCAGTGAGCGGCCACCAACCGATGACGACCTCGAGGCCGCCGCCCGGCGGCTCGGCCGCGCGCTCGTCAAGCGCCGCTGGCAGATGGCCGCCGCCGAGTCGTGCACCGGTGGGCTGGTCGGGCACGCCATCACCCAGGTGCCGCGCTCGAGCGACCACTTCCTGGGCGGGATCGTGTCGTACTCGGACGCCGTGAAGGAGGAGCTGCTCGGCGTGCCCGGCGACCTGCTGGAGCGCGTCGGCGCGGTCTCGGCCGAGGTCGCCGAGGCGATGACCTCCGGCGCGCTCGACCGATTCCCGGCGGCCCACCTCGCGCTGGCGGTGACCGGCATCGCCGGGCCCGACGGCGGCAGCGCGGAGAAGCCGGTGGGGCTGACCTACGTGGCCGCCGCGCTGCGCGAGGGCCCGGCCGTCGTCGAGCGCCACACCTGGCCGCACGACCGCGACGGCAACAAGCGCGCCTCGGCGCTGGCAGCGCTCGAGCTGGCGACGCGCGTCGCCTCCGAGCCGCCGGCGTGATCCGCCCCGGCGAGCGGATCCACGTCATCGGCATCGCCGGGTCCGGGGCGGCCGGCGCCGCACTGCTGCTCCAGCGGGCCGGCGCGGTCGTCGACGGCTGCGACGCCGACGCGCCCTCGCCGTACACGCCGCCGCTCGACGCCGCCGGCATCGCCTGGCAGCTGGGCCACGATCCGGCGCACCTCGCCGGCATCGACCGGGTCGCGATCACTCCGGCGCTGCGCGCCCTGCCGCACCACGCCGAGCTGGCCGCCGCGGAGGCCGCCGAGATCCCCGTCTTCACCTGGCAGGCCCTGCTCGGCGAGCTGATGGCGGCACCGGGGCGCATCGGCATCGGCGTCACCGGCACGCACGGCAAGTCGACGACGACCGCCCTGCTCGGCCACCTGCTCGTCGTCGCCGGGCTGGACCCGACCGTCGAGGTCGGGGCCTTCATCGGCGCCTGGGGCGCATCGGTCCGTGCGGGGGATGGGCGTCCGTTCGTGGTCGAGGCCGACGAGTTCGGCGACAACTTCCTCAACTACCACCCCGCGGCGGCGATCGTCACGAACGTCGAGATGGACCATCCCGACTACTTCGCCGATGCCTCGGCGGTCATGGACTCGTTCGAGCGCTTCGTGCGCGGCATGGGTACCGATCCGGCCGTCGGCGGGCGCCTGCTGCTCGCCGCCGCCAACGATCCGGGGGCCGATGAGCTGGTTGGTCGCCTGGGCGACTGGGAGGGCCGGATCGTCCGCTACGGCCCGGGCGGCGAGCTCGAGGCATCCGACGTGACCTTCACGCCGGAGGGCACGGCCTTCACGCTGTTCGACCGACGTTTCGAGTCGCGGCTGGCCGGCGCCCACAACGTCCTCAACGCGACTGCCGCACTGGCCATGGCTCGTACGCTCGGCGCCGATCTCGACCGCCTTGCCGATGGGCTGCGCACGTTCGCCGGAGCCGGGCGGCGCATGGAGCTGATCGCCGATACTCCGCGCGTGACGATCTACGACGACTACGGCCACCACCCGACCGAGGTGCGCGCCACGATCGCCGCCATGCGCCAGCGGGTCGGCACGAACCGGCGCCTGTGGGCGGTCTTCGAGCCGCACATGTACTCGCGCACGACGCTCCTGATGGACGCCTTCTCGAACGCCTTCACCGATGCCGACGAGGTCGTCATCGCCGAGATCTTCGCCAGCCGCGACACGCCGGAGGCGATGGCGGCCACCAGTGCGGAGGCGCTGGCCGATGAGATCGAGCGCGCGACCGGCACCCCGGCCATCGCCACCGGCGACGTCGACGCCACCACCGACTACGTCGCGGAGCACCTCGGCGAGGGTGACGCGGTGCTGGTCATGGGCGCCGGCAAGTCGTACCGCATCGCGCGCGGCCTGGCCGAGCGGCTGGCGGCCGGGACGTCCTCGTGATCGGCGCGAGGGCCGCGCTCCTCGGGCTGCTGCTGTCCGTTGGCGTCACCATCGCCTACCGCGGGATCGTGAACCTCGTCAACGCATCGGGCGCACGCGACCAGCCGGCGCTCATCCTCATCCTGCTGCTGTCGGCATTCCTCGGCGTGCTCATCGCCGTTGCGACCCGCATGCTGCGCCTGCCGGGCGCCACCGCTCCGACCGCGCTCGTGCTGGGCTGGACACTCATCCCGGTCATCCTCCAGGCGATTCCCAGCCCGGCGACCCAGCTCTTCGGCGGCGCCGGCGACATGTCCGCCAACCAGGCCCTCGCGCTGGCGACCGCCACCGTGGCCGCCGCCGTGACCCTCGGGGTGCCCGCCGAGCGGCGCTGATGGACCCCGACCGGGAGCTCATCGACGAGCAGATCGCCTACTACCGCGCCCGCGCCGCGGAATACGACTCGACCTCGACCCCCGAGGGAGACAGCTTCGAGGCCGATACGGATCGCATCCGCGACGCCCTCCGCGCCTTCGCGCCGCGCGGCCGGGTGCTCGAGCTGGCCGCCGGCACCGGCCAGTGGACCGGCATCCTGGCCGAGTACGCCGACGATCTGCTCGTCACCGATGCATCGCCCGAGATGCTCGAGCTCAACCGAGCCAGGGTGGGGGAGCGCCCGAACGTTCGCTACCACGTCGCCGATGCCCTCTCCCTGAGGGCCGCCCGAACGCACGACGTCGTCTTCTTCGGCTTCTTCCTATCCCACGTGCCGAAACACAGCCTGGACGGCTTCTGGGGCAGCCTCGGCGGGCTCCTGGCGCCGGGTGGCCGCGTCTTCTTCGTCGACGAGGGCCTGCACGACGAATGGCGCGAGGACTGGGTCGACCGAGGCGGCCGGCATCGTGCGCCGGCCGCTGACGGACGGATCGGTCCATCGCGCGGTCAAGGTGCTGTGGCGTCCCGACGATCTCGCACGCCGGCTCGATGAGCTCGGCTGGGACGCATCGGTCCATGCGTCCGGCCCGTTCTACTGGGGAAGTGCGATCAGGCGATAGTTGCATCCGCAATTATCTGGTGTATCATCGGTCCATGCCGGCCATCACCGTCGACGACATCTCCGTTCTTCCGCGCGTTCCCACGCCCGATCCGTCGCTGACGAGCGAGCGGGCAGTCGTGAGCGTCACCAGCGCGCCGCGTGGCTTCGAGGGCGAGGGCTTTCCGGTGCGTCGCGCCTTCCACGGCGTCGATCTCCGCGCGCTCGACCCGTTCATCCACATGGACCAGATGGGCGAGGTCGAGTACGCGCCCGGCGAGCCGAAGGGCACGCCGTGGCACCCGCACCGCGGCTTCGAGACGGTCACGTACATGATGGACGGCACCTTCGAGCACAGCGACTCGAACGGGGGTGGGGGAGTGATCACCAACGGCGACACGCAGTGGATGACCGCCGGTGCGGGCATCCTGCACATCGAGAAGCCGCCCGAGGCGCTGGTCGTGTCCGGCGGCCTCTTCCACGGCATCCAGCTGTGGGTGAACCTGCCGGCCGCGCAGAAGTGGTCGCCGCCGCGCTACCAGGACATCCGCGCGGCAGAGGTCGGCCTGCTGGCGTCGGCCGACGGGGGAGCGCTCGTGCGCGTCATCGCCGGCGAGCTGGCCGGGCACGCCGGTCCGGGCACGACGTACACGCCGATGACCTTCCTCCACGCCACCCTCAGCCCGGAGGCGGAGCTGGTCCTGCCCTGGCGGGCCGATCACAACGCCCTCGTCTACGTCCTCGCCGGGTCTGGAACGGTCGGAGCGGAGCGCATTCCGGTGCAGACCGGCCAGCTGGCGGTGTTCGGTGCCGGCAACGTCGTTCGGGTGGCCGCCGAGGCGCACCAGGAGAGTCGCAGCCCGAACCTCGACGTGCTCGTCCTCGGAGGCCGTCCAATTGGAGAGCCCGTCGCCTGGGCCGGCCCGTTCGTCATGAACACGCGCGACGAGGTGATGCAGGCCTTCGCCGACTACCAGGCCGGGCGCCTCGGCTCGATCCCGGCCGTTCACGGAGCGCCGACGGAGCTCACCGAGTCCTAGACGGCTAGCATGGTCCGATGGACATGAAGCTCGAGCTCGTGGCAGTGCCGGTCGCCGACGTCGACCGCGCCAAGGCCTTCTACGTCGACCAGGTCGGCTTCAACGCCGATCACGACCACCGCGTCAGCGACACCATTCGCTTCGTGCAGCTCACGCCGCCGGGGTCGGCCTGCTCGATCGTGCTGGGCCTGGGCATGACCGAGATGGCTCCCGGGTCGCTGAAGGGCCTCCAGGTCGTCGTGGCGGACGCTGAGGCGGTGCGCGACCAGCTGCGGTCACGCGGCGTGGACGCCAGCGACGTCGACGAGCAGCCCTGGGGCCGATTCGTGTATTTCAGCGACCCCGACGGCAACACGTGGGCCTGCCAGCAGATCGTGCCGCAGGAGGGGTAGGCAGAGGGATCCGACCGCGGCTGCCGCCAGCCGCTCTCGGCTCTACATCACATAACCACATTTGCGGAAGTGACAATCTGAGTACAGCGGGCCTCCGGGTACGCCCTTCGATTGCCCCGATAGTCCTATCCGACGCTCGCGGGCGCGCGCGTAGGCTGGCCGCATGCGACGCAGCAGGATGTGGTCATTTGCCGTCGCCGGGCTGGCACTCGGCAGCCTCGGCATGGTCGGCGGCACCGTCGTCGGCGGCGAGATCGGCCCGATGGCCGTCGGCTACAGCCTGCTGATCGCCCTCGGAGCCCTTTACCTCTTCGCCGGCCTCGCCATCCGCGAGCGCGTCTGGCAGCGCCTCTCGCGCCCGGAAACGACCTCCGCCCGCCCCGACCGCCTCGCCGGCCGTCGCGTCTTCTAGCTCCGGCGCTGCCTCAGCGCCTCGAAGCCGATGATGGCGGCCGCGGCCGCCGCCCCCAGGTCCGGCGCGCGATCCCGGCCGTATCCGATCCGCACCAGCGCGTCCGCCTGCGCCACGAAGGAGCGCGTCACGCCGCGACGCTCGCCGCCGATGACCATGCAGCAGGCCGCCGGTCAGGTCGGCGCGATGGAGCTCGGTGGCCTCGGCATCGGCAACTGCGCACGCGACACGCAGTCCGGCAGTCCGAGCGGCCTCGGCGGCCGCCTCGATCGAGCCGGCGTGCCCCGTGGGCATCAGCTCGGAGGCACCGGCCGATGCGCGTGTCACCACGCTCAGCGCCGTCTCCCACGACCGGCGCACGACCAGGCCGTCCACGCCGGCGGCGTAGAGGGCGCGCACCGCCTGGCCGAAGTTGAACGGGTCCTCGATGCCGTCGAGGAGCACCAGCAGCGACCCCTCCCCCACCTCGGCGAGCAGATCCTCGACCGATCGTTCGCGGCGCTCACCGACGAGGCCGATCACGCCGCCATGGCTGCGGCCGCTCGTGAGCTCCTCGATCCGTTCGGGCTCGACTGCGTCGATGAGCACGCCGCGCTCGCGCGCCAGGGCCCGCAGTCGTCCCAGGCGGCGGTCGCCGGGTCGGACGGCCCAGACGCGGTGGATCGCGCGCACGCCCGCCTCGAGGACGGCCTCGACCGACAGGTGGCCCTCGACGACCAGTGGTTGGCCCGGCTCGGCCACCTCGCTCAGCGCGAGGCGCTGGAACGACGGCGGCCGGCACGCCCGGCAGCGGCGAGCTCGGACGCGATGGTGGCCGGCAGGTGGCCGCTGACGCGCACGCCGTTGGCCTCGTATCGCTCCTCGACGTCGCCGGAGGTGCGGGCGCGAGCGACGAGCTCGCCGCGCTCGTACGGGACGACCGCGTCGACGGCGACCATCTGGTGGCGCAGCGCGTTGCCGATGCGCTGGCGCAGCGTGTCGAGCCCCTCGCCGGTGACGGCGCTCACGAAGGCGGTCGACTCGGTGTCGGGCCGAGCGCCGGCATCGGCCGGCAGCAGGTCGACCTTGTTGAAGACGGTGATCCGGGGCTTCACGCCGGCGCCGAGCTCGTCGAGGACCGACTGCACCGCCACCTGCTGGGCCACGAAGTTCGGATCGGCGGCGTCGACGACCTCGAGCAGCAGATCGGCGCGCATCACCTCCTCGAGCGTGGCGCGGAAGGCATCAACCAGGTCGTGGGGCAGCTTGTTGATGAAGCCGACCGTATCGGTCACGACCACGGACCGGCCGGATGGCAGCGTCACCTGGCGGCTGGTCGGGTCGAGCGTGGCGAAGAGCATGTCGGCGGCGTAGACGTCCGCATCGGCGAGGGCGTTGAGGAGCGTGCTCTTGCCGGCGTTCGTGTAGCCCACCAGGGCCACCGTGGCGACGTCGTGGCGGTCGCGGTTGCGCGCGGCCGTGGCGCGCTGGCGCTTCACCTCGTCGAGCTCGGCGCGCACCTTCTTGATCTTCTCGCGGATGAGGCGCCGGTCGGTCTCCAGCTGGCTCTCGCCCGGTCCGCGGGTCCCGATTCCGCCGCCGGTGCGCGAGAGGTGCGTCCACATCCGCGTGAGGCGCGGGAGGTGGTACTCGAGGGCGGCCAGCTCGACCTGGAGGCGGCCCTCCTTCGTGCGCGCATGGCGAGCGAAGATGTCGATGATCAGCGCCGATCGGTCCAGCACCTTGCAGTCGAGCAGCTTCTCGAGGCTGCGCTGCTGGTTGGGCGCCAGCTCGTCGTCGACGATGAGCACGTTGAACTCGGTCGCCGCCTTCTCGTCAACCAGCTCCGCGGCGCGGCCCTTGCCGAAGTACCACACCGGGTCGGGGGCTCTGCGGCGCTGGAATGCGCTGCCGACCACCGACGCCCCGGCCGTCTCGGCCAGGGCGGCAAGCTCCTCGAGCGAGCGGTCCACCGGCCACCGGCCGTTGCCGGGATCGTCGAGGCCGATCAGGAAGGCGCGCTCGGCCGCGGCGGTGAGGTCGATCATTGGCCGTCATGGTAGCCGAGAAAGCCGGAAGGGCCCCGTGCTGGGGCCCCTCCGTCACTAGCCGGACGCGCCGTGCGTCAGTCGGTCTAGCGCCCGTCGGTCGTCGCGTCGGGTGCTTCCAGTACGACGGTGCCGGCGGCCGAGAACGGAACGTAGACCGCGCTGACATTGGCCTGAAGGGTCAAGAACGGATCGCCGCCGCTGACATCGATGTTTGCCCTGACGGCGAAGGTCGAGCTGGAGTTCGTCGCGACCTCGAAGACCCACGATTGCGATCCAGACCCGTTCCGGAAGCCCGACCCCGTCACGGTGTTCGAGACATCGAAGAACTGCCAGAGGCCGGGCTCTGTCAGCGTTCCGGTGTCCACAACCCGCATGCCAACCTCGCACGGGCAGGTTGTTGCATCAGACGCGTAGGCGCTCACACTCCCGGTGACAACCACGAAACCGGTGCCGCCGTCTACTCCGGGCGTGTCGATCGTGATCGTCGCAACGTCGGCGTTGGCGGTGTCTGCCACCACGCTAATTTGGTCCTGGTCGGCCGCGGCGCGCGGCAGCCCGCGGCTCAGGAAGGCGCTCATCTGGCCTCGATTGACGGCGGTACCCGGACAGAACTGCGTGGCATTGCAGCCGTTGGTGATGCCCGCATTGAAGACGTCGTTGATGGTGTCATGGAAGCTGTGGCTGGCGGGTACGTCCGTGAACGTGTCGCTCGCGAACACGGCCACCGGCAGGATTACCACGGCGACGATCGTGGCCACGATGGTGAGGCCCCGGCGCAGGCCGCGCGGCGGGGATGCGGGACGACGCCGCGGGCGACGCGCCGCGGAGAGCTCGAGCTCGATCGACCGAAGGCGATCCTCGAGGCTCGGGGCGGAATGGTGATGCTCGGACATGCGTTGACCCTCCATACAGCTGGGCTCGGCAGCTGGCGAGCGGTGCCGTCCCTAGCGTACCCGCTCGCATCTCGACCCCATGCCCGGAATCGGCACGTCGGTCTCGCGCGGTACCAACGTCCTAGTGCCATCACCCCGGCGCTCTGCCATACCACACCCCACCGGACCCGATGGGGGCAGGAAATGCCAGGAGGTCACGTGGAGCCTACGGATCGGGCCACCGTGCAGACGGTGGCCTCGACCGGCGTCTTGACCCGCCGCATGCTCGGCGGAGTCGTGCTCGGCGTGCTCGCATTCGCGATCGTCTTCCGAGTCGCGCTGGCGCTGCAGGACGAGGTGCTGGTCGCCATCGCCGCCGGAGCGGCTGCCGCCCTGGCCGTGGCGACGGTGATGATGTGGCGCACGGTTGCCCCGCTGGTGGCGACCCAGGCCGAGCTCCAGGTCCGCTACGAGGCCGCCGTGGCCGATGCGCTGCGCGACCCCCTCACCGGGCTCGGCAACCACCGCGCGTTCCACGAGGAGCTCGACCGCCAGGTCGCCGCTGCCCTTCGATACAACGTGCCGATGTCCCTGCTGCTCATCGACCTCGACGAGTTCAAGGCGGTCAATGACAGCCGCGGCCACGCCAACGGCGATCGGGTCCTGCGCGGCTTCGGCGCCCTGCTCAACGCATCGCTGCGCCGCGCCGACCGCGCCTTCCGCGTTGGCGGCGACGAGTTTGCCGTCCTCTTCCCGCACACCGACCTCGACGGCGCGCGCGTGGTATCGCGGAGGCTCCTGACCCAGGCCCTCGAGCCGACCCAGAGTTTCGAGGAGGTCGAGCCGCTCTCGTTCTCGGGCGGCCTCTCGGCGCTCCCCGAGCTCGGGCTCGGGCCGGCACAGCTCTACTCGCAGGCCGATGCCGCCCTGTACGCGGCCAAGCGCGGCGGGCGCACCGAGATCGCCCTCTTCGAGCCCTCCATGGAGGTTGCCGATCCGGCCGGTGCCTCGGTGTCCGCGGTGGCAGAAGTCATCGCGCGGGGCCAGCTCCATCCGGTCTACCAGCCGATCGTCGCCATCCCCGACGGCCGCGTCATCGGCGTCGAGGGCCTCATCCGGCCGCTGCCGCCGGCGCCGTTCGCCACGCCGCTCCAGCTGTTCGCTGCGGCTGAGGCCGGCGGACACGTCACGAACCTCGACCTCGCCTGCGTGGACACCATCGTCGCCGGCGCGCGCGGGCTGCCGGACGACCAGTTCCTCACCGTCAACCTCGCACCCTCGACCCTGGAGGCCTCCGAGTTCAGCAGCGGAGCGGTGCTCGCCATCCTGGCCCGCCACGAGTTCGCGCCCGATCGACTGATCATCGAGCTGACCGAGCACCAGCCGCTCCGCGACCTGGAGCGCGCCAGGGCGCGCATGGAAGCCTTCCGGCGCGCCGGGGTGCGCTTCGCGGCCGATGACATCGGCGCCGGGAATGCCGGCCTGCGCCTCCTCTCCGAGATCGAGTTCGACGTGCTCAAGGTCGACCTGACGCTCGTTCAGCGCAGCGAGTCCGAGCGGCCGTCGAACGCGGTCATCGGCTCGGTCGTCGAGCTCGCGGCGCGCACCGGTGCACTGGTCGTGGCCGAGGGCATCGAGCGCTCCGCGCAGATGGGCCCGCTCCTGCGCCTCGGGATCACCGCCGGCCAGGGATTCTTCCTGGGCCGACCCGGGCCGCTCGAGCAGGCGATCGAGCCGATCACCACGATGATGCACTCGTTGCCGGCCGACGCCCTCGCCGGGGTCGCCGCCTGGCGCCAGTCGATCGGCCTGCCGGTCAGCTGATCGCGGCGCGCAGCACGCCTTCCGCTCGTTCGAGGATCTCGGGCGCGTCCGAGGACCGATCACCGGCCGGGATCCACAGCAGCCGCGGGTCGCGGCGGAACCAGGTCATCTGGCGCTTCGCGTACTGCCGCGTGCGGCGCGCGGTGACCGCGACGGCCTCGATCGAGACTCCACTCCCCCGCCAGGTGGGCGGCCGCCTCGGCATAACCGTGGCCGGTCATCGGGTGCAGCTCCGGGCCGAAGCCGGCGGCCCGCAGCGCGCGCACCTCGTCGAGCAGGCCGTTCGCGAAGAGCCATGCCGCCCGCTCGTCGATGCGGCGATAGATGACCTCACGAGGCCGCTCGAGGCCGACCAGCGCCACGCGCCCGGCATAGGGCGTGGCGCGCGGCATCGCTCCCCCACCTCGGGCCTCGGCGCGCTCGAGCGCGCGCAGCACGCGGCGCGGGTTGCGCACGTCGATGGCTGCGGCAGCGGCCGGGTCGGTGGCCTCCAGGCGCGCCGATCGAGCGGCTCCAAACCTTCTGCCTCGAGCTCGTCGGCCAGTCGTCGGCGCAGCTCCGGCGACCACGGCTGGGCGGCGTAGTCGTGGCCGTCGACGAGGGCAGCCACGTACAGCCCGGTGCCACCCACCAGCAGCGGCAGCCGCCCGCGGGCGGCGACCTCACCGATGACGGCGCGCGCGCGCTCGACCCAGTCGGCGACGGTGAACGGCTCGTCGGGATCCACCAGGTCGATGAGGTGATGCGGAACGCGCCGTCGCGCCGATGGCATCGGGTTTGGCGGTGCCGACGTCCATGCCGCGGTAAACCTGGCGCGAATCGGCGACGAGGATCTCGACCGGCAGCCGGTCGGCAAGGGCGAGGGCGAGATCGGTCTTGCCCGAAGCGGTGGGGCCAACGATCCCGAGCAGCGGAGTGTTCACGGCCTACCCTCGCTGGAGTATATACGTATATACTCCGAGCGCCACTCCCCTTACACCTCGACCAGGCGCTGGACCTGCTCGATGGCCGACGCCCGTCCCGTCGCCCGGGAGGCGCTGACGATGACGGCGTTGAACGAGACCGGCCCCTCCGCCACGTGGAAGCGGGTCGGGAGGTGCCTCGTGAAGCGCGGCAGGACCGTCTCGAGGCTGAAGCCGATGACCGAGTCGCGCGGCCCGGTCATGCCGATGTCGCTGATGTAGGCCGTACCCGACGGCAGGACCCGGGCGTCCGCGGTGGGCACGTGGGTGTGGGTGCCGACGACCGCGGAGACGCGGCCGTCGAGATACCAGCCCATCGCGTTCTTCTCCGACGTGATCTCGCAATGGAAGTCGAGGATCCGGACCGGCGGCAGCGGATCGGCCGCGCCGTCCAAGAGCTCGTCGAGCTTGGTGAACGGTGAGTCGAGCTGGTTCATGAAGACGCGGCCCATGGCGTTGATCACCGCGACCTCGTCGCCGGCATCGGTGTGGTGGACGAGCCAGCCGCGACCGGGAGCCTCGTCGGGGTAGTTGATCGGTCGCAGGACGGGCCGATCGGTGTCGAGGTAGTCGTATATCTCGCGCTTGTCCCAGATGTGATTGCCCGACGTGATCACGTCGATGCCGCCGTCGAACAGCTCCTCGGCGAGGCTGGGGGTGAGGCCCGCCCCGGCGGCCACGTTCTCGCCGTTGGCGATGACGAGGTCGAGATCATGCTCGTGCCGGAGCTCGGGGAGGACGGCCGCCACGGCCAGCCTGCCCGGTTTGCCGATGATGTCGCCGATGACGCAGATGCGAGTCTCGTCGCCGCCCGCGGTCACCGCGCGTAGTCGACGGCCCGCGTCTCGCGGATGACAGTCACCTTGATCTGCCCGGGGTATTGGAGCTGCTCCTCGATCTTGCGCACGACGTCGCGCGCCAGCCGGCTCGAGGCGAGGTCGTCGATGTCCTCCGGACGCACGAGGATCCGGATCTCGCGCCCGGCCTGGATGGCGAAGCAGCGCTCGACACCCGGGAAGCTGAGCGCGATCTGCTGGAGGTCGTCGAGGCGCTTGACGTAGTTGTCGAGGCTCTCGCCGCGCGCGCCGGGGCGAGAGGCGCTGATGGCATCGGCGATCTGGACCACGGTCGCCTCGGTCGATTCCTGCTCCACCTCCTGGTGGTGGGCGGCGATCGAATTGCAGACGGTGGCGTTGACCCCGTAGCGGGCGGCGATGTCGCCGCCGATCGCGGCGTGCGGTCCCTCGACCTCGTGGTCGACCGCCTTGCCGATGTCGTGCAGCAGCCCGCCCTTCTTCGACTCCGCCACGTTGGCGCCGATCTCGGCCGCCAGCAGCCCGGCCAGGCGCGCGGTCTCGATGCAGTGGTTCAGCACGTTCTGCCCGTAGCTGGTGCGGTACTTCAGCCGGCCCAGCAGCTTGATGAGCTCGGGATGGAGTCCCGGCACGCCGGCGTCGTAGGCCGCCTGCTCCCCCGCCTGGCGCATCACGACCTCGAGCTCCTGGCGCGACTTGGCGACGGTCTCCTCGATGCGTCCGGGATGGATGCGGCCGTCGCTGATGAGCTTGTTGAGCGCCATGCGCGCCACTTCGCGCCGAACCGGGTCGAAGCCGGACAGGACGACGGCCTCGGGCGTGTCGTCGATGATCAGGTCGACCCCGGTCGCCTGCTCCAGGGCGCGGATGTTGCGGCCCTCGCGGCCGATGATGCGGCCCTTCATCTCCTCGTTCGGCAGGGCGACGACGGTGATGGTGGCCTCACTCGTGTGGTCGGCGGCGATGCGCTGCATGACGGTGGTCAGGATGCGGCGGGCGCGCTCGTCGCCCTCCTCCGTGGCGTGGCGCTCGATCTCGCGAACGCGGTGCTGGGCCTCGGCGCGGGCCTCGTCCTCGACCTGGCCGATGAGCGACTGGCGCGCCTCGGTCACCGACAGCCCGGAGACGCGCTCGAGCTCGACGAGCTGGCGCTGCCTGAGCTCGCCCAGGCGCGCGGCCTCGACCTCGAGTCCCTCGGCGCGCGCGTTCAGCGCGAGCGCCTGCTCCTCGAGCCCCGCCGTCTTACGATCGAGCGCCTCCTCCCGGTCCAGGAGGCGGCGCTCGGTCCGCTGGTGGGTGGCGCGTTGCTCGCGCGCCTCTTCCTCGGCGGCGCGACGCAGGTGGAGCGCCTCGTCCTTGCCCTCGAGGACGATCTCCTTCTGCTTGGCGCGGGCCTCCGCCTCGAGGCGCTGGGCGTAGCTCTCGGCGTGCTTGACGGAGCTGGCGGCGAAGAAGCGGCGTGCCATGAAGCCGACGAGCACACCGATGATGGCGGCCACGGCCGCCACGATGACGACAACGAATTCCGGCATTCGGCTCCTCCTCGTCGTTGGAGCCCGGGTTGGGCGGTGCTGGCGCCCGCGCGGCGGGCGATTCGGTCGGTGCGAGATACGGGCGGCCGATTGCGGCCGGAAAGCCCGAGTGTAGCGCAAAGCCCCGCCGGGCTCCCGCGCGGCGGCTGAGGCTCAGGCGGCGAAGATGCGCCCCATCAGCCGGATGTGATCCAGGTCGCGGGGCACGAAGTCCTGGAGCATGAGCCGCTGGGTCCCAGCGGCCTCGAAGGCGCGCACGCGCTCGAAGGCCTGGTCGGGAGTCCCCATGATCCAGCGGTTGCGCCGATCGGCGAGCCACGCCTCGCCATCGGTCTCCGACTGCCCGAGGGCCACGAGCAGGTCCGCCACGCGAGCCTTGAGGTCGCTTTCCGTCTCGCCAACAAGCACCCCGGTCATCGCCGAGTACACGATCTCGTTCGGGTCGCGGCCGATCTGGTCACAGGCGTTGCGGACGTTGGCGTACGCCTCCGGGGCTCCTTCCGGCGTGCCCGGGCTGAGGTTGAACTCGTCGCCATAACGCCCCACGAGGCGTGCCAGCCGCGGGCCGCCCTTGCCGCCGAAGATGACGTGTGGATGGCGCCGTCCGCCGCGGGCGATCTCGCCGTGTCGCTTCGAGCCCCGCACCTGCCAGTGCTCGCCCTCGAACGTCCAGCCGTCGGGCTCGGTCCAGAGGCCGTGGATGATCGCCATCTGCTCCTCGAGCAGGTCGAAGCGCTCTCCGAGCTCCGGAAACGGCAGGCCCAGCTGGGCATGCTCGTCGTCGTTCCAGCCCGCTCCGAACCCGGCCTCCACCCGCCCGCCGCTCATCTCGTCGACGGTCTGGATGACCTTGGCCAGGTTGCCCGGCAGGCGGAACGTGACCGGCGAGACGAGGACGCCGAGTCGGATGGTCGATGTCTCCCGCGCCAGCCCCGCGAGCGTCGCCCACGCATCCGTGGTCGGCTTGCCGGCGCCCCCCGGAAAGCTGGCGTAGTGATCGGAGCGGAAGAACGCCTCCAGCCCGGCCTCCTCGGCAGCGCTCGCCGCGGCCAGGATCTCGTCGTAGCTGAGCCCCTGCTGGGGCTCGGTCATCAGGGCGTAACGCATGCGTGCAGCCTAGACCGATGGACGAAGGCCTGTCCGGGATCGCCCGGTGACGGGCTCAGAAGGAGGTGGGCCGTCCGTAGCCAACGCGCTCGGCGCGTTCGCGCCAGCGTGGGCTCGTATCGCGCAAGCGGTCCTCGGGCGCCAACAGGCCGGGATCCTCCCAGTCGTCTTCGGGGTCGGCGACCTGTCGCACGATCGAGTTGGGCTCGAGGCGACGGTACTCGTCGAGCCATTCGGACAGCTTCATGGCGCGTTTCATTGTAGGGACCGATCCCCGATCCGCATCCGGGTTTCCACGGATACCGATACGGATTCGCGACTCAGGATGCCGGCACCGTTCACTGCGCTGCGGCCCGCGTCTTTCGCGACGAACCACGCGCCTCGGCGTAGTGCGCCAGCGTCCGATCGAGGTCGGCGCGGGCGATCGTCTCGGCGATCACGTCGAGCGGCACCTCGTCCAGGCGCCGGAAGCGGAGGCAGCTCTTGCCCATGTTCAGCTTCTTGCCGGACTCGGCGTACCGCTCCTTGAACCACGCCTCCTCGGCGGGGTCGCCGTACACGGTGTTGAGGTAGAGGCTGATGTAGTTCTTCTGGCTGGCGATGCCCGCCAAGCCGAGCGGCTGCCCGTTGTAGGTGTCGGCGAACGTCTCGAGCGGGATCCACCAGGCGATCATCCCGTACGCGATGCCCTCCTCGTAGCCCGGCGGCAGGTTGCGGTTGATGACGTCGCGCACCGTGGCGACCGCCTCGCGCCGGTCGTCCGGCAATGAGGCGATGTACTCGTCGGGCGTGACGGCGGTGCTCGTGGCCATGGCGTGCGGTCTAGGGTACGTCGTCGCCGGCCTCGGCGCCCGCATCACGGATCGCCGAGCGAACCGTTTCGGGGTCGAAGCCGCGGCGCACCAGGAACATGCCGATGCGCTGGAGTGCCTTCGGCTCGCTCGGCAGCGGCCGGCCGCGGAGGTGCCGTGCCAGGGCGTCGGCGGCGCGCTCCGCCTCGCTGGCCGGGACGGTCTCATCCTCGGGCCGTCGCTCCGGCGCCTGGTGCTCGACCCGGTAAGCCTCGATGACCTCGCGCGGCACGCCGTGCTGCCTCAGCTCGGCCTCGATCATTCGGCTGCCCCGTGGCGCGTGGCGATCGCGCTGCTCGCCCCACCAGCGGGCGAAGGCGGCGTCGTCGAGATAGCCGAGCTCGGCGAGTCGCTCGACGGTTTCGGTGATCAGCGGCTCAGAGGCGCCGGCGCGGCGCAGCCGGCGCTCGGTCTCCCAGCGCGTGCGCGGACGCGTGCCGAGGTAGCCAACCGCGATCTCCATCGCCTTCGGCGCGTCGGGCGGCTCGGTTGCGGGCTTCGGCCGCCGGCGAGAGCGAACGTCAGGCATCGGCCGTGAGGCGTTACTCGGCCTCGCTGATGCCCTCCACGCCGACCTCGATGCTCGCCACCTTGCCGCGGATCTCGTCGTCGATCTTCTGCGCGATCTCCGGGTTCTGCTTGAGGAAGTCGCGCGCGTTCTCGCGGCCCTGGCCGAGGCGCATGTCGCCGTAGTTGAACCATGCTCCGGTCTTGGTCAGGATGCCGGCGGCGATGCCGACGTCGAGGAGGCCACCCTCGCTGCTGATGCCCTCGTTGTACATGATGTCGAACTCGGCGACCCGGAAGGGGCTGGCGACCTTGTTCTTCACCACCTTGACCCGGGTGCGGGAGCCGATCGCATCGGTCCCGGTCTTGAGCGTCTCGATGCGGCGGATGTCCATCCGCACGCTGGCGTAGAACTTCAGCGCGCGACCGCCGGGTGTCGTCTCGGGGTTGCCGAACATGACACCGATCTTCTCGCGCAGCTGGTTCGTGAAGATCAGCGCGGTCTGGCTGCGGTTGATGGCGCCGGTCAGCTTGCGCAGGGCCTGGCTCATGAGCCGGGCCTGGAGGCCGACGAAGGCATCGCCCATGTCGCCCTCGATCTCGGCGCGCGGAACGAGCGCGGCCACCGAGTCGACGATCACCACGTCGACGCCGCCCGAGCGGATCAGGGTCTCGGCGATCTCGAGCGCCTGCTCCCCGGTGTCGGGCTGGCTGACGAGCAGCTCGTCGACGTCGACGCCGACGTTCTTGGCGTAGCCCGGATCGAGCGCGTGCTCGGCGTCGATGAAGGCGACGACCCCGCCGTTGCGCTGCGCATTGGCCGCGACGTGGTAGCAGAGCGTCGTCTTGCCACTCGACTCGGGGCCGAAGATCTCGGTGATCCGGCCGCGCGGCACGCCGCCGACGCCGAGGGCGAGGTCGAGCGCCACCGAGCCGGTCGAGACGGCCGGAATGTTCTGCACCTCGCGGTCGCCGAGACGCATGATCGAGCCGCGTCCGAACTGCTTCTCGATCTGGAGGATGGCGGCGTCCACGGCCCGGCCTCGCTCGCCGTCGCCGTTCTTCGTCGCCGGGGTCTGAGTCGCCACCACCGGTGCTTCCATCGTCTCGTTCCGCTCCTCGTTCGATGCTTGCGGCCCCGGTGGCGTCAGCTCACTCCTCGTCCTGGGGCTCGGGCTCGCGCTCCTTGCGCTTGGGCTTGATGACCTCGACCTGCCGCATCGGTGGCTGATATGTCGTCGGCGTCACCGATCCGGTCGGGTTCTTCGGTGCCTTCTCCTTCGGCTTCCGCTTTGGCTCCTTGCGTGGTCGATCCCGCCCCTTTGCCATCGCTCGAACCTCCGATCGTGAGCCGGTCGAGCTTGCGCATCATGCGCTGCCGGCCCTTACCACCCGCTTATCCGGCGCTTACTGGAGCACCGATGCGGCCGATTCTACGCCTCGCCTCGTGACAGCTCCCCCGTCATGATTCGCCGTCCATTCTACACCCATGTCATACGCCGTCATACGCTCAAATCGGCCGACCTATCGTCCGAACGCCGCAGCGACTCGCCCACGGAGCGTTCCGAACGACCCATCAACCAGCGACGCGCGCAGGCGGCGCATGAGCTCGAGGGTCCAGGTCACGTTGTGGACCGTCGCCAAGCGATACGCGAGGAGCTCGCGCGCCCGGAAGAGGTGCGCGACGTAGGCACGCGAGAAGCCGCGGCAGGCCTCGCAGGCGCAGGCGGCGTCGATCGGCTCCGGGTCGTCGAGGAAGCCGGCGTTGCGCAGGTTGAGGCGGCCGGCATCGGTCCAGACCTGGCCGGTGCGCGCGACGCGCGTGGGCAGGACGCAGTCGAAGAGGTCGATCCCCCGCTCCACCGCCGTGAAGAAGTCGACCGGCGAGCCGACCCCCATCAGGTACCGGGGGCGCGGGTCCGTACCAAGCGCCTCGGCAACCACCTCCAGGGTCGAGGCCATGTCGGCCTTCGACTCCCCCACCGACAGCCCGCCAATGGCGATCCCGTCGAAGTCCATATCAGCGATTGCCGACACCGACTCGCGTCGCAGCTCGGCGTCCACCCCGCCCTGGACGATCCCGAACACCGCCTGACCAGGCGAGCGAGCGTCCAGGCAGCGGCGCGCCCAGGAATGCGTCCGTTCCATCGCCTCGGCCACGTCTGGGCGCGGCAATACGGGATCGACGAGCTGGTCGAAGGCCATCGCCACGTCGGAGCCGAGGAGCGCCTGGATCTCCATCGCGCGTTCCGGGGTGAGCCGGTGCGTCGAGCCGTCGAGGTGCGAGGTGAAGGTGACGCCGTCGTCGTCGACGCTGCGCAGGTGCGCCAGCGAGAAGACCTGGAAGCCGCCCGAGTCGGTCAGGATCGGTCCGTCCCAGCCCATGAACCGATGCAGCCCACCGAGCGCGGCGATCCGCTCGGCGGTCGGGCGCAGGTTCAGGTGGTACGTGTTGCCGAGGATCATCTGCGCGCCGGCGGCATGCAGGTCGCCTGGCGTGAGCGCCTTGACCGTTGCCTGCGTGCCGACGGGCATGAACTGGGGCGTGTCGATCGGCCCGTGTGGCGTGATCAGGCGGCCGATTCGAGCGCGACCGACCGACGCCGCCTCGTAGTCGAAGGCTGCCACGGGCATCGGCGCAGGATAAGGCAGGCGCTGGTTTTCGCATGGGGCTTGTGACGATTCGATAACCTACGCGCGTGCGATTGACCGAGTGGCCGCGGATGCCGTTCCTCAACGAAGAGGTGAAGGAATGGATCGCGCTGGAGCTGCAGAGCCTCGGCGTCGAGGACCTGGCCGTGTATGCCATCGAGGCCGGGCAGGAGGGCGACGAGCGCCGTGTCATGGTCGCCACCGAGGTCGGCCTGCTCGACCACCGATACGCCCCCTTCGGCTCCTCCGCCCGCTACCGCCTGGCCATGCTCATGTACCCATGGCAGGTCCTGCGCGGCGTCGAGCTGCGGGCCGATACGTTCCGCCTCTGGGCCCGCGAGCACCGCACGCGATGGTCGTTCAGGCTCCACCACCCGCACTTCGAGGCGGCCACCGAGTCGCCGGACCTCGGCCAGGCGCTCTGCGACCTCGCTCGCGT
This sequence comes from uncultured Chloroflexia bacterium, assembly GCA_963753125.1. GTDB lineage: Bacteria > Chloroflexota > Limnocylindria > QHBO01 > QHBO01 > JACDBZ01. The sequence goes on from CAVWAU010000004.1 coordinate 236,200, forward strand.
GTGCGCCGTCATGGCCGAGCCGTTCGGCGTCCCCGCCGGGCGCGTCTCGTCCGACGTCCCCGGCGTCATCCCCGGCGGCCCGCGCCCGATCCCGCCGACCGGCGACGCCCCGCCGTCGACCGAGCCGGTCGAGGGTGAGGGTGAAGAGGAGGCGGAGCCGGTCGAGACGGAGCCGGTCGAGGCTGAGGCGGAAGGCGCCAACGACGAGACTCCCGAAGAGGCAGCTCCCGAGGACGCCCCTCGGCCGACCGCCGTGCCGATAGGCGACGACGAGGAGATCCTCGAGCTCTCCGACGAGGAGCGCGAGGCCGTCCCGACCCGCTCGGACGACCAGGGCTAGAGGATCAGCATCGCGTCGCCGAAGCTGAAGAACCGATACCCCTCCGCCAGCGCCGTGCGGTAGGCGCCCAGCAGCCGGTCGCGTGCGTCGAAGGCGGTCGCGCCCTCCATTCCGGCCTCCACGAAGGCCGTGACCAGCAGGAGGAGCGAGCTGCGTGGAAGGTGAAAGTTCGTGAGCAGCGCGTCGACCGTGCGGAACCGATACGGCGGCGTGATGTACAGGTCCGTCCAGCCCTCGGCGGCAACGTTGCGAGCCGCTGTCTCCAGGACACGGACTGCCGTGGTGCCCACCGCCACGACCCGGCGGGCGTCGGACATCGCCTGGCGGGTTCCCGGCGGAACCTCGTACCACTCGCGGTGGATGTGATGCTCGTCGACGAACTCGCCCTCGAGTGGCCGGAACGTGTCCAGCCCGACGTGCAGCGTCACCGCCGCGCGGGCTACGCCGCCTGCCTCGAGCGACCGCAGCAGGTCATCGGTGAAGTGGAGCCCTGCCGTCGGAGCCGCCGCGGATCCGAGGGGCTGAGCGTAGACCGTCTGGTAGCGGTCGGCCGGCGATGATCGGTCGTGGATGTACGGCGGCAGCGGCATCTCGCCGGCCGCAGCCATGACGTCATGGGGATCGTCCTCGAAGCGCACCGCCCGGGTGCCGTCGGGAAGGCGCTCCCCTACCTCCACCCGGTCGCCCGACCGCAGCGTCACGAACGAGCCGACCGCCAGGCGCCGCGACGGGCGCACGAGCGCCTCCCACAGCCGCGGGTCGTCCCCGAGCGGACGCAGGACGAGGACCTCGGCCACCCCGCCGCCGGGACGCTCCCCCACGAGGCGCGCGGGCAGCACCCGCGAGTCGTTGACGACAAGCAGGTCGCCCGTGCCGAGCCAGCGTCCGATGTCCCGGAAGCGCGCATGCTCCACCGCACCGGTCGCGCGGTCGAGGACCAGCAGGCGTGAAGCATCGCGCGGCTCGGCGGGGGTCTGCGCGATCGCATCGGTGGGCAGCTCGTAGTCGAAGTCGTCGACCCGCAGTCGTGGCTCGCTCACGCCGGACACGGTAACGCCCGGCCGGATCGACCGGCCGGGCGCATCGGTCTGTCGACCCTAGGCGAAGATGCCGCCCGGGAGCAGTGCCTGCGCGAAGTAAATGACAAAGGCCAGCGAGACCAGCCACATGAGCCAGTGGATCTCGCCGAACTTTCCGAGTGCGACCTTGATGAGCACCCAGGTGATGAACCCGGCGCCGATGCCGTTCGTGATGCTGAAGGTCAACGGCATGATGATCAGCGTCAGGAGGGCCGGCAGTCCGTCCTCGACGTTCACGAAGTCGATGTCCTTGAGCATCGTCGCCATCAGGTAGCCGACCAGGACGAGCACCGGGCCCGTCGCGGCGAATGGGATGAGCGGCGCCAGGGGCGTCACGAGGATCGCGAGGAGGAAGAGCATCCCCACGACGACCGCGGTCAGGCCGGTTCGACCACCCTCCGCCACGCCGGCGGCACTCTCGATATAGCTCGTGTTCGAGCTGACGCCGGCCGCTCCGCCGGCGGCCGCACCGAGCGAGTCCACGAGCAGGAGCCGGCCGATGCCGGGAATCCGTCCGTCCTGATCGGCGAGGCCGGACTGCTCGGCGATCCCCGTCGCCGTCCCCATCGTGTCGAAGAAGTCGGTCAGCATGAACGCGAAGATCGTGAGGATCGCCGCGGTCACGCCGAGCACGGTGAACACCTCGGTGACGTCGAACTGCCCGAGCGTCGAGAAGTTCGGGGCGATCTCCAGCGACTCGGGCGGCTGCGTGACGCCGAAGACGTACGCCAGGATCGCGGTCGCGATGATGCTGATGATCAGCGCTCCGGGCACCTTTCGGACGTACAGGACGATCGTGAGCAGCAGCCCGAGCAGGAATACGCCCAGGTCCGCGTTGTTCGGGAACACGAAGAACACGGGTACCGGGCCGGACGCATCGGGCGCGTTGATGATCAGCCCGGCGTCCACGAAGCCGATGAACAGGATGAAGAGGCCGATGCCGACGCCGATCGCGCGCTTCAGGCTGAGCGGCACGGCATTCATGACCGCCTCGCGGAGCCCGACGAGCACGAGCAGCAGGACGACGAGGCCCTCCAGCACGATGACGCCCATTGCGCCTGCCGGCGAGAGGCCTGCGCCGAGCACGAGGCCGAAGGCGACGGCGCCGTTGATGCCGAGCCCCGCGGCGAGCGCGATCGGGAAGTTGGCAACGAGCCCCATCAGGATGCTCAGCAGCCCGGCCACGAGGGCTGTGCCTGCGGCCACCGCCGCCGGGTCGAGGCCCGCCGCCCCCAGGATGTTGGCGTTCACGAAGACGATGTAGACCATGACCATGAACGTGGCCAGGCCTGCGCGCACCTCGCGCCCGATGGTCGTCCCCCGCTCGCTGAGCTTGAAGTAAGAGTCGAACCCGCCTCGCGACTCGTCTGGGAGCGCCGGCTCGCTCCTGGGTACCTCGGTGACCTCCGCTTCCACGGACCACCTCCGCTCCGTGGCACGCGCGCGCCCGACACCGTTGTTGGGCACTGGTGCCGCCGTGCAGCCTACTCCCCGACCGATCCCGCTCGCGGCCGATTTCGGCGCCTGAGGTCGCTATCGGCGCCAGAAGAGGTTCAGGAGCACCGTGAGGATGATGCTGATCACGATCATGGAGGCGATCGGGATGTAGATGCCGCCCCGCTCGCCCTCGATGGCGATGTCGCCCGGCAGCCGTCCGAACGGCAGCCGCACCCCGAGCACCGCCAGGCCACCGATGACCACCAGTACCAGACCGATAACGAGCAGGACCCGCCCGAGCTCAGGCGTCACGGACTAGCCGTCGAAGAGGCCTGGCTGCGCAGGGACCGATGCGCCCGCTGCCGCGGGCGGCGTCAACCCGAGGTGCTCCCAGCCGCCGGCGGTGAGCTGCCGGCCGCGGGGGGTGCGCGCCAGCAGGCCGATCTGCATCAGGTAGGGCTCGACGACGTCCTCGATCGTCTCGATCGGCTCCGAGACGGTGGCCGCCATGGTGGCCAGGCCGACCGGTCCGCCTCCGTGGTGCTCGGCGATCGCCCGAAGAAGCTGGCGGTCCATCGCGTCCAGCCCGCGCACGTCGATGTCGAGCAGCGCCAGCGCGTCCGCGGCGAGCGCCTCGGTGACCGTGTCGTCCTCGCCGCCGCGGACCTGCGCGTAGTCGCGGACGCGCTTGAGCAGCCGGTTCGCGATGCGCGGCGTCCCGCGCGAGCGGGCCGCCACCAGCCGGGCGGCGTCATCGGTCAGGCGCACGCCCAGGATGTCGGCGGAGCGGCGGAGGATGTGCTCGAGCTCTGCATCGGTGTAGTAGTCGAGCCGATAGGTGACGCCGAACCGGTCGCGCAGCGGTCCGGTGATGGACCCGACGCGAGTGGTGGCGCCGATCACGGTCACCTTCTCGATCTGGAGGCGCACCGTCCGCGCGCCGGGGCCCTTGCCGAGCACGACGTCGAGCGCGAAGTCCTCCATGGCCGGGTACAGGATCTCCTCGACGACATGGCTGAGCCGATGGATCTCGTCGATGAACAGCACGTCGCCGTTGCCCAGGCTCGTCAGGACGGCCGCCAGGTCTCCGGCCCGCTCGATGGCAGGTCCGCTGGTGGTGCGGATCTGCGCGCCCATCTCGGCGGCCACGATGTTCGCCAGCGTCGTCTTGCCGAGCCCCGGCGGGCCGTAGAGCAGCACGTGGTCGACGGGCTCCTCGCGCTTGTGCGCGGCGTCGATGAGGATCGCCAGGTTCTCCTTGATCCGATCCTGCCCGGCGAACTCGTCGAGGCGTCGCGGGCGGACGGTCGACTCGAGCGCGCGCTCTTCTTCCGCGACCTCGGCGGTCGTGATCCGCTCGATCGTCATCGGTTCGCAGCGCCGGAATCGAACATGTGAGCGATTCTACCGATCACGACAGTACCTCCGCCGCCCAGGTGCGGACGGTGTCATGGTGCGCGGCCCATGCCTCCCAGGTGGTTTCGGCCCAACGCCTGACGAGCCGCACGTGCTCGGCGCCATCCCGGGCGGCGAGGAGATCGGCGACGGTCATCGGGTAGCTCTCAGGCGGTGCGAGCCAGGGCCAGGCGCGGTCCTCGTTCGCGAGGCGCTGGGTGATCGCGTTGAGCCGATCGACCTCGACGTCGTGCTCGAGCCAGTGGCAGAGGCCCACGAGGTGGAGCGCGACGGATTGGCGCTGCCGGCGGTCATCGGTCCCCGGATGCTGAACGGCGTAAACGTCGACGGTCTGGCGATGCACGCGGCCGAACGTGATGTCGCCGAACTCCCGGGCAAGCACCTCGCCGAACGTCGCCCAGCATGCCGGTGACGCGCCAAGGTAGGGATGCGACTCGTCGAGGACTTGTGGCAGATACCGCGCGCCGCATCCGCTGCAGGCCTCGGTGATGCGGTCGAGGTCCACTGCCGTGTCGACGTCGGGCAGCGCGGCATGGTCGACAGGCGTGACGAGCGATGGATCAGCGCGCAGCAGGTCGCGAAGGCCGGCGTCCCCGCTCAGGCCGTCCACGAGCCCGAAGGCCTCGCGCTCGAGCAGGACCGGCGGGCCAATTACGCCGTCGGCGCGCGTCGCGACGATGGGCGTGCCGCCGCGCCATCCATCCAGGCTTCGGAGTTGCTCGACATCGACAGTCGGCTGATCTGCCAGCAGGATGACCGTCGCCTCGGCAGCGGCTGGCACCGCACCGATCCCAAGCTTGAGCGACCGGCTCATCCCGAGCTCCGGTGCGTCGTTGCGGAACCGCATCCACGCTCTCGGGCACCGGTAGCCTCGAAGGGGCGACGACGATGATCGGCGAGAGGCCCGCGGCCGTCGCGGTGTCGACCACGACCTGGAGCATCGTGCGCGAGCCGATCCGCACGGCCACCTTCGGCGACCCAAACCTCGTCGAGGCACCGGCAGCGAGGATCACGGCAGCGACGGTCATCGGCCCATTCTGGCGCGCGTGGTCTCCGGGTCGGACCCATCTACCACTCACCGTGGTGGTATGCGGAGTCCCGCCGCGTCGTGCTCCTGGCCACCACGCCCGGTGGTGGTTGAGCCACCGCGGGGTCGCGAAACTCGGTCTGCCCGCACGCGGACCCGCCGACGCCCGACGGCAACGTGGTTACCACCAGCCAGTGTGGTAGTTGAGAGGAACCACACGCCCGCCAGCCCGCCGGATGGGTCGCGAAGCCACGCCCGTATGGCGCGGCCACGCGCCGGAAGCGCCGAGCCGAACGTCGCGGCGTGCATTCCGATGACCGAGCGGTTGGCCGTGATGTCAGGCATGACGAGGAGTCGTCCGACCTGACGCGGAACCCACCCGCGCTCCTCGGCAAGGAGCCGTGGAACGAGGCGAGCCTTCCGATCGATCCCTCCCAAGAGCGCCTGCTCGTCATAGACCCTGGTCTTGACCTCGATGATGGCCAGGGACGCGGTGGGCGGATGCCAGGCGGCAATGTCGACCGCGCCGCGCTCGCCGAAGTGGCTGTAGGTGTACTCGACGACGATCTGCCATCCGGCAGCTCCGAGTACTGCGGCGACCGCCTCGACGATCGCGGCATGGTCGCGATCTCGAAGCCGATCGACCTCTCCACCCCGCCACCTGGGCGCGAGCGGAAGCTGGATCTCCAGCGCATCCGCCACCTTCCGGAGCGCCCTGAGCGACACGCGGTCGAGCGCACCAGCCTCGATTTTTTGCGATCAGCTGTTGGCTGACGCCGGCGGCTGCACCGAGGTCCACCTGGCGCCAATTCTTCCGCTGACGGGCGAGCATGATCAGGCGCCCCACCCCGATGTCGTCCACTACACGATGTTCCGAGCCCGCGCTTACCCAACGCTTACCAGCGGCTTACGATGAGTCCATGTCCCACAGCTCAGGCCCGATCGAGGGCGCCCGGTACGGCCACACGAACCTGATCGCGCGCGACTGGCGCCGCCTCGCCACGTGGTACGAGAGCCTCTTCGGCTGCACGCCGGTTCCGCCGGAGCGCGACTACGCCGGCCCGGATCTCTCCCGAGGCACCGGCATCACCGATGCGTCGCTCAAGGGCGTCCACCTCCGGCTGCCCGGCCACGGTGAGAACGGCCCGACGCTCGAGATCTACACGTTTGCCTCGACCGGGGAGGGCCAAGAGCCTGCGATCGACCGGCCCGGCTTCGGGCACATCGCCTTCGCCGTCGCGGACGTCGAGACCGCACGGTCCCGCGTCCTCGACGAGGGCGGCAGCCCGGTCGGCGACGTCGTCACTCTCACGACCACGGATGGCCGCCGCGTCACCTGGTGCTACGTGACCGATCCGGAGGGCAACGTCATCGAGCTCCAGAGCTGGTCGCCGCCCGCGTGAGCCCCCCGAACCGTTCGACCTGATCATCGAGAACGGGACGGTCGTCGACGGCAGCGGTGAGGACGGCTTCGCGGCCGCGATCGGCATCCGCGACGGCCGGCTCAGCATCGCCCTCGGCGAGACCGAGGAAGAGGTCCCTGCACGGCGCCGCATCGACGCCAAAGGACTCGTCGTCGCCCCCGGGTTCATCGATCTCCACTCGCACTCGGGGCTGATGATCTTCGCCGACCCGCTCCACGAGCCGAAGGTCCGGCAGGGCATCACCACCGAGGTCATCGGCGTCGACGGCCTCAGCTACGCGCCGATCCCCGACCCACAAGATCTCGAGGCGCTGGCCCACATGAACGCCGGCCTCGACGGCCGCCCCGATATCGCCTACGACTGGGGCTCGGTCGAGACCTACCTCGACCGGCTCGACGCCCTCCATCCATCGGTCAACCTCGCGTTCCTGGTCGGAAACAGCGCGCTGCGCATGAGCGCCATCGGCTGGGACGAGGTGGAGGCGACCGAGGCCAGGATCCAGGACATGCGCTCGATGCTGCGGGAGGCGATGGAGGAAGGCGCCATCGGCCTCTCGTCAGGCCTCGACTACCCGCCCGGCGCCTATGCCAGCACCGACGAGCTGGCAGCCCTCACTCGCGAGGCGACGGCCCACGGCGGCTTCTATCACACCCACGTGCGCTATGCGCTCGGCGATCGGTACCTGGATCCCTTCCTTGAGGCGATCGAGATCGGCCGGCGCGGCGAGGGGCCGGCGCACATCACCCACTTCTATCACCGGCAGACCTTTCCCGGCGGGCCCGGACCGATGCTGGCGCTGGTCGACGACGCTCGCAACGAGGGCCTCGACGTCACCTTCGACACCTATCCCTACGAGTGGGCCAGCACCCGGCTGCTGATCATGATCCCGCCATGGGTTCAGGCGGGTGGACCGATACCGACCCGGGAGCGCCTGGCCGAGACCTCGGTGCGCGACCGCATTCGCCGCGAGCTCGCCGAGCGCGGGGTCCTTTACGCGGGCAAGAACTCCTGGGACGACGTTCGGCTGGGCGCCTTCACGCGGCCCGAGCTGCTGCGATGGGAGGGTCGCACGCTCGGCGAGATCGTGCGCGACCGTGACGGGGACCCGGTCGACGTCCTCTGCGACCTGCTGCTCACCGAAGACCTGCGCGTCAACCAGGTCACGCCCGGACCGTGGACCGAGACGCTTCGCGACTTCGTCCGGCACCCAGTGGGGATGATCGGCACCGACTCGACATTCGTCGGCGAGAAGCCGTCGCCCCGAACCTACGGCTCGTTCCCGCGCGTTCTCGGCCAGTTCGTGCGCGAGGAGGCGCTGATGAGCCTCGAGGAGGCCGTGCGCTCGATGACCTCGGCTGCGGCGGACCGCCTGGGGCTGGTCGACCGAGGCCTGCTGCGCGACGGGTTCGTGGCGGACCTGGTGGTATTCGACCCCGAGCGCGTCCGCTCGAACGCCACCTACGAGGAGCCGCGCAGGTTCCCCGACGGCATCGAGTGGGTGCTCGTCGCCGGCGAGGTCGTCGTCGAGCGTGGCCGCCACACCGGCGCGAGGTCTGGACGGGTCTTGCGCAGGGGCCGATAATCGCGCTCCGCGCGTACCGAACCGTGGTCCTGCCCACCACGACGCGCGAGGAGGTAGGAGTGGTCATGCCCGCCGCCCCGAGCCATGCCCTGCTGGCGCTGAATGCGCTGATCGACGAGCTCGACACGCTGCGCTCGCACCGGGCGCGGATCGCCGAGCTCGACACCGATGTGAGCCCGCTTGTCGCCGACGCGCGCGCCAAGGCGTTGACGCACCTCGCCGCCGCCGATCGGCTCGACCTGTTCGAGGCCGCCGCCCAGGCCCTCGCCGCGGCCTGCGCGCGTCGCGAGATCCCGCAGCCGGCGCGCGCGGCCGCCTATTCGGCGCTCGTCGGGCTCATCGCCAGCGACCTGCTGCCGCAAACGACCTTCCGCACGCTGTACGAGTCGTGGGAGGAGGCGCTCGACGGCCTCGGCGACTCGTCGGTCATCCTGCGCGGCGAAGAGGTGCTATTCCACATCGAGTGAGGGGGTGCGGCCGACTCAGAACGGCTTCACGATCATCAGTGCGAGGATAACGAAGATCGCCGCCGTCAGGCCCATGCCTCCGCGCGCGGCTCTCGACGCAAGGGCCGCGAATTCCGGAGGCGGGCCGGCGGGGGCCCCGCCCTCCGCCGGTGGTGGCGGCTGCGACGTCATCGCGATCATCTTGCGGACCGTGGGCACCTGGACGAGGTTTGAATAGGCGAACGCGATGACGAAGAGGATGATCGCGATGAGCAGCCACAGCTCGGTCAGCGGGTTGTAGCCTCGCGTGACGATCAGCCCCACGCCCATCAGGAAGACGAACACCGCTCCAGGCTCGACGAGACGCGAGTTGATGAAGTCGCTGAGGCGGAGTGCGAAGTTCCCGTGCATCGGCTCCTGGCTTCCCTTGGCGCCGATGAGCGGGAACGCGATGCTCGGACCAAACGCGACGATGACGCCTGCTACGTGCAGGTAGAGGAAGACGGTCCCCAGCCAGGCCATTGAAGTCCCTCCGATGCTCGGTGTGGTGGCGCAGGGTAATCGCTTGCTCGCCGCTCGTGTCGCTCGATCCTGCACGCGTCAGCCGGAGGCGGGGGTCTCCTCCGGCGGTTCGGCGATGGTCTCGAGCACGTCGCCCTCGAGATCGACGACCTCGCCGTCGTCGGTGGCGAGCGAGTCGGCCAGCTCGCTCGAGGTGTGCAGCGCGCCAACGGGCATCTCGTCCTCGGGCTCGTCGCCGATGCGGGCGATGGCGAAGCCGATCTGCGGCGGGATTGAGGCGGTGACGGTGATCTCCGAGATCCGGTAGGTCGAGCCCTTCTGCCGCAGGGACCGATTCGCGGCCTCCTGCACGGCGGTGGCCTTGATCACGAGGTCGGCGAGGATGCCCGGATCGATCCTCTCGACGGCGGTGATGAGCCCGCGCTTGGCGTGGCCCGCCGCGCCCTTCATGTCCCGGCCGACCCGGCCGGCCTCCGCGCGCATCTCGGCCTTGGCCTCGGGCGTGGTCACCGAGCTTATGCCCTCGGCGGCGGACTTACGCGCCTGCTCGGCAGCCTCGCGCGCGCGATCCAGAAAGCTCATCGGCCATCAATCTACGGGGCCCGTCAAGGGGCCGGAGGGCGTTACGATGCACCGATGGACGGCGCTCCGAGCTTGACCACGCGCACTGCCCCGCCGGGCGTTGCCACGCCGGCCAGCGCCCCGCCGGAGTCCACGCCGCTCGTCATACCGGTCGACGCCCCGGCACCGGGCCGCGCTCGCCCCGCCGCGCCGCTCCGCCGCGAGGGGCCGGCCAAGCTCACCGGGGAGGCCAAGTACGCCGACGATCTGGTCTTCCCGGGCGCCTGGTTCGGCGCGACGATCCGCTCGACGGAGCCCCACGCGCGCCTGGAGGCGATCGAGCTCGACGACGCCTTCGACTGGAAGCGGGTCGTGCTCGTCACCGCCGAGGACATCCCCGGCGAGAACGTCGTCAGCCTCATCCAGGACGACCAGCCGGTCCTCGTCCCGGTCGGCGGCGAGATCCAGCACCAGTCCGAGCCGTGCGCGCTCATCGCGGCGCCCGACCGCGCCACACTCAGGGCCGCAAAGGCGCACGTCAGCCTCCGGACCACGCGTCTGCCGGCGGTCTTCGACCCGCTCGAGGCCGATCGCGAGTTCGCCCACTACACCGTCGAGCGCGGCGACGCCGCGAAGGCCATGGAGGAGGCCGCCGTGGTGATCGAGGGCACCTATCGGGTCGGCCACCAGGAGCAGCTCTACATCGAGAACCAGGCCATGATCGCCGTTCCGCGAGAGGACGGCGGCGTCACGGTCCACGGCTCGCTGCAGTGCCCGTACTACATCCACAAGGCGATGAAGCGCGCCCTGAAGATGGGCGACGAGCTGGCGGTGGTGGTGCAGGCCGAGACCGGGGGCGGCTTCGGCGGCAAGGAGGAGTACCCCTCCATGATCGCCCTCCACGCCGCGCTGCTGGCGCTCAAGTGCCACAAGCCGGTGCGCATGATCTACGACCGCCACGAGGACATCAGCGCCACGACCAAGCGCCATCCGGCCGTCGTCCGCTCGCGCTGGGGCGTGAGCGACACCGGCGAGCTGCTGGCCCAGGAGATCGAGGTGATCATGGACGGCGGTGCGTACTGCACGCTCACCCCGGTCGTCTTGAGCCGTGGCGTGCTGCACGCCGGCGGCCCGTATCGGTGCGAGAACGTGCGCATCACCGGTCGCGCCATGGCCACCAACACGCCGCCCAACGGCGCCTTCCGCGGCTTCGGCGCGCCCCAGACCGAGTTCGCGGCGGAGATGCAGGTCAATCGCATCGCCGACGCGCTCGACGCCAGCCCGCTCGACCTGCGTCGCCGCTGGGTCTACCGCGAGGGCGACACCACTCCGACCGGCCAGGTCCTCCGCGAGTCGGTCGGCGGGATCGACGTCCTCGAGGCCGCGGCGGAGGTCTCGGCCTTCGACCGGCACGCCGGCCAGACACGCGCCTTCCGCGAGGGCCGGACCGATGGCGCCCGCGTCGCCTCCGGCATCGGCCTGGCGCTGGCCTGGCACGGCGCCGGCTTCACCGGCTCCGGCGAGGTCAAGCTGGCATCGGTGGCGAGCCTGGAGCTGACCGATGATGGCCGCATCCGCATCCTGACCGCCTCGACCGAGATGGGCCAGGGCACCAAGACGATCTTCCCGCAGCTGGTCGCCGATACGCTCGGCGTCGAGTTCGGCGAGGTCGAGATCGCGCCGCAGGACACCTCGATCGTGCCGGACAGCGGGCCGACGGTCGCCTCGCGCACGGCGATGGTGGTCGGCGGGCTGCTCATCCGCGCCGCCGAGCGTCTCCGCGCGCGAGTGGAGGAGGAGACCGGTCGACCGTTTGCCGATGCGTACCGCGAGGCCGGACCGATGCGGATCGACGAGCAGTTCGTCCCGTATCCCGGCGTCCCGTTCGACGACAAGGCCTACACCGGCGATGCCTACCCGGCGTTCGGCTGGGCGGCGTGCGTCGCATCGGTCGAGGTGGATCTCGACACGGGCGAGGTGGCGGTGCGCGACTGCGTCAGCGCGGATGACATCGGTCACGTCATCCACCCGGTCATGGCCGAGGGCCAGGTCGAGGGCGGGACGCTCCAGGCGATCGGTTACGCGACGATCGAGGAGATGAAGCTCGTCGACGGCCGCTACGTGAACGACCGGCTGGCGACATACCTCATCCCGACCTCGCTCGACGCGCCGCGGCTGCGCTCGATCCTGGTCGAGAAGCCGTTCTCGGGCGCGCCGCATGGGGCGAAGGGGGTCGGCGAGCTGCCGATGGACGTCGGTGCGCCCGCGGTCGTTGCCGCCATCCACGACGCCACCGGCGTCTGGATCCACGACCTGCCGGCCACGCCGGAGCGGATCATCGCCGCGCTGACCGGGGGCGCTCCCCCACCGGCGCCGGGCGTCTCGCTCGAGGAGCCGTCGCCGCGCACGCCAGTGATCGAGGACCTGCCCGCCTGGCGGCGACGAGATGCCGTTCCGCGCCCCGACCGACCCGGGCGATCCTCGGTGACGGCGCTTCGGGCGGCTGTTTCCAGCCACGCAACTAACGACGAAGTTCGAGCCGAGCGGGCCTGCTCCGGTCATCGCTTCTTGCAGCACGCGCAACGCCCGGCCATTCACGATGCTCTCGCTCACCGTTAGTTGCACCCACGGCAAACCCGCGGCGCCGGAACGCTCGAGATGAGCTTCACGTTCACCGTCAACGGCGCCCCTGTCGAGGTCGAGGCGACCGGCATGCGGCGCCTGCTCGACGTGCTGCGCGAGGACCTCGGCCTGACAGGCACGAAGGAGGGCTGCGGCGAGGGCGAATGCGGCGCGTGCTCGGTGCTCCTCGACGGCGCGGTGGTGGATGCCTGCCTCGTGCCGGTGAGCCAGGCGCAGGGCGCATCGGTCCAGACGGTGGAAGGGCTGGCGCCGCAAGGCCACCTTGGCGCTTTGCAGCAGGCGTTCCTGGAGACCGGCGGGGCGCAGTGCGGGATCTGCACGCCGGGGATGCTCATCGCCGGCGAGGCGTTCCTCACCTCGGGCGCGAGCCCGACGGACGAGAACATCCGCGAGGCAATCGCCGGCAACCTGTGCCGCTGCACCGGCTACACCAAGATCATCGAGGCCATCGCCCTGGCCGCCGAACGGAGGATCACAGCATGAGCAAAGAGCGCGAAAGCCTCGCGCAGGCGCTCGACGACCGCGACATCACCCTGGCGCTCACGCCCGCGCAGGTGATCCTGGCTGCGCTCGGCGTCTGGCTGCTGCTCCGCGTCATCCGCGGCCTCCGTCGGCCCTGACCGACACGAGACCGATGCCGAACGCGGTAGAGCCGCCCTCCGAGTCCCCCACCCGCCTGGAGGCGGCATATGCACTCCTGGCCGATGGCTCCGGGCCGCCGTGGCGCCCCGTCGCCGGGGGGACGGACCTCCTTGTGCAGGTCGCCGGCGAGATCGGCGAGCCGCCGGAGCGCGTGCTCGACATCTGGGCGCTCGACGAGCTCCGCGGGATCAGCGTCGAGTCCGATGCGATCGTGCTCGGCGCGCTGACGACCTACACCGAGATCCGCCGATCGCCGCTCGTCGCCGAGTTCCTGCCGGCGCTGGTCGAGGCGGCCGCGACGATCGGCGCTGCGCAGATCCAGAACCGCGGCACGATCGGCGGGAACGTGGTCAACGCCTCGCCCGCCGGCGACACGCTGCCCGTGCTGCTGGCCTGCGGCGCGGAGATGGTCCTCGGCTCCGCGAGCGGCGAGCGAACGGTGGTGGCCGACGACTTCTGGCCCGCCTACCGTCAGACCGCCCGTACGGACGACGAGCTGCTCCTCCGGGTTCGCATCCCGCTCACGCAGGACCGACAGGTGCGGTTCCGTAAGATCGGTACGCGGCGGGCGCAGGCGATCAGCAAGGTCGTCATGGCCCTCGCCTGGCGCGCGGCTTCGGACAGCGACCCGTGGGCGGACGTTCGCCTGGCCCTCGGCTCGGTGGCGGCCACCACGGTCCGGGCGGCGGCGACCGAGGCCGTCCTCGAGGGCGCCCGCCCGACGCGCGAGACCGCCGACGCGGCCGCCGCGGCGCTGGTCGCCGAGATCTCGCCGATCGATGACGTCCGATCGACCGCCGACTACCGCCGAACGGTGGCCGGCCGCGTCCTGCATCGGCTCATCAGCGACGCCGGGGGCTGGTGAGGCAGCCTGGTGTCTCCGGTCCAGCGCCCCACCCGCGAGCAGGTCTCGGTCTTCGCGACCGCCGCCGGCTTCCGCGACTGGCTCGACGCGCATCACGACTCCGCCCCTGAGCTGTTCGTCGGGTACTACCGCAAGGGCACGGGCAAGTCGGCCATGACGTACAAGGAGGCCGTCGACGAGGCGCTGTGCTTCGGCTGGATCGACGGGATCACGTACCGGGTCGACGACGAGGTCACCGCGACCCGCTTCACACCTCGCCGCAAGGGCTCGAACTGGAGCGCGCTGAACATCGCCAAGGTCGCGGAGCTCACGAAGGCCGGCCGCATGCGCCCGGCGGGCACGCGCGCCTTCGAGGCACGCGACAAGCGCAAGGACGCGCCAGTCCGGCCGTGACGACGCGCTACCCTTCGGCCACAGACCGATGAGCGACATAGACCGATGACGAACGAGCGCGGCCGTCCACGCACCGCGGTGATCATCTTGATCGTGGTGGCCGTGCTCCTCGTGCTGTCCGGCTTCGCCGGCATCGCGCGCGGGGGCATCTCCGCGCAGGCAGGCTGGTGGATGGTCGTCGTCGGGCTCATCGGTCTGGTGCTGGCGACGATCGAGCTCGCCCGGCGGTGACGGCGGGAGGGCACGTGCCCGAACGTCGACCGGTCTCGACGCTCGAGCTCTTCTTCGACCTCGTCTTCGTCTTCGCGGTCACCCAGCTGACCGCGGTCCTCGCCGACGACCCGTCGCTGCTGAGCGTGCTCCGGGTGCTGCTGCTGTTCGGGGTGCTGTGGTGGATGTTCGGCGGCTACGTGTGGCTGACGAACGCCGTGGCGCCGGACCGGCCGATCCGCAAGCTGCTCCTGCTGGCGGCGATGGTCGGCTTCCTCGTCATGGCGCTTGCGATCCCGACCGCGTTCACGGGTGGCGGCGTGATCTTCGGCATCGGCTTCCTGGCGGTCGTGCTCATCCACGCAGCAGCGTTCGCGAGCTCCCAGCGCCTCGGCGCAGCCGGGATCTTCAGGTTGGCGCCGCTCAACATCGTCGGGGCGCTGATCATCCTCGGAGCCGGGTTCCTGCCGGAGCCGATCGTGTACCTCGCCTGGGCCATCGCATTCGCGCTCGCGGTGGCGACCTCATTCGTGGTCCGACCGGCAGGGTTCCGGATCGAGCCGAGCCACTTCGTCGAGCGCCACGGGCTGCTGTTGATCATCGTCCTGGGCGAATCGATCGTGGCCATCAGCGTCGGCGCTGCGGGCCTTCCGCTCGACGCCTCGCTGCTCGTCGCCGGCGGCCTTTCACTCGTCATCGCGAGCTGCCTGTGGTGGCTGTACTTCAGCGGGGACGATGTCCGTGCAGAGGAGGCGATGGTCGTCGCCCCGCCCGGGCGGCAGCTGCAGATCGCGCTCAACGCATTCTTCTACGCGCAGATCCCGATGATCCTCGGCATCGTCGGCTTCGCGGCCGGCGTGAAGTCGGCCATCGGCCACGCCTTCGAGCCGCTCGAGCTCTACGCAGCGCTCGCGCTCGGGCTGGGCGTCGGACTCTACCTCGTGGGCGACGTGCTGCTGCGCCTCTCGATCGGCTGGGGGCACGCGTGGGTCCGCTCGCTCGCGGCGCTCGCCGCGGTGGCGACGCTGGCGATCGGCGTGGCGGTCTCATCGGCCGCGCAGCTGGTGGCGCTGTTCGTGGTGCTGCTAATCGCGATCCTCGTGCGCGAAACGGGCGCGATCGGGTCGCCAGATGAGACACTCGCCGCGTGAGCATCGTCGACGGCGCGACCATGGAGCCTATGGTCGGCGATCCGGACGATCACCGGCCGAATACGAGCTGGGGCTTTCTCGTCGACCCCGGCGACGAGCACGGGCGCGTCGATACGCTGGCCATCATCCGCGAGGCCATTCGCGGCCGGCGATGCGATCCCGCTGCACACCCACGACGTCGACGAGGCGATCACCATCCTGGCTGGCGTGGGCGACGCCCGGTTGGGCGAGGAGAAGCGGCGGGTCGGGGCCGGATCGGTGATCTTCATCCCGGCCGGAACGCCGCACGGAACCGCCAACGCCGGCGAGGTCCCCCTTGAGATCCACGCGGTCTTCCCCGCCACCACGATCGAGATCGCCATGCTCGAGCGCAACCCCGCTCCAGGCACGGAGGCCGATGCCCCGCGCCGCAGCCGCTACGATCTGCGCACCGGCGAAGTCGAAGCGCTTCTTTGACAGGCGAGCCCGATCCGCTCGCCGTTCTCATTCACCATCCCCACTGGTGCTACGCGCGAGCGACCACGCAGTTTTCGGCCAGCCACCACTTCTGGTGGTGGTAAGCGGCTGGATTCGTGGCGGTCACGCTTGAGCCGCTACCTCCAAGGCGAGACGGGCTGGTTATCACCACTCCCGGTGGTGACTGAGGGAAAGCGGTCCATTCCGCTGGCTGCGACAATCGACCGATGAAGCTCATGCCGCCCGGTGTCGACGTCACCGCCGAAGCGCCGCACCTCGAGGAAGTGCTCACGCCCGAGGCGCTCGACTTCGTCGCGCAGCTGCATCGGTCCTTCAACCCCGAGCGGCTGAGGCTGCTGGAGGACCGGGCCCGACGCCAGGCGCGCTTGGATGCCGGAGAAACGCCGGACTTCCTGCCGAACCCGATCGAGAGCCGCGACCCGAACTGGCGCGTGGCCCCCGCGCCGCCGGACTTCGACGATCGGCGCGTCGAGATCACGGGCCCGGCGGAGCCGAAGATGATGATCAACGCGCTCAACAGTGGCGCATCGGTCTTCATGTGCGACTTCGAGGACGCGCTCTCACCCACGTGGGAGAACGTCGTGACCGGCCACTGGGCGGTGGGCGAGGCGGTTCGCCGGCGCCTGACCTTCCAGACCGACGAGAAGGCGTACGCCCTCGACGATCAGATCGCGACCCTGTGCATCCGGCCGCGCGGCTGGCACCTGCCGGAGGCGCATGTCACCGTCGACGGCTCGCCGATCAGCGCCTCGATCTTCGACTTCGGCATCTGGTTCTTCCACAACGCCCGCGAGCTGCTCGATCGCGGCTCCGGCCCGTACCTCTACCTTCCGAAGCTCGAGAGCCACCTCGAGGCGGCGCTCTGGAATCGCATCTTCGGCGCCGCGCAGGAGGCACTGGGCGTTCCGCACGGATCGGTGCGGGCAACCGTGCTGATCGAGACGATCCTCGCCGCCTTCGAGATGGACGAGATCCTGTTCGAGCTGCGCGAGCACGCCGCGGGACTCAATGCCGGTCGCTGGGACTACATCTTCAGCATCATCAAGAAGTTCCGGACGCGGCCCGACATGGTCCTCCCGGACCGTCGTCAGATCACGATGACCGTCCCGTTCATGCGCGCCTACACCGAGCTGCTGGTGCAGACTTGCCATCGGCGCGGTGCGCACGCCATCGGCGGCATGGCGGCCTTCATCCCGTCGCGTCGTGACGCGGCGGTCAACGAGCAGGCGCTGGCGAAGGTGCGCGAGGACAAGGTCCGCGAGTCGACCGATGGCTTCGACGGCACCTGGGTCGCCCATCCGGATCTCGTGCCCGTGGCTCGCGAGGTTTTCGACGGCGTGCTCGGCGATCGGCCGAACCAGAAGGACCGATTGCGCCCGGAGGTCCGCGTCTCCGCTGGCGACCTCGTCGACGTTTCGGTGCCAGGCGGTGCCGTCACCGAGGGCGGCGTGCGCGCCAACGTCTCGATCGGGCTCGCCTATCTCGCCTCGTGGCTGGCTGGCAATGGCGCCGCGGCGATCAACAACCTCATGGAGGATGCCGCCACCGCCGAGATCAGCCGCTCGCAGCTGTGGCAGTGGCGCGTCCACGGCGTCGGCCTGGCCGATGGCGGGACCTTCACCCCAGACCGATACACCGCAATCCGAAACGAAGAGCTCGCGCGGCTGCGCGATGCATCTCCGGACTCACCCTGGGCTGATGCCGCAGCTCTGCTCGATGGGCTCGTGCTACCCGACGACTTCGCGGAGTTCCTCACCCTGGAGGCGTATCCCCGCCTGGGATGACTGCGGCGCCTTGCGCCATCGAGCAACCTGTCTGGACGTTCGGCAATGGGGTCCTCCGCAGCTCACCGATGATCCTCCGTCCGAATGGTCGTCTAACCATCGACGAGCACTCGCCAAGGAGCAATGACCATGAAGCTGACCGCAACGATGATGCTGACCGTGGACGGCGTGTACCAGGGCCCCGGAGGGCCCGATGAGGACCGACGCGGCGGGTTCGAGCGCGGCGGATGGACCGCGGCGCACACGGACGAGGAGATGTGGCCATTCCTGACCTCGTGGTTCGAGCGCGCGGATGCTCTGCTCCTCGGGCGCAAGACCTGGGAGATCTGGGAGCCGTACTGGCCGCACCACGACAGCGGCGATCCGGTCTCCCACGGCATCAACGTGCTGCCCAAGTACGTGCCCTCGACCACGCTCAAGGACCCGACGTGGCAGAACACCCATGTGATCACGGGTGACGTCGAGGCGAGCATCCGTGAGCTCAAGGCGAAGCCAGGGCGCGAGCTCCAGGTTCATGGCAGCGGTGTCTTGCTGCGCTGGCTGCTCGAGCGCGACCTCGTCGACGAGCTCAACTTCCGGATCTCCCCCGTCGTGGTCGGCGATGGGCTTCGGCTGTTCCCCGACCACGGCCCAACGCACGACCTGGAGCTGGTGGAGTCGCGGGCGACGCCCTCCGGCGTGATGCTCCAGACCTATCGACCCACCGGCCGCGCGACCTTCGGGACCGCCGGTTGAGGTCACAGCGCACGCGCTGCGCTCCAGTCACCGGTCACGCCTCGGGGCGTTCGAACCAGAGGAGGTAGTCGCCATCGAGGCCCGCTGGTGGCTCGTCCCACTGCAATGTCGTCACGCCCATCAGCGGCACGTGCTCTTCGATGACGCCCGCCAGGTCGCTCGCCAGCGGCGTCACGCTCCCCTCGGTGGCGATGACGTTCGCCGCATTGACCACGAGCTGGCCGCCGGGTCGCAGCAGCGTCGCGACCTGGCCGAAGATCGCGCCGAGCTCCCGCAGGTAGACCGCGTAGTCGCCGTCATCGGTTTCGTAGCCGGTGAGCGGGTTCTGCGGGTGATCCACCGCCGGCATGTACGGCGGAGAGGTCAGCACGAGATCGACCGGCTCGTCCACGAGCCGCGCCAGCTCCCGGGCATCTCCCAGGATCAGCTTCCCCCTCCCACCAGACCGATGTCGAGCGATCTCGAGATGCTCCGCGACGAGCTCGATGCCGATCCCGCGCCGGCCCATCCGCTCGGCCACAGTCACCGTCGTCCCGTACCCGGCGAACGGGTCGAGGACGAGCTCTCCCGGCTGGCTGGCGTAGCCGATGACGGACGCCGCCAGCGCCTCGGTGAAGTGGATGTCGTCCGACGTGCCCTCGGGCCGCTCTGCCACGAGGTCCGCGGCACGCAGGACGATCGGCGCCGTCACGCGACCAGCCGATAGACCTCGATCGGTCGCTCGAGTCCCTTCATGGCATGTGACCCGGCAGGTTCGACGGCCATTCCACTGCCCTCGGCCAGCCCGACGGCGACGGCCGAGATGAGCACCTCCGATGCGCCCGCCAGGGCCATGATCCGGGCGACGGCGTGCACGGCGATGCCGCCGATGTCACCCGGCAGGAGCTCCACCTCGCCGGTGTGGACCCCGGCGCGGATCTCGACTCCAACGTCCCGGACGGCGTCGCGGATGGCGGATGCCGCGCGAATCGCGGCTGCGGCGCTCCCGAATGTGGCGAGGAACCCGTCGCCGGTCGTGCTCACCTCCGTGCCGTCCGCCCGCGCCAGGTGCGTCCGCACCACCTGGTTGTGGTCCGCCAGGCGCTGGCGCCACGCCTGGTCTCCCAGCTGGCTCGCCAGGCGGGTCGAGTCGACGATATCGGTCATCAAGAGGGTGGTGACGATCCGCCGGTGCTCGCGCGGCACGCCGATGGCGTCGATGTTGCCGCCGATGTCGAGAATCACGACAGCCTCGTCGCCCTCGACCCAGGCGTCGTGGCCGGGAGGGATGTCTGCCACGTCGTTCGGCTCGAGGATGAGCTCCTCGCCGTCGTCCATGCGCACGCCGAACCTGCCCGAGACCAGGAGCTGGACGTGATGGACGGGGCAGGACGGGGTGCCCATGACCGGCCCCATGTGGGTCGTCCACCGCCAGCCCGGCTCCAGCACGCCGCGGCCGATCGTGTGGGTCCCGACCCGTGTGAGCATGCCCACCCCATGGACGTACGGACGCACTTCGTCAGGTTCGTTCAGGTTCTTGCGCTGGATCTGGCCCATCGCGAGTGATCGTGCGGTCGGCACCGGAATCCGTCAACGACCGCGGCGACTCGGCTCAGCTTCGGGGCGGGTCGACGATCACGTGCATCCGGCCCTTCCCGACCGAGTGCTCATGGCGCCGGCAGATCCCCATCGGGACGCCGATCATCTTGAACTGCGGATCGCGAAATCCGAACGACACCGTCCGCAACGCGCGCTCCGAGCAGCCCTCGACGTTGCAGTGGCGCCGCACCATGTGCTCGCGCAGGTCGGCGATCATCACGGCTGCGCCGCATGAGCAGTCGATCTTGGTCTGGAAGACCTCTTTGCCGACATAGCTCACGCAGCGCAGAATAGAACGCCCGTTCCATTTCGCACAGTCCCCCGCGCCGGTCGGTCAGCGGCCGGCGGCGACCAGGAAGCCCTCCGTGACCTCGCCCTTGTGCGCAGCGAAGGCGGCCAGTGTCTCTTCCTTCTCTTGCGCGGGCACGCCGAACGAGTCGAGCGTTCGCGCCAGCTCCGCGGCGACCTCGTCGAACTCCTCCGGAGCGATCTGGAGGTCGCGGTGCGCCTCCTCCAGGCCGACCTGCGTGCTGCCCGGGCGCGTCCCGGTGTACTGGAACGGTCCGCCGGCGACGTTGCAGACCCACAGCGTTCGCAGGAACTTCAGGCCCGGTAGGCGTTCGTCAACCTTGGCGGTGTGCCACTCCCGCAGCTGCGGGTTTGCCGACTGCTGCCCCACCTTCGGATTCGTGATCAGCGCATCGCTGAACCTGTCGACCACGGCGGCGATCGCGAACGCGCCGCCGAGTCGGTCGTAGAGGCTCTGTTCACCCATCGGTCTGGTCCTCCTGAGATCTACCGGCCACGGCTTCTAACACTAGTATCCACCCGCGGTAGAAATTGGCAAGAGTTCCAGCCGATGAGTTCTTCGGGCTGGTCCGGTCTGAATGAGCGATGGCGACCTATGCGCTGATCCACGGCGGCGGCGACGTCGGCTGGTCCTGGCACCTCGTCGAGCGCGAGCTCCGCGCGCGCGGGCACGACACTGTTGCGCCCGACCTCCCGATCGAGGACGACAACGCGACGCTGACGGACCACGCCCAGGTCGTGATCGACGCCATCGGTGATCGCGGCGAACTGGTCGTGGTCGGCCATTCAGCCGGCGGCTACGTCGCGCCGATGGTCGCGGAGCGCGCGAAGGCGGACCGGCTCATCCTCGTCGCCGCCATGATCCCGCAACCGGGCGAGACCGTCGGCGAGATGTTTGCGGCGACCCACTGGCGGATGCCGCACAACGAAGACCCTAGCGACGTGGCGGTCTTCTACCACGACGTCGACCCGGCCCTCGCAGCCGAGGCGATCTCGAAGGAGCGCCGCGATGCGGGCCGCGACGAGCCGTGGCCGCTCCCCGCATGGCCGGACGTCCCGACCCACTTCATCGTGTGCCGCAACGATCGGTTCTTCGCGGCCGAGTGGCTGCGCGGCGTCGTGCGCGATCGGCTCGGCATCGAGCCCGATGAGATCGACAGCGGCCACACCCCCGCGCTCAGCCACCCGACCGAGCTGGTCGATCTCATGGAGTCGTACCGATGACCCACGCTCTCCGTGCTGCACCGATGAGGAACGCCACGAAGCGCAGTCAGAATGGACGCACTACCTGAAGCAGGAGACCGCGATGCTCAGCGGCAAGACCGCCTTCAGTGGCTTCTCGACGAACGACATCCCGAAGGCCAAAGCCTTCTACAGCGACACCCTCGGTCTGGACGTGACCGAAGAGCAGGGCATGCTCAGCCTGAAGTTCCCGAACGGCCACACCGTGCTCATCTACCCCAAGGACGACCACGAGCCGGCGACGTATACCGCCCTCAACTTCGAGGTCGACGACATCGATGCCGCCGTCGACGAGCTGGTCTCCAAGGGCGTCACCTTCGAGCGCTACGGTGGCTCGGAGTTCGGCCAGGACGAGCGCGGCATCATGCGCGACCAGGGCCCGCCGATCGCCTGGTTCAAGGACCCCGCCGGCAACATCCTGTCGCTGATCGTCACGTCCTGAGGTCGAGGACCATTCGGCCCTCCGGGTCGTCCGGCTCGAGCTCGCGGTAGCCGACCGAGGCATACAGCCGCTTGGCGGGATTGTCGTGGTCGACGCTGAGACCGATGCGCTCCACGCCGCGCTCGCGCGCGGCGGCCGCGATCGCCTCCAGCAGCGCCCGCCCGATCCCCCGTCCCCGGTAGCCGTCCACGACGGCGATCGCCAGCTCGGGAGTGCGCTCGTCGATGTAGCCGTCGCCGTGCGACTCCTCGGTGAAGAATCGGTACCAGACCGCGCCGGCCGGCACGCCATCGATCTCGGCGACGAACCCCACGTCGCCCGGCCGTCCCCAGCCGGCGTGGTATAGCGCCAGGTAGCGGCGCACGAGGATGCGGAGCATCGGCGTGGCGACCCGCCACCGCAGCGATGGTGGTCGCCAGAACGCGGCCGCATCGAGCATGCGACGCAGGAACGGCAGATCGTCGTCGGTGAGCGGCCGGATGATCACCCGGTGCGGACGGCCTCGGTCGAGGTGGGGATCCCGAGCGCGTCGAGGCGCTCCAGCCACGGCGTGGCGTCGAGGCTCGTGAAGATCACGCGCGCCTCGGTGACGAACGGCTCGGCATCGGTCGCGCGCTGCTGGTCGCGCAGCCACCCCGCATGCTCGTACATCGTCACCGCTCTCCAGAACGGGTAGTCGATCTCCCGGAACAGACCGATGGCGCCCTTGCGGGCGTCCTCGACGCCCGCGGTCTCGCCGCGGGCGGACTCGATGGCGGCGCGCGCACGCATGGCGTGGGCCAGCTGGAAGTGCCGCCGCTGCCCGTGGCGGTCGACGCCGGATCCGGCGATCAGCGCCTCGGCTCCGTCGAGGTCGCCAAGAGCGATGGCCGCGTCGACCGCGACCACCCGCGACTCCGTGACGCGGTAGTCGTCGGGCCCGAGGTCCGATCCGGCTTCCATGGCCATCTCCGCGCTCTGCCGGGCCGCGGCATGGTCCCCTTCCGCCAGCCGCTTGATGGCCACCGCGGTCTGATACTCGGCGCGCTCCTGGACGTCGGCGGAGTCGGCGAGCATCTCGAACGAGGTGAGCAGCCGTTCTGCCCCGACTTCGTCGCCCTGGTGAAGGTGGATCGCCACCCCGAACGCGACGAAGCCCTGCGTGAACGCCGTGCGCGATTGGATGTGCTCGTCCAACCCGCCAAGCTCGTCCATGGCGCCCAGTGCCTCGGACCACGCGCCGATCGCGAAGCGCGGGTAGATGAACCCGAGGATGATCTGCTCCCAGTACCGATTGCCCACCCGCCGCGCGAGCGCGAGCCCATCCTCGACGTGGTGCTGGGCCTCGGCGTAGCGGTTGTCCTGGCAATAGAAGTCGGCGACGTTGTTGTACGCCCGCAAGGCGGCCGATGGCCTGTCGTGCTCGATGGCGACGGCCAGCGCCTCGCGTATGAGTGCCCGGCTCTCGCGCATCCGTCCGCGGCTGCTCAGGATGAGGGCCTTCGTGTTCAGCGCCTCCGAGTAGACGTCCGGCAGGTCGAGCTCCTCCGCGATCGCCAGGGCGGCCTCGATCCGGCGTAGCCCGACCTCGCTGTCGCCGAAGAAGAAGGCGAATCGCCCGATCTGCGCCGCGAGCTGCGCGAGGTCTGGATCGGCCGCATCCTCGGACAGCAGCTCGAACGCCTCGTCCATGATCGTCAGCCCGTCGCGGAGCCGACCCAGGTCCCACATGCTCTCCGCCGAACGGGCGGAGACACGCGCCGCGGCGTGGACCTCGCCGGCCACCTCGAAGCGGCGACGCGCGTCCTCGAAGAAGGCGACCGACTCTTCGGTCCGCGCACCGGTCGCGGCCAGGATGCCGGCCTTCTCGATCAGCTCGGCCTGGGTGACCCCTTCGTCGACGAGGGTGGCGGCACGCTCGTAGTAGCGCTGCGCGGCGAGGGTCGCGCCGAGCGATGCGGCCCGGTCCCCCGCCCGGACCTGGGACTCGTGGGCGCGCCGCCGGACGGCCGCGGCATCATCGGCGTCCGGCACCGCCTGGTAGGCGTCGAGCAGGTGCGCGGCGATGACCTCGATGACGTCCTCGTCCTCGTCGCCGGCGACGGAGATCAGGTAGTCGGCGGCGGCCATGTGGCGGGGTCGGCGGTCGCGCTTCGACATCATGTCGTACGCAACCCGACGCACGAGGTCCTGGAGGAAGCCGAACTGGCCGCGCTCCGGCGAGAGCGGATCGGTGCGCAGCGAGAGGATCTCCTTGCGGACCAGCGACGCCAGGATCGCCCGCAGCTCATCTTCGGGCAGGCCGGAGACCGCCTGGAGACCCGGGACGGTGAACGTGCGCCCGAGGACCGATGCGTCCTGGAGCACACGCCGCTCGTCCGTCGACAGGTGATCCAGCCGGGCGGCGATGAGCGCCTGGAGGCTCGAGGGCACGTCGAGCGTCTCGATAGGCGCGGTCGGCTCGTAGGCGCTGCCCCTGCGCGCCAGCAGGCCGCGATCGATGAGCATCCGCACCGTCTCGACCGCGTAGAACGGGATGCCCTCGGAGCGCTCGAGGATCTGGGCGCGGAGCTCGGCCGGCAGGCCGGTGACGGCGCCCTCGAGCAGCCGCTCCAGCTGCGGTGCGGTGAGCGGCTCCAGGAAGAGCGAGGTGAAGCTGCGCTTGGCCGCACCCCACGTCGCTCGTCGCTCCAGGAGCTCGGGCCGGGCGGTGGTGACGATGAAGATCGGCCGATCGCGCGACCAGTCGAGCAGGTACTCGACGAAGTCGAGGAGGGCGTCATCGGCCCAATGGAGGTCCTCGAATAGCAGGATTGTCGGCGAGGTGTCCGCGAGCCGCTCGAAGAAGATGCGCCACGCGCTGAACAGGTTCTCCTGGTCGCCCGGGCCTCGCGCCTCCATGCCCAGCAGCTGGGCAAGGCGCGGCTCGACGAAGCGCCGCTCGTCAGGGTCGGGGATGTTCTCTTCCAGGGCCGCGCGCAGCTTCGGCAGCGCGGTCGCGTTCTCCTCGTCCTCGAGGATGCCGGCGCGCCCGCGGACCATTTCGGCCAGCGCCCAGAACGCCACGCCGTCGCCGTAGGCGAGGCATCGGCCGCGATGCCACCAGACCTCGGCGGCGAGGCCGTCGATGTACTTCTCGAACTCCCAGGCCAGCCGCGACTTGCCGATGCCGCCTATGCCGATGACCGACACCAGGTGCGGCCGCCGCTCGTCGGTGGTCGCGTGGTAGAGCTGCTTCGTCAGGCGCAGCTCCGACTCGCGTCCGGTGAACGGCGGCTCGATCTCGCTCGCTCGTACCGTCCCGCCGACCAGGCCGACGACTCGCACCGCCCGCCACAGGTCGATCGGCAGTGCCTTGCCCTTCAGCTCGTGCGGGCCGACGGCCTCGTACTCGATCGCCGAGCTGGTGGCGTGCATCGTGGCGTCGCCGACGAGCACGGTCCCCGGCTGGGCCGCCGCCTGGATCCGCGACGCGGTGTTGACGATGTCGCCCGCCACCATTCCCTGGTTCGTCGCGTTGAGCGCCACGGCCGCCTCGCCGGTGCGCACTCCGGCACGGGCGCGCAGGGTCGGGATGCCGACCTCCTCGCCGAGGGCGACGACCGCCTCGGTCAGCTCGAGCGCGGCCCGGACGGCCCGCTCGGCATCATCCTCGTTCGTAACCGGCGTTCCCCACACGGCCATGACCGCATCGCCGATGAACTTCTCGATCACTCCGCCGTAACGGTCCACCAGGCTCCGACACGTATCGAAGTAGCGGGTCAGGAGCTCGCGCACCTCTTCGGCGTCGCGGGACTCGGCGAGGGTCGTGAACCCGACGAGGTCGGCGAACATGACCGAAACCAGCCGCCGCTCGGACGCCGATCGCGCGACGACCTCGACCGTCGCGCCGCCAGCGGTTCCGTTCGAATCCGACGCTTGCGCTTCGCCGGCCGCCAGCGTCAGCGCCGATCCGCACTCACCACAGAACTTCGTGCCCGGCGCATTCGGCGTGCCACATGCCGCGCACGCGACCGCCAGCCCCCGGCCACACTGGCCGCAGAACTTTCGGCTCGCCTCGTTGGGAGCGCCACAGCTCGGGCAGTTCATCTCGACTCACGGTGCGAGGCGGCCCTCCGCCGACCTCTGGCCCAGTAGCCTACCCGATGGCTCAAGCCACGGGCCGTGGACGAGCCCGCCATCGGTCGCCGACACTGTGCCGATGCGAGCGTCCGAAGCGACCACCCTCATCGACTACCTGTACTGGGCACGCGACACGGTCCTGAGCGCCGCGGCCGAGCTGGAGGACGATGGCTTCACTTCCACGGACACGGTGACGAACCGCGACCTGCGGGCCACGCTCGTCCACGAGCTCGACGTCCAGTGGAGCTGGCGCGAGCGGCTGCGCGGCGCGGACTGGGAGGAGTGGGGCGAGGACGCGGAGCTAGGCGGCGAGGACTACCCCACCCTCGAGGCCGTCGCCGAGCACTGGCGACGCGACGAGGCCGAGATGCGCGCCTGGCTCGCCAACCTCACCGATGCGGATCTCGACGCCCCGCCGGTTCGCGACGAGGACCGCGAGCCGCTCTGGTACTACGTCATGCACCTGGTCAGCCACGGCATTCAGCAGTTCAGCGAGGCGGCGGTGCTCCTCACCCGCGCCGGGCACTCGCCCGGCGACATCGGCTTCCTCGAGTACGTCCGCGCCGGACGCCCATGAGCCGACGCGGGCTGCTGCTCTGCCTGCTCCTTTCGGCGTGCGCCGCCCAATCGCCCGCATCGCTCGCCCCGACTGCGCCTGCGACGCCCGCGCCGCCAGTCTCCGGGGCACTGACACCGATGTCGACGCTCTCGCCAAGCCCGGAGCCTCACCTGGACGGCGGTGAGCTGGCGGCGCTGGTCGACCAGACCGGGCTGCGCGCGCACCTGGAGGCGCTTCAGCGGATCGCCGACGAGACGCCGGGCCGCAACCGCGCGACCGGCACGCAGGGCTTCGATGACAGCGTCGACTACGTCGTTGCGACCCTCGACGCCGCCGGCTACGACATCGAGCAGCAGGAGTTCAGCGTCGCGGAGGGCTCGAGCAGGAACGTTCTTGCCGAGCGTCGCGGGAACGGCGATGGCGTGATCATGATCGGCGCGCACCTCGACTCGGTAGCTGCCGGGCCGGGCATCAACGACAACGGATCGGGGGTCGCCGCCCTCCTCGTCATCGCCGCCGGGCTCGCGGAGCTGCCGGCTCCAGACAGGACGATCCGCTTCGCGTTCTGGGGCGCCGAGGAGGGTGGCCCGTTCGGGTCGGCCGCCTACGTTGATGGCCTTTCGGCGGAGGACCGCGACGAGATCGTCGCCTACGTGAACTTCGACATGCTCGCCTCGCCCAACGCGGTGCGCTTCGTCTACGACGAGGACGACGCGCCGGCGGGGTCTGAAGAGCTCACCGCGCTCTTCGGCGAGGCGCTCGACGACACCGGCCTCGTCTGGGACCCGATCGACGTCGATCGTCGCTCCGACCACGGCCCCTTCGCCGCGGCCAGCATCCCTATTGGTGGCCTCTTCAGCGGCGGCCGCGAGCTCGTGACCGAAGCCCAGGCGACCCGCCACGGCGCAATCGCCGGTCAGCCCTCGGATCCGTGCAGCGACGCCCCCTGCGACACGATCGAAAACATCGACCTCGCCACACTCGAGGAGATGGCGCGGATCGTCGCCGTCGTCCTCGTCGACCTGGCCACCAGGTGAGGGCTGAGCGTCAGCTCGGGAAGACCCTCGCCGGCGCGCCGCGCAGCTGGAGCGCCACGGGGTCCTCGAGATAGGCGGCGAAGATCGGGGCGAGGTCCGCATCGGTTCGGCCCTGGAGGTGACGCAGGAGGCGGTCGCCGGTCACGAAGCCATGGCGGTATCGGTCCACCCAGGTGCGCATGGCGGAGAAGAAGGCGTCGTCGCCCATCGCGGAGCGGACGGCGTTGATGAACTCGGTGCCGCGATAGAAGACCGACTCGAAGTACCCGGCGCAGCTCGTCCAATCCCCGCCGGTGGTCGCGCCGGCCTCCCAGGCGAAGACCTCGCTGTCGACCGGCCGCGACCCGCACGCGTTCGGGCCGATGCCCATCAGGTAGCGCGCGCTGAAGTCGGCGAAGGCCTCGTCGAGCCAGGGCTCCTGCTGCTGTTCGCTGCCGAGCTGGCCGTAGAACCACTGGTGGGCGACCTCGTGGTAGACCACGTAGGTGTCGGCGACCTTGTCGCGGGTGAGGTGGATCATGCGCGGGTACTCCATGCTGAACCCGCCGCCGGAGCCGACCTCGGCCAGCACGAGGTCCGGCCACGGGTAGTCGCCGAACGTATCCGCGAGTCGAACCAGCGCGTCAGCCGCCAGGTCGGCGGTCGCCTCGCCGGAGACGGTCTCGGTGTACACCCGCAGCTCCGTGTCCCCGACCGTGCGCTGCGTGAGCCGGAAGCGCGGGTTGACGACGAAGCTGAAGTCGCGCACGTCGTTCGACTCGCAGGTCCAGGACGTGCCGCTCGCGCCCGGGGCTTCGCGCAGGCCGGGGCAGGCCACGGCGTTGCGGCCGAGCGGCGTCGTCGTGGTGAGCTCGAAGCGGATGCCTTCGGCCGTGAACGAGATCTGCGGGTCACCGAGGCCGTAGACGTCGTGCTCGGTCGAGACGATGGGGAACCACTGTCCGAAGCTCAGCACGCCGTTCTCGACGCTCGTCCGCGCGGTGAAGGCGTCCGGGCTGCGGGCGATCTCGAGCGTGAACGGGATGCTCAGCGTCGCCGTGGCGCGCGGCTCGAGGTCCGGCAGCGGCACGCGGAGGTTGATGCCGGTCGTCCACTCGACGTCGACCTCCACACGGTTGACCGAGATCGGGTCGGGCATCGACAGGTATCCGAGCGCCCGCGGCACGACCGACAGGTTGAGGTAATCGATCGTCCTCGACGAGCGATTCGTGACAGTGAGGGTCTCGACGGCGTCAAGGCGGCCGGCGCCCACGTCCAGCGTGGCGACGATCTCGTAACGCTGCGCGACATTCGTGGTGGTCGCCGCGGCGCTCGGCGACGGCGCGAGCAAAGAGCCAGCCAGCAGCAGGAGGGTGAGAGTCAGAACGCGAGACGCGGGCATCGGGCCATGTTGCCGGAGCCCCGAACGCCTGTCATTCTCGCGCGAGCCAACCATGAACACCCTCGTCCGCCGGCGCTGGCCGTTCGCCGCGCTCGTCCTCATCATCCTGTTCGCCACCGGTTTCGCCGTGGTCCAGGCCAACGTCCTCGGCATGGGCGAGCGCTTCGATCGGTGGTCGGCCCGCATCGAGAACTGGATCGACCCGCCGCCGGACCGCCCCACCCTGCCAACCGTGGTCGTTACCCCCGAGCCGACTCCATCCCCTACTCCGGTCGTCACCCCCGAGCCCTCGGCCTCTCCCACCCCGGCACCGACGCCGATCCCACGCGTTGCGGTCGACGTCGACCTCGTCGACGACCCCGCGGCTGTCTTCACCTCGCAGATCACCGACAAGGATTGCGCCGTCGCGGGAACCCAGATGGTGCTGACCATCCTCGGCCTCGGGCGAGCCGGCAACGAGTTCCAGACCGAGATCCACGACCGCATCGGTGAATGGGAGTCGGTGAACGACAGCCTGGACGGCGGCTGGGGACCGGCTGCTGTGGGGAAGGCCCTCGCCACCTATGGCGCCGGCGGCTACGAGGTGCGCGCCTATGACACCTACGCCGATGCGCTGCGCGATTCCGCGATCGCCATCAGCGAGATGGACAAGCCGGTCGTCATGTTCCCGTGGTGGGGTGCGCACACCTGGGTCATGACCGGCTACCGCGCCGATGCCGACCCGACGATCTTCGATGACGCCGCCATCAACGGCGCCTACATCCTCGACCCGTGGTACCCGCGCTTCTCTTCGATCTGGGGCCAGTCCGACCAACCGGGCAACTTCGAGGATCTCGCCGAGCTCGAGCGCAACTGGCCCGTCTTCCAGGGTCCCCCCGGCTTCGAGGCGGTCGGGCCGGGATGGACCCGGCCCGAGGGCGCCTATCCCGACCGGGACGGCCGCTTCGTCGTCCTCATCCCGACGACTCCGCGCTAGCGCTAAGGGGTGCTGGCGCTGGACTTGGAGGCTCGTTACGACTTGCCGGTCTGAGGTCCCCGGGAACGGTCCGATCGTAATTCCAATTGTGCAAAGGCTAATCCTGGTCGAACGGTTGTCTCTTGGCGCCTGACCATTGCGTCCGCGCTTACCGACGTCGTGATTGTGACTAGCTCTCGGGCATCGAAACCCAATCTCCGACTTCACCGTTCCACGCGTCGTTTGCGGCATCTACCAGGGCCCACGCGTCGCCGACGCCGAGGTACGGTTCCATGTGGTTGACGGGCGTGCTCGTGACTCTGCGCCAGTTACGGGCTGAGTCTCCTTCGTCGATGAACTCGATCTCGTATACGCGTGGCCGCAAGAAACGAGATGGGAGCCGTCGCAGGCGGATCATGGCTGCTTGTCCTGAAGGTAGTTCCGGTATTGCCACCGCCGCAGGCGCCAGCTGAGCACGACGGCCAGCAGCGCCGTCTTCACCGCCTGGCCGATGGCGAAGCTGAGCGGCAGCGCCAACAGGTCCAGCTCCGCGACCAGCAACAGCGTCGCGGCCATCGTGACCCCGATGCCCGCGATCGAGGCCAGCGCCTGGAAGAGCGTGTGCCGCGTCGCGAAGATGGCTCGGCTCAGCAGCTGCGAGGTGCTCTCGAACGGAACCGACAGCGCGAAGACGCCCAGGACCGCAGCAGTCGTCGCGACCTCATCGGGCCCGAAGGCGCCGCCGCCGAGAAGGATGCCGATCGCGAGCTCCCCGACAACAACCATGACGATCGCGGCCGTAACGGTGAACGCCACGATGCTCACGAGGTTCGTGCCGAAGACCCGCCGGAATCGTGGCCGATCGCCGGCCGCGTAGGCGCGCGACAGGGCCGGGAAGGCCGCGATCGCGAACGCCACGCCGACGAGGGTGACCGGGACCGACTGGAAGTTGCGGGCATAGCTGAGGATGCTGAGGCTGCCCACGGCCAGGCCGGAGGCGACGGCGTTGAAGAACAGGAAGCTGATCGGCTCCAGCGGCTGGCTCACGAGCTTTGGCAGCGTGAGGCGGACGAAGTCCTGCACTGGCGCATCCCAGCGCGGCCTCGAGAAGCCGATCCGGAACGAGCTGTTCCGCAGGCCGATGAACCGGCTGCCGAGATGAAGGGCAGCCCCTCCCACCGCACCGATGGCCGCCGCGTAGATCCCGAGACGGTCGCTAAGCAGGACGGTCCCGGCCACGATGCCGGCGTTGTAGAGCAGCGGCGCGATGCCGTACCAGAAGTAGCGCTGCTCCACCAGCAGGACCTGGCCGAGCGTCAGCGACGCCGCGAACACCACCTGGGTGACGAGCATCAGCCGGAAGAGATCGACGTACAGCTCTCGCTGGGCGCCGACGAAGCCCGGTGCGATCCAGCCGACCAACGGCTCCGCGAGGACGAAGAGGATCACCGAGCCGATGCCCATGACCGCCACCCCGATCGTCAGGATGACGCGGCCGAAGCGGTCCGCCTCGGCGGCATCTGCCCCGCCTCGGAGGCGCACGAAGATCGGTATGAACGCCGCCGCCAGGCCAGCCTCGACCAGCACGTCGAACAGGATCTCCGGCAGCTGGAACGCCGCGTTGTAGGCATCGAGCTCGGCGCTGGCGCCGAAGGTCCGCGCGAAGACGCGATCGCGCAGCAGGCCCATCAGGTAGCTGCCGAACAGGAGGACCGACAGGATCGCCGCGCCGCGCGGCACGTAGCGCGCGATCAGGTCACGCGCGCGGCTCACTCCCCTTCGTTGCGGCGGAGGCGCTCGGCGACGGCATCGAGGACCGCGGTGCGGACCGACGGGAACTCGTCCATCAGCGCGTGGAACTCGCGGTGGCCGACGACCAGCAGCCGGACGATTCCCTCGGCGCGGACCGTCGCGGTCCGCGGCACGCTCTCGATGAGCGCGATCTCGCCGAAGAACTCGCCCGGGCCGAGCGTCTGAACGGGCCTGCGCCCGTCGAGGACCATGACCCGCCCGTCGAGCACGATGAAGAACTCGTGACCGACCGCTCCCTGCTCGGCGAGGACGGTATCCAGCCCGACCTCCACCTCGTCGGCCAGCTGGCCGAGCCGCTCGAGCTCGTGCGTGCCCAGCTTGGCGAACAGCGGCACGCGCTTTAGGTGCTCGAGCTTGTCGTCCTGCGCCATGCGGGCAGTCTACGGCTCGCCGGAACCCTGTCGAGCCCTCTTCGCCGTTCCGTGGTATCCTCTTTCGGAAATCGCGCAATGTGCGCACCAAACCGCGGCACCACGAACGCTCCTCTCACGGTCTTTACGGCGAGATGGCTCGCTGAGGCCGCACGAGAAGGAGTGTTTCTCTTTGTTCACCTACACCGATAAGACGCTGAACTGCGTCGATTGCGGGACCGAGTTCTCGTTCACCGCGAGCGACCAGCAGTTCTACGCCGATCGCCAGTTCAGCGAGCCGCGCCGATGCCCCGCCTGCCGAGCTGCCAAGAAGGCCGCCCGCGGCGAGTCCTCGGGTGGCTACGGCAACGGCAACGGCGGCGGCGGGTATGGCGGTGGCTACAGCGACCGTCCCCGCGAGATGTTCACCACCACCTGCGACAGCTGTGGCAAGGAAGCTCGCGTCCCGTTCCGCCCGACCGGCACCAAGCCCGTCTACTGCAGCGACTGCTTCCGCCGCTAGGCGCGACGCTCTCGCAAGACCGATACGACCCGGTGGCTCAGGCCACCGGGTCTTTCGCTATTCGGCGGTCGGCCCCCATGGCGCTGCCCACGGGTAGCGTTGACTGGCCACCTCGAGCGCGGCGAGCATCCGCGTGCGCGCCTCCGCCAGGGTGCGGGTCGCGTCTGCCACCTCTACCGGGTCGGCATCGGCATGTGCGGCTTCAGCACGCAGGGCCTGCGAGATGCGCCGATAGGCCTGGATGCCGTCGTTTGCCGAGCGCGTGATCTGGCCGGTCGCCTGGCGGAGATGCTTGAGCCGCTCCTCGTCGCGGTCCTCGGTGCTCAGCTGACGATCGAGGATCAGGGTCAGCTCCTCGATGCGCTTCGTGGCGCGGTCGATGGCGCGCAGGTCAGACGAGGAACGCCGCGCGAGGCGGCTGTGGGCGCGGAGCAAGCCACAAGGGTAACACCGTCGCGCTTGCTGTCCGGTCTTGCTCCATTCGCCAGCACGGTCGGCGCATCAAGGAAGCGGCCTAAGCCAGGCGTCGCTCGACGAAGCGGCCGGCGCCGATCGCCGGCGCTGCGCCGCGCGAGAGCACTCGCATCGGGGCGCCCCTCAGCTCCATGCCCTCATAGGGCGTGTAGTCGCTCGTGTGGTGGAGGTCCGCCTGCCGCAGGGTTCGCCGCGCGTCGGGATTCCAGAGGACGAGATCCGCGTCCCGACCGACCTCGATCGCGCCCTTGGCGCCCAGCCCGAAGAGCCGCGCCGGCGTCGCCGCCAGCACCTCGACCAGGCGCTCCACCGACAGGCGGCCGCGGGCGACGCCCTCGGAGAAGACGACGCCCAGAAGCGTCTCGATCCCGGGACCGCCGTTGCTGATCTCCGGGAAGGGCGGCGCCGGGACGGCCTTTTCGGAATCGAGCCGATCGGGGACGTGGTCGCTGCCCACCACGTCCAGGATGCCGTCGCGCAGGCCGGCCCAGAGCTCGTCGACGTCGGCCGCCGTGCGCAGCGGCGGCGAGATGACCCGCTTGATGACCTCGGCCTCGTCGGGATCGGCGTAGAGCGCATCGGTGAAGGTGAGGTAGTGCGGGCAGGTCTCGGCATACACCGGCTCGCCCCGCGCCTTCGCCTCCGAGACGGCCTCCAGAGCCTCCGCGCACGAGAGATGCACGATGTAGAGCGGCGCCTCGGCCCGTCGCGCCATCTCGATCGCCTTGCGCGTCGCCGAGCCCTCGGCATGTGACGGCCGCGTCAGCGCGTGGAAGCGGCAGGCGGTCTCGCCGCGGCGGAGCGCATCGGCCACGAGCGGATCGATGATCGCCGGCTCCTCGCAGTGCACCTGGAGCATCCCGCCGTGCTTTGCGGCCGTGCGAAGCGCGCGGTCGAGGTCCGCATCGGCCAGGCGGAAGTCGTAGACCATGAAAGCCTTGAAGGTCGGCACGCCCGCTTCGATCAGGGCCGGCAGCTCACCGATCGGGTCGTCCTGCTGCCCGCTGACGACCGCACACAGGCCGTAGTCGACCGCCGCCTCCCCTGCCGTGCGCTCGCGGAACTCGTCGAGGCCCCGCAGCAGTGACCGCGCCCCATCCTCGCTGATGCCGGTGCCCGGGTTGTTGAAGGTCAGGACCGTGGTCGTACCGCCGGCAGCCGCCGCCAGCGTGTCCTGCCGAAACCGATGCGGACGCTGCGCGTCCGGCAGCCGCAGGTGGGTGTGCACGTCGATGACGCCGGGCAGCGCCAGCAACCCGGTCGCGTCGAGGACTTGTGCGCCTTCAGCCTCCAGCGAGGGACCGATGCGCTCGATCCGCCCGTCGGTGATGGCAACGTCGGCCGCGACGGCGCCCTCGGGCGTGACGACCGTGCCGCCGGTGATGACGAGATCGGTCACCGCGAGTCGGTCAGGCCTCCTCGCTGATCTCGATCTCCTGGGCACCCTCCCACAGGACGCGGCGGCCCATCTCGGCGAGCTGCTCCCCGCCGGAGGTGATGGTCGCGAAGTGGTTGCCGGCCAGCGGACCGACGCGCGAGCTGAAGCTGCACGCGCCGTACGGGAAGAGGATCTCGCACTCGCTGATCTCGCCGGTGTAGATCAGCAGATCGCCTGGCGCAGGGTGCGTGTTGTGGTTCTCGTAGCCGACGTCCGGGCGCTTCTCGCCGAATGGGATCCACGTCGACTCGCCGCTCCACTTGCAGTGGATGAGCTTGTCGCGGATCGGCAGCCATGGCTCGAGCGCGGCCCGCGTCCGCGGTGCGGCCTCCTCCCATCGGGCGGTGAATCGCAGGTCGCCGACACGGATCGTCAGGTCAGCCATACGCCGTGCAGCATACGTCCTTCGCGGCCGATGCCGGCGCGTCGATCTATCGGCGAAACTTCACCCGAGCGGCGTCCCGCGCTGCGTTTCTACGCTGTATCGGCGCCTCCTACGCGTGAACTGCTCGCCGGGGAGCAGTTCGTGCGGCCTGGACTTCGCTCCAGCGCAGAAACCGCACGCGAACCGCGGCCCGCGCGACATTCCTGCGATCTAGCGACGGCGGATCAGCGCGGCGTCGCTTCTGACGGTACGAATGGCGCGCCATGCCCCGGAACGACCAGGTCCGCGAACCCCAGGACCCGCGCCCGCGAGGCGTGAAGCACGGCCGGATCCGGCGCGTACGGATCCTCGATCGGCCCCGCATCGGTCCACCACAGGTGCGTCATCACGGCAACGCCCTCCGGGCGTGCCGACGACGGTGGAGAGGTCCTCGGCCGTGTGGCCCGCGGTCCGGATCAGCTGGACCGATGGCGTCAGCACCCTACCCTCGCACTCGACGTCGTCCCATCGGCCGGCGAAGTCGTAGACGGCCCAGTGGTCGTGCACGCGCGCACGCGGGAACAGCGCGACGTTCAGGCAATGATCGGGATGGTGGTGCGAAAGAACCACATCGGTCACGTCGGAGGCATCCAGGCCGAGCTCGCGCAACGGCCCGAGGATCGCCTCCTGCGAGGGAGCCAGGCCCGGGTCGACGACCGCAACCACCGACCCGTCCCGCACCAGCGTGCACGTGCTGGCGACGTTCGGGCCCGGCGAGCCGGCGAGCGAGCACGTCGAAGCGGGCCGTACGAGCGACGGGTGCATCGGGCATGATGGCGGAGCATAGCGGAGGCTCTCATGGCGGCCGCGCGCCCGACCATCAGCACCCATGTCCTCGATCTCGCCAGCGGCGAACCCGCGCCCGACGTGGGTGTCGCACTGTTCAGGCTGGCCGATGATGGCGCGCCCGAGCTCGTCAGCGAGCTCCGAACCGATGGCGACGGCCGCATCCGCGACCTTCTCGACGGAGCCGATCTGGCGGAGGGCGACTACCAGCTCGCCTTCGACGTCGGCGGCTACGCCGACGAGCCGGACGCCTTCTTCCAAAGCGCCGCGGTGGCCCTGCGCATCACCGATGCCGACCGCTCGTACCACGTCCCGCTCCTGCTCAGCCCGTACGGGATGAGCACGTACCGGGGCAGCTGACACCGTGCCCACCGTCGACGAGCTCGACGCCATGGGGCCCGACGCCTTCGCCTCAGCCGTCGAGCCGCTGTTCGAGGGAGCGCCGTCGTTCGTCCACCGCCTGGCCGAGGCGCGCCCGTTCGAGGACGAGGAGGGTCTCTTCGCCTCGGCGCGCGTGGCCGCCCGCGAGATGCCCGAGGCCGAGCAGGTCGAGCTGCTGAACGCGCATCCGCGCATCGGCGCCGACCCGGCGACGGTATCGCCACAGTCGCACGCCGAGCAGGGCTTCGACGAGGACGCCGGGACCGGACCAGTCCTGGATCGCCGACGAGCTGGCCGCCCTCAACGAGGCCTACGAGGGGCTGTTCGGATTTCGGTTCGTGGTCTTCGTGGCCGGCCGCCCGCGCGCCGACATCATCCCCATCCTCGAGCACGCGCTGCGCGCGGACCGCGACGAGGAGCTCCGTCGCGGCCTCGACGACGTCGTCCTCATCGCGCGTGACCGATGGGACAGGCTGCGCGGCCCGCGACCCCTGCCGGAGTCGCTCCGGGAGTCGATCGCGCTGGAGGTGTCGCGCTACATGGTCGGTGAGATCGACCGTGACGGGCTGATCCGCGCGACGCATCGGCTCATCGAGGAGGGTGTCGAGTCGCCGGCGCTGCTCGCCCTGTCGGTCGCCGAGCAGGACATCGAGGCGCCCATCGGACGCCTCATGGCCGAGGTCGGGCTCGAGGGCTGGGATGCCCACCAGGCGGGGCAGCTCCTCGCCCTCCACGCCGCCGCGTCGATCCTGGGCGAGGTGAGCCACCCGATCGACGGTGCGCGGCGGATCGTCGCCGTGTCGAGCCATCCCGAGCTCCGCGAGCTGGTCAATCGGTGGGAGGCGCACGAGGGCGATCGCGACGGGATCGAGGCCGAGATTCGCCGGGCAGCGACCGACCTCTTCGGCGAGGAGGAGGCGTGAAGCACGAGATCCGGTACGGCAAGGCCGACGTCAAGGTCTACCGCACCCACGCCGAGCCGCTGACCGGCATCACGTCCATCCCCGAGTCGCCGTTCGGCGGACGCGACAACGTCCTGGCCGCCGCCGAGATCGAGGTGATCGTGCGCGGCACCCAGTTCCTCGACGCGTACACCAAGGGCGACAACCGGCTCGTGGTGGCGACCGACACGATGAAGAACTTCATCCACGCCGCCTCCCTCAACGCGCGCGCCCGTGCCCTCGAGGAGTGGCTGCTCGAGATCGGGACCGCCTTCCTCGACACCTATCCGCACATGGAGCGCCTCACGATGCTCGGGCGCGACCTCCCCTTCCCGGCCGTCGTCGTGCCCGAGACCGACGGCTTCGCGGCCTCCGATCGCCTCTTCAGCCGCGACCGATGCGACTTCGGCTCCGCCCGCCTCGAGCTGGCCCGCGACGCTTCCGGCGCCGTCGAGATCACCGACCACGAGTCCGGACGGCGCGAGCTCCAGCTCATCAAGATCACCGGCTCCGCCTTCGCCGACTTCGCGCGCGACGAGCACACGACGCTACCCGAGCGGCCGGACCGGCCGCTCTACATCTGGTGCGACATCGGCTGGACCTACACCGATGCGTCCCACGCCGTTCTCGGCGACGTGACGAAATACGTCGCCTCGGAGCAGGTCGCCGACCTCGCCAACGCCGTCTTCCACGAGTTCGTCAGCCTCTCGATCCAGCACCTCGTCAACGAGATCGGCATCCGCATGCTCGAGCGATGGCCGCAGCTCGCATCGGTCTCATTCGACGCGCAGAACCGCCTCTGGGACGTCGGCGCCGAGGCCGATGACGGCCGGACGAAGACCTACGCGGATCCGCGACCGCCGTTCGGACACATCGGCCTGGTCCTCCACCGGAGCTAGGGCGCTGGGTCGTTCCGGAAGGCAAGCCACGACACGGCCGCCACCACGATGACCGCGAGGCCGACCAGCAGGCCGGTGACGGGGAAACTGTCGTTCGCGTCGCCAGTCACGACATCGGCCTCGAAGGGAACGTCACCGGCGAACGGCTCCGAGAGCAGCGTCGCCATCGACGTGCCGTCGGGCCACGTGACGCACAGCATCTGACCGCCACCGGGCGGCGCATCCGGCGCGCCGGGCGGAGCGAATTCCGCGTGCGTGACGAAGTCGCGGGTGATCCTGATGACGGCCCGACGCGTCGTCTCCTCGCCTGTCCCGACGTCGTTCGCGATCCCCAGCTCCGCGAGCGTCGTCTCGCCCTCGAAGGCGAACGGCGGCTCGCAATCGGTCACCAACGGTGCGTCGACGGCCGGCTCCGCGACGCCCGGCGCCGCTGGCGCGTCCATCGGCGCCACCTCGCCGAACAGCTGCCCACAGCCGGCCAGCACGAACGCAGCGGCGGCGCTCAGCCCGACCCGAGTGACCGTGCCGACAGTGGGGTGCGTCCTCATCCCGAGCCGATCATCGCCGGATGGTCGATCGCGGGGCATCGGTCCATGACGACCAGCAGGCCCGCGTCTGATGCGAGCTGAGCGGCTTCCTCATTCCAGACGTCGAGTTGCATCCAGACCGCCTTGGCGCCGATCTCGATGGCCTCAGTGACATGCGGAAGTACGACCTGGGAGTTTCGGAACAAGTCGACGACCTCGATCCGGTCCCGCTCCAGGATCGGCACCACCGCCAGGCTGGGATAGACGGTCCGGTCGTGCACGACCTTCTCGTGTGGATGGATCGGGATGACCTCGTAGCCCTGCCGGATGAGGTAGCCCGACACCCCGAACGAGGCACGCCATGGCCGCGACGAGCACCCCACGACGGCCCAGACCGTGAACGAGCGCAGGATCCGCTCCGCGACCCTCGGGTCGGACCACCGAGCGTCCCGGACTTCTTCCATACACCAAGGGTAGTGGTGCTATGTGGGTGCATCGCGGCGATTCGAGGCCCCGAGGGTCCGAAACGAGGCCTTCCACCACTCCACGTGGTGCAACGGAGGAATTGGTCGGGCTGACGCGCATATCACCAGCCTCAGTGGTGGATGACGCGAACCCCGCGCTATCGCGACCGCGCGAGCTCCTGGAGGGCGGCCTTGATGCGCGCGTCGAGGGCGCCATCGGTCCCGGCGACCGCGCCGGCGGCACGACGGGCCTCTGTGGCGGTGTAGCCGAGCGACTCGAGGGCGGCGACGACGTCGGAGTCGGACCCTGCACCCGGCCCGACCGCGATCCCGGCGGCGTGGACCTTCTCCTTGAGCTCCAGGATGATCCGCTGCGCCGTCTTGCGCCCCACCCCGGAGACCGACGTGTAGACATCGACGTCATCGGTCACGATGGCGAGCTGGAGCCGGGTCACCGGATGCGCGGCGGTGATCGCCAGCGCCAGCCGCGGGCCGACCTGCGAGACGGTCATCAGCAGCTCGAAGAACGCCAGCTCCTCGGTGCTCGCGAAGCCGAACAGCGCCTGCTGGTCCTCGCGGACGAGATGGTGGGTGAAGACCGATGCCTCCGAGCCGACCCGCAGCTTCGCCAGCAGCGCCGGCCCGGCGACCACGCGGTAGCCGATCCCCCCGACCTCGACCATGGCGTGGTCCTGGCCCACGTGGGTGACGGATCCCCGGATCGAGCCGATCACCCGGGCTTGACCATTGGGATGACCTTGGGCTCCGCGGAGGCCCGGTAGGCGCAGCCGATGGCGAGCGCGAGGGCATCGGTGGCGTCGTCGGGAACGCGCTCGAGCGAGATGCCGAGGAGCCGCTCGACCATGGCCGCCACCTGCCGCTTGTCAGCCGCGCCGTTGCCGCAGACCGCCTGCTTCACCTCGTTCGGCGTGGGCTCGTCGATCGGGACCTGGGCCTCCGCCGCGGCCAGCAGGGCCACGCCCCGTGCCTGGCCGACGGCCATGGCGGTCTGGACGTTGCGCTGGAAGAAGAGGCGCTCGACCGCGATCCGTTCGGGGCGGTGCTCGGCGACGATCGTGCGCAGCGCGGCGTGGAGCCGGCGAAGGCGTTCTGAATCGGTCTCCTCGGCATCGGTCCGGATGCAGCCGGCGTCGACCAGGCGCAGCGCTCCCCCGTCGAGGGCAACAACGCCGAAGCCACAGACGGCGGTGCCGGGATCGATGCCGAGCGCGATCACGCTTGCCATGGTAGTCCGCCTCGACGCCGGCTCGTTCGATTCCTATCGTACGACGGGGTTGACAGCGTACGAAGTCTGCCGTACGATACGCATGCGTTCGATCCAATTCGGATGCACAGTCTCACACCGGACGAATGGAAGGTTCCAGAACGATGATGATCCTGTCGAACCCCAGCGTCCTGGAACACTTCCACGCGGAACGCCAGCGACGCCTGCGGCCGACGCCGCGCACGGGGGGCACGCTCACAACCACGAACACGCGCGCGGGGCTTCGCGTGCGGCTCGGTCGGGCCCTGATCGGGGCCGGGGCCGCGATCTCCGGCGAGCGGGTCGAGCCCGCTCGCCCCAAGCCCAACCCATCTCCGCGAACGGCCTGATGGCACCCACGCGTCGTCCTGACAGCCCGCCAATCCTCAGCATCGACGTATCCCCCGCCTATGAGCTGCTCCAGTCGCTGGCGATCGTCTTCGGCGAGCAGGATGGCGACACCTACGAGATCGGCGACGCGTGGCTGGCCGAGGCGCGCGAACGCGCCGGCGAGGAACTGATCGGCCGAATCAACGACCTGATGATGGGCGATACCGACACCTGCATCCACCTCACCGGCATCGTCTACGACACGCCCGCGCCGCGTGACGTGCCGGCCTTCCTCGAGCACCTGCGCCAGACCGATCCCGACGAGATCCGCCTGCACCTCGTTCAGTTCTACGCTCGCGAGACGCGACGGATGACTCCTGCCAACGTCATCCGCGCCGCGGTCGGCGGCGA
This sequence comes from uncultured Chloroflexia bacterium, assembly GCA_963753125.1. Classification (GTDB taxonomy): domain Bacteria; phylum Chloroflexota; class Limnocylindria; order QHBO01; family QHBO01; genus JACDBZ01. Next base: position 277,562 of record CAVWAU010000004.1, read on the forward strand.
TCCTGAGGCGCGCGACGAGTTCCTGCGAACCTCGCATCCGGAGTGGGAGCCGTGGACGCGCTACCTGACAAAGGTGCTCGACCAGGACGGCGAGGCATTCAAGGCGGAGCTCCTGGCCGTCCTGGAGGCCTGGGCCGAACGCGTCTGGAAGCCGGAGTCGCTGACGATCATGCCGATCATCGAGCGCGACGCGGAGGCCAAACGCGAGCTCCAGCGGGAGCTGCCGATGGATCAGTTCATCACCACCGCGACCAATGGCGTCGAGTTCGCGCCGCGCCCGGGCATCGACCGCGTCGTGATGGTCCCGAGCTTCGTCAACCGGCCGCTCGTGACCTACAACGAGCTTGGCGAGACCCTGCTGATCATCTACCCGGTCGCCGACGAGAGCGTCTCGGCCGATGCCGACGCTCCCCCGCTGCGCCTGGTACGCCTCTCGAAGGCGCTCGGCGACGAGAAGCGGCTGCGCATCCTGCGGGCGCTGGCCGACGGTGAGAAGAGCCTCATGGAGCTGGCCGAGATGTTCGGCGTCCCGAAGACCAGCATGCATCACCACATGATCGTCCTGCGCTCGGCCGGCCTCGTCGCGGTCGGCGTCGGGCAGAAACGCTACCGGCTGCGGTCGGAGACCGTGCCGGACCTGGGAGCATTGCTCGGCGGGTACCTCGGCGCCGCGACCTCTCGCTCCACGGCGTCGAGGTCACCCGCTCCGGCCGCGCGCCGCCGTCGCACCGGTACCGCCGGCTGAGCCGCGTAATCCCGTCCTGAGGGCGATCCGGAAACTGTCAATCCTCTGTCCCAGAGTCGCGATCTCGTGAAGTCGTGTACCCGTGATCTGGGTCGGAGGGTCGATAGGGCGTGAGATCCGCCTCGGAAGGGCTTTGGACGATCATCACGCTCTCCTGACGCCGCCGCGCCCGCTCCGCTCGCCGGAGCCGCCTGACCTCTTCCACGATCCCGAAGACATACGCCGCCTTGTTCGTGCGGCGGGCGGCGTCCATCGCGCCGTCGGCGTAGTCCTCGAGCGCATCGGCCAGATGGCGGTTCACGGTCGTGCGGTCCAGCAGCGCCCGGTGCTTCGCCAGCATGAGCACGCCGGTGTCCACGCTGATCGTGAAGTTCACGTATTCGCCGCTGCGGTGCGCCATCGGTGAAGGATGGGCGAGCGCGAGTTATCGGCCGCTTACCGCCCGATTATCAGGCGATCTGCTGCTCGAGCTGCTCCATGAGCTCGCCGGGGATGTCGAAGTTGGCGTAGACGTCCTGGACGTCGTCGAGGTCCTCGAGGCGCTCGACGAACTCGAGCACCTGGCGCGCGGTCTTCGGGTCGCTGATCGCGACCGGGGTGGTCGGCTCCATCGACAGCTCTGCCGACTCCGCCTCGAAGCCGGCGTCGGCGAGCGATCGCCGTACGGCCTCCAGGTCACCGGGCTCGGTGGTCACGACGATCGAGCCAGCGTCGGGGGCGGCGACATCGGCCGCTCCGGCGTCGATCGCGGCCAGGGTGATCTCATCGGGATCGCGCCCGTTCAAGGGAACGCTGATGACGCCGCGCTGGACGAACTGCCAGCCGACCGTCGAAAGCGTCCCGCCGTGCCGCGTGAAGACGGAACGTATCTCCGACGCGGTCCGGTTCCGGTTGTCGGTCATCGTCGCGACGATCACGGCCACGCTGGCAGGGCCGATCCCCTCGTAGGTGATCTCCTCGAACTGCTCCGCATCGGCCCCGCCGCCGGTGGCGCGCTCGATGGCGCGCTTGATGTTGTCGGCCGGCATCGAGCTGGCGCGAGCCTTGTCGACCGCCATCCGCAGCCGGTAGTTCGCATCGGGGTCGCCGCCACCCCCTGGCGGGCGGCCGTGATGATCTCGCGCGTCAGCTTCGTGAAGAGCGCCCCGCGCTTGGCGTCGTTGGCGCCCTTCTGCCGCTTGATCTGGGACCACTTGCTGTGGCCGGACATCGGTTCTCCTCAGGGTGGTCGGCCTGGAATGGTACCGAAGCGGCGCGGCGCGTTCCACCGTCCCGGCTGCCGGACATCCGCCGCGCGGTCGGCCGTCGTATCGATTGCGCCCGTGATACGTGGCGTTGAAGCGCGCGGCCGAAGGGATGAGGAGAAGACGATGTCGCTCGGACCGGTCGAGGTGCTGATGCTGAGGTTTCCCGGCAATCACTTTCGTGGCGAGATCGCGCCCGCCCTCGCAAGCCTGATCGACAACGGGACGATCCGGGTGATCGATCTGCTGTTCGCGATCAAGGATGCCGACGGTGTCCTGGACGTCGTCGAGCTCAAGGACATGGAGGGAGACCTGTCCGTCTTCGAGCCGATCACCTCGGAGCTTGCGGACATCCTCACCGAGGACGACGCGCAGATCCTGACCCGTTCACTGCCGAACAACTCGTCCGCGGCGATCATGCTCTTCGAGAACACATGGGCGACGACGTTCGTGGATGCCGTGCGTCGCGCGGACGGCGAAGTGATCCTCAACGAGCGGATCCCGCGAGCCACGGTCGACGAGCTCGTCGCCGCACGCGCCGAAGCGCTCTCCTCGCAGCCAGCCTGACCCACCGTTCCAGAGGAGGACACGAAATGCGACGACGAGGTCCCGGACTGGTCCGGACGGTTGCCCGCACGGCGGTGGTGGCGGGCACGGCGTCGGCCGTTGCGGGCCGGGTTCATCACCGACAGGACGAGCGGTGGAACGCCGAGGCTGCGGAGCAGCAGGCCGCCACTGACGCCGACGCACTGCAGCAGCAACTCGCCGCGCAGCAGGCGCAGCAGACGCAGGCCGTCGTCTCCGGTCAGCCGCCCGCCCCCGACCTCACCGCTCAGCTCGGGAATCTCGCCCAGCTGCGCCAGTCGGGAGTTCTCACCGACGAGGAGTTCGCCGCCGCGAAGGCCAAGCTGCTCGGCTGACCTTCGGCTACCCTCCGACCGCCGCCGCCTGGCCCGACGCATCGACACTGGCCCGAGCCCGGCGTCGACCGTTCCTGCGTGCGATCGCCGGGACAGCGCCGCGCACGGCTGACGACGACGCAACCGGCGCGTAGGCGGCGACGAATCCGCCTCCTGGTGGCATCCAGACGCGTCCCCAGATCTGAAGCGGAGGCGCGGCCGGTCGACGGGCCAGCGTCCTGCCGGCCCAACACCCGGTCGATGCGAGGTGCTGCCACTGGCGCTCGGTCCACTCACGCGGCATCGCGCTCAGGTCGGTCAGGAAGGAGCCCGCGAGCTGCCTTGGCGACCGGCCGAAGAGCAGCGCGGCAGCCGGCGTCGCACCACGGATGCGACCGAGCCGATCGCCGATGACGATCGCCGGACCGTCCTGCCGGAGCAACCGATCGGTGGCGGCATCGCGAAGCGCGGGATCCATCGCGGCGCTCAGGGCGGCCGGTACGGCGGACTCGAGCTCGAGAAGCCGAGGATCGGCGCTATCGATCGCGAAGACCAGGCTGCGGCGGGTGGGGAGGCCCTCGGGTTCGTTCGCGGCGGGGAGCAGCACGGTGGGGACGTTCTGCCAGCCGGCATCGGCGACCTGGTCGAGCGCCTCGGCGCTCGTCATCGTCGTGGACCGAAGGTCGAGGACGACGGCAGCGGGCGGCCACCAGCCGCGCCCCGGAAGATCGTCGAGCGCCTCGATCCTCGCGAGGCCGGCGGCGTACGCCGACACGGCCCGGACGAGCCGGCGGTCGCGCGTACAGACCACGATCACGGCATCGGCACTCGACGCAGCCTCGGTGGAGACGAATGCGGCGAGGTCCGGCTCGGCCATCAGCGTGCGCAGCTGACGAAGGCTGTTCCGGATGCGCGTCTTCACCGTCCCGAGTGGAAGCCCCGTCATCCGTGCGATCGCCGTGTGGCTCCAGCCATCGACGAACGCGAGCCTGATGAGATGCGCGTTGCGCCCATCGAGCCGGGCGACGAGGTCGAGAATCTCCTGCGCCTCGGCCTCGTCGATGGGTGATGGGCCGCGCTGCGGCGTCATCTCCAGGAGCGCTTCGGGCCCATCGATGGACGGGGCCATGCGGCTCACCAGCCGCGAGCGGCGGCGGACGTGGTCGATGGCTCGATTGCGGATGCTGCGGTAGAGCCACTGCGTGAGGCGCCCGCGGCGCGGATCGTAGGAGCGCGCCATCCGCGGCAGGTCGACGAACGCGTCGTGGACCACGTCCTCCGCCTCCGACGGGTCGGCAAGGACGCTGGTGGCGACGGCGAGGGATCCGTCTCGGTGGCGATCGTAGAGGGCCGCGACGCAGCGCCAGTCACCCGCAGCCGCGCCGCGCAGGAGCTCGGCGTCGTCGAGAGCCGACGTGTGCGCGCTCGGCCGACCATGAAGCTCGTGGCCACGTCCCCCGAGGCCGAATCCCGCCATACCGCGATCGGAGCGCTCCATCGCGCCCGCAACGCTTCGGAGTCGTTTGCGCCCGGGGATCTCCGGTGACGTTCCAGTCACCCGCGCAGCGTGGATCCGGCAGTCGAGTACGACCACGGTGCGGGCACGTGAGGACGGCGGGGCGTGGACCCCCTATTTGACTGATATATTTTGACTCCCTAGGAACAGGGACCGATGCAACCATACGTACCCGAGCAGCTGGGGACCGGCACCATCGGTGCTGCCGGTCATGTTGCCTTCGGAACCGGCGCCCGGCCACACGGCAACGCGTGGTGGCCTGCCCGGTCCCAGGTCCGCTTCTTCTCCGGGGCCATAGCGGCCGCGATCGTGCTGACCGGGATCAGCCTGGCACTCGCCCTCACGTCCAGCCACCTCGAGCACCCAATCGCGAATGCGATCGTGCGGCCCTACCTCATTGCGTCGCCGATCGTCATCGGCCTCTTCTGGAAGGCCCGCCGCCCCGAGAACCGTTTCGGGCTCCTCCTCGTCGCGGTCGGACTCGTGTTCTTCCCCCTCTCGTGGCAGGCGTCGAACGACCCGCTCATCCACACGCTCGGCGTCATCTTGGGTGACACCCTCGGAATCGTGGCGACCTTCTACCTGGCACTCGCCTTCCCCATCGGTCGACTCCAGCACCGCGCGGACGCGGTGGCCATGGCGCTCGTGACGACGGCGATGTTCGCCCTCGCGATCTCCGCGATCGGCCGGCCGGTGCTCCAGGGCGGTGGGCCACTGTCACGATGCGGGGAGGCCTGTCCGCCGAACCCGATTCAGCTGGTGCTTCCGGCCCAGCTCACCGAGGTGGCGGCCGTCACCGAGTCGGTGGCTCTGCTGAGCGGGACACTGCTCGTCATCGCGATCATCGCGGTACGCATCGCTCGCTCCGCTCGACCCCGTCGCCGGGCGCTCATCGCCGTCGCGTTCACGTCGCTCCTCTTCTTCCCGGTGTTCTTCGCCTACCAGCTCCTACGCCGAACGCTCGGCGCCGACGCACCGATCCTCGAGCCGCTCGGTTGGGTCAACATCGGCGTCCGCATCACCTTCGCCCTCGGCTTCGCCGTGGCACTCGTCCAGGCCGACCTGTTCGCCGGGTCGGCCCTGCGCAGGCTCCTCGACAGGCTGGCAGACCGCCCGTCGCCCGAGGACTGGCAGGGCTCTGTGGCGGAGTCCCTCGACGATCCGGACCTGCGGCTCGGGTTCTGGGATCCGATGCGTGGCGGCTACCGCCAGACCGATGGCGGCGAGCTCAACGAGCCCCTCGATCGCGAGCACGCCTGGGTGACGGTCGGACACGACGGCATTCCGGTTGCCGCATTCATCGTCGACGAGACGCTCCGCAGCGAGCCCGAGCTCCTCGGGGCGGTTGCCAACGCGACGCAGCTGGCCGTCGAGTACGGCGCGCTCGAAGGCGAGCTGCGGTCCTCGCGCAGGGCGGCCGAGGAAGCCGGCGAGACGGCGCGCCAACGGATGGCGCAGGATCTGCACGACACCGCGCAGCAGCGCCTCATCGCGCTGAGGATCCACCTCGAGATGACGCGCGAGCGGATGCACCTCCCGGAGGAGCGCGCGATGTTCGACGAGCTGGGAACGCAGGTCGATGACGCGCTCGGCGACATTCGCGCCGTCTCGCGTGGAACGCACACCGAGGAGCTCCAGCGCCGCGGTCTGGGAGCCACGCTGGAGGATGCCGCGCGGTCGATGGCCATCCCCGTCAGGGTCGAAGCGAGATACCTGGATCGCTATCCACCTCAGATCGAGGAAGCGGTGTACTTCACCATCCTCGAAGCGCTCCAGAACTCGGCGAAGCACGCCGGCGCCGATGCCGCGGCCAAGGTCACGATCACGGCGCTCGGGGGCCAGCTCTTCTTCGAGGTCGAGGACGACGGCGTGGGCTTCGACACGCGCTCGACGGAACGGCAGGGCCTCGGGAACATGGCGTCTCGCATGCGATCGGTCGGTGGGCAGCTCCGCGTCGAGTCCACGCCAGGCAGCGGGACCGATGATCATCGGGAGCGTGCCGGTCTCCCCCTAGATCGCCCGGCTATCCGTCGACCGAGTTGAGATAGTGCAGCACGGCCGCCACCCGGCGGCTCGTCACCTTCTCGTCGTCCAGCCCGAGCTTCTCGAATATCGCGCCGACGTACTTCTCGACCGCGTGCCGGGTCAGCACCAGCTCCTGGGCGATGGCGGCGTTGCTGCGTCCTTCGGCCATCAGGGTCAGCACGTCGCGCTCTCGGGGCGTGAGCGATGCCAGCGCCGAACCGGCTTCGGGTGTTCCCGGCGAGGCCATCATGCCTGCGACGATCTGCGGATCGATCGCCGAGCCGCCGTGCGCCACCAGCTCGATGGCCGACATCAGCTCGCGACGCGAGTGAATTCGGTCCTTGAGCAGATAGGCGCGTCCCTCGGCGCCGTGCGCGACCAGGGGGCGGCCGTACTTGGGATCGTCGTGCTGCGTGAGGATGACGACACCGGCGGAGGGGTGCTCGGCGCGCATGAACTCGGAGATCCGCATGCCCTCGTCGTTTCCGGATGGAGGCATCCGCATGTCGGTCACGACGACGTCGGGCCGGAGCCGCTCCACGGCGTCCCTGATCTCGTCGCCGTCGGCGCACATCGCCACGAGCTCGAGGCCGGGCGTCCCCGAGATCATCTGGACGATGGCCTCGCGGATCAGATACGAGTCATCGCCGACGACGACGCGGATCCGGCGCTCGTCGCGGTCTCCAGAACTCATCGCCATTTGACTGTCGAGCTCATCGGCCGGTGCGAATGTTCGGCTGGCCGTTCGGCACCGTGATAGCTCCCATTCAGGACGTCCACGACGGTTGGGCGACCAGATCGTACGACTCCCCCACCCGTGCCGTCATGAGCCGACGGTCGACGTGGAGGCGCCGGATCGTGGAATACACGCGCAGCCTGAATCAGCAGACCGCTCGAGAGCCGATGCGGTCAGTCCTTCGATCTCCCGATGCGTTGGCTCAGCCGGCGAGCAGCTTGGCCTTGGCGGCCTGGAACTCCTCGTCGGTGAGAATCCCCTGCTCCTTGAGCTGACCGAGCTGCATGAGCTGAGCGGTCAGGTCCGGAGTCCCGGGCGGGGCTGCGGCGGATGCGGTCGCAGCCGCGGCCTGCTGAGCCTGCATCGCTGCCATCTGCTGCTGGTAAGCCTCCGCGTCGGCCTGCTGCTGTGCCTCCGCGTCCTGCGCGGCGTACTTCTGCTGCTGATGGTGCTGGACACCACCCGCAACCGCGGACGCGGTGCCCACGACGACGGCGGTGCGTGCCACTCCCCTAACCAGTCCGCCTCGACGACGCCTCATCGGTGCTCTCCTTTCGCAGTACTGGGGCTAGACCGGCGTTCCGGCCCGCTCGCCAACTTCGTTTGATTGCTTGGCGGCCGCGACTTCGGCGATCAGCTCGTCGATGACGGCTCGCGGGATCCGCTCGCTCAGGACGAGCTCGCCGTTCGCGTTGCGGAGGGCATCGGCGAAGCGAGTCGCCCACGTGTTCTCGAACAGCATGATCGCGGCGGACGAGTTGTTCTCGAGCCCTCCGGTGAGCGAGCGTGCGTCCTCCTCAGTCAAGGCGCCGTTGAGCTCCGACTGCTTCGGCGAGATGACCGCGAGCTTCTCTTCGCCGAGGTCGTTCAGCTCGAGGACGGCCAGCGTCCCCTCCTCATCCTTGATGGCGAAGATGAGGTCGATGACGTGGATCGTCCCGCTCTCGACGAGCTCCTGCAACGCAGGGGCGATCTCGCCTTTGAACTGGTTGCCCGGGAACTTGACTACCAGCAGCTCGATAGGCCCGATGGCCATGCCGCACTCCTTCCGAAGCGGGCGTCGGCCCGCGCTGTGTGGGCGGTTGATCTCCGTTGTCGGGCCGACCGTCCGGTCGATCCGCCCCGCAGCCTGAGGCTATTCGGGGCCGGTTCGACCGGCATCACCCGCATCGGGTGAGATTGGCGGGAGCGGTGGGTCCACTCACCGTCCGCGTGGTCGTTTCATCCGGTGCGGGTGATGCTGCCGCGGAACGAGGAGTCGCACGATGGCTTTGCCCGGGCGCCTACACCACTCAACCGGGCTTTGCGTCGGAGGTGCTCCTTGCCATGTGTCTCTTCCTGAGCCTGCTCCTGTTCGGCCCCCGGATTGCGATCCTCTTCTGGTGGCTCGTCGAGCCCGTGCGGTGGTCGGCCACCTTCGATACGTTCATCATTCCGTTGCTCGGCTTCCTCTTCCTGCCGTGGACGACCCTGATGTACGTGCTCGTCGCACCGCTTGGCGTCGAAGGGCTCGACTGGCTGTGGATCGGCCTCGCTGTGGCTGCCGACGCAGCATCGTACGGCGCAGGGGCGGTGGGCGGTCGCGGTCGCGTCCCCGGCTACGGCTCACCGAGCTGATTCGAGCCTCGAGCCGAGCTCACGCCACCCCGAGGCCAGCATCGAGCCTTTCGATGTCGGCCTCGACGTCGTATCCCAGGGCCAGTCCGAGCTTCGGGGCGGCAGATACGACACGCGCCGAGCCGATCACCGGTGCCAGCGCGATGAGCAATTCGACCAGCTCATCGGAGGTTACCCCGGATGCCAGCGCGGCCGATGTGGCCCACCCGTACGAGCTCTCGGGAGCGTCGAGCGCGTAGAGCGCCGCCATCCGGCCGAGGCTGCAGCCGCGGGGGTCGAGGCGTTCAGGAGCGGTTCTGCGACCAGGCGAGGAGATCGCATCGTCGAGGTACGCCTGATCGTGCAGCGACAGTCTCCGGAGCGATTCCTGTTGAGACGTCATGAAGATTCCTGGCTTTGGCGGCAAGGTCGATTCGACGCCGCCGAGTGTCGAGGTGCATCACCCCGAAGGGGTGAAACGGTTCGTGGGGACCGCAGAGTCGAGCAGGCCGATCTGGATGGCGCGCTCAATCGCCTCGCTGCGCGAGGAAGCATCGAGCTTGCGATAGATGGAAATCGCCTGCGTCTTCACCGTGTTGTGTGACACGAAGAGCTGCGCGCCGATCTCGCGGAAGGAGAGGTGGGTGGTCAGCAGTGGAAGGAGCCGGAGCTCCGCGGTCGTGAGCGTCGAAGCCCCGATGACTTCCCCGTGCATGGTGTCGACCTGGCGCTGGATCGCCGACGCCTCGTCCGCCAATGCACCCATGTGTGGGCGCCGAACGAGGATGTCTCGCACCTCGGCAAGGAGCGTTCGCGCGCCCGGCGCATCCGCGAGCGCGAGGTGCGCGTGGGCGAGGTCGAGGCGCGTGCGGATGGACCCCCACGGGAGCGCCCGAGTGAGGATGGGTCGCAGCCGCTGCGCGTGGGCGAGGTGCGCCCGGCCCGCTTCGATGTCGCCCCGATGGATCGCAACGCGAGCATCCACCGCATCGGCCATTGCACCGGGGACCTGCTCGCCGACGCGACCGGCGTTCACCTCGGTGCGAGCTTCGCCGGCGAGCTGGGTTGCCGCATCCCAGTCGCCGCGAGCGATCGCGATGACCGCGCGATGGACGAGGGCGGCTGCTGCGGTCCCCTGGGAGATCCCGGCGACCCGCGCGACGCGCACCGCCTCCTCGAGGGTGGCGTCCGCCCGCTCCGGTCCGAGCGACGCCAGCTCCGCGACTCCCAGGCTCAACAACGCGAGTGGGCGCCACTGATCGTCCTCATCGAATACGGCAAGAGCGGCCTCCGCATCCGCACGCATCTGCTCCACGCCGTTGAGACCGATGAAGGCGCGGCCGAAGCGGAGCATCGCCGCCTCGTGGTCCGGCGCGCTGTCGAGCGGCATCTCGTGGACGTACCGTGCCCAGCGCTCGGCCTGGACGGGGTCATCGAGCAACGAGAAGAGGATCGCGCCGACGGCCGCGAGATCCGAGTGGCGCTGCGGGATTCCCCCCTGGTCGGTCATCTGGAACCACCGGCGAAGGCTCGCGACCCGGCCGGAGTTGTACGCACGCTGCGCCAGCTGTGGCAGCAGGCGCGCGGCAAGGTCGCTGTCGCCGGCGAGCATCGCGTACTCGAGCGCCGTCTCGTCGTCCGCACGCGACCCGTGCCAGGCTGCCGCGCGGGAGTAGAGCGCCTGGACGCGAGGCTCGTTGCGTCGGCGAAGCTCGACGAGGAGATGCTCGCGCAGGAGGTGGTGGTATCGGTACCACTCCTGGGAGTCGTCGAGCGGGATGAGGAACAGGTTCGAGTGCGCGAGGTCGTTCAGGCGCGAGCCGGAGTCGGCGCGCTCCATGACCTCGTCGCACAGTGGCCCGCTGAGGCGCTCGAGCGCGGACGCGTCGAGCATGAACGCGAGGTCGTCATCGGTGAGGCTGGCGAGGATCTCCGTCCGGATGTAGTCGGCGACGAGCCCGCCGCTGACCGGCTTCGCGGCGACCGGCGCATCGACCTCGGACTTCCTCGACCGAATCGAGAGCGCCGTGAGGTAGAGGCCGGCCGGCCAACCCTCGGTGCTCTCGTTGATCGCGCGGACCTCGTCCGCCGGCAGGTCGACGCCCGCCGCCTGGAGTACCGCTCCCGCCTCGTCGTCGTCGAGCCGGAGGTCAGTCGCCCCGAGAAGCGTCCCGCGGCCGCCAGCGACGATCCTCGGGATCGGCAGGCGCCCCGCCGTCCGACCGGCCAGCACGATCTGCGACCCCTGCCTGAGGTGGCTCGCCAGTGAAACCAGGATGTCGGCGGAGTCCGGGGCGGTCAGCTGGTCGACGTCGTCGAGGACCAGGACGAACGCCTCGGGGTGCGCGGCGAGGGCCGCCCCGAGCCGCGGGACCGCCGCCGTCCAGATCGATGGCCCCGGCGAAGCCAGGGCCGCGGCGACGTCAGGCCCGAGGGACTCGGCGCCGCCGAGCGCGAAGGCGATGTACGAGAGCAGGACGGACGGGTCATTGTCGCGCTCGTCGATCGACACCCAGGCGAACGGGCGTGGATCGCTTTCCGCCCATTGAGCCAGCACCGTCGACTTGCCGTAGCCGGCGGGGGCGAGGACCGCGATGATCGGGGCCCCCTGGCTCGTCGCGAGCCTGTCGATCAACGCGGCACGCCTCAGCAGGCCTGCGCGCGAGGGTGGAGGGACGAGCTTTGTCTCCAGGACCGGGAAGCCACTGGCGAGGAGGCGTTTCGCAGCCTTCGGCTCTCTCGAGGGCCGGCTCTCAGCCGCCGTCATCCGCAAATCACCGCAGGCGCCCACACGTCAATCGCGGGTTGACACGCTCGCCACGTCGAGAGCGACCACGGCCGATGAAGGCTCGTCGCGACGGCGGAGATCTGGATAGTGGCGGAGTCGAACATGCCAGTCTCGGTTCACGTCCCCCGCGGCGCCTCCGCGCCACCTGCACGAGCAAGGCTACCCGAATGTTGCTCGTCAAGCGAGTGAGGGACCCGGTTTCATCCGAACGAGACGATGAAGGCGGACCCAGCCAGGGCCACCGTGAAGTCACGCCGGACCGACCAATGAGGAGACCCACGCGATGACCTTGCTTCCCCGCCGCTTCGCGGCACTCGGGATTGCCGCGATCGCAATCATGACGATGGCAGCCTGCACCGAGGCGGCCCCCACCGACCAGGCCGATGCCGAGGCCGCGCTGTGCGACAGCCTCTCCGGCCTCGAGACGTCCGTCCAGGCGTTCCAGGACCTGGATCCAGCGACGGTCTCGGTGGAGGATGTGCAGGCCGCCCGTGACGACGTGCAAGATGCCTTGGCCGAGGTGCGGGCCGCGGCTGCCGCCGTACCGGAGGCTGACGACGCCGCCGTCGATGCCGCCTGGCAGGAAGTCGCTACGGCCGTGGACGACTTCGCGACCGACGTCTCCATCTCCGAGGCCCTGGTGCCCGTGCAGGAGGCTGCGGCCGAGGTCCAGACCGCCCGCGAGGAGATGCGCGATGGAGTCGGCTGCGAGTAGCGCCACCCGCGCTCCCGGGCCCATCCCGAAAGCCTCGCCGTCAACGGCGAGGCTTTCCTTATGCTTCCCGAAACGTGACAGGGGCCCAGGAGGCACGTGACGATGAACGCGACGAGCGGCGAGGTGATCGGGGCGAGGCCCGAGAGCCACTCCTACACCATCTTCATGCTGGTTCTCACGGTCTTCTCGCTCCTCATCATGGCGCTCCTGCTGCTGCCCCTGAACGAGGCGACGATCACCGCCCTGGTTGCCTTCGACAACCTCATCTGCGTCATCTTCCTGGCGGATTTCACGGTCAACCTGGCCAGGTCGCGCCCACGGCGCGACTACTTCATCACCCAACGCGGCTGGCTCGACCTGCTCGGCTCGTTCCCGGCCCTCGCCGGGTTCCCGGCAACCGGGCTGCTCCGGCTGGCGCGCCTCAACCGCCTGGTTCGCGCCGGGAGCATCCTGCGCGGCAGCAATCGTCGCCGGCTCATCCGGGACGTGCTCGACAACCGGGGCGAGTACGCCGGATTCATCACCGTGTTGGCCGCGATCCTCGTCCTCTCCGTGTCCACCCTGCTGGTGATCCAGCTCGAGAGCGGCGCGGCCGGTGCGAACATCACGACCGGCGGTGACGCCCTGTGGTGGGCGCTCGTGACCATCACGACCGTCGGGTACGGTGACGCGTACCCGGTCACCGCCCTCGGACGGGGCGTGGCGGTTTTCGTCATGTTCGCCGGCGTCGGGATCATCGGTTCGCTCGCCAGCATCCTGGCCAGCATGCTCGTCCCTCAGCCCGATCCGGAGGCCGTGGCCGGCGAGGCGGAGACGGATCGGATCGTGGCCGCGGAGCTCGCGAGCATCAGGTCGGAGATCGCCGCGCTGCGGCGAGAGCTCGGCGACCGGCCCCCACCCACGACCTGAGCGTTCAGTCCGCGGGCTGCGGGCCTAGCGCCTCGGCGCCGGCTCCCGGAAGCTCCGGGGCTGGCTCGACGGCCGGCTCGGGCCGGACCTCGGGCCGGTCACCCATGACGTAGAGGACCGTGCGCCAGGTGGCGGCGATGACGGCCAGGATCGGCACCGCCAGGAACATGCCGGCGATCCCGGCCACGGCACCGCCGGCCGGGATGGCGAGTAGGACGACCGCCGGATGGAGGTTCACCGCGCGGTTGTAGACGAGCGGGGTGACGATGTTCCCCTGCACGATGTTGAACACGATCGTGTAGATGAACATGATCACGATCTGTGTCGGCGTGCCGTACCCCACCGCGATCAGGAACGCCAGCCCGGTGGTGACGAAGCCGCCGTAGTACGGGATGAAGCAGGCGATGAACGACAGCACCGCGACCGGGACCGCGAACGGCAGGTCCAGGATGAGCATGATCGTGAGCTGCGAGACTGCGCCGACCGCCGAGATCGCCGCGGTGCCGAACATGTAGCCCCCGAGAATGCCGGCCGCGTCGTTGCCGGCACGGTCAAGCGCCTCGCGGCGCCAGTAGGTCGCTCGCTGGATGACGGAGGCCCATCCACGAGGCCCGTCTCGCAGGAAGTAGAAGCCGAGAAGGGCCGACAGCAGGAGCACCACCGCGATCGAGGCGATCACCTGGAGGACGACGACGATCGCCTCCAGCAGGTTGCCTCCGAAGGTGTCGGCGAGCTCATCCACCCATGCGATCGCTCCGCCGGCATCGTCGTCGAGCTCGGCTGCGGCGGCGATGGCCGCCTGGGCGGCCTCGGCCATCGGGCCGGCGATCTGGATCACCGCTACGACGATGAGCAGCAGGATCAGCAGGAACGTTCCACCGATGGCTGCGCGGCCGCTCGACTGGTCCCCCAGCCCCTGCGGCGCAGCGCACGTGCGGCGGGCGCCACCGACGCCGCGATCACGAGCGCAAGCACGACGGGGATGACGACCATCGGAGCCTGGCCGATGACGAGGATCGCGACCCCGATCACTCCGACCGCCGCAAGCAGCCGCCAGCTCCACTGGGCGAGGCGATCGATCCAGCCGGCGACGAGCCGATCGGGTCGCGGCCCGGTGTCCGGCTCGAGGGCCTCGACCAGCGCCCCGCCGATGGCGACGCCGAATGCCGTCGCCGGGATCGCGGCGAAGACACCGATGATGCCGGCGATGGCCGCGCCGGCGGGGATGGCGATGATGATGATCGCGGGGTGCAGGTGCACGGATCGGCCGTAGACGATGGGCCGCAGGAAGTTGTTGACGATGCCATTGGCCACGAGCATCAGCACCAGCAGCACCAGTGTCGCCTGCGGCCCGACGGTACCCAACGCGACGAGGAGTACCGCGGCCATGGCGAGGAACGGGCCGATGTACGGGATGAAGCCGCCGAGGAGCACGAAGACGGCCAACGGCACGATGTGGGGAACGTCGAGCACCCAAAGGAACGCGGCGTAGGCCGCCGCTCGTGCCGCCGACAGAATCGCCGTCCCCCGCAGGTAGCCGCCCACGCGCTCGAGCGCATCCCGACCGCTGGCGTCGATCCGCTCCCGCTTCGCGTCGGTCGTGACCTGGAGCATCCACCTCCATCCCCGCTCGCCGTCGCTCAGAAGGAAGAACGTGAGGAAGAGCGACAGGAAGGCGACGGTCACCACCGAGGCCACAACCCCGACCACGTCACCGAGACCGGACCCGAGCCACCCGCGGATGCCATCGGCAATCTCCTGAAGCTGCTCGCCGATGACGGGCGGGAGCGACGCCGCCTCGAGCTGGGCCCTGAGCTCCACGACCCCGGACTGGATCGCGCCGACCATGCTGGCCAGGTCCGGGATGAAGCCGAGCACCACCAGGAGCAACGCGCCGATACCGATGAGGAAGGCGGTTGCCGTGGCGGCCACCGATGCCATTGTCGGCGACCATCCGCGAGCGCGAAGCCAACCGACCATCGGCGCGAACGACGCCGCCACCACCAGCGCGAGCAGGACCGAAACGGTGACGGTCCCCATCAGGACCGAGATCCAGATCGTGACGGCGGCCAGGCCCGCGATGGCGAGCAGCCGCCAGCTGAGCGCCCCCATGCGGCGCAGCCATGCCGGGACGACCGGGTCAGCCTGTGCCGATGCAGTCACGACGATCCCTCAGCGACCTCCTCGGGCCCATACGAGATCAGGATAGACCCGGATTCCTACCTGCCCGCTGCACGGGCGAGCGCCTGCTCCTTGATCGTCGCGAACTCGGCCGGCGTGATGGCTCCGGAGGCCTGCAGCCTGGCGGCCTTCTCGATCTCGTCGGCGGCCGACAGCCGGGTGTAGGTCTTCTCCACACCATCACCTTCAGGAGGCAGGTCCACGTTCACCACGGCCGGCCGCGCAATCAGGTAGATCAGGACGCCCAGGAACGGAAGGAGGACGATCAGGACGGCCCAGCCCGCCTTCGCCACCCCGGACAGGTCGGTCCTGCGGAAGATGTCGGCGAAGACGCCGATGAACATCCAGATCAGGGCGACCCAGAAGAAGAGCGCGACCATCGTCAGGAGGATGTCGCCGAAGTTCCATTGCATGGCGTCAGGCTGGACCGCTTGCTCGCCCGCGACATCACCCAGACAAGGTGAATGAGATGGCCGCTCCTATAATGGCCCTCCCACTCCCGGCCACCGATCGCCCGAGGCGACATCATCGGCCTCGGCGCTGAGCACGCATTGCCCGCAAGGAGCACCGATGAAGCCGACCACCCCCGACCTGATCCGGAACGTCGCCCTCATCTCCCACGGTGGCGCCGGCAAGACAAGCCTTGCAGAAGCGATGCTCTTCGACGCCGGCGCGATCTCACGACTGGGGACCGTGGAGGCGGGCACCACCGCCCTCGACTGGGATCCCGACGAGCAGCGGCGCGGCCAGAGCATCAACCTGGGCATCGGCTCGCTCGAGCACGACGGGGTGCGGGTAACGATCGTCGACACGCCCGGCTACGCCGACTTCCAGGCCGATGTCGTGGAGGCGCTGGCCGCGGTCGACGCGGTGATCGTGGTGGTCGACGCCTCGGCCGGCGTCGAGGTCGGCACCGACGAGGTCTGGAGGCTGGCCGATGCCCGCGGCCTGCCAAGGATGGTCTTCATCAACAAGATGGACCGCGAGAACGCGAACTACGACGCAACGCTCGACGCGCTGAAGGCGCGCTTCGGCCCGAAGATCGCGCCGGTCTACCTGCCGATCGGCTCCGCCGACTCCTTCCGTGGCTACGTCGACGTCATCGAGGAGCACGCCAGCGTCTACGAGAATGGCGAGCCAAAGGAGGTGCCGATCCCGCCCGAGCTGGAGGGCATCGAGCACTCCCGTCGCGATGCGCTGGTCGAGGCCGCCGCCGAGGCCTCCGACGAGCTGATGATGAAGTACCTCGAGGGCGAGGCCTTCACCGACGAGGAGATCGAGTCGGCCCTGCACAAGGGCACGCGCGAGGGCTCCGTGGTGCCGGTCTTCGTCGGGTCGGCGACGAAGAACATCGGCGTCCGCGAGCTGACGCGGATGATCGTCAAGCACGTCCCCTCCCCCGCCGAGGTCGGCTCGCGCACGACCGTGGACGGCAAGGAGCTCAAGCCCGACCCGAACGGCCCGTTCGTGGCGCAGGTCTTCAAGGCCGCAGCCGACCCGTTCGTCGGTCGCCTCACCTACTTCCGCGTCATCAGCGGCACGCAGTCCGGGCAGGGCCACCTCTACAACGTCAACCGCAAGCAGGAGGAGCGGGTCGGCACCTTCCTCGGTGTGCAGGGCAAGGACCAGGAGAACCTGGCCAAGCTCGGCCCCGGCGACATCGCCGCCGTCGCCAAGCTCACGTCCACGGCCGCCGGCGACACGCTCGTCGCCGATCGGTCCAAGGCCGTCGAGCTGCCCCCCATCGAGTTCCCGGCGCCATCCCTCCAGGTCGCCATCGAGCCGGAGTCGAAGGCCGATCTCGACAAGCTCGGCCAGGCGCTCCATCGGCTCAGCGAGGAGGAGCCCGCGATCAACATCCGTCGCGAGGAGGGCACCGGCGAGACGATCCTGACCGCCATGGGCGACGCGCACGTCGACGTGATCGTCGATCGGCTCAAGCGCAAGTTCGGCGCATCGGTCACGACCGCGACCCCGCGCGTCCCCTACCGCGAGACGATCCGGCAGGCGGCGCGCATCGACAACAAGTTCAAGCGCCAGACCGGCGGGCACGGGCAATACGGCCACGTCGTCATCGAGTTCGCCCCGGCCGAGATGGGCGCGGGCTTCGAGTTCGGCAACAAGATCGTCGGCGGGGTGGTGCCACGCCAGTACATCCCCGCCGTCGAGAAGGGGCTGCGCGAGGCGATGGCCGAGGGCGTTCTGGCCGGTTATCCCGTGGTGGACCTCCAGGCGACGCTCGTCGACGGCTCGTACCACACCGTCGATTCGTCCGAGATGGCGTTCAAGGTCGCCGCCTCACAGGCGCTGAAGAAGGCGTTCGACGCTGCCTCCCCGGCGTTGCTGGAACCGATCCTGGAGGTGGACATCGTCGTCCCCGACGAGTACATGGGCGACGTGATGGGCCAGATCACCGCCAAGCGCGGGCACGTGCTCGGGATGGACTCGGCCGATGGCCTCCAGCACCTCAAGGCGCAGGTCCCGCAGGCCGAGATGTTCCACTACGCCACCGAGCTGCGATCGATCACCCAGGGCCGCGGCCGCTTCAGCTGGCAGGTCGACCACTACGCCGAGGTGCCGCACAACATCGCCGAGAAGGTCGTCGCCGAGGCCTCGAAGAACGGCCACGGATCGTCGGAGCGCGGCGGCCACTGAGCTCAGGTTTACGGCGTGCGCAACTAACGACGAATCAGGAGCGTCGTCCTATCCGAGCGTTGTGACGCGTGCAACGCGCGGCAACGAAGGACCTTCTAATTGGCTCATCTTCGTCATTAATTGCGTCCACGGAAACGCGGTGTCGTGTCCTATTCGCGATAGGCCCATGGCTCCCCGGTCGCGCGCTTGCGCGCGCCCTCGCGCTGGTGGAGGTACCGCTCGGCGAGGAACGTCGCCGCGCCGATCACCAGCGCCACGACCGGGATCAGCCACGGTGCGACGGCCCACGGGTCGGACGAGCCGGTGACAACGGTCGCGATCCAGACGACCAGCGCGGTAAGCCCGGCCGCGGCGAGGGCGGAGGCGAGCGCGCCGGTGGCGAAGGCAGCCGTCATGGCTCCCGCACCTCGGCAACCGCCAGGTTGCGCTTGCCGCGACGCAGGAGCAGCCATCGCCCGGCAAGCAGGTCGGATCGGTCCGGTACCGCTGCCGGGTCCATGATGCGACGATTGTTGAGATAGGCGCCGCCCTCCCCCACCACCCGCCGGGCCTGGCCGCGGCTCTCCGACAGGCCCGAGGCCACGAGGAGGTCGAGCATCGGCGGGATGCCGTTGGCGGTGCCGATCTCGGCGCGGGGCAGATCGGCGAAGGCGGCCTCCAGGGTGACGGCATCAAGGGCGGCGAGGTCGCCGTCGCCGAACAGCGCCTGGCTGGCCTCGGCCGCGCGGGCGGCCGCATCGGTCCCGTGCACGAGCTCGGTCACCTCCTGCGCCAGCGCGCGCTGGGCCTCGCGGGCACCCGGACGCTCCGCCACGGCAGCCTCGAGCGCCGATAGCTCCTCGTGCGGGCGGAAGCTGAAGACGCGCAGGTAGGTGCCGGCGACGCTGTCATCGGTGTTGACGAACCACTGGTAGAAGGCGAACGGCGTCGTCAGCGCCGGGTCCAGCCACAGGGTCGAGCCGGTGCTCTTGCCGAACTTCTCGCCGTCGGGCCGGGTGATCAGCGGGGTCGCCAGCGCATGCGCCTGGATGCCCTCGACGCGGCGGATGAGGTCGACCCCGGCGGTCAGGTTGCCCCACTGGTCGCTGCCGCCGAGCTGGAGGGTCACCCCATGGCGCCGATACAGCTCGAGGAAGTCAAGGGCCTGCATGACCTGGTAGCTGAACTCGGTGTAGCTGATGCCGCCGGCCTCGAGCCGTGCCGCCACCGCCTCCTTGGCGAGCATGCGGTTGACGCTGAAGTGCTTGCCGACGTCCCTCAGCCAATCAATGGCGCTCAGCTCGCCGGTCCACTCGAGGTTGTTGACGATGATCGCGGCGTTGTCGCCCTCGAACGACAGGTAGCGCTCGACCTGCGATCGGATGCGTTCGACCCAGCCGGAGATGACGTCGCGCTCGTGGAGCTGGCGCTCGGCGGTGCGGCCGCTGGGATCGCCCACGAGTCCGGTCGCCCCGCCGACCAGGCCGACGGGCCGGTGGCCGGCCAGCTGGAGCCGGCGCATCGTCACCAGCAGCACGAGGTTGCCGAAGTGGAGGCTCTGCGCGGTCGGGTCGAAGCCGCCGTAGAAGGAGACGGGGCCGGTGGCCATCGCCGCGCGGAGCGCATCGAGATCGGTGTGGTCGGCGACCATGCGCCGCCACTCGAGATCATCGAGGACTGCGGTGCGCCCTTCGGCCGTTGCCATCGGTCGAGTATACGAAGGCCCCAGGTCTGGTTCCCGGAGACGAGACCATGCCGTCGGCGAGTGCCGCCGCCACTCAGCGGATATATCACTAACGATATAACCGATGACACGGGAGTCAGGCGCGGGTCGCCGACGGTTCCTTGCGCGCCCCGCTCAGCGACGCCTGTAGGAGGAAGGCCGTAACGGCAACGGCCTCTCAACCGTCAGGGATCGGTGCCGAGAGAGACACGCAGGCAAGCCCGTGACCGGTCCGAGCCGGGCTTCCGTGCTACCCTGCCGCGCGAATGACCCGACGACCACCGCCGGGCCGTGGACCCGAGCCGCGCAGGGGGCCAAGGAGTAACGACCCGCGACGCCGACCCGGGTCGACCGCGGTTCCGCGCATCATCCTCATCGCCTTCGGGCTCGCCGCGATCGCGGTCTTCGTCGGCATCCTGACCGCGTACGCCTCGTACACCGATGACCTGCCGCCGATCGAGCAGATCGAGGACTTCGACCTGGCGCAGGGCTCCACGGTCCTCTCCGCCGACAGCCGCGTGCTCGCGAGGTTCGCCGTCGAGGATCGGCGCGAGATCGTCTTCGCCGACATCCCGCCGGTCATGATCGACGCCCAGGTCGCGGCCGAGGACCAGAGCTTCTGGGACAACCCGTGCATCGACTTCCGCAGCATCGTCCGCGCCTTCCTCCAGAACTTCCAGGCCGGCGAGACGGTCTCGGGCGCGTCGACCATCTGCCAGCAGCTCGTCCGCATGCGCCTCTTCAGCGCCGACCTGATGGCCGATCCCGAGCGCCAGGTCGAGCGCAAGATCAAGGAGGCGATCCTGGCCCTGCGCCTCGACGGGCGCTACACCGGCACCGAGGGCAAGGAACGCATCCTCGAGATGTACATGAACCAGTCCTACTACGGGAACAACGCGTACGGGATCTATGCCGCCGCGAATGCGTACTTCGGCAAGGACATCACCTCCGACGACCCCGAGGACCAGCTGACCGTCAGCGAGGCGGCCATGCTGGCGGGCCTGGTGCGGGCACCGTCGCGGCTGGACCCGTCGACCGAGGCGGTCGAGGAGGAGCGCGACGGCGAGACCGTGTATGTGGTCCCGCCGACGGCGCAGGCCATCGTGGTGCGCGACTTCGTGCTGGACCAGATGCTCGACTCGGAGTTCATCACCCAGGAGCAGCACGACGAGGCGGTGGCCGAGGAGATCGTGCTGGCTCCGCCACGGGACAACACCTTCCGGGCGCCGCACTTCGTGAACGCCGTGCGCCGTGAGGCCAACGAGATCCTCGAGGGCGAGGACCTGCTCGACACCGGCGGCCTCCGCATCCACACCACGCTCGACCTCGAGGGCTACCAGGTCATCGCCGAGAAGTGGGCCATGGTCGGCTACGACATGGACCGCCTCACCGATGCCGAGCTGATCGAGAAGTACGGCGAAGAGGCACTCGCCTGGATCGCGCAGCTCCAGGGCC
This sequence comes from uncultured Chloroflexia bacterium, assembly GCA_963753125.1. Taxonomy (GTDB): domain Bacteria; phylum Chloroflexota; class Limnocylindria; order QHBO01; family QHBO01; genus JACDBZ01. Next base: position 298,728 of record CAVWAU010000004.1, read on the forward strand.
GCAACATCAACAACGACGCCATCGTGACGGTCAACTACCGCACCGGTGCCGTGCTTGCCTATGTCGGCTCGGCCAACTTCTACGGCGAGGCGACGCCGGAGCATCAGCCGAACTTCGACGTCATCGGCCAGGCCTACCGCCAGTCGGGCTCGGCCTTCAAGCCGATCACCTACGCCACCGGCTTCGAGGACGGCGTCATCAGCCCGGCGACGATGATCATGGACGTCCGCACCAACATCGCCGATGGATTCGACCCGCCGAACGCCGACAACCGCGAGCGCGGCCCGGTCCGCGTGCGCGACGCCCTCAAGTACTCGCTAAACATCCCGGTCTCGAAGGCGCAGCAGATGATCGGCACCGAGCAGGTCGTGGCCATGGCCCAACGGCTGGGCCTCGAGTTCGACCCGGCTCACAACGGCGAGCATGCCGTGCCGTCGCTCACGCTCGGCACGCTCGGCATCCACCAGATCGACCTTGCCGGCGCGTACGGCGCCATCGCCAACGACGGCCGGCTCATGGAGCCGTACCTGATCGAGCGCATCGAGGATTCCGACGGCAACGTCATCTACGACCACGCCACCGATGCCGGCGACGGCGAGCAGATCCTCACCGCCGCCTCGGCGCACCTGGTGACGGACATCCTGGCGGACAATACCGATCCCGACGCCAACCCCCTGTGGGGTCCGCGCTTCCAGCTCCAGACCGATGCCGGTCGGCGGCCGGCGACGCTGAAGACCGGGACGACGAACGACTTCCGCGACCTCCAGGCGTACGGATACCTCGCCGGCAACCCGGACGACCCCGAGGACCCGACCGGCGCGATCGTCACCGGGGTGTGGGTCGGCAACAGCGACTTCAGCCCCATCCAGGATGTCTTCGCGGCCGATGGGCCGACCTTCATCTGGCACGACTACATGGCCGAGGTCGCCGCCCGCAACGAGCTGCCGGTCTTCGACTTCCGCCGCCCCGACGGCGTGACCGAGGTCACGATCGACGCCATGAGCGGCCTCCTGCCCGGCGAGTTCACCGAGACCGAGGTGACCGAGATCGTGCGCTCGGACGTCCAGCCGTCCGGGGAGGACACGACGCATGTCGAGCTGGCCATCGAGGCCGAGTCGGGGAAGATCTGGCAGGAGGGCTGCGGCGACTTCCGCCCATCGGGTTCGCCCGAACCGGACGCCTCGCCGGAGCCGGATCTCGAGGTCTACCTCCAGCTTGACGGCTGGGAGGAGCACCACCCCGAATGGGACGAGTCGAACCACGGCTGGATCGACTTCTGGAATGACCGCGAGGAAGAGCTCAACAGCACGCTGCGGGTGCCCTTCCCCGGACCGATCGACGCGCCGCTCGCGCCGGGCGCCGAGTGCACGCCGGGCGAGTTCCCGACCTCGACCCCGACCCCCTCGCCGACGCCGTCTCCCACACCCACACCCGTTCCGACGCCAACCCCGGCTCCCACGCCCACGCCGCAGCCGAGCATCACCCCGACCCCGTCTCCGACGCCGGAACCCTAGAGCTCGGCGACCGTCGCTCCGTCGCCGCCCTCGTCCTTGCGCCCGCCGCGCACCGAACGCACGCGTGGATGCTCGGCGAGGGCCTCGCGCACCGCGCGCCGCAGCGCGCCGGTGCCGATGCCGTGGACGATCACCACCTCGTCGAGCCCGGCCAGCAGCGCGTCGTCGAGGTGAGCGGTGAGGCGCTCGAGGGCCGCCTCCACCCGCTCGCCGTGCAGGTCGAGCCGGGGTGAGACGCGCTGGGCGGCGCGTCGGCGCAGCTCCTCGGCCTCGAGGTCGCGAGGTGTCGGGCCGCTGATCGGCTCCGGGACGACCTCGACGTCGTCAGCGGGGACGACGAGGCGCGCCCCCTCGGTCTCGAGGGTGACTCGGCCGGTGCGCCCGCTGATCTCGACGATGCGTCCGGTGCTGCCGAGCGTGCGCGAGCGTCCGAAGAGCCCGATGCGCGGCTGTGGCCCGGTCTCGGCCCCGACCTCCTCGGGAGCGGCATCGGCCGTCTCGGATCGCGTCCGGCGGGCGCGGCGGCTGAGCTCGTCGAATGCGGCCGCCCCGCTCGTGCCGCGCTTGCCGCCGGCCAGGTTGCGCTGGCGGGTCATCTCGCGGCGGAAATCGGCAACCTCGCGCTCGGCGCGCGCGACGAGCTCGTCGGCGGCGCGGCGTGCATCGGCCAGGATCCTGGCTGCCTCGCGGCGCGCCTTGTCGACGCCGGTACGCGCCAGCTCCCGCTCGTCGGCAGCAGAAGCCCGCTCGGCTTGGGCCGACTCGAGCGCGGCAGCTCTGGGCCTGCTCGGCGGCGGCGATGGCAGCCAGGGTCTCCTCCATCGAGGCGTGCTCGGCCGAGATGCGGGTGCGCGCATCGGCCAGGATCAGCTCGGGCAGGCCGAGGCGATCGGCGATGGCGAATGCCTGGCTCTTGCCGGGAAGGCCGATGGTGAGGCGGTAGGTCGGCCGCAGGGTGGTCACGTCGAACTCGACGGCCGCGTTGCTGACGCCGGGGTGCTCGGTGGCGAAGGTCTTCAGCTCCGCGTAGTGGGTCGTCGCCGCCACCATCGCGCCGGCGTCGAGCAGCCGGCTGAGGATGGCCATGGCCAGGGCGGAGCCCTCGGCGGGATCGGTCCCGGCGCCGACCTCGTCGAGCAGGACGAGCGTGGCCGGGCCGGCATCGGCCACGAAGCGCACGACGTTGCGGAGGTGGCTCGAGAAGGTGGACAGCGACTGGGCGATGCTCTGCTCGTCACCGATGTCGGCCATGACCCGGCGGAAGACCGGCAGGCGGGCGCCATCGGCGGCCGGAACCCGCAGCCCGGCCTGGTGCATGAGCGACAGGAGCCCGAGCGTCTTGAGCGAGACCGTCTTGCCGCCGGTGTTCGGCCCGGTCACGACCAGGGCGCGGTAGCCGAATCGGTCGCCGAGACGCAGGTCGATCGGGACCGCCGACTCGCCCAGCAGCGGGTGGCGCGCCGAGAGGAGCTCGGCGGCGTCCTCGACGATCGTGGGTCGCACGCCGTCCATGGCGGTGCCGAGGCGAGCGCGGGCGAGCCACAGGTCGGCGCGGGCAAGAGCGTTGAGGCTGTCGCGCAGCGCGTCGACACGCGTCTCCACCGCCCGCGACAGCTCGTCGAGGATGCGCTCCTCCTCGCGCTCGGCGGCGAGCGACGCCTCGGTCCACTTGTTGTTGAGCTCGACCACGGTCAGCGGCTCGACGAACAGCGTGGCGCCCGAGGCGCTCTGGTCGTGGACGATCCCCTTCACCCGACCCTTGGCCTCGGCCCGAATGGGGATGACGTAGCGGCCGGCGCGCATGGTGACGATCGCCTCGCCGATGACGCCGGCCATCGACTTCGAGCGCAGCATGGCGTTCAGGCGCTCGCGCACCCGGTCCTGGGCGGTTCGCAGCCGCTTGCGGATGGCCGCCAGCTCCGCCGACGCGCTGTCGAGGATCTCGCCGCCCTCGTCGATGCTGCGCGCGATCCGCGACGCCAGCTCCGGCGCCGGGTCGAGCAGGTCGCGGACCTCCGACAGGTGCGGGCCGCGCCAGGCCTTGAGCCGCGTTGCGAAGCGCTCGGTCGCCTCGAGCGTCTCCCCCACCTCGAGCAGCTCGTCCGGTGTCAGCCGCCCGCCTCGGCCGGCGCGCTCGAGCGCGCCGCGGATGTCGCGCGCGCCGCCGATGCTGGCCTGGGCCTGGTCGGCCAGCAGCCGATCGGCCTCATCGGTCTGGTCCTGGAGCAGGCCGACGTGGGTCGCGTCGGCGACCGGCTCGGTCGCCAGCGCCAGCTCGCGCGACGGCTCGAAGGAGGTGTGCGCCGGCCAGCTGCTCGACGATGGCCGCGAACTCGAGCGCGCGGAGCGTGCCCGCATCGGCGGCGGAGCCGGCAGCAGGCTCAGCGGCGGGAGACGTGCGGGTCATCGGTGATCCAGAAGCGCAGCGGTCGCTCCGCCCAGGCGCCGGCGTAGGCGACGCCGACGCGCGGGCCGCGGCTCACTCGGGGCTGGCGGCCCGGAGCGGGGCTCGACGCGCACCGGCCCAGCGAGCAGATCCACGCCGTTGAGGCTGCGGTCCACGCCGAGCGCCTGGCCGACGTTGCCGGGTCCGGACGCCAGGCGCCGATCGGCAACCGCGGCGCCGCGGCGCTCGACGAGCGAGCTCGACGCCCTCGTCGAGGGCCAGGGCGCGGATGAGCACCGCCTCGGGCTTGTGGCCCGGGCCGGCGACGACGTTGAGGCAGTGGTGCAGCCCGTAGATGAGGTAGACGTAGAGGTGGCCGGGCGGGCCGAACATGACCGCGTTGCGCGGGGTGCGGCCGCGCGCCGAGTGCGCCGCGAGGTCCTCGGGTCCGCGGTACGCCTCCACCTCCACGATCCGCCCGCCGACGGCTCCGTCCGGCGCGTCGTGCACGAGCCGGCTGCCGAGCAGGTCGAGGGCGAGGCTGGTCGCGGGGCGGTCGAACCAGGCCGCCTCGAGGGCGGCGGTGCGGCCGGCCGTCGCTCCGGTCATCAGAGGAGGACGGCGATCTCGTCCGGGAGGAAGGGGCGCATCAGGAAACCGACCACCGGGATGATGGTCTCCTGGAAGAACCCGACGATGAGCGAGCTGTCCAGCTCCTGGTAGTACCCGCTCAGCCATCCACCGGCCTCGCCCCCGCCGAGGAAGAAGCTGTCGAGCACGACGAGGTGGAGGCTGATGAAGAGCGCCACGTACAGCAGGCCCAGGATGGCGCCACCGACCTCGTCGAGCTGCTTCGCGATCGGCAGCCTCGTGCGCCGGTACGTCGCCCAGATCAGGAACCACGCGGTGACGCTCAGGCCGACGAAGAGGAGCATGAAGATCATGAGCTCGCGACCCTCGGGCGAGAAGGCCGTCCAGAAGCCGAGCAGGTCGAGGATCGGTCCCTTCAGCTGCGCGGAGACGACGAAGGCGACGAGCAGGGCCAGCGAGTTCAGGACGTAGACGATCGTTCCCTGCGTGAAGCCGGCGAAGACGCCGACGGCCAGGACCAGGATGATCGCCAGGTCGACCCAGCTCAGGCTCCCGAACAGCTCCACGCCACGACCTCCCGCGCATCTGCCGAGTGCCGGGCGGCCTCGGGCGGGCGCAAGGGTAAGCGGAGGGACCCGATGCGCCTAACGGATCTCGGCGGCGAGATGGTGCGTCAGGGAGCCGCGCACCTTGTTCAGGGCCCGATCGATCTCGCTCTCGTCGCCCGCCTCCAGCGGCTGGAATCGGAAGGCAAGGGCGTAGCTCACCCGCCCGGGACCGATCTGCTCGCCACGGTAGACGTCGAAGAGGCGCACGGTCGTCGAGCCGCGGACCCGCCGATGTGCGCGCGATGCGGAGGACCTCGCCGACCGGCGTCTCGTCGCCGACGACCACGGCCAGGTCGCGATCGACCGGCTGGGCGGACGGGACCGGCGCGGCGCGGACGACGTCGGGACCGAGCGCCAGCAGACGGCCGAAGTCGATCGCGGCGTCGACCGGACGCCCGGTCAGGCCCCAGGCCTCGACGACGCGCGGGTGCACCTCGCCGAGCGACCCGTACGGGCGGCCCTGAGCATCCGTGATGAGCGCCGTGCGGCCGGGGTGGCGGTGCGGGTGCCGCTCCCCCTCGGGCTCGGCGGGGTACGCGGGCCGTGGCGCGCCGAGCCCGTCGTGCAGCGCGTCGACGATCCCCTTGAGCGTGGCGACGTCGGCGACCAGCGGCTCCTCGCCGGGCGCGGCCGGCGCGGCGCTTCCGGCCAGCGCGATCCCGAGCTCCCACGACTCGTATCGGCCCGTCCCGGCCGTCTCCGAGGCGCGGTCGCGCGGCGTCGGCTCCGCCGGGTGGCGGTAGACCTTGCCGAGGTCGAAGAGCCACGCATCGGGCCGGCGGCGGCGGGCGTTCTCGGCAAGGCCGCCGAGCATCGACGGCGCCATCGACGGCCGCATGATCGAGTGCTGCGGGCTCAGCGGGTTGAAGAGGCGGACCAGCTCCGGGTCTCGACGGGTCGAGCCCGACTCGCTCGAGGTCATCCGGACCGATCAGCGCGTGTCCGATCACCTCGTCGAGGCCCAGCCCGGCGAGGATGCGGCGCACGACGCTGCGCGGCTCGCTCGGGTCCGGCCGATACGGCGGCAGCTCCGCCTGCGGCAGCCGTCCGGGGATCCGCTCGTAGCCATGGGCGCGCGCGACCTCCTCGGCCACGTCGGCCGCGACGACGACGTCGAGCCGATGCGAGGGCACCTCCACCTCGAGGTCGTCGCCGTCGCCGGAGACGCCGAACTCCAGCGGCTCGAGCAGCTCGCGGACGCGCGCCGCGTCGAGGTCGAACCCGAGGAGCCGGCGCATGCGCGGCACCTCGACCGCCACCCGGCGCCGCGGCTTCGGCTCCGGGTCGTTGTCCACGAGGCCGCGCCCGACCCGCGCGCCGGTGATCTCGGCGATCAGCCTCGCCGCGCGGTCGGCGGCGTAGCGCGGCAGGTCGTGCCCGATCCCCTTCTCGTGGCGCATGCTGGCCTCCGAGCGCAGGCCGAGGCGGCGGGCGGTGTTGCGGATGGTCGGCCCGTGGAAGATCGCCGACTCGAGGATGACCCGCGTCGTGCCCTCCCCCACCTCGGTCGACGCGCCGCCCATGATCCCGGCCAGGCCGATCGGCCGCTCGCGGTCGGCGATGACCAGCATCCGCTCGTCGAGCTCGCGCTCGAGGTGGTCGATCGTCAGGAGCCGCTCGCCCGGCGCGCCCGCGGCGCACGACGATCTCGCCGCCGGGGACCGCATCGGCGTCGTAGGCGTGCATCGGCTGCCCGAGCTCGTGCATGACGTAGTTCGTGACGTCCACGACCGCGCTGATCGGGCGCATGCCCGCGGCGATGAGCCGGCGCTGCATCCACTCCGGCGACGGGCCGTTGGCGACGCCGTCGAACCAGCGGGCCACGAAGCGCGGGTTGAGCTCGGGGTCCTCGATCCGGACGCTGACGTGGGCCGCGGCGTCGTCATCGGTCTCGTGAACGGTCGCGTCGGGGAGCCGCAACGGCGCGCCGGTGAAGGCGGCGATCTCGCGGGCCAGGCCGACCATGCTCAGCGCGTCGCCCCGGTTGGGCTTGACGTCGACGTCGAGCACCGTCTCGCCGACGATGTCCGCCAGCGGCGAGCCGAGCGCGAGCTCGTCGTCGCGGCCCAGGATGTGGATGCCGTCCGCATCGGTCCCGAGGCCGAGCTCCGCGGCGCTGCACAGCATGCCGTGGCTCACCTCGCCGCGGATCTTCGTCCGTTCGATGCGGCGGTCGCCCGGCAGGACCGCGCCGACCAGCGCCGTCGGAACGAGCTGGCCGACCTCCAGGTTCTGGGCGCCGCACACGATGTCGAGCTCGCCGCCGGCCTCGCCGACGTCGACCCGCGCCAGCCACAGCGTGTCGGCGTTCGGGTGCCGCCTGACCTCGAGGACGCGGCCGACGACGACATCGGTCCAGTCGGCTCCGGCCGACTCGACGGTGTCGACCTCCATCCCGCGCATCGTCAGCTCCTCGGCGAGCGCGCGCGGCGAGAGATCGAACGAGACGTACTCGCGCAGCCAGGAGAGCGGCACTCGCATCGGTCAGTGCCCCGCCGAGAACTGGGTCGCGAAGCGCAGGTCGCCGCTGAAGAAGAGCCGCAGGTCGCCGATGCCGTGGCGCAGCATCGTCATCCGGTCGGGACCCATGCCGAAGGCGTAGCCCTGGTACTCGTCGGGGTCGAATCCGCCGTTGCGGAGCACGGTCGGATGGACCATGCCGGCGCCCAGGATCGTCATCCAGCCGGTCCGCTTGCAGGCCGGGCAGCCCTCGCCGCCGCAGACGAGGCAGCCGATGTCGAACGCCGCGCTCGGCTCGGTGAACGGGTAGTAGCCGGGCCGGAAGCGGGTGCGGACGTCCCGCCCGTACAGCGCGCGGGCGACCTCCTCCAGGAGGCCCTTGAGGTCGGCGAGGCTCGTGTCGCGATCGACGACCAGCCCCTCGACCTGGAAGAACTCGAAGCCGTGGCTCGCGTCGACCGCCTCGTAGCGGAAGCATCGGCCCGGGCGTGAGGACGCGGATCGGCGGCTCGAGGGCGCGCATGGCGCGGATCTGGGTCGGCGAGGTGTGCGTGCGCAGGATCGTGCCGTCCGCGGCCGGCCGCGGCTCCCCGGCCTCGACGCTCCCGGGGTCCGCGACGTAGAGCGTGTCCCACAGGTCGCGCGACGGGATGGTCGGGCGGGATGTTGAGCAGCTCGAAGTTGTACTCGTCGGTCTCGATCTCGGGTCCCTCGAAGACCTCGAAGCCGTAGGCGTGGAAGATCTCGCGCAGGTCGCGCATGAGGGTCATGACCGGGTGGAGGTGACCGATCGGCATCGGCCGCCCCGGCGCGCTCATGTCGAGCGCCTCCTCTGCCAGGCGCGCCTCGTCCTCCGTGCCGGAGAGCGCGCTCTGCCGTGCCTCGATGGCGGCCTCCAGCTCGCCGCGGACCTCGTTGGCCAGCTGCCCGACGGCGGGGCGCTCCTCGGCCGGCACCGATCCGAGCTGCTTGAGGAGCAGCGTCAGGCTTCCCGAGCGCCCGAACAGCTCGTGACGGAGCTCGGCCAGCGCGTCGGCGTCGGGGACCGATGCGACGCGTGCCGCGGCATCGGCGCGGAGGCGCTCGAGATCGGTTCGGAGGTCGGTCATGGCGCGCTCACATCATCGGGGAAAACGAACGACCCCGCCCCGGAATCCGGGAGGGGTCGTGGTGACCGGCGTCGGCGGAGCGCCGGTCAGGTGGTAAAGGAGGACTTGGCGGTCTCGACCATCGCCGCGAAGGCGGCGGGCTCGCGAACGGCCATGTCGGCGAGGATCTTGCGGTCCACCTCGACGCCGGCGCCCTTCAGCCCGTGGATGAAGCGGCCGTACGGCAGCCCGTGCTGGCGCGACGCGGCGTTGATGCGCTCGATCCAGAGGCGGCGCATGTCGCGCTTGCGGTCGCGGCGGTCGCGGTAGGCGTAGACGAGGGCGTGGATGAGCGCCTCGCGCGCCGGGCGGACGAGCTTCGAGCGCGTCCCGCGGCGACCCTCGGCGCGGTTGAGGAGGCGCTTGTGGCGCTTGTGCGCGGTGACGCCGCGCTTGACCCTGGCCATCGGCTACTTCGCCTTGGACGCGTAGGGCATCAGCCGCTCGAGCGCGTCGGTGTGCGTCTTCGAGACAGGCGCCATGCCGGCGTAGCGGCGGGTGCGGCGGCTCGACTTGATCTCGAGGTGATGGCCGCGCCAGGCCTTGGGCCGGATCCACTTTCCGGAGCCGGTCTTCCGATAGCGCTTGGCCGTCCCCTTGTGGGTCTTCATCTTCGGCATGGCTTGTCTTCGATCCCTACTGTGCCGGCGCCTCGCTGGCCGCCTGGGGCGAGCTGCCCTTGGCGGCGATCGCGTCGCCGATGGTGTCGCCGCCCGCGGACGGCTGGCTGGACGCCTCGGCGGCCGTGCCGCCGGCGACCGTATCGGTGCCCTTTTCGGCCCGCTTCTCGAGCGGGGCCATGATGATGTACATGCTACGGCCCTCGAGCAGCGGCTGCCGCTCGATCGTCCCGTGCTCCGCCAGGAGCTCCGCGGTCCGCATCAGCAGGTCGCGACCGAGGTTGGCGTGGCTGATCTCTCGACCGCGGAAGCGGACGGTGACCTTCACGCGGTCCCCATGGTCCAGGAACTGGCCCGCACGTCGGGCCTTGACCTGGAGGTCGTGGACGTCGACCTTGACGCCCAGCCGGACCTCCTTGAAGGTCTGCGACTTCTGCTTCTTCTTCTGTTCGCGCTCGCGCTTCTGGAGCTCGTACTTGTACTGCCCGAAATCGAGGATGCGGCACACCGGTGGGACCGCGGTCGGCGCGACCTCCACGAGGTCGAGCCCCTTCTCCTGAGCCAGCGCGAGCGCCTCCAACGTAGGCATCACGCCGAGCTGCTGCCCCTCATCGTCGATGACCCGAACCTCTCGGATTCTGATCATCTCGTTTATGCGGAGATCCCTTGCCAGTCTGCTACCCCTTCAACAACAAGGCCACCTCTCCGATCACGGACGGGTGGCCCTGCGAACGTACACGAATTGCCGGCGGATGATACACCGATCCCGAACGGACGGTCAACGCGGATAGTCGTAGAAGACCGCCACCTGGCGGCCGTCGGGATCGGCGACGCGGAAGCTGCGGCTGCCCTCGTACCGATCGCCCGACGGCGGTGCGGCCAGCGCGAAGCCTCGGCGTCCGAGCTCCTGCGCCCAGGCATCGACCTCCGAGGCGGTGTCGACCTTGAAGCCGATCTGGATCCCCTCGCGCGTCGCCTGCTCGCCGCGCCGGAAGCTGAGCTCGAAGCCTCCGAGCTCGAGGTCGACCCCGCCGTCGTCGCCGGCCATTCGCCGGAAGCCGAACGCCGACTCGTAGAACTCGGCGACCCGCGGCGGGTCGGTGGAGAGGAGCGCCAGCTGGCCTATGCCGCGCATCTTCCTCATCGGTCAACCACCATTCCGCGTGGTGGTATGCGGCTCGTGCATCGTCGACGCGAGCCGGTCCACGCTCGCGCGCGTGACCGATGACCCACGTTGCACCACCATGGGTGGTGATTGAGGCGACGCGCGGCCGGTCATCCGCATACGACCACTCGCGGTGGTGATTGAGGGAACGCCCTCAATCCTCCACGGCGGCGACCGGCCACAGCTCGCGCGAGGCAGTCCGCGCCTGAAGGTCGGCCACGAACGCGTCAAGCGCGACGCCCTGCGACGAGTCGCCGGTGCGCAGCCGGGGCGAGACGGCGCCGGCCTCCGCGTCGCGGTCCCCCACCACGACCATGACCGGGATCTTCTGCTCCTGGGCGTCGCGCAGCTTGAGCTGCATGCGCTCGGATCGGTCGTCGACCTCGGCCCGCAGGCCGGCATCGGTCAGGGCCTGGCGAACGGAGGCGGCGTAGTCGAGGTGGCGGTCGGCGATCGGCACGATCATCACCTGTACGGGGCTGAGCCAGAGCGGGAAGGCGCCGGTCCAGTGCTCGGTGATGATGCCGATGAAGCGCTCGAACGACCCGTAGATCGCGTAGTGGATGACGACCGGGCGCTCGAATCCGCCGTCGGCGGAGCGGTACTCGAGGTCGAAGCGCTGCGGCAGCTGGTAATCGGCCTGGATCGTGGCCATCTGCCACTCGCGACCGAGGGCGTCCTCGATGTAGACGTCGATCTTCGGCGCGTAGAAGGTTCCGCCGCCCGGATCGACCTCGTAGGGCATGCCGTCCTCCTCGAGGCGCTCGCGCAGGCGATCGGTGGCCCGCTCCCATGACTCCTCGGAGCCGACGTACTTCTCCGGGCGCGTCGCCAGCTTGGCGTGCGGCTCGAAGCCGAACGGCGCGTACTGCTTGCGAACGAGGGAAAGCGCCAGCCGGATCTCGTCGTCGACCTGGTCGTCGCGGCAGAAGACGTGGGAGTCGTCCTGGGTCAGCTGGCGGACGCGGAACATGCCGGCCAGCACGCCGGTGCGCTCCTTGCGGTACAGCACCGAGTAGTCGTTGAAGCGCATCGGCAGGTCGCGATACGACCGCGCCCGGGTGCGGTAGATGAGGATCTCCTCCGGGCAGTTCATCGGCTTCAGACCGGAGACGTGGTCGTAGTCATCCAGGACGAACATGTTGTCCTGGTAGTTGTTCCAATGGCCCGATGTCTCCCACAGCTCCTTGCGCACCAGGCTCGGCGTGCGCACCTCGCGGAAGCCGGCCTCGCGGCGAACCTGGCGCGACCAGTCCTCCAGTGACCGCCACAGCTCCATGCCGCGCGGATGGAGGAACGGCGCGGCCGGCGACTCGGGGTGGAAGGTGAAGAGGTCGAGCTCGCGGCCGAGCTTGCGATGGTCGCGCCTTCTTGGCCTCCTCGATGCGCCAGAGGTGCTGGTCGAGCTCCTCGGCGGTGTCCCAGGCAGTGCCGTAGATGCGCTGGAGCATCGGCCGCGTCTCGTCGCCACGCCAGTAGGCGCCGGCGGTGTTCAGCAGCTTGAACGCGCCGAGCTCCTTCGTGGAGCCGAGGTGGCCGCCGCGGCAGAGATCCTCGAAGTCGCCGTGGCGGTAGAAGCTCACGGTCGGCCCCTCGGACTCGGCCAGGTCATTCACGATCTCGACCTTGAAGGGCTGGCCCCTGGACTCGAGCTCGGTGATCGCCTCGGCGCGCGGCAGGTCTTTCGAGTGCTCGAAGCGCAGGTCGGCGGCCTGCTGCTCGCGCATCTTCGCCTCGATCTGCTCGAGGTCGGCGGGCGTCAGCGGCCGGGGCAGGTCGAAGTCGTAGTAGAAGCCGTCCTTGATGGCTGGACCGATGCCGAGCTTCGCGTCGGGGAAGAGCTCGAGCACGGCCGCGGCCATCATGTGCGCCGCGCTGTGACGCATCGCCGCCAGGCGGTCTTCCGTCCCCGAGCCGAGCGCCGCGGAAGCGTCCTGGCCGATCTCGTCACCGTCGATTGCCATGCGGCGAAGCGTAGCGCCTCCGCAGGTGCATCGCCCATCAGCGGCGTCAGCGGACGAGCGTCACGATGCCGGCATCCACGCCCCCGGGACGGATCGGGCCGCTGATGCGCTGGATCGGTGCATCCCGTCCCGGCACGCTGCCGGGCGCGTAGACGCTGATCGTCATCTGTTGGTTCGAGCGTCCCGCCGCGCCGGATGCTATGCCCACGTCGACGCGATACGGGTGCGGGTCCCCGCCGATGCCCGAGGCGGCTTCACCCCCGAAGTGCAATGCGCCCGACCCGCCCGTCATGAGCCAGCCCAGGTCGCGCGCGACCAGCTCGTCCCCGCCGAGCTTGCACCGCATGAGGATCGTGCCCGGCGCGGCCTCCGATTCGGGCGTGAGCAGGAATCCGAACGGGACCGGCGCTCCAGACGGATCGCGAATCCAGCCCGACGCCGCGAGCTGCCCTCGCCCCCGCACGACGACGTAGCGGGTGCCGTGATCGGCCTCGCCGGCTCCGTGTCCAAGGGCGCGAACCTGCACCCGGTAGACCCCCGGGCTGGCGTACCGATGCGCCTGGCGCGCATGGACGCGCGATGCCCAGGCGAAGTCGACCTCATCGTGCTGCCCGTCGTCCCACTCCCACCGCGTTCGAACGCGATCCGTGGCGGGCACCCGCAGGCTGGCGCGGATGGACACGGGCCGGGCATCGCCGACCGGCCCCGCCGGCGCGAGCATGTCAATCGCCACGCTGCCACGATGCGCGTCGCCGTCGATCGGCGCATCGGGAGAAATCCATAATTGTTCGTGCGGGCGGGCGACCTCAGTTCGAGGGACTCCGCTCATGGCGGACCGCGACGGCTGCGGCCTGGGCGCGGCTTGAGACATCGAGCTTGGCGAGGATGTTCGATACGTGCACACCGGCGGTCTTCTCGCTGATGAACAGCTCGCCGGCGATCTGCCGGTTCGTCAGGCCGCGTGCGACGAGGTCGAGCACCTCGAGCTCGCGTCCGGTCAGGCCCAACGGGCTGGACGCGCGCTCGCGACCCGCTGCCGAGCGCGGACGGAGGCGCGCGCGATCGGCCACTGCATCGGCTGCTGCGAGAACGGATCCCGCGCCGACCGATGCGGCGAGCTGGCGGGCCGACTCGAGGGCGGCACCGGCCCGACCCCGGTCTCCGCATGAGAGCCAGGCTTCGGCCTCGCGCACCCGGGCATACGACTCGTCCGCCGATCTGCCGAGGTCGTGCCAGGCGACGGCGACGGCGCGCCACCCGTCTGCTGATGTGGGCGAGCGATCGGCCCGGGAGAGCTCGGCCGCAGCCTGGGCCGACCAGGCCCGCGTCTCCGGCAGGCGCGCCGTGAGGTTCGGAATCCCGTCGTAGCGCGCCCGACCCATGAGGGCCTCGGCGCGTGCGAGCAGGTCCGCGCTCTCGCGCTCCGACCGACGATCACGAAGCTGGTCCCGTCGCTCGACACAGGCTCGGACGGCGACGGCGTACAGGTGGCGGGTGTACAGCGGGTCTTCCGGGAGGTGGAGGCGGCGTTCCGCATCGTCGAGCAGCGCCAGCGCGCGCCCCGGATCTCCTCGCCAGAGCGCCAGCTCGATGGCCAGGGCCGACGTCGGCGCGACGTACTGCATCGTCCCCATCTCCTCGGCGATCGCGAGCGCCTCGTCGGCGAGGCGCTCCGCCTCGTCCCACTGTCCCTGTCGCATCCGCAGCAGGCCGGCTTCATAGACCACCTCGTGGCGAGCCGGTCCACGGAATGGCTGGCGCAGCGCCGCCGACAACACGTCTTCGGCCTCGCGCCATCGCCCCAGGCGCATGAGCAACTCGCTGTCGAAGGCGGCCAGATACATGCCGCGCACATGTTCGAGCCCGCTCTGCCGCTGCACCTCGCGCCATTCGGCGCCGATCGCGAGGGCACGTTCGGCGTCGCCGCCGACGATCCCGACGGTCCACGACCCATCCATGTACGCGATCAGCTGAGCGTCGGGTGCGTTCGATGTGCGCGCGAGCTCGATCCCATCGTTGATGTCGCGGATGCCCCCGGCGACATCGGTGAGGTTCGCCAACGCGGCCCCACGCGTCACCAGGCCGATGCTCTCGACTGCTGGATCGTCGAGCAGTCGGCCCAGCGAAATGCACTCCTCCGCGACTGGAATCGCCTCGTCGTATCGGCTCAGAACGATCAGCGACGATGCCCAGAAACCGATGACCGCGGCGCGTGCGGAGGGCTCCGCGTCATCCGGGACCATGCCGTAAGCCCGCTCGGAGGCGGCGAGCGACTCGGTCCCGCGGCCGTGCTCCCACAGGTACTCGCACAGGTGCATGAGCAGGACGGCCTCGCGTGCGGCGTCGTCCGTCCCGGCCAGCTCGACGGCTCGACTGGCGAGGTCGATGGCCGCCTGGCTGTCGTCCGCCAGGAACGCAGAGCGAGCGGCCCGTTCGTGAACCTCGTCGAGCTCGATGCCAATGGCTTCGGCGATCCCCGGATGCTCCTCGAGGCGCGCGAGGCAACGCCGGTACAGATCGAGCGCGTCAGCATGCGCATGCGCCGCGGTCGCGGCCTGCGCTCCGACGACCAGTGCCGGAATCGCCTTCTGCAGATCGCCCGCCTCATCCCAGTGGACGGCGAGCGCGAGGGAACGGGCGGTTGGTGAGAGCAGTGGCACGACGTCGTCAGCCTCGAGTGCCCGCGCCACCGCCGCGTGCATCGCGCGACGCTCACCCGCAAGGAGGTCGGCGTAGAGCACTTCGCGCATCAGCGCGTGGCGGAAGGCGTAGGTGCCGGCGTGCCGGTCGGTGCGTAGCACGTGGATATCGATGGCCGCCCGCAATCCGCGGTTCAGCGCTTCGGAATCGGTGTCACTGACGGCGGCCAGGAGCGGTTCGGAGACGCTGTCACCCAGGACCGCAATGAGCCGGAGCAGGCCCTGGACCGATCCCGGCAACGACGCCAGCCGCGCGAGCAAGATTTCATGGAGATTGGGAGGAAGCCGGGCGTCGCCGCCCTCCGCGGCGGCCACCAGCTCCTCCACGAAGAACGGATTGCCCCCGGAGCGGCCGCGGACGGCTTCGAGCAGGTTCCCATCGGGCGAGCCCCCCAGGATGCCTGCCACGACCTGGCCGACGGCATCGTCGTCGAGTGGGGCGAGGTCCAATCGATCGAGCAGGCCGGATCGGTCCAGCTCCACCATCATGGGCTTGAGCGCGGTGTAGTCCTCGTCCGCGCGAAGCGTTCCGACGAGCCTGACCCGCCCGGACCACAGGCTCGGCACGACGAACGCGAGCAGGTCGCGCGTCGCACCGTCGCTCCAGTGCAGGTCGTCGATGGCCAGGACGACGGGCTCGTCAGTGGCGGCTCGCTCCAGCCGGTCGAGCACGCCCTCGAGGATCCGGGCCTTTGCCAGTGCGCCGTCTCCGTCCAGGCCCGCATCCTCGGTGGACGAGAGCAGGGAATGCAGCTCCCTGCGCAGGGGCGATGGCGCCGCATCGGGTGAGGTGCCAACGCGAACGGCGTCGATGATCGGGCCGTACGGCAGGCTGCGACCGGCCAATGGGATGCACGCGCCGGAGAGCACCGTCGCGCCGGTGGTTCGGGCTTCGGTCAGCGCCTCCTCGAGCAGCCGGCTCTTGCCGATCCCCGCATCGCCGACGATGAGCAGCAGCGCACGGCTCTCGCCACCGAGGTGCGCCTGAACGCGTTGGAGATCACCCTCCCGCCCGACCAGCGTCGGGCACGAGATCCGCCCGGGCATTAGGTGATTATCGGCACCATCGCAAGCGAGCGACCCCCGGCCGTCATGCGCGGCGACGAACGCGCGGGTCCAGGACGGCCACCACGATGTCCGTCACGATGTTGGCCACGACGATCATGAGCGTTGCGAACACCACCGTCGCCATGATCATCGGCAGATCGGTCTGTGTGATCGACTCGACGGCCAGCTTTCCGATCCCCGGCCACGAGAAGACCTGCTCGACGACGACCACGCCGCCGAGGAGGAACCCGACGTCGATCCCGATCTGCGTCACGAGCGGCGGCAGCGCGTTGCGGAACGCGTGCCTCCAGACGACGAGACGATCGTCGAGGCCCTTCGCCTGCGCCGTCCGCACGTAGTCGCTCCCGAGCTGGTCGAGCATCGCGGTTCGCGTCAGGCGGGCGTAGTAGGCGGCCAGGCCGAAGCCCAGGGCCAACGCGGGCAGCGCGAGATGCCGGGGACTCCACGGCTCATACCCGCCGATCGGGAAGATCGCGACGCCCCATGTGACGAGCGGACGGAAGGCCAGCAGGTCCAGGAGCACGTACCCGAGCCAGAAGCTCGGGATCGCGACGAGGATCGCGGTGGTCGCGGTCGATGCCCGGTCGACGCTCGTGCCGTGCCGCCTCGCCGAGAGCGCGCCCAGCGGCAAGCCGATCGCGAGTCCCACCACGAGCCCGCCGATCGCCAGCTGAAGTGTCGCGGGGAAGCGCTCGAGGAGAAGCGGCAGGATCTCGGTTCTACGGTGGAAGGAGTAGCCGAAATCGCCGGTGGCCAGGCGGCCGACGTAGCGGCCGAACTGGGACAGGAACGGCTCGTCGAGGCCGAGTGCGGCCCGGATGCGGGCGACGTCCTCGGGCGAAGCGTGGATGCCCGCGACCGCCCGCGCCGGGTCCCCAGGCAGGATGTAGATCAGCACGAAGGTCAGCACGGCCACCAGGCCGAGCACGACCATGCCCCACAGCAGTCTCCGGACGATGTACGTGATCACGGGGCGGGCCCGGTGCCGCGACCCGGTGGCCGCGGCACCACGACGGCTACTCGGTCAGCGAATAGTCGACGATCTCCCAGAACCAGACCGGGTGGAGGTACTCGCCGTCCAACCGCGCGGAGGTGAGGTGGGTCTCGCGCGGGAAGAAGGTCGGGACCCACAGCGCTTCCTCCATGACGAGGCGCTGAACCTCGCGATACGCCTCGTTCCGCTGATCGGTGTCCTGCATCGAGAGCGCTTCGGCCGCAAGGGCATCGGCCTCCTCGTTGCAGCTCCACGAGCTGTTGTACCCACCCTCGACGGCGGCGCACGACAGGATCGGATCATAGAAGTCCGACGGGTCCGGATAGTCCTGGAACCAGCCGATGCCGAGCAGCGGTGCGTTCTGCGGCTCGAGGATCGTCTCGAGCAGCACGTCGAACTCCTGGGTCACGATCTCGACCTCGATGCCGACCTCGGCGAGGTCCTGCTGGATGGCCTGCGCCAGGGCCACCGAGTCGTCGGTGGTATCGGTCAGGTAGGTCGTCGAGAACCCGTCGGGCACACCTGCCTCGGCGAGCAGCTCGCGCGCGCGATCGGGGTCGTAGTCGTACGGCATGCAGTCCGGATCGAATGACTCGAGGGCCGGCGGGAAGATGCAGTGGGCGGGCTCGCCGCGTCCGCCGATGACCTGCACCAGGTTCTCCTTGTCGATGGCGTGGTTCAGGGCCTGACGCACGAGCACGTTGTTGAGCGGCGGATCCGCGATGGTCGCGTCGATGGCGATGTAGTTGACCGCCACGCTCGGCTCGTCGACGAGGCGCTCCGCGTATTCGGGGTTGTCCCGCACCTCGGGCAGCGAGCCGGTCGGGACGTTGTCGCCCATGACGTCGAGCTCGTTGGCCTGCGCCCGCTGGGTCTGCGTGACGGTGTCGACGCCCACCTGGTAGTCGACCGCCTCGATCGCCGGCATGGTCGCCCCAGTAGTGCGGGTTGCGGACGAAATGGGCTGCATCGCCGGACGTGTAGGACTCCATGTAGTACGGGCCGGTGCCGATCGGCGCCTCGGCGAAGGCGGCCGTGTCGGGTCCCGCCTCTCCCTCGGGGACGACCGAGCCGAACGTCATCGCCAGCACGTTGAGGAAGGCTCGGTTCGGAGCCACGATCGTGATCTCGACGGTTCCGTCGTCGACGGCCACGACGCCGCTCGCCTCCTCGGCCTCGCCGTCCAGCACGGCCTGGCGCGCCCTCGATCTGCGCGAAGAACGACGACGCCACCGGCGACGGCGTCGGCGTGAGATTCGGGTTGAGCACGCGATTGAGGGAGTAGACGACGTCGGCGGCGGTCATCTCGCGCAGCACCGTGCCGTCGGGGTTCACGAAGTTGACGCCCGATCGAAGCGTGAACGTGTACGTCAGCCCGTCGTCGCTGACCGTCGGCATCTCCTCGGCGAGCACGGGCACCAGCGTCGTCCCGTCGTCGTAGCCGACCAGCGACTCGAAGACGAGGTGGATGGCCGGGATCGACACATAGTCGTACCCGATGGCCGGATCCATCGACTGGATGTCAGACTCCCAACCGATGGAGAGCGTTCCGCCGCCTTCGGGGGCGGTCGTCCCCGGCTCGGCGCCGGGCTCCGACTCATCGGCGGTCGGAGTTGCCGACCCCTGATCGCCGCAAGCGGCGACGAGAAGGAGCGTCGCCAGAACGATGATCACTGACGATCGTCGCGCGGGGCGGATACCGGTCATCGTTTTGATCTCCTCATCGGCACATGAGCCGCCCGACGGACGGCCCCGGATCAACCGGAGGATGGCAGCGCGGCAAGGCGCGGCGCATCGGGAGATATCCCTAATTCTGACTTGGCTGGCGGCATCACCTCTGGCTCGCCAGGCGTGGATCGAGCGCATCGCGCAGCGCGTCGCCGAGCAGGTTGAATGCGAGAACGGTGACGGCGATCGCCGCTCCCGGGAGGATGAGCAGCCGTGGGTCGGAGCGGTAATAGCTGGCGTGCTCGGCGATCATCGTGCCCCACGACGCGGCGGGCGGCGGGACGCCAGCGCCCAGGAACGAGAGGGCCGCCTCGAACAGCACGACTGCGGCGATCCCCAGCGTCGTGTAGACGATCACCAAGGGCACGAGGTGCGGGAGCAGGTGTCGGACGAGGATCCGCCAGGGTCCGATGCCGAGGGCGCGCGCTGCCTCGATGAAGTCCTGCGCGAGGATCACTCGGGTCTGGTTGAACACGATCCGCGCCGTCGTCGTCCACCACAAGGCGGCGATGACGCCGGTCAGCATGCCGAGGCTCTGGCCCACCAGCGTTGCCAGTGAGATCGCGAGGAGCAGGATCGGCAGCGACAGCAGCGCGTCGGTGAACCGCATGAGCAGCCCCTCTACGGGGAAGGAGACGTTGGTCGCGCGGCGGCCGAAACCCACCCGTACGGAAGGCGACCCGGCGTAGGCGGCAACCGCGCCGACCGCCGTGCCGATGACCGCCGCCACCACGTTGGCGCCGATCGCGACGAGCAGAGACGTCCGGGCGCCGTGCAGCAGGCGGCTCAGGTAGTCGCGTCCGAGCCGATCGGTCCCCAGCCAGAACTCGCTCCCCGGACCGACCGGGCGTCCGTCATCGGTCAGCCCGCTGCCGCGGATGGCCAGGTTCGGATCGTACGGCGCCAGCCAGTCGGCACCGAGCGCCAGACCGAGGATGAGGGTGGCGACCACGAGGCCGATCCAGAAGGTCAGGTTGCGGCGCAGCTGGCGCCAGACCCGTGACGGCACGGCCAGCTCCCCATCGCGCTCTACCCTGAGGTCAAGCGGGTGGGCCGGATCGACGCCGAGGGGCGCGGCCGGCAAAGCCATCCCGCGCAGGGTACCGCGCCCCGCAAGGCCGCTGGCCGCTAGGCCTGCCTTCGCGTCGGTGAAGCCGCCGTCCTCCACGTCCCCGACGTACTGGTGGCGGCTCAGGAAGGTCCCGTAGCAGAGGTCGCGGCCGTCGGTGACCTCGACCGCGTCGCCGGCGTTCGCGGCGCGCTCCATGAGCGTCACGCGCAGCGCTCCGGGCAGCAGCCCGCGCTTCGAGGGGAAGGCGTAGTCGAAGAGCACGACGTGCGCGAGCAGCACGCGCCAGTGGACGCCGAATCGAGCGAGCAGCCGGTCGGCGTCGAGCTTGCCGTCGGAGGCGAGGACGAGGTGCTGGAGGTCGGCTCCGTCGAAGCGGTCGCGCTCCATGAGGAACGCCTTCGACCAGATCATCTCCTCGATCGGGATGAGGGCGACCTTGCGACCGAGCACGGTGGCCGGCACGGAATGCTCGAACCAGGCGTCGTCCACGGTGCAGATGCCGTTGCCCGAGCTGAAGATGAGGTCGACGACCTCGTCGGCCTCGAACGCCTTGCCGATCCAGATCGGGCTCGTCAGCTCCGTCCGGTAGCCCTCGGCCTCGAGGACGCCCATCGCCGCCTCGACGTCGCCCGGGCGCAGGAACAGGTCGAGGTCCTTCGTCCGGCCGCCGATGCCGGTGTGCGCCTCGAACGCCCACGCGCCGCCCACCAGGAAGCCGATGCCCGCCGTCTCGAGTGCCTCCATCGAGCGCACGTAGAAGTCGATCGTGCGCCGGTCGAGCTCGTCGACGAGGCTGCCGATCATGGGATCTCGACGACTCGGAAGCCGCGCGTCTCGCCGTGGTGGTGGAGCAGCGGCCGCGCCACGTTGTAGACCGGCACGCCGCCGCGCGTGCGGCCGTCGAGCTTGCCGTAGTGCGCGTGGCCGTGGAACACCGAAGTCACCGCATAGCGGTCGATCGGCTCCTCCAGGCGGCTCGAGCCGAGCCAGGCATGGATCGGCTCCGGCTCGCCCTCGACCGTCTCGCGGATCGGCGAGTAGTGGAGCACAGCCACCCGGTACGGCGTCCGCAGCCGTGCCAGGCCTGCCTCGAGCGCCAGCTCCTCCTCGATCGCCGCCTGCACGAACGCCTTGATCGGCGCCTCGCCCCATGCGCCGAGGGCGTGCATGCCAAAGCCCCCGGCGAAGCCCTTCGTGCCCGCGAAGCCGACCTCGCCGATCACGACGCTGTCGCGCTCGAGCACCGAAACGCCCGCGTGCGCCAGCCGGTCGGCCACGGCCTCCGGATCCCCCGCCTCGTGATCGTGGTTGCCCAGGACGCCGACGAGCGGGACGGATGCGGCGCTCAGCTCGGACGCGAGCACGTCGGCCTCCTCGGCGATCCCGTGGTCGGTCAGGTCGCCGCACAGCACGATCGCATCGGCCGCCTCGCTCGCCTCGGCGAAGAGGGGCCGCAGGGTGCCGGCAGAGTCACGGGTGCAGTGGAGGTCGCCGACGGCGGCGATGCGCATGGTCGCGCCCGGTGCAATCGGCGGGCCAGCCCTCGCTCGCCTCGGTTTAGACGCGCTTGAACTGCTCGAACGGCTGGCGGCAGTCGGCGCAGTGGTAGATCGCGCGGCAGAGGGTCGGCCCGAACGGATTCTCGAGGGTCGTGTTGCGCGAGCCACAGTACGGGCACTCCGCCGTGGGGAGCACCGTCAGCTCCTCCAAGCTGTTGCCGACGAGCGCCGGACCGATGTGCGGCGGCGCGAACCCGCTCAGGCGCAGCCGCTCACGGCCTGCCGGAGTGATGCGCTCGCTCGTCCAGGGCGGGTCGAAGCTCAGCCGTACCTCCACCTTGTCGGCGACGCCCAGCGCACCGATGCGCTCGGTGATCTGCTCCTGCATGACGCCGATGGCCGGGCAGCCGACGAAGGTCGGAAGCAGCTCGACCTCGACACGGCGGTCGTCGACCGTGACTGAGCCGATGACGCCCAGGTCGACCAGGCTGATGGCCGGGATCTCCGGATCGGCGATGTCGGCCAGCTCGGACCAGACCCGGGCCTCGCGAGCGTCGATCGCGGACTCGGTCACCACATCGCACCCGCCTCGGCACGGCTCACGCTGGTGAACTCGCCGTGCAGCCACGCTGAAGTCGTCGGTCCTGCGCGTGCGACCGGCGGGCGTCGGCTGCGCCTCGGGGAGCGGTCCGGTGATCTTCTCGAGCACGGGGCGCACCTGGCGCTGCCAGTCGGCATGCAGCGCGGCCATCGGCGCGGGCAGCAGGCCGTCGCGCACGAGCACCTCCTCGCCGGCGAGCGGTGCGAAGAGCTCCTGGGCTTCGGGCCACAGGGAGCGCAGGTTCGTCGCGAGGCGCTCGTTCGTCTCGGGGCCGGCCTCGGCCAACCGGCGCAGCCAGGCATCGGCGTGCAGCAGGTGGTACGTCTCCTCGCGCCGCATCTTCCCGGCGAGCGCGGCGAGCGGCTCGTGGCTGGACTGCGCGAGAGCCGCGAGGCGGACGGCATCGGCGGTCTCGTACAGGTAGCGGCGCGCGACGCTGAAGGCCCAGTCGCCTCGAGCGTGGTTGAGGAGCGCGGCATGGCGGAAGTCCGCCGGTTCGCGGCCATAGGCGATGCGGTCGGGGTCGTCATCGGTCAGCTCCGCCAGCAGCTCGTAGAGCGCCCGGGCATGACCGATCTCGTCCTGGGCGATCGAGCTGGTGGCGACGTCCTCCTCGAGCATCGGCGCGATGCCGGTCCATTCGGAGTCCCAGAAGCCGATGACGAACTCGTCGTCGGCGACGCTCAGCAGGAGCTCGGCGAGCGCTTCTCTCGCGGCGGTGTCGAGGGTGGTCGGCGCGGCTGTCACTCCGGCGCCTCGCTCGCGGCACGTGCCTTTGCCGCCTCGAGCTTGTGCTTGATGATGTAGCCGCCGGGCTTCTTGTGGCTGCGATCGAAGGGCGGCTTGAGCAGGTCCGGGTCGTCGAGCTCGGTGATCGCCTCTCTTGCGACGATCCACAGGCGGTGGGACTCGCCACGCCGGCCGTAGAACTCGCGCGCGTAGTGCATCGCCAGCTCCTCGTCGGGTGCGTTGACGCTGCCGGCGTGGATCATCGGGTCACCTTCGTCCTCCTGGCGGAAGACCTCCCACACGCGCTCGTTCATCGCCGGAAGCGTACCCCGCGTCGGGGGAGCGTGCCATCGGCGCGATGCTGCCAAATGCGCATGGGGTGCGCGTAAATCGGCGCCTCCTGCCGTCGAAGCTGTCATTCAGGCCCGTTGTGACGCACCTGGTGCGCATCTGACTGAATCTCGCGCCCTGACCGCGACCCATGCGCACAGTTTGCGCATCTGACCGATTCCTGCCGTCGACGCACTTTCGTGAGGGATGCGGGTGCCGAAGGACTCAATTCTCACTCCACGGGCATTACGCGCGTCGTGCACCCTCGAACGGTCGATTTCGGAGCCTGGTGCTCACCCGGCGAGAATTCGGACCGCTCGCAGCCGCCCCGTGCGCGTAATGCCCACCTGGTGGGAATTCGGACTGTTCGCGGCCTGGGCGGCGTTCTCGTTCCGCCTAGGCGGCGGCGGTCGCGCTCCCAAGCAGCGCGTCGCGGACCCACTGGGTCTCGGCGAAGTTGACGCGCCGGAACTCGAGGCGGGACTGCGAGGCGGGCCCGTGGCCGGTGACGACCGACTTCAGCTCGTCCCAATCGGGCTCGGTGTACTCCCAGCGGCCCGAAGCGTCGTCGAGCCGCAGCGCCGGGTCCGGAATGGTCAGGCCGAGCTCGCGGATGCGCGGCACGTAGATCGAGAGGAACTCCTGGCGCAGCTGCTCGTTGTTCTTCGACTTGATCTTCCAGTGCAGGTCCTTGTCCCTGGCCGGATCGGTCGGTGGACCGTGCATCTGCATGAGCGGGCCCCACCATCGGTCCAGCGCCTCCTGGACCATCGCGCGCTGGGCATCGGTCCCGTTCATGAGGGTCAGCACGACGTCACGGCCGTGCATGATGTGCACCGACTCCTCCCAGCAGATCTTGCGCATCGTGCGCGCGTACGGCGCGTAGGAGGAGTCGCGCAGCGCCTGCTGCGACACGATCGCGGCGGCATCGACCAGCCAGGCGATGATCCCGACGTCCGCCCACGAGCGGGTCGGGTAGTGGAAGACGTTGTGGAACTTCGTCTTACCCTCGAGCAGGTCGGCCAGCATGGCCATGCGAGGCTTCCCCAGGTCCTCGGCGACGCGGTAGAGCAGCTGCGCGTGCCCGACCTCGTCCTGGATCTTGGAGGTCAGGGCCAGCTTCCGGCGCAGCGTGGGCGCACGCATGATCCAGTCGCGCTCGGGCAGGACGCCCATGAGCTCGGAGTTGGCGTGCATCTCGACGAACTTCAGCACGGCCGCGCGGTACTCGTCGGGCAGCCAGTCATCGGCCTCGACCTTGCCGCCGGAGCCGACGTGGGCGAAGAACGCCTCAGCGTCGCCCGGCTCGTACGGCGGGCGCCCGTTCAGGGGCTGGATCGTATCGGCGTCGTGCATGGCAGGTGAAGGGTACTGCAAGACCGATGCTGACCGGCGTGGTGGCGCCGTATATAGGTATATACCCCACTCACGCCGGCTCGAGCTCGAGGGTAGTGTCGAGGATCTCGTCGCGGAGCATCGAGGCCAGCGATGCCCTCGACGTGGCGTGCTTCTCGCGCAGCAGCCTGCTGCAGGTCTCGATGCCGGCCGCATCAGCGGGCTTCGCGCGCACTCCGATGCGTCGGCTGCCCACGACCACGGCTCCGGTTGGGTTCGCCACGAGCTCCCGGTACCACCTGCCGCGCCGGCCACGGACCGATCGCACGAAGGCGATCCCCGACTCGTCGGCGACGATCCAGATCACGGTCCGGTGCACCGGCGCTTCCGGGCCGGCCGACGTCTCGATCACGACGGTGCGCGCCTTCCGCAGCTCGGCCGCGACATCGGCCCTGAAGGCGCTCATTCGGCCGCGTGCGGGGCCCGCTTCAGCGGCCGGTGCCAGCGCTGGTACGCCTCGCGGCGTCCGACGCCGACCTGCAGGCGGCCGTCGCTGATCGCCGTCTCGGTGCGCGGCACGTAGAGGTCGATCGGCAGCAGGCTGGCGGTGCGGACGAGCAGGTAGTCGGCGAAGACGGCGTCGACCGTGCCGATGCGGCGCCCACGAGCGCCGAGCAGCGGCGTCCCGACCTCGATGCGCGGCGCCTCCATGCGGGCCAGCCTAGCGGGTCAGGGGCGTCGGTGATGGATCGCGTCGGTCACGCGCCGCCAGCTGGCGCGGTACGCCTGGAGCGCGCGGCTCTCGTCGGCCGGCTCACCCTCGTGGAGCCGCTGCAGATCCTCCATCGGCACGATGGCTCCGACGTCGCGACCATGGCGCGTCAGGATGACGCGCTCGTGGCGCTGGACCCTCGCCATGACCTCCGCGATGCGGTCCCTCGCGGCCGATACGGCGATTCGCCGCATCCGGTCCCTCCTGTTGCACCCCCCAACCGTCGCAGGAGTCCTGCATGGCGCGTGCCGACTTTCGTACAAAACGATCCCGCCGGACGGTCGCGGCGTGCGAAGGCGGCAACGGATGGCATGCCGGATGCCTCGAGGATGACGGTCCCGCAACCATCCCCAGGAGGATTTCTCGCACCATGCATCCCGACACGCCCCACGTGGCACGCGCGTCCCTTCCCCAGGTCGCGCTCGTCGCGATCGGCATCGCCTGCCTCGTGCTGGGCGCCGCCCTGGCCACACCGGTGGCGAGCGTGCGAGCCGCGCCTGAGGCAGTCGGCCACATCGTCGTGCTCAAGGGCAGCGAGGACGCGACCGGCGCGTTCCAGGTCGCCGGCAACGACGCCGTGAGCCTGGCCGCGGCGCGGCAGGTCGTCGCCGCCGCCGGCGCGACGATCCACGCCGACCTCGCCGACCAGATCGGCATCATCGTCGTCAGCGCCACGCCCGAGGTGGCCGCCGCGATCCGCGCCTCGAGTCTCGTCGAGCTGGTCGCGCGCGACTTCACCTGGAAGGCGTTCTCGTCGATGGACGAGGCGCTCGCCAGCGGCGAGCTGACGGTCGTCGAGGCCACGTCGCCGGGTGGCGGCGCCGAGCCGTCGGCCGACCCGATGGAAGCGCTCCAGTGGGACATGATCCAGATCCGCGCCCCGCAGTCGCATGAGCTCCAGTCCGGCGCGCGCACCGTCGACGTCGGCATCCTCGACTCGGGCGTCGACGGCCACCATCCCGACTTCGTGGTCGACGGCGTCGGCTCGAACGTCGACTGCCGCCGCGGGCGGAACTCGGTCTTCTTCCTGCCGAGCGGCCCGGGCGTGGGAACGCCCGACCCGTGCATCGACAACCAATTTCACGGCACGCACGTGGCTGGGACGGTCGCCGCGCAGGCGAACGGCATCGGCATCGTGGGCGTCGCGCCCAACGTGACGCTCGTCCCGGTCAAGGTGTGCGACGCATCGGGCTACTGCTACGCCTCCGGCGTGGTCGACGGCATCACCTACGCGGGTGACATCAGGCTCGACGTCATCAACATGAGCTTCTTCGTGGATGACGACGAGTTCCAGGAGTCGACCGAGTTCAAGTGCCAGTCAGACGAGACGCAGCGGGCCTTCACGACCGCGGTGGAGCGCGCGCTCCGCTACGCCGTGAAGCGCGGCGTCGCACCGGTGGCCGCGCTCGGCAACTCGGACCAGGACCTCGCGGCTCCGGTTGACGACGCCGGCAACCCGTACCCGTCCGACTGCCGCGTCGTCCCGTCAGAGTCGTCCGGCGTGATCGGCACCGTCGCCCTCGGCAACCGCTCGGAGAAAGCGGGCTACTCCAACTACGGCCACGGCCTGGCCGACGTCTCGGCGCCGGGCGGCAACGGCACGACCGGTGACTGCCGCACGACGATCCTGTCGACACTGCCCGGCGGCGCCTACGGATGCATCCAGGGCACGAGCATGGCCTCGCCGCACGCCGCGGGCGTCGCCGCGCTGATCGTGAGCCAGTTCGGCAGGCTCTCGGGGAACGGCGACGTCAGGCTCGCCCCGGCACGCGTCGCCGAGCTCCTTCAGGGAACCGCGGTCGACATCGGCCTGGCTGGGTATGACGAGTGCTTCGGCCACGGCCGCATCGACGCGCTGCGCGCGGTGGTCGGCGACACCTCGGTCATGGCCGATCCGTCGGCTCCCCATTGCCCGGAGTACACCGACTAGGCGTCGGTCGCCGACGCCACCTCGAGGCACGCGGGCCGGACCTCGACACGCAGCGGGAGCGTGCCGAACGGCTCACCGTCCAGGTGGGCGTGGGTCGCCCCGTCGCCGGTGACCTCGATTCGTCGGGCGCGGTGGACCGAGACCGCCGGGTTGCGCACGTGGGTGCCCCGATAGAGGTTCGGCAGCTCGCGAATGGCGGTGAGGCGCGACACGTCGCCGACGACGCAGAGATCGAGCCAGCCGTCGTCGGGCGCCGCGTCGGGGGCGATGCGCATGCCGCCACCGTAGTACGGGCCGTTCGCGATCGCCACGAGCAGCGCGCGGCACTCGAACGGCTCGCCGTCGAGCACGATCCGCAGGCTCCGGTTGTCGAACCGGCGCAGCTCGCTCAGCGTGGTGAGCAGGTATCCGGCGCGCCCCGACTGCCAGCCGAGGCGGGTCGACATCGCGGCCGCGACCTGGGCGTCGAAGCCGATGCCGCCCGCCGACGCGAACCAGCGCCGTCGCCCCTCCCCGTTGGTCGCGAGCCCCGCGTCGATCTCTCGTTTGACTCGGCCCATCGCGACGGTCCAGGCCTCGGCCGGATCGGTCGGCAGGCCGAGGCTGCGCGCCAGGTCGTTCCCGGAGCCGACCGGCACGATGCCGATGGCCGTCCGCGCGTCCGCATCCAGCACTCCGTTGACGACCTCCTGGACGGTGCCGTCGCCGCCGACCACCACGAGGCGATCGCACGCGTCGGCCGCCGCCTTCGCCGCCAGCTCCTGCGCCTCGCCGGCGACGGACCGTCACGTGGAGCTCGGCGTCGGGCCGCATTGCCAGTCGCTCGCGGATCCACGGCACGAGCTTCGCGGCGCGGCCGGAGCCCGCGGTGGGGTTGACGATGATCACGGGCGCATCCGGCACGCGACCGATTGTGCGGTTGGCGTCAAGCCGGCGGAGACGGTAGGGTGAAGCCCATGGGACCTTGGCTCACCCGGATGGCCCGGGTGCTCGGGACGGCTCTCGGCGCGTTCGCCGGCGTGGCCGCCGTGCAGCTCATGCGGCTCAGCCGGATGGAGTTCCTCCCCGGCCATCCCGGCTTCTACGTCAACCACGTCGTCACCCCCTCCGAGGGCGTCGCCGAGGGTCGGAGGCTGCGCATGGCCGTGCTTGGCGACTCGACCACCGCGGGCGTCGGGGTCGAGCGGGCCGAGGACGCGCTCCCCTACCTCGTCGCGCGCCGGGTGGCTGACGCCGAGCAGCGAGCGGTCCACGTCGTCAGCTATGGCTGGGCCGGAGCGCGGGCGGCGGACCTGACGGGCCAACAGCTTCCTCGCGCCATCGAGCCGCTGCGCGCCACCGAGACCGAGTCGTTCCTGGCCGGGGCCGACATCGTCGCCATCGTCATCGGCTCGAACGACGCCACGCACTCGACCCCGCCGGGACGCTTCCGCGCCAGCCTGCGCACGGTGCTCGAGGGGGTACGGGCCGTCGCGCCGTCGGCGCGGGTCGTGCTGGCCGGCATCCCGGCTTTCCGCGGCGCACTTCGCGGCGCGGAGCCGCTGATCTTCCTCGCCGACCAGTACGCCCGCCTGCTGAGGCCGATCAGCTCGGCGGAGGCCGCGCGCGTCGGCGCCGCCTACGCCGACCTGGCGCGCGACGTCCCGCCGCTCATCCGCGGCCGGACCGACGTCCTCTCGCGCGACCAGTTCCACCCGTCGGTCGTCGGCTACAGCGCGTGGGCCGAGGTGATCGCCGAGGCGCTCCTGTCCGACCCGAGCGAGACGGCGACCGCGCGCCTGGAGCCCGTCGGGACCTAGCCCGGCTAGTCCTGGGTCGAATGCCTGTTGCACGCACGCCGGGATCGGTGCGATGCTACGGCCCGGCTGATCCTCACCCTTGTGCCCAGCTGGGGGAGTCCCGTTGCGCTCGGTCCTGGTCATCGCCACGCTTGTGGCAACGTTCCTCGCAAGCCTTGGTCTGCCCGCGCCCGCCGCCGCTACCGAGTCGAGCGCCAAGGTGGCCATCATCGTGGGTCCGGTCGGCGAGGAGCTGACCCCGGTCTACATCAGCCTGGCCGATGCGGCGGCCAAGGCCGCCGAGCAGCGCGGCGCGACCGTCGCGACCGCCTACTCGCCCGAGGCATCTGCGGAGAAGGTGCTGGCCGCGGTCGCTGACGCCAACATCGTGGTCTACCTCGGCCACGGGGTGGGATCGCCCAACCCGTACACGGATGCGCCCAGCCCGCTGACCACCAACGGCTGGGGCCTGAACGGCCCGGGCGCCCGCGGCGACCACTCCGACTCGCATGCCGACGGTGCGCTGGCCTACTACGGCGAGGCCTGGATCGCGCGAGCACGCGCGAGCCAGCACCGGGCTG
This sequence comes from uncultured Chloroflexia bacterium, assembly GCA_963753125.1. GTDB lineage: Bacteria > Chloroflexota > Limnocylindria > QHBO01 > QHBO01 > JACDBZ01. The sequence goes on from CAVWAU010000004.1 coordinate 328,300, forward strand.
GGTGATGATCTACTCCAACGCCTGCTACGCCCCCGGCGCCGGCGAGGGCCAGCACGAGCCCGCCACGCGCGAGGTCGCTTCCGAGCGGGTGTCGCGCCTACTCGCGCGGACCGCTCGCCGACCTCGGTGCCAGTGCCTACTTCGCCACCGACTTCTACGAGGGCGCCGCGCACCTGGTCGGCACGCTGCTCGACACCCCCGAGCGGCCGTACCGCGACATCTTCGCCAGCGACCCGCGCTTCAGCGCCGACGCGCTCAGCACCCGCCCGCACGCGATGGTCGCCGGGGCGGAGACGTGGCTGCACAAGTCGCCCTACTTCGAGGGCAAGGTCGACTACTGGTATGCCTTCGCCGGCGATCCCGACGCCAGCCTGGCCGGTGGGGCGACGACCGGCGCGACCGCTGCCGCTCCCGAACCGGCCGAGAAGGAACCGCCGATCGCTACCGTGGACGGAGCGGTCACCGGGATGGCCTCGTCCTATCCGGAGAGCCCGGGCTGGGAGGGCGAGGCCACCGTGGCGCTGCCGGCCGAGATCGGCGGCGGGCTCCCGAACGGCGAGCCGACCTACGTCCTCGTCTGCGCCGACCGATGCGTCTCCCTGCCGGTCGTCGACTCCTGCCCGTGCTACGTCGGCACGGGCGACCAGCGCGTCGCGAACCTCTCGCACGAGGCATGGCGCCAGGTCAGCGACATGCCTCTCGTGGAGGGGCTCATCGAGGTCGAGATCACCTTCTCGCCGGTCGCCGTTCGCAGCTCCGGGCCGCCGGACCGCTGAGCCGACCGCTCAGCCGACGTTGACGTCGATGGCGTGGTGCCCGCGGGCGCCGTCGGGCGCCGGCTCGCTGCGCTGATCGGTCTGGACCTCGCCGTCGCCGTCGGTGGCACGGACGCGGATTCGATGCTCGCCGGGCATCGCCTCCCAGGTGAGGCCGAACTGGACCCACGTCGCGTCCGAGATCGGTGCGGAGATCGTGGCCGGCGTCCACCCCAGGTCGTCGATGTTCAGCTCGACGGCGCTGATGCCGCGGTCCGGGGCCCATGCCACGCCGGCGATGGTGGTCATCCCGGCCGGGATCGTCGCGCCGCGGCGCGGGACGTCGATCCGTGACTGCGTCAGGATCGGTCCCTCCTTGGACCAGCCGAGCGGCACCCAGTAGGCGTCGAAGCCGTCCCACGTGGTCAGCTCGATCTCGGTCAGCCACTTCGTGGCGCTGACGTAGCCGAACAGCCCGGGCACGATCAGCCGCGCCGGGAAGCCGTGGTCGACGGGCAGCGGCTCGCCGTTCATGCCCACGGCCACGAGCGGCTCGCGATCGTCGGCGAGGGCGTAGCCGGTCGGGAAGCCGGCAGTGAAGCCGTCGACCGCGCGGCCGACGATCTGCGTCGCCGCGGGATCCACTCCCGCCTGGCCGAGCAGCTCCTTGAGCCGCACGCCGCGCCAGAGCGCGTTGCCGACCAGGTTGCCGCCGACCTCGTTGCTGACGCACGCGATCGTCACGTACTGCTCGACGAGCGGCATCGCGACCAGCTCGTCGTAGGTGAGCTCCAGCTCGCTCTCCACCATCCCGGTGACGCGCAGGCGCCAGGTGTCGATGTTCGGCCGCGGCACGAGGAGCGCGGTGTCGATCCGGTAGAACAGCTCGTTCGGCGTCACGAGCGGGGTGATGCCCTCGACCGCCAGCTCCGCGCCCTCGGGCGGCGGCGGAGCGGTCGCCGTCGGCTCGGGCAGCGTCCCGGCCTGGGCGATGGCGTTCTGCCGGCCCCGCTCGAGCAGCGTCCGCCCGACCACGCCACTGACCACGGCGAGGCCGATGACCGCGATCGAGGTGCCGATGAACCTGCGGCGACCCCAGGCGGGCATCTCTGCCGCCGGTCGCGCGCCGTCGTCAGCGGCGAGCGCCAGCAGCCAGCGCGTGGCGTAGATGGCCACTAGCACGGCGGCCCCGACCACGATGAGCGTGGTGAGCGGCTCGGCAAGCGGGTCGCGGAGGGCGGCGAAGAGCGCCAGGATGCCGAACGCGCCCGCGCCGAGCGGCACGACCCACGGTCGGGTGCGCGCCAGCACGCCGCCGAGGGCGGCGGCACCGACCGCGACCGCGGCGATGAACAGGTTGAGGACGAGCTTGTCGGCCTCGCCGAAGAGGTCGACCACGAACTGCTTGGCGCCTGGCGGCTGGAGGGAGATGACGAGGTCGCCGACCGCGACGATCGGGCTGGCCGCGCCGGGCAGGATGCCGGCCAGCAGCTCCGCGATGCCGAGGGCGAGGGCGCCGGCGGCGGCTCCGGCCAGCGCGGCCCGGTGAACAGGAATGATCGGCGTGGTCGGCTCGGAGATCATGGGGTGGATACGAGACGGGTTGCGGGCGTATCGTACGCCGCAGGCGGCATCGGTCTTGCTTGGAGGGGTGACGTGGCCGGACTGGTCTGGGTCAGCGATCGCGAGCCGGGCGTGCGCGAGCTCTTCGGCGAGCTGCTTCCCGAGGCCGAGATCCTGACGCCCGACGAGCTCGATGCGCGGAGCGCGCTCGGGCAGCGGCCCGACGCCCTGGTGATCGACGGCACCCAGCTCATGGAGCTCCCCGCACGCCGGCGCAGCGCCATCCTCGGACTCCCGCGCGTCCTCATCTGCACCGGAATGATGCTGGCGTCGATGCCGATGCGGATCGTGCGCGGCCCCAACGTCGCCGTGCTCGCCAAGCCGTTCTGCATCGAGGACCTCGAGGCGGCGCTCGACTGGCTGCGCGGCACGCCCTCGGCCTTCCCGCCGGCCAGCGGCCAGCTGGCTTCGATGCTCCAGAAGCCGCGATCGCGCCGCTCCGGCCCGACCATCCCGATCGCCTGAGCCGGGTGGACCGCATCGACCTGCGCTCCGATACGGTCACGCGGCCGACCGAACCGATGCGCCGCGCCATCGCCGCCGCCGAGGTCGGCGACGATCAGTACGGCGAGGACCCATCGGTCAACAGGCTCCAGGCCGACGTCGCTGAGCTGTTCGGGATGGAGGCGGCGCTCTTCCTGCCGACCGGCACGATGGCGAACCAGGTCGCGCTGCGGACGCTCACCCGCCCCGGCGACGACGTGCTCGTGCCGACCGACTCGCATCTCGTGCTGCACGAGACCGGCGCCGGCGCCGCCAACGCCGGGGTCCAGTTCAGCCCGATCGGCTCGGCGGGGGTCTACGACGCCGATGCGGTCCGCGCCGCCATCAAGCCGCGCGGCCACATCGTCTACCCACCGACGTCACTGCTGGTCGCTGAGAACACGCACAACCGCGCGGGCGGGATCGTCTTCCCGGCCGACGCGCTGACTGCTTCGCTGGCGGTGGCCCGCGAGGCCGGGCTTTCCACCTATCTCGACGGGGCGCGGGTGCTGAACGCGGCCGTCGCCAGTCGGTCGTCCGCTGCCCAGCTGGCCGCCGGCTTCGACCTCGTCTCGCTGTCGTTGAGCAAGGGCCTTGGGGCGCCGGCCGGCTCGATGCTCGCCGGCTCGCGCGAGCTCATCGAGCGCGCGCATCGGTACCGGCGCATGGCCGGCGGGGCGATGCGCCAGGCCGGCATCCTGGCCGCGGCCGGCTCGTACGCGCTGGCCAACCACGTCGAGCGCCTCGCGGAGGACCACGCCAATGCCCGCCTGCTCGCCGAGGAGCTGCTGCGCGGCGACGACGTCGAGCTCGACCTGGCGACGGTGCAGACCAACATCGTCGTCTTCGCGCTGGTCGAGCGGCGGGGCGTGCCGGATGCGGCGGCCTTCGTCGAGCGACTGCCGGGCAGCGTGGGGTGCTGGCTCAACCCTTCGGGCCGCGGACGGTGCGCGCCGTCACGCACCTCGAGATCTCGGCGGATCAGGTCCGCGAGGCGGCGAAGGTCATGCGCGCCGTGGCGGACGGCCGATGATCCCGCATCGGGGTATACGTATATACGTCGAGAGGGGAGACGAGCTAGACCTGCTCCATCGGCTCCGGTGGCGGCGCCGACGGGTCGAGCTTCAGCGACGCGGAGTTGATGCAGTAGCGCAGGCCAGTCGGCTGGTCGCGGGCGTCGTTGAAGACGTGGCCGAGGTGGCTGCCGCAGCGCGCGCAGTTCACCTCCGTGCGGCTCATGAAGAAGGACCGATCGGTCTCGGTCTCGACCGCATCGGCCTCCTTCGGCTGGTAGAAGGACGGCCATCCGGTTCCCGACTCGAACTTCGTGTTGGCATCGAAGAGCTCGTTGCCGCAGGCGGCACATCGGTACACGCCGGGCCGATGCTCGTCCCAGTAGGCGCCGGTGAAGGCCCGCTCGGTGCCCTTCTCGCGGAGGACGTGGTACTGCTCGGGGCTCAGCTCCGCCCGCCACTCGGCGTCGGACTTCGCGATCTTCTCGGTGGTCATGCGACAAGCGTACGCCGTCGTATCCTCTGACGCATGAGTGCCACCCGAATCCTCCTGGCGCCTGGCGCATCGGGGAACCCGAAGCAGCTCGCGCCGCACGCGTCCGGCCTCCGGGCGCGCGGCTACGAGGTTGAGATCGTCAGCCTCCCGAAGGGCACCGTCGAGCGCGCAATGCCGGTGTACCGAGAGGCGATCGCCAAGGAGTCCTCCGCGCTGGTCACCGGCGGCCAGTCGTTCGGCGGACGGGTCGCCACGCTGCTGGCGGCGGAGGACCCGCCGAAGGCGCTCGTCCTCTTCGCCTACCCGCTGCACGCGCCCGGCCGCCACGAGGCGTGGCGCGAGCGCACCGCCCACTGGCCCCGGATCACGTGCCCGGTCCTGCTGCTGTCGGGCGAGTCGGACCCGTTCGCGCGGATCGACCTGCTGCGCGAGGCCGTCGGCCAGCTCTCGGCGGCGACGCTGGTGACGTTCCCCGGCGTCGGCCATGGCGTCGATCCCGTCATCGACGCCGCACTCGACGAGGCCGACGCCTTCCTGCGGGCAAATACCTGACCGATCCTGTCGCCAATTCGAGCGTATCCTCGGCACCAATGCGCGCGTCGCGGCTCGTCCAGCTGCTCCTGCTCCTCCAGGCGCGCGGCCGGACCACGGCCGCGGTGCTGGCGACCGAGCTCGAGGTCAGCGAGCGCACCATCCATCGGGACGTCGATGCGCTCAGCGCCGCGGGCGTGCCGATCTACGCCGAGCGCGGCCCGCACGGCGGCATCCAGCTGGTCGACGGCTATCGGACGCGGCTGACGGGGCTCACCGCGGACGAGGCCGAGGCCCTCTTCCTCTCCGGCATGCCCGGGCCGGCCGCGGAGCTCGGGCTCGGCACCGTGGTCGCCGCGGCACGTCTCAAGGTCCTCGCCTCGCTCCCCGGCGAGCTCCGTGCCCGCGCCTCGCGGCTCGTGGAGCGCTTCCACCTCGACGCGACGGCGTGGTTCAGCTCGAGCGAGCCGGTCCCCCACCTCGCCACGCTGGCCGACGCCGTGTGGGAGGCGCGGCCGGCGACCGTGCGCTACCGGCGCGGCGACCAGAGCGTCGAGCGCCAGCTCGAGCCCATCGGCCTGGTGCTCAAGGCCGGCGTCTGGTACCTCGTGGCGCGGACCGAGGAGCAGATCCGAACGTATCGCGTGTCGCGCATCACCGAGGTATCGGTCAGCGAGGCGGCGTTCGAGCGCCCGCCCGACTTCGACCTGCCCGCCTACTGGACGGAGTCCACGGCCACGTACGAGCAGGGCCGCGCCGCGAGTCACCGTCACCGTGCGCATCGATCCGGCCGTGGTCGGGGTGCTCGCCGACGCGATCGGGATGCAGGCGGTCCGCGACGCCGAGCGGCTGGTCGTCGAGGATCCCGACGGCTGGCTCCACCTGCGCGTGACCGCCGACTGGCCGGAGGAGGTGCCGGGGAGGCTCATCGGCCTGGGGAGCCGTGCCGAGATCCTCGACCCGCCCGAGGTGCGGGAGCGCGCCATCACGCTCGCCCGCCGCATGCTCGAGCGCCACGGAGAACTCTAGGCCGGCTCAGAGGCTCACACGGCGCTGAAGAGCGTCGAGATGGCGGCGGTGACCAGCCAGATCACGAAGGCGACCATGCCGACGAGGATGGCGACCACCAGCAGCAGCGCGACCCAGTCGTCGCGCGTCGAGCGATCCGGCTCCTCGAGCCAGCGCCGCGCCATCGCGAGGTTTCGGGTGTTGGCCTTGAACCAGAGGTCGAACGCGTCGCCGGCGAACGGGATCGCGCCGACGACGAGGTCGATCGCCGAGTTGACGAGCATGCGCACCACGACGATCCGCGGCAGGCCCATCCGCGAGGCCCGCCAGACGACGAAGAGGCCGAGCCCTGCGCTGACGAGGTCGCCGAAGCCGGGGACGAGGCCGATGATCGCGTCCGCGCCGAACCGCCGCCCCGGAAGGAACGGTACCGGGATGCTGTTGTCGAGCAGCCAGGCGAGCGTCTCGACCTCGGCCATCGAGCTTGATCGATCGGAACGCCTGGCGGGCAGGCGGGTGACGCGGGTCATGGCCGGCCCATGTGCAGGACCGATGCCGTTGCGGGCGCTTGACGAACCGTCGAAACTGACGCGGATGACCGCCCAGACCGCCGCTCCGCCGGTGGCCGCCGCCCCGAACGCTCGCGTGCCGATGATCGGCGTGCTTCGCGCCCTGCTCATCGGCGAGGCAATCGCCGGTCTCGTGGTCGCCATCTTCCTGAGCATGGGGGCATCGCTCGTCGGCTCCCACGAGGGGCCCGATGCCGAGGTGCCGATCCGCTTCGCGGCCGGTGGAGCCCTTCTGATCGGGATCTTCGCGGCGATCGCCTCGCGCGGCGCGCGACGACGCCGGAGCTGGTCGTGGACGCTCGCGGCCATCCTCCAGGTCATCATCGCCATCGGCACCGGGATCGCGGTCCTGATCGTCGAGTGGCACCCGATCTACCTCGCCGCCTTCGCGGCCGCGGTGGCGGTGATGCTCGTCCTGTCAACGACATCGGTGCGGCGAGCGCTCGGCCAGGCCTAGCGCTTCGCCCCGGTTCTTGACAGGAACTGGCAGGTTTTCGGCCTAGGATGGACCGATGAGTGACACGAGTGCCCACGATCCCGGGCCCGAGGCCGCCGGCGACCGCGGTGAGCGGCACGCGACCGCTGCGCGGGAGCCGTTGACGATCGACGGAGCCACGATCCGCATCGGTACCGCGTCGTGGACCGATCCGACCATGACCGCACCCGGGGTCTTCTACCCGCCCGATGCGAAGACCGCCGAGGACCGGCTCGTCTACTACGCCAACCAGTTTCCGATCGTCGAGGTCGACGCGACCTACTACGCGCTCCCCGCCCGCCGCCAGGGCGAGCTGTGGCTGGAGCGCACGCCTGCCGACTTCACGTTCGACATCAAGGCGCACGCGCTCATGACCGGGCAGCCGTCGGAGCCGAAGCGGCTGCCCAAGGACCTGCGGGAGGCGCTGCCGCCCGAGATCGCCGAGCAGAAGCGCGTCTACGCCCGCGACCTGCCCAACGAGATCGAGGACGAGATCTGGGCGCGATTCCAGGACGGGATCGAGCCGCTGCGCAGCTCCGGCAAGCTCGGTGCGGTCTTCCTCCAGTACCCGCGCTGGTTCTTCCCCTCGAACGAGTCGCGCGACGAGATCGTGAAGGCGAAGGAGCGCCTCGGCGACACGCCGTTCGCCGTCGAGCTGCGCCACGGCTCGTGGCTGAACGACAAGAACCGCGAGCGGACGGTGAGCTTCTTCACCAAGTACGAGATCCCGTTCGTGATGGTCGACGCGCCACCGGGGACACGCTCCTCCTTGCCGCCGATGACCGTCGTCACCTCGCCGAAGATGGCCGTCGTCCGCTTCCACGGCCGTCGCAGCGAGACGTGGGAGAAGTCCGGCATCCCGGTCGTCGAGCGCTTCCGCTACCTGTACGACGAGGGCGAGCTCGGCGAGTGGGTGCCACGAATCCGCGAGACGGCTGCGCAGGTGCCCGAGATCCACGTGCTCATGAACAACTGCTACGCCAACTACGGGACGACGAACGCACGCGAGATCGCCGACCTGCTGGCCTCCGAGGTGCCGCGGCTCGACCGCTGAGCGGCTACCCTTGCCCGCGTGGGGAGCCCGAGCCGCGCGATCCCGATCCTCGTCGTCGTCCTGCTGCTGGCCGCCTGCGTCCTCCCGCCTCTGCCGACCCCGACGCCGATCCCGACCCCCTCACCGACGCCCTCCGCCTCGCCGACTCCATCCCCGACTCCCGTGCCGAGCCCGACGCCTGCGCCGACCCAGGACTTCGGCGCGGTCCCCGACTTCACGGCCGGCGAGCTGATCGTGACCGCCATCTCCGGCCTGCGCGTCCGCCAGCGTCCGGGAGTCAGCGCCAACGTCGTGACCGGGCTCCTGCCGCTGAGCGCGGAGCTCCAGGTGGTGATGGGACCGATCCCGACCGAGGACCTCGGCTGGTACCTCGTCGCCGACGCCGATGCGGCCGAGCCGGAGTTCGACGAGGGCTGGATCGCCGCGGGCTTCGAGCCCGACGCGTGGCTGTCGGCGACCGGGGAGACGGCGAGCCGATCCAGGTATCTCGCGTCGTACGCCCACACCGGCGACGCCGAGAACGGGCCCGTCGAGATCGGCCGCGGCGACCACGCCATTCGCTGGGCGGCCGTGGACCCCGAGGATCTCGCCTGCCGCTTCGCGGTGTCGCTCGCGGAGGGCGGTGATGAGCCGGTGCCCGCGATCCGGGCGACCGTCGGCAACGCCCTCATCCAGGGAACCCTTCAGCCGGGCCAGTTCGACGATCTCGACGTGCGTGGCCAGGTCTTCGTGAGCGTCGTCTCGGACTGCGCCTGGACGCTCGTCATCGAGCGCGTGCCGGAATCCGACTGACGCGCCGTAGCGGTCGCGACAGGCGAGCTGTCGCGCGCGCACGCTAGGCTGCTCGCATGAGGGGGACGAACGCGCACCGATGCAGCTGATCGACGGCCAGCCCGTCTTCTCGGCGACCGACCTCGTGGGCTACCTGGCCTGCGAGCACCTCACCGCGCTCGAGCGGGCGGCCCTCGCCGGCCTCGTGGATCGCCCGAACCGGAATGATCCGGAGCTCGAGCTCATCCGAAGGCGCGGCGAGCAGCACGAGGCGCGCTACCTCGAGGAGCTCGAGGCGGATGCTCGCCGCATCGTGCGCGTCGAGCGGCACGATGGCGAGGAGCGCGGTGACCAAGTGCGTCGCCAGGCGTCCGAGACGCTGGAAGCCATGCGCGGCGGCGCCGACGTCGTGTACCAGGCCACCTTCTTCGACGGGCGCTGGCTCGGCTACGCCGACTTCCTGCTGCGTGTCGATGGGCCGTCGGAACTTGGGTCGCACCACTACGAGGTCGCCGACACGAAACTCGCGCGCCACGTCAAGGCCGGCGCCGTGCTCCAGATGTGCTCGTACGTGGAGCAGCTCGAGCGACTGCAGGGCGTCCGGCCGAAGCGGATGCACGTCGTGCTCGGCGGCGGCGCGCATCCCACCGAGTCGCTGCGCGTCGACGACTTCATGGCGTACTACCGCGCCGCCAAGGCCAGGTTCGAAGCATCGGTGCTCGGTACCGATGCGTCGCCGGCCCCGGCGCCGAGCTATCCCCCCGCCGCGACCTACCCGGAGCCGGTCGAGCACTGCGACGTCTGCCGATGGTCGGAGATGTGCGCGAAACGCCGCCGGGACGATGACCATCTCTCGCTGGTCGCCGGGATCACCACCCATCAACGAAAGGCGCTGGCGGCGCGGGGTATCAGCACCCTGACGGGCCTGGCCGGGTCGCCGATGCCCTTCGACCCACCGCTCGACGGTGCCAGCGCGGCGTCAGCCGAACGCATTCGCGAGCAGGCCCGCATTCAGTTCGAGGGTCGGGGCCGCAGGCCGCCGCTCCACGAGGTGCTCCTCCCGAAGCCTGGCGAGTCGATCGACCCGGAACGCGGCCTCGCGACACTGCCCGAGCCGGACCCCGGCGACCTGTTCCTCGACCTCGAGGGCGATCCGTACGCGCTTCGACGGCATCGACTACCTCTTCGGCATCCTCGACATCGAGGGTGCCTTCACCGCCTTCTGGTCCTTTGACCCCGACCGGCCCGAGGACATCGACATCGCTGGCGAGAAGGCTGCATTCGAGGCAGCTCATCGACTTCATCGCCGAGCGGCGGCATCGGTTCCCCGAAGATGCACGTGTACCACTACGCCGCGTACGAGCCGATCCGCGATGAAGCGGCTGATGGGTCGCCACGCGACGCGCGAGGAGGAGGTGGACGAGCTGCTCCGCGGTGGCGTCATGGTCGACCTGTATCGTGCGGTGCGACAGGGCCTGCGCGCATCGGTCGAGAGCTACTCGATCAAGAAGCTCGAGGACATGTACGGCTTCACCCGTGAGGTCGACCTGCGTGATGCCGGGTCGAGCATCGTCGCGTTCGAGGAATGGCTCGAGCTCGGTGAGGGGGATCGGCCGACTTCGGGGATTCTGGAGCGCATCGAGCGTCTACAACCGCGACGACGTCGTCAGTAACGCGCGCCTACGCGACTGGCTGGAGGAACTTCGCGGCGAGCTCGCGGAGCAGTCGGGGCTGCCTGTCCCCCGCCCCGCCGAGCGCCAGGCCGAGGCTCCCGACGCTCTCACCGCCGCCGCAGCCGAGGTGCAGGCCGTCGCGGAGCGGCTGACGGCCGGCGTCCCCGCCGATCCAGGCCAGCGGACCGACGAGCAACGGGCGACATGGCTGCTGGCGCAGCTGCTGTCATGGCATCGGCGCGAGAGCAAGGCGACGTATTGGGACTTCTTCCGGCGCGTCGGGCTGACGCCGGAAGAGCTGGTCGAGGAGGACGGCGCCATCGGCCAGCTGGAGCTCATCTCGCTCAGCGAGCCATATCTGCCCACGCCCCGGGCGAGGCTCTTGCGTCGCCGCGCGGTCTACAGGTTCCCGCCGCAGGAGCATCGCGACTTCGGCAGCCGCTCGGAGCTATTCGACCCACGGCTGGCCCAGCAGCATGCCGGCGAGTCGCCGTGGCCCTCCTGGAAGCTCGACGTCGAGCTCGGCTCGATCGACGACCAGCACGGCACCATCGAGATCATCTGGAAGACCGATGGAGAGCCGCGCGCATCCCGAGGCGATCGTGGCGCTCAACAAGGTCCCCGACAAGGCCGCTGCCGCAGGCGCTCCTCCGGTTCGGAACCTGGGTCGCTGACCACGGCATCGACGCCGATGGCCCGTGGCGGGCTGTCCGCGACCTGCTGCTCGGCAGGGCGCCGCGATGCGGACAAGGCCCGGGCGAACCACTGCGGCGACCGGGCGAGGAAGAGCTTGATGCGGCGCGCCGCCTCGCAATGAATCTCGACGGCGCGACGCTCGCCATCCAGGGCCCTCCCGGATCGGGGAAGACCTACACCGGCGCCCAGATGATCCTCCGGCTCCTGGCTGACGGGCGGCGCGTCGGCATCAGCGCGACGAGCCACAAGGTCATCGGAAACTTCCTCAAGGCCATCCTGAAGGCCGCCTCCAAGGCCGGCGTGGAGGTGCGAGCGGTCCAGAAGGCCAAGCCCGAGGAATCGGACATCGACGACCCCCGACTGACGGTCATCGACGACAACGGCCGAGTTCGCAAGGCGCTGGAGTCGGGCGACTCCAATCTGGCGGCAGGGACGCCGTGGCTCTGGGGGCGCGAGGACTTCGCCGGCCTTGTCGACGTGCTCTTCGTCGACGAGGCCGGGACAGATCTCCCTCGCCAACGTGGCGGCCATGGGCGGCGCGACGGACAACCTCGTGCTCCTGGGCGACCCGCAGCAGCTCGATCAGCCACTCCAGGGTTCGCACCCGCCCGGTGCGGATCGCTCCGCCCTGGCCCATCTTCTCGGTGACCGAGGCCACGATGCCCGCCGAGCGCGGCCTCTTCCTCGAGCACACGTGGCGCATGCACCCGGCGATCACCGCGTTCACTTCGGCGGCGTTCTACGAGGATCGGCTCGAGTCGCGGGAGCACCTCGAGATGCAGACGCTGAGCGGACCGGCGCCGATCGGTGGCGTTGGCACGCGACTCCTGACCGCCGAGCACACCGGCAGCGACAACGACTCCCCGAGGAGGCTCGCCAGGTCGCGGCACTCGTGCGCGCGCTCGTGGAGGGAGGGAGTACCTGGGTGAACGAGGAGGGCAAGGAAGAGCCGGTGAGGTGGAAGGACGTCGTGGTCGTGGCCCCGTACAACGCCCAGGTCGGCGAGATCCAGCGGCTCCTTCCGCTGGCTCGCGTCGGGACGGTCGACAAATTCCAGGGCCAGGAGGCGGCGGTGAGCGTCTACTCGATGACGACCTCGTCCCCGGAGGACGCGCCGCGCGGCATGGACTTCCTCTACTCGCGGAATCGGCTCAATGTCGCGACCTCGCGTGCCAGGTGCGTCGCGGTGGTGGTCGCGAACCCGGCACTGCTGCGGGTACGGGCGCGCACTCCCAAGCAGATGCGCCTCGCGAACGCGCTCTGCCAGTTCGCAGAGCTGTCGATCCCGGCCGATGTGCCGGCGGCATCAGCCCCCGCCGATCAGCAGGTCGCCCAGATGCCGACCCGGGCCTGACCTCAGCGATTGGCGCCTCGCTGCGACTCGGAGAGCGGCGTGGCGTCTGCACCTTCGTGGAGGTGGCAGATGAACTCGCGGTCGCCGTCGTTCCAGCCTTCCTCCGTCGGCGTGATGGCCGACGCCCAGAGCACCGAGTTCTCGTACGGAATCCCGACGTAGGACTCGAACGGTGGGATGCACACCTCAGCGAACGCCACCTGGAACTGGGAGTCGGTCGCGGGGAAGGACCCGCCTTCGTAGTCAGCCACCGCGTACACCTCGAAGGAGTGTGGCTCGTCGCACGGGACGCCGTCGACGTCACTCACCTCGACCTCCTCGCTGGTGGTGAACTCGCCGGCGTTGAAGCAGTCACCGACCTGAAGGTCGTTGACGGTGACGTTTCCGGCGGTCGAGAGCGAGCCGTCGTCACCGCGCTGGGCGGTGGTGAAGTAGCCGATCGCCAGCGCGATGGCGGCCGCCGGGATCCACCAGAAGCGCAGCAGCTGGGGCAGCAGGCCGCGCGGGCCGCCACCGGCGGCCGCCTGGGGCGCATCGGCCCATGCGGTCTGGTCGGCCTCGGTCGATTCGGCACCGCGGGTCAGGCCGCATCGCTGGCACGCGCCGGAGCTCCCTTCGTTGTCCGCGAAGCAGCGCTTGCAGACCCATCGCTCGTTCACGGCGACACTCTATCCGACGACGCCTCGCGTTCGGCAATGTGACGTTCGTAGCCCTGCACGAACGCCACCTGTCCTGCCGTCTCGACGGCGGTCGGGTGGCGCACCGCGCGCACACGCGCGATCGCCTCGGCTGCGGAGCGGCCCGCCGCCACGAGCGCGCAGGCGGCCACCGTGCCGGCCCGGCCGACCCCGCCCATGCACGCCACCGCCGCGTCGCCACGGTCGCGACCGAGCGTCAGCCGATCCAGGATCGCGTCCATGGCGTCGGCGCTTGGCGGGGCCGACCCATCGGGGATCGGGCGGCGGTCGATCTCGATCCCCGCCACCCGTCCACGCTCGACGATCGTCGGGTCGCCCCAGCGCGCCAGCTCGTGGTCCTCGACCAGCAGCACCAGGACGCGCACGCCGGCCGCGTGGAGGGTCTCGAGGTCGCGAGCGAGCTCGCGACGATAGACGCGCCCCGGATAGCGGAACGACGGTCCGTGCTTCCCGGGCAGGAAGGTCAGGCCGAGCCGGCCCGGCCGCTCGTCTCCGAACTCCTGGGCGCCCAGCCAGTCGACGCGCAGCGGCGGATCCATACCATCGCCGGTCGAGCCGTCTGCGGCGGCCACGCTCAGTTGAGGGAGCCGTTCCCGCCGGAGAGGCAGAAGTGGCCGGTCGGCTCGAGTGGCTGGCCGCAGAACGGGCATGGCGGCCTCCCGCCCGAGAGCAGCGCCTCGGCACGCGCGACGAACCGGCGGGCATCGGCAACGTCGATTCGCACGCGCAGCAGGTCGGGACCATCCTCCGCGTCATCGGGCAGCTCGAGGTAATCGCCGTCCTCGGTCGGCGTCTGGGCCTCGACGACGATCGCCTCGTTGGGCGCGTCCCAGGCCAGCGCCATGGCACCGACACGAAAGAGCTCCACGACCGGCTCCTCGAGCCCGCGCTCGTCGGCGGCCGCGCTGCCATCGGGCGCCTCGACCGCGTTGAGCAGGTCATCCATCCGTTCAGCGAGGGCGGCGACCTGGACCTTCTCCAGGCCAACGCTCACCAGCGAGCCACCCTTGCGGGCCTGGAGGTAGAAGGCGCGTTCGCCGGGATCGCCCACCGTGCCGGCCACGAACCGATCGGGATCGTCGAAGATGAAGAGCCGTCGCGTCATCTGAGCCATGCTACCCGCTCGCGGGTCCCGTAGAGTGACGGTGCCCATGAGCACCATCGCACGGGTCGCCGACTAGACCGATGCGAGAGCGCTTCCTGCCGAGGCGCGCGCGTTCGATGGCGCGCCGGCCGGGCGAGGGCGAGCGCGTCCCGCTCTCCCCGCGGGCGAGGATGCTCGCGGGCTGGCTCGCGGCACTGCTGCTCGTGCTCGGCATCGCCGGGGCGGTGCGGCTGCTTGGCGAGAGCAGCGATGAGGCTGCCACCGTGCCGAGCCCCTCGGGCGCAGAAGGAGCGTCACTGCTGCCGATCGTGTTCGGCACGGAACTCACCGCCGAACGCGTCGTTCCGGTCGAGGCGCGGACGACGAGCTTCGAGCGCGAGATGACCTTCGCCTACGCCGTCGACGGCGGCGAGCCGGCCGAGACGATCTACGTCGAGGTGGAGCGCACGGACGGCGGGACGCTCGAGACGGTCCAGGAGCCGATCGACGCGCAGCCGATCCCGGAGGCGCCCGCGCTCATCGGCTTCACCGTGCCGAGCACGAACCTGCTCGACGCGTGGGGGCCGGGAGCCTACGTCATGCGCATCTACCTCGAGCCCGGCAGCGCGCCGATCGCGGAGGGTCGGTTCGTGCTGGTCGAGGCGGCGCCGAGCCCTTGAATCGGGCGCGGAGCAACGAAAAGGGATCGGAGACGTGCCCCATCTCCGATCCCGGCAGGCAAGTCGGCGTGCCCATCCGACTCGTCGGTTGACAGACTACGGTCCGCAGACCGCACCTGTCAACACTCAATTGACCGTGAGCGCCTCGCTGGTGAGCTCGTAGGCACCGCGGTGGTCGCCGGCCGCGGCACGCAGGTCGGCCCATTCGCGCAGCACTTCCCGCAGCCGGTTCGGCGCGCGGCTGGCGCGGGCAACGCGAGCGGCTTCGGCGAATCGAACCTCGGCCTCTTCCCCGCGGTCGGCGCGGCGGAGGGCGCGCGCCTCGGTGAGCATCGCCATCAGGCCGCCGAATTCGTTTCCGCTGCGCTCGGCGAATTCGCGCGCGCGCTCCGCCAGACGCAACGCGCGATCGATGTCGCCCTCGGCCAGCGCGACCTGGGCCTCGGTGTCGACCACCGCCGCCATCCAGCGCTCGTCGCCGGTCTCCTCGATCTGGCGCCGCGCATCGGCGGCCAGCTCGCGGGCCCGGTCGACCTGGCCGGTGGCCAGGAAGGCGAGCGCCAGGTCGTTCTCGATGCGTGCCGACTCGAAGATCGCTCCCGCGGCGCGGTACAGCGCCATGCCCTGCGTCCCGGCGCGGATGGCGGCCTCGTAGTCGCCGACCTCGCGGTAGTTGATGGCGAGGTTGAAGAGGAACGCCGCCCGGCGCCGATCGTCGAGATCGGCGGACAGCCCGCGCGCCTCCTCGAGGTACGACAGCGCGCGTGACGCCTGCCCGGCCCGCGACTCGACAGCCGCGAGCGAGGTGAGCAGCCGCATCTCGAAGTCGGGCTCGACGCGCAGACCGCCGCGAACCTGCTCGAGGAGCGCCGCCAGGATGCTTCGCGCGTCGACCTCGTTGTCCGACTGGTAGAGGCCGTAGGCGAGCCAGTAACGCGCAAGGGCCGCATCGGCAATGCGACCGGCATCGGCGTAGATGCGCGCCGCCTCGGATGCGGCGGCGACGGCATCCTTGCCGCGATCCAGGCGCGCGGCGGCCTCGGCCAGCCCGCGGAGCAGGTCGACCCGGGTCGCGTCGTCGGTCGCATCGGCCAGGAGGCTCTCGTAGCCGTCGGCGGCCGCCTGCCAGTCCCCTGCCGCGAGGCGCATGTCGACCTCGAGCCGGGTCCAGGCCGGATGGCCCTCGTCGATGAAGTGGCTGGCGGGCAGTCCGAGCCGATCGGAGAGGTAGCGCAGGGCAACCATCGAGGGCCGAGCGATGCCGGTCTCGAGCGCGCTCACATAGGCCTTGGTGTACCGATCGCCGGCGAGCTGCTGCTGGGTCAGTCCCGCACGATGACGCGCCTCGCGCAGGCGCTGACCGATGTGCTGCGCGAGCGCCCGATCCTTGTCGGTCGTGGCGCGTGCGCCGGTCCGGGTGCGTGGCATGAGCGCAGTTTACACACGCTGGCAAGCCTCACTTGACCCGAGCGTCGACGAAAGTACTGCGCCGCCCGATGCGCGCCGGGACCGATGGGTCATTGCCCGCTGGTCCCATCGGGGCGACGGTGGGTTCAGCGGCTCGACGCCCAACCAGTCGAGCTCACACCAGGGAGTCCATGACAGATGCGCACCAGCCGAATCGTCCGCACGCTCGTGGTGGCCGGCACGACCGCGGCGCTGACCCTGCTCAGCATTGCCACGACCGTGATGGCTGCGACCGGCGGAGGCGACTTCCCGCGCTTCAGGTAAGCCGGAGCCAATCCACACACCGAAGGGGGCCCGATGGGGCCCCTTCCTCGTGTCCGCCAGGGTCAGTGCTGGTGGCCGTAGTACGGGTTGGTGCCCGCGGCGTGGTCGGTGGCGTCGACGATGGCGGTCACCTGCGGCACCGCGGCTCGGATCGCGGCCTCGACGCCGTGCTTGAGCGTGACGTCGACGGCCGCACAGCCCTGGCAGCCGCCGCCGAAGCGCAGGTAGGCCGCGCCGTCGCGCACCTCGACCAGGGTCACCATCCCGCCGTGTGAGCCCACGCCAGGGTTGATCTGGCTGTCGAGCACTTCCTGCACGGCCTTCTCCAGCGGGTCCTGCCAGCCCTCGTTGGGGTTGTCGATGCGCAGGCCGCCACCGGTGATGCCGGCGTCGAGGTCGACCGTCGAGCCGGCCAGGTCGGCAGCGGTGACCGGATCGAGCGCAACGTTCAGGCCGTCCGCGTCCACGACGAGGTCGTCATCGGTTCGGTCGCGCGGGTCCTCGAGCGCGATCTCGTAGCGGAAGCGCGGGCCCTCCTTGGCGAGGATGCGGATGCGGAGCACCGCGTCGGGGAAGTCGTTGAAGTCGCGGACGCCGTCGATCTTATCGCGGGCCGCCGGGGTCACGGTGAGCAGCTTCTCGATCATCGGCACCATCGTAGTCCTTCAGCCGAGAGGCGGCAGGGCCTGGTTGTCAGTGAGCACGCCGGCGAACGGGTCGCCGGCGGTCCGGATGCGCTCCATGGCGTCGCGGATGGTCCACCGGTCCGGCCGCAGCCCTGGGTCGTCGAGCTCCTCCCAGGTGATCGGCATGCTCACCGGGGCGCCGGGCGCGGGCCGGGTGCTGTACGGGGCGACGAGCGTCTTGTTGATGACGTTCTGGGTGTAGTCGAGCCGTGCCTTGCCCTTGCGAGCGCGCTTCGCCCACTCCCAGCTGACGAGGTCCGGGACCGATGCGCCGACGGCGCGTGACAGACCCTCGACCCAGTCGCGGGTGTCCTCGAAGGTCGGCCCGCGCGCGATGCCGATCCAGATCTGGATGCCCCGCTTGCCGGTGACCTTGGGATGGCCGATGACGCGGAGGTGTTCGAGCGCGGTCCGATACAGGCGTGCCAGGACGAGGAGCTCCTCCCAGGTCGTATCGGGCCCGGGATCGATGTCGATGAGGGCGTACGACGGTCGGTCCGGCGCGTCGATCGGGCTCGTCCACGGGTGGAGCTCGACCGCGGCCTCCTGCGCCAGCCAGGCCAGCGTGGCGGCCGAGTCGACCACCGCGTACTCCTTCGGCCCCTCCTCGCGATGGTGGTATGTCCAGCGCTTGATCCACTCTGGCGCGTGACCGGGCAGGTCCTTCTGCCAGAAGCCCTTCTGCTCGTTCCCGTTCGGGTAGCGCTGGACTGTCAGGCCGTGAGTATCGAGGTACGGCACCAGCGTCGGGGCGACCTCGACGTGGTAGCGCAGCAGGTCGCGCTTGGTGACGGGAGCCTCACCCTCGCGGGCGGTGAAGAGGACCTTCTCCAGGTTCGTGACCCGGATCTCGTGGCCGTCGACGACCCAGGTCCCCTCCTTCTCGATCGCCTCGAGCACGGCGATGGTGTCGGTCGCGTCCGCAGCGGGCGTTGCGGATGGCATCGGATCGGGAGGATTGGCGCGCTCGGCCTCGGCGGTCGCTCGCTCGGTGGGCACCTCGCGCTCGCGTAGCACCGTGCGCGGATCGCGATCGGGCTCGAAGCCCTTGAACGCCGCCTGGCGCAGCAGGTCGTCGGCCGTCCATTCGGCGAACTCGACGCGAATCACGATCTCCGGCTCGACCCAGCGCGCCCCGCGCAGGCGCGGGGCGGGATCGATCACCGAGTCCGGTCGCTCGATCTCCTCGAGCCGCTTTCGGAGCGAGCTGCGCGTTCGGGCGGCGAGGCCGCTGCCGACCTGTCCGGCGTGCACCCACTCCTTGCCGGAGCGGACGGCCAGGATGAGCGAGCCGAGATCGGCTGCGCTCCCCTGCCCGGGCAGCCAGCCGACGACGACCACCTCCTGCTCGCTGCGGACTTTGAGCTTCAGCCACGACTTGCTCCGCCGGTCCGGCTCGTACGGGGAGTGGCGCAGCTTGGCGACGATCCCCTCCAGCTCCTGGGCACGTGCCGCCGCGAAGAACGCCTCCCCGTCGCCCTCGACGTGGCTGGCGTAGCGGACGAGCGGGTGCGGGCGCAGGCGGCCGCGCAGGAGCCGCTTGCGCTCCTCCAGGGGTACGGCCAGTAACGACTGCCCATCGAGGTGGAGCAGGTCGAAGGCCTGGTAGACGACATCGGCCGGTATGTCGCGGCGCTTGCCGCCGGGCGTGCGCCAGGTGCGGATGCCGGTGTGATCCTGGAGCAGGCTGAACCGGGGTCGCCCGTGCTCGTCGAGCGCGACCACCTCGCCGTCGACGATCGCCTCGCGAGCGTCGATCCACCCCGTTGCATCGGCAAGGTCCGGGAAGTAGGTCGCGGCGTCCTGTCGGCGACGAGTCCAGAGCCGAGTCCCGCCGTCGCGCACGACCGCCTCGACCCGGTAGCCGTCCCACTTGACCTCGAACAGCCAGTCGGGGTCCGTGAACGGGTGCGTCGCCAGCGTGGCGCTCATGGGCGGGATGAAGTCGGGCATCGTTGCGGTGCGAGCTGCCGACAGGTCCACCTCGCCCGGTGGCCGCGGCGGGTCGGCCGTGAAGCGCGGCGCGACGCCATCGCGGACCTCGTCGTTCGTGCGTCCGGTCTTGACGCTCGCCGGGTGGTCCTCCGCGTCCCATCCGCCGACGGCGGCCTCGTCCTTCTTCTTGATCAGCAGCCAGCGTTCGCGGCCGTCGTCGTCATCGGTCCGGACGATCGTGTATCGGCCATGCAGGCGCTCGCCGTGGAGGATGAACTTGACCTCGCCCTTGCGCAGGCCCGTGCGTGGCGAGGGCTCGTCCGGCTCGGGCTCGAAGATTCCCCAGTCCCAGACGATGACGTCGCCGCCGCCGTACTCGTTCGCCGGGATGACTCCCTCGAACGGGAGGTACTCGATCGGATGATCCTCGGTGCGCATTGCCAACCGGCGGGCCTTCGGATCGAGGGTCGGGCCCTTCGGCACCGCCCAGCTGACGAGTACGCCGTCGATCTCGAGGCGGAAGTCGTAGTGGAGAGCCGTCGCCCGGTGACGCTGGACGGTGAAGCGCCCGCTCCGCTCGACGACGTCCGCGGGTGCCGGCTCGGGGGTCCTCCCGAAGTCGCGCTTGCGCCGATATTCCTCCAGCGGCATCAGGGATGCTCCGGCAGCTCGAGCTCGTCGAGTGTGCCGATGACCTCCGATGCCCCGGCCTCGCGAAGCGCGTCCTCCCCCACCGCAGCGCCCGCCGTGACGCCGATGGCGCGCATCCCCGCCGCGACCGCCGAGCGCATGTCCCACGTCGAGTCGCCCACGTACCAGCATGCGTCGGGGGCGACGCCGAGCTGGCGCGCCGCCAGCTGGAGCAGGTCGGGAGCGGGCTTCGCGTGCTCGACCGCGCTGCCGTCGACGATCCGTGGCCGATGCCGCAGCCCGAGCGCCCCGACGGATGCGGCCACCTGCTCGGCACGCGACGACGTCGCGATGGCCCAGGTCACCCCGTCGGCGTCGAGTCGCTCGAGCAGCTCACGTGCGCCGGGCAGCGGCTGCGGATCGCGGTTGCGCTCGTCGAACAGCTCGCCCGCCCGCCGGTCGACGTCTTCAGTCGGGCCGCCATCGCCCATCACTTCCGCCGCGAGGCGGCGACCGTCCATCCCGATCATCGGCTCGAGCCGCTCGCGGCTGACGGCGATGCCGCGCTCGGCGAACGTCGCCTGCCAGGCCTCGATCCGTGCCGGGACCGTGTCGACCAGCGTGCCGTCGAGGTCGAAGACGATTGCGTCGGGGCGCGAAGCAGAGCGCATCGGCCGTACGATACCGACCGGACGCCATCCGGACCTAGCCGGAGTCCCAACCCTCCGGCAGGGTGAACAGCAGCCGGAACCCCGCGGGGTTATCCGACGCCTCGAGAGTCATCGACTCGACGATCCGGCGAGCATCGGCGCGCTTGGCTTCGGTGTTGCCGTTCCATCCGCTGACGCTGATGACGATGGTCGTGCCTTCGAAGGTGACGGTCCAGACTTCCTCCCGATCCTCGCCGGTGAGCTGCCGATACGTTCCGGGATGGCCCGCCACGACGGCGGTGGTGGTCCCAGGCTCGGCATCATCTGGCGAACCGGCGGAGATCGTCATCTCGACTCCGGCGCCTTCGCCCGTCACGTTGTGCATCCAGAGCTCGCCGCGCGAGGGGACCCACCACCATCGGCCGGGCGTGAACCCCCTGACGCCGGCCTGGGCCGTCCACGGCCGTGCCACCTCGCCCTCCACCGCGGTCGCGATCGGCGTCGCCACGGCGTCCGGCGGGACGGTGCGATCGTCGCTCAGGATCGTGCCGATCAGCGCCGTGCCGGCAAGTGCCGCGACAAGCAGCAGAGCCGTCGCCGCGACGACCAGCAGGAGACGGCCGCCGCCGGCTCGGCCCGCGACGGGCTCCTCGTCCAGCTCCAGCGTGGCCGCGACGTATCGGGTCGCGAACGGAGGGCCGGTGCGCAGGGCGCGCTCCAGGCGCTGCTCATCCATCACGATTCCTCCTCGGTCGCGAGGCGTTCTCGCAGCGTCGCTACGCCGCGGCTCGCATGTGTTCGGGTTGCGCTGGGTGAGATGCCGAGGACGCCGGCGATCTGCTCGAAGGTCAGATCCGCGGCGTAGTGGAGGTAGAGCACGTGACGTTGTCGTGGGGGCAGCTCGTCGACGGTCCGCCATACCGTCACGGCGTCGGAGGCCTCCGGCCCGGCGTAGTCGGTGCGGCGCGGGGCGAGCCGCGGGAGGAGCAGCGCGAGCTGCCGGCGCCATCGGTGCTGCTGCATGGCCAGGCGATAGATGGTGCGGTAGAGCCACGCCGGCGGGCGCTCGATGAGCGTCCCTCGCCGCATCTCCCGCCACAACCGCAGGATCGCCTCCTGGAGCGCGTCGGCCGCCTGCTCGTCGCTGAGGCCCAGGTGGCGAGCGAAGTCATAGAGCGCGGCACCGTGCGCCTCGTGAAGCTCGGTCACCAAGGCCGCATCGGTCACGTCGATGCTCTCTGGCGCTACGCCGGCCGCGGAGGACTGCAAACTCGTCACATCCAATAGACGCTGGAGGCGGGCAAAGTGCCTAGTCGCATCATGCGAGGCCCGCTGAGCGCATCGGTCGTACGATAACGAGCCGATGCCCTCCGAGCTCGCCGTCCACTGGACGCTCGACCCCGGCGTGACCTTCCTCAACCACGGCTCATTCGGCGCGACGCCGCGGGTCGTGCTCGAGGCGCAGGACGCGTGGCGGGCGCGGATGGAGCGCGAGCCGGTCGCATTCTTCGCCCGCGACCTCGAGCCCGCGCTCGACGAGGCGCGTGCGGCGCTGGGAGCCTTCCTCGGCGCCGATCCGGACGACCTGGCCTTCGTCACCAACGCGACGACCGGCATCAACATCGTGGCTCGCAGCCTCCGGCTGGAGCGCGGCGACGAGGTCGTCCTGATCGACCACGCCTACCCCGCCGCCCGCAACGCCCTTCGGGCCGTGGCCGATGACGCCGGTGCGCGGCTCGTGGAGGCGCGCATCCCATTCCCCGGCGCCGACCCCGACGAGGCGCGGCAGGCGGTCCTGGAGGCCGTGAACCCGCGGACGCGGCTCGTCATGCTCGACCACGTCACCAGCCCGACGGCTCTCGTGCTGCCGGTGGCCGAGATCGTGGCGGCGCTGGCGGAACGCGGTGTCGACACGCTCGTGGACGCCGCGCATGCGCCGGGCATGCTCGACGTCGACCTCGACGCCATCGGTGCGGCCTACACCACCGGGAACTGCCACAAGTGGATGTGCGCCCCGAAGGGCAGCGCCTTCGTCCATGTCCGGCGCGACCTCCAGGAACGGGTCCGACCGTTGGTGATCAGCCACGGGGCGACCTCCCTGCGGACCGATCGCAGCCGCTTCCGGCTCGAACACGACTGGACCGGCACCCTCGACCCGACGCCCTGGCTGAGCGTGCCCGCGGCGATCGCCTTCGGCGACGGCCTCATGCCCGGCGGCTGGCCCGAGCTGCGCGAGCGCGGGCATCGGCTGGCCGTGGCGGCGCGCGACCTCCTGGCCGCGGCTCTCGACGAGCCGCAACCGGTGCCGGACGAGATGATCGGCGCCATGGTCAGCGTCCCGCTGCCGGCGACCGCAGAACCACGCCCTGAGAGCACGTACGCCGACCCGGTCCACGCCGCGCTGCTCGAGGCCGGCATCCAGGTCGCGATCTCGCCGTGGCCGGAGCAGCCCGACGGGCAGCCGTGGCGCCGCCTCGTCCGTGTCAGCTGCGCGCCATACGTGGGTCTCGACGACGTCGAAAGGCTTGCAGCGACCCTCCCGAACATGCTGGTCACGGCCTGACCGATGCCGCTCGACCCGACCACCCTCGACCCCGACCCGATCCGTACCCTCGACGCCTGGCTGCGCGAAGCGACCGATGCCGGCATCCCACTGCCAAACGCCTTCGCGCTGGCAACCGCCGATGGCGACGGGATGCCCTCGGTCCGCTTCGTCCTGCTCCACGGCCTCGATGCCGAGGGGCTCCGCTTCTACACGAGCCGCACGAGCCGCAAGGGCCGCGACCTGGCGGTCAACCCGTGGGCGGCGGCCGTCTTCTGGTGGCCCGGCCTCGATCGCCAGGCGCGGGTGACGCGGACCGATCCGCCTGCAGCCCGATGAGGAGTCGCTCGCCTACTGGCGCACCCGGCCGCGGGGCGCGCAGCTGTCCGCGACGGCATCGGCCCAGAGCCAGGAGATCGGCTCGCGCGCCGAGCTCGAGGCGCTCGTCCGCGCGGTCGACGAACGCCACCCCGACGAGGTGCCGCTGCCGCCCAGCTGGGGCGGCTACCTCATCGTTCCTCGGACGGTCGAGCTCTGGGAGAGCCGGCCCGACCGGCTGCACGATCGCGTCGAGTACCGGCGCGGCGGCGACGGCTCGTGGCATCCGCGGCGGCTTCAGCCGTAGGCTCCTCGACGACGTCGGGGATCTCGACCACCACGGTCGCGTGGCGCGGGGAGCGGTTGTAGACCGCCGCCAGCAGCGCGCCGATCAGCGCGCCGATCAGCGCGGCCACGGCCGCGAAGATCACCGCGGTGGCCGGAATGACGAGGAACCAGTTCGTGCTGATCCACCGCAGCGCTTCGACCTGGTCGCCGAGCGGCAGCAGCGCTCGCGCCACCCCGAGCGTGAAGGCCAGGTCGCGCTGCCAGCCGAGGATCGTGCCGGCCATCCAGGCCAGCAGCGCCCCGGCGATCGAGCCGAGCACGAGGCCGAGCGTTGCGCCGACCCACAGGCCCGCCACGAACGAGGCGCGGACCGAGACGGCGGCCAGGCGACCGCGAACCAGCCTCATCGCGCCCTCCCGATGGCGCGTCCGCCGCGCCGGGTGAGGAGCAGCAGCGCCACGCCCATCACCGCCGTCGACAGCCCCAGGCCGTAGGCGAGGTAGCCGGCCAGCGCCCACTCCCCCACCTCGCGCACCGGCCGCGCTCGCGGTCGCTCGAGTTCCGGGTCGAGCATCTGCTGCGGGCCACGACCCGCCGGCGCGTTGAACGACTCGCTCGCCGACACGCCCGCCGGGCGCAGCGAGCCGTCGGGGCGGTAGAGCCCGAATTGCTCGAGGCCGATGCCCCCGATCTGGGTCGCGAAGTCGTGGAGCGTCCACGACACCGCGGCGCTCACGAAGCCGCCGGGCCGGTCCGCGCGGAAGTAC
Organism: uncultured Chloroflexia bacterium; assembly: GCA_963753125.1. Classification (GTDB taxonomy): domain Bacteria; phylum Chloroflexota; class Limnocylindria; order QHBO01; family QHBO01; genus JACDBZ01. The sequence continues at coordinate 352,810 of CAVWAU010000004.1, forward strand.
TCGAGCGACTCGTAGGTCTCCTCGAAGACGACCTGCTGGCGCGCCTCGTCGAACTCGAAGTCGGCCCAGCGGCCGAACTCGAGCGCCAGGATCGGCTTGTCCGGGTTCGCCTCGTGGGCGACGCGCAGCGCGCGGCGCGTGTCGGGGCCGGGCTCGGAGCCGTAGAAGACGCCGTGGTACATCGTGAAGCCCACCACGTCGAGCGGCGCATGGGTCGGATCCTCAGGCTGCCAGCCGTATGCGGCCTGCCCGGTCAGGCGCGTGCCGTCGATGGCGCGATCGACCTCGTGGAGCTCCGCGAGCGCATCGGTCCGCTCGTCGGCGCCGGTCGACTCGTTCGCGAAGCCATGGAAGAGCACCGACGGACGGTTCATGTCGCGCAGGGCCATCTCGCGCAGCATCTGCTGCGGGATCCCCCTGGCCATGGTGCGCTCGAACACCAGCGGGGTGGCGTGGTAGAGCGGGATCTCCTCCCAGACGGCGAAGCCGAGGCGGTCGGCCAGCATGAGCACGGTCGGGTCGGCAGGCAGATGGGCGGTCCGAATGAGGTCGGCGCCGATGGCGCGCGCGTCGTTCAGCTCGGCGAGCGCGTCGGCCGGCTCCTGGTGCGGCGTGCCGCCGGCCGGCTCGCCGTCGGCGTCGAGGTCGACCGTCTCGGCGTGGAGTCCGACGCCGTGGAAGAAGGCGGCCTCGCCGTTGAGCATGACGCGCGGCTGGATCGGGTCGACGGTCACGTTGCGGACGCCGAAGGTCGTCCACAGCTCGTCGCGCACCGCGCGGGCCTCGCCGAGGAGCTGGACGCGCAGGACATACAGCGAAGGTCGAGCCGGGCTCCAGACATCGGCCTCACCGAAGACGAGCGAGATCGGGACGAGCGTCGAGGCGCCTGCCGGAGGCAGGTCGAGCTGCTCGTTGAGGATCGCGAGCGGGTCGTCCAGGTCGGGGACGAGCGCGCGCGGGTCCGGGTCGAGCAGGTTCACCTCGTCGACCGAGGCCGGGAAGATCGCCAGCTGGATCCGCTCCGTGTCGGGCTCCTCATCGGCGGCGATGTCCGCGGCATGGTGGACCAGCACGTTCACGTCGAGCGCGTCGAGGTGCGGCACGACGTCCGCGCGCGCGACGTGCGCCACCGGAGCGGCCTCGAGCCAGACCGGTCCCGTGAGCCCGCCGTAGTTCCACCAGTCGATCAGGCCCCACGGCACGACGTCGCTCCGCGTCCCGAGCGGGATCGTGTGCACCCGCACGGCGAGCAGGTTCTCGTCGCCGGGCAGCAGCGTCTCTCCGGCGGCGAACGCGAACGGCGTCGAGCCGCCCTCGTGGTAGCCGAGCCAGGTCCCGTTCAGCCAGGCGTCGGCGACGTAGTTGGCCGATGCGAAGCGGATCGTCACCGCCTGGCCGGCCCAGTCCGCCGGGACCTCGAAGTGGCGTCGGTACCAGGCGCCGCCCTCCTCGCCGTCCGGCGGCTCGTTCAACGTGCCCGGCACCGCGAGCTCCTCCCACCCGGCGTCGTCATGGTCCGGCAGCTGGCGCCCCGCCGCCTCCGTCTCGATCGCCTCTAGCGAGAGGACCCGCGAGGTCAACGTGAGGTCCGTGTCGAGTTCGGCGCGCTCGACCAGCCACGTCCCGTCGAGGTCGATCCGCGGCCGCGGCTGCCACTCGAAGGTCGGCACGGGCATCCCGTTCTGCATGGCGATGGCAACACCGCCGGAGTCGTCGATGGTGAGGGTCGGCCCCAGCGTGCCGACCGTCGAGATCGGCACGCAGCCGGCGATCGCCACTGCGGCCAGGACGATGGCGGCGGCGGCCGTCGCGAAGCGCATCGGTCGGAGGATGGCAGCCCTCACGACAAGAAGCATGACGACGCTTCCGCCGCAGGGTGATCGTCCAATCGTCCGGGGACTTCCGCATCGCGCATACTCCACCCGATGCCTGGCCACGTCGTCGTCATCGGTTCGATCAACGTCGATCTCGTCGTCACAGCCGACCACCTCCCGTCACCCGGCGAGACGGTGCTTGGCGGCCGATTCGCCGTTCATCACGGCGGAAAGGGTGCCAACGCGGCGGTCGCCGCGGCCCGCGCGGGCGCGCAGGTGACGATGATCGCGGCGGTCGGCGCCGACGATCACGGCGAGCACGGCGTGGCGTCGCTCGAGGCGGAGGGCGTCGATGTCTCGCGCATCCGTCGCGTCGACGGCGAGCCGACCGGCGTTGCCCTCATCGTGGTCGGGCCGCGCGGCGAGAACCAGATCACCGTCGCTCCCGGCGCCAACGCCACGCTCGAGCTCGACGCCGACGATTACGCGCTCATCGGCGAGGCCGAGGTGGTGCTCACGAACCACGAGATCCCGTCGGCCACGGTCGTCGAGGCGCTGCGCGCGGCGCGCGACGGCGGCACGCTCGCCATCCTCAATCCCGCCCCGGCGCACGCGCTGCCCTCGGAGGTGCTCTCACTCGGACCGATCCTGACGCCGAACGAGCACGAGCTGGTGGTCGCCATCGGCAACGACGAGACCGGCCCGGCCCTCGACGAGCTGGCGGTCCGCCACCACGGGCCGATCATCGTCACCCAGGGTCCCGCCGGCGCGCTCCTGGCCGATCGGGACCGCCGGCAACGGTTCTCCGGCTATCCGGCGGCGGGCATCGTCGACACGACGGGGGCGGGCGACACCTTCTGCGGCGTCCTCGCCGCCTGGCTGGCGGCGGGCGCGGCACTGCCTGAGGCGATCACGGCCGCCAACGCGGCCGGAGCGCTGTCGGTGGGTGCCGCCGGCGCTCGGGCCGGGATGCCCGGTCGCGAGGAGATCGTCTCGCTGCTCGACCCGAACTGAGGGTCAGTCGCCGCGGAGGCCGAGGCCCTGGTCACCGGCCATCAGGGTCAGCGAGCCGGCGTCGATGGCGTACTCGATCTCCCCGGCGTTGAGGACTGCCATCACCGCGGCCTCGAGCTGGCCCGCCGCGCCGCCGCAGGCTTGAAGGGTGGTGATGACGTCGGTGATGCGCAGGGTGCCATCGGTCACTTCGTAGGCGCCACCCCCCGTGTTGCAGCCGTTTTCGACCGCGACGCGGCCGTCATCGGTGAAGACGAGGGTGGCGACCGGATCATCCGGCACCGATGACACCGCGTCGCCGCTGATGACCGAGTCGACGGTCCAGGAGGTCCCCGTCAGCGGCGGGTCCGGCTGGGCCACCTCCGCATCCTGCAGCGCGACCACGGTCGCGCCCGAGGTCAGGGTGAGCTTGTCGCCCTCCTGCGCGACCGATGGCTGCGAGCCGAGGAAGCCGAACAGCCAGTCGTCCTGCGCGTGGCGCTCGTCGTCGCAGCCCATCTCGGTCATCCCGCCGCCCTCGAAGGCGAGGCGCCCATCCTCGATCCGGTAGGACCCGCCCATCGTGTTGCAGCCGGCCGATGCGCCAAGCTGGCCATCGGTGAAGGTGAGGCGGATCTGCGTGCCGTCCACGAGCGGCCGATCGGCTCCATCCTCGGTCACGGCGGTCGAGAGCCACTCGGTCCCGTCGAGGGTCGGGCCCGGCGTCGCTGTGCAGGCCGTGAGCAGTACCGCGACGAGGACCAGGCGGAGAGTCATCGCGCGGTTGACGCGGGCCGGTCCCTCGGAGTTCCGCTTCCAACCCTACCCCTCTCTCGATTCAATGCGCCGCTGGCGCTGGGGCGAGCTGATCCGCATCCGGCTCGGTCCGCACGGTCGTCCATCGCGACCAGGAGGTGACGACAATCGGAACGGCGATCAGGGCCATCCCGATGCCGCTGTACGTGAACAGCGTGCCCACGTCGCTGACCGGGAACAACAGGGATCCGGAGAGGTTGCCTGCGCCGTGCATCAGCGTCGCCAACCAGGCGCTCGGGGTCCCGAGCCATAGCGATGTCAGAAGGAACGAGAAGGGCATGACCCAGATCGCGAACGCGAGGAACGAGTTTCCGTAGGAGGGCATGCCCGGGATGAAGTAGAGCGGGCTGTGCCAGAGGATCCACACGATCGCGACGATCGCGGTGGCCACGATTGGTGACTGCCTGCGCAACAGGCCCGGGAGGAGGAACCCGCGCCATCCGATCTCCTCCCCGATGACGAGGAAGAAGAGCACGAGCAGGATCGGTTCTACATTCCCAGGGACCGCAAGCGCCCCATTGCCCGTGAGCACGAATAGGAGGTGGCCGATGGCAGCGCCCGCGAGCGGCAATCCGAGAGCCGCCAGATACCAGCCCGGATGGACCCGCCAACGAGTGGTGATGGCCCATAGCTCGCCCACGCCGGCGCGGCCGCGCCAAACACGTGCCACCAGGAAGGCCGCGGCCGCTGGGCCGAAAATCGCGAGCAGGCCGAATGCCAGCGAGACGTTGAGCAGCAGCGCCAGGCTGATCGAAAAGGCATATGCCAGAACGACGTACGTGGCCAGCGGGTAAGCCCGAACCAGCCTCGCCATGGTCGACATCGTGACATCACCCCCAGCCACACGCGGCAAGCGCTATCCCCTGTTGCCCCTCGAGGAGTATCCCACCTCGCTCGGCGATGGCACGCCGACTGCACGCGTTCGGATCATCTTCCGGCCATAGAAGGTGACCTGCCTTTCGTGCCCGATGGCCTACGCCAGACGGGGGGCAACCGGGAGGTATACATGACAGGCCTTCGACGCACCCGACGCATCTCGGCGGTGATGCTCGCAACACTCCTCGTGTTCACGCTCGGCGCACCGGCGACCGCGAAGGACATCAGCGAGTCGAAGGGGTTCCGCAAGGCGGTGACCGTCGCCGGAATCCGCGAGCATCAGCTAGCCCTCCAGGGCTTCGCCGATGCGTTCGGCGGCAATCGAGTCTCGGGCGGCGCAGGTGGGTATGACGCATCGGCGCAGTACGTCTACGACACGATGACCGCCGCCGGGTACAACGTGAGCTTCCAGGAGTTCATCTTCCCCTACAACGCGGACAGGACGCCACCGATCTTCCAACAGCTGGCGCCTGACCAGGTCACGTACGTGGACGGCGTGCAATTCTCGTCGATGACGTACTCGCCGAACGGCGACGACGCGGGCAACCTCATCGCCGTCGATATCAACTTCGCCTCGCCACTGGCCTCCACGAGCGGCTGCACGGCGAGTGACTACGCGGGCTTCCCCGTAGGTGAGATCGCGCTCGTCCAACGCGGCGGATGCACCTTCGCCGTCAAGAGCCAGGTGGCGGCCGCTGCAGGTGCTGGCGCGACCGTCGTCTTCAACAATCAGGCAGGGCAGCTTGCCGGCACCCTCTCCGAGCCCCAGACGCACAGCACCCCGATCATCGGTACGCTGCAGGAGATCGGGAACGATCTCGCCAATGGGGTCGCCAACGGGGACACGGGCGCAGACGTGCGCGTGCGCGTCGACCGTATCAACGAGAACCGACCGACCCGCAACGTGATCGCCGAGACCCCAGATGGCGATCCCGATCGAGTCGTCGTGGTCGGGGCGCACCTCGACAGCGTTCCTCGCGGCCCGGGCATCAACGACAACGGCTCCGGATCCGCCGCACTGCTCGAGATCGCGCAGGTGTACGCGGAGCAGGGACGCGAGAGCCGCAACAAGCTGCGGTTCATGTGGTTCGGGGCTGAGGAGTTCGGCCTCCTGGGTTCGAGACACTACGTCAGCACCCTGAGCCAGGAGCAGCGAGACGACATCGAGCTGATGATCAACTTCGACATGGTCGGCTCGCCGAACTACGTGCGCTTCGTGTACGACGGCGACAACTCGATGTGCACATCGACGCCGCCGGCGACTGGATGCCCTGGCGCGATCGGTCCGCCTGGCTCGGCGTACATCGAGAGCGTCTTCGTCGAGTACTTCAACAGCCAGCGGCTCGCCAACGAGCCCACCCTCTTCAGCGGCCGATCCGACTACGGCCCGTTCATCACCGCCGGCATCCCGGCAGGTGGCCTGTTCACAGGCGCGGAGGGGATCAAGACAACCGCGCAGGCCACCACCTACGGCGGCACCGCCGGCACTCAGTACGACCCGTGCTACCACCTCGCCTGCGACACGTTCGCAGGCACCGGCAGCGGTGCGGGAGCCACCTCGCCGGGTCTCGGCGTCAAGGCGCTCGACGAGATGTCGGACGCCATGGCCCACGCGGTGCTGACATTCGCTCGGACCAAGGTCAACGTGGCCCAGACGCAGGCCACGACCGCAATTCGCTCCAGCGGAAGCCCGGCACAGCTCGATTTCGGCCCGGAGACCGATGATGACCGGGTGAGCGAGTGACCGGCTGACCCATCACGTAACGAGGGCCCTCGCTCCGGCGAGGGCCCTCTCCACAGCGCGCGCGCGCCTAGTCCCTGACCGCGAACCTCGCCCGATAGGACTGCACGGCGGCCTCGATCAGCTGCTCGTCGGACCGAGGGGCGTTGCCCGGCCCCTCGGCGAGCTGCTCGCGAACCCGGGCCGCGAGTCGCGCCGCGAGCTGCCGCCTCGCATTCACCTCGAGGCTGGAGCGGCGGGCGAGGAAGGTCCGCAGCACGGTGTAGTCGTGCGCGGTCAGCCGCGACGTGTCGAGGGTGGGAGCACCTGCCTGGGACGGGACGCGCGAGAGCACCTGCGGTGCCGGCAGCTTCCGCTCGCGGATCACGATCGTTCCGGCCGCGAGGTCGCCGAGCCGCTGGTAGCGCGGCGTGACGACCATCGAGATCAGGGCCACGAATGGCAGCAGCATCACCTCGACGATGCGGACGAGGTTGCGGACCGCGACCGGCGCGAGGCCGGCCGGCTGCCCATCGGTGCGAACCACCCGGATGCCCTGCAGCCGCTTTCCCGGGGTCTGGCCGCGACGCAGCAGCTCGAAGGCCGGGAAGTAGAGCCACAGGACGACGAACCCGAGCAGGCTGAGGCCGACCGCCTCGACGGTGCCCCCCACCCCGTCGAGCACGAAGACGAAGAAGAACGGCAGCAGCACGACGACCTGGATGAGGGTGTCGACGATCAGCGCGATCGACCTCGAGCCGATCCCGGCAACGTCGGCTCTGAGCTGGACCGCCTCCGGCGTGATCACGGTCCCCGCGTAGTCCGGCCTCATCGCGCCTCCGTGTCCCTGCTTCGCTCCTACACTGCGCTCAGCGTGGACCTCGATTCTTACATCGCCAAGCACCGAGGTGAATGGCACGCGCTCGAGAGCGCAGTGGGCCGTTCGTACCGTGGCTCGCGTGCCGGCGCCGAGGTCACCGAGATGATCCGCCTCTACCTTCGCGCGTCGTCGCACCTGGCCGAGGTCCAGTCGCGGTACCACGATCCGGCACTGGTCGACTACCTCAACGGCCTGGTGGCGCGGGCGCATGCCGCGATCTACGGCACCGCGCCGCGGTCGTTCCGAGCGGCCATCGCGCTGTTCGGGGCCCGATACCGAGCGGCGATCCGGCGAACCGCGCCGTACATCCTGGTCGTGGCGGCGGTGCTGTTCGGGGTGATGCTGGCCACAAACGCGTGGGTGGCGACCTCGGCGGAGGCCCAGGCCGGCGTCATCCCGCCCGCCGCGCGCGACGCCGTGGAGCGCGTCGACGACACGGTCACCGACGTCGAGCTGGGCGGCGCCGAGATGTCGACGTTCATCTTCCAGAACAACGTCCAGGTCGCCTTCCTGGCCTTCGCGCTCGGCATCACGCTGGGGATCGGAACGCTGTTCGTGATCGTGCAGAACGCCGCGTTCATCGGCCTCCTCGCCGGCGCGTTCCAGGCTGCCGACAAGGCGCACCTGTTCTGGGCGCTCGTGCTCCCCCACGGATTCCTGGAGCTCATGGCGATCTGCATCGCGGGGGGTGCCGGGCTGCGCATCGGCTGGTCGCTGGTGGACCCCGGCGATCGGTTTCGTCTCACCGCCCTGGCAGAGGAGTCACGGGATGCGGTGCTGGTCGTCATCGGTGTCATTCCCGCCTTCGGGATCGCGGCGCTGATCGAGGGGTTCGTGACCGGCCGGACGGGCATGCCGATCCTCGAGGTCGCCCTCGGTGCGGTGGTGGCGGTCGGCTATCTCGCGTTCCTCTTCGGCTGGCGCCGCTCTCTGCCTGCCAGCCTGCCCGTGCCTACAGCCGCCCGAGCGCCTTGACGCGCAGGTACTCGTCGGCCACCCGGCCTGCGAGCTCGTGCGGGTGCAGGTCGAAGGTCGGCACGCCCATCCGCCGCAGCAGCGCCGCTGCGTCATCGCGCCACTGCAGGAATCCCGAGGCGGCCGCCTTCTCGTAGGCCTCGGCCGAGGTCCCCGGAGCGGTACGCGCCATCGACTCGACGTCCGGATCGCGGACCGCGGCGATCATCAGAATGTGGCGCGACAGCAGGACGGGCACGGCCTGGAGCAGGGGTTCGAGGACCGATCGCTCCGAGAGGTCGGTGAAGAGCACCATCAGCGCACGTCGCCGATGCCGTCGCAGCACGCCGGCGAACGCCCCGCCGTAGTTCGGCGCCTCGAGCCACGGCTGGATGCCGAACAGCAGGTCGATGATCCGATGCGGCTGGTCGCGGCTGCCGCGCGGGTCGAGCATCGCGCGCACCTCCTGCCCGAAGGCGACGACGCCGACGTGGTCGCCGATCCGCGAGCCGAGCTCGGCGACCGCGATCGCCGCGTCGAGCGCGTGCTCGAGTCGGGACACTCCCTCCACCTGGCCGGCCATCGCGCGGCTCGCGTCGAGCAGCAGGATCAGCTGCTGGTTCTTCTCCTCGCGATACTGGTTCGCGATCGCCGTCGAGGATCTGGCCGTGGCGCGCCAGTTGATGCGGCGGAACTCGTCGTCCGGCACGTACTCCCGCAGGGCATCGAACTCGCTGCCGCCCCCGCGGATCGCCGACGATCGCACCCCCGACTGGAGCAGCCGGCCGCGGCGGAGGCGCAGCGCAACCTCGTCGCGGCCGCGCAGCGCGGGGTAGACCTTCACGTCCTGAACGAGGGGCAGCGTCGCCTGCCGCCCGGCGAGGCCCATCGGTCCGGCGGTCCGCACCGTCAGCGGCCCGAGCGCGAACCGGCCTCGACGCGTCGGCTCGACGTCGGCCGGGAGCTCGAGCCAGCCGCCCGGCCCGATCGCGGCCCAGTGACGCCGCGGCGAGCGCCCCATCGAGGGCAGCGTCGCGTCGTGGAGCGCGACCTCAAGGCGCCTCGCGGTCGGGTTGTGGGCGAAGAGGACGGCCTCCGCCGGCCTCCGCAGTCTGAGCACGCGCGGAGCCTGCCGTCGGGGCTGGAGGGAGGCGGGCGACGGCGCGAGCGCCACGTCGACTGCCACGAGGGCGAGCACGAGGACGAGGCCGACCGCGAGGACGATCCACGGCGACACCGGCGCGATCAGCGCGGCGGCGGCCACCAGCAGGATCGCCAGGGGCAGCCGGCGGCCGAGGTACATCGCTAGCGCGGGACCGGCACGCGATCGACGATGGCCGCGACCACGGAGTCGGCGGTGCCACCCTCGAGCTCGACTTCGGGCCGGAGCACGACGCGATGCCGCCACGCCGGCTTCACGAGCGCCTTCACGTCGTCCGGCGTTACGAACTCGCGACCGCCCAGGTAGGCCGAGGCCTTGACGGCGACCAGCAGCATGGCGGCCGCTCGCGGGCTCACCCCGAGGACGAGGGACGGCGTGCGTCGGGTCTCGGCTGCCAGATCGAGGACGTACTCGACCACCTCGTCGGCCACCTCGACTTCCCGCACCTGCCGAGCGCCCTCGCGGAGCTCCTCGGCGCCCGCGACGGGCTCGACGCCGAGGCTGGCCAGGTCGTGGGGATCGCGTCCCTCGTCGTGCATCCGCAGGACCGAGCGCTCGTCGTCGCGGTCCGGGTAGCCGACCGCCAGCTTGAACAGGAACCGGTCCAGCTGCGCCTCGGGCAGCGGATAGGTGCCCTCGAACTCGATCGGGTTCTGGGTGGCGACCACGAGGAACGGATCAGGAAGCGCCGAGCTCTCGCCCTCGATCGTCACCTGCCGCTCCTCCATCGCCTCGAGCAGGGCGGCCTGCGTCTTCGGCGGTGTCCGGTTGATCTCATCGGCCAGCAGGAAGTTCGTGAACACCGGCCCTCGGCGGAATCGGAACTCGCCGGTGCCCGCCGCATAGACGACGTTGCCGGTGATGTCGGACGGCATGAGGTCCGGCGCCAGCTGGATCCGGCGAAACTCGAGGTCGAGCGACCTCGCCAGCGCCTTGACCGTGAGCGTCTTGGCCACGCCGGGGACGCCCTCGAGGAGGACGTGGCCGCGGACCAGCAGGGCGACCAGGAGGCCGTCGACGACATCGTCGTGCCCGGCCACCGCCTTCGCCACCTCCGTGCGGACCGCGGCGAGTGACTCGCGAGGATCGTTCATCTGCTCCCCATCTCTGCTCGGGCGGAAAGCCCTTCCAACTCAGCCCCCAGCTCCATCAGCTCATCGTCGTCACGAGGGTCCCGGCCCGCGAGAATCTCCTCGACTTCTTGCTGCGGCAGCCCGCTGGCGCGGGCCAGCGCGCCGGAGATGTCGTGACCGCCGCCCGCGCCGAGGCGCCTCGACATCCTCGCCGCCGCCGCGCGCCGCATCAGCCCGCCGGCATACGCGGTGGCTCTCGCCTGGCGGTACATGCGTCCCGCGGCGCGGACCAGCTCGCTTCCCGGGATCGGTGCGACCGGCTCCTCGACCACCGGTCGTCCGAGCCGCCGGGCGCGGACGAGAGCGAAGGCAACCGCCGCCATGACGATCGCCACCAGCGCGGCACGGGCACCATCCGGCAACGCGTCCCAGAGCCCCATCGCGGCCGGAGGCGCCACCGACGGCGGGCCGAAGACCACCTCGGGGCCCTCACCTGCCACCTGCGCGGCGAGGACGGCGTTGTCGGACTCGCGCAGCAGAGTCGTCGTGAACGGGCTCGGGCCGCCGAGCAGGGTGACGCTGCCCTCGCCATAAGCGCGGGTCAGGAGGAGCGCTCCATCCCCCACCGGGAAGCACGACACCATGGCCGGATCGCTCGACCGGAGGACGCGGTCGGTCGATCGGACCGCGATACGCTCGACGCCGACGACGGCTGGAGCGATGCAGCCCGGCTCGAGCTCCACCACGCCCGTGAACCCGATCGTCTCGGCCGCCGACGCCCCGACCATCCCGACGATCGCGGAGTCGGGGGACGTCACGACGAGATGACCGCCGCCCTCGACCCAGTCCAGGATCGGCTGCGCCTCGTCGGGGGTCCGCACGTCGGCGAGCAGGACGAGCGTCCCGCCCGCGGCAGGCAGCCCCTCGCGATCGCTGACGTCGAGGCCGAGACCGGTCAGATATCGGCGCAGTGCCTGCGTGTCGTTCGGGTCCTCGGTGCGCGGCGTCAGCACCACCAGCACGGCCAGCGCAGCGACGGCTCCGGCGATCAGCGAGTCGCCGCCGGGTGATCACGGGTTCCTCGCCTGCGCGGCGGCGTCGCGGAGGTGCTCGACGTCCCGTTCGTCGGGCGCCGCTCCGCCGTAGACCACCCGCTCGTACGACTCGGTGGCACGAGCGATCGCGGGGAAGAGCGCCGGTCGCCTGCGCTGCACCGCGAAGCGCGCCTCGCCCGCGGTCAGCGCCGGCGCTTCCGCGACGATGCCTCGCCCGGCAAGGACGACCAGCAGGGCCAGGTACAGGGCGCGGACGGCCTCGTGGAGGTCACCTGCCCGCAGTGCCTCCTCCGCTCGCGCCGCCCAGTCCACCGACTCGCTCGCGCGCAGCGATCGTGCGGCCGGCGACACGCGATCGGGCACCAGCCGCGCCCGGAACAGGAGCAGCACAGCGATCGCGGCGATGGCGATGAGGACGATCCATGCCAGCGCGTTCCCGGCGTTCGCGAGCACGTCCCCGAAACGCTGGAGGATCGCCTCGATCACCTCGCCGATGACCCGCAGGATCTCGCTGAGCAGGTCGGGCCGGGGCGGGACCACGCCGCGATAGGCCTCGTCGAGCGCCGCGGCGACGCGGGCGGAGTCGACGGGCTGGGCCGAGACCGCATCGGCGAACGAACGCTCGAGGGTCGGCCAGCCGCTCGCTCGCGACCTCGAAGTCGGCGACGGCGTCGCCGGGCAGCCCCTCGAGGATCGGGTCCGGTCCGACCTCGCCGACCCACTCGCCGATGGCGATCTCGACGGGCAGGCCCAGCGCATCGCGCACATCGGCCATGCGCTCCGACGATGGGGCGGCTGCCGTCCAGCTGGGCAAGCTCCTGCGCCCGCTGCAGCCTCTCCAGGTACTCGTCCGGGCTGACCTCTGTCTGGGCGAGGCCCGGTCCGACGACCGCGAGCGTGCCTGCCAGTGCCACGATCGGCACCAGCAGCCGGAGGCCCCTCCGCCTCACGACGCGGGCGCGAGCTCCTGCGCCATCACCTCGATGTCGAAGCCTTCCTTGCGGATGCGCATGTCGAAGTAGAAGAGGACGATGATGAGCATGCTGAAGGGCGTGATCAGGACCGCCGCCAGCGTGGTCCCGAGCGCGGCGACCGGCCACCCGGCTGGACCCAGCATCAGCGCGACGACCTCGGTGGGGATGGTGATGATCAGCACGCCGACCGTCGCGATGAGCGTGGAGAGGATCAGCAGTGCGAACAGCCGCCAGAAGTGCCCGCTGGTCAGGCGCCACGATCTGCTCACCGCCTTCGTCCCGCGGACGTCCTCGACGACCACCACCGGGGGCGTGAGCGACAGCCGGACGAAGGCGATGATCCCCGGGATGATCAGCAGGATGAAGCCGATGATCGTGATGATCGAGGTCAGGATCGTGACCCACAGGATGGCCGGCAGCTTGGCGAGCGCGTACCGATACGTGCTCCCGACGCCGACGCGCTGGCCGAGGTACGCATCGGCCGCGGCGCGAGCGATCGCCGCCACCAGGAACGGCTGGACGATCAGGAACTGCACCGCGAAGAAGACGAGGCTGACCGCGAAGAACTGGAGCGCGGCCTCGTTCGAGGGCGTCGAGCCGACCGGCGGGAGCATGACCTGGGTCAGCCAGAACTGGATGAACGTGACCGGCACGAGCACGAAGGCGACGATGCCCATGAGCGCCAGCCAGTCGCGCCGGTACAGCTTGACCGCCGCATCGATGATCTCGCCGATCCCCATCTGACGAAGCGGCAGCGGGCGCTCGGGGGAAGTTACTGGGGCGCCGCTCGAGGCGGCCTGCGCTTCGGGGGACTCCCACCGGGGCTGATCGGTCATGTGGCGTGAATCCTAGCGCCTGTGCGTGGCCTAGGCGGGGGCGTACGAGACCAGCATCGGGCCCGCAGCGAACGTCCGCGTCTCGATCAGCCGCAGGCGCTGCGCATCGTCGAGCCGCGGCCAGAACGGCGTGCCAGCGCCGAGGACGACCGGATGGACGACGAGCCGATACTCGTCGACCAGCCCACGCTGGACGAACTGCCCCGCCAGGTTCGGTCCAGCGACGCCGAGGTCGCCGTCGAACTCGCGGCGGACTTCTTCCAGCACTTCGCCCACATCGCCGCTCACGAGGCGCGAGTTGTGCTCGACCGAGTCGAGGCTCGACGAGAAGACGATCTTCGGCAGCGGATTCCAGATACGCGCGAACTCGCGTTCCACATCTGTGATGGCCGGGTCGTCCTCGGCGGTCGGCCAGTGGGCGGCCATCACCTCGTAGATCCGGCGGCCGTACAGCGTGGCGTCGAGCGATCTCATCTGGTCGTTGAACCAGCCGTGGATCTCGTCATCGACGGTCGCCCAATCGAGTGAGTGGTCCGGCGTCTCGATGAACCCATCGAGCGACACGTTGAGGAGGTAGATCAGCTTGCCCATTGGCGTTCCTCACTGTGCATCGAGGGAGGGGACATCCGACTGCTCGACGATCGCATCGGTCTGAGGATGTGGAGGAGCGAGCCTTCGGGTCAGGCGGGCAACTCAGGGCGACGTGCGAAAGTGCGGCGGAGGAGGGTGGTGGGCGACACTGGACTCGAACCAGTGACCTCTTGCATGTCAAGCAAGTGCTCTAACCAGCTGAGCTAGCCGCCCGCCGAAATCGCTCGATTCGTGCTCAATGCTTGCTTCAGAGCTGTAAGCCGGTGAGCCCGTCGAGCAGGTCGAGATCGTATCAGACCACATGGCCGTTCGCGAATCTGCGACCAGTCGCGAGCGGATCGACGCTGGCGCGCCGGCCGGCCTCAGTGGCCGGCCGGCGGCACGCACATCGGGAAGGCGATCGCCTAGGCGAACCGCTTGACGAAGGCGAGCGCGGTCTCGGCGACCTCGCGCCAGCCGTGGTCGATCGTGAGGGCGTGCCCTCGGTTCGGGATCTTCACGATCTCCGTCACGCCCGGGTTGACCTTCTGCCGCTTGTAGGCCGCATTCGCGATGGCCCACGGCACCGTGTGGTCCTTCTCGCCCTCGATGATCAGCAGCGGACCGCGGTCGGGGTTCTTCGTGTTGACCTTCGCCTCGGTCCACGGGTTGAGGTTCGCGTTGCCCATCTGCGCGAGAGAGATCCCGGAGGCGGCGACATGGAACTTGTCGTAGAGCTCCATCGACTCCTCCTCGTCCAGCTCGTTCGCCCAGGCATATCTGAACTGATCGAACGTGAGCGTGATCTCGCGGCCGCGGTTGCGCGGGTTGATGAGGAAGGGACCCGCCGACCTCAGCACGGAGAGCGGCAACGGCAGAACGCCGCGGAAGACTCCGGGGTCGATCGCGACGGTGACCGCCGAGAGGCTCTGCCCCGCGAGCATCTCCGCCAGCAGGCCGCCAGTGGAGTGCCCGATGATCACCGGCTTCTTGTCCAGGCCAGTGATGACCTCCGTGGTGTGATCGGCGACCTGCTTGAGGGTCTTGTTCGCGAGGACCTCGGGCTCCGCCCTGGCGACCTCAACCGTCTCCGGATCATCAGGCCAGTCCGGCGTCAGCGCGACGTACCCGGCCTCCTCGAACAGCTTCGCCCAGTTGTCCCAGCTCGAGGGCAACAGCCACAGTCCGTGGATGAACAGCACCGGCGTCGCGGTGCTCGCATTCGCACGCTCGATCTGCTCGCGCTCGCGCTCGGAGTTGGGCTGGCCGACCGCTGGCGACTCGGTTTGCGTAGAAGAGGTATTCATCGTCGACTCTCCTGGTGTGGTTGATCAGACTGCCGTCTTCACGGCGGTGGACTGGCGAAGCCAGTCGTCGAGTCGGATCTCCCCGAGACGGGCCCCCTCCGCGGGCACGAGCGTGCGCTCGGTGACGGTGATCCCGAAGTAGCCGGCCTTGGGGTCGGAAACCACCTGGCGTTGATCGTCGGCGGCCGCGAGCACGCGTCGGACGACGTCCTCGAATCGGTACTGCTCTGGGCCGCCGATCTCCACGATCCCGTTCACGGGCGTGCCGACGGCAACTCGGGCCACCCCGGCGGCGACGTCGTCGGCTGCCATCGGCTGGAACAGGATCGGTGGGACCCGCACCGTCCGGCCGTCGGTCGCGTCGTCGGCGATGGAATTGACGAACTCGAAGAACTGGGTCGCGTGGACGATCGAGTACGGGATTCCGGACCCCCGGATCAGGTCCTCCTGGGTGAGCTTCGCTCTGAAGTATCCGGCGGTCGTCGTGTCCGGATCACCGCTCTCGGCAAGGGACGCCGTGCCCACGACCGATAGGGCGACGTGGTGCCCGACGCCTGCCGCCGCCTCGGCGGCCAGCAGGTTGCGGGTCGAGGTCTTGAAGAATTCCAGGGCCGTCTGGTACTCGAAGTTCGGCGAGTTCGAGACGTCGATGACGACGGACGTGCCGTCCATCGCCTCGGCGATCCCCTCGCCGGTGATCGAGTTGATGCCCAGCCTTGGCGAGGCCGGAATGGCCTCGTGACCCTGCTCGGTGATCTTGGCGACGACCTTGGAGCCGATGAGCCCGGTGCCACCTATGACGAGGATCCTCATGACTGGTCCTCCGTCGGCGTTACTGCTGCTGGACCTTCAGGATGCCGAATGCGGCGCCCTGCGGATCGGTGACGATGGCGAACCGGCCACCGGGCATGTCCTGCGGAGCAACCATCTCGCGGCCGCCGAGCTCGATCGCCTTCTGGAACCGAGCGTCCACATCGTCGGCATTGAAGTAGATCAGCCAGTAGCTCGGAGTCTCCGCGGGGATCTGCGGGTCCATCTCCATCGCGCCGGCGATGGGCTGGCCGTCGTGCTCGAGCTGGGTATACACCTCGCCTTCGCCGAAGGGCTGCTCGGAATGCGTCCAGCCGAAGACAGTCTCGTAGAACGTGATTGCGCGCTCGAGCCCGCGCGCATTGAGCTCCGCCCATCCGAAGGTGTCGGGCATGCCCTCGGCGAACTGGCTCATTCCGGCGGCCTGCCAGGCCGAGATGAACGCGCCCGAAGGATCGGCGAGGACCGTCATGCGGCCCTGGTCCCCGACGTCGAACGGCGGCGCGACGACGGTGCCGCCCGCGTCCTGGACCTTCTTCGCCAGCCCGTCGACGTCATCGGTACCGATGTAGAGCGACCACGCGGTCGGGCCCTGATCCCCCTCCTGCTTCGGCCCGATGCCGGCGACGGACTTGTCGTCCAGCTTCGCCGTCGCGTACCCGCCGTACTGCGGGTCCTCCGAGACTTCGAGGTTCCAGCCGAACAGCTTCGAGTAGAAGTCTCGCGCCGCCTGCGCGTCGGTCGTTGCGATATCGACCCAGGCGGGCTTGTTGATGAGGGCGGTTGCGACTTGCGCCATAGGGGAACACCTCCGGTGCACTGTGGGTGTTACCGACAACGATACCCAACGCGTCCTAATGCAACGTCAAGCGGTCTCCACGGGAAGCACCAGCTCGGTGACGAGATCCTCGGACCGCTCGACCACCCAGTCCGGTGGCAGGCGCAGAGCGGGATCGGCGCCGAACTGGAGGTACAGCGTGCGCATCGGTCCGGCGGGTTCGAGGCCGGACGCCTGCACCCAGCGCAGCAGCGCCGCCCTTGCCTCCGCAATGCCCCCGTACGGACCCCGATGGATGACCGATGCGACCCGCGCCGCAGGCAGTCGCCGGTAGGCGATGCGGTCCGTCTCGGGCACCGGACCGCTGACCGGCACGAAGATCTCGCGCAGCGACGGGATGGCACCCGGAGGCCGATGAGCCCGGCGGCCGAGGTCGCGGACGTAGGCCTCGAGCTCGTCGAAGGCGACCGAGGCATCGGCTCCGACGCCCATGATGGCGACCGGCTCGTCGGACACCGGGCGGAGGACGACATCGGTGTCTCCGACGGTGATGTCCAGAGCAGCCAGCCGCTCCTCCGCGAGGCGTCGATCGCGCTCGAGCTCCACGCGGCGCCGGTCGAGCGCGGCACCGAGGTCGCCGCCGCGGATCAGCTCGCCGATCTCCTCGAGACCCATGTCGAGCTGCCGAAGCGCGAGGATGCGACGTAGCTCGGGCAGCTGCGCCGGGGAGTAATAGCGGTACGCGCTCCACGGGTCGACCCAGGCCGGGCGGAAGAGTCCGAGGGCGTCGTAGGCGCGCAGCTGCTTGGCGCTGACGCCGGCGAGGCGGGCGAACTGACCGATCGGGAACATGTCAGGACGATACCTTGACTTTCCCTTTGGGGGAAGGTCAAGCATGGGGCTCATGAACACCCATCAGGCCCGACCGATCCGGATCGCGGCCCAGCTGCATCCGCAGCACGGCGACTGGCGTGACATCCGCTCGGCCGCGGTTCGCAGCGAGGAGCTCGGCTACGACATCCTCTACACCTGGGACCACTTCAGCCCGCTGGACGGACCGCCGGACGGCAGGCACTTCGAGTGCTGGTCGATGCTGGCGGCCTGGGCGGAGGCGACCGAGCGGATCGAGCTCGGCCCGCTGGTGGCATGCAACTCGTATCGCAACCCGGACCTTCATGCCGACATCGCGCGCACCGTCGACCACATCAGCGGCGGCCGCGTGATCATGGGCCTGGGAGCCGGCTGGTTCGAGCGCGACTACCGCCGCTACGGCTACGAGTTCGGCACGCGGGCCTCGCGCATCCGAGCGCTGGAGCGGGCGACGCCGCAGATCATCGAGCGACTGGCATCACTCAACCCGCCGCCGATGCGCCGCATGCCGATCCTGATCGCCGGCGTCGGCCTGAGCTTGACGCTTCCGATCGTCGCCCGACATGCCGATGCATGGCACGCCTTCTTCCCGGACTCCATCGAGGAGGTGCAGCCGGCGGTCGCCGCGCTCATCGGCCATTGCGAGGCGATCGGCCGCGACCCGTACGAGATCGAGTGGAGCGTCGGCCTCCAGCCGGACGACATCGAGCGGTTCCTGCGAGCGGATGCCGATGCCTACGTGGCGCTCGGCTTCACCCAGTTCACGCTCGGATTCGGCGGACCGGATTGGCGCGTCGATGAGGGGGCCCGATTCCTGGAGTGGCGCGACCGGCTGAACGCGAAGCGTCCGGCGGCCCGCGTCGCATGACGAGCTGGTGCCCGGGGCAGCCTCCCGGCCCGGATCAGCTCCACCTGTACTCCACGCTCACCAGCCCAGATGCGTTCGGGGCGCGAAGTGTGACAGAGCCGACCCGGTCAGCCGGGTGCCGAACTCGTTCGGGGAAGGATTCCTCGCCTAGACCGCGTCGAGGTCCTCGCCGATGTCCACCCTGGTCGTCAGCGCCCAGATGACGAGCACTGAGAGGGCGATCACGATGATCGACCAGAACGGCTGGTACGGGATGAACGCGAAGGCCTCGATCGCCGAGATGATGGCGATGATCGTGCCGACCGCGCGCGCCCACGTCTGGCCCGACAGGACGCTGAACCCGGCGATCAGGACGACGATGCCCCAGATCAGGTGGATCCATCCCCACGTGCCGACGTCGAGGGCGAAGATGTAGTTCTCCGTCGCGACGTAGAAGTCCTGGTTGAATACGGCGACCAGGCCCATGGCGGCCTGGAAGAAGCCGATGAGGACCAGCATCATCGCCGCGAAGGCCGTGAACCCCACGGCCCAGCCGCTGACGCTGCCGCTGCTACTGCTCGAAGTCATTGAGTGTGTGCTCCTCCGTTCCTTCAATTCAGTCGTCGCGGGCCGTCACTCGCTCGCTCGGACAGAGGATAGGCGATCAGCGCTGCCAGTCGCCCGCGTGCGGAACAGCCGAGTCGAGCACGCGCTCGATCTCGGCGCGGTACCGGAAGCCGGACGGGTGGCGAGCCAGCCAGCGCAGGTAGTCGGGATCGGTGCCGGCGAGCTCGGCGATCGTGTGGCCGGCGTGATGACCGAAGTCGAGGACGGTCGAGTCGAAGCTCGTCGCGCCGCCCGGGCCGACCGGCATGAGGCCCCCACGCAGCTCCGGGTCGTCGTCACGCCTACCGCGGTCGTCCGCCATCATTGCCCAGCTCCGCCGATCCTTCGCTGGCCCGCCCGCCGAGCATCCTATCCCTTCGGACCGGCTTCGGAGTAGCGTTTTCGCATGTCCACCGATGCCGTGACCGGCGCGACCAGCTACACCGGCCGCTTCATCGGCGAGCGGCTGGTGGCGAGCGATCGTCGGGTGATCGACCTCGACGCGCAGGGCGTGGTCGCCGCATCCGCTCGGACCGCTCGCGGTGAGCGCCGCGGTCGACTCCGACGCCACCCGGCTGGCCCGGACGCTCGATGGCGTGGACACGCTCTACAACACGTTCTGGATCCGGTTCGAGCGAGGACCGATCACCTACCGCTGGGCCGTCGAGCGCTGCCGGGCACTCATCGAGGCCGCACGCACGGCCGGTGTCCGCAGAATCGTCCACCTCAGCGTCATCAACGCCGCCCCCGACGCACCGACGGCCTACTTCCGCGCCAAGGCCGCCGTCGAGGACCTGCTCGCCGTGTCGGGCGTCGAGCACGGAATCGTCCGACCGACGATCACGTTCGGACCCGGCGACATCCTCGTCAACAATCTCGCCTGGACGCTCCGGCGGCTGCCGGTGTTCGGGATCCCCGGCGACGGTCGGTATCGGGTCCAGCCGGTCCACATCGACGACATCGCCGACCTGGCGGTCCGGGTTGGCTCGATGACGCAGAACGTGACCGTCGATGCCGCAGGACCCGATATCCTCGACTTCGACGAGTTCGTGACCCTGGTCCGGCGCGCCGTCGGCAGCCGGACGCGCCTGGTGCACGTGCCTGCCGGAGCGGCCCTGGCGGCGGCTCGGCTCATCGGCCTCGTCGTCCGCGACGTCGTCCTCACCCGCGACGAGATCACCGAGCTGCAGTCCGGACTGATGCTCTCTTCGGCGCCTCCAACCGGCCGGGTGCGCCTGGCCGACTGGCTGGCGGAGCACGGCGACGCGCTCGGCCGCTCATGGGCGTCCGAGCTGGACCGGCACTTCCGGCAGCGGTAGCCCGAGCGCGGCCAGCGCTCGGTCAGACCCTCGGGGCCTCGACGCCGTCGACCAGGGTGAGGTCGGAGCGGACGCCGGCGAGCCGCTCGTCGGCGGCGAGCAGCGTGTCGAGGTCGACCGACAGGACGGCGAGGTCGGCGCGAGCTCCGGGTCGCAGGTCCCCCTCGTCCGAGGCACCGATCGCGCGGGCAGGCCCGAGCGTGTACGCGCCCAGGGCCTCGACCACGGTCAGCGCCTGCGCCGTGCGCCAGTCGTCTCGAGGGTCGCTCGGCAGGCGGCGATGGACGGCCGCGAAGATGCCAAGCCACGGGTTGACCGATTCGACCGGCGCATCCGACCCGGCCGCCAGGTGGGCTCCGGCCGCGCGCAGCGAGCGCCAGGCGTAGGCGCCGTCCTGGCGCCCGTCCCAGCAGTCCTCGACCAGGTCGCGGTCGGCCGCGGCGTGGATCGGCTGGATGCTGGCCGTGACGCCCAGCCGCGCGAACCGATCGACCTCCTGCGGACGGAGCAGCTGCGCGTGCTCGATCCGGTCGTTCGGCGTAGGCCCCGGCCGCACGGGCGCTCGCTCGACGGCGTCGAGGACTGCCGCCGAGGCCCGATCGCCGATGGCGTGCACCGCCAGCCCGATGCCGGCCGAGCGCCCGGTGGCGAAGAGCTCGTCGAGCTCGCCGGCGGTCACGCGCAGGATGCCGGCGTCCGGCGTGCCGCAGGTGCGCGGTTCGAAGAGCGCGGCCGTGCCCGAGCCGAGCGCGCCGTCGGCGTACTCCTTGGCCCAGCCGAAGCGCATCGTGCGACGACCGTCGAGCGACAGTCCGGTGCGCAGGCCTCGGGTGGCGGCAGCCGGAAGGGCGTCAGCCGGGATGCCGAGCGTCAGGCGCAGCCGTCCATCGACGAGGTCGCCGAGGTCGGTGAGGGTCGAGTACGAGTCGCCGAGCGCGACATCGGCGCCGGTCCCGTTGGCATCGGTGTAGTCCCCCGCCTCGCTGGCGCCGGTCAGGCCCAGGCCGGAGAGATCGCGGAGCGTGGCGTCGAGGGCGTCGCGCAGCGCATCTCCCTGGTGACGTGCCACCAGTGGTGCCACGAGGTCCATGGCCGTCTCGCGCAGGATGCCGGTCGGCTCGCGTCGGGCGTCTCGCTCGAGGCGCCCACCGGGTGGATCCGGCGTGGCCGCGCTCAGGCCGGCCAGCCGTCGCGCGCGGGGCGACGCCCAGGCCGAGTGGCCGTCGTGGCTGGTCAGGAAGGCGAGCCGATTATCCGCCGCGGCGTCGAGCGCGCCGGGCTCCATGCCGGCCACCTGCCGCTCGTTCCAGCCGCGGCCAGTCAGCCACGCGTCGCCGTCCCCGACCCGCGCGGCGGCGGCCAACCGCGCCGCCACTTCCGCCCCATCGGCCGCGTCATCGAGCGCGATCGCGCTTCGGGTCCGCGCCAGGCCGACGAGATGGATGTGGAAGTCGTGCAGGCCCGGGATCACGGCCGCATCGCCGGCGTCGAGCAAGCGGGCGCCGCGAGCGGCGCCATCGGTCACGTCGGAGCGCGTCCCCGCGCTCACGACCCGGCCTCCAAGGATCCCGATCGCCTCCGCGGTCTCCAGCCCGTCCGGCTCGGCGGCAAGCACGATCCGCCCGGCCACCACGAGCTCGGGACGCGGCGGGCTCATCGGTCAGGAGTGCCGGTGAAGCGCGGCGTCTGCACGAAGCCGGCAGGCTCCGGGCCGAACGCGATGCGGACGAGCACGACGGGCACGACCAGGAGCCAGTGCGACAGGAACAGCGCCCCGCGGGTGGCGCGACCCACCAACGTGGGGCCGCGTTCGCCGGTCGCCCACAGCCCGCCAAGGGCCAGCAGGAAGATGCCGATCCCGTAGCTCAGGAAGAGCGCCGCCGGCACGCTCCAGTCGGCGGGGCGCGGAAGCGGGATCGTTGCCAGGCTGGCGACGATGGTCGTGGCGAACAGCGGCGGTACCAGGAACTCGCCGGCGAAGGCCAGGAAGTCGGCCTTGCGGCTCAGCGGCTGCGGGCCGAGCAGCAGGCCCGGCCCGTGCTCGAGCAGGCGCCGCAGGCTGCCCTCCGCCCAGCGCAGCCGCTGCCGCCACAGCGCCCGGAGCGCCTCGACCGCCTCCTCGCCGACGGCGACCTCCGGTGCCAGGGTCACGTGACGGCCGTTCGCCTCGAGCCGCGTCGACAGGTCGAGGTCCTCGGTCAGCGCGCGCGGGCTCCAGCCGCCGACCGCCTCGAGCGCCTCGCGCCGCACGAACATGCCGTTGCCGCGCAGCTCGGCGGTGCCATCGGTCGACCAGCGGCCGCACTGGCTGGTCATGTCCATCAGCTGCTCTTCGGCCTGCGCCCGCGTGAGCCACGAGACCGATGCGTTCCGCGGCGCGCGCGCCACCTGGATCGCATCCGCGCTCGGGTCGCGCGACCAGGCCCGCATCGCGCGCTCGAGGAAGTCCGGCTCGACCAGGGTGTCGGCGTCGATCGCCCCGATGACCTCGCCGCGCAGCGCCGGCTGCGCCCAGGCCAGCACCGCCCCCTTCGTGCGCGGCCCGGGCCCTCGCTCCCTCCGTCGCACGACGACGTGGGACGCGCCGCGGGCCGCTTCGGTCGCCCAGGCGCCGGTGCGATCGGTCGATCCGTCGTCGACGACCACCAGCTCGTAGTGCGGGCTCCCGTCGGCAGCGGCGTAGCGCTGCGCGCAGAGCGAGGCCACTGCCTGGCCGATGACCGACTCCTCGTTCGACGCCGGCAGCACGATCGAAACGAACGGCAGGCCGTCAGCGCGCCCGACTGCCTCGCCGCCGCGGGCCAGCGCATCGCGGATGACGCGAGCGCCGTGCCATGCCAGCCAGCCGACGTATCCGATCGAGACGACGATGAGCAGCTGGAGCAGCCGCGCCGCGAAGGGCTGCGTGATGGTCAGCCAGGCGACGAGGGCGGAGACGGCGAGGAACGAGGCGGCGACGACCCTAGTCGCCATGGGCGACGGGGCGATGGCGTCGCCGATGGCGGTGCGGCGGCTCGCTCGACGTCGCCGGGTCCGTCGCGTCCGGCACCCCCGGCGCGGGGACCGGATCGGGGGCCGGCTCGGGAGGGAGCGGACCCGGTGGGATCCCGCGATCGTGGTCGTGCAGGCCCTGGCGCGCGTTACGACGCCACGAGATGACGCCGGCCCACAGGGTCGCGACGCCGAGGAAGGCCATCACGATCGGGATTCCCGCGTCCTCGAAGAAGATGTTGAGGATGTCGGCCATCGCCGGCGCAAGCAGGACCGGCAGGAACGAGGCGACCGACAGCAGCGTGTTGAGGATGCCGAAGATGCGTCCGCGCACGTCGGGTGGCAGGTCCTCCTGGAGCGCGGTCTGCGCCGGAATGGCGACGAAGGCGTACTCGATGCCGGCAAAGAGGGCGATCACCACCACGATGCCGATGACGCTGATGAGCGGCGCGATGGCCGGCACCACCTCCTCGAGTGGGCCTGTCGCCGCCCCGAACGCGCCCGCCACCGGCTTGACCGTCGCCAGCAGCACGAGCGTGATGCCCATCGACACCAACCCGACGTCAATCACCAGGCGCTTCGGGATCGCCTTGCCGTACGAGTTGAGGAAGAGGATGCCGAGGACTGCGCCGAGGCCCGCCGGGCCCATGATGAAGAAGAAGTTCTCCGGCGTGAGGCCCAGCACGTCGACGGCGAAGCCCGGACCGATTGCTCCGAGCACCCCGATCAGGCTCGAGCTGATGCCCAGGTAGGCGAGGCTCCAGGCGATGACGCGGTGGCGCCGCACGAACGCCACGCCCTCGCTGAGCTGGGCGTAGAGCTCATGCACCGCGCGCCCGGCCGCATCGCCCGCCGCGGCGACGACGTGGTCGGGCCTGATGTCGGGCAGCGGCAGGATCGCGACGGCGGCCGCGGCGAACATCAGCGCCACGATGACGTACACCGCGATCGGCCCGAACACGTTGAGCACGAGTGGCCCGAGGAAGCCGAAGCCGATCGCGAAGGTCGCGTTGATCGTCAGCACGAAGATCGAGTTCGCGGCCATCAGGTTCCGCCGATCCACGATGCGCGGGATGGCGGTCAGCTCGGCCGGGGCGAAGATCGCGGTGGCGGTGGCGATCAGGAAGTTGATGAGGTAGACGAGCGGGACGTTGGCGGTCGCGGTCGTCGGCGCCACGAAGATGAAGCCGACGATCCCGATCGCCCGGAACACGTTCGTCGCGAGCATGATCGTCTTGGCGTTACTGCGCTCGACGAGGACGCCGCCGAGCGTGCTGAACAGCACCGCCGGCACGAGGAAGCTGAGGATGAGGACGGCGACCGCGGTGTCGGAGCCCGTCGTGCGCCGCACGGTGGCCATGAGCGCGGCCAGGACCATGTTGCTGGCCAGCTGGCTCAGCGTCTGGGCCGACCACAGATAGACGAAGGCGCGGTTCTTGAAGACGGTTCCGGCGCCGGCGAGGTCGCCGGCGGCGTCGTGGGGTTGCAGCTCCACGTGCGCCATCGGTCTAGGCTGGCTCTTCGGAGCCGCGGGCGAGGTACTCGGTGAAGCGGCGCTCGACGTCGAGACGGTCCATCAGGATGCGGTGGCCGCAGCCAGAGCAGACGAGGCCGATGTCCGCCCCCAGCCGCACGACCTCCCAGTCGCGGCTCCCGCACGGGTGCTCCTTGCGCAGTCGGAGCCGATCACCGATGCGGAGCTCGAGCGGGGCGGCCATCTTCACCCGGCGCCCTCCGAGACGGTCGTGCCCGTGAAGTTGAACGAGCCGAGGTGCAGCGCCGGAACGCGCGAGGCGCCGAAGAACTCGCCGGGAAGGAGCTTCGTCTCGCGGCTCGCGGCGCGGAGGTCGCTGAAGGCCTCGGGGATCGACTGCGTGAAGCGGAAGTTCAGCACCGGCCGCGTCAGCTTCCCGTCCTCGATCAGGAAGGTGCCGTCCTTGGTCATGCCGGTGAGGATCGCCTTCTTGGGATGGACCGGGTTGATGTAGTGGAAGCGCGTGACCCACAGGCCGCGCTTGATGCCGCCGATCAGCTCGTCGCGCGGCGTCGTGCCCGGCGCCATGAACGTGTTCAGCGCCATCGGCCCGATCAGGTTCGGCGCCGGCAGCCCGTGGCCCGTCGAGCCGGTCCCTGCCCGAGCGCCGGTCGCGGCGTCGTGGACGACGGCGTTCGCGACGCCGTCGGTGATGAGATCGACGCGCTTGCGGACGACGCCCTCGAAGTCGATCGGTGCGGGCAGACCGGTCGGGTCCGCGCCGTCGTCCCAGATCGAGACGTTGTCGCCCATGACCTTCTTGCCGATCTCCATGAACGATCGACCCTCCTCGAGGGCGAGGCCGCTGAAGCCGATGTAGGAGAGGTACTCCATCAGCCCGGCGACGGCGTACTCCTCGAGAATGACCTCGTACTCGCCGGGCTCGAGCGCATCCGCACCGCGCATGCGGTCGCCCTTCCCGGCGGCCTCGGCACCGATGGCCTCGGCGTCGATGTCGCCGATGTCGGCGGCGCCGGCGTGCGCGTACCCCGACGCCGCACCCGAGGCGAATCCGTCCATCATCACCGTCAGCAGGCTGGCCCGCGTCGACCGATGACTGGCCCGAATGCCCTTCGAGTTGGCGACGTCGATCGACATCACGGTCGTCGAGAACGAACCCGCCGTCTCGAGCCGCGCACCCTGGCCGGCGGCGATGACCGCGCGCGCACCTTCGGCCCGGCGCTGGGCGCCGGCCTGCGCCGTGCCGCCCACGAATCCGAGCTCGGGGTCGTGGCTGCGGCCGTCGGGCTCCGGGATGATCGCGGCGCGTGGGTTCGGGGCGGAGCGCTCGGCGATGGCCGTGGCACGCTCGACGACGCCGCGAATGCCGGCCTCGTCGAGGCGGTTCGTGCTGGCGACGCCGACGCGGTCACCGTGGACGACCCGCACCTGGAGCTGAGCGTCGTGCTCGCGCACGTTCTGGTGGATCCGGTTGTTGGCGAAGCGGGTGAGCGCGGCGTCCTGCCCGATGTGGAGCGCCTCGGTCGCCTCCGCGGTGGAGTGCCCCAGGGCGCGGTCGAGAAGGCCGTCGACCTCGGTGCGGGTGGCTACCATCGCCCCACTCCCACCTTCACACCACGGAAGCGTGCGGGAGCCGCACCGTGGCCGACGTGGCCGGTCTGCACCGGCTCCCCCTTTCCGCAGTTCGGCAGGCCCCACAGCGTCCACTCGTCCGGGCCGCAGATCGCGTCGCAGCTGCCCCAGAACTGCGGGGTGATGCCGGTGTAGGTCGGGTTCTTCACGAGCTGCGTCCGCTTGCCGTTGCGGATCAGCCAGCCGGCCTGGTCGCCGAACTGGAAGTTCAGGCGCCGATCGTCGATCGACCAGCTCTTGTTGACGCTCATGAAGATGCCCTCGCGGGTGTCGCCGATCAGGTCCTCGAGGCTGCCGGCGTCGCCGGCCCGCAGGTTGATGTTCGTCATCCGGATGAGCGGGATGTTGCTCCACATCCACGCCCGGGAGCTGCCCATGCTGCGGCGGCCGATGCGCGGCGCCGTCTCGCGGCTGGTGAGGTAGCCGACCAGCGTGCCGCGCTCGATGAGTGGCACCTTCTGGGCCGGCACCCCCTCGTCGTCGTAGCCGAAGGTCCCGAGCCCGCCGGGGGCGGTGGCATCGGCGTCGATGCTCACGACGTCGCTGCCGTAGCGGAGTTGGTCGAGCTTGTCGGTGGTCAGGAAGCTCGTGCCCGCGAAGCTCGCCTCGGTGCCGAAGACGCGGTCGAGCTCGGTCGGATGGCCGCACGACTCGTGGATCTGGAGAGCAACCTGGGTCGAGTCCAGGATGAGGTCCATCTCGCCCGACGGGCACTGCGGAGCGTCGAGCAGCGCGACCGCCAGCTCCGCGGTCTCCTGGGCGTGGTCGGCGAGGCCCAGGGCACGCACCGCCTCGAAGCCGCCGGTTACCGATTGGCCGCCGAACGAGTTCGGATAGCTGCGCTGCTGCATCTCGGACTCGTTGACCGCGGTGGCCTCGATCCCACCACCGGCCTCGACGATCTCCTGCTCGATCCACGCGCCGGCCAGCGAGGCGAAGGTCTTGCGCTCGCGCCCGGCGACCATGTTGCCCTCGCGGATCGCCACGCCCGGGACGCGGGCCATGCCCGCATCGGCCTCCATGAGGATGGCGATCTTGTCGTCGATGCTGACGGCGAAGGGATCCTCCTCGAAGGCGGTGCGGTAGGTATCGGTCACCGCATCGGTCTCGTCGAGCTCAACCGGCGGGCCGCCGGCGATGCCCGAGGCCGCCGCGATCTCGAGCGCCTCGCGCGCGATGCGCTCGGCCTCCTCGAGGTCCAGGTTCGCGCTCGAGCTGAAGCCCCACGCACCGTCGACGAGGACGCGCACGCCGAATCCGGCGCTCGAGTTCGACGTCGCCGCCTCGAGGGCGCCGTTCTTGACGGTCAGCCCCTCAGTCTCGCGCTCGACCACGCGCACGTCCGCGTAGCTCGCGCCGCCCCGTTGTGCCGCGTCCAGCGCGCGCTCGATCAGGTCTTTCATGGCATCAGGCGCCCATGCTCCGTGGTGGCGAACTCAGCACAACAGGCTACTCGACCGCGCGCGCCGCCGCCGGCATGAGGTCGCGCTCGGTTGGCGGCAGGACGAGCCGGTTCACCTGGCTCACCGTGAAGCGGGCGTCGATCGACTGCTCGTACAGGCTCAGGATCCCGCCGGGCCGCTCGATCGCCGCCTGGAGCCCGTCGGGCGAGCCGATCGCGGTGATCTCGAACGTCGAGCCGATCGGCACGCCGTCGATCTCGATCGCGCTCGTGCCGAGGACCGCCACCGATCGGGCGGTGATGCGGATCTCGTCGATCGCGATCGCCTCCGCGCCGGCGTTGCGCAGCTCGTGGACGAGGTCGTTCACCGCGATCGGGTCGAAGGAGCCATCGGCCACGATCAGGATCCCCTGGCCCTCGACGCCCGCGAGTCCGCCGAACGCCGAGATCCGCAGCAGGTCCCCCTCGCTGATGACGACGTCCGACTGGCCCTCGACGGCGGCACGCTCGTAGTCGCGGATCTGCGCGCGGAGCTCGTCGAGGCCCTCGTCGAGGTCGACGTTCGCGGCGCTCAGCTGCTCGATGACCGCGGAAAGCTCCTGCGCCGACAGGTTTGACAGCTCGATCGGTCGTGCCTGCGAGCGAAGCTGCCCGACCAGCAGCAGGCCGATGATGAGCGCCACGGCGAAGAGGCTCAGCTGGGCGATGCGCGCGGCCATCACTCGGACTCCTCCGAGAGCGCCGTGCCCCAGCGCAGCCGCGTGTTGCCGATGAACTCGGGCAGCGTCACCTCGTCCCGAGCCTCGCTGGCGAACTCGAGGCCGTAGGCATCGATCCGTCGCGCCACCCGGGCCAGGAAGCTCGGGTGCGCCAGGAAGCGATCGTGGAGCCCTTCCGGCCCGATCGCCTCGATCCGGAACGGCGGCGATAGCGGGACGGCGTTGACGAGGATCGCCGACCCCGCGCCGTAGATCGAGCTGGTGGCCACGAGGCGCTCGGCCGGGGGGCCTGCGGTCAATCCGCCGGCTATGGTGATCGCCTCCGCGCCCGACGCCCACAGGGCGGTGACGATGTCGCGCAGGTCGTCCACCAGCACGATGTAGTTCGTCGCGCTCTCGCCGACCGGCACCTCGCGCAGGCTGTCGGAGATCTCGAGCACCATGCCGGGACCGATGACATCGGTGAGCCCGGTGCGCAGTCGAGCATCGGCGAGCGCGCGGTTGAGCTGCTCGCGCGCGGCCTGCGATCCGACGTCCGCCTCCTGGAAGCTCTGGACCCGCGCCTCGGCCGCCTCGATCTCGGCCCGCAGCCGCTCCTGCTCGCGCTGCGCCTGCTCCGCCTCGGTGATGAGCACCCGCTGCGCCGAGGTGATGAACTCCTGGCGCGCCAGTGAGCTGTTCCACTGGGCGGCGCCCACGAAGCCGATGACGCCGAGCGCCACGGCGATGCTGATCGCCCACCGCCGGCGGTCCCTGCCGAGCGCGTTGCGCCGGGTCATGCGCGTGACCGCCGCTCGGCGCGCCGCGCCACGGCCACCGCAGCGCCGCCCGCCGCGACCAGACCGATGGCGAGGGCCGCGACCACCGCGGCATCGCCGCCGAACGTCGACGGCTCGCCCTCACCGGGCAGGGCCTCGCCGGGCGGCGGCTCGGCGTCGGGATCGACGCCGCCGGGGTCGATCGTGCCCGCGGTCGGGCGGTCCACGTCCGAGGCCGCGATCGGTTCGGGCTCGATGGGTGCCGGTTCGTCGACGCCGAACCCGGCGAAGAAATCGGCGTACAGCTCGTCGGCCGTGACGCCGGTTCCCGCCTCGAGGGCTGCCTCGTCCGATGCGCCGTCGCGGTAGGCCGCCGTGGTCCGCGCGATCGCCTCGCGCCCGTACTCGGCGATGATCATGTCGATCATGGTCGTGCCCTGAGCGTACGAGAGGCGGCCGCCGCGCTGGCCGATCGGGAACTGCTCGCTGATCGCGTCGAACGAGAAGAGGCCGTCGCCGCCGGCCTCGTTCTCGACGATCGCCCGTTCGCCGGACGCCTCCTGGGTCTCGGACCACGTCGCGACCCCCTCGTTCAGCCAGCGGGCCGGCTCGTGGAACGGGTTGTCGGTCGCGTCGTGGAAGACGATGTGCGTGATCTCGTGGATCATCGCCGTCTCGAGGTAGGCCGGCGATCCGGCCTCGGCCGAGTTCCACATGAAGATGGTGCGCAGCTCGCTGTAGGCGGCCGCCCCGGTCCACTCGCGCGCGCCGGGCCCCAGCGCCCCGAAGAAGTCCTCGGCGGTCGTGTACACGAAGACGTCGACCGGACCCGCCAGCTCGGTGCCGAGCAGGTCCTCCGCGCGCTCGACGCCGACGGCGCTCAGCTCGCCGAAGCGCAGCGCCTGGGCCTCGGCGTCGCCGTACCAGTGGACCGTGGCCTCGCCGAGCTGGACGCTCTGCCAGTCGAGCCCGGGGCGGTCGTCCACGTAGCGGATCTGCCCCTCCTCGGAGAGGACGACCTCGTCGCCGTCGATCCCACGCCACTGGTATGTGATGAGCGTGTTGGGCACGACGTGGTCGACCGAGGTGTCCCAGACGTGCTCGACCGATGCCCCGTCGGGCTCCACCGGAACGACCAGCGACCCGTCGCCGCCCGGCGTTCGGATGAGGAGCTCGAGCCTCTCGGGCGCGGGGCCGACCATGGTCGCCTCGAATCGAATCTCCTGGCCATAGGTCGAGTCGGCACTCAGCCGTTCGAAGCCGTCGAGCGCGGCGACGGCATCGGCCCCCGACACGAGGAGGTATCCGGCCAGGAGCGCGCCGGCCAGGAGCGGCCGCGCCAGCCGGCGGGTCAGCCGTCCCACGACACCCTCCCGAAGTCGACGAGGCCGATGGTCAGGTTGCCGAGCCCGCGCAGGCCGTCGGCGACCAGCCACCACGTCTCGCCGTACGACCATGGGATGACCGGCGCCTGCTCGGCGACGTACGCGTCGACCGCGTCGTAGGCGGCGCCGACCTCGGGCTCGGGCGCGCCCGCCGCCTCCTCGAGCAGCATCGCGAACCGGTCGTCCTGCCAGTCGCCGTAGTTGCTGCCGGCGCCGGGCTGGAGCAGGAGGCCGTAGATCGCGTGCGGCGACGGGTAGTCGGCGATCCAGTTGACCGTGAAGATGCCCGGCGGCCGCGCGTCGAGCACGGCGAGGTAGTCGGCGAAGTCCATGACCTCGATCTCGACATCGGCGCCGAGCTCCTCGCGCCAGATCTCAACCGCCGGGCCGACGCCCAGCCCGGCGCCGCTCACCACGATGGTGCCGAGGTCGCCGCGGTCCGCGTAGCCGGCCTCGTCGAGCAGCCGGTTGGCCTCATCCGGGTCGTGCTCGAATGCCGGGGCGAATCCCTCCGGCCAGATCGCCGGCGGCACGAGGCTGGCGGCCGGCGTCGAGGAGGCGCCCTCGGCCAGCGGCACGAGGCGCTCGCGGTCGAGCGCCAGTGCGAAGGCCCGCCGCACGCGCTCGTCGTCGAAGGGCGGCCGCGCCGTGTCGAAGCCGAAGTAGCTCACCGAGAGTGGCTCGGCCGCATGGAGGTGTGGCCCGAGGTCGGCGTCGTACGCGATCCAGGTCGCGTCCCAGCCGGGGACCTGCACGAGGTCGACCGCGTCGATGGAGAAGGCGGTGGCGCCGTCGCTCTCGGTCGTCGCCACCCAACGGATCTCGTCGATCGGCGGCGGGCCGGCGACGTACCGCTCGTTGGCGCGCAGCACGAGGTCGGCACCTTCGACGCCATCGATGAGGTACGGCCCGCTGCCGACGAAGCCATCGGGCGTCTGCCAGGTCGGCGTGGCGTCGGCATTCGGCGGGACGACGAACGTCGCCGGTGTGGCGGTGATCTCGACGAAGTACGAGGCCGGGTGGCGCAGCCGGACGACGAGGGTGGTGTCGTCCGGCGCCTCGATGCCGACCTCGTCGTCGCCCGCCTCGCCGCTCATGCGCGCCGTGGCGCCCTCCACCACGCTCAGCACGTCGGGCGCGGTCGCGCCGGTGGCCGGGTCGAGGAGCCGCAGCCACGAGCGGCGAACGTCCTCGGCGACGAGTGGCGTGCCGTCGCTGAAGGCGAGGTCGTCGCGCAGCGTGAACCGATACGTGAGCCCGTCGTCACTGACCTCCCATCCCGACGCGAGCGACGGATAGGCCTCCCCGCGCTCGTCGAGCCGGGTCAGGCCCGCGTAGAGCTGGAGGAGCAGCTGCACGTCGGCGGCATCGGCGATGTAGGCCGGGTCGAGGGAACCGGCAGGCCCCGCCAGGTATCGCAGGGCCGGGCCGGCGGCCTGGATCGGCCCTCCGGCGGTGGTAGCCGCGAGGACGAGCAGGACCGCGGAGAGGACGGCAGTGACCCCCCGCGCGCGCCTCATGCGGCCCGCGTCGTTCGGAGGGCCAGGGACAAGGCTCGGCGCACGGCGGCTAGTATACGGTCGCCCGTGCAGCACGTTCATGAGCACCGATTTCGCCCACAGCCGGCAGGCAGCCTCACCCTGCGCCAGTTCGTCGAGTCGCTCCGCCGCTGGACGCCGGAGATGCGACAGCTGGTCCAGATCGCTTTGACGCGCACCGAGGCAGAACGCCGCCAGTACCTCCAGCAGTTCCACTCCGGCCACCACGACCGCCAGCCCGGCCCGAACGACAGCTTCCTGCGCTGGGCGTACTCCGACCCGCGCCTCGAAGACATCCCGCTCCTGCTCGCGGAGGTCGATCGCGCCGAGGCCGACTACGCGGGCGCCCTCGATCACGAGGCCGATGTCCTCGTCCGCGAGCGAGCGCGCGACAAGAGCCCGGCGCAGCGCGTCGCCGACTACCTGGCGCTGCTCGGCATGGAGGGTAGCGACCGCGTCCGCGCCGCGATTGCCAGCCTCCTGCCCCCCGGAACCCCGGATGCCGCGGTCGCGGCCACCATCCGCCAGATGCGCCGCCGATGGCTCGAGCTGTACGGCGACGACCCCTTCTTCGCGGAGGATTGAGGGCCGATGGGTCGCTCCACGCTGGCCTGGGGACTGGTGGCTTACGGGGTCGCCGGCGTCGTCCTCTCGATCGTCGGCTTTACGTTCGGGCTGGATGCCGCGGGTCAGCTCGAGCGGCTCGCGGCCGCGACCGACACGACGCTCGAGGCGGCGGCGCGATCGACCGCCGCAGCGGCCGAGTCGTTCGACTCGATCGACACGTCGCTGGTCAACGCGGAGGGCTCGATCGCCCAGGCGGCTACCCTGTCCGCCGACGCCGGGGCCACCCTCGATTCGCTGTCGGTGGCGATGAACCTGTCCGTGTTCGGCGCCCAGCCGCTGGCGCCGCTTGCCGACGAGTTCGCCGACGCCGCAGACCAGGCCGACGAGCTTGCCGAGACGCTCGCGACCACGGCCTCATCGGTCTCGGAGGTCCAGGTCGACGCGACGGCCATCGGCGTCGAGCTGGAGAATCTCGCCACCGAGCTCGAGGCGCTGCGCGGCTCGGTGCCGGACAACCCGGTGCCGATCCGCGGGCTCGTCGCCCTGCTGATCGCGTACCTCACCCTTCCGGCGGTCGCCGCGCTGGTGGCCGGGGTTCTCCTGCTGCGCGCCCAGCGCGCGGCGCAGGAGGCACCGCCGGCCTGATCGGTCCCCGATCGGGTCAGTCGGCCCTCCGCAGGATCCGGCGCAGGCGCAGGAGCGAGCCGAAGTAGAGGACCAGGCCGATCGCCGCAAGCGCCCCGAGCATCCACGTCTGCTGGACCTCGCCGCGCAGCATGTGCTCCTGGAGCAGTGCGATCCCGTGCGTCACCGGGAGCGAGTAGGCGATGTACTGCGTCCACTCCGCGAAGTCGCTCACCGGCAGCACGAAGCCCGAGAAGAAGACGCTCGCCAGCAACAGGATCATCGACAGCTGCACGGCCTGGCGCTCCGAGTCGGCGATGAGCGAGATGAGCAGCCCGACGCCGAGCGACGCGAAGGTCAGAAGCAGCACGATCCCGGCGAACGGCAGCCAGCCGCCGAGCAGCGGAACGTTCAGGACGACGACCAGGAGTGCGCCGACGGCCGCGCCCACCGCCAGGCTGAGCACGGCGTACGCGACGTACTTGCCCACGAGCAGCTCGGTCGATGTGACCGGCGCCACCCGGAAGCGATCCATCTGGCCGCTGAGCCGCTCGCGGACGAGCGAGAGCGCGGCAATGGTGATGGCCAGGTGCTGGATGACGAGCGCGAACACCGCGGGCCCGAAGAAGCTGATGACGTCCGGCTCGGTGGGCGCCAGGTTCTCGGTCTCGGCCGTGGTCGGGCGCGCCACGACCTCGGGCGGCACATCGGGCGCGGCGGGGCCGAGCTCGCCCTCGACGAAGGCGATGCCCTCGGACGCGGCAACCTCGATGATCTCCGCGTTCAGGCTGCTGACCAGGATCGAGGTGGCGAGGCCGGCGAGCTGGTCGTAGACCGGGTCGATCTGGTTCCACAGCACGCGGATCGTCGTCTGACGGCCGTTGCGAAGCTCCTCGATCGCGTTCTCGGGCGCGATGATGACGAGGTCGACCTCTCCGTCGCGGAGGCGCTGCTCGGCGGCGTCCGCATCGGTCCCGATCTCCTCGACCACCAGCCGTCCGGGTGCCAGCTGGGCGTAGTACTCGGGGTCGCTCGGCAGGTTGGTGCCCTCGGGGATGACGATGTCGGTGGCGAACGGCGCCCTGTAGCCGGAGTAGCCGAGGCCGAAGACGAGCATCACCGCGAACGGGCCGATGATCGCGCTGAGCAGCACGCCCGGGCGACGGATCACCTCGCGCAGCTCCTTGCCGGTGAAGGAGCCGATGCGAATCAGGCTACCCATCATTGTCGTCGCCGTTGCGCTGGGCGCGGCGCTGCCCGACGAGCTCGGTGAAGACCTCGTCGAAGGTCGGCTGCAGCTCCTCGATGCCGGCGACGCCGACGCCGGCGGCCCGCATCGCCTCGACGATGCGCGGCGTCAGGGCCCCGGCGTCCGAGACGATGGCGGTCAGCGTCCGCGGCCCCGGCTGCCGCACGTTCTCGACGCCGGCAACGCCGGCCAGCAGGTCCGGATCGACCGCGCGGTCGGCGGTGATCTCCAGGACATCTCCGCCGAAGGCCATCTGGCGGACCGCGTCCGGCACGTCGAGGGCGACGAGCTCGCCGTCGAGGATGAGCGCGATGCGGTCGCAGTACTCGGCGTCGGAGACGTACTGCGTCGTGACGACCAGCGTCCGACCCTCCGAGCGGAGGCGGCGCAGCTCGTCCCACACCGCCTGGCGCAGCAGCGGATCGATGCCGGCGGTCGGCTCGTCGATGAAGAGCACCTCCGGGTCGTGGACGAGCGCGCAGGCCAGCTCGAGCCGGCGCTGCATCCCGCCGGACAGGTCACGCGCGAAGACGTGCCGGGCGTCGAGCAGGTCGACCACCTCCAGCGCGCGCTTGATGAGGTCTCTCCGCGTGAAGGGACCGATGCCGTACAGCGCCGCGACGAAGCCGACGTTCTCCTGCGCCGAGAGGTCCTCGTAGAGGCTGAACTGCTGCGGCATGTAGGCCAGCTGACCGCGCACCCGCCGGCTGAAGCGCATCGGGTCTTCGCCGAGCACGGCGATCTCGCCCTTCGTACGGCCAAGCGTGCCGGTGAGCATGCGGATCGTCGTCGTCTTGCCCGAGCCGCTCGGCCCGATGACGCCAAGGATTGTCCCGGCGTTGACGTCGAAGGTCAGGTCGTCGACGACGACGCGCCCGTCGAAGGCGCGCGTCACGTCCCGCGCGGAAATGATCGGTCCCGATGTCTGGGTCACGCCGGGGCTCAAACGCAAGAGGCGTGCCCCGGGGCAGGCACGCGATGTGCGACTTGGTTGGCTGACCACACGCACGAAGGGGAAAGACCATGGCCGAGCTCGATGCGGATGACCGCGACAAGCTCCGCAAGGACAAGTTCGCCTACGTCGACAGCGACGGTGGCGAGCACCTGCCGATCCATGACGAGTCGCACGTCCGCAACGCGATCGCGCGATTCAACCAGACGGACTTCCAGAGCAAGACCGCCAAGGAGGAGGCACGTCGCAAGATCGTCCGCGCCGCCGAGCGGTTCGGCATCGAGGTCGACGAGGACAGCAACGTCAAGCAGCCGGTCGGCTAGCCGCTAGAAGTGCTCCTCGTGGTCGGCGCGCTCGTCGCCGCCGATCCGGGGATCACGCGCCTCGCGGTCGACGTGCTCCTCGTGCCCCTGATGCTCCTCGGCCGGAGGCTCCTCCTCGGGCTCGGCGCCCTGGGTAACGTGCTCGTGCGCGTGTGAGGCACTCGAGCGAGTGACGTCGGCGTGGTGCGCGGGATCGCTTGCCTCGCGCCACTCGCCCGGTTCGAAGTCGCGCTGGATGTCGTCCGGCGTCAGGTCACCGGTGGCTCCGGTCATCCCTCCGCCCGACTGCTCCCGGCGTGTCATCGCTGCGAGGGAACCTCGACCTCGCCGCGCCAGGCCCCGGTCTCCGAGCCCCGGCCCTCGATGAACTCCTTGAAGCGCTCGAGATCGCCCTTCACCTGCCGGTCCAGGAAGCCAAGGGCGGTGCCCACGTTCTCGACGACGCCCTCGGGATCGACGTCCATCTGAAGCGTCACCCGCGTCGTGCCGTCGTCGATGCGGTGGAAGGTCACCACGCCGGCATGGCTGGGCCCCGAGATCGAACGCCACGCAACCCGCTCGTCGGGATGCTGCTCGGTGATCTCGGCGTCCCACTCCTCTTCGTTGCCGGCGATCTCCGCGACCCAGTGGATGTGGGTGTCATCGGTCTGGGTGACCGACTTGACGCTCTCCATGAATCGCGGGAACTCCTCGAACTGGGTCCACTGGTTGTAGGCGATGCTCAGCGGCACATTGACGTCGATGCTCTCGACAACCGAAGCCATGACTGCTCCTCCACGGATATGCTGCTCGTGCCGGGCGTGCGTTGCAAGGCCCGCGCCAGAGGCGCTCCTATACTCGGCCGTCATGCATCGCACTCGGGTCGCCATCCCGCTCCTCGTCCTCCTGGCTGCGGTCCTCGCGGCCTGCGTGGCGGAGAACCGTCCCGAGAGCTGCGACGCGGCGGAGACGACGATCCAGGTGACCGTCACCGCCACGAGCCTCGAGCCGAGCGACCCGGCCGCCTGCCGCGACCAGCAGGTCACCCTGATCGTGGAGCCCGAGGTCGACGGCGTCATCCACATCCACGGCCTCGACGCCGTCGTGCCGGCCACGACGATCAGCGCCGGCGAGCAGATCCGGCTCGAGTTCAGTGCCGACCGAAGCGGCCAGTTCCCGATCGAGCTGCACCCGGCGGACGATCCGCAGGGCGTGAGCGTCGGCATCTTCACCGTGCATGAGCGCTAGGGTTCGCCTGGCGCTGGCGGCCGCTGCGGCGGCCGGGCTCCCTCTTGCGCTGCCGCGGGCGGCATCGGCCCATGCCATCGAGGGAGCCTTCCAGCTCCCGGTCCCGCTGTGGCTCTACCTGCTCGGCGCGGCCGTGGCGGTCGCCGCATCGTTCGTCGTCACCGTCGTCGCCACCCGCCGAGCGACCGAGCCGGACTACCCCACCACCGTCGTCCCGACCCTGCTCGCCGGCGTGCTGCGAGCGTCGCTGCGCATCCTCGGCCTGGCGTGGTGGTACGGCGCGATCGCCGTCGGCTTCGTCGTCGCCGACATCTCGCCGCTGCCGGCGGTGCTGCTGTGGATCGGGATCTGGGTGGCCCTGCCGATCGTCGCGGCGGTCATCGGCAACCCGTGGCCGTCGCTCAGCCCGTTCCGCACGACGTTCGCCGCGCTCGAGTGGGTCGCGCGCCGCCTCGGCGCAGAGCGCCTCGACGCCGGCCTCCCCTACCCGTCGGGACTCGCGCGCTGGCCGGCCGTGGCGCTGCTCGCCGCCGCCGTGTGGTGCGAGCTCATCCTGCCGGGCAGCGATGTGGCCACCACCGCCGCGGCCCTGATGGCCGGCTACACGCTGCTCACCCTGGCCGGCATGGCGCTCT
The DNA here is from genome assembly GCA_963753125.1 of uncultured Chloroflexia bacterium. Taxonomy (GTDB): domain Bacteria; phylum Chloroflexota; class Limnocylindria; order QHBO01; family QHBO01; genus JACDBZ01. The sequence goes on from CAVWAU010000004.1 coordinate 390,567, forward strand.
TCGGGCCGGTGGCCTGGCTGCGCCACGGCGAGCTGTTCGAGGTGCTGCTCGGCTGGTTCGGGCGCATCGGCCCGGTCGCGCGAAGGTCCGTCAACCGCGAGCTGTGCCAGGGCTGCCAGGAGGCGTGCACGGCGGATCGCTGCATCGACTGTCCCGAGTGCGCCGCCGCGGCCGAGGATGGCGAACGCCGCCCCGAGCTGCGGACGTGGTTCGTCGGCCTCACCGAGCCGGCCTCACCGGGCTGGTCTGACGCGACCTTCATCGTCGGGGTCCTCGCCGGTGTCACGTACGACGGGATGCGCGAGACGGCGTTCGGGGCGGCCCTGCTCGAGTTCTTCCTGACCCCGATCGTCGGTGCCCTCGGCCCGACCTCGCTTGCCTTCCTGCTGACCGATACGGCCGCCCTCGCCCTCGTGGTCGCGACCTTCCTGCTCGCCTTCGCCGCCACCCTCGCGCTGACTCGCGCGCTGGCGTCGGGCTCCACGCTGCGGCCGGCCGCCTACGCCTCGACCCTCCTGCCGATCGCCGCCGGGTACCTGATCGCCCATTACCTGACGCTCGTCATTCGCGGCGCGATCTGGCTGCCGTCGCTGCTGGTCGACCCGCTCATGAGCCTGGCGCCGGACATCGGCTGGATCCCGGTCGGCGCGATCTGGTACCTGAGCGTTGCGGCGATCGTGGGCGGCCATATCGCCGGCATCGTCCTCGCCCATCGGCTGGCGCTGCGCGACGCGCCGGCGCGCGCGACCGTCGCCGGCCTGCCGATGGTGGCACTGATGATCGGCTACACCGTCCTGAGCCTGTGGATCATCGCGCAGCCGATCGTCGTCGAGCCCGGCATCCAACCGGCGGCCTTCCGCTAGGCTCGGCTCCATGACCGAGGTCAGCATCGCGGTCGCCGTGGCGGCCGGGCTGCTCAGCTTCATCTCGCCGTGCGTGCTCGCGCTGCTGCCGGTCTACCTGGCCTTCCTCGGAAACGCGGCCGTCGCCGACGACTCGGGCACGGTCGCGGCCACGCGCGCGCAGGTGCTGCCGCAGGCGCTGCTGTTCGTGGCCGGCTTCAGCGTCCTGTTCATCGTGCTCGGCACCGCGATCGGCATCCTCGGCGGCCCGCTCTTCCGCATCCCGGAGGCGCGCCAGGCCGTCGGCGTGCTCGTCATCGTCATCGGCGTGCTGACCACCGGCGTCTTCGGCCCGGTCTTCGATCGGCTCCAGGTGGGCGTCGACCCTGAATGGCTGCCGGCGGCGCGCTCGACCCGGGCGCTCGCGCTGGGCGGGCTGGTGGCAATCGGATGGACGCCGTGCATCGGTCCCGTGCTCGGCGCGATCTTCACGATGGGCGCCTCGAGCGGCTCGGCCCCGGCGGTTGCCCTGCTGCTGACCGCCTACTCGATCGGCCTGGCGATCCCGTTCCTGGTCGCCGCCTTCGCCCTCCCCGCGCTCCGCCCGCTCGTGAGCTTCCTGCGGCGCAACCACCGCGCGGTGCAGGTCGTGACCGGCCTGCTCATCGTGGCCATCGGCGTCCTCATCTACTTCAACGCCTTCGCCACGCTGGCAGGCCTCTTCACCTTCGCCCTGTAGAGCGTCAGCCCTCCGGGGTCGCCGGAGTCACCTCGGGCTCCGCGGACGCCTCCCACACGAACCGATAGATGAGCGCGATGATCGCCGCACCGACCAGCGGACCGATCCACCACACGTACCAGTCGTCGTACGTGCCCGACGCGACCGCCGGACCGAACCAGCGCGCCGGGTTCATCGCCGCGCCCGTCAGCGGGCCGCCCATGAAGATGTCGGCCGCGACCGCGAGGCCGATGGCCAGGCCACCGATCTTCGGCGCGCGCGGGTCGATGGCGGTGCCGAACACCGCGACGAGCAGCACCATCGTCATGACCGCCTCGATCACGATGCCCTGCGTGACATCGGTGCCCTCGCCCAGCGCCGGCGTGCCGATATTGACCGGACCCCACGACGACTCCGGGAAGACGAACCGCAGCGCGAAGCCCGCGGCGACCGCTCCGAGCAGCTGCGCGACGACGTACATCGCCGCGCGAGCCGGCGCGATCCGTCCGGTGATCCAGACGCCGAACGTCACCGCCGGGTTGAAGTGACCGCCCGACACGGCGCCGAACGCAGAGACGAGCACAGCCAGCGCGAGGCCGTGGGCCAACGCGACGCCGACGAGGCCCCCGCTGGTGTCCCCCGTGTGTTCGCCGAGCACGACGGCACCGGCTCCCAGGAAGAAGAAGAGGAAGGTGCCGATCGCCTCGGCAACCAGGGCGGACGATAGTCGCGGCATGATGGGGCGCACCTCGCACGTTGTCGATCAATACGTCGGCGGCCCGCGCTCCGGATGGGCGGCGACGACGCACGCTGCGACCATGGTGGCACGACACCTGCGGCTTCAAGCCGCGAAACCGCACGAGAGAACACCGATGAAACTCGATGGACTGAAGGTCGCCGTCCTCGTCACCGACGGCTACGAGCCGAGCGAGCTGACCGAACCGGTTGCTGCCCTGCGCGAGGCCGGCGCCGAAGTAGCAATCGTCTCCGACCACGACGGCAGCGTCCGCGGAAAGACCGATGCGGACACCGCAAAGGTAGACCTGACCCTGGACACCGCGCGTCCCGACGACTACGCGGCGTTGCTGCTCCCGGGCGGCGTCAAGAACCCGGACACGATGCGCCAGGACCAGCGCGGCGTGGCGTTCGTCCGGCACTTCGCGGATTCCGGCAAGCCGATCGCGGCCATCTGCCACGCCCCGTGGATGCTCGTCGAGGCCGATGTCGTCCGCGGCCGCCGCGTGACCAGCTACCCGTCGCTGAAGACGGACCTGCGTAACGCCGGCGCCGAGTGGGTCGACGCCGAGGTCGTCGTGGACAGTGGCATCGTCACCTCGCGCACCCCGAAGGACCTGCCCGCCTTCAACGCCAAGATGCTCGAGGAGTTCGGCGAGGGCATCCACGAGCGGTCGACCGCGGCCGCGACCGCCACCCGCTGAGCGATGAGCAGAGCGCCGGGCGTCGCCGCGTTCGTGGCCGCCTCGGCGCTCTTTCTCGCCGCCTGCGGAGGCGATGGCAGCGTCTCCCCGACTTCCCCTGCCGGGCCTCCCGACTGGAACCACGACCTCGGCGACGCCGAGGACGGCCCGGAGAGCTGGGGCACCATCGATCCCACGTTCGAGGCCTGCCGCGAGGGTGACGAGCAGTCGCCAATCGACATCGCCGATCCCGACACCGCCGACCTGCCGCCGCTGGTCTTCGACTACGCCGAGGCTCCGCTCGTCGTCGAGAACACCGGGCACGTCATCGAGGTGCCGGTGCCGGCGGAAGGCGGGCACGCGCTGGCCATCGGTGAGGACGTGTATACGCTCGTGCAGTACCACTTCCACGCGCCGAGCGAGCACACCCTCGACGGTGTCGTGTACGACGTCGAGGCGCACTTCGTCCACCGCAACGACGAGGATGAGCTGGCCGTCGTCGGTGTCCTCCTGGATCAGCATGCTCCGCCGAACGCGCTGCTCGACTCGATCGTGGCCAACGCGCCAGCCGGGGCCGGCGAGGAGGTCGAGGTCGACGAGGATCGGTCACCCACGGAGCTGCTGCCGCTCGGCGGCTCGGGCGTCGACATCTCGAGCTACTACACGTACCCCGGCTCGCTGACGACGCCGGGGTGCACCGAGGGCGTGCGCTGGATCGTGCTGAAGGACACGCTCGGCGCGTCCGGCACGGCTGTCGAGCGCCTGCACGAGCTCATCGCGGCCTTTCCCGGCTACGACGGCTACGAGAACAACGACCGGCCGACGCAGCCGCTCAACGACCGGGAGATCGAGAGCACGGACTGAATGGCGCCCGCGGAGGGATTCGAACCCCCGACGCCCGCCTTAGGACGGCGGCGCTCTATCCACTGAGCTACGCGGGCGGCGCTCGGCCGATCCTACCGTATGATCGCCGCCATGCCGCGGCCGACGCTCTTCGTGCGCGAGGGATGCCACCTCTGCGAGGAGGCCAGCGTCCTGCTCGACGATATGCTCGGATCCGACGGCTGGGACGCCATCGACATCGAGACCGATGACGCCCTCCTCCTGCGCTACGCGCACCGCATCCCGGTGCTGATCGTCGACGGCGAGGAGCGCGCCGAGCTCCTCATCACCCGCCCCGACCTCGAGGAGGTCTTCGCGGCCCGATGATCCCATCGGTCCTCCGGCGACGCCGGTACAGCCTGCTCTGGCTCACGGCCATCCTCCTGCTCGCCCTGCTCCTCGCGTGGCTCGTCAGCGTGCCCCTTCTGCGGGGGGCGCCCGACGGCAGGTCCGGCACGCTCGTCGGCGAGGCCGCCCCGGCACTGGAGGCACCCGACCTCGATGGCACTGACTGGTCCCTGGCCGATGCGGACGGCCGCATCACCTGGGTCAACTTCTGGGCAACGTCGTGCGAGCCGTGCCGCACCGAGATGCCGGCCATGCAGCGCATCGCCGAGGAGTACGCCGACGATCTGCTCGTCCTCGGCGTGAACTGGGGCGAGGAGGATGCCGCGGTCGCCGACTTTGCCGAGCGCTACGGCGTGACCTACCCGATCCTGCTCGACCCGGGTCTGGACATCTACTACGACTGGGCCGGGACCGATGGGCTGCCGCGCCACTACTTCATCGGCGAGTCGGGAACCGTCCTGCGCGAGGTCATCGGTCCGCTGGATCCGGCCCGCATGGTCGAGATCGTCGACGAGCTGCTGGCGGGATCGGCCTAGGCAACGGAAGCGGGGCGCGCATGGCGCGCGCCCCGTCACAGGTCTCGATGAAATGGGTCAACCGCTGACGACGACCGTCCCGTTCATGTCCGGGTGGATGTCGCACTGGAAGTAGTACGTGCCCGGCTCGAGAGCGCTGACGTCGAGCGTGACCGTCTGGTCCGCCTCCGCGGTGTCGCCGAGGGCCAGCACCTCGCCGCCCTCCTCGGCGTAGATGCTGATGTTATGCGGCGCGGCGTCATTGTTGACGAGGGTGATCGTGAAGTCCTCGCCGGCGGTGGCCTCGATGGTGTCGACGTTGAAGACGAGCGACTCCTCGGCCGTGATCTCGACCGCACCGTCTTCGACGGTGGCCGTCCCGCCCGAGCCGCCATCAGCGGGCTCGCTGGCATCGGAGCCGCCGCTGCAGGCGGCCAGCGCCGCGCCGACGACGAGGATGAGAGTGATGAGTGCGCCGCGGCGCAGCGCGAACGAGGTTGGGTTCATTCGAGAAGTGCGTCCTTTCGACGTTGGGTGATCCGACATCCAGGGCGTCGGAGGTGGCCGGACCATGGTATCCGGCCTGCGTGCCGGCCGTCGAACGGGTCGGAGCCCTCAGCCCTCCACGGCCCGGTACCCGCGATCGGTGGCCTCCAGGCGCACGGGCATCTCGCCGGGATCGTGGGTGAAGTAGCACCACCAGCCCTCGGCGGCGGCGCGGGCGACGAGCTCGTTGCGCACCTCGATCGCGTCGATCGGGTAGTCGTCGTATGCGCTCACCCAGCGCACCGGGACCTGCCAGCGCGTCGGGATCAGGTCGCCCCAGAAGACCGCGCGATCGGTGGGATCGCCGGAGCGGCCCCCAGGCCGCTCGACCCCGATCAGCACCGCCTGCGAGCCGCGCGTGTGCCCGCCGGTGCGCAGCACGCGAACGCCGGGCATGACCTCGACCTCGCCGTTGACCTCCGCGAGCTGGCCGGCGGCGCGCACCGCGTCGAGCTGTTCGACCTCCATGATCCCCTGGACGCGCAGCTCGTCGCCGTGGGCGGCCTCGGCCTCGTCGCGCTGCACGACATACCGGGCGTTCGGGAACATCGGCCGCCCGTCGGCGTCGACCATCCCGCCGGCGTGGTCGTAGTGCAGGTGCGTGAGCACGACGTAGTCGATCGAGGCCGGGTCCTCCCCCACCGCCCGCAGCGCCTCGGCCGGGTTGCCGCCCTCGACGCCCTTGATGTCGCGGTCCTTGTCGCTCATCCGCACCCCGGTGCCGGTCTCGACCAGCAGCCGGTGCCCGCCGGCCTCGACCAGCAGGAGGTTGAGGCGGCAGAGGATGCGGCCCCGCTCGTCGGGGGTCACGAAGCGCGACCACAGCGGATGCGGGATGACGCCGAAGAAGGCGCCGGCATCGGGCCGGAACCAGCCGGCGCGCACGACCCGGACGGTGATGCCGCCCGCGAACGGCTTCGGAGCGCTGATCTCGTGGAGCGGCGCGCTCGTCGGCGCGGTCATCGGCGCACGACCCGGCCGCGCTCGAAGTCGGCGTGGTAGCGGCTGGCGGTCGGATCGGTCTGTCCGCGGTACTTCGAGCCGATGCGGGCGTCGCCGTAGCCGATCTCGACCGGAGAGCTGAGGCGCTGGAAGCTGACCTGCCCGATCTTCATGCCGTCGTACAGCTTGATCGGCAGGTTGGCGACGTTCGATAGCTCGAGGGTCAGGGTCCCCTCCCACCCTGGGTCCACGTACCCGGCCGTCGAGTGGATCAGCAGCCCGAGCCTCCCCAGAGAGCTCTTCCCCTCGAGCCTGGCGACGAGGTCATCGGGCAGGCCGACTCGCTCGAAGGTCGCGCCGAGCGCGAACTCGCCGGGGTGGAGGATGAAGGGCTCGTCTCCGGCGATCTCGACCAGCTCGGTCAGCTCCGGCTGGTCGGTTCGCGGGTCGATGACCGCGGTGCGATTGTTGCGGAAGACGCGGAAGCGGTTGCCGAGGTGGAGGTCGACGCTCGAGGGCTGGACCGCATCGGGCACGAACGGATCGATGACGATCCGGCCGGCTTCGATCTCGGCCCGGATGTCCCGGTCGGACAGGATCATTCAGCGCCGATCTTACTTACTCGCGCTGCCGGATGAGCCGATCGACCTCGCGCTGCAGGGTCTCGATGTCGTCGTAGGCGTGATAGACCGATGCGAACCGGATGTACGCCAGCTGGTCGAGGTCTCGCAGCGCCTCTGTGGCCAGCCGCCCGATCTCGGTCGAAGGGAGTTCCGTGTCGCCGCGGCCCCGCAGCGTGGACTCGATCTCGTCGAGGGCGGCCTCGACCCGGTCCAGGGTCACGGGCCGCTTCTGGAGCGCCTTGAGCAGGCCGGCGCGCAGCTTCTCGCGCTCGAACTCTTCGCGGCTGCCGTCGCGCTTGACGACGATCAGGCGCGCCCCCTCGGGACGCTCGTAGGTGGTGAACCGATGGCCGCACGCCTCGCACTCGCGACGGCGGCGGATGGTGCTGCCATTCTCGAGGTCGCGCGAGTCGATGACGCGGGTGCCGGTCGCCTCACAACGGGGGCATCGCATGCTTTCTCGGCGCTCCTATACCAGTGGTGGTACCCCCACGAACGATACCACAACCTGTTGGGCAGTCCAGCGAATCGGATCATGTCTCCGGCCGGTGTCACCGAATATGTCGTTAGTGATATCACCGATGACAGTCGCCACGGCTCCGCCTAGCCCTCACTCCCCTCCGCTCGGCGCTTGCGGGCGCGGCGCCGGCCCTCGTGCATGGCCTGCACGCGGCCGCCGGGGATCGCCGCCCCCTCCTCGATCAGCGACGCGCTCAGCGTCTGCGGCGAGGGCATCTGCTCGGCCCACGGGTCGCCATCGCCCAGGAGCCCGACGGCGGTGTGGATCGTGAAATCGCCCGGCGTGACCGCGTCGAGATCGTCCCAGGCGACGGGAAACGAAACGGGCGTGCCGGGCCGCACCCGCGGGCTGTACGCGGAGATGACCGATGCCCAGCCGACGCGCGTCGCGTCGATGAAGACCTTCCCGCCCCGGTCCTCCTTCATGAAGGCGGTCGTGGCGATCTCCGGGTCCAGGCGAGCGGTCCGCTCGGCGATCGCGCGAGTCGCGGCGGCCGCGTCCGCTCATCGACGGCTCGCCATCCACCGGGACGTACACGTGCACGCCCTTCGATCCGCTGGTCTTGACCGCGCCCTCCAGTCCCAGCTCGGCGAGCGCCGCCCGCACGAGGTGCGCGGCACGTGCCGCCATGGCGAAGGCGCCGGCATCGGGTGGATCGAGGTCGATGACGAGGTGGGTCGGGCTCTTAAGGTGCTCAGCGCGCACGAGGGTCGGGTGATACTCCACCGCGCGCTGGTTGGCGAACCAGATGAGGGTGCGCCGGTCGTTGCACAGCGCGTAGTCCACGTCGCGCCGCGAGCTCTCCGACCAGAGGCGGACCGTGCGCACCCAATCCGGCGTGTAGCGCGGCACGTTCTTCTGCATGAAGGCCTCCTGGCCCCGATGCACCCGGATCACCGAGAGCGGCCGATCCTCCAGCTCGGGCAGGATCCGGTCGCGGACCGCATCGAGGTACTCGACCAGGTCGCGCTTCGTCGCTCCCGCTCCATCGAAGAGCGGCTGGTCGAGGTTGGTCAGCGGGACGCCGTCACAGCGTCTCCTCGGCGGCCATCGCGAACAGCCTAGCCCCTCGCTCGGAACTCCCGTCGCAGCCGACGCTCGGCCGTACCGCCACGCTTCACCCCCAGCTCGTCGAGGCCGATGAGCGCTGCGCCGAGCACCGGCCGATCGCGCAGCCGGTGGATCCGCGCATCGCGGCACGGCCGCACTGACGCCACCCTCGAGCGCCGGTAGAAGGACACGTCCGTGGCGCGGAAAACGCCGCCGGTCAGCACGACGTCGACCTCCCGTCGCACGACGCGCAGCTGGCGCGCGATCGCGACGGCCATGGCGGCGAGCTCGTCGGCAAGGCGATCCACGATCCCGCGCGCGACGGCGTCGCCCTCGCCGGCGACCTCGAACAGCAGCGGTGCCAGCTCTTCGAGCCGGCGAGAGCTCATGTTGCCCTCGTACATGCCGCGCGCGACGTCGATTGGCCGGCGCACGCCGAGTCGCTCCGGGACGCGCGGGCCAGGGCCGCGTCGCCGGCCCGCGCCCGTCCCGCGCCCGAACGGCGGCCGCGAGCGCCTCACGCCCGATTCCCTCGCCGCCACCCCAGTCCCCGGACAGGTCACCGATGCCGGCCAGCCGCGCGGTCCGCCCATCGGGGCCGACACCCGCCGCGTTGACGCCCGCGCCACATACGACGACCACGCCCCAGCCCTCGGGTGCGCCCGCCCGGAGGGCGGCGAAGGCATCGTTGTGAACCGATACACGATCCGCCACCCCGGCGCCGGCGAACGCACCATGGAGCGCCCGCACGTCGGCCGGGAAGTCGGCACCGGCCACGCAGAAGACTCCGATGCTCGACCGTGGCGTCACGCCGGCCTCGCGAGCCGCCCGCGCATTCAGGTCGGCGAGGCGCGCCATCGCCACCTCCATCGGCACCTGCTGGTGCGAGATGGTCGGACCGTTGGCGAGCGCCAGCAGCTCCCCGGAGCGCGACACGAGGGCGAGGTCGATCTTCGAGTTGCCGCCGTCGACGGCGAGGACGGCCGCGCCGCGCCGGCTCACCCCATCGGCGCCGCGATCGGCGGCTGCGGCTGTCCGACGGGCGACAGGTCGGCCGGCAGCTCGAGCTCGTCGACGCCCACGAAGCGCGCCCCCTCGGCGCGCAACCGCTCGACGATCTCCGCCAGCGCTGGCGCGACCGGATCGGGCCAGGTGTGGAGCAGCACGATCGCGCCGTCGCCGTGGCTGAGCACGCCGTCCACCGCCCGCGCCGCGATCTCGTCCGCCGACCGGCCCGGATCCCACTCGTAGACCTCGACGTCCCAGCCGATGTGCCGATAGCCGAGATCGGCCAGGCGCTCGATCAGGGCGGCATTGTCGGCGCCGGCGCCGAACGGGAAGCGCGCCCAGGGCCGAGGATCGGTGCCGGTCGTATCGGTGATGACGCGCTCGGCCTCGCGGACGTCCTCGGCAAAGCCGTCCTCACTGAAGAGCGGCATCCGCGCGTGGTAGAAGGAGTGGTGGCCGACCAGGTGGCCCTCTGTCGCCACGCGTCGGGCGAGATCGGGGAAGGCCTCAACCCATCGGCCCTGGAGAAAGACCGATGCGCGCACCGACAGCCTCCGCAGCTCGTCCAGGACCCAGGAGGCGTGCGCCCCGTGGTGCGGGCGGTCGGGGTGCTCGGCGTCGAAGGTGAGGGCGACCCGCGGGCCGTCGCTCACTTCTCGACGCCGGTGATGACGATGCCGCGCATGAAGAACCGCTGGGCCATGAAGAAGATCACCATCGGGATCACGATCGTCATCAGCGTCGCCGCCTGCACGAGCTGCACCTGCTCACTGTAGATGCTGTTGAACTGCGCCAGGCCCGTGGCGATCGGCTGGAGATCGGGCTTCGAAGACAGGTACAGCAGGGGCTCGAAGTACAGGTTCCAGGTGTAGACGATGTGGAATACGGCCACCGCCACGATCACGGCCCATGACTGGGGGATGATCACCGAGGTGAGGATGCGCAGGGGTCCGGCCCCGTCGATTTTCGCGGCGTCGTCGAGCTCGCGCGGCAGCGTCATGAAGTACTGGCGCAGCAGGAACACGTCGTACGCGTTGGCGAAGAACGCCGGCACCAGCAGCGGCAGCCACGTGCCGACCCAGCCGAGCTTGACGAAGATCGTGTACGTCGGGATGAGCGTCACCGCCGCCGGGAGGAAGATCGTGGAGAGGAGCAGGAGGAACAGCAGGTTGCGACCCGGGAAGCGGAACCGCGAGAAGCCGTAGGCCACGGTCACGCAGGAGAGGAGCGTGCCGAGCGTCCCGATCAGCGCCAGCGCCGCGGTGTTGAAGAGGAGCCGCGGGAAGTCGATGATCGTCCACGCCTCGCTGTAGTTCTCCCAGTGCGGGTCGAGCTCCCACGGGCGCTCGAGCGCTCGCCACGAACCCTCCCAGACGATCGGCTCGGCGTCCGGAGCGGCCGGATCGACGAATGTGCTCTCCTGGCGGCCGGGCTGCAGCATCGCCAGCTCCTTCGTCGACCCGTCGGGAAGCGGGACGAGATAGACGTCGAGCACCTCTCCCTCGTGCTCGAACGTTCCGGGCGTCGCGGGCCACAGCGGCGCGTTCGTCGCGCCGATCTGCTGCGGCGTCTTGAGGGACACCATGGTCGTCCGCAGCAGGGGCGACAGGAAGGTCGCCAGGACCACGACCGCGAAGAACGTGACCGCGAAGGACCTGAACGACGGGCGCTGCACGCCGCGCCGTGGCCTCACCTCCTCGACGGTGGCGACGGGGATTGGCGGCGCCTCGAGTACGTTGGTTTCGCCGGCCATCTACTTCGTTTCCCCGGCGTAGTAGACCCAGTAGCGCGCGCTCCAGAAGAGAAGCAGCGTGGCCGCCAGGATGATGATGAAGAGGAACCACGCCAACGTGGCGCCGCCTGACATGTCCTGGAAGGTGAAGAACGTCTTGTAGATCTGGACGTTCATGAAGTACGTCGTCCCGGCCGGCTGCCCGTCGCCGCCATTGAGGACCAGCGGCACCAGGAAGTACTGGAGCACCCCGATCATCCCCAGCGTGATGCTGTAGAAGATCACCGGCGACATGAGCGGCAGGGTGACGTGCCGCAGCTGGCCCCACCATCCGGCTCCGTCGACGCGGGCCGCGTCGTAGAGCTCGCTCGGGACATTCTGGAGCCCCGCGAGGTTGATGATGATGGCGCTGCCGATGCCCCAGATGCCGATGAGGACGAGCGACGGATAGATCCAGTCGGGGTTGTTGAGCCAGTCCTGGCCCTCGACGCCGAACAGCCCGAGGAGGCCGTTGATCCATCCCGTGGCCGGATTCAGCATGCCGGACCAGGCGAACAGGGCCGCGACGAAGGGGATGACGAACGGCATGAAGAACAATGCCTGGAAGTAGCGCGTACCGCGCAGCGACTTGCTGTTGAGCAGCAGCGCGACGGCGAACGGGATCAGCAGCCCGAGCGGGAGCGCGAACGCGGCGAAGCGGAAGGTGACGAGCAGCGCGTCCCACGTGCGCGGGTCGCCGAACACCTGGCTCCAGTTCTCCAGGCCGACGAATCGCAGCGGCTCATCACCGGCGAGCGTGATGTTTGTGAACGTGAAGACGAACGTGGCGATCATCGGGATCGCGGTCAGGAGCACGAAGCCGAGCAGCCAGGGTGAGATGAACACGTATCCCCAGATCGCCTCCATGCGCGCGAGGCTGAACCGGGGATGCCCGGGATCGGTTGCCCGGGTTGACTCGAGCTCCACGATCGACATGAGCTGATCGAACCTCGGTCGAGAGAGTGGGGGTGGGCCCACCCACCACGGGGGCGGGCGGGCCCGTTGACCTACGCCGGGCTATTCCTCGGCCGCATCGAAGACGGCCTGCAAATCCGCGGTGAACTCGTCGATGGCGGCCTCGATGTCGAGACTGCCATCGGTGCGCATTTCATCGCCGAAGGGTACGACGACCGAGTTGAAGGCCTCCTGGTAGTTCGGCATCCAGGCCTCGAAGCTCGGATTGTCCGCGAACTCGACGCCGTCCTTGGCGACCTGCCAGTTGACGCCCTGCGTCCAGCGCTCGTCGAGGCTGGCGAAGAACGGATCCTGGTCGGCCGTTCGGGAGGGCATGCCGCCGTAGATGCCGAGCAGATCCTGCGATGCGTCACCGATGAGGTATTCGAGGACCTCGAACGCCTCCTCCGGATGCTCGGTCTCGCCCCAGATCCGGAACGTGTCGGCGTTGAAGTTTGCCGTGGTCACCCCGTTGTGCGACGGCACGACGGCGATGTCCCAATCGGGATCGATCGGGTCCCCGGCGTCGTCGACTGCATTGGCGCAGCAGGTGTACCACGTGTGCGAGAGCGCCATCGCGGCGCGCAGCGCGTTGAATGGGTTTCCATTACCGAACTCTGGCGCATCGCGCAGTGCGATGTCCATGGTGACGTGCTCCGTCCAGATGTTCTCGTAGTGCCAGATCCAGGCCTCGCGCCATGGATCCGGAACCTGTGCGGTGGTCTCGTCCTCGGCGACCAGGCGGCCGGCCCCGAAGTAGGAGCCGATGGCCCGGGCATCCTGGAAGACCGGATCGTAACCGTACTGCTCGATCTGCTCCGGGTCGAAGTCTGCGCTCGTCGCGTCGTTGCCGTTGACATCGACGGTCAGGCGCTTCGCAACCTCACGGAGAGTGTCGAAGTTCCATTCGACCTCCTCGCCGTCGAGGACGTACGGATCCCCATAGACCTGGGGCGGGTACTCGAGCCCGGCCTCGTCGAACATCGAGCGCTGGTAGAACAGCATCGACGGGAAGATCGCGAACGGCAACCCGACCTGCCCCTGGCCTTCCACCTGGTAGAACTCGACCGATCCCTCCGAGTACTGGCTCAGATCGTGCCCGGACGATTCGATCAGGCTTGTCAGGTCGAGCCACTGACCCTCGAATGCCGCTGCTCCCGTGCCGCCGACCGGGCCGAGGATATCGGGAGCGTTCCCGCCCGCGATCTCGACCGCCAGTGCGTCATACGCCAGGTCGTAGTCGACGACCTCGAGCACCAGCTCGATGTTGTCGTGACTGGCATTGAACTCCTCGACGACCCGCTCCTCGGTCGGGACCTGCGTCTCCGCATCGTCCCCTGCCCCGAGACAGCAGAACCATCGAATCTCGACCGGCTCGCCGGCAGCCGGCTCATCGGTCGTCGCTGCCCCGGTCGTATCGGGCTCATCCGTCTGGCCCGTCTGCGTGCCGCACGCGGCGAGGACGAGCCCCAGGATCACCATCAATACGCCGAAGCGAGTAAATGTGCTCCTCATCGAACCTGTACCCTCCAAACCGGTTACCTCCACAATTTCGGAAACGGACTCGTTCAGCCGCTTCCCTCCTCTCCCCCAACCGCGGCGCCTCCGTCACGGCGGCCGACGCCGGCCACCGCCACGCGCATCCGATCGGTGCTGTCGAGCCAGTGGGCGCGCACGACGTCGCGCTCCAGGTAGTAGCGGGTGCGATCGCCCCGCACGAAACTGCGTGCCGCCTCGACCGCCGAACCGTCGGCGGCGAACGCCACGCCATCGATCTGCAGTGCCAATGAGCGGGTCGGCAGGTCGAGAAGCTCGGCCTCCCGCCGCTTGAGCACCACGGGCTCCACCGCCTCGCGGGCGCGCATGATGCGCGTCCCGTAGCGCTCCGAGAGGATGTCGTAGAGGGAGCGGCGCTCGAAGTCGAAGGCGAGCAGGCCGGGGAACCGTTCCGCGGGGAGCCGGGCCTGCTCGAGAAGCAGCGGCTCGCCGCTGCCGAGGCGAACGCGCTCGAGGTACGCGACCGGCGCGTCGGCCGCAATCGCCAGCGACCCGGCGACGGCCTCGCCGGCGGGCTCGATGCGGGCCGTGACCACCCGCGTGGCAGGGTCGAGGCCGCGACGCTGCATCTCCTCGGAGAAGCTCATGGCGCCGGCGATGTCCCGGTCGATCCGCGGCTGGAGGACGAACGTGCCCCGGCCCCGCGTGCGCTCGATCCGCCCCTCGCGCACGAGCTCGCTCAGGGCGTGGCGAACCGTGATCAGGCTGCAGCCATACCGCTCGGCGAGCTCGCGCTCGGTCGGCATCCGGTCGCCCGGTCTCCATTCGTGAGCGTCGAGGGCCGATTTCAGGTCCCGGAAGACCTGGTGGTGCAGCGGGATGGGCCCGCGCTCGAGCTGGAATCGAGCCATTCCGTCCTCATGCGGCCTTGACCGATGTCTGCTCATAACGTTATAAGCAATCTGTCAATACCCCGGGAGGGCCGGATGGGCCTCAAGGTCGCGGTCATCGGCGGCGGAAGCACCTACACGCCCGAGCTCGTCGAGGGTCTCGCCGACCGGCACGGGCGCCTGCCGATCGACGAGCTGGTGCTCCAGGACATCAACGCCGAGCGCCGCGATGTCGTCGGTGGGCTGGCGCAGCGCATGCTCACCCGCCTCGGCTGGGGCGGCCGCTTGACCCTGACCGATGACGCCCGCGCCGCCATCGACGGCGCCTCCTTCGTGCTCATCCAGCTCCGCATCGGCGGCCAGGCCGCGCGCCTCCTCGACGAGACGCTGCCCCTGCGCTTCGGCACGATCGGCCAGGAGACGACCGGCGCCGGAGGCCTCGCCAAGGCGCTGCGGACGGTGCCGGTGGTCCTCGACCTCGCCGAGCTCGCCCGGCGCCACGCCGCACCGGGGGCCTGGATCGTCGACTTCACCAACCCGGTCGGCATCGTGACCCAGGCGCTGATCGATCGCGGCCATCGCGCGCTCGGGCTCTGCAACGTCGCCATCACCCTGCAGCGATCGATGGCGGAGCGGCTCGGCGTCGACCCCGATCGGCTCGAGCTCGAGCACGTTGGACTCAACCACCTCAGCTGGATCACGGCGGCACGCATGGATGGGACCGATCGGCTGCCTGAGCTGCTTGAGCGCCACGGCGCCGAGATCGCGAGCGACCTGCGCCTGCCGGAGGCGCTCGTCCGGCAGCTGGGCGCGGTCCCCTCGTACTACCTGCGCTACTACTACGCCTTCGACGACGTGCTCCGCGAGCAGAACGGCGGGCACCACCGCGCCGAGGAGGTGATGGACCTCGAACGCCGCCTGCTCGAGATGTACGCCGACCCGGCACTCGACACGAAGCCCGAGCTGTTGGCCGACCGCGGCGGCGCCTGGTACAGCGAGGCCGCGGCGCGGCTGCTCGCCTCGCTCAACGATGGCGCCGGCGACGTCCAGGTCGTCGACGTGCGCAACGGCGGCGCCATGGCCGAGATGGAGCCCGATGACGTCGTCGAGGTACCGTCGCACATCGACCGCGACGGCGCCCACCCGATCGACCAGCCGCCGATGCCGCCGGCCATGCGCGACCTCGTGCGTGCGGTGAAGGCCTACGAATGCCTGGCGATCCGCGCGGCCGTCTCGGGAGAGCGCGACGACGTCAGGGCCGCGCTCGAGGCGCACCCGCTGGTCGGCGGGCGCATCGGCGACGTGGGTCCGCTGCTCGACGCGATGCTCGAGGCGAACCGCCCCCACCTGCCACAGTTCGGCGCGGTGACGTGATCGACGCGTCCGCGCGCTCCGGGACGCGGATGGGCCGCGAGATCGGCCAGATCCCCGCCGCCGTGCAGCGGGTGCTCGACGAACCCGACCAGCTCGATGCGGTGGCGGCGGCCATCGGTCGCGCGAACCCACGCTGGATCATGATCGCCGGCCGCGGCACCTCGGACCATGCCGCGGTCTTCGCCCAGTACCTCTTCGAGACGCACCTAGGACTCCCGACCGGGCTGGTCAAGCCATCGGTCACGACCGTCTACGGCGCATCGCTGGACTGGCGCGGCGGCCTGGTGCTCGCCATCTCGCAGTCGGGCCAGAGCCCGGACGTCGTCGCGGTGGTCGAGGCGGCGCGTCGCAGCGGCGCGCTGACGGTTGCGATCACCAACGAGCAGGGCTCGCCGCTCGCCGCGGCCTCCGAGCTCTCGCTGCGCATCCACGCCGGGCGCGAGTTGGCGGTGCCGGCCACCAAGACGTACGTCACCGAGCTGGCGGTGGTCGCCGCGCTCGCCAACGCCATCCGTCCCGCGCCGGCGCTGGCCGACGGCCTGGCGGCGCTGCCGGCCGCGCTGCGGGAGACGATTGCCCGCACCCGCGACTGGCTGTCCGGCCCGGGCGCGGCGGCGGTCGACGCATTCGCGGCGGCCGATCGGGCCCTCCTCGTCTCGCGGGGCTTCAACCTGGCCACCGCCCTCGAGCTGGCGCTCAAGCTGAAGGAGACCTGCGGCCTCTTCGCCGAGGCGTACTCGACCGCCGACTTCATGCACGGCCCACTCGTCCTGGCTCGTGCCGAGGTGCCGACCCTGGCGATCCGCCCCGACGGCCTGATGGGCGCCGACGTCGACGCGACGCTCGCCGCGGTCGCCGCCCGCGGCGGGCGGACCACGGTGTTCGGCGGGACGGAAACGATCGGCCGGCCCGACGCCCTGGCCCTCCCCCACTCCCTGCCGGAGGCGCTCACGCCACTGCTCTTCGTCGTGCCGGGCCAGCTGCTGGTGGAGTCCGTCGCCACCGATCGCGGGGTCAACCCCGACGCGCCGGACGGACTCGGCAAGGTGACGCTGACGCGCTGAGGCCTACGCCTTCTTCACGCGCTCCATGCGCGTCGCCACCGTCGCCTCGGCCGGCTGGCCCGGCTCCCAGGTGAGGAGCACCTCAATGATCTCGGCCATACGCATCCGGGCATGGGTCACGTTGCCGGAGCCGCGCTTGTAGTAGGTGTACGGCTCCTCGTCCTCCGGCGGGCGATGCGGCAGGCGGGTGATGGCACAGCCGCGCTCGACGACCAGGATGCCGCGCAGCGAACGCTCGAGGTTGGCCTCGTACTCCATGTGCAGCCCGTGGAGCTCGGCGGGCGCGAGCATCTCCTGGATCCCCTCCGACTCGTCCTCGAGGGCCTCCTCGTGGACGGTCAGCCGGTCCACTGCCGTTTCGGGATCGATGTCGCGCCGGCGGAGGGCGTCGATCTCGTCGGCCACCTGCGCCAGGCGCGTGTCGATGCGCTGGGTACGCTCGTGCAGCTCGTTGCGGTATGCGCCCAGCTCCTTGCCCTGCCCGAAGACGCTCCGCCGTCGACCGCCGAACAATCGCATCGGGCCGATCCTACCCTACGATCCCTTGCGCTTCCGGATCTCGTCGGTGAGCGCCGGCACGATCTGGAACAGGTCTCCGATTACGAACAGGTCGGCGAACTCGCCGATCGGCGCGTCGGGATCCTTGTTGATGGCGATCACGTGCTCGGCGGTCTGCATCCCCACCCGGTGCTGGATGGCGCCACTGATGCCGGCACCGATGTAGAGCGCCGGCTTGACCACCTTGCCGGTCTGGCCGATCTGGAGCTGGTACGGGATCCAGCCCGCGTCGGCGGCCGCCCGCGAGGCGCCGACGGCGCCGCCCAGCGCGGCCGCCAGGTCGCGCAACGGCGCGAAGCCCTCCTCGCCGCCGACACCGCGGCCGCCGGCCACGATGATCGTCGCCTCCTCGAGGTCGACGACCTTCGCGTCGGCCGGGTGGCTCTCGGCGACGGTCGCCTTCGTCAGCGCCGACTCCTCGGCGGCCGGTGCCTCGCCGACCTCCGCGGTGCCGGAACCGCCCTCGAGGGGAGTGAAGGTGTTGGCCAGGACCAGCACGACGGCCGGCGTCGGCGCGCCGTCGACCGGCCGCGAGGTGGTGATCACGCTGCCCTGCAGGGTCGACTGCTCGAGCTCGATCGTGCCGTCGACGATGCGCGCGGCCCGCACCGGCCCGAAGGCCGGAAGGTGGAGGCTGCCGACCAGGACGGCGGCGAGGTCGCGCCCGTTCGGCGTGGCCGGCGCCAGGAGCGCCAGGCCGGCGTCGCGCGCGGCGGCGATCGCCGCGGGGGCATAGGTGATGGCCGGGCGCTCCTCGTCGCCGAGGACGATCGCGCGCGCGGCGCCCGCAGCGCCGAGCCCGGCAGCGCCGTCGGCGGCACCGGGGCCATACGCCAAGGCGACCGCGGATCCCCCGGACTGGGAGGCCAGCTCGGCTGCGCCGGCGGCGAGCTCGAGGGCCGATCGCGCCGGCGAACCGCCCGCGAACTCGGCCAGGAAGAGGATGTCGGTGCTCATCAGATCAGCTTCCGTGCGGCCAGCCAGTCCGCGATCTTCGTCGCGGCCTCGGCGGCGGGGAGGTTCTCGATCCGCTCGGTCGGCCCCTTGGCTTCCGGCGGGTTGGCGACGGTGACCTGGGTCAGGGCGCCGCCCTTCAGGTCGTCGGCTGACAGCCCGATGTCGGCCAGCGACCAGGTCTCGAGCGGCTTGCGCTTGGCAGCCATGATCCCCTTCAGGCTCGCGTAGCGCGGCTCGCCCACCTGGTCGGTGACGGTGGCCACCACCGGCAGCGGCGCGCTGATCCAGTCGAAGCCGGTGGCGCTCAGGCGGCGGACACGGGCCTCGCCATCGGCAAGGGCCAGCTCGGAGCCGTACGACAGGAGCGGCACGTTGCGCATGGCGGCCACCGCGCCGGGCACGAGCGAGCCTCGAGCGTCGTCGGAGGCCATCCCCATCAGCGCGACGTCCGGTGCAAGCTTGTCGAGCGCCGCGGCGAGAACCTTCGCCGTAGCCCACTCGTCTGCTCCCGCGAGGGCGTCATCGGTCACGAGCACGGCGTCGTCGCCGCCCATTGCCAGCGCGCGCCGCAGGGCCTCGGCCGCGGTGGCCGGCCCCATCGACAGGTACGTGACCGCGTCGGCGGAGCCGGCATCGGCCAGGCGCAGGGCCTGCTCGATGGCGTACTCGTCGAGCGGGTTGATGATGGCCTCGACGCTGGCGCGGTCGAGGCGCAGGTCATCGGTGTAGCGCTTGTCGGCGCCGGTGGCCGGGACCTGCTTGACGGTGACGACGATCTTCATCGGTTCGGGGCTTCGCTCCTCACTCAGCCCCGCCGTCCCACGCCGGCTCGAGCAAGGAGCTGGCGCGCGATGATGAGGCGCTGGATCTGCTGGGTGCCCTCGTAGAGCTGGGTGATCTTGGCATCACGCATCATCCGTTCCACGGGGTACTCGGTGATGTAGCCGTAGCCGCCCAGCACCTGGACGGCGTCGGTGGTGACCCGCATGGCGGTGTCGCCGGCGATGAGCTTGGCGCTGCTGGTCCAGTACGGCAGGTCCGGTGCCCCGGCGTCTTCCCTGGCCGCCGCGGCGTAGGTCAGCTGGCGGGCGGCCTCCGTCTGCGAGGCCATGTCGGCCAGCATGAATTGGATGCCCTGGAAGTCGGCCACGCTCTGCCCGAACTGCTTCCGCTCTGCCGCATATGCGACCGATGCGTCCAACGCACCCTGCGCGATTCCGACGGCCTGGGCCGCGATCCCCAGCCGCGACCGATCCAGGGACTCCATGGCGATCTTGAACCCTTCGCCCTCCTCGCCGATCCGATTCGGCGCGGGCACGCGGACGTCGTCGAACGTCAGCTCGGCGGTCGGCGAGCCGCGGATGCCCATCTTGTGCTCGATCCGCGGGGCGGCGAAGCCGGGGGTATCGGTCTCGACGATGAATGCGCTCATCCCCTTGCGGCCGCCGGCCCCCGGATCGGTGATGGCAAAGACGGTGATGACGTTGGCGACCGAGCCGTGGGTGATGAAGCGCTTGCTGCCGTTCAGCACGTAGCCGTCCCCGTCGCGCGTGGCACGCATCCGGTTGGAGGCAACGTCGCTGCCGGCGCCGGCCTCGGTCAGGGCGAATGCCGCCATCCACTCACCGGAGGCAAGCCGCGGGAAGTATCGGTCCTTCTGCTCGTCGGTTCCGGCCAGGATGATGGGTAGCGCGCCGAGCTTCTGGACACTGGCGATCAGGGCGGTGGTGGCGTCGGCCCGGGCAATCTCCTCGATGATGATCGTCTGCGCAACGCTGTCGAGGTTCGTGCCCCCGTGGCGCTCCTCGAAGCAGGTTCCGAGCAGGTCCTGCTGCGCGAGCAGCTCCTTGAGGTCCCACGGGAATTCCTGCTTCGCGTCGATCTCCGCGGCCCTCGGCGCGATCCTCTCGGTGGCCAGCTCGCGGACGACGGCGCGCAGCTCGTCGTGCTCGGCGGTGGGCAGGTAGGTCACGCGGACTCCTCACGACGAAGTACGGTGGCGCGGGCTCGGGGCGCGTGAAGTCTACGCCAACGCTCAGTCGAACGGACCCTGGAGCTCCACCTGCCCCTCGTTGACGCGCGCCCGATACGTCACCTGCCGCGACGACGCCGGCCCGTGGAGCACCGCCCCATCACGGAGGCGGAACGTCGAGAAGTGCCACGGACACGTGATCGTGTCCCCGTCCAGCTCCCCCTGCGACAGCGGCCCTCCGAGGTGCGAGCAGCTCTCCTTCAGCGCGTGGACGACCTCGCCGCGGCGAACGAGCATGATCGAGGTGGCGCCGAAGGTGACCTTGGTGGGCGTGTTCTCGGGCACCTCGGCCACCGGCACGACCGGGGTGAACTCGGCCGCCTTCTTCCCGCGGCTGAATGCGTTGAAGTTCACCATGTAGCCGTACTTGAAGACGATGTGGCCGCCGATGTAGCCGCCGAAGCTCACGACCAGGTACGAGACCAGCAGGACCCAGAAGCCGGCGTCGTGCGCGTCGACCAGGCGCAGCCAGAGGGAGATGCCGAAGCCGACGGTCGCCACGATGTTGATGAGCCCGTGCAGGCCGGCGACGTCACGCGCGGGCGTGTCGTGGTTCGTGTCCTTGTAATCGGTCAGCCCGGTGACGATGGCCCCGAGGGCGGACAGGAAGACGAGGCCCACCGTCCAGGTGGTGGCGTCCTCCAGCCCGGCGAACCCGAAGAGGACGCGCAGCAGGTCGAGGAGGACCGCGACGGTCGCGCCGCCGATGACGATGTCGACGAGCACCGCATGCAGCGAGTGCCCCAGCCACGACCCGTTCAGGAAGTCCTGGAGCAGCTTGCCGGGGCCGCCGAGGACCCCGTAGAAGCCCCTCATCGCCGACGCGATTCCGTTCGACAGGCCGCGCAGCGGCAGCGCCCACCGCTCGAGCATCACCCTACCTCCTCATCCCCCATACGCCCGGGGTTGCCATTGCGCATCAATCGTCGTGCCACGCGACGCGGCGTCAGGCGGACAGCTCGGCGGCGAACTCGCGGAAGACGGCGACATGTCGCTCGACCTCGGCCTCGGTGTGCTGGACCGATAGGGTCCACTGGTCGTCCGGCCCGGGCGGCAGCAGGATGCCGCGGTTGGCCAGGTAGAAGAAGAAGGCCTCCCACAGCTCGGCGTCGAGGCCGATGAAGTCGCGGTAGTTCGTCACCCGCTCCGGGGTGAACATCACGCAGCCCTTGGGGCCGACGTTGATCGCGTAGCCGGGAAGCTCGAACTCGTCGAGCACCGCCTGGCAGCCGGCGGTGAGCGTGTCGGCGAGGGCATGGAGCGGCGGGTACGCCTCCCTGGTGAGGATCTGCGTCAGCGTCACGAGCCCCGCGGTCATCGACAGCGGGTTGCCGTTGAAGGTTCCCAGGTGCGCGACCCGCGTCGCGCCGCCGGTGATCGTCGACTTGTCGATGCCGGAGCCGGCGGCGTCGCTTCCCTCGAGCGTCTCGATGACGCGCATCACCTCCGCGCGACCGCCGAAGGCGCCGATCGGGATCCCGCCGCCGATGCTCTTGGCCAGGCAGAAGAGGTCGGGCTTCACGCCGAAGTACTCGTACGCGCCGCCCCAGGCGAGGACCACGCCGGTCTTCACCTCGTCGAAGATGAGCACCACGCCGTGCTCGGTGGCGAGCTCACGGACGCGCTCGAGGTAGCCGCGCTTCGGCGGCACGACCCCGATGTTGAACTGGACCGGCTCGACGATGATCGCCGCGATCTCGTCTCGGTTCGCCTCGAGGATGGCGGCGAGGATGTCGGGCTCGTTGAACGGCGCGACAACGGTCTCGGCGATACGCGAGCGCGGGATCCCGGCGCTCGCCGGCACCGTCGTGGGCTGCTCGACCGGCCCCATCGCCTCGCGTGGTGGCTGGATGCTGACCAGCACGTCGTCGTGGTGGCCGTGGTAGCCGCCCTCGAACTTGATGATCTTCTCGCGGCCGGTGAAGCCTCGGGCGACGCGGACGGCGTCCATCGTCGCCTCGGTGCCCGAGTTGCTGAATCGGACGAGATCGGCGCCGAAGCGCTGCTTGATCTCCTCGGCCAGCGCGATCCCGTCCTCGACCGGGAAGGTGTAGCAGGTGCCGTTCGCCACCCGGTGCTGGAGCGCTTCGGCCAATGCCGGGTGCGAGTGGCCGGCGGCCAGGACGCCGAAGGCCATGTCGAAGTCGATGTACTCGTTGCCGTCGGCATCGGTGATGCGGCTGCCACGCGCATCGGTCATGAACAGCGGGTAGGGGTCATAGGCCTGGAAGGAGCTGGAGACACCGAGCGGCATTGCCTGCGGGCGCGCTCGATCAGCTCGGCGCTGCGACGGGTGCGGCGGCGGTACCCCTCCTCTTCCCGCGCGCCGATCTCGGCCACGCGTGCCCGATTCACTCCCCGGCCGGTGACCGTCACGAGCGCCCTCCTAGCGGGTCCCCCACTGGTAGCTCTCCTTGACGAAGCGCAGCTCCACGAGAGTCTCGGTGGATCGGATCCCGCGAACCTTGGCGAGCTTCTCCGTGAGGACCCGGAGCAGGTGGTCGTTGTCCTCGCAGACCACCTCGCACATCAGGTCGAAGCGTCCGGCGGTGACGACGAGGTACGTCACCTCGTCGAGCTCGGCGATCTTCTCGGCGATCTGCTCGATCCGCGCGGCATCGACCTTGAGGCCGATGAGCGCCGGCTGTTGGAAGCCCATCGCCAGCGGATCGGTCACCCCGACCACCTGCACGACGCGGCGGCCGATGAGCCGCTCGGCCCGCTGGCGGACCGTCGCCTCGGGCACCTTCAGCTCGCGCCCGATCTGCGCGTACGGCCGTCGACCGTCGAGCTGGAGGCAGCGGATGATGGCCTTGTCCAGATCGTCGAGAACGGGGCGTCGCCCGGACGGGGTGATGCTGCGCACGGCCACGGCCGAAGTCTAGGGTGGGACGTTAGCGTGGTCAACAATTCCGCAACTTCGTGCGCCCGATCTTGCGGATTCCGTGGACCGTCGCCGGTAAGGAAGAGCCGTGCAGTCGTCGTCCCTCAGAAGGGCTGGTCGCCGTGCGAATCGGTCAGATTCACACCAGGTGCGCAATACGCACGCTGGGCGGACGGGTGTTATCGCCTCCGAGCGTGAGCAATCGGTCAGATGCGCACTCCATGTGAATTTGGCAGGTTCGCGGCCCGAATCGGCGACTAATGCGCACTCCATGTGAATTTGACAGGTTCGCGGCCCGAATCGGCCGTTGATCGGCGCTACGAGGAGCTGCCCACGTCGCGGGTCCACGCCCCGGTTGCATCGGCGAGCAGCTCGGCGACGTCGCGGACGGGGACATCGGTGCGGTCGAGGTCGGTCGTTCCGTCGCGGAGCATGATCAGGCAGAACGGGCACGACGTCGCGATCTCGTCCGGCGACTTCTCCAGCGCCTGCTCGACGCGCTTGTGGTTGATGCGCTTGCCCTCGCGCTCCTCCATCCACATGCGGGCGCCTCCCGCCCCGCAGCACATGCCGCGGCGATGGTGAAGGTCCATCTCCACGATCGACTGGCCCGGCACCGACTCGACCACGCGGCGGCCCTCGTCGTAGACCTGGTTGTAGCGGCCGAGGTAACACGCGTCGTGGTAGGCGACCACCGCGGAGTGATGCTCGGACGGGACCAGCCGCCCCTCGGCCACCAGCCGGTCGAGCAGCTGGGTGTGGTGGATGACCTGCACGCCGACCAGGCCCATCTGCGGGTACTCGTTGCGGATCGTGTTGAAGCAGTGCGGGCAGGTCGCGACGATCGTCGAGATGCCGTGCTCGGCGTGCACTGCCGACAGGGTCGCGACGTTCTCCTCGGCGAGCATCTGGTAGAGGTACTCGTTGCCCGCCCGCCTGGCCGGGTCGCCGGTGCAGGTCTCGCGCGGGCCGAGCACCGAGAACGGCACCTCGGCCTGGCGCAGCAGCTGGGCCATGGCCCGCACGACCTTGCGGTTGCGGTCGTCGAAGGCGCCCGCGCAGCCGATCCAGAGCAGCACGCTGCCGGCGAGCGCATCGGTCATGGGTGCCGAGGCGTGGATGGTGCGCCAGGGGGTGCCGCCGCCGTTGGTGGCCGCCAGCGCGCGTATCGGTCTCGCCCGAACACCGAGACATCCAGCCCCTTCGCCCAGTCCAGGCGCGCGGAGCGCGGCTGGCCCCACGGGTTGCCCGCGTTCTCCATGTTGCGGAAGGCCGTGTTGAGCTCCTTCGGAAAGCGCGACTCCTCGAGGACCGCGTTGCGGCGGATCTCGACGATCGTGTCGACGTGCTCGATGAGCACCGGGCAGCCCTCGACGCACCAGCCGCAGGTGGTGCACTGCCAGACCGCCTCCTCCGGGATGGCGTTGTCCATCAGTGGCAGGCTCAGCGCCTCAGTCGCTCGCTGGTGGGCGAGGTTCAACGCTTCCTCCGATGCCGCCGCTCCCCCATTGGCCCCGCCCTTCCACGCTCGCTGGGCCGATGCGGCCGCCGCCAGCGCCGTCTCCGCCACCAGGATCTGGTCGCGCATGCCCTCCATGAGGTGCTTGGGCGAGAGCGTCTTGCCGGTGACCGATGCCGGGCAGAACTCCATGCATCGGCCGCACTCGGTGCAGGCCAGCGGGTCGAGCAGGTGGCGCCAGGTGAGGTCCTTCAGCCCCTTCGCGCCGAAGACGGGCTCCGGCTCACCCTCCGCCGGCTCGGCCTCGAGGTCCATCAGCCGCAGCGCGCCGCGCGGCTCGAGGCTCTTGGTGTAGACGTTCGGCTCGCTGCTGATGATGTGCAGGTGCTTGCTGAACGGCAGGTACGCAAGGAACGCGAGCACGAGCAGGATGTGCGCCCAGGCCATCAAGCCGTAGCCGGCCAGCGCCCCCGCTTGACCGATGCCCTCCAGTGCCAGGCTCAACGGCCCCGCCAGCACCGCCCAGGTCCGCGACGGATGGTCGGGCTCGACGACGTAGGCGAAGGCGTCACCGGCGAGCTCGGTAAGCACGATGAAGAAGATCAGGCCCAGGATCACGAACGCGTCGCGGGTCAGCGCCAGCCGGGCGGGCCTGGTGATGGTTCGCCGGACGACGTAGTAGATGACCGATACGAGCACCAGCCCGACGAAGACGTTCGCGAAGAAGACGACGATGCTCCAGAAGAAGCCGCCGAGCGGCCAGCCGACAATCGTCTCCACCAGCCCGTTGGTGATGTAGTTGCCGGTCGTCGCCAGCAGCACCACGAAGCCCCAGAAGACGAAGGCGTGCGTCAGGCCAGGCCCGAGATCCTGGAGCAGCCGCCGCTGCCCGAAGACGAATACGCCGAGCGCCTTGATCCGCTCGATCGGCCGATCCGTCCGATTCAGCGGCCGCCCGCTGCGCAGGACCGCCAGGTGCCAGCGCCCTCGACGCCAGAAGGCGACGATCGCCGCCACGACGGGCACGACGACCAGCGGGTAGAACGGGATGACCGGTTCCATGCGTGGCCGTGATGGTAGCCGGGCGCGTCAGGGCGCCGCGATCAGTGGTCGCCGCCCGCCAGCTGGTCCAGGGCGTGGCGCAGCACCGGCAGCAGCGCCTCGAGCGACTCGGTCGCCCCCTTGGGCGAGCCGGGCAGGTTCGCGATCAACGTGCGGCCGCGCGTGCCGACCACGCCTCGCGACAGCGCGGCCATCGGGGTCGACGCCATGCCCGTCGCACGCATGAGCTCCGCGAGGCCCGGCGCCTCGCGCTCGATGACGCGGCGCGTGGCCGCCGGCGTGACGTCCGACGGCGTCAGGCCCGTGCCGCCGGTGGTGAGGATCAGCCGATGGCCGGCATCGGCCAGGCGCGCCAGAAGAGCCGCGATCTCGGCCTCGTCATCGCGAACCACCATGGGCTCGGGCGCCACGTCGAAGCCAGCGCCGCGCAGCGCCGACACCAGCACCGGTCCGGAAGAATCCTCCCGCTCCCCCGCCGCGGAGCGGTTCGAGCAGGTGACGACGACGGCCTCGTGGGTGGCGGCCTCGACGGCGACGTCCGCCACGAAGTCGCCCGATCGGCCTCCGGACTTCTCGAGCAGCCGCACGCGACTCGATGACGATGTCGCGCTGGAGCGCCTTGGCCATGTCGTACAGCGTCAGCGCCGCGACCGATGCAGCGGTGAGCGCCTCCATCTCCACCCCGGTTCGAGCCGTGGCGGCCGACCTCGGCGCGGATCGACGACGACGCCGTCGGGCCCGGGCGTGACCTCCACTTCCACCCGGTCAAGCGGCAGCGGATGGCAGAGCGGAATGAGCTCGGCGGTGCGCTTGGCCGCACCGATGCCGGCGAGGCGCGCGGTGACGAAGGCGTCGCCCTTGGCCCGCCGGCGTCGACCAGGGTCGCGAGCACGTCGGGATTCATGCGCACGACTGCCGCCGCCACGGCCGCGGCGCGCGGTCACCGGCTTCGAGCCCACGTCGACCATGCGCGGCGCGCCGTCGTCGCCCAGGTGGCTCGGCTTCACGACATCGGCTCGAGGACGATCGCGTCGTTGGCCACGCCCGGCTCGGCGGCTTCGATGCCTTCGGGCACGACGAGGAGGGCGTTGGCATCGGCCATCGGTCGCAGCTGTGACGACTGCTGCCCGCCGGCGGGCCGGGCGACGTAGCCGTCATCGGTGGCGTCCACGACCACCCGCAGGAAGGCACGGCGGCCGCGATCCTTGGGCATGCGCTCGGACGGCGCCGCGCGTACCCGCAGCCGACCGTCGCCGGACAGGCCGAGCAGCGCGCGGATGAACGGGCGGACGAAGAGCTCGAAGGTCACGAGCGCGCTGACCGGGTTGCCCGGGAGGCCGATAGCAGTCTTGCCATCAAGCTCCCCGACCGCGAGCGGCTTCCCCGGCTGGACGGCGATGCGCCAGAAGTCGAGGCGTCCCGTCCGCTCGATGACCGACCGCACGTGGTCGTGGCGCCCGACGCTCACGCCACCCGAGGTCACGACCAGGTCGGCGGAGGCGGCGGCATCGCGCAGCACCCGCTCGATCGCCTCCGGATCGTCGCCGACGCGCGGCAGCAGAAGCGGCTCGCCACCCGCGTCCGCCACTGCCGCAGCCAGCGCTACGCCGTTCGCGTCGTGGATCTGCCCCGGTCGCAGCGGCTCGCCCGGGTCGACGAGCTCGTCGCCGGTCGAAAGGATCGCGACGATCGGCCGCCGCCGCACCTCGACCGAACCGAGGCCCAGCGACGCCAGAACCGCAAGCTTCGAAGCCGACAGCGGCCCCGAGAGACGCACCTCGTCGCCGGCCCGTGTGTCGTGCGCCGCCGCCCGCACGAACGCGCCCGAGGACACCGACCCGGGAACGGACACGACGCCGTCGGACTCGGCAACGTCCTCGACGGGCACCACGGAGTCGGCGCCCGGCGGCAGGGGGGCTCCGGTCATGATCCGCACCGCCGTGCCCGGCTCGACCGTGGGCAGCGACTCCACGCCGGCGGCGACCTCCCCGGCCACGCGAAGGACCCCCGGAGCGTCAGCTGATCGAAGAGCGAAGCCGTCCATCGAGGAGTTCGCGAAGGGCGGGACGTCGACCGCGGCGACGAGACGGGGATCGGCCAGGACTCGCCCGGCGGCATCGGCCAGGGCGACGCGCTCGGAAGCAACCGGCGAAGCGTGCGCCAGCAGGCGAGCAAGGGCGTCCTCCAGGGGCAGCATCGGTCTCGATCAGCGCACGAGCTTCGAGCGCGTGTCGATGAGCTGCAGGATCCCGCGCCGGGTCACCATGCCGAGCGGGACGCGGCTGTCGGGCTCGACCACCGGCAGCTGGGCCACGACGCGGGACTGGATGAGCTGCAGCGCATCGGCCATGGGCGCATCGGGGCCGATGGTCGCTAGGTCGGCGAAGCGGGTCATGATGTCGGTCACGCGGGCCATCGGCCAGTCGTCGCGCGCCAGGCGGCGGACGTCCTGCATGGTGACGAGACCCGCGAGGCCGCCGTCGTCGTGCCGGACGAGGTACGAGCGGTCCTCGCCGCGCAGCATCCGCTCGTTGACGAGGTCGGAGACGGTCTCGTTCGGCGAGACCGCCGGCGGGTTGGGATCCATCGCGTCGCGGACGCGGACGCCGCGCAGGCTGTGCTCGACGCCGGCCTGCATCAGCGTCGCCTCGGCGGCGTTCGAGAGGAACCAGCCGATGACCGCCAGCCACAGCCCGCTGAAGATCCCGCCCGGCTGGAGCGCGATGAACACGCCGAGGCCGACGAGCAGGTAGGCGAAGAGCCGTCCCACCGTCGCTGCGTTGCGGGTGGCGACCAGCCGGTCCCCGCGAACCCGCCACAGGAAGGCACGGAGAACGCGGCCGCCGTCCATCGGGAAGCCCGGGATGAGGTTGAAGATGCCGAGCGCCACGTTGACGAAGCCGAGCCATCCGACGAGGGCGGCCAGCTGCGGCTGGGCGACGAAGAGGCCGACGGCCACCAGCAGCCCGCCGATGACCAGGCTCGTCGCCGGACCGGCGACGGCAATCAGGGCCTCCTCCCGCGGCGTGCGGGAATCGGAGTCGATCGTCGTCGCGCCGCCGAAGATGAACAGCGTGATCCCCTCGACCTTGAGCCCGAAGCGGCGAGCCACGATCGCGTGCGACAGCTCGTGTGCCAGGACCGATGCGAAGAAGAGCACCGCGGTGGCGCCGGCGACCACCCAGTACTCGCTCACGGTCCATCCCCGAAACTGGCGCGGGAACTGGGCCTCGGCCAGCGAGTAGGTGATCAAAAAGGCGATCACCAGCCACGACGGGTGGATCGAGAGGTCGATGCCGGCGAGCCGGCCGACCTTCCAGCCGTGTCCCATGCGCCGGAGTCTAGATCAGGCCGGCAGCGGGGTCTGCGGGCCGCTCCGCCACAGCCGATACCCCGCCAGCGCGCACAGCACGGCGGAGAGGATGATCGTGGCACCCGCCGCCAGTGAGGCGTCGAACCAGAAGCCTCCCGGGAACAGCGCGATGAGGTTCGAGCCCGGCTCGAAGAGGTAGGTCCCAGGCGGGAAGAAGACCGCGTGGAAAGCCAGGAACGCCGGCTCGAAGGCCACCGCGAAGGTCAGCGCCAGGGCCAGCGCCGCCGCACCGATAACGGCCGCCGTCCGCAGCATGACCACGCCCACGCGCCGCGGCTCGCCGCGCATCCGCCGGGCGCTCAGCACCGCCACCACGGCCGCGACGATCACGAGGGCCGCCAGGATGCGCACGAGGCGGGCGACGTCGTGCATGTGCGACCGCTCACGCTCGTTCAGCAGCGTTGGCTCGCCGGCGAAGGCGGCTTCGAAGTCACCATCGGTGAGGAGGTCGACGAGGAGCTCGGTCGTGGCCCGGTCGACCTCTTCCTGCGATACGCCGAACGCCAAGGCCACTGCGTGGCGCTGCTGGAGCGCCGAGGTGAAGAGCGGGTTGAAGAGGAGCAGCGGGCCGGCGAGCAGGATCACGATCGCCAGGGACACGCCCAGCGCGGCCGCCACGAACCAGGGCGCGCGATTCATCCTCGGGAGCTGAGGGTCAGACGGCCTTCCGACCCGCTCCGATCACCATCGAGAGCAGGAAGCCGACGATGCTGATGACGATCGATCCGAGCAGTGCCGGCAGGAAGCCGTCGACCGTCAGCCCGAGGCCGAGCTGGCTGGAGATCCATCCGACCAGCAGCAGAAGCAGCGCGTTCAGCACGAGCAGGAAGAGCCCCAGCGTGACCATCGTGATCGGCAGCGTGAGGATGCGCAGCACCGGCTTCAGGAACGTGTTGACCAGGCCGAAGATCAGCGCCACGATCGCGAACTCCAGCCAGGCATTCTCCTGGGTGAAGTCGAAGTCGAGCCCGTCGACCAGGAGCTGGGCGACATACAGCGCCGCGGCGTTGATGAGAATCTGGATGACACGATCCACGCGCGCAGCCTAGCCGATTCCGTCAACGCCCGGAGGCCCGCCGAGCAAGCGTCCGCGCACCCACGCGCCGCGCACCATGTTCGGGTGAGGGCGGAAGATGAGCCGGCTGGCGAGGTCGTCCGCGGCCGTCGGCGGGTCGTCGCCGGGCAGCGGTGTCGTGAACCTCGGGTCGACCGCGATGAGGTCGGCCTCCTTCCCGACCTCCACCGAACCGATCGCGCCCTCCAGCCCCAGGACGCGAGCCCCCTCCAGCGTCCCCACCCGCAGCCAGTCGAGCCCGCGCAGGGCCGATGCGCGCTCCGCGCGCCCCGTCAGCTCGAGCACGCGCTGGGTAACTGCCGCCGCGCGCATCACGCCGAGCATCGAGACCTCCGGGCCGGCGGCCACGTCGCTGCCGAGGCCGACCGTCATCCCGGCGGCGCGGTAGGCGCCGAGCGGCATCATCCCGCTCGACAGGAACAGGTTCGAGGCAGGGCAGTGCGCCACCCGCGAGCCGCTCTCGACCAGCCGCTCCACCTCGCGCTCGGAGAGGTGGATGGCGTGCGCGAAAATCGTCCGCTCCCCGAGCGCGCCGGCGCGGTCGTAGACGTCGAGGTAGTCGCGCGCCTCGGGGAAGAGCCGCCGAACCTCGTCGATCTCGCCGTCGTCCTCCGAGAGGTGCGTCTGCCAGTACGCGCCGTGCTGCTTCGCCAGTACCGCGGACTCGCGCAGCATCTCGGCCGAGCAGCTCACCGCGAACCTCGGCGTGAAGGCATAGCGGAGCCGTCCGTCATCGGCGCCGTGCCAGTGCGACGCGAGCTCGTCGGACTGCCGGAGGGAGGTCTCGAGGACGTCAGCCGGGTCGATATCGGTGTCGTAGCTCAGGCGGTCCATCATCACCTTGCCGATTACCGCGCGGATACCGTGGGCTTCGGCAGCGGCGAAGGCCGCATCGGTCGAGTCCGGCCAGAGGGCGGCGTAGGCAACCACCGTGGTCGTTCCGGCGGCAGCGAAGGCGCGCCACGCCGCGGGCGCCTGGCGCTCGGCCACCGATCGGTCGTAGGCGCGCTCGAGCGGGAAGATGTATCGGTCCAGCCAGGTCAGCAGGTCGAGCCCGCTGCCCAGCCCGGCGTTCGGCAGCTGCGGCAGGTGCGCGTGCAGGTCCACCAGGCCGGGCATGACCACCAACGGCCTCAGGTCCAGGACCGATGCGGGCGCCGCCTCGGCGCCCGGCCACCCGCTGACGGTCGCGATGCGGCCGGAGCCGTCGACCTCGACCAGGCCATCGGCCTCGTCGAGCCAGCCGCCATCGGCCAGCGGCGAGAGAAGTCGCGCGCGCAGGACGAAGGGGGGCGTTGGCGGCAACGCCGTCATCGGGGTGGATGCTCCATGGCGGGACAGAGTACCCTTGGGGTTCTACCGACCGTTTAGGAGGCCCTCATGGCCAATGGTTCCATCAAGAAGGTCGTCGCCGATCGCGGCTTCGGCTTCATCACCGGCGAGGATGGCAAGGATTACTTCTTCCATCGTGACGGACTGAGCGACTCGATCGACTTCGATCGCCTGGTCGGCGGTGAGAACGTGACCTTCGACGTCGAGTCGAACCCGCGCGGCCCCCGCGCAACCAACGTGAAGGCCGCCGAGTAGCTCACTCGGTTTCCTTCGTCGCATGAGGCGGCTGCCGGCGTCCACCAGGGCGTTCGCCAGCCGCTTCTTCGTGCCCGGCGTTCTTCTGATCGTCGTGTTAGGCGCCGTTGCAGTCGTGCTCCTCGTGATCCGGCCGTTCGACCCGGTGCGCGCCGAGGTCGTCCAGGACGGGCTCGAGCATCCGTGGGACATCGCCTTCGCGCCCGATGGCCGCATGCTCGTCACCGAGCGGGCCGGCCGGGTCCTCGTCTTCGAGTCGGGCGAGGTCGGGGCTGCGCTGGTCCACACGGCACCGGTTCCCGATGTGCACGCCGAGCTCGAGTCGGGGCTCATGGGCATCGCCGTCGATGGGTCGACCGTCTTTGCGTGCGCCTCGCGCGATCCCGAGGATGAGCCTTGGCGGGTGGAGCTCCTGCGCTCGACGCTTGCCTCCGATGGGTCGCTGGCGCCGTTCGAGGTGGTGCCGATCGGCGACGCGGTCGGCGGCCCGCGCCACCAGGGCTGCGCCGTCGAGGTCGCCGACGGCTACCTGTGGGTCACCATCGGCGACGCGAACCTGCCCGCCGGCGAGAACCGCGCCCAGGATCCGGAGTCGCTCAACGGCAAGGTCCTGCGGCTGGCGATGGATGGCTCCGTGCCGCCTGACAACCCGTTCGGCTCCGCCGTCTTCAGCATCGGCCATCGCAATCCCCAGGGGATCGCCGTCTCGCCATCCGGGCGCGTCCTCGCGGCCGAGCACGGCCCCGATATCAACGACGAGGTCAACGTCATCGTCGCCGGCGGCAACTACGGCTACCCGTGCTTCACCGGCGCGTCGGATCACGGACCGATCCCGGACGGCTGCGGTCCCGCCACCGGCTACCTGGCGCCCGCCTGGGCCTCGGGCTCGTCCACGCTCGCGACGTCGGGCGCGACGTTCCTGGCCGGGCCTGACTGGGGCGACTGGGACGGGAGCCTGCTGGTGAGCACGCTGAAGGAGGAGGATCTGCGCCGGTTCTCCGTCTCGGCGTCCGGCGAGGTGGCCTTCGAGGAGGCCCTGCTGGATGGGCGCTTCGGTCGGCTGCGTGCGGTCGTCATCGGTCCCGATGGCGCCCTCTACATCTCGACCGCGAACGGACCCGGCGACCGGATCGTGCGCGTCACGCGCTAGCCTTCGGACCGATGCAGGTGCGACTGACGACGACCGGCCGCCAGACCGGCAAAGCGCGGACGGTGACGCTGTACGCCTTCGAGACTCCCGAGGGTGCGCTCGTGATCACCGGCTCCTGGGGCGGCAAGGCGCAGGATCCGGCCTGGGCGCACAACCTGCGCGATGAGCCTCAGGCGACCGTCAAGGCCGGGCGCGAGGAACGAGCGGTCGTCGCTCGCGAGGTTTCGGGCAAGGAGCGCGAGCGTCTGTGGGCGCTCGTCACGAGGGAGTTCCCGCTCTACCAGACGTACCAGCGCCGCACGAAGCGGCTCATCCCACTCTTCGTCCTCGAGGAACGTTGAGCGCTTTTTGAGCGGCTTTGCGGCGGAATCGGCGCTGGCCTCTTGGAGCGGAGTGCCACGGTGGACACATGGATCCATCGCGTCATGCCGAGCCGCCGCAGATCGGCGCATCGCTCGACAATGTCCGTGCCGCGATCGACGTCGTTGCCCGGGGCTACGCCACGCGCGTCACGGTTCACGTCGGCGATGCACGGCGCCTGATCCCGGCGGCTACGCAGCTGGCTCGACGCGCGGGCGTGCGGGTCGAGCTCGTCGACCCAAGCGATCTTGAGCCCGAGCTGACGATCCTCCCGATCGCCGCCGCCGGTCGCTGAGGAGCGCATGGCGCACCGACGCATCGATTCGCGCCTCGAGGTCACCGAGACGCGAGAGGGCCGGCGGCCCGGCGACAAGTACATCCGTCGGGTCAGGCCCTACGAGGAGTTGTTCCAACGAGGTGACGAGGGCGAGCTGATCGCCACGGAACGCACGGTCCTGGATCGGCCGGGCTGGACGCGCACCCTGCGGCGAATCCGCACGGTCCTCATCGGTCGACCGATCAGCAGCGAGCGCGAAGAGCACGAGCGGCTCAGCAAGCTGAAGGCACTCGCGATCTTCAGCAGCGACAACATCAGCTCGTCGGCGTACGCGACCGAGGAGATGATGCGGATCCTCGTGCTCGCCGGCATCGGGGCGATCAGCTTCACGATGCCGCTGACGGTGACGATCTGTGTCGTCCTGGCAATCGTCGCCACCAGCTACTGGCAGACGATCCGCGCCTACCCGAACGGAGCGAGCAGCTACCTGGTCGCCAGCGACAACCTGGGATCGAGCGCCGGGCTGGTCGCCGGTGCCGCATTGCTGATCGACTACACGCTCACAGTTGCGGTCTCGGTGTCCGCCGCCGTCGCGGCGATCACATCGGTCCTCCCCGAGCTGTTTCCGCAACGCGTGCTGATCGCCGTGGCGATCGTCCTGGTGCTGATGCTCGGCAACCTGCGCGGCGTCAGGGAGTCCGGGACGATCTTCATGGCGCCGACCTACCTGTACATCGCGCTCATCCTCGGGATGGTAGGCATCGGCCTGGTGAGGCTGGCGACGGGAACGTTGCCCGACTACACGCCACCGGCCGACTGGCTGCTCGCCGAGAGCGGCGCGGAGGTGCTGAGCATCTTCCTCATCGCGCGGGCGTTCAGCTCCGGCGCCGCGGCCCTCACCGGCGTCGAGGCGATCTCCGACGGCGTCCCGGCATTCAAGCCGCCGGAGTGGCGCAATGCCCGGATCACGCTGGTCTGGGCGGCCGCGATCTTCGCGGCGCTCTTCCTCGGCATCAGCTTCCTGGCCAGCAGCATCGGCATCATCCCGGACCCGCACGAGGAGCAGACGGTCCTCTCGCAGGTCGCGCGGCTCGTCTTCGGCGAGGGGGCGCTCTTCGTCCTGGTGCAGGTCGCGACGGTCCTCGTCCTCGCCCTGGCCGCGAACACGGCGTTCGCCGACTTCCCACGGCTTTCGTCGTTCCTTGCCCGCGACGACTTCATGCCGCGCCAGTTCGCGTTCCGCGGCGAGCGGCTGGCGTTCACCACCGGCATCGTGGCGCTCTCCGGCTTCGCGGTGCTCCTGCTCATCGCCTTCGGCGCCAGCGTCACCGCGCTGATCCCGCTCTACACCCTCGGCGTGTTCCTCGCCTTCACGCTATCGCAGTCGAGCATGGTCGTTCGCTGGTGGCGGCGTCGCGAGGCCGGCTGGGGGCGTGGCATCGCGATCAACGGACTGGGCGCGCTGACGACCGGGGTCATCGCGCTCATCGTGGTGCAGAGCAAGTTCCTGGCGGGCGCGTGGATGGTCGTAATCGCCATCCCGATCCTCGTCATGCTCATGCTCGCGATCCGGGGGCACTACCGCGCAGTGGACGTCGCCGTGCGGCTGGACCGGATCCCGCCCGGGGCTCGCTCCGCCACCAAACCGATGGTGATCGTGCCGATCGCCCGCCTCGACGAGCCGGCGCGCGCGGCGATCGCGTTCGCCAACTCGATCTCGCCCGATGCGACCGCCGTCCACGTCACGAACGACAACGATGGCGCCGACGAGCTGCGTCGCGCGTGGCCGGAGTGGTCAGGCGGCGCCGAGCTGGTGGTGATCGAGTCGCCGTATCGGGCGCTCATCGGCCCGCTGCTGGCCTACCTGGACGTCCTCCAGCGCCACGACCCATCGCGCCCGGTCCTGGTCGTGCTCTCCGAGTTCGTTCCACGCCACTGGTGGGAGAACCTGCTGCACAACCAGACCGCGCTGCGGCTCAAGCTGCGGCTGTTCACTCGCCCGAATACCATCGTGGCGGACGTCCCCTACCACCTGCGCCGCCATACGAGCTGATCGGGCGCGTCAGGATCCGGGCCAGCGCTCCAGGACGATCTCCGCATCCGCAGGGTCCATGCGATACCCGCGCGCATCGGCGTCCCAGGTGATCAGGTCCCGCCGGGCAACTCGTCGCATGACCTTGTTGGGGCCGGCCACGATGCCCGCGAAGGCCGTGTTGGTGCGCTTGCCGTAGCGCCGCGCCAGGTCGGCGTCGAGGACGAGCGCGGTGTTGCGAGTGGACCGCTCAGCCACCTCGCGCAGCAGGCGACGGCTATCGGTGCCACGGATGGCGTTGAGCACCTCGCCCAGCTGGCGTCGCCGGAGATCCTCCTGATCGGCCGTCTGCCCGCTGCCGCCGGCCAAGGCCGGCTGCCGTTGGGGTCCCATCACCCAGCGCCATGCCAGCGCCAGCAGCTCCTCCTCGGAGTCAGCCTCGAATTCGATCCTCGGCATCCGTACGGTCCTGTACATCTATGTAACGAATTCGACGCGAATATATCACAAGCGGATGTGTGCTAGACTACGTCCAACGGCTGCAAGGCTGCGAAAGATTCCTCTGGCCCCTCGACCGACGGAGAGCCATCGCGTATCCGCTTCGTGTCGACTTGGCCGCAATGGGGGCAGAGGAGTACACATGCGTTACACCCGAATCTCGACCTACGACATGACCAAGGGCACCTTCCCCGAGCTGACCGAGCTCTGCGAGAAGGGCGTCCTGCCGATCTTCGCCGAGAAGCCCGGCTTCGTGAACTTCGGCCTGGCCGACATCGGCGACCACAAGGTCGTTTCGATCAGCATCTGGGAGACCCGTGAGTCGGCTCAGAACTCGGCCCTCGTTGCCGCAAGCTGGGTCAAGGAGAACATCTCCGACCGCGTTCGCCTCGTGACCGGCTACGTGGGCGAGCTCGCGCTCTTCCACGGCGCCCCCGTCGCCGCCTAGATCCTGTTCCTGGCGGTCCTTGCGGCCGGTCGGCCTACCCGCCGGCCCGCAGGACAGCCCACATCGATCGCCCCGGCTCGCTGCCGGGGCGTTCTTTGTGCCTGCCAAGCGTCAGTGGCTCTCGGAAACCTGTGCGGTGCAGTCGGAGCAGACCTGATCGAGACCCTCGAGGTCGCGCTGCTCCACCGACGCCGGGTAGTTGCGCCCGCAGAACGTGCGGTGACCGATGAGCTGGCCGTCGCTCCAGCGTTCCGCCCGCGCGATGTGCCAGATGTTCTCGTAGACACCCTGGAGGCCGAACGGTGACTCCGGGCGCATCTCCTCTGCCATCGCCGCGAGTCTACGCGTGCCCGCGCCGTGGGGATGGATGGTCGGGGCGAGAGGATTCGAACCTCCGACCCCTTGGCCCCCAGCCAAGTGCGCTGCCAGACTGCGCCACGCCCCGACCGAGCGAGGATCGGCGCCAGTATACGGGCGCCCGAACAGGGCGTCATCGCCGGCGAAGCCGAGATGTCGATTTGAGCGGTCTCCGAACGTCGAGTTGACGAATGGCCGATGACGGCATCGGTCCCAAGCATTCGACTGAAGGAGACCAACCCCATGGCTGACAAGATCGTCCACGTCGAGGTGGCCGGCAAGGACGGACCGAAGCTCCAGCGCTTCTACAGCGACGTCTTCGGCTGGGAGCTCGACACGAACAACCCCGGCGGCTACGGGATGCTGCGCCAGGGCGAGCTCAGCGCCGGCATCGGCCCCGCGCAGAACGGCGGCGACGGGCACGTCACCTTCTACGTCAGCACCGATGACCCGAACGCGACCCTCCGCAAGGTCGAGGAGGCCGGCGGCCGGATCATCATGCCGCTGACCGAGGTCGCGCCCGAGACCACGATCGCGCTCTTCACCGATCCGGAGGGTCACGTCATCGGGCTGATGTAGCCCTCAGCGGCCCAATCGCTCGTGGACGGCGGGCGCCACCTCGGTGGCGTACCGCCGAACCTGGTCGGCATTGCCCTCTTCCGGATAGAGGATGAACGAGTCGATGCCGATCTCCGTCGCCCAGGACGCGAGCGTCTCGACCCAATGCGCGGCGGGCTCGCCTTCACCGATGACGCCGTTGAAGTTGAGCAGCTTCGTGATGTCGTCGGGGTCACGGCCCGCGGCAATCGCCGTCTCGTCGATCCGCGCCGACGCCCGCTTCAGCGCATCGAGGCTGACGTAGCCGAGCGACGGGATCCAGCCATCGGCCAGGCGACCGACGAGGTCCAGGCCTCGAGACCGATACACCCCGAGCCAGATGCCGACCCGGTGCGCCGGCGGCGGCCCGGACGGGTAGCCGGGGATCGGGTAGAACGGGCCGGGACCGCGTACCACCCGCTTCTCCGGACCGACGTCGAGGGCGGCGCGGATGATCGCGATCGCCTCCTCGAGGGCGGCGAAGGCCTCGCGGTTCGTCCGCTTCGGCCGTCCCATCCCGGCCACCGCGTCCCAGAAGTTGCCGGCGCCAAGCCCGAGCTCGAACCGGCCGCCGCTCATGACGTCCATCGAGGCGGCCGCCTTGGCGATCATCGGCGGGTCGCGCATCGCCAGGCTGGTGACGTCGGGGAAGAACCGCAGCCGATCGGTCCGCGCCAGCAGGTCGGCGATGAGCGAGTAGGTGTCGAGGAAGCGTCGCTGGTAGGGGTGGTCCTGGACGCCAACGAGATCGAGGCCACCATCCTCGGCGGCGCGAACCTGCTCGATGATGCCGTCGTAGGCGGCCGCGTTCGGGACGATGTTGATCCCGAAGCGCAGCGGACGCGCCATCAGTCGTCGAGCTCGTCCTTCGTGCTGCGCGACATCAGCTCGGCCACGGCCGCCATCGGCGGCAGGTGGTCGAAGACGACGGCGCGCACCTGTTCGGCGATCGGCATCTCGACGCCCAGCTCGGAGGCCAGCTCGAACGCGCCGGTGACGGTCGCAACGCCCTCGGCGACGCCGGCGAGCCGCTCCCCCGCCTCCGGCCACGGCACGCCCGACGCGATCAGCTCGCCGGCCTTTCGGTTCCGCGACAGCGGCGACATGCACGTCGCGATCAGGTCGCCGACGCCCGCAAGCCCTGCGAAGGTCAGCGGCTGCGCACCCGCCGCGACGCCCAGGCGCGTCATCTCCGCCAGGCCGCGGGTGATGATCCCGGCCTTGGCCGAGTCGCCGAAGCCGAGCCCGTCGACCGTCCCCGCGGCCAGGGCCACGACGTTCTTCAGCGCGCCCGCCAACTCCACGCCGATCGAGGTCGGGGTTCGTGTACACCCGGAACCGATCGGACGACAGGACCGACGCGAGCTCCGCCGCCAGCTCGCCGTCCTCCGAGGCCACCACCGATCCGGCCGGCTTGCCGGCCGCGATCTCTCGCGCCAGGTTCGGCCCCGACAGCGCCGCAATGCCCCGGCCGGGAAGCTCCTCCGCGGCGACCTCGCTCATCCGCAGGTGGGTGCCCTCCTCGATCCCCTTCACCACGCTCAGCAGGGAGGCATCGGGGTAGAGCACGCCGGCCAGGCCTCGAATGGTGCTCCGCAGGTGCGCCGAGGGCGTGGCGAGGAGGAAGAAGCGGTGCGGCTCGGCCAGGTAGCCGTCATCGGTCACCACACGGAGGTTGGGCGGGAAGACAACGCCGGGCAGATATCGATCATTGGTGCGCTCGTGCGCCAGCTTCTCGGCCGATTCGGGCGAGTGCGTCCAGAGGCTGACCGGACGCTGGGCATCGGCCAGGAGCACGGCCAGGGTGGTGCCCCACGCTCCGGCGCCGATGACGCCGATCTGATCGGTCACGCCGCCGAGGATATCAGCGGCCGTGCGCAGATCAGGAGATTCTCACCTTCGATTCACCCGGCGCTCACGCAACGATGCTCCAATGGCCAACGTCATGGATCACGATCATGCAACCACTGCCGAGTGACTACGACCTCTTCGACAGCCTCTGCATCCTGCGCGAGCTCTATGGCCGGCGCGGGACGCTCGATCGCGAGATTGGCCTGAGCGTCGACGCAGCCTTGATCTACGGCGAGGGCCTCATGCGCATCGCCCGACGCCGTGACGAGCACACCGCCCGGCGCAATTCGGCAACCAACGAGTAGGCGCCAGGGCCGTTCAGTGACCGTATTCGTGAACCAGCGCTTCGTCCCCGACACGCAGCGACCGATGCTGCGGCGGAAGGACCGAGAGACTCGATTCGTGCGCCTGGGGCGCGCTCCTCAGCGGCGCCGAGCTCGAACGGCTCGGCACACGCGGCAGTCCCGCTCGCGATAGCTGCCGTTCAGCTCAGCGTCGGCTGGCCCGCTTCCGTGGCCTCGACGACCGTCGCGCCGACTCCTCGGACTCGCGCTGCCGGAGGATCAGCCGGATCGGCGTCCCCAGGAACCCGTACGCGTCGCGGATGCGGTTCTCCAGGTAGCGCTTGTAGGAAAAGTGCACGATCGCCGGATCGTTGACGAAGACGACGAACGTGGGCGGCGCGACTGCGACCTGCGTGGCGTAGAGGAACTTCGGGAGGCGGTTGCGGACATGTGAGGGCGGGTGCTCGCGCACCGCGTCCATGACCAGGCGGTTCAGCTCGCCGGTCGCGACGCGCCGGTATCGTTCCTCGGCGACGCGCAGGGCCTCCTTGAGGATCCGTTCGACCCGCTGCCCGGTCAGGGCGGAGGCGAAGACGATATCGGCCCAGGCCAGGTAGGGCGCCTCGCGCCGCAGCCGCTTGAGCCACTGGTCCGCGGTGTGCTCATCCTTCTCGACGGCGTCCCACTTGTTCAGGACCAGCACGACGCCCTTCCCCGCCTCGAGCACGTAGCCCACGACGTGGGCGTCCTGCGCCGTGTAGCCCTCGGTCGCATCGGTCATGACGACGGCGACGTCGGCCGAGTCGATCGCCTTCATGCTGCGCAGCACGGAGTAGCGCTCGATACCGCGATCGATGTGGCCCCGACGCCGAATCCCCGCGGTATCCACCAGCACCAGCGGCTGCCCGTCGAGCTCGACGGCGGTGTCGATCGGGTCGCGAGTCGTGCCCGGCACCTCGGACACGATCATCCGCTCCGAGCCGAGCACGCGGTTCACGAACGTCGACTTGCCGGTGTTCGGTCGCCCCACGATCGCGACCCGGGGCGGCCCCATCTCGCTCTCGGCAAGCTCGGCCAGCTCCTCTTCGGTCAGGTCCTCGAGATTGACCGATGCCGCCGCCTCCGCTTCGCTCGGCGGCGGGAGGTGGTCGACGATGAGGTCGGCAAGGTCTCCGGTGTTGCGACCGTGCTGGGCGGAGACGGTGATGGATGGATCGAAGCCGAGGGCGAAGAACTCGACCGCATCGGCCTCGCGCGCGGGGTTGTCGCCCTTGTTGACGACCAGGATCACCGGCGCCTCGGCGCGGCGCAGGCGATCGGCGACCTCGTAGTCGAGCGGCGCCAGCCCAGCGTGGGCGTCGACGACGAAGAGGACGAGATCGGCCTCCTCGATGGCCACGCGTGCCTGGTCCTGCACCCGCTCCTCGATGCTCGTGCCCGGGTCGAGCTCCAGGCCGCCGGTGTCGACCACCGTGAAGGTCCGCCCGTTCCACTCCGAGGTGCCGTAGACGCGGTCGCGGGTCGTGCCGGCGACGTCCGAGATGATCGCGGTGCGCCGGCCGATGAGCCGGTTGAAGAGCGTGCTCTTCCCGACGTTCGGGCGCCCGACGATGGCCACGACCGGCAGCGAGGACATCGGCTGAGTCTAGCCGCGCGTGCCTCGAGCCCCTTCGTCGCGCGTCACGCCCTGTAGCGCTACGACCGGCAGGAACGCGCTGGACGGCTGGATGGCCACGTGGGGTAGCCAACTGGCGACGGATCCGTCCGTTCGGCTACGGGTCGTAGCACAGGGACCGGGAAGCGGGTCGCGGCCGGTCGCAGGGCTCCGCCCGGTAGCACCCGCCGAATCCCCTACGATCCGGGACGTGAAGATCGGGATCGCCGCGACGCGCCTCGCCGGCGTCGACGGCGTGACCTTCGAGACGGCCAAGTGGGAGACCGTGCTCGACGCGATGGGCCACGACCTTCGCCTCTGTGCCGGTGAGGTCGACGCCCTCCGCTACCAGGCCCGATTGGTGCCACCGATGCACTTCACCTGGCCGCCGGCCGCGCGCGTCACCGAGGCGGCATTCGACCCGGACAGCGATCCGTACGCGGTCCGCGCCGAGATCGAGCGGCTCGCAGCGCTGCTGCTACCGGTGCTCCACGACTGGGTCCACGTCAACGAGCTGGACGCGCTCATCATCGAGAACGCGTGGGCGATCCCGATGCATCTGCCGCTGGGCGTGGCCCTCCGCCGCCTTGTCAACGAGCTCCGGCTGCCGACGATCGGCCATCATCACGACTACTGGTGGGAGCGCGAGCGGTTCGCCACCTGCGTCGTGCCCGAGCTGCTCGAGAACGCATTTCCCCCCGACCTGCCATGGGTTCGTCACGCCAGCATCAACAGCCTGGCGGCGGGCGAGCTGAAGCGGCGACGCGGGATCGACTCGACCGTCATCCCGAACGTCTTCGACTTCGACCAGCCCCGCCCGCGCCGCCATCCGGCCGTCCGCCGCCGCCTGCGCCACGAGCTGGGCATGAACGAGCGCGGGCTGCTGGTCGTGCAGCCGACGCGCGTCGTCCCGCGCAAGGGCATCGAGCTGGCGATCGAGCTCGTCGGCCGGCTGGGCGATCCGGACGCCGTCCTCCTCATCACCTCCCCGGCCGGCGACGAGGGGCTCGACTACCTCGTGCAGCTCGAGCGCCTCGCGGAGCGGCACGACGTCCGGCTGGCCTACGCCGCCGACCGGTTCGCGCCCGACCACGAGGGCAAGCCGCTGCGCCCGGCGCACTCGCTCCACGACGCCTACCTCGCCGCCGACCTCATCACCTACCCCAGCCTGTACGAGGGGTTCGGCAACGCGCTGCTGGAGGCACTGTTCTACGGCGTGCCGGTGCTCGTGAACCGATACCCGGTGTACGTCTCGGACATCGCGCCCCTCGGCCTGAAGCTGGTCGAGATCGACGGCGAAGTCACCGATGCGACCGTCGCCGACGTGAAGGAATTGCTCGCCAACCCCGACCGCATCAGCGCCAATGCGCGCCACAACTTCGAGATCGCGCGCCAGCACCTCTCCTATCGGGTCCTGCGCCGCCGCCTGCGAAAGCTTCTCGAGGACCTCGTCCCA
This sequence comes from uncultured Chloroflexia bacterium, assembly GCA_963753125.1. Lineage (GTDB taxonomy): Bacteria > Chloroflexota > Limnocylindria > QHBO01 > QHBO01 > JACDBZ01. Next base: position 433,480 of record CAVWAU010000004.1, read on the forward strand.
GAGCCGGCTCAGAGCTGAGCTAGCCACAAGCCGGGATTACTCGGTGGTCATCGGATCCACGCGTTCGCTCATGGATGCGGTCGATTCATGACCGGGTGGTTGTCAGAAGCACCACGTAGCGCGCTCGTTGCGTCATTGCGATGACCCCGCAGTCGGCATTGCCATCCCGCACGGCCGCTGTCTGGCGGGCGATCACGGAGGACAAGCCGCTGCACGGCGATGGCATCCTGCTGCTCCCGAAGGATGGCGGTCGGTCGATGACCGGACGGTAATGACCTCGACCACTTTGAGCTCGATTGTGCACGCCTGATGACTCGGGAGTTATCGGAGCGGCGTGAATTGTTGGCAGGGTCGCCTCCGCAATAACCGCGGAGTCATCAGAGCCAAGGACGATCGCGCTACGCGGCGGTGAGGGCGTAGACGCGGTCGCGGACCTCCTCGAGGTCGACCTCGGGCGTGGAGGTGCCGCCGGTGATGCCGATGCGCGCCTTGCCGGCCAGCCACCCCGCGTGCTCGGCCGCGAGCTCGTCGGCATCGGCCACGTGGACGGTCTCGGGCTGGATCTGGGCGCACTTCACGGCCAGCTCCTTGGTGTTCGAGCTGTTCTTGCCGCCGACCACGATCATCGCGTCGACCTCGGCCGCGAGCTTCACCGAGTCATCCTGGCGGGTCAGCGTGACCGGGCAGACCGTGTTGACGACGCGCATGTCGTGGCATCGGCGCAGGCAGAAGGCGGCGAACTCCTCGAGCTTGTTCGGCAGGATCGTCGACTGCGAGAGCACGCCGAGCTTCTTCGTGCGGGGGACGCGCTCCCAGGTTGATCGGTCCATGTCGTCCACGACGACGTGGTTCTCTCCGGCATACGAGCGCACCCCCTTGACCTCGGGATGGTCCTCGTGACCGATGATGCACACCGTGTAGCCGGCCTCCGCCAGCTCCCGAGCGGCCTTCTGCGACTGGAGCACCCAGGTGCAGGTCGCGTCGATGACCTCGAGGCTCTCCTTGCCCTTCACCTGCTCGAACTCCGACTTCGGGACGCCGTGGGCGCGGATGACCAGCGTGCCGCCCTCGACCTGGTCGGCCAGGTCGGCGGTGCGGATGCCCCGATCGGACAGGTCGGCCTTGATGCCGGGGTTGTGGACGAGCTGGCCGAGGGTGGTGACATCCTTGCCCTCGGAGCGCGCGTGCTTGGCCTTGTCGATCGCCAGGCGCACGCCGTAGCAGAAGCCGGCGCGCTCGGCGATGCGGACATCTGGTCGGGTTGCGGTGGTCATCGGCCTCATTCTAGGTCGATTCGAGGGTATATACGTATATACGCCGATGCTACCGCAGCTGCCGTTGCCCTTCCGGCAGGAGCTCCGCGATGGCGGCCATGATCAGCTCCGTGCCCGCCGCCAGCGCCGCGCGGTCTAGGCGGCCGTCGGGAACGTGCGGGAGCGTGAACGGCTGGCCGATGCGGATGACGATCCGGCTCGGATGCGGAAACCGCGAGCCGTCCGGAAAGAGCCGGTGGGTGCCCGCGATGCCAACCGGCAGCAGCGGCGCGCCGGTGCGCATGGCCATGAAGGCGGCGCCGGACTTGCCGGCCTTGAGGTGGCCGTCGCGCGAGCGGGTGCCCTCGGGGAAGAGGGCGAGGGGCCGGCCTGCGGCGAGCGCGTCGAGCGCGAAGCGCTGGGCGGCGCGGTCGGCCTCGCCGCGCCGGACGAAGAAGACGGCCGACTGGGTCGCCAGCCAGCCGAGCACCGGCCACGACCGCATCTCGGCCTTGGCCATGAAGTGGATCACCCGGCCGGCGCGGTTGCCGATCGCCCAGCCGAGGATCGGCGGATCGAGGTTCGAGCAGTGGTTCGAGACGAGGATGAACGCCCCGGTGCGCGGGATGCGCTCGTCGCCCTCGACCCGGGCGGCCCACAGCACGCGCGCCAGGAAGCCGAAGAACGCGGAGCCGGGACGGTAGAACCAGCTACGCACCGATCCGCTCCAGCCGCCGAACGATCGCCTCGACCGTGTCGTCGACGCTCAGCTCGCCGGTGTCGAGCACGAGCGCCCCGCTCGCCTGGCGCAGGGGTGCCACGTCGCGGCCGGAGTCGGCGGCGTCCCGCCGCTCGATCTCGGCGAGGTAGTCGAGATACCGATCCGGACGTCCCATCTCCGAGGCCCGGCGCGCGGCGCGGACGTCGGCGCGAGCGGTGAGGTAGACCTTCAGCGTCGCGTCGGGCAGGACGACGGTGCCGATGTCGCGGCCGACCATGACCGTGTCGCCGCGCTCGGCGGCCTCGCGCTGCACCCCGAGCATCGCATCGCGGACCTCGGCGTGGCGGCTCACTGCGCTCACGGCGCGGTCGATGGGCGGGGTGCGGACCTCGAGCGTGACGTCGCGCCCGTCGAGGCGGACCGTCTCGAGCCGGTCGGTCTGGTCGGGGCGCGGCCGCTCGACCTCGATCCGGCACTCGCCGGCCAGCGCGCCGAGGGCGGGGCCGTCGTCGACGTCGATCCCCCGCTCCGCCGCGGCGAGGGTCAGGGCGCGGTACATGAGCCCGGTGTCGACGAAGGTCGCGTCGATGCGGTCGGCGAGGGCGTAGCCGATCGTGCTCTTCCCGGCCCCCGACGGACCGTCGATGGCGACCGTCCGCGTCACCGCGGCCGCGATCCCGACAGCGCGGACACCTCGCTGCGCCGCAGCCGGCGCCACTCGCCCTCGCGCAGTCCCGCCAGGGTGAGCGTGCCGATGCGGGTGCGCACGAGGCGCTCGACCTCGATGCCGACGACCTCGAAGAGGCGGCGGACCTCGCGCTTGCGTCCCTCGCCGATCCTGACGCGCAGCCACTCGCCCCGCTCGGCCCTGCTCCGCGCGACCTCGCGCGGCGGCGGGGCGTGGCGCGCGGAGAGCAGCCGCGCCGGGCCGTCCTCGAGCGTCACGCCGGAGCGCAGGCGCGCCAGGGCCGCGCCCGACGGCGGCGGGCTGACGAGGGCGGCGTACTCGCGGTCGTTGCCGTAGCGCGGATGGAGGACGCGGTTGGCCCACTCGCCGTCGTTGGTGAGGATCATCAGGCCCTCCGACTCGACGTCGAGGCGACCGGCCGGCCACAGCCGCTGGCCGCCGGCGTCCACCAGCGTCACCACCGAGCGGCGGCCGCGCTCGTCGCGCGCCGAGCTGAGGAAGCCGCGCGGCTTGTGGACGGCGAGATGGATCGGCGCGGGGGCGTCCGCCAGCGGGTGACCGTCCACCTCGATCCGGTCGCTCCGGGGATCGGCCGAGTCGCCGAGCGAGGCGAGCCGGCCGTTGACCCGCACGCGGCCGTCGGCGATGAGCTGCTCCGCCCCGCGACGCGAGGCGAGCCCGGCGCGGGCGATGAGCTTCTGGAGCCGCTCACCGGCCATCGGCGGCGTCGGCCAGCGCGGCGAGCTGTGCCGCCTCGCTCGACAGCGGCGGCAGGTCCTCGATCGAGGTCAGCCCGAAGCGCTCGAGGAAGGTGAAGGTCGTGCCGAACAGGACCGGCCGGCCGGGCGTGTCGCGCCGGCCGAGCTCGACGACCAGCCGCCGGTGCAGCAGCGAGCGGATGACGTAGTCGGAGTCGACGCCGCGGACGCGCTCGACGTCGCCGCGGGTGCACGGCTGGCGGTAGGCGATGACCGCCAGCGCCTCGAGCGCGGCCGGCGAGAGCCGGGCCTCCTCCCGTGCCGCGTAGGTTGCCAACCGAGCTCCCACTTCCGGCGCGGTGACCAGCTGCCAGGCGCCGTCGTGGCGCTGGACGCGCAGCCCGCGGCCGTCCTCCTCGAGGCGCTAGGCGAGCGCCGTGAGCGCGCCCTCGGCCTGCCCGCGCGGGACCTCGGCCAGCTTGGCGAGCTCATCGGTCTCGAGCGGTCGCTCGGCGATGAACAGCAGCGCCTCGTAGAAGGTGCCGAGGTCGTCGGTCATGACTCGGACTCCACGACGATCGGGCCGAACAGCTCGTCCTGCTCGGCGCGCACCTCGCGACGGCGGACGAGCTCGAGGGTGGCGAGGAACGTGACCGCGGCCTCGGTGCGGGATCGGCAGCGGGCGAGGATGGATTGCAGGAGCACCCGTCCGCCACCGGCAAGGGCGGCGCGCAGGACGGCGATCTGCTGGCCGATCGTGATCTCGCGGGCCACGACCTCCGGCGGCGGCGGCACGGGCTCGGGGATGGCGGCGAGCGTCTCGAGGGCGGCGGCGAGCACGGTCGGCGGCAGGGGCACGGTCGGCGCGGCGGGCAGGTCCGACTCGCGCGGCTCGCGGCGCATGACGGGCGCGACGCCGTCGCGCGTCCCGAGCGACACGGCCGCGTCCCGGAGCGCGCGGTACTCGAGCAGGCGGCGGCGCAGCTCGTCCTCGTCGGGCTCATCGGTCCCGTCCGGCAGCGGCGGGAGCGGCTCGGCGGGCAGCATCCGCTTCGACTTGAGGAAGATGAGCTGGGCGGCGACCGTCACGAACTCGCTCAAAGCGGCCGCGTCGACGGGGTGCTGCGCGAGATGCTCGACGTAGGCGTCGGCCACATCGGCCAGGGGCACGGTCAGGATGTCGAGCTGGCGCGACTCGATGAGGTGGAGGAGGAGCCCGAGCGGCCCGGAGAACACCGGCAGGGCCACCGAGAACGACGCGTCACCGATGGGGACGGCGACGCCCGCATCGGTCTCGACCGGGATGGGCTGCATGCGGTCAGGATGCGTCATCGGCAGCCTTCAGCGCTGCCTGCAGCGGCGCATCGGTCTCGGCAGGCTGGCCGCGGATGAAGGCGCCGGTGCGGGGGTCGCAGCCGGCGCTCACCGCCATCTCGGCCGAGATCGCGTCGTGGTGCAGGTAGATGTGGAACGGATGGCGCCACGAGCGCGGGTCAGGGCTGGCCAGGCGGCGCAGGCCTCCCGGCGCGACCGCCTCGAGCAGGACGCCCGCGACCCGGTGCCAGAGCCGGAGCCGATGCCCCTTGCCGGCGTCGTGGAGCAGGGCCGCGGCGAGCAGGTCGCGGTCGTCGTGGCCGGTAGTTGAGCAGGCGCTGCGCGACATCGAGGCCGTGACGGCGATCCGCCACCGGCAGGCCATGGAAGAGCGTCTGGGCCGGCGGTGGCAGGACGCGCTCGACCAGCGCCTCCTCGGCGGGGTCGACGCGCGCCCGCACGTGGGCGACGAACTGCCCGACCCTATGCACCGGTGAGCGCCTCGGTCAGCGGCCGCGCCAGGCCCAGCAGGAACCGCAGGGGGCTGTTCGGCAGGAAGACCAGCAGCAGGAGCACGAAGATGCCGTACGGCGCGTAGCGCTGCACGGTCAGCGCGTTTCGCGGCGAGAGGAAGGCGAGGACCGCGTTGTACCCGTCGAGCGGCGGGATCGGGATGAGGTTGAAGATCGCCAGCAGCAGGTTGAAGAAGACGATCGCGTTGAAGATGTCGAGCGTGAGGCCGCCGACCCCGAGGATGTCGAGCGCGCGGTAGACGATGGCCGCCACGACGGCCACGACCACGTTGGCGAACGGGCCGGCGGCCGAGACGAACGCCATGCCGATCCGGCCAGGCCGCAGCGCACCGATGTTGACCGGCACCGGCCGCCCCCAGCCGAAGCCGGCGATGAGGAAGAAGAGCGCGCCGATCGGGTCGATGTGGCGAGCCGGGTTCAGGCTGACGCGCCCCAGCGCGCGGGGCCGATGGTCGCCGAGCACGTCGGCGACGTACGCATGGCTGAACTCGTGGAAGGTGATGCCGACGATGAGCGCGACCGCGATGCCGGCGAGCTCCGCGGGCGAGAGCGAGAAGAGGAGCATCGGTCCGGGTCAGGCCAGGCGCGGCAGCAGGTCACCCAGCAGCGTCACCATTCGCTCGGCACCGATGCGGCCCATCTCGATGACCTCCTCGTGGGTCGCGCCCTCCTCGACGTCCTCGGTGGCCTCGTTGGTGATGAGGCTGAAGGCGAGCACGCGTGCGCCGGCGTGGCGGGCGACGATCGCCTCGTGCACGGTGCTCATGCCGACCGCATCGGCCCCGAGCCCGCGGAGCATCCGCATCTCCGCGCGCGTCTCGTACGACGGCCCGGAGAGCATGACGTAGATCCCCTCTCGCAGCGCGACACCGGTCCGGGCGGCCGACTCCTGGGCCGCGGCGCGAAGGTCGGCGTCGTAGGCATCGGTCATGGCCGGGAAGCGGTCGCCGAATCGGTCGAGGTTCGGGCCACGCAGCGGGTTGTCGCCGGAGAGGTTCAGGTGATCGGTGGTGAGCATGATGTCGCCGGGGTCGAAATCGGGGTTCAGGCCCCCGGCCGCGCTGGTGAGGACCACGAGCCGGGGGCCGAGGGCCAGGACGGCTCGCAGGAGGAGCGTCGACTCGCGCTGCGAGTAGCCCTCGTAGGGATGCGCGCGGCCCGAGAGCAGCACCGCCGGCGTGCCATGGATGGTGCCGGCAAGCAGCTGACCGGCGTGGCCGGCGACCGACGAGGGCGGCACGTTCGGGATCTCGCCGTAGCCGACCGTCACGCGCGGGACCGGGTCCAGCAGCTCCGCCAGGCCTCCCAGCCCCGAGCCCAGGACGAGCGCGAGCTTCGGGCTCGACAGGCTGGGCTCATCGGCCAGGCGCGCGCGGATGCCGTCCGTTGCCTCCGAGATTCGCCGATCCAGCTCCGCTCCGTACGCTCCGTCGCGGAGGTCCGCCACGGTGGCGTCGGCCACTACATTCGCTCCAGCAGGTCGCGCTTCTTGGCCTCGTACTCCTCGGGCGTGATGAGCCCCTTGTCGCGCAGGTCGGCCAGCCGCTCGAGCGTGGCGCCCAGGTCATCAGCCGGGCTGCTCGCCCCCGGCGCCGGAGCCGGTGGGGGCGGTGGTGGTGGGGCAGCTTCGGACGGGGCCGCCGCGGCCCCCTCATCGTAGACGGCGACGCGGTCGGAGCCGGCACGCGGCGGCATCGGCTCCGCACGCTGCATCTCCGGCGCCTGCTGCGCACGCTGGTAGCGCGGCTGGGCGAGGTCAGGGTTCTCCAGCGCCTGCTTCTGGTCGAACATCGCCTTCTTGAACTGCACCGGGTCGGCGATCATCGGGAAGTCGGCGAGGTTCGTGCCGCCCGCCTCCTCGGCGGCGGTGAGGATGTCGAGCGTGCCGAAGCCGAAGATCCGGCCGAAGATGCTCTGGTCGAGTCGCGCGTCGTTGATCTTCTCGAGGCTCGAGTCGCTGACGCTCTTGTTGAGCACGCCCTCGGCGCGGATGACCCGACGGGTCGTGATCAGCCATTCCTGGTTGCGCCAGTCCCACAGCACGAAGCCGATGTAGCCCAACGTGGCGACGATAGCCACCAAGACCACGATCGTCACGATGCTGTCGACGGTTGCACCGCCGATCGGCTCATTGCCGTTAAGAAAGATGATGATCGCGAGCGCCACGATGAGCGCGAGAAGCCAGATGAAGACCCGTGCGACGACGGCGAACCAGTGCTGTCGCGTCTCGTAGACGACCTCCTCGCCACGGCTGAGGAGGTTGCGTGCGTAGCTCATTCGGGTGGTTCGCTCCCGCTTCCGGTTCACGCTCTCGGGTGCGCCCGCGCGTAGACCTCGCGGACGCGTTCGCCGGTCAGGTGGGTATAGAGCTGGGTGGTGCTGATGCTAGCATGGCCCAGCAGCGCCTGGACCACGCGCAGGTCGGCGCCTCCCTCGAGCAGATGGGTGGCGAAGCTGTGCCGGAACGTGTGCGGCGTGACCCGCTCGGTCACCCCTGCGGCGTCCGTCCAGCGCTTGACCAGCCGCCACACCGCCTCGCGGCTCATCCTGTTTCCCCTCTGGCCGACGAAGACGGCCTCGGTCGGCCGTTTGGCGGTCCATTCCGCCCTCGGACCGATGCGGTACCGATGCAGGCGCTCGCGCGCCTCGTCCCCCATCGGCACCCTTCGCTCCTTGTTGCCCTTGCCGATGACGCGCACCTGCTGATTCGGCAGGTCGACGCGATCGACGTCGAGCCCGACCAGCTCGCTCACACGCAGGCCGCAGCCGTACAGCAGCTCGAGGATGGCGCGGTCTCTGATCCCGATGGGGTCCTCGGATGGCGGCGCATCGAGGATCCTCTCGACGTCGTCGGCTGCCAGCACATCCGGGAGGTAGGAGCCCGGTCTTGGTGCATCCACGAGCGCCGGGATGTCCTTCGTGGCTTCGCCCTCGCGGAGGGCGAAGGCGTAGAAGCTGCGCACCGCCGCCGACTTGCGGGCCTGGGTGCTGCCCTTGGCGCCGTTCTTCTGGAGGCCTCGGACGAACTCCAGCAGCGGTTGCGGGTCGTCGCGCCACTTCGTCCCCGCCACCTCCGCGAACTGCGCCAGGTCGCGCCTGTAGGCGGCGATCGTGTGCGGCGAGAAGCCCCGCTCGACACGCAGCTCGATGAGGAAGGCGTCGATTGCCGCCGTCAAGGCCGCGTCAGCCATCGCGTATTCGATGTATCGGCGAATCTTCACGCGAAGCCCGCACCGGGCTGCGTTTCTTCGATGAACCGACGACTGGTGAGCGTGAGCGGCCCACGGAGGCGCCTCTCATGCGTGCGGGTCTTCGCTGTATCGGCGAAATCGCACCGAGGGTCGCCATCGGGTGACAATCCTTCGATAGATCGGCGGTCACGGCGCAGCCGCCCGCAGCAGCGCCTCGGCCGCAGCGTGGGCTTCGTCCCCCGCACCCTCGCCGGCGAGCATCGCCGCCAGCTCCCTGGCGCGCTCACCGGGCGCGAGCGAGCGTGCCTCGGTCAGGGTTCGACCGTCGGCAGTTCGCTTGCCGATCACGATGTGGGCGTCAGCGTGGGCGGCGACCTGGGCCAGGTGCGTGACGCACAGCACCTGGTGGTGGGCGCTCAGCAGCTTCAATCGCTCCCCGACCGCGGCGGCGTTGCGGCCGCCGACGCCGGCGTCGACCTCGTCGAAGATCAGCAGCGGTGTCTCGTCGGCGGCGGCCAGGACGACCTTGAGCGCGAGCGAGAGGCGGCTCGACTCGCCGCCCGAAGCGATCCGACCGAGCGGCCGAGGTGGCTCACCCGGGTTCGGAGCAAACGTGAAGGTGACCCGATCCGAGCCGGTCGAGCCGGCCTCGATCGCCTCGAGCGCCACGTCGAATGCGCCGGCGGGCAGGCCCAACGGTGGCAGTTCCGCGTTGACGGCCTTTGCCAGGCGCTTCGCGGTTGCGTCTCGGGCGGCGGTCAGGCGGGCAGCGGCCGCGTCGAGCGCGCTGCGCAGCTCGACCTCCTGCGCGCGTAGCCGTTCGCGGTCCCCCTCCTGGTTCTCGAGCCGCTGCGAGCTCCTCGGCCGCGGCCGCGCCGAAGGCGACGACCGCCTCGAGCGTGTCGCCGTACTTGCGGCGCAGGTCATAGAGGAGGGCGAGGCGCTCCTCGGCAGCGACGCGCGCGGCCGGGTCCAGCTCGACGGCATCGGCCGCGGCGGCGGCGTCGCGGGCCAGCTCGGCGGCCTCCGCGGCCAGTGCCGCGGCCCGGTCGGCCAGCGGCTCGAACCGCGCGTCGTGCTGCGCAGCCGCGACCAGCTCACGCTCGGCGATGGCGAGCCGCTCGGTGGCAGCCTCCTCGTCGCGCAGCGCGGCGACGGCGCTCGCTGCCGACCGGGCGATCGTCTCGGCGTGCGAGGCGGCCCGAAGCTGGGCCTCGAGCTCGACGTCCTCGCCGGATCGCGGCGCGGCTGCGGCGATCTCGTCGGCCTGGTGGCGAAGCAGCTCGACCCGGCGGGCCAGCTCGTGCGCATCGGTCAGAAGCTCGGCCGACGCCGCCACGCAGGCCCGCCAGGCACGGTGAGCCTCGGAGACCGACGAAAGCAGCGCGCCGTGGCCGCCGAACCCGTCGAGCAGGCTCAGCTGACGCAACGGCTCGAGGAGCCGCTGCTGCTCGTGCTGGCCATGGATCTCGGCCAGACGGGCGCCGAGCGACGCCAGTCCACCCACTGTCACCGCGCGGTCATTGACCCGCACGAGTGAGCGGCCATCAACCGCGACCTCGCGACGCACGATCACCGACCCCTCGCCCGCCGCAATCACCTCCGCCAACGGATCGTCGTCAGCGGGCACGGGAGCGTCGAAGATCGCCTCCACGCGGGCGGCATCGGTCCCGGCGCGAACCTGGTCGGCGGATGCGCGTGCGCCCAGCGCCAACGCCACCGCGTCGACCACCAGCGACTTGCCCGCACCGGTCTCGCCGGTCAGCACCGTGAAGCCGGGGGCGAGCGACAGGCGGACCGACTCGACCACGGCGAGGTTCTCGACGGTCAGCTCGCGGAGGGCCATGGCGTCAGTATCGGTCTCAGTAGGGCAGCAGCGACGCCTTCGTGCGCAACAGGTCGTAGAACGGGGTGCTGCCAGTCGGCTGGATGAGGCGCATCGGCTCGGGAAGGGCGCGGACCTCGACGCGGTCGCCGACCTTGATCGGCACGTCGACCTGGCCGTCGAGGCTGACGAGTGCGCCATCGTGTGCCTCGCGCAGGGTGAGGTGGACGACGTGATCCTCGCCGGCGACGACGCTGTGCAGCGGCGACAGGTATGCGGCGACCGGGGTGATGATCATGTTGCGGAGGCGGGGGTCGAGGATCGAGCCGCCGGCGCTGAACGAGTACGCGGTGCTTCCGGTGGGGGTGGCGACGACGACGCCATCGGCCACGTAGGTGGCCAGGTGCGAGCCCGACACCTCGACCTCGAGGCGGATCATCCGCACGCGAGTGCCGCGGGCGACGACGACCTCGTTGAGGCAGGCATGGTCCTCGCTTGTGCCGTCCGTGCGCACCAGCCGCACGGCGATCCGGAACCGATCCTCCACGGTGTAGTCGCCGGACTTGACCTGGTCGAGAGCCTTCTCCAGGTCCTCGGACTCGACCTTGGCCAGGAAGCCGACCCTCCCGAGGTTGACGCCCAGCGCCGGCACGCCAGAACCACCGATGGCGCGCGCGGTACGCAGGAAGGTGCCGTCTCCGCCGAGGACGCAGACCAGGTCGGTGGTCGGAAGCTCCGCGGCAATCTTGTCGAAGGCGTCGCCCTGCGCCTCCCAGGTCTCGATGCCGTTGGCCTCGCACCACGCTCCGCCACGCTCGAGGAAGGCCGGCGCGCGCTCGCTGTACGGATTGAACGCGAAGCCGATCCGCTTCATTCGGCCTCGTGGTCGCTCGGCTGAAGGGTGGCGGCGAGACGATCGACCGCCCGACGTATGTCGGCCAGCTCGGCCGCCATGTCGCTGGGCTCGCGAACGGCGGCGTAGGACCGATCAAGCCCGGCGGCGATGAACGCCCGCATCAGGCTCGACGGCGACACGCCGCGGGCGGCCGCCGCCTGTTCCACGCGAGCCAGGAGGGCATCCGGCATCCGCAGGCTCACGATCTGGCGCATCGTGTCCGGCGCTGGCTCCGGGACCGGCGGCTCGACGACCTCGATCCCCTCGAAGCCGATGTCGAGCTGCTCAGCGGCCGGCGCCGAGCCCCTGGTGCGTCTCATGGCGTGATCGTAATACGCCCCGTGCTACGGGTGGCCGTCTTCGGGCGCGAGTATATACGTCAAAGCATCCTCGAGGCCGGATAGACGAGACGGGACCGTGATTGCATGGCTGCTATCAGATCCCCCAGATTCGCGATGCCCCTATGGGCCGCTCGCGACAGCCCTGGCCACGCTGTCCGTGAATTCGCCCACGTCGGACGCTCCCGCGCGGATGTCCAAGAGGAACTCGACGTTGCCGTCCGAGCCGGTGATCGGCGAGCGGATCGCGCGATTGGCATGGAGCCCAGCGTCCCTGGCCGCTCCAGCCACCTGATGCAGCACGCGCTCCCAGGTTGCCGGATCGGTGACCACCCCGCCCCGCGGCACGTCCTCCCTGCCGGCCTCGAACTGCGGCTTCACGAGCGCGACGACCCGGCCCTCATCGGTCAGGAGGTTGCGCACCGCGGGCAGCACGAGGCCGAGGCTGATGAAGCTCAGGTCGAGCGTGGCGAGATCGATCGGCTCCGGCAGCTCGCGCAGATCGCGCAGATTCGTGCGCTCCATGCTCACGACACGCGGGTCGTCGCGGAGGCGCTGGATGAGCTGCGCCCGCCCGACGTCGACCGCGTAGACCACGCGCGCGCCCCGCGCCAGGAGGACGTCGGTGAATCCCCCCGTCGAGGCGCCGGCGTCGAGTGCCGCCATCCCGGTCGGGTCGATCCCGAAGACGTCCAGCGCGTGCTCGAGCTTCAAGCCGGCTCGGCTCGCCCACCTCGGCTTCTCGACCAGCGAGACCGATGCGTCCGCTGCCACCATCTGCCCTGGCTTCAGGCGCCGATTGCCCTCGAGGTCCACCGCGCCGGCGTGGATGAGCGCCTGGGCCTCGGCACGGGAGCGCGCCAGGCCGCGTTCGGTGAGAAGCTGGTCAAGCCGAATCCGGGCCACGGGCCGATGGTAATGGTCGCGGGGTTTCTGCCAGATTCATGCGAGGTGCGCGTAATCGGCGCGATTCTCCCGGGATTCGTGCGTCCTGCAGGGTGACCGCCACAGATGACAGACCCAGGCGGCACTTGCCGCGTTAGTGCGGCTGCCACCTGAATGTGGTGGACCTAGGCGGCGGTCACTTTCGCGCGCCGACCACGGGCCGGAACGCCGAGCGCCTCGCGCACCTGGGCGAGGATGCCCGGACCATCGATCCGCTGCTGGGCGCGAAGGTCGTCGACCGAGCCGTGATGCACGAAGCCCTCGGCCAGCGCGACCTTGTGGAGCGGAACGTGGATGCCGGCTCGGTTCAGCGCATCGAGCACGCCGTCGCCGAATCCGCCCATGGCGGCCGACTCCTCGGCGGTCACCACCAGGCGCTTGCCGGCGGCGTGCTCGGCGATCAGCGCCTCGTCCATCGGCTTCGCCCAGCGCGCGTTGATCACCGTGGCGGAGACGCCATCGGCTGCAAGCTCCTCGGCGACCCACAGCAGACGCTGGACGATCGGCCCGAAGCCGACCATGAGGATGTCGCTCCCCGAGCGCACGACCTCCCCGCGGCCGATCTCCAGGGCAACGCCCGCTCGGTCCGCGAGGTCCTCGCCGGCGTCCCGGGGATAGAGCAGCGACATCGGTCCGGCGTGAGCCAAGCCAGTCACCACCAGGTCGCGGAGCTCCTGCTCGTCCTTGGGCGAGCCGATCACCAGGTTCGGCAGGGCCCGCATCGCGGGGAGCATGAACATGCCCTGGTGCGACGTGCCGTCCTCGCCCACCAGCCCGGATCGGTCCAGCGCGAGCAGGACGGGGACGTCGTTCTGGCAGACGTCATGGACGAGCTGGTCGTACGCGCGCTGCGTGAACGTCGAGTACAGCGCCACGACAGGGCGCATTCCGGCGAGCGCCAGGCCGGTCGCCAGCGCAACCGAGTGCTGCTCGGCGATGCCGACGTCGTGGAAGCGCTCGGGGAAGTGGTCGCAGAAGCGCTGCAGGCCGGTGCCGGTGGGCATCCCGGCGGTGATCGCGCAGATGCGCGTATCGGTCTCTGCCAGGCGGACGAGCTCCTCGACGAAGGTCTGGGTGTAGGTCTTCGGCTTGCGCTTCGGCTCGCTCTCGGCCGGGCAGCGGCTCCTCGGTCGGGTCGATCACGCCCAGGTCGATCGGCGGCAGCGAGGCGCCGTGGAAGCTCATCGAGTCCAGCTCGGCCGGCGCGTAGCCGCGGCCCTTGATGGTCTTGACGTGCACGAGCACCGGCGCGGGGATCTGGAAGGCGGCCTCGAAGGCGCCCTTCCAGCTCAGCCAGATCGTGGCCGTCGAGGACGCCGATGTAGGTGATCCCCATGTCCTCGAAGAAGCCGACCTTGGCCCACGAGCGCTTGAAGCCCTCCTTTGCCCACGCCAGCAGGTCGAACGCCGGCTTGCCGACAACCGGCACACGCGGCAGCGCTCGCACGGTGGCCGACTTCGTCTCCTGGTAGGCGCGGGAGAGGCGCATCTTGTTCAGGCGCGTCGAGAGCCCGCCGACCGAAGGGCTGATGCTCATCTCGTTGTCGTTGAGCACGATCAGCAGCGGGTGCTTCACATTCCCGAGATGGTTGAGCGCCTCCATCGTCAGCCCCGAGCCGATCGCCGCGTCCCCGACGCAGACCGCGATCCGCTGCCGCCGCGCCGGATCGGTCTTGGGCTTCAGGTCACGTGCGGCTGCCAGCCCCACGCCGATCGACACTCCGGTCCCGGCGTGGCCGCCGTCGAAGACGTCGTGCTCGCTCTCGCCCCGGCGCGGGAACCCGCCGACGCCGTCGATTTGGCGCAGCGTCTCGAATCGGTCCCAGCGCCCGGTCAGCAGCTTGTGGGCGTAGGCCTGGTGCCCGGTGTCCCACACGATCCGATCGCGCGGCGAGTCCATGACCCGGTGCAGCGCGAGCGTGATCTCGACCGCACCGAGCGAGCTCGCGAGGTGTCCGCCGGTGCTCTTGACGGTGCGGATCATCTTCTCGCGCAGCTCGCCGGCGAGAGCCTCCAGCTGCTCCGCGCCGAGGTCGCGGAGCTGCCCCGGTTCGTGAATCGTCTCGAGCAGCGTCAAGGCTGGTTTGCCCTCCTGAAGTCGCCTGCGAGTATATGACCGATGCCGGCCTGCGGCCGGTTCGCCCCCTTAGACGAGTCGCTTCTCGAAAACGTGGCTCGTCTTGACCAGGGCGTAGCCCTCGCGCTCGTAGAACCGATGCGCCCGCTCCCGCGCGATCCGCGACCGGACGACCATCCTTGTCGCGCCGTGCTCACGCGCCCACGCCTCCGCGGCCGCCAGCAGCTCGGCGCCGATGCCGCTCGAGCGGTGCGCGTCGTCCACCACCAGGCCGCCGATGTCCGCCTTCAGGCCCGACACGAGCGAGGTGACGAGCGCGACGTGGACCCAGCCCACGGCGCGGCCGTCCTCATCGGCCACCAGCGCGGCGTGACGAGCATCGAGGGCGGCGAGCCGCTCGACGGTCTCTTCGGTGGATGATGGGTAGCCGAGTTGGGTCGTGAGGTCGGCGACAAGCGGTGCATCGGCCGCGGTCATCGGCCGGATGCGCATCGGCCTATTCGTCCTGCGGCGCTTCGGTGACCGGGGTGGCGCCCTTGCGGCCGAGCTCGGTGATCGTCAGCTCGGCCTCGCGCAGCCGCGCCTCGCAGGCGGCATGGAGGCGCAGCCCCTGGCGGTAGAGCTCGATGCTCTCCTCGAGGCCGACCGTGCCGGCCTCCAGGCTCTGCACGGTGCGCTGGAGCGCGGCAACGAGCTCGTCGAAGGGTTGGCGGGCGAGCTCCTCGTCGGTCAGGACGGCGAGCTTGGCGTCGTCGATCACTTCAGCAGCTCGTCGGTGCCGGTGCGCTCGACGCGGGTGTCGACGCTGCCGCGCGCGACGATGACCTGGAGCGGGTCGCCCTGGTTGAGGGTGGCGGCGTCGTGGACGATCCGTCCGTCGGCGGTGCGGGCGACGGCGTAGCCGCGCTCGAGCGTGGCGGTTGGCGAGAGGGTGCGGAGGGCGTCGCCGGCGGCACCGAGGGCAAGGCGCCGGCGCTCGAGGCGGTCGGTGACGGTCCGCCAGCCGCGGTCGAGCAGGTCGGCCGAGCGCTGCCGAGCGGCACCGATGTCCGGCGCCAGCCGGCTGAGGGCGCGCGCCTCGGCCTCGAGGAAGGTGCGTCGCGACGCAGCCTGGCCGAGGAGCGCGGCGGAGGCCCGGTCGCGGAGGCGATCGAGGATCGTCGGCAGCTGTGCGCCGTCGGGCGTTGCCAGCTCGGCCGCCGCGGTCGGCGTCGCGGCGCGCAGGTCGGCCGCGAAGTCGGCGAGCGTCGTGTCCGAGTCGTGGCCCACGCCCACGATGATCGGCACCGGCGCGCTTACCACCGCGCGGACCACGCGCTCGTCGTTGAAGCTCCACAGGTCCTCGAGCGAGCCGCCGCCGCGGGCCAGGATGACGACGTCGAGCCCGGGGTGCTCGTAGAGGCGCTGGAGGGCCCGGACGATGGACGGCGCCGCGCCGTCGCCCTGCACGCTGGCGGCGCTGAGGACGAGCTCCGCGAGCGGGTAGCGGCGGCGCAGCACGTTGGCGACGTCGCGCCACACGACGCCGACCGGCGAGGTGACGACGCCGATCCTCCGCGGCCAGCGCGGGATCGGGCGCTTGCGGCGCTCGTCGAAGAGCCCCTCCGCGGCGAGCTTGGCGCGCAGAGCCTCGTACCGGGCGTGGAGGTCGCCGGCGCCGGCCGCCGTGATCGACTCGACGTACAGCTGGTAGACGCCCTGCGGCTCGTAGGCGCGGACGCGGCCGTGGATGATGACCTGCATCCCGTGCGCGGGGCGCACGGCCGCGCGAGCCAGCTGGTCGCGGAAGAGCGCGGCGCGAACCTGGCTGCTCGAGTCCTTGAGCGTGAAGAAGCAGTGTCCCGAGGCCGGGAACGAGGGCTGGCTGACCTCGCCCTCGACCCAGACGTCGGCGAGGACCGCATCGGTGTCGAGCAGGCTCCGGACGCGCCGGTTGAGGTCGGTGACGCGCAGGATGCGCGGGGTGGCCCGAACGGGAGCGGCATCGGGCTCCGGTGGTGCCTGGTCCCAGAGCGAGCGCTGGTTCATTGCACTCGCGTGACGTACTCGCCGTTGCGCGTATCGATCCGCAGGACGTCGCCCTCGGAGACGAACAGCGGCACCTGCACGACGTGCCCGGTCTCGAGCGTGGCGGCCTTCTTCGCGCCGGTGGCGGTGTCGCCGGCGAAGCCGGGATCGGTCTGGGTCACGCGCAGGTCGACGGTCACCGGCAGCTCCACGTCGAGCACCTCGCCCTCGTGGCTGCTCAGCATGACCTCGGTGTTCTCAAGCAGGAACTTGGCATCGTCACCGATCAGCGCGGACCCGACCGCGGACTGCTCGTAGGTCTCGGTGTCCATGAAGTGGAAGGTGCCACCGTCGCGGTACAGGTACTGCGCGGTGCGCTGCTCGACGCGCGCCCGCGGCCAGCGCGTCCCGGCCTGGAAGGTACGCTCGACGATGTCCCCGCGGCGCACGTTCTGGAGCTTCATGCGGACCTGCGCCGACCCTCGCGCCATCTTGATATGGCTCCAGTCGAGGACCTTCATGAGCTGCCCGTCGAGCTCGATGATGACGCCCTTCTTGACCTCGCCGGTGCTGATCAATCGCTGCTCCTGCTGATGGACCGATGCGTGCGTGCAAAGTCTAGCCCGACCGCGGCACCTCTCCATCGGAGTACGCCAGGCTATGTTCAACCAAGTGGTTGAACATAGGTCGATGCGCCCTAGCCAGCGCCGATGACGAGCGCCTCCCGCGGCGCGTTCGTCAGCAGTCTCGGCCCGGACTCCTCCAGCACGACGATGTCTTCGATGCGGATCCCGGTGACGCCCGGCTGGTAGATCCCCGGCTCGACGCTGAAGACCATCCCCGCCCCGAGCGTGTACGGCCGCGTGCGGCGAAGGCTGGGCGGCTCGTGGACCTCGAGGCCGATGCCGTGGCCGAGCCCGTGCCCGAAGGGCTCGAAGCCGGCATCGGTGATCACGCGGCGCGCCACGGCGTCCACGTCCTGACCGTTCACGCCGACCGCCAGCGCATCGAAGGCGGCAGCCTGTGCGGAGCGAACCGCGTCGTGGGCGCGGCGCACTTCATCGGGCACGTCGCCAACAAACGACGTGCGCGTCATGTCGGACCGATACCCGTCGACCGCGCAGCCGAAGTCGATCAGCAGGACATTGCCGCGCTCGACGATCGCCTCGGAGGGCTGGCCGTGCGGCATGGCGGCCCGCGGTCCGGCGAGGACGATCGGCGCGAAGGCGAGGCTCTCCGCGCCGTTGGCGCGGAACCACGACTCGAGCTCCCAGGCGACCTCCTTCTCCGTCATCCCCGCTCGAACGAACGAGACGAGGTGGGCGAAGCAGGCATCGGTCAGGGCGCAGGCGCGACCGATGGCCTCGACCTCGTCATCGGTCTTGATGAGACGCAGCGGCACGATCTCGTCGTCCATGGCGTGGAGCTCGACGCCGGGCGCGGCGGCCGCCAACGCCGTCCAGTCGGCATGCGTCAGCGCCGCGGCCTCCAACCCGAGGGAGACGACTTCATGGCGCTCGAGGACCGGCGGCAGGCCCTCGCCGATGCCGGCCGTCGTGAGGATCACCTCCCACCCGGGCGCCTCGCGCTCGGCCTGTTCGGTGTAGCGCGAGTCCGCCAGCAGGACCTGCGCGGAGCCAGTCACGAGCAGCGTGCCCGGCCAGGTGGCCTCCTCATCGGCCCCGAGGCGCAGCCCGCTGAAGTAGCGCTTGTTCGCGCTGCTGCTGATGAGCATCGCGTCGAGCCCGTGCTGGTCGAGGAGCGCGCGGAGCCGCGCGACGCGCGTATCGGTCCCGGAAGCGACCGCGTTCATACGCCCGCACACTCCTCGTTGGCACGCGCGATGTTCTCGTTGTGCTCCGGCAACGTGGCCGCGAAGTAGTGCGAGCCGTCGCGCTCGCCGTCAGGGCAGCCGGCCACGAAGAAGAGGTAGCCCTCGTCGAGCGGCGCGTTGGCGACCGCTGCCAGCGAGTCGGTCCGAGGCGAGGCGATCGGCGTCGGCGGCAGACCCGCGCGGGTGTACGTCTGGAAGCCCAGGAGCGACTCCTCCAGCGCGATCTCGCCGCCACTGACCTGGAGCTCCGGCCACCATTCGGCGCCGCCCCACTCGTCCACCGGCAGGAAGCCGCCCTCGGTGTTCGCCAGCAACGGGTGCCCCTCCGGGCGAAGGTCGCCCGTGGACAGCCCGTACTGGAGGGTCGGGTCGGCGTTGAGCAGCCCGTTGGTGATGCCGTTGTCGGGGTTCTGGAGGCGGTTGATGTAGACCGCGGCGATGCTCGGGCGCTCCTCGTCGATGACCGCCTCGCGCTCGACGATGCTGGCGATGATGACTGCGTCGTCGAGGCTCAGGCCCTTCTCGCGGATGCCGACGCGGATCTCGTCGCTGAGCGCGCGACCGAACTGGGTGAGCAGCTCGCGGACGACGAAGGTCGGCGTCGCTCTCTCCCCGGCGATCTGGAAGTTGTAGGTGTCGGGCCGGATGTAGCCCTCCAGCGAGCGACCGGCCGGAAGGTCGGACAGCCACGCGAACTCGTTGAGGATCTCCGGCGGCGGCGCGTAGAGGATGGATGCGAACTCCTCCATGTTCATCGTCATCTCGCTCGCCGCGAACGTGGCTACGACCTCCTCGAGCCGCGAGCCCTCGATGATCGTGACGTCGGTGGTCGGGCCGAACTCCTCGCCCTTGAGCGCCGAGACGATCTCGGACGGGCGGAGTGTCGGTGACAGGTCGAATGTGCCGAACGCGATCGTGCCCTCGCGGCCCGCGTTGATGACGGCGTAGTGGAACGCGATCCGGCTGCCGATCAGGCCTTCGGCGAAGAGCTTGTCGCCGATCGTCGCCTCGGTCTCGCCCTGCTCGATGACCACGGTCACCCGGCGCTGCTCGTCGGAGGCGGGCTCGTCGGCGAGGAGCTCGGGGCTGTACCACCCCACGAAGTCCTGGACGATGCCGTGCTCGATGGCGCCGGGGTTGTCCTCGACCCAGGCCATCACCCGCGGCGCGAAGATGGCGTTGAAACCGAGGAGGATGAGGACCCCGACGAGCGCGATCGTGCCCGCGATCCACAGGAGCAGGAGGATGGGCTGGACCCGTCGCCGGCGGCGCATCGGTCCTTCGCGCTGCTCGCGAAGCTCGCGGATGCGATGGTTGCGGCGCTCCTCATACTCCCAGGCGCTCGGGCGTCGGCTCATTCGGTCTCCTCAGGCCAGTCTGGATCGGAACGGTGCCCGGCGGGTGGCCGCCGGGCATCGAGGTATTGTTGCAGGATCACGCGCGCGGCGGCCGAATCGAGCTCGCCGCTCCCCCGCCCGACTCGACGCCCGTCGGCCGTCAGCTCCTCGGCAGCCTGCCACGAGCTGAGGCGCTCGTCCTCGTAGGCCACCGCCAGGCCGATGGCAGCGGCCAGCCCCTCCCCGAAGGCCCGCGCCGCGGCCGCCTGGCTCCCCTCGCTGCCGTCCATGTTCAGCGGCAACCCGACCACGACCAGTCCCGCCCCCTCGGTGGTGCACAGCTCACCGACCAGGGCCAGGTCGTGATCGAGGTTGCGGCGCTGGAGCGCCGGACGAGCAAATGCCATGCCCGTTTCGGTGTCCCCGATCGCCACTCCGATCCGCCTTGCGCCGTGGTCGAGACCGATGACCCTCACTGCTCCGCCACTCGCACCTCGATCCGCCACGCCATGGTCGGGACCGATGCGACCCAGTCCGGCCACAGCTCGACCGTCGCTTCGCCGACATCCTCGAGCGCGGCCTCCGCCTCGCTCGGGGCGAGCCCGGCGATGCGTTCGGCGACCTCGCCGGCATCGATCTGTGCGGTGCTTCGGCCCGTGGCAGTGAGGTCGACGCGCATGGCGCCGCCCTCGACGTTCGCCTCCTCGATCGCGACCGCGATGCTCTCCGGCAGCAGCGCGTGCCCTTCCGGCACGACCGACGGGTCGTCGGCGAATTGTTGGCGTGCGGCTTCCGTCACCTCGTCGCGGTCGGCCGTCCAAGCCTCCCACGGGAGGGTGCCATCGAGGGTGGCCTCGGCCTGGTCGCGCGTGCCGACGAGATCCTCGAGGCCCTCGATCGTCGGCTCCGCCAGCTCGGTCTGGACCACGATCGCGTCGGCGTGTTCCGCCACTGCATCGGCGACCTGGCCGCGCAGGTCGGCGGTGAGGGTTTCGACGGCCGCATCCACGTCGGCCTGGCTGAACTCGACGCCGGCCTCGTCGACCCCGCCACTGGTCGCCTCGGGGTTGGTCACACGCCGCTCCGGGTTCTCCGGGAAGCCCTGGAGTCGCGCATCCACGCCGGGGTTGACGACGACGTTGATCGCCTCCGCCGAAACATTCGCTGCCGGCCCCGCTTCGGCCGCGACGACGGCCACGGTGATGTCACCCGCCTGGATCGTGCCCTGCGGCGTCAGCATGCCGCGCGGCACGACGACGTCCTCTTGTGTCGCGAATGCCTGTTCTCCGGCGGCAACAAAGCGTTCCTGCCGCGACCGCCTGATCCGACGAGCTCCAGTTGAAGAGCACGACCGCGCCGGTCGCCGGCTCGAGGATGTCGTACTCGCCGGTGGCCGTGACCGTCGCCGTCGCCTCGGCGGTGCCGCTCAGCTGCTCGGGTTCGGCGATCTCGATGACGTACGGCACCGGACCGATCGCGTCGGTGACCGGGTCAATCGTGACCGTCGCACCGGGCAGCATCGCCGCGCCGGCAAGCCCGACCACGAGCAGGACCGCGATGACGGCGGCCGCCGCCACAACCAACGGGCGTCGCCGCGACCGCGCGACGGGCGGGCGAACAACCGCGACCGGTCGGGTGACCTCGTCGGCGGCGAGAACAGGCGTCGCGACCGTATCATCGGTGCCGCGCATGACGTGGATGGCGGCGTGGTGAACCTCGGTCGGCTCACTGGCGGCCACGGACTCCGCGCGACGCGCATCATCGAGCGTC
Source organism: uncultured Chloroflexia bacterium (assembly GCA_963753125.1). Taxonomy (GTDB): domain Bacteria; phylum Chloroflexota; class Limnocylindria; order QHBO01; family QHBO01; genus JACDBZ01. Next base: position 454,906 of record CAVWAU010000004.1, read on the forward strand.
GCGTAGGCCGCCAGCCCGGCCTCCGCTCCCAGCGAGCGGGTGAGCGCGTCGCCGACCACGGCGACCTCGCGGCCGGTCTCCTCGGCGGCGCGGGCGAGCAGACGTAGCGCGACCGCGCTGGAGGTCGCGCGGGAGCGCCCGGGCACCACGACGATCACGCGCTCGGCATCGGCCTCGCGGACGCGCCTGACGACGGTCGTGATCTCGTCGTCGGCCTCGAGATACACCACGGACTCGGTCACAGCCGCATCTCCCGCACGGTGCTGCGCATGGCGCGGTCGACGGCGGTCGCGCCCGCGTCGAGGATGAGCGCCTGGTGGGCGAGCGCCATGGGCGTCACGTCCTGCCGCGTCCCCAGCCCGCCCGTCACGTCGCGCAGGCCCATGACCTCGTCCGGCGCGAGGGCGCGGACCTTCGGCCGCCGCGCGAACGGCAGGCGCTGCCACCAGCCATCCTCGTCGAGGACCGATCTCACCTGCGGCAGGTCCGCCCCACCGCCGCAGAGCAGCACTCGACCCGGCAGCAGGTCGCCGCCGGCGAGGTCGCCGATCATGAGCTCGACCCCGTCGCGCCAGATGCGGGCATCGGTGAGGAGCGCATCGGCCACCTCGGGTGAGCCGTCCGCGGCGGAGAGCTTGGCGCGTTCCGCATCGGCGAAGGAGATGCCGAGCCGCTCGGCGAGGCCCTTCGTGAAGGCGCGCCCGCCGAGGGCGAGCATCTTCGTGCCGCTGATGCCGCCGCCACGGACGAGGGCGACGTCGGTGGTGCCGCCGCCGATGTCGACGAAGACCGCGCCCGCGTCGCCAAGCTCGCCGGGATCCAGGCATGTGGCCACAGCGTACGGCTCGGCGATCACGCCCAACAGCTGGAGCCCGAGCGCGTCGGCAACCGACTGGAGCGCGCCGAGGTGGACCATCGGCGCGAAGGCATTGAAGACGTGGAGCTCGACCTGGGCGCCACTGAAGCCGATGGGGTTGCTGACCGGATAGCCGTCGATCGTCATCTCCACGATCGCCGCGTGCACGAGCCGCACGTCGAGCCGATCGACGCCGGACTCCCATCGGATGCTCTCCTCCGCCTCGGTCAGCGCGGAGTTCTGCGCGCGTCGGACGAGCCGCTCGAGCTCCGGCTCGTCGAGGGGGCGGCGCGGGTCGTCGCGGCGCGTCGTCAGCGTCGACGTCGCGCCCTTCACGAGCTCGCCGGCGATCCCGATCACCGCCGCGATGGGCGTGCGCCCGGCCTCGGCGCGCGCGGCGTCCATGGCCGCGCGGCTGTTCGACACCACCGCGTCGATGTCGCTGACCGTTCCCGACTGCATGTGCGCGAGACCCTGCCGTTGGCGGCCGCTGCCGCGCACGACGCCGGTGAGCCGCCCCTCGCCGTCACGCTCGACGCTCAGGACGAGCGCCTTGGCGAACTCGGTCCCGATGTCGAGCGCGGCGATGGCCGGGGCGTTGCCCCTTCGCGCCGCGCCGCGCACCCGGTCGGCGACTCGGCTCCAGAGCTGTCCGACCGCGGTCACGATGCCGTGCTGGTCAGGGTGTCTCGATGCGCTCGAGCGCCTCGAGCGCAAGGCGCCCGGCTTCGCGCAGCGCCTCGTCCAGCCGGGCGGAGTCCTTTCCGCCCGCTTGTGCGAGGTCGGCACGCCCGCCGCCGCCGCCGCCGATGATCGGCGCGGCCTGCTGCACGATCGCGCCGGCGTCGAAGCCCTCGGCGGTGAGGTCGCGGCTGGCGGCAACGAGGAGCGACGGCTTGCCGTCGGTGGCGCCGCCGACGACCGCGACGAATCGGCCGGTCATGGCGCGCAGGTCGTCGGCCAGGCCGCGAAGGGCGGCCGCGTCGGCATCGGCATACGAGTCGATGATCACTTTCGTCTTGCCCGCCTGCTGGGCATTGTGGAGCGCGGCCGCCGCGTCCAGCCGGGCGGTTGTGGCGCGCGGCGCCTTCGCCGCCTTCTCCGCCTCGCGAAGCCGGGTCAGCAGGCCCTCGACGCGCTGCGGGACGGCTTCCTCGCGCTCGCCGAGCAGCTGCGCCGTCGCACGCAGCGCCTCGAGCCGATCCGCGACGAGCTCGGTCGCCGCCTCGCCGGTGACGGCCTCGATCCGCCGCAGCCCGGCGCCGACGCTCGACTCGCCGGTGATCACCAGCAGGCCGATCTGCCCGGTCGACGCGACGTGGGTCCCGCCGCACAGCTCCTTGCTGTAGCCGTCGACCTGCACCACGCGCACCGATGCGGGCACGTACTTCTCGCCGAAGAACATGTCGGCGCCGAGCGCCTGCGCCTGCTCGATCGGCATGAACTCGGGCTTCACCGGGGCGTCGCGCCGGATCTGGGCGTTGACGATGCGCTCGACCTCGCGCAGTGCCTCGCGCGGGGTCGCCGAGGTTGCCGGGAAGTCGAAGCGCAGCCCCTCCGGGCCGACCCACGAGCCGGCCTGCTTGGCGCCTTCGCCCAGCACGTCGCGCAGCGCCCGATGCAGCAGGTGCGTGCCGGTGTGGTTGCGCGCCGCCGCCCAGCGCCGGCCCTCGTCGACCTCGGCACGGACCGCGTCGCCGGTGCTCAGCGTGCCCTCGAGCGTACCGAGATGGACGATCGCGTCGCCCACGCGTTGCGTATCGGTCACGTGCAGGCTTCCGGATGGACCGATGAGCTCGCCGCGATCCCCGATCTGGCCACCGCCCTCGGCGTAGAACGGCGTCCGATCCAGGACGACCGCCGCGGGCTCGCCGGGCGCGACCGCCAGGACGCGCAGGTCGTCGGCGCTCGTCTCGTTCGGGTAGCCGATGAACTCGCTGCGCAGCGCCGCGACCTCCGGGTCGAGCTCGAGCCCACCGCGCCGCTCGCCGCGCGAGCGCTCGCGCTGCTCGGCCATGGCCGCGTCGAAGCCGGACCGGTCGACCGCCACGCCCCGCTCCGCGGCCATCTCGACGGTCAGGTCGATCGGGAAGCCGAACGTGTCGTGCAGGCGGAAGGCATCGGCGCCGGAGATCACTCCACCTGCGGAAACCAGCTCCGCCAGGCGCGCGGAGCCGGCCTCGAGGGTGCGCGCGAACTTCTCCTCCTCGGCGTTGACGGCGGCGAGGATCTCGTCACGGCGCTCGCGGAGCGCCGGATAGGCGTCGCCCATAAGGTCGACCACGACACCGCAGGTCTCGCCCAGGAACGGCCCGTCGATGCCCAGCAGGCGTCCGTGGCGCACCGCGCGGCGCATGATCCGCCGCAGGACGTAGCCGGCGCCCTCGTTCGAGGGGGTCACGCCCTCGGCCAGCAGGAAGGTCATTGCGCGGGAGTGGTCGGCGACGACCTGGTAGCTGAAGCGCTCCGACTCCACCGTCTCGGGGTCATGGCCGATGAACTGCGCAAGTCGCTCGATGATCGGCACGAACAGGTCGGTCCGGTAGTTCGAGTCGACGCCCTGGACGGCCGAGGCCATGCGCTCGAGTCCCATGCCGGTGTCGACGCTCTTGAACGGCAGCGGCGTCAGCGAGCCGTCGGCGGCGCGGTCGAACTCCATGAAGACCAGGTTCCAGATCTCGAGCCAGCGCGGGCAGTGCTCCGAGTGGTCCGGGACGCAGTCGGGACCCTCCGACAGGTGCGCGCCGCGGTCGTAATGGAGCTCGCTGCACGGGCCGCACGGGCCGGTGTCGCCCATGCGCCAGAAGTTCTTCTCGTCGCCGGCCGCGATGTTGCCCCATCGGACCAGGCGCTCCGGCGGCAGGCCGATCTCATCGGCCCAGATGCGATGGGCCTCGTCGTCATCGGTGTAGACGGTCGCGGCAATGCGCTCGGGGTCGATCCCGAACTCATCGGTCAGGAGCTCCCAGGCCCAGTGGATCGCTTCACGCTTGAAGTAGTCGCCGAACGACCAGTTGCCGAGCATCTCGAACAGGGTCTGGTGCCGCGGCGTGCGGCCGACCTCCTCGAAGTCGTTGTGCTTGCCGGCGACGCGGAGGCAGACCTGGGAGTCCACGGCCCGGACGTAGTCGCGCTTCTCCTCGCCGGTGAGGACGCGCTTGAAGGGCGCCATGCCCGAGTTCACGAACAGCAGCGTCGGGTCGTCCTTCGCAAGCAGCGGCGCCGATGGCACGCGCGTGTGCCCCCGCTCCTCGAAGAAGCGCTGGAAGCGCTCGCGGATGTCGGCCGCGCTCATCGGCTGCATCGGTCTACCTGCCATTCACGAAGGAGAGCCGGTGACCACCGGCTCTCGTTCTCCACGCTCGGGGTCGGATGTGGGGGCTACAGGGCCTGCCCCTCGGCGGCGTCGAACTCGCTGACCATTCCGGCGCGAGCCTTCTCGGCCGCGGCGCGACCCTCGTTGACCGCCTCGTCCCACTCCGCCCGCTTCTCACCGACGAAGTCGTCGATGTGCTCGCGGAACTCTTCGCCGGTCTGCGGCGCCAGGAGAAGCCCAAGCGCGGCACCGATCAGGCCGCCGATGACGACCCCTGCCAGGAAGCTGCCGAATCCGGAGTCTTTCATGAGTCCGATGACTCCTCTCGCGTTTCCCACGATTCTACCGGCACACGTTCGGGGTGTCCGGTCGCGACCGTGGTCTGTCCGCGCTCCAGGCCCTGCTGGAGCGTGTTCATGAGGTCGGAGAGGCGGTCGAGCTTGACCGCCACGTCCTCGCTCAGGACCTCGATGTTGTTCGTGAGCTCTCGCGTGTTTGCGAGGATGGGTCGCAGCTCGGCATCGGCCATGCGGGTCAGCCTCCGCAGGTCGGTGGTGAGGGCACGCGACTCCTTGATGAGCGGCGTCGCCCGCCACGCGAGGTAGACCAGCGCCCCGCCCGCGGCCAGCACGCCGAGGCCGGCACCGATGTTGAAGATCGCGAGGGCGATGTCCATCGGCGCGACTCTACACCGCGCGTCGAAGTGCCCCGTTGCGCGAATTGCCCGGGAGCGAAGCTAACGGCCAACTTGAAGCGTTGGACGACCTCAAGTTGGCCGGGAATTGCCCGGGAGCGGTCGGATCGGCCAAGTTGGAGGCCAAATCGCCCCGTACTTCGCCGTTAGCTGCGCTGGGAGGCAACTTCGAGATTTGTCAGGCGGCAGCCTCTACGAAGCGGCCGATCCCACCCGGTGGGCATTACGCGCCCGCGTACCGCGCGAAACGTCCGAATTCCCGCCGTGTGAGCAGGAGGAGGGGTTTCTGACCGCTCAGGTGCATGACGAACCCCATAACTCCAGCCCCGAGGGAATCCGGACGCTTCAGTTGGGCGCGCGAAGCGCGATCCGCCCCTAGCTGAGCGCCTTCTGCTTCAAGCTGTTGAACTCCTCTTCGGTGATCGCACCAGCGGCTCGCAGCTCCGCCAGCTTCGCGATCTGGTCGGCCGGGGAGACGGCCGCTGCGGCCCTCGAGGCGGCATCCATCCGGGTCAGGTCCTCGACATCCTGGGCCGTGACCTTGGGCCGCGCGATCATGTAGATCAGCGCCCCGAGGAAGGGCAGGATCACGAGCAGGAAGATCCATCCGGCCTTGGCGCCGCCGGACAGGTCGTTCCGCCGGAAGATGTCGCCGAAGAGCGAGATGAAGATCCAGATGAACATGAACCAGAAGAAGAACGCGATCATCGCGAAGACGACGTCCCAGAAGGTGACGGCCGGGCCGCCGACCTCGCTGCAGGCGGCAAGCAACACCGGGAGTGCTGCGAGAACCGCCACTGCGGGCCGGGCCATCCGGGGACGCGTGGGTGCGGGTCGGGTCATAGATTCCTCCGTGAGGTAGTGGACGCTCGCAGCATAGCGCCCGGTCGACACTGCACCGTGCTGTTTGACCGCTCAGCGCAGTTCAGTCCTCGATCCGGACGGGCCCGAGCGCCGCGAGCAACGTGGCAGCGATCATGAAGAGCTGCGCCCCCACCGACGCGGCGACGACGTGCATATCGCCGATGCGAAGCAGCTCCAGCCCCAGTCGCTCCCCCACCCAGTCACCGATCACGACTCCGGCGACCGACGCGAGCCCCAGGGCGAGCACGATCCGCCCCCACCGGCCGCGGATCGCGACGAACACCAGCAGGTTGATGAGCGCGAGGAGCGGCACCCAGACGAGCCACGGTCCGAGCGTCACGGTCGCGAGATGCGCCCTCCGCCCAGGCACTCGTCGCCGTCGTACAGCACGGCCGCCTGGCCCGGCGCCGGCGCCCAGACCGGCTCGGCGGTCTCGACCACGAAGCGATCGCGGCCGACCATGGTGACCTCGGCCGGCACATCGGGCGCCCGGTGACGGATGCGGACCGATGCGCCGAAGCGCTCGCGCGGGGGCTCCCCGGCAGTGAAACGCGCGCCATCGACGCTGAAGGTGCTCTGAGCGACCTCGTCGCGGCGACCGATGACGACCGTGTTGGTTCGCGGCTGAACCTCGCGCACGTAGACCGCCTCGCCTAGCGCGACGCCGAGGCCGTGCCGCTGGCCCACGGTGTAGTGGGCGTAGCCGGTATGCGTGCCGACCTGGGTGCCGTCGGCGTCGACGATCGGTCCGGGGTCGCCGGCGTAGCCGCGCCGCTCCTCGAGCAGGGCGCGGTAGTCGCCGAGCGGCACGAAGCAGATCTCCTGTGACTCGGGCTTCTGTGCGGTGGGAAGCGTCAGATCGGCGGCCATGGCGCGGACTTCCGGCTTGGTGAGCGAGCCCAGCGGGAAACGGGTGCGCGAGAGCTGCTCCTGGTCGAGCACCCACAGGAAGTAGGTCTGGTCCTTGTCCGCATCGGCGGCGCGAAGGAGGCGCCAGCGACCGTCGCGATGCTCGAGGCGGGCGTAGTGGCCGGTGGCGACCGCATCGGCCCCGTAGGCGGCGAGGCCGCGGCGCAGGAGCTCGTCGAACTTGATGTACTGGTTGCAGGCCTGGCACGGGTTCGGCGTGGCGCCATCGAGATAGCTGTCCACGAAGGCGTCGATCACCCGCGCGCCGAACTCGCGCTCGACGTTGAGCACGAAGAACGGTATGCCGAGGATCTGCGCCACCCGCCGTGCGTCGTCGGCGGCATCGGGCGAACAACAGGAGCGCGAGAGCTCGTAGCCCTCCGGGAGGTCGGCATGGGTGCGCATCCAGACGCCGATGACCTCAGCGTCGTGGGCGCGCTCGCGAGCCAGGAGGGCGGCGGCCACCGACGAGTCCACCCCGCCGCTCATGGCGGCCACGATCCGGCTCATGCGCTGGCGACCATCTCCCGCGACGCGCGCATCCGCGGCAGGACGGCGGTGAAGACCTCGAGCGTTCGGTCCACGTCCGAGGGCGTCGTCTCGGGGCCGATGGTGATGCGGATGGACCCGTGGGCGAGCTCCTGGTCGATGCCCATCGCCAGCAGCACGTGGCTCGGCTCGGTGCTACCGGAGGTGCAGGCGCTGCCGGTCGAGACCTCGACGCCCTCGAGGTCGAGCGCCGCCACGAGGTCGCCGCCCTCGACGCCCTCGACGAGGACGCTGACGTTGTTCGCCAGCCGCTCGTCCGGGTGACCGGTGAGGGTGACGCCGTCCATGGCCATCAGGCCATCGCGAAGGCGGGCGCTCACCTCACGGAGCCGATCGGCCTCATCGGCCATCACGGCGCCGGTGAGGGCGAACGCAGCCCCGAAGCCGACGATGCCGGCAACGTTCTCGGTCCCGGCCCGCCGCTGACGCTCCTGGGATCCGCCGTGGAGCTGCGGCAGCATGTGGGTTCCTCGGCGGATGTAGAGCGCGCCGACGCCCTGCGGACCGCCGAGCTTGTGCGCCGAGAGGCTGACGAGATCGGCCTGCCAGGCGTCGACGTCGATCGGCGCGTGGGCGGCGTACTGCACGGCGTCGACGTGGAGCTTCGCCGGGTGCCCGCGCACGATGTCCCCGATCTCGGCGATCGGCTGGATCGTGCCGACCTCGTTGTTCGCTGCCATCACGCTCACCAGGGTGGTGCGCTCGGTGAGCGCATCGGCCACGGCCAGCGGGTCGACGCGTCCGTATCGGTCCACCGGGAGGACCGTGACCCCGAAGTTGCTGCGCTCCAGCATGGCCGACGGAGTTGAGCACGGCCTTGTGCTCGACGGCGGTGGTGACGATGTGCCGTCCACGGGGCGTGCTGGCCCAGGCGATGCCCTTGATCGCCAGGTTGTCGGCCTCGGTGCCGCTGCCGGTGAAGACGATCTCGCGCGGCTGTGCGTTGATGGCGCCCGCGATGGCCTCGCGCGCCTCGTCCACGCCCTGGCGTGCGCGTCGTCCGCTCGCGTGCAGGCTCGACGGGTTGCCGCCGTGCTCGCGCAGGTACGGGAGCATCCGATCCAGCACCTGGGGGCGCAGCGGGCTCGTCGCCGCGTGGTCGAGGTAGATCGCCATGGTGGACCGATGATAGGGCTCGCGCGCCCGCGGCGCGGCTCATGGGCCGATCCACTGGCCGCCATGACCCGGCGGTCATGCCGATGACGTGGTTGGTGACGAATCGGTACGCTTCATGACACGCGGGTCATCGGCGCGACCACTCTGCGACCCAAGGTCGTCGTCCTGATGTCCTGTCCGTTATCGGCCGTGGCGAGAGATGGAGAACGACACATGCTGGTCAGGTCCCTCGACGAGATCACCGATACGCGACCTCGACGTCCGCGGCGACGGCTGGCGCGCGAGGCGGCTCTTCGTCCGCGACGACGGCCTCGGCTTCTCGCTGTCCGAGACGACCGTCGCCGACGGCGCGCAGATGGACCTCTGGTACAAGCACCACCAGGAGGCGTGCTTCGTCATCGACGGCGCCGCCGAGATCACCGAGCGCGACACCGGCGCCGTCCACCGCATCGGTCCGGGCGACGCCTACGCGCCGCAGCACGACCGTCATGCCATCCGCGTCCTCGAGCCGCTGCGCCTGGTCTGCGTCTTCAGCCCCGCGCTAACTGGCCAGGAGACGCACGACGCCGACGGGAGCTACGTGACAGCCGAGGACTAGGGGCTCGTGGCGCTGCCAACTGCGCACCGTATGCGCACGATTTGCGGTTCCTGAGCGCATTCGTGCCAAGGCGGCCCCTGGTGCCTCACCGGGTGCGCATCTGACCGAATCGGCCCGCACAAGTGTGCGAAATGCGCACCGTATGCGCATCTGACGAAACGCCCTCAGTCGCCCTCGATGACGCGCAGTCGGAGCTCGTCGAGCTGCTCCGGGGCGATCGGCGAGGGCGCGTCCATCATGAGGTCGGCGCCGGACTGGGTCTTCGGGAAGGCCATGACCTCGCGGATGTTCTCGACATCGGCGTAGAGCGCGGCCCATCGGTCCAGGCCGAAGGCGATCCCGCCGTGGGGCGGCGCACCGTACTCGAGCGCGTCGAGCAGCGCGCCGAACTGGTCGCGCATGCCCTCGATGCTGTGGCCCATCAGCCCGAATGCCTTCTCGAGCAGCGGCCGCTGGTGGATCCGGACCGATCCCGCCGCCCATCTCCCAGCCGTTGAGCGCCAGGTCGTACTGCTGCGCGCGCGCCGCGCCCGGATCCGTATCGAGCAACGGGATGTCCTCCGGCACCGGCGCGGAGAACGGATTGTGGGTCGCGTCCCAGCGGCCCTCCTCGGGGACCCAGGCGAACATCGGGAAGCGGTGGACCCATACATAGGCCAGAACACCGGGGTCGCGCAGGCCCAACCGGTCGCCCATCTCCAGCCGGACCTGGCCGAGCGCCTCGGCGGCGGCGATGCGGTCGGCATCGGCGACGATGAGCAGCAGGTCGCCGGGTCCCGCTCCGGTGGCGGCCAGTAAGTCGGCCTCTCGCCCTGAAAGGAACTTGGCGGCCGGCCCGTGGAACGAGCCGTCGGGCTGCACCGCCAGGTGCACCAACCCCTTCGCGCCGTGGCGCTGGGCGAGATCGGTCAGCTCGTCGAGCTGCTTGCGCGAGTAGTCGGCGGAGCCGGGAGCGCAGATGCCGAAGACGGCGCCGCCGGCGGCGATCGGTTCGGCGAAGACCCGGAAGTCGACGCCGCGGACCGCATCGGTCAGGTCGGAGAGCTCCATGCCGAAGCGGATGTCGGGCTTGTCGGATCCGTATCGGTCCATGGCCTCCGCGAAGGTCAGGCGCGGAAAGGGCTCGTGCAGCAGGGGCCGGTCCGGCAGGACCTCCTTGGCGACGCGCGTGGTGACGCGCTCGACGGTCGAGATGACGTCCTCCTCGGTCACGAAGCTCATCTCGATGTCGACCTGCGTGAACTCCGGCCCGCGGTCCTTGCGCGTGTCCTCGTCGCGCATGCAGTGCGCGATCTGGTAGTAGCGGTCGTAGCCGGCGACCATCAGCAGCTGCTTGAGCTGCTGCGGTGACTGCGGCAGCGCGTAGAAGCGCCCGGGCTGCACCCGCGACGGCACGACGAAGTCGCGAGCCCCCTCCGGCGTGCTGCGGATGAGCAGCGGCGTCTCGATCTCGGCGAAGCCCTCGTCCTCGAGCGCCCTTCTGATGGCCGATGCGAGCCGTGCCCTGAGCAGCATCCGCTGCTGCATCGGCGGCCGCCGCAGATCCAGGTACCGGTGCTTCAGTCGCAGGCTCTCGTCCAGCCCCGGCTGCTCCTCGTTGATGTAGAACGGCGGCACCTTCGACGGGTTGAGCACCTCGAACCGATCGACCGCGACCTCCACCTCGCCCGTCGCCAGTTCCGCGTTCGTCGTGCCCTCGGGCCGATGCCGCACGGTCCCCTCGACCTGCACGACCCACTCGTTGCGTGCTTCTTCGGCGGTTGCGTGCGCCTGGGCACCCTCCTCGGCGCTCGTGACCACCTGCGTGATGCCGTGGCGGTCTCGCAGGTCGAAGAAGGTGAGATGGCCATGGTCGCGGCGCCGATGCACCCATCCGGCGAGCGTCACACGCTGGTCGACATCCTCGGCGCGCAGCTCGCCACAGGTGTGGCTCCGGAAGGCGGTGCTCATGGGCTGAGCATCGTAGCGCCTGCGATGAGTTCGTCGCCCTCGGTCGGTCCGTGATGTGCAGGCATCACTGGCATGCACGAAGGAGAAGCACGAATGACACGGCCGAAGGTCTTCCCCTGCCTCTGGTTCGACGGCAAGGCGGAGGAAGCCGCCAACTTCTACGTCGGGCTGATTCCCGACAGCAGGATCGACAAGGTGTGGAGGTCGCCCGCGGACACGCCCAGCGGCCCCGAGGGGATGGTGCTCACCGTTGACTTCACGGTCGGCGGCCAGCAGCTCCAGGCGACTCGACGGCGGCCCGGACTTCCGCTTCAACGAGGCCGTGTCGCTCGTGATCGAGTGCGACGATCAGGCCGAGGTCGATCGGCTATGGGAGACGCTGACCGCTGACGGCGGCGAGCCCGGTCCCTGCGGATGGCTGAAGGACCGATACGGCCTCTCCTGGCAGATCGTGCCGAAGGCGCTCAACGAGATGGTGGAGTCGGACGACAAGGACGCCGCGCGCCGCGCCATGGAGGCGATGCTCCAGATGGGCAAGCTCGACATCGAGGAGCTTCGCCGCGCCTACGAGGGCGTGCCCGCCTAGGAGCCTCCGCCGATCGTGTTGGCGAGCTGGTCGAGCGCGACGGTCTGCTGATCTCCGGCTTCGAGGTCCTTGAGAGCGATGCGGCCGTCGGCCAGCTCGTCGCCCACGATCGCGGCCCACCGGGCACCGGCCTTGGCAGCGGCTTCGAGCTGCTTCCCGAGCTTGCGGTCGCTGGTGTCGGCTCGAACGCTCAGGCCGGCCGCGCGCAGCTCGCCGGCGACCCGTAGCCGATCGGCATGGTCGTCCCCGGTGCCGAGCACCGCCACGAGCGGAGGCGCCGCCGGGACCGACACTCCCTGCGCTTCGAGCGCCAACACGGTCCGGTCGAGGCCGATCCCGAACCCGATTCCCGGCGTCGGCCGGCCGCCGAGCAGCTCGGCGAGGCCGTCGTAGCGGCCGCCCCCGCCGACGGCGTCCTGCTGGCCCTCGCGCCCGGCGACGAAGAACTCGAACGTCGTGCGCGTGTAGTAGTCGAGGCCGCGCACGAGGCGGTGGTCGATGACGTGGCGCACGCCCAGCGCATCGAGCAGGTCGAGCACGGCGCGGAAGTGGGCGCGGCAGGCGTCGCACAGGTGGTCGGCGCTCTTCGGCGCGCCATCGGCCAGGTCGGGAGCCAGCGCCTTGTCGTCGAGGACGCGCAGCGGGTTGACCTCGAGGCGCCGGCGGGAGTCATCGGTCAGACGCTCGAGGTTGGCGCTGAAGTAGTCGACCAGCGCCTGGCGGTAGCCCGGGCGGCAGTCCGCGTCACCGATGGAGTTCACGTGGGCCACGACATCGGTCAGGCCGACCTCGGCGAAGAAGCGCGTCGCCAGCTCGATCAGCTCCGCGTCGACGGCCGGACCGGGATCGCCGATGACCTCGACGTCCCACTGGCTGAACTGCCGATAGCGCCCGGCCTGCGGCCGGTCGTAGCGGAACATCGGACCGATGAGCCACAGCCGCAGCGGCCCCGGCCGCACGTGCAGCCCGTGCTCGATGTAGGCGCGCACGATCCCCGCGGTCGGCTCGGGTCGCAGCGCCCACTCGGAGCGCTCCTCCTCGCTGCCCGATGCGCCGCCGACGCGGAACATCTCCTTCTCGACGGCGTCGCTGGACTCTCCGAGGCCGCGGGCGAAGAGCTCGACGCGCTCGAACAGCGGGATGTCGATGCGCTCGAAGGCGTATCGGCGCGAAAGGTCGCGGGCGACGGCCTCGACGTGCTCCCAGGCGCGGGTGTCGGGCGGCAGGAGGTCGCGCGTGCCGCGCGGCGCGGCGATCTTGTTGGCCATCGGTGCCGAGTCTATCTACCGGCCCGGTGCGGCGATGGTGTGGTACGCGTTGCCGATGAGCTCCTCGAGCCGCTCCCAGTCGACCTCGACGTCGAGGTAGACGCCGATCCAGCCGCGCGTCCCCACATACGGCGGCACGAAGTAGCGCTCCGGCTCGGATTCCAGCAGCTCATCGCGAGCGCCCGGAGGAGCGGCGAGCCAGACGGCGACGCGGTCGTCGTGGTGATGGTCGGCGGTCGTCGCGATCTGGGCCTTGCCGCGATAGAACCAGGCCGCTTCGCCGTGGCTCGAGTCGCTCCGTCACATCCGGCCACGCCATGACCAGGCGGCGAACGCGCTCGAACGGCGCCTCTTCATGGGCGCGAGCGGCGCTCATCCGGACGAGGACTCGCAGCCGGCTCCAGGGCTCAGCTCCGGAGATTCCGACGACAGGAGTGAGGGTCGGTAGGCGGCGATGCGGGCGAGCAGCTCCGGCAGCGACACGGTCAGTGCAATCGTCGAGATCGCGAAGTGGCCGCCGAACAGGGCACGCGAGACTCTCGCATAGATCCGCCACCTTCGTGGCTGCTCGCCGAGCCAGCCGGATCGCCCCGGATGAACGATCAGCAGGTGATCCCGGATGCCCCCGCCGTCCATCATTCGCACCTCGATCGCCTGCATGTCGTCCCATGCCATCGACAGGTCGGTCGTTCGATGGCGCCCAAGAGTGATGCCGTACGAGTCGATCCGGACCATCGGGATCCCGCGGACGACCCGCTGCATCCACCAGATCGAAGGACCGATGAGGACCACCACGAAGAAGACGGTCGATCCCACGAGGAACGCGAGCCGGGCGGGAAGCTGGGCCGGCCCGTCGGTGAATGTCCAGACGGCCATGCCAACCAACAGGCCGGAGAACAGGACCGCGATGACGACGACGAAGGCAGTCCACCAACGCCCCGAGTGCGCCTCGATGGCCCCGCGCGCCGGCGGGCGAGAGTCGAAGACGAAGCCGCGCGCCGCCTGGCTGATGTCGTGCTCGGATACGCGATTGGTCGGGTCGAACGGGGCACGCAGGCGCGCCGTATGGATGACCGCACCGCCGCTCAGGACGAGGATCGCGCCGATCACCCAGGCCGGCAGCGAGTGCCCGGTGAGCGCGAGGAGGAACCCGATTCCGATCGTCATCCCGCCGGCGAGCCAGCGCCCCTGCAAGGCGTCTCGCGCGTCTCGTACCGGACCGATCCTCGCCCTCCCGGCTGCCAGGGCGACCATGTATCCGGCCCATCCGAGACCGAGGACCACGAGCAGCCACAGACCGCCCCCCATCGCGATCCCCTAGCGCTCCGACCCGGCGCCGAGCCGCCGTCGGGTCGAGACCTCGACGGGCCGCTCGCTCGACTCCTCGTGGGCGGGATGCTCGACGAGGGCAATCAGCCGGCTCTGCATGAAGCGGCCGGTGCGGACCGGCGTCCCGGATCGCGTCACCTCCGAGACCTCGACCACGCCGCGCGCCGTCGTCACCTCGATCCGCCGGCCGGCCTTCGTCGCGGTGATATCGAAGGTCTGCGTGCCGCCCTGGCCGGTGTCGACGACGGCCTCGACGCGATCGCCCTTCACGGTCAGCAGCCCCCTCCACGAGTTGACCAGACCAGCTGACCAGACCAACCCGTGACCACCGCCTACCGAGCCTCGCGCGTGACCGAGGTGATGTCGCGCAGCCGCTCGATCTTGGCCAGCACCTTCGCGAGCTGCTGCAACGAGGTGACCTTGAAGGTCGCGGTGATGGTGGCGGTCCCGTCGGGATGGGTCGCCACCGCGGCGGCAACGATGTTGACCTTGTACTCCGCCACCACGTTGGTGACCTCGTTCAGCAGCCCAGGCCGGTCCAGCGCCGAGATGCGAACGGTGATCGGATAGGTCTGCTGCCCGAGAAGCTCCCACTCGACGTCGATGAGCCGCTCGATATCCCGCTCGGAAAGCACGGACGGACAGGATGCTCGGTGCACGGTGACGCCCTTGCCACGGGTGACGTAGCCGGTGATGTCGTCGCCGGGGATCGGTGAGCAGCACTTCGCGAAGCGCACGAGCAGGTCGCCGACGCCCTTGACCTTGACGCCGGTCGTGGACGGCGCGGCCGGTGGCGCCATCTCGGGCAGGGTGATGGCGGCGTCGTCGTGGATCTCGAGCTTGCTGACGACCGATGCGGACGAGATCGCGCCGTAGCCGATGGCGGCGTAGAAGTCGTCGAGCTCGCGGAGCTTGTACTGCTGCGCGATCTCGGTGAGCTTGGCGTTGTCGACCGACGCGAGCGTCTCGTGCGCCAGGCGACGCAGCTCGCGGTCGAGCAGGTCCTTGCCCTGCGCGATGTTCTCGTCGCGCTGCTGGCGCTTGAACCAGGCGCGGATCTTCTCGCGCGCGTGCGACTGGTGCGGACGATGTTCAGCCAGTCCCGGCTCGGCCCGTGTGCGGCCTTGGTGGTCACGATCTCGACGATGTCGCCGTTGCGCAGCCGGTAGTCGAGCGGCACCAGGCGGTTGTTGACCTTGGCGCCGATGGTTCGGTGGCCGACATCGGTATGGATGCGGTAGGCGAAGTCGAGCGGGGTCGCGTCGCGCGGGAGGTCCTTGACGTCGCCCTTGGGGGTGAACACGAAGACCTGGTCCTGGAAGACGTCGAGCTTGAGGCCCTCGACGAACTCGGTCGGATCGGTGACCTCGCGCTGCCAGTCCATGAGATTGCGGACCCAGGCCAGCTTCTCGTCGTACTTGCGGTCGCTGCGGCTGCCCTCCTTGTACCGCCAGTGCGCCGCGATGCCCGCCTCGGCGACCTCGTGCATCCGGTAGGTCCGGATCTGGACCTCGAGCGGCTTGGCCTCCGGACCGATGACCGCGGTGTGCAGCGACTGGTACATGTTCGCCTTGGGCATGGCGATGTAGTCGTCGAACTGCCCCGGCACCGGGCGCCACAGCGAATGGACGATGCCGAGGGCCGCGTAGCAGTCCTTGACATCGTCCACGAGGACGCGGATGGCGTTCAGGTCGTAGATCTCGGTGAACTCGGCGCCCTTGCGCTCCATCTTCTTGGAGATCGAGTAGAGGTGCTTCGGCCGGCCGCTGATCTCCGCCTTGATCTCGACCTTCTCGAGCTCCTTGCGCAGGATGCCGATGCTCTTGTTGACGAAGCCTTCTCTCGATCGGCGCTGATCGGCCAGGATCTCGACCAGCTGCCGGTACTTCTCCGGCTCGGTGTACTTGAAGGCGAGATCCTCGAGCTCCCATTTGATCTGCCACATGCCGAGCCGATGCGCCAGCGGGGCGTAGATCTCCATGGTCTGGCGCGCGATGCGCTCCTGCTTCTCCGCCGGAAGCGCATCGAGGGTGCGCATGTTGTGCAGCCGATCGGCGAGCTTGATGATGACCACCCGCACGTCCTCGGCCATGGCCATGAACATCTTCCGGATGTTCTCGGCCTGCTGCTCCTCCATCGTCCGGGCCGATCCGAACTTCGACAGCTTGGTGACCCCGTCGACGAGGTTCGTGACCTCGCGGCCGAAGGCCTTCTCGAGGTCGGCAAGCGTGAAGTCGGTGTCCTCGGGGACGTCGTGGAGGAGCGCGGCCGCCAGCGTCTCGGCGTCCATCTGGAGCGTCGCGAGGTAGTAGGTCACCGCCACCGGATGCGTGACGTACGGCTCGCCGGAGACCCTGAGCTGCCCCTCATGGGCGGCGACGGCGGTCTCGTACGCACGATGCACCAGCGCGGCGTTCAGGTTCGGCCGGTGTTTCGTCGCCTCTTCGACGATCTGGTCGATCGTGTAGGTGGGCTCGCCCAGCGCGTCACCACCGCGCGTGATCCTCTGCACGACCGCGGCAGGCGAGAAGCGAGCCAGTTGCGCCATGGGAGCGTGATGCTAGCACGCGCCACGCTCGGCTCCGGCCCTGCGTCTTCGGGTCCGCCGCTCAGCGACGGATGAACGCCAGATCCTCCACGATCCGGACCGATGCGACCTTCCGCAGCGTCTCCGGAGCCACGCGCAGCTTCGAGGACCGATTCCCGCCGCCGAGCACGATCCAATCGGGCTCCATGACTCGAGCATCGACCAGGACCGGCAGGTCCGGAGGGAGCCCGAAGGGAGTCACGCCGCCGATCTCCATGCCGGTCAGCTCGCGAACCGGATCCGCGGCGGCGAACGATGCCTTGCGCACGCCCATCTCATGCCGCACGACGTTGTTCACGTCGAGCGCGGTCGTCGCCAGCACAATGCACGCGACATATGTCGGCTCAGCGCCCTTCGAGGCCACAACGATCGTGTTCGCGCTGCGCTCGAGCGGCACGCCGTAGGCAGCGACGAAGGCCGCCGTGTCGGCGAGCGCGGGGTCGCACTCCATGACCTCGAAGTCGACGCCGAGCGCCTCTAGCGCAGAGCGCACGGCCGGATGTAGGAGCTCGGCATCGGCCACGTCAGGCGTTCTCGGGAGCCTCGCCGCCGTCGCGGCCGAGGATGCGCAGGCGTGCGCGCTGGGCCAGACCATAGGCCGGGATGGCAACGCGCAGAGCGGCGTCGATCGGTGCCCGCAACGAGAGATCCCGAGCTCCGACGTACTCGACCTCGCGGCCGCCGAAGCCCTCCTTGAACTGCCGGATCCCTCCGGTGGCCAGGCCCCACATGTCGTAGACCGCGAAGCCCTCCGTCGCGAATTGCGAGATGGCTGCCCACTTCAGGAGGTAGTTCGCGCGGGCGTCCGCGCCGGCATCGGTCATGCCGCCGTAGGCCTCGACCGCACGGTCGCCGCAGGTGAAGTGGTAGATGGTCGCCACGCGCTCGCCGTCGAGCACCGCGAAGGCGAGCCGCACGCGGCCGGTGGGCGCGAACAGCGACCAGACGCGCTCGTAGTAGAAGGCCTGGCGCGCCACGAAGCCCGCGCGCTGCGCCGTTGACCGATAGATCCGGTTGAAGTCCGCCAGCGCAGGACCGATGACCTCCGCGGGCGTCGAGCCGTCGAAGCGCTCGATCGTCACCCCGGCCCGCTCGGCCTTGTTCACGTACTGCCGATGCTTGCGCTTCAGGGCGGCACGAAGGGCCTCTTCGCCCACGGTGAGGTCGAGGACGCGGGTGATCGGCGGCTGCACCTTCGGCGCCGATCGCCACGGGTCGTCGAGCAATGCGCGCCCATACGGGGTGGAAGCCTCCGCCTCGGGGTCGGCGCGGACGGTCGCAATCCGCTCCTCGCGGCCGAGAGCTCGGAGCGCACCGAGCAGGCCATCGCGGATGGCCGGGTCGTCGAGCTGGCCCACCGGGCCGCGTGGCACGTAGGCCAGGTGCCAGCCGAGGAGCGGGATGCTGCGCAGCAGGAGCTGGGCGCCGGCCACGGGCTGGTCCTGCGACGGACCGATCGCCAGCCGCAGCGGCCGCCAGCCGCCCATCGCCCGGACCTCGCCCCACTCCCAGAGCTGCGGGAAGGCGTGGTACGGCGCGGCCTCGACGAACGCGTTCCAGGCGGCGGGATCGGTGACGCGCCAGGCCCGCAGCTCAGCCACCGGGACTCCCCCAGCCCGCGGCTTCGAGCGCCTCGCGGGCGACGACCCGGTCGTCCCAGGGCAGCTTGTCGGTGCCGTAGAAGATGCTCGTCTCGTGGCCCTTGCCGGCGAGGAGGATGAGGTCGCCCTCGCGGGCCAGGCCGATGGCGTGCGCGATCGCCTCGCGCCGGTCGTCGATGACCCAAAGCCGCTCCCCGTCCACCGCGCCGGCCGAACGCGCGCCGGAGGCGATCTGCTCGTTGATGGCGCGTGGGTCTTCCAACCGGGGATCCTCATCGGTGACGACGACGAGTTCGGCCGACTCGGCCGCGACCCGGCCCATCGGCGCGCGCTTGGTCGGGTCGCGCTCGCCCGCCGAGCCGAAGACCGCGATCAGCCGTCCTCGAGTCAGCGGGCGAAGCGTGGCGAGCATCTTCTCGAGCGAGTCGGCGGTGTGCGCGTAGTCGACGATGACCGTGAACGGCTGTCCGGCATCGATCCGCTCCACCCGGCCCGACACCCCGGCTGTGTCGGCGAGCGCCAGCGAGGCGTGGTGCACATCGAGGCCGAGCGCGTCGATGACCGCCAGCGCGGCCAGGGCATTCGAGACATTGAAGCGTCCCGGGATCGCAAGCCGTACCGGGCCGTGCCAGCGCGGCGACTCGAGGTGGAAGCTCGTGCCGGACGCATCGGCCTCGAGGTCGCCGGCACGCAGGTCGGCATCGGCATCGATCCCGTACGTGACGACTCGCTCGCGAGCCCGCTCACGGAAATAGGCGTAGCTCGGGTCGTCGGCGTTCAGGACCGCGATCGGCGCCTCCTCCACGAGCCGCGCCTTGGCGGCGCGGTAGTTCTCGACGGTCCCGTGGAACTCCAGGTGCTCGCTCGTCACCGTCGTCACCACGCCGACATCGAAGCGGCAGTTGCGCGTCCGCCCCAGGGCCAGTCCGTGGGATGTCGCCTCCATCACGACGCTGTCGTTGCCGGCGGCGACCATCTGCGAGAGGAGCTCCTGGAGCTCGAGCGCCTCGGGCGTCGTGTTGCGGTCGTCGTTGGGGCGGATGTCGTCCCCGATCCCGATCTGCACCGTGCCGATCTGGCCCGGATGCCAGCGGCAGCCCCACAGCATCTCTGCCGCCAAAGCGGTGACGGTCGACTTGCCGTCGGTGCCGGTGACGCCGACCACCGTCAGCTGCTCGCTCGGCCGCCCGAACCAGTGGTCGGCGGCGTCCGCCAGCGCGTGCCGGGTGTTGTCCACCACCAGCTGCGGGACCGATGCGTCCGCCAGCTCTCGCTCGACCACGATCCCGACCGCACCGTTCGCGATCGCCTCTGCTACGAAGTCGTGCCCGTCGACGTGCACGCCCGGGACGGCGAAGAAGAGCGCGCCCGGGGTCACGCGGCGCGAGTCGTAGGCGAGGGCCGTGACCTCGCCGACGGGGATGCCGACGACGCGCTCCGGGCCGATGACGTCGGTGAGGGCGCCGAGCCCCATGCTCATCGGCGCAATCCTCGCAGCCAGCCGCGCGCGATGCCCGTGGCGGCGCGAAGCCGGTACAGCGTGGGATCGACCACGAGGTCCCACGACCCCGCCCAGTGAACCTCGCGGCCGCCGAAGCCCTTCTTGAACAGGCCGACGCCGTGCCACGGGTGCTCGGGGCCGGCGTCGGGCGGCGCGACGCCCCACAGGTCGTGGTGCTTCGAGCCACGCTCACGGGCCAGCTTCATCATCGCCCACTGCAGCGCGTAGCTGGCGTAGCGCTTCGGCTCGCCGCGCTCCTCGCGCCGGGAGCCGCTGAACAGGTAGAAGGACCGGTCGCCGGTGATCACCACCATCCCCGACGCAAGCAGCTGTCCCTCGTGTCGCGCCTCGAGGATCGCCGCCCGACCTGCAGCGGCCATCGAGCTCCACGCGATCCGGTAGCGCTCGAGCGGCGGAAGCGGGAATCCGGCACGCGCCTGCGTCTCGGCCACCAGCGCGTGAAGTTCGTCGATCGCGCGCGGATTGCCGTCGTCGACCACGGTCACCTCGACGCCCTCGCGCTCGGCACGACGCACCGAGTAGCGGGTGTCCTTGTCGAACCCCGCCATCAGCGCTTCATCCTCGACAAGCTCGACGATTCGGCTGTGCGCCACCTGGAGCGACTCGTCCGTGCGCCGCAGTCCGCGGCCCCCGAACACGGCCAACGCCGGGTCCACCGCTTCGAGGCGCGGCTCGAGCTTGACGGCGATTGCCCGGTGCCGCCGCGCCACCTCGCGCAGGCCGATGACGAGCGCCCGAACCCGCTCCCCCGCCCTCGAGTCGGCGTAGTCGAGCACCGGACCGTGCGGCACGTACCAGAACTCGCGCTCGCCGAAGATCGGACGCGACTGCGCGGCGACGATGGCCACCATCCCGCTGCCGTCCTCCAGCACGAAGCGGCGCTGCGGCTGGCCGTCGAAGGCGGCGACATCGGCCCAGGCCAAGTCGTGGAGGAAGTCGCCGGAGGCGGTATCGGCCAGAAAGGCGGTCCAGGCGGGAGCATCCGCATCGCTCGCGGGGCGAAGGCGCATCAGGCGGACCTCCGCCGCCGAACCGCGTCGCGCAGCTGCCACAGCTCGGGCGAGCGCAGCGCGGCCGCGACGAGCACGAAGGCGACGGCACCCGCCGCGGTCAGGACGAGCAACCCGAGCAGCCGGCTGAACGGATCGTCCATGAGGTCCGGCAGCACGACGTCGAGCAGCGCCAGCCCGCCGGCCATGACCACCGCGGCGACCAACGCCGCCAGCAGGGCGCGGAACAGCGAGCCCAGGATCGAGCGGCCCTCGATCCCCTCCAGCCGCGTCCGCAGGCTCCACAGCAGCCCGATCACCTCGATCACGGCGCTGATCGAGAGCGCAAGCGCCAGGCCCTCGACGCCCATCGGCCCGACCAGCAGGATCATGAGCGGCACGTTGACGGCGACGGCGACGATCGCCCATGTCACCGGCGTCCGGGTGTCCTGCATGGCGTAGAAGGCCCGAGCCAGGACGTGCACCACGATGTGGCCGATGAGGCCCACCGCGAACCATCCGAGCGCACTGGCTGTGCGCTCCGCGTCTTCCTGGCTGAAGACGCCGTACTGATAGAAGACCGCCGTCACCGGCTCGCGCAGGACGATCATCACAGCCATCAGCGGGGCGGCGACGAAGATCAGGACGCGCACCGCGCCCGCCACCTGGCGCCGGATCTCGCCGACGCGGCCGAGTGCCGCGTCCTGGCTCATCGTCGGGAAGAGCGCGATCGCCACGCTGACGCCGATGATCCCGACCGGCAGCTGGCTGAGCTGGAACGCGTAGTTGTAGACGGTGAGGCTGCCCGCCGCGAGTCCGGACGCGAGGATCGTGCTGACCAGGAAGTTGAGCTGGCCGGCAGCGAGGCCCAGGAAGCGCGGGCCCATGAGCCTGACGACCTTGCGCACGCCGGGATGGTCGACGTTGATCGAGAGCTGATAGCGGTGCCCGACCCGTGCCAGGCTCGGCAGCTGGATCGCCAGGTGCGCCGCGGAGCCGATGACGACGCCGATCGCCACTCCCTCGATGCCCATGATCGGCGCCAGGAAGATCGCGGCACCGATGATCACCAGGTTGTAGGCCAGCGGCGCCAGCGACGGGATCGTGAACTGCTGGTAGCTGTTGAGGATGCCGCTGACCACCGCTCCCATGCCGATGAGGACCGGGCTGATGAGCATGATCTGGGTCAACCGGATGGTCAGCTCGGTGGTCGGTTCGTCGAAGCCCGGCGCCACGATCGGGACGAACACCGGCGCGAAGATCGCCATCAGCCCGCTGAGCACGACGAGCGCGATGAGCACGAGGTTGATGACGCTGCTTGCCAGCTTCCATGCCTCGGCCTCGTCGGCACGGGCGCGGTAGCTACTGAAGACCGGGATGAGGGCCGCGCTCAGCGCGCCGGCCACGACGAGCTGGAAGATCGCGTCGGGGATGCGGAAGGCGGCGAAGTAGGCGTCGAGCTCGCTGCTGGTGCCGAACTGGGAGCCGATGACCAGCAGGCGAATCCAGCCCAGGATGCGGCTCGCCAGCGCTGCCGCGGTGAGGATGAGGCTGGCCGTGACGAGGACCCGGCCGACGGGCACGCTGTCACGCGGCTCGCCAACCGGATCGGGCTCGGGCGCGACCGATGGCGTCGGCCCGGCGGGCACGTCGCCCCGCGTCACCGCCCCGCCCGCCCGCCGCCGGACCGTCCGGCGCGCGGATGCGCCTCGCGGTAGGCGCTGCGCAGGGCGGCATCGGAGAGGTGGGTGTAGACCTGGGTGGTCTGGAGGTTGGCGTGCCCGAGCAGCTCCTGCACGACGCGAAGGTCGGCGCCGCCCTCGAGCAGGTGGGTCGCGAACGAGTGGCGCAGCGTGTGCGGGCTGGTCCGCTTCGGTGCCCCCGCGGCCCGCACCCAGCGCTCGAGGATCATCCGTGCCCCGCGCGCGCTCAACGGCGATCCGTTGGCGTTGAGGAAGACCGCGCCGCTGCTGCCTCCGCCGCGAGCGGCGAGCACAGGCCGCCCCTCGGCCAGGTAGCCCCGCATGGCAGCCGCTGCCGGCGCACCGAACAGGAGCTGGCGCTCCTTGTTGCCCTTACCGATCACCCGCAGCCGGCGCCGGTTGAGATCGAGCCGGTCGAGCGTGAGGCCGGAGAGCTCGCTGATGCGCATGCCGGTCGCGTAGAGCAGCTCGAGCATCGCCGCGTCGCGCCGGGCGAGGGCCTCGTCGCGCGATCGGAGGCGCCGCGGCGCGGTCACGAGCGAGGCGGCCTCGTCGATCGACAGCACCCGCGGCAGCCGCGACGGCCGGCGCGGGGCGCGAACTCCGGCGAGCGGGTCGGTCTCGATGCGCCCGTTGCGCAGCGCATGGCGGTACAGCGAGCGGACGGCGGCCAGGCGGCCCGCCACCGAGCTCGCCGCCAGGTCGCGATCGGCGAGGCCGGAGAGATAGGCGCGGATCGTGGCGCGGTCCGGATCGGTCCACCCCACGCCGCGCGCGTCGAGGAACGCGAGGAACTCGGTGGTGTTGCGGCGGTACTCGGTGATCGTGCCCGGCGACGCGTTGCGCCCGGCCAGCGCCTCGAGGAATGCCTCGACCGCCCGCCGCGCGTCCGCTGGCAGCTCCGTTCGGATGGCCTCAGTCACCGCGCTCGCCGGCGGCCGTGCGCTTCGTGCGTCGCCGTCCCGATCCGGACTGCCCGCTCGTGCTCCGACGCCCGCGGCCGCGCGGCTTGGCGCCCTCGCGAGCCTTCAGCAGCCCGACCGCGCCATCGAGCGTCACCGCGTCTGCGGACAGTTCCTTCGGCAGGGAGGCGTTCGTCGTACCGTCGGTCACGTACGGGCCGTATCGGCCCTCGAGCAGGCGGACCGCCGCGCCGGAATCCGGATGCGGCCCGAGCTCGCGGAGCACCGTCCGACTGCCGCCGCGTCGCGACGGCTTCTCCTGGCGGAACAGCTCCACCGCCTCGTCGAGGGTGACGGTGAACACCTCCGTATCGCTCGACAGCGATCGGAAGTCGTCGCCGCGCTTCACATACGGGCCGTAGCGGCCGAAGTTCGACACGATCTCCTCGCCCGAGTCCGGATCGCTGCCGACGAGACGCGGCAGCGCCAGCAGCGCGACGGCGCGCTCGACGGTGATGGAGGCGGGATCGTCGTCGCGGGTGAGCGACGCGCGGCGCGGCTTCTCGGTGCTCCCCCGCTCAGGGGTCTCGCCGAGCTGGACGTACGGGCCGAAGCGCCCGGTCATGAGGTAGATCGGCAGCCCGGTCGCCGAATCGGTCCCGAGCTGGTCAGGGCCCTTCGCCCGCGCCACGACGAGCTCGACCGCACGTTCGAGCGTGAAGTCGGCCGGCGGCGTGTCGTCGGGGATCGAGGCCGTCTTCGCCTCCTCGCCCTCGCCGACCTGCACGTACGGCCCGAAGCGGCCGATGCGCACCACCACCCGCACCTCGGTCTCGGGATGCGAGCCCAGGGCGATGACGGGGTAGTCGATCTGCTCCTGGTTCTCGACCAGGTTGTGCAGACCGGGCCACTGGCGGCCGCCGTGGTAGAAGGTGCTGAGGAACTCGTCGCGGTCGCGCTCTCCCTTGCTGATCTCGTCGAGGCCCTCCTCGATGAGCCCGGTGAAGCCCAGCTCGACGAGCGCGGCGAAGTGCTCCTTGAGCAGACGCGTCACGGCATAGGCGGTGAAGCTCGGCACGAGCGCCTTGCCCTGGCGCCAGACGTAGCCACGGCGCTCGATCGTCGAGATGATCGAGGCGTAGGTCGACGGGCGGCCGATGCCGTCGTCCTCGAGCCGCTTCACGAGGGACGCATCGGTATAGCGCGCGGGTGGCACCGTCTCGTGGCCGAGCGGAGCGAGCGACTCGAGCGCAATCGGTCCGTCGGCGGTCACGAGGTCGCCGACGCTCAGCTTGGGGAGCAGCGTCTCCTGGTCGCCGAGCTCGGCGGCCGGATCGTCGGAGCCCTCGACGTAGGCCCGGAGGAAGCCGGCGAACTGGATCGCCTTGCCCGACGCCGTGAAGGCCGCCGGACCGTCCGGCCCGTCGGCGGTAATCTCGAGCGTCGTGCGCAGGACGCGCGCATCGGCCATCTGGGAGGCGACCGCACGCTTCCAGACGAGGTCGTAGAGGCGCTGCTCGTCGGGACCGAGGCGCTGGACCGCGGTCGGCGTCTGGGCGAAGTTCGTCGGCCGGATAGCCTCGTGCGCCTCCTGGGCGTTCTTCACCGTGGTGCGGTACTGGCGCGGCCCGCCATAGAACTGCTGCCCGTAGAGGTCGCGGATCGCGCCGGACGCCTCGCCCAGCGCCCGCTCGCTCAACGTGGTCGAGTCGGTGCGGTGGTAGCTGATGAGGCCCTCGGTGAAGAGTCGCTGCGCCGCGCTCATCGTGCGGTCGGCCGAGAAGCCGAGCTTGCGGTTCGCCTCCTGCTGGAGCGTCGAGGTCGTGAACGGCGGCGACGGCCGCTGCGTCCCCGGTCGCTCGTCGACCGCGGTCACCCGCCACGGCAGCGCCTCCGGGAGGGCCTCGGCCAACCGGCGAGCTGAGGCCTCGCTGAGCCGGCGAACCTCATCGGTCTTCAGGCGGCCGAGCGCGTCGAAGTCGCGGCCGCTGGCCACGCGAGCGTCACCGATGCGATCGAGCCTGGCGGCGAACGTGACCTCCGGCGTCCGGACGCGAGCCTCGAGGTCCCAGTACGCGCTGCTGCGGAATGCGCCGCGCTCCTCCTCGCGCTCGACGACCAGGCGCACGGCCACGCTCTGCACGCGCCCGGCGCTGAGCCCTGTCTGGACCTTCTTCCACAGGACCGGCGAGACCATGTAGCCGTACAGCCGATCGACGATGCGGCGGCTCTCCTGGGCGTCGACGAGCTTCAGGTCGATGTCGCGCGAGTCCTCGATTGCGGCGCGGATGGCCTCCTCGGTGATCTCGTGGAAGACGATGCGGCGGATCGGCACCCGCGGCTTGAGCACCTCGCGCAGGTGCCAGCTGATCGACTCGCCCTCGCGGTCGGGATCGGTGGCCAGCAGGACCTCGGGCGCGTCCTTCACCGCCGAGCGCAGCTCGCGGATGCGGCCGGCCTTGTCGCGGGCGATGACGTAGTACGGACGGAAGCCGTTGTCGACGTCGATGGCCATCGAGCCCCACGGCTTGTCCTTGATCTCGGCGGGGACCTCGCTCGCGTTCTCCGGGAGGTCACGGACATGGCCGATGCTGGCCTCGACGCGGTATTCGTCGCCCAGCAGGCGTGCGAGCGTCCGGGCCTTGGCCGGCGATTCGACAATGACGAGCGGCTTCGCCATCGCTCCGCCTCCCATGGTCCGCGTCATTCGGTCAGGGAGTGTAGCACCGGCCCCCGGCCGGACCGCCCTTCGGCGGCCGAGGCTCGAGGGCCGGTGAAACGAATGGGAACCGACGACCTAGTCGGTGAAGTTCCAGACGATCACGGTCGAGCCACCGACCGTGGCGATGCCGACGCCCATGCGCCTGGCATTCGGGTTCAGGATGTTGGCAATGTGGTTCCAGTGCCCCGGATAAGGCTCGGCCATGAACTGCTGGTGACACCAGTTCAGCGTCGCCTGCTGGCTCATGCCCATGTGGTAGCACTGGTTCTCGCCGGTCCACCAGTTGAAGCCGACGCCACCGCGGCGCAGCCGCGTCTCGCGGGAGCTGCCATCGCGGCCGGTGTGGCTGAAGTAGCCGTTCGCGGCCTGGTCCATGGCGTGCGAGGCGGCCACCGCCGAGATGCTCGCGTCGAGCACGACCGGTGCGAAGCCGTACGCCGCGCGCGCGGCGTTCACCTGGTTCAGCGCGTGGCCGGCCAGGCTCGTCGCCGGAGCGGCTGGCGGCACCACCGGCGCTGCCGGCGTGCTGGTCCGAGTGGTGACGGTCGTCCGCGCCGGGGCCGCAGCAACTGCCACCGCCTCCGGTGGCGCCGCCTTCGAGCTGAACGACCACTTCGCCTTGACGACGTTGCCGTCGGCATCGCGGCCGCCCTTGCCCAGTGTGACCTCGAACGTGGTGCCAGCCGCGAACGGCTGGTCCGGCGTGAAGGTCAGCTGGGTCGAGGCCTTGTTCCAGGTCGCCTTGCCGGCGACCCTCGAGCCATCGGCCGTCGCGACGACGCGCAAAGCCTTGCTCGTTGCCTTGCGGTCCATCGGCTGGCTGAACCACATCGTCAGCTCCGCCGGCTCGACGTCGGTGGCCTTGGCCTTGGGGCCGGTCTTCGTCAGCTGGGCGCTGTTCTGGACGATGAACGAGAAGTTGCCCTCCCCGCCGAGCGCGTTGCCGTGCAGGTCGTGCGAGCCGATCACGCTGATCGTGTAGCGCGTCCCCGGCTCCAGCCGCTCGCTGGGGGTGAAGACGAGGCTGCCGCGCTTCCAGCTCAGTGAGCCGTCCACCTTCGGGGTGATCGCGAAGCGCTCCTCGACGTCGGCGCGGTTCATCGGGATGCTGAAGTCGACCGAGATCGAGCTGGCGGCGCTGACCTTGGTGGCCGTGCTCGTCGGCGGCTGGCTCTTCGCGCCGGCACCGATGGGCTGGCCGCTCGTGTCGCCGTCGGCCCGCGCGCCGGAGTCGGCTGCCATCACGGTGCTCCGGACGGAGACCTCCTTGACGGCCGCCGCGGCCTTCGCCGCTGCGAGGTCGGGGCCGGCGAGATGGACCTGGAAGTCGGCCACCGCCGGGGCGGTCACCGTCGTGAACGCGTAGCGCTGCGCCGAGCGCAGGCTCGCACCCTCGGCCGTGGCCGAATCGGAGCCGAGCACGACGAGGTAACGCTCGTCGGTGCGCCACTGCCGCCCGGGGGCGACGGTCAGCGCCGTGCGCGCCTCGTTCCACGACAGCCGCACCGGCTGGGGCGGGCAGGAGCTGGAAGGCAGATTCCACCGATGGGGCGTCCATCGGGGTTTCGAAGGAGATCGTGATCGGCGCCTGGGTGTCGACAGCGATGCCGACGCTCCGGGGGAGGAGCGACTCCGGCGTGACCGGTGTCGCCTCCGGGCCTGCCTGGGCGGCGGGCTGTTGGCTGAAGGCGGCGATGACGATGAATGAAAGGGTCGCGAAAGCTACTCGGGTGATGGCTGGATGGCTGCTCAGCAGCTTGCCAAGCGACGCGAACGGGGTGGCGGCCAATGCCGCTCGCTCGGTTCGTATCGGACGCAATAGATAGACTCCATGGGGGTTCCGTGCCGGCCCTGGTGGGCACATGGTCGGCGCCTGGTACTCGAGGGAGCATAGCCCATGCGTACCAGACGCGTCATATGAGCCCGGCGAGCCGCCGAGCGCCCAAAGTCGGGTGAAATGTCGCTCCGCCGAACGTGTTCACGAGCCCACGGGCCTCCAGAAGGGTCAGCGCGCTGGCAACCGAGGCCGCCGGCTGGTGCGCCGGTCAACCAATTCTTCGATGCGTTCCGCTGCGTTCGAGCAGGCGACGCAGCACCTGGCCCTCGACCTCGGACAGGGCATTCACCGCGGGAGGCTTCACGCCGAGCGCGAGGCCGATCTGCCGCAAGAGGGATCCGACCGAGGTCACAATCACGGCGTCGTGATCGGCGATCAGGCGGTTGCAGCCGCGTGCCGCCTGGGCGTCGATCTGGCCCGGCACGGCATACAGCTCGCGACCGATCTGATCGCCGCCGCCGCCGTCAGCAGCGCCCCCGACCGATCCGGCGCCTCGACGACGACCACCGCCTCGGAGAGCCCGGCGATGATCCGATTACGCCGCGCGAAGTCCGGCCGACCGACCGGGGCGCCGATCGCCACCTCGGTCACCAGCGCGCCGCCGGCCCGCACGATGTCCCGCGCCAGGCCGCGGTGACGCGGCGGGTAGATTCGGTTCAGCGGCGACGGCAGCACCGCGACGGTGCGACCGCCGGCGTTGACCGCCGCCCGGTGCGCGGCGCCGTCGACGCCGAGGGCCAGGCCGGAGACGACGACGATGCCCGCTCGGGCCAGCTCGTCGCCGAGGTCAGTCGCGGTCGCGAGGCCGTATCCGGATGCACGTCGCGTCCCGACGATCGCGACCGCGCGCTCCGCCAGCGCGGTGCCGTCCCCGGCGATGAAGAGCGTCGCCGGCCGGGGGTCGAGGGTGCGCAGGGCGTCGGGGTAGTCGTCGTCGAGCCCGGTGACGATCCGGCCGCCGGCCTCCGCGGTTCGTTCCGTCAGCCGCCGCACCAGGACGCGCGGACCGTCGCGGCGCAGGCCGGATAGCCCCTCGCTGGCTCCGGGCCCGAGACGGCCGATGCCCTCCAGCCCGGCCGGTCCGGCCTTCCAGGCCGCCGTGGCCGATCCGTGGCGCTCTACGAGGTGCGCGAAGCCGGCCGGACCCACGCCGGGCACGAGCGACAGCGCGATCCAGCACTCCCGCTCGCTCGCGCGCATGCCGCGACTCGCCGGCGACGGGCCCGGGCCGACGCCGATCACGCGGCGAGCTCCTTGGGGCGGTGCTGGAGCGCCTCGTCGAGATGGTCGCGCTCGACGTGGCTGCTGCCGTCGAGGTCGGCGATCGAGCGAGCAACGCGCGCCGCGCGGTGGAGCCGGCGCAGGGAGAGGCCCATCTGCCGCCCGCGCAGCTCGAGCAGGTCGAGAAGCGGGCCACCGAACCCGTGGTCGGCGTCGAGGTCGGCCGGCCCGAGATCGGCGTTCGGCCGACCCTGGCGGGCTCGCTGCGCGTCGGTCGCATGGGCGACGCGTGCCGCCACCGCGGCGCTGGTCTCCGACGCGCCGCGACCGCGGACTGTCGGATCGAGAGGGATGACGAGGTCGAGCCTGTCGCGCATCGGTCCTGACAGCCTCGCCTGGTAGCGACGACGCGCGCCGTCCTCGCAGCGGCACTCGCGGCCGCCGACTCCGAACCAGCCGCATGGGCACGGGTTGAACGCGGCGAGCAGCATGAACCGCGCGGGCAATGCGAGGACTCCCTCGACCCGCGCGATGAGCACCGTGCCCGCGTCGATCGGGCCGCGAAGAGCGTCGATCGCATCGGTCCGGAACTGAAGCGTCTCGTCGAGGAAGAGCACGCCGCGATGCGCGAGGCTCGCCTCGCCCGGCCGGATTCGCGGCCCGCCGCCGACCAGCGCCTGCATCGAGATCGTGTGGTGCGGAGCGCGGAAGGGCGGCCAGGCCGAGACCGGGGCTCGGGGATCCGCTACGCCGGCCACCGAGTGGATGCGGCTCACCTCGGCCGCAGCTTCCTCCTCCATCGGAGGCAGGAGGCCGGCGCCGGCGCGCGCCAGCAGCGTCTTGCCCACGCCCGGCGGGCCGGTGAAGGCCAGGTTGTGGCGCCCGGCAACCGCGATCTCGAGCGCCCGACGCCCGACCACCTGGCCGATGACCGACGCGAGGTCGGGCATATCCTCGCGGATCGCTGCGCGCACGGAGGCGGGCGACGGTGCCAGCGGCCCGAGCTCGGTCAGCCCGGCGAGGTGGCGGACGACCTGGCCGAAGCACGCCGCCGGGCGCACGAGGACGCCGCCGACCGCCACGCTCTCGGGACCGTTCTCGGTCGGCACGATCGCCTCGGTGACACCGGCGCCACGCGCCGCGGCGACGAGCGCCATGGCGCCCGGGATCGGTCGCAGCGAGCCGTCGAGCGCCAGCTCGCCGATGAGCGCGATGCGCCCAAGGTCGGCCTCGAGCTGGCCCGATGCGACGAGGATGGCGGTCGCCATGGCGAGGTCGTGGCCGGTCCCCTCCTTCGGCAGGTCCGCGGGGGCGAGGTTGACCGTGATCCGTCGCGCGGGAACCTCGAAACCGGAGTTGCGAAGGGCGGCGCGCACGCGCTCACGGGCCTCGAGCACGGCGCTGCCGGCGAGTCCGACGATCGTCAGGCCGGGTAGGCCGAACGAGACGTCAACCTCGACGCGCACCGGCACGCCGTCGACCCCGACGATCGAGGCGCTCAGCGCGTTCGCGAGCATTGGCACGCCCTTCGCGGGAGGCGACGTGACGTCTGAACAGGTGCCGGCCGCCTGCCTGCTCGCCTCCCTACTACCAGCGGCGACCGGCGCAGCCAGCGTAGGGAACCGACGCTTACCGGCGACTTATGGCCGGCTTACTGGCGCCGATGTGCTCAGACGCGGGCGGGGACCGCCTCCTCGGCGAAGATCGCGTCGAGCTCGCGGGCGAACTTGCTGACGCTCTGGCCGAGCGGGCCATCTGGCCGCGACGCCATGAACGGCTCGCCGGAGTTCAGGGCGCTGATTGCGCCGCGGTACTCGTTGATGATCTGGTAGTCGATCTTGCGCCCCAGCGCCGACTCCGCGTTGTCGACGTTGATGCCGGTGTACGCGTTCGATCGGTTCAGCACCAGCTGGATCTTCGAGCGCTCGTAGCCGAGGGAATCCATCACCTCGAGCACGAGGCGGACGTTCTTCAGGCACGAGAGGTCCGCGGTCATGACCACGAAGATGACATCGGCCTCGTCGAACAGCTGGAGGTTGAAGTCGTCGATCGCCTTGGCCATGTCGACGATCGTGTAGTCGTGCGCGCGGCGCAGGAGGGCAAGGATGTTGGTGAGCGAGGCCGGATCGGTGCGCTGGCGCTCGGCCACGATGTCGGCCGACTCCGGGTTCGGCGGCGCCAGCAGCAGCTCCAGGCCGCCGTGGTGGGTGACCAGCAGCTTCTTGAGCAGGTCGTCGTCGAGCGCGGGCTCGGTGATGGCGTTCACGATCGACGAGGAGTTCAGGCTGAGGTCCATGAAGACGCGCATGTCGCCGAACTGGAGGTTGGCGTCGAACAGCGCGGTCTTGCGCCGCAGACGCTGCGCAAGCGCGATCGCGGTGTTGATGGCGATCGTCGTGGTTCCCACCCCGCCCTTGGCAGGGTAGAAGCAGGCCAGGCGCCCCATCGTCGCCTTCTCGGCGGTCTTCTTCTGCTGGCCGCCGCCGGACCGCGCGAGCAGCGCCTTGATGCGAGCGATGAGCTCGAGCGGGTGGAACGGCTTGACAATGTCGTCATCGGCGCCCGCCCGGAGGCCCTTGACGCGCTGCTCGACGTCCGCCTCGGCCGTGAGCATGATGATGGGCACCTTCGCGCCGCTCTCCGATGCGCGGATCCGCTGGGTGGCTGCGTAGCCGTCGAGCATCGGCATCGCCACGTCCATGAGGATGAGGTCCGGGACGATGCTGGCCGCCATCTCGACGCCCGCCTGTCCGTCGGACGCGACGTGCACCTCGTATCCCTCCTGCTTGAGGGTGAAGACGAGGACGCGCTGGATGTTCAGGTCGTCGTCGACGACCAGGACCTTGGTGGCAGCCATTCACGAAACCGAGCGAAATGGAACGGCCAAGAGTATATCCGCGGCGGGGGCGGTGACTCCATGCACCGATGGTCCCGGTCGCGGCGGTCGCGGTTTCCCTGGGTGCAAGTAACGACGAAGGGGCGGTCGAGATCGGCGGTTCGACCTCCGCCCGTTGCCCGTGGCGACACGAGCGACAAGGAACAGCGCCGATCCGCCACGAAGTTCGTCGTTAGTTGCGTCGGGCGAAACGCCAGCGGCTCCACCTATCCCAGGTGGCGCTCCAGGAAGTCGAGCACGCGATGCCGATACGTCTCGGGGGCGACGGCGTACGCCTCCGCATGCCCCGCCCCTTCGACAACCAGCAGCTCCTTCGGCTCGCCGGCGGCCTCGTACAGGCGCAGCCCCTGGCGCCAGCTGATGAGCTGGTCCTCCTTCGGCGCGATGACCAGCAGCGCGCGCGGCGCCAAACGGGAGACGTGCCGGATGGGGTCGGGCAGGCGCGAGCGGGTGCGGAGCGCGGCGGCGGCCACGATCGCCCGCGAGCCGAGTCCGGACAGCGGGTAGCCGACCTCCCGCATCCGGTTGCCGATGGGGTGATGCAGCTCGGCGAACGGCGAGTCCAGCACCACCGCGGCTACGGGCAGCTCCGGCGCGGAGACGACGGCGATGGCGGCGCCCATGCTGACCCCGAACAGCGCGATCGGCCCGAGGTCGCGCGATCGCAGGAAGGTGACCGCGGCGGCGACATCCCGACGCTCGTGCGACCCGAGCGTCACCCAGCCCGGCCCGCTCTCGCCGTGGCCGCGGAAGTCGAACTGGAGGACGTGGTGGCGCTCGTGGAGCCACGGCACGAAGGCGGCCAGCTCGGCGAGGCGATTGCCGCTGAAGCCGTGCAGGACGATGACCGCGGTGCGCGTCTCGCGCGCCGCCGGCACGAGCCAGCCCGAGAGGGTGACGCCGTCATCGGTCATGAAGCGGACGGGCTCGTACTCGAGGCCGATGTCGGCGGGCGTCGCCGGGGACCCGGCCTCATCGGGCTCGAACGGGCGCACTTCGGGGCTGACGAGCAGCCGCGAGCCGCGGACGGCGACGTAGGCGAGATACGCGCCGGCGACCAGGCCGATCGCGCGGCCGATGACTCGCAGGATGCGGACGATCACCCCGATGCGGTCAGCCCGCGTCGCTGGGGGCGGACCGCTCGCGCATCGCCTGGCTGATCGGCCTCGTCAGCTCCGACAGCTCCATCGGCACGATCCAGGTCGTGCCCTCGCCGGCGGCGAGCGCCTTGATCGCCTCGAGGTACTGCAGCGACATCGTGTTTGCGTCGACGCCCTGGGCCGCGCCGAAGATCGTCTGCAGCGCGTTGGCGTAGCCCTCGGCGCGGAGGATCTGCGACTGGCGCTCGCCCTCGGCGCGCAGGATGTTCGACTGCTTGTCGCCCTCGGCCACGTTGATCGTCGCCTGCCGGGTGCCCTCCGACTCGGTGATCACCGCGCGGCGGTTCCGCTCCGCGGACATCTGGCGGTTCATGGCGTCCTGGATGTCGCGCGGTGGCACGATCTCGCGGATCTCGACGCTGGTGATCTTCACGCCCCAGCGCTCGGTGACCTCGTCGAGCTTGGCGCGCAGGATGTGGTTGATCTCCTCGCGCTTGGCGAGCACGTCGTCAAGGGGGATGTCACCGATGACGGCGCGCAGCGTCGTGGCCGCCAGCGCCTGGCTGGCGCCGGTGAAGTCGGTGACCGCGGTGACCGTGGTCTGCGGGTCGAAGACCTTCGAGTAGACCAGGAAGTCGATGTTGATCGGGGCGTTGTCCTTGGTGATGCAGGTCTGCTGCGGCACCTCCAGGAATCGTTCTCGCAGGTCGACCTTGACCTTCTGCTGCACGAACGGGATGAGCAGGACGATCCCTGGCCCCTTCGCGCCCTGGAGCCGCCCGAAGAAGAACACGACCAGCCGCTCGTACTCGCGGACGATGTTGACGATGCTGAACAGCAGCCACAGGCCGATCGCGACCCCGATCGCGAGGATGATCGGTCCGACCAGGTCTTCCATGGCGCGTTAACCCTCCGTAGGTCCCCCGTCGCCGGCGGGCGCCGGCTCGACGATCAGCTCCAGCCCGTCCACGCCCACCACCCGGAGCGGGGTGCCCGGACCGATGTCGACATCTCGGCTGCGAGCGGACCAGCTTTCGCCGCCAGCATAGGCGATCCCCGTTGGCGCGATGAGCGTCTGCGCCAGCGCCGATCCGCCGACCAGCGCGGCGACCGGCCGGTTGGCAACGTCGGTGTCCCTGCCCATCTGCATCAGGGCCCGGACAAGGACCCAGGCATAGGCGACCCCGACCGCCACCACGACACCGATCAGCCACGGGCTGACGCCGACGTCGAAGGCGAGCTCGCCGGGCCGCACGCCTGTCCACAGCGCGAAGGCGCCGAGCACGATGGCCACGATCCCGCCCACGGTCAGCAGGCCGTAGCTGGCCACCACGGCCTCCAGTGCCAGCAGACCGATGCCGCCCAGCACCAGCAGCAGGCCGCCCACGTTCAACGGAAGCGCGTTGGAGCCGATGAGGGCGACGACGATCGCGATCCCGCCGAGGATGCCGGAGAAGAAGTTCGGGTGGAAGAGCTCGGCCACGATCCCGTAGAAGCCGATGGTGAACAGCAGGAAGGCGATGTTCGGGTCGCTCAGCAGGTGCAGGAACTCCTGCCCGGGGTTCATGTCGAGGTCGACGATCGTCAGCCCCGACAGCGGCGGCAGCGGCTCGCCGTTGAACGCGTAGGTGTGGCCGTCGGCCCGCTCGCCGGTGTCGATGGCGGTGAACAGCTCGTCCGTCGTCGCCGCCAGGATGTCGACGACCGGCGGCTCCATGCTGACGGCGTCGTTCGCGTCGATGCTGGCCGCGTCGCGCACCGCCGACTCGGCCCAGTCAGCGTTGCGCTCCTGCGCGATGGCGAGGGAGCGGATGCGGGCCACCGAATCGTTGGTGATCTTCGCCGCCAGCGTCTCGGGCAGCTCCTCGCCGCCGCCGCCGACGATCGACGCCGCGCCGATGTTCGTGTTCGGCGCCATGGCATTGATATGCGCGGCGAGGGTGATGAACGTGGCGGCCGAGCCCGCCCGCGCGCCCTCCGGCGCGACCCAGGCGATGACCGGCACGTCACTGCCGAGGATGGCCTTGATGATCCGATCCATGCTCGTCAGCTCGCCGCCGGGCGAGTCGATCACGATGAGCGCGGCCGCGTTCTCGTCCTCGGCGGCAACGCGCAGCGCCTCCTCGACGTAGGCGGCGTTGACCTGGTCGATGACGCCGGTCAGCTCGATGCGCGCGATCTCGTCCGCGTCGGCGGCAGCGGGCGCGGCGAGTCCGACGATTCCGAGCGCCAGGCTCAGGGCGGCAAGCCCCCGTCTCACCATGGATCGAGTATATCGGCGCCGCGGCGGAGCGCTCGCTCAGCGACCAAGCAGCGGGCCGAGGCCGATCGCCCGGGCGACCAGCTGCGACCACGTCTCGAGCCGATCCCAGGCCGCGCGCACCGCGTCGGGCGCCACGAAGGCGCCGCTCAGCTTCTCGCGTTCGCGGACCTCGACGGCGCGGCCATCGGCCTCGACGGCGAAGACGACGCCGAGGTGGACGGCGCCCACCGGATTCGTGTCGTCGTTCAGGAGGCCGACCAGCGTGAACTCCGGCGCCCACCCCGCTTCGAGCTCCTCGTCCCACTCGCGCCGCAGGCCGGCCAGCAGGGCGTCGTCACCCTCGTCGACCGGGTTGAGGTGGCCGCCCACGCCGATGCTGGCCTTGCCGTGGAGGCGTGGGTCGCCGCCGGCATCGGTCCGCTCCATGAGGAAGACCCGCTTGCCGTCCCGGACGACGACGTACGGGATCAGCTGCTTGTGGTCGGGATCGTCCTCGGCGGTCGGGCGCTCCAGGTAGCGCCCGTGGCGTGCCACCGCCGACCGGAGCGCCGTCAGGGTGTCGCCGTCGGCGGGCCGGACGCCGCGGAAGTCGCAGCCGCCCGGCACCGAGTCGCGCGGCAAAACGAGGACCCGCTCGGTCACGTGTCGTGATGCGGGCCGGCCGCCGCCAGCCGAAGGACGAGCGCCGCAGCCTCGCGAGGCTCGCGAGCGCGATGCAGGCGCGGGCCGCCCATGCGGTGCTCGGACTCGATGCGCCACGACCCGAGCGTCACGACCTCGCGGCCCATGCGCAGCGCCAGGCCGATCTCCGACAGCGTCCCGTGCCGGCCACCGACGGCGATGACCGCGTCGGCGGAAGTCACCACCACCAGGTTGCGCACGACTCCGAGGCCGGTCGCGATCGGGGTGCGTACGAACTCGTTCGCCTCCGCCGGGTTCGCGCCCGGCAGGATGCCGATCGTCTCGCCACCCGCGCCGGCCGCCCCGCGCGACGCCGCCCGCATCACGCCGCCCAGGCCGCCGGTCACGACCACCGCGCCGCCGATCGCCAGCGCGCGGCCGATCTCCTCGGCCCAGTCGAGCATGCGCTGCGCGTCCGGCCCGCGCGGGTCGCCCTCGCCGATGACCGCCACGTACGGCGGGCGGGTGAAGGGCCGCGGTTCAGACACGGGCCGTCACTCCGAGCCGCGCGCTGTCGAGCCGCTCGTAGCGGGCCGGGCTGCGGCCCAGGTGGCTGCGCATGAGGTCCACACGATCCACCTCGATGATGCCGGCCGGCGACAAACGCTCGACCAGCGCGCGGACCGATACCGGCTCCCGGCGCGCCCGCGCCAGCGTGATGTGTGCTCGGAACTCGGAACCCTCCACGTCCAGCGCCTTCCGCACGTCGCGCGCCAGCGCTGCAAGCCGGCGCTCGGGATCGGCCACCCCATACCACGCCACGCGCGCCCTCCCGGCCGATGGAAACGCGCCGAGCCCGCCCGTCGTCAGCCGCATCGGCGCATGTGCATTCGCCACCTCGCGGAGAGTAGCGCCGAGCGCGCCGACCTGGTCGGCCTCGACGGATCCGAGGAAGGCCAGCGTCAGGTGCCACGATTCCGGATCGGTCCAGCGCAGGCCGGCCAGCTCCGGGTCGTCGCGCGAGCCGTCGACGGCTGTCCGGAGCGCGTCACGCAGCTCCTCGCCGATGGCGACCGCCACGAAGCAGCGCCAGCGCTCGCTCATCGGCCGTCGAGGCGGACGTCGACGATCGGCAGCAGCTCGTCGAGCGACGCGATGACGGGCACGCCCTCGGGCACATGGGCCGGGTCGTGGCGCGCAAAGCGGTCGATGAGCACCCCGTCGATGCCCACGGCGCGGGCGCCCTCGATATCGGCGACGAGGTGGTCGCCGACGTGGATCACCGCGCTCGCATCGGCCTTCGCCTGCTCGAGGGCCCACTCGAAGATGCGCGGGTGCGGCTTCTCGAAGCCGATGCGGGAGCTGGCGGCGATGAAGTCGAAGTGGCTCACGAGGTCGAGCGCATGGAGCAGCTCCGGCAGGTTCCAGACCCAGTTGCTCACCGCTCCCAGCGTCAGCCCGCGGTCGCGGAGCGCGCTCAACGTCGGGTAGGCGTCGGGGAAGATGTGCCAGTGGCTGGTCACCATGAACAGCTCGCTCAGCCGGCGATAGAAGGCCTCGGGCATGGGGTCCAGCCCGAGCTCGGCGATCGCGGCGGCGTCGATCGCGACGGTCCGCTGGAAGCTCGACTCCTCGCTCGGCTCGAAGCCGGCGTCGTCGATGCCCCAGCCGCCGTGGTGATACGCCCGTCGCAGCGCGGCGTACAGCTCGCCGATCTCGACCTCGACCCCGAACTCGCGGAACGCGATGGCGTACACCGCCTCCCACGACGGGTTCGGCTTCATGACGGTGTCGCCGATGTCCAGGAAGACGGCGCGCAGCGGCCGGGGCTCATCGGTCATGACTGGGTGGAGGGTAGCGCGTCGGCACTTTCAGGCGGCGGAGACACCCATCGTGCGCAGGATTCCGTAGATCTCGGTGCGGTAGCGGATCCCCGAGGAGTGGCGCGACAGCCACAGCACGTAGTCGGGGTCACTGCGGGCGAGGTCGCGCAGGCTCCAGCCGGCATAGCGGCCGAAGTTCAGCACGCTGCCCGGGCTCGGGTTGGCGGGCGGCGGCACGGCGCCGGTCTTGGCCGCGGAGGCGACGCTGATGCCGGCAGCCGCGGCACGCCGGGCGCGATCGTGGGCGGCTCGCGAGCGCTCTTCGCGCAGGATGGAATAGGCGCGGTTCAGCTCGGCCATCTTGTCGGCGGCGCGGCGGGTCGCGTCGTGGTCGGGGTGGTACTTCAGGGCGAGCGCCTTGAAGGCGGCATTGACCACCTCCTGCTCGGCGTTCGGCAGGACCTGGAGCACGGCGTATGGATCAAACGCGAGCGGGCCGGTCGCCATCGGTCAGGGACCCTCAGTCGTTGTAGAGGCGTTCCTCGATGAGCTTCTCGGCAGTGATCCGTCCGGTCGGGTCGAAGCAGCTGTACTCGAACAGCTTCTCGTACTCGAGGTCGACGTTGTCCTGGCCGCCCCGGTTCTTCTCGATCGACGCGATCACCCAGTCGCGGTAGCGCTGGGCCTGGTACGGGTTGAACTCGATGTTGACCTTGGCGACGATGTTGTACTTGTCGTTCAGGATCAGGATGATGTCCGACTCGTAGTTGATGGCCGATGAGCCGCGCAGGTGATGGTTGCGCAGGCGCTTGGCCTTCAGCCCCTCGCGGTCGGCGGCCACGATCGCGACCACCGGCACCA
The DNA here is from genome assembly GCA_963753125.1 of uncultured Chloroflexia bacterium. GTDB lineage: Bacteria > Chloroflexota > Limnocylindria > QHBO01 > QHBO01 > JACDBZ01. Next base: position 493,589 of record CAVWAU010000004.1, read on the forward strand.
TCTCGCCGAGGGCGATGTCCTTGAGGCCCGACACGATGCGGGTGACCTTCTCCTCCTCGGTGTTCGGCTCGGGAATGACCGGGACCTTCTGGAGGTAGTCGACAAACAGCACCAGGCGTCGCTCGTCATCGGAGCCGCGATGCTCCTTGACGAGGTTGCGCAGGTTGTCGATCGTCGAGTGGGTCGCCGTGCCGCGCATCAGGTACAGGTTCGAGCCGTAGCGGGCGATCCGCTCGAGGCTCGGGCGCAGGCGCGGGTTCGCGCCGAGCTTTGCCTTGGTGCCCGTCTCGGCCGAGGCCGTGTACGAGCTCACGACCTCCTTCTTGACGTCCTGGATCTTCACTGCGCCCGACTTCTGGGGCAGGTGGCTGAGCGCCGACTCCATCGCGACCATGCGCTGGATGAGGTACTCCTCGTCGTGCTCGAAGCAGACATAGAGGACGGTCGCCTGTCCCGATGCGGCCATGTTGCGCGCCATCTGGAGGGCCATCGTCGTCTTGCCCTGGCCCTGCGCGCCACCGATGAGCATCAGCTCGCCCGGACGAAGGCCGCCGCCGATCGTCTTGTCCATCGGCACGAAGCCGGTCGCGATCGGAACGAGGTCCTCGATCCTGCCGGTCGCGACCCGCTCGTTGAGGTTCGTGAGCACGTCGAGCGCGGAGCGCGGGGCGAGGGTGCCCGAGGGCGCGTCGAGCTTCCAGTCCGCATCGGACTGCGGCTTGGCCTCGGTCTGGGTCTGGGTCGGAGTCTGGGTCTGGGTCTGGGCAACCGGCTCGTCGATCATCTGTGTGGCGGCTCCGTGTGCTCGTGCTCGGATGCGGGCTGCTGCAGGGGTGCCTGCACGCAACACGCGAGCGAGTATACGGCCCACCTCCTAGATGCCAATGACCCGATCGGCCTACGTTTCATCAGTCGTCGGCCGCACGCGCTACGCTTGGGCGGCCACTCAGCCATCAGACCGATACGGAGGCCGCCGCGTGCTTTGTCCCAGGGACCAGGTCGAGCTCGTGATCGAGCACCATCAAGGGATCGACGTCGATCGCTGTCCCCAGTGCAAGGGAGGCTGGCTGGACGAGGGCGAGCTCTCGCAGCTGGAGGCCACGGTCAAGTCGACCGATGAGCAGCGCACGGGCATGATCGAGTACGCCGACCGCGAGTCGGGCCTGTCGTGCCCGAAGTGCGGCGCTCAGATGTCGGCGTTCAACTACCGGGCCTACAACCTCGAGATCGACGTATGCCAGCAGCGCCACGGCTTCTGGCTCGACGAGGGCGAGGCCATTCGAGTCCGGGAGATCGTCGAGGAGCGCGTCGAAGGCCTCGAGCGAGCGATGAAGGCCGAGGCCGGCTGGGACAAGTTCGTCGACGACCTGAAGGACGGTCCCTCGTTCTGGGACCGCCTGACCGGCAAGCGCTGAGATAAGACGAGGGCCCGCCTTGTGGCGGGCCTCGATCCATCGGTCCTGGCTAGCCGGCTAGGCCGGCTGCGGTGCCGGTCCCGGGCGACGTCGCTTCGTGTCGCCGCCATCGGCCTCGGGCTCGATCTCGGGCTCGACGCCGTCGGTCGCCGGCTCGGGGCCGATCTTCTTCGGGGTCGGTCCGCCGGAGCGCGGCGGGAGGACGCCGTCGAAGAGCGCCTCGAACTCGTCGTGCTCGATCGTCTCCTTCTCGACCAGCAGCGCCGCCAGGCGGTCGAGCACGTCGCGATGGGTCTCGAGCGCCACCTTGGCGCGGGAGTAGGCGCGGTCGATGATCTCGCGCACCTCGGCGTCGATCTTCGCCGCCACCTCGTCGGAGTAGTTGCGCTGCTCGCTGATCTCGCGGCCGAGGAAGACCATCTCCTCCTTCTTGCCGAAGGCCAGCGGGCCGAGCTTCTCGCTCATCCCGTACTGGGTGACCATCGCGCGGGCGAGGTTCGTCGCCTTCTCGATGTCGTTCGAGGAGCCGGTCGTCGTGTCGCCGAAGACGATCGTCTCGGACACGTTGCCGCCGAGCATCCCGGCGATCTTGTCCTCGAACTCGGACTTGCTGTGGAGGTATCGGTCCTCCGCAGGCAGGCTCATCGTGTAGCCGAGGGCCATGCCGCGGCTCACGATCGTCACCTTCGTGACCGGGTCGTTCTTCGGCAGGACGCGCTGCACGACGGCATGGCCGCCCTCGTGGTAGGCGATGATGACCTTCTCCTCCTCGGAGATGATCCGGCTGCGGCGCTCGGGACCGGCGATGACGCGGTCGATCGCCTCGTTGAACTCGTCGGCGCCGACGCTCTTCTTGTTGCGGCGCGCGGCGAGGATGGCCGCCTCGTTGACGAGGTTCGCGAGATCGGCGCCGGAGAAGCCCGGCGAGCGCCGGGCGATGGCCTCGATGTCGACCGTCTTGTCGAGCGGCTTGCCCTTGATGTGCACGTTGAGGATCTCCCGGCGGCCCTTGATGTCGGGCCGATCGAGGACCACCTGGCGGTCGAACCGCCCCGGGCGCAGGAGCGCCGGGTCGAGGACGTCCGGTCGGTTGGTGGCGGCCACCACGATCACGTTCGTGTTCGTGTCGAAGCCGTCCATCTCGACGAGGATCTGGTTGAGGGTCTGCTCGCGCTCGTCGTGCGAGCCGCCGAGACCGGCACCGCGCTGGCGCCCGACCGCGTCGATCTCGTCGACGAAGACGATGCACGGCGAGTTGCGCTTGGCCTGCTCGAACAGGTCGCGCACGCGCGAGGCACCGACGCCGACGAACATCTCGACGAACTCGGAGCCGGAGATGCTGAAGAAGGGCACGCCCGCCTCGCCGGCCACGGCGCGGGCGAGGAGCGTCTTGCCGGTGCCGGGTGGGCCGACCAGCAGCACGCCGCGCGGGATGCGCGCACCGAGGCTGTTGAACTTCTCGGGGTACTTCAGGAACTCGACCACCTCGGTCAGCTCCTGCTTCGCCTCGTCCACGCCGGCGACGTCGTTGAAGGTCACGACCGTCTTGTTGCCCAGGAACATGCGCGCCCGGCTCTTGCCGAAGCTCATGGCCTGGTTATTGGTGCCCTGCGCCTGGCGCATCATGAAGAAGATGAAGCCGCCGATGAGCAGGACCGGCAGGAGCGCCGTGATCAGCAGCGTGAGGATGCCGCCGGCGGCGCTGGGCTGGACGTAGTTGTAGTCGATGCCACTGCAGTTCACCGGGTCGCCGGCAACCGCGCAGACCTCGGCGCGGTAGTTGATGTCCGCCGAGGCGACGGTGGCCGTCTTCTCCTGCGGCTGGTTGTCGATCTTGACGGTGAGGGTGGTCCCCTCCTGGGTGATCGATGAGACGTTCCCTGCGGCGACGTCCTCGAGGAGCTGGCTGTAGGTATAGGGCTCGCCACTCTCGCCGGGGCTCATGAACGTCCACAGCACGGCCAGTCCGAAGACGGCCAGGACGACGAGCACGACGCTGTTGCGAACGATGCGACTGGTCAAGGTTGGGTCTGCTTTCGCCTCCGTGCGAACGACGCGACCGCGAGCGGCCACGCCGGCCCGTGGCGATGCGTGCCGCAGGCCGGGTCAGTATATGTGCGCGCCGACAGCCGAACAAACAGCCGATCAGGCCCGCGGATACCTTCTATACGTACTGGGTTGCCAATCAGTTGAACCGAGGCAGCTCAGCGCGAGATCCGGATCCTCCGCTGGTTGACCGATGCGACCCTCCCGCCGCCCAGCTCGATCGTCACGCCACCCCGGTCCCCGGCCGCCGCCTCCAACAGCGCTTCGATCCGCTCCGCGCTCGGCGCCGGCTCCCCGACCGCCAGCCTGAGCACGCGCCGGGCCAGTGCCGGCAGGGGCGGGTCGTGCCAGTCGAGTCCCTCCTCGGTCGTGCGCCTCGCCATCTCCGCCTGCGCCAGATCGTCGAGCAGCGCCTCGTCATCGGCCGCGAGCCGGCTGAACTGGCCGATGCGCTCCGCGGCACCAGGGCGGATGGACTCCAGCAACGGGAGGACCTCGTGGCGAACCCGGTTGCGCAGGAAGGCCGGGTCGTCGTTCGACGGGTCGAGCCTGTAGCCGATGCCGGCCGCGTCGAGCAGCTCCCGCAGCCTCGCCCGCTTCTCGCCGAGGAGTGGCCGCACGATGCGCCCTCGTCGCTGTGGAATTCCACGGGCTCCTGCCAGCCCGCTGCCGCGCAGGAGGTTGAGGAGGACGGTCTCGGCGGCATCGTCGGCGGTGTGGGCGGTGGCGATCAGCGCCGCCTTCCGGCGCGACCTCTTCCAGGAACCGATAGCGAGCCTCCCGCGCAGCGTCCTCGAGCGAGCGACCCTCGGCGCGCGCCAGCGCGGCGACATCGGTCCGCAGGCTCTCGAAGCGCAGGCCCAGCGACTCGGCGACGTCGGCGACGAACGCGGCGTCGTCCGCGCTCTCGGGGCGAAGCGCGTGGTCGAGATGGGCGACGGTCAGGCGCCAGCGGCGGGCATCGGTCTCGATCAGGCGGGCCGCGCCGTGCAGGAGGGCCATCGAGTCGGGGCCACCCGGAGACGGCGAGCACGATGGAGCGCGTCGTCGGGGATCTCCAGGCGCCGCGCGCCGGCATCGATGGCACGCGCGAGGTCGTCGAGGGGGGTGGTAGCGGAGGGCGGATTCGAACCACCGGCCAAGGGCTTATGAGTCCCCTGCTCTACCACTGAGCTACTCCGCCACGGCGATACAGCCTATTCGGGCTGGCGCTCCCTCGCAACCTGCCGGCGCGTCAGAACGGCTTCGCCAGCATCAGCCAGATGATCACGACCAGGCCAATGCCGCCGACTGCCGCCAGGACCCACGGCCGATTCGAGGTGGCGAGCGCCTCGAGGTCGGCATCCGTGGCGGGAGGCTTGAACTGATCGGCCGTTCGACCCATCCCACCGACCCCCGCGGCGGCGCGCATCCGACCGTAGAACGGGGTCGCAAGGGCGTACATCACGGCCATCACCACCACCAGCGTGCCGAGCGCCGCCCAGATCCAGCCGCGGCCCCAGTGGCCGCCCATGAAGCCGGCGATGATCCCCGGCCACGAGGAGCACGACCAGGCCCACGTACATCACACCGATGCCGATCTGTGACGCCTGCAGGAGCGCTGCCTGGCGCGACCGGTCGCGCTCGCCGCGCAGCTGGAAGGCGGTGATCATCGACGCGCCGTGCGCGGCGACGAACGCGAACGCGCCGACGACGTGGAGGAGGACGATCCACTCGTACATCGGCCAATCCTAATGAGTCGCGTATCATGCGGGGAACTGTGTCGCCGGCATGGCGGCTGCAGAACAGAGGCACTGAACAGTGACTGCGGAAGCCGACTCACGGGTCCGATGGACCCGTCGACGCGCGGCCGGTCGACTCACATAGGCGACCCATTCAGCCCGAGCGGGGCGCCGGGTCGCACGTAAGGAGGAGACCGTTGGCGACGACCCAGCTTCGCACCTCCGCCTCGACGATCGAGGCGACGTACCGCAACCTCAGCACCGCCGAGCTCTACGAGCACGCGATCCGCAACGGCGAGGGCATCATCAGCGCCCACGGCTCGCTCGTCGTGCGCACCGGCAAGCACACCGGACGCTCGCCGCAGGACAAGTTCGTGGTCAAGGAACGGTCGAGCGCGGGGAAGGTCTGGTGGGGATCGGTCAACCAGCCCATCAGCGAGGAGCACTACGACGGCCTTCGCACCCGGCTGATGAAATACATCGCCGATCGGCCGATCTACAGCCAGGACCTCTACATCGGTGCCCATCCCGACCACCGGCGATCGCTTCGCGTCACGACCGAGACCGCCTGGGCCAGCATCTTCGCCCGCAACCTGTTCCGGCTGCCGCCGCACGAGGACCTCGCCGGCTTCGCGCCGAACTTCCGGATCATCGACATCCCGTCGTTCAAGGCCGACCCGGAGACCGACGGCACCCGCAGCGAGACCGCGATCCTCCTCCACCTGAAGCGGATGGAGGTCATCATCGTCGGCACCGAGTACGCCGGCGAGATCAAGAAGTCCGCGTTCACGGTCATGAACTACCTCCTGCCCGATGAGGGCGCCCTGCCGATGCACTCATCGGTCAACGTCGGAGGCGACGACGACCCGGCGCTCTTCTTCGGGCTCTCCGGCACCGGCAAGACCACCCTCTCCGCCGATCCGGAGCGCAGCCTCATCGGCGACGACGAGCACGGCTGGGGCCCCGACGGCCTCTTCAACTTCGAGGGCGGCTGCTACGCCAAGACCATCCGCCTCTCGCCGATGTACGAGCCGGACATCTTCGCCACCACCAAGCGGTTCGGCACGATCCTCGAGAACGTCGACCTCGACGCCGTCACCCGCGAGCTCGACCTCGACTCGGAGCGCTACACCGAGAACACGCGAGGCGCGTACCCGCTCGAGTTCATCGGCAACGCGGATCCTTCGGGGATGACGACCCATCCACGCAACGTCGTCTTCCTGACGGCCGATGCCTTCGGCATCCTGCCGCCGATCTCGCGCCTGACCCGCGAGCAGGCGCAGTACCACTTCACCAGCGGCTACACCGCGAAGCTGGCCGGCACCGAGATCGGCGTCACGGAGCCGCGCGCCACCTTCTCGGCCGGCTTCGGCGCCCCGTTCCTGCCACGCCACCCCGGCGAGTACGCCTCGATGCTCGCCGAGCGCCTCGAGGAGCACGACGTGCCCGTGTGGCTGGTGAACACCGGCTGGACGGGCGGCCCGTACGGGGTCGGCGAGCGGATGCGGATCGACCACACCCGCACCATGGTTCGCGCGGCGCTCTCTGGCGCCCTGAACGGGGTCGAGTACGAGACCGATGAGATCTTCGGAGTATCCGTGCCGACGTCGGTGCCCGGCGTGCCGTCCGAGATCCTCCGGCCGCGCTCGACATGGGCGGATCCGGCCGCATACGACGAGAAAGCCCGCGAGCTGGCCGAGATGTTCGCCGAGAACTTCGCCGACTACGCCGACGGCGTCTCGGAAGCCGTCCGTGCCGCCGGCCCGCGCGTGGAGGCGCCGCCCGCGGATCGGCCGAAGCGCATCAGGAAGGACGAGGCGCCGACCGACTGAGGCTTGCCGTGGTTCGGCGCCAGTCTGGTTGGCCTTACGACCGACGAACGGGCCGCACCGGCCCTCCCTCGGTCACAGCGCCAACCTGGCTAGCCTCACGACCGAGGAAGGCCTCTCCCTCGGTTGCAAGGCCAATCCCGTTGACCTCCTTTGCCCAGTGTTGCCGCCAGGAGACATAGCAGCGCCTGAACGGCGGCCCTGCATGCATCCGGCAACACATTCGGCGCTCAAGTGCCGGCCCTGCATGCATCCGGCAACGCCTGGGAAGGTGAGTCGCCGATAGGTCTCAAAATCGCAACACACGCTCGATGACGAGCGCTCCACCCGGTAGCGATACATCCGCCGAGATTGGCAAAAGCCGTCGAAGGGCTACACGTCGTAACCGTCGGACCGCCGGGCTGCCTGATCGGGTACGGGCCGTAGCGCTTCAGGCAGTTGACCGCGCAAAGTCGGTCATAGGGCTACGAGGCGTAGCACCTCGAGTCGCCGGCCCGAGTGATCAGTCGGACCGGCCGAAGAAGAGCTCCACCCACTGCTCCAGGAGCGGCTTCGGCCGCTTGAGCATGGCGAGCTCCTCGGGGAGCGGTGCCTCGGCGCCAAGCGGGATGATCAGCAACTGCTCACCGGGGCGTCCCAGGTTGGCCAACCTCCGGGCCTCGGCGCTGACGAAGGCGTCGCTGCGCAGGTAGTCGAGTTCCTGCTGGAGCAGCGCGTTCTCGGCCTCCACGTACGTGATCTCGACTTCGATCTCGGCGGCGCGCTGACCGATCTCCCAGTTGGCGTAGATCTGCCGCCCGAACTGCACCGCCAGGAGCGTCCCGACGATCAGGAGCACCGCCAGCCAGGCCAGGCCGCCACGTGAGGCCGGCAGGCGGAGCCGCGAGCGCCCCGAGGAGCGCGGCGGCGTCGGGGCAGGGACGTCGAGGCCGGTCATCGCGGAGCGAGTCTAGCCCACGCGGTCACGCTTGCGACACCCGAGCTGTCGCATCGGCCCCCGACCTTTCGAACGTCTGTGCTATGTTTCGCGACCGAACAGATGTTCGGTTTGGTGGAGGAGCCGATGATCACCGCGCCGCCCGGCAACGCCGACCAGGCCATCGCCATGCTGATGGCGGATCCCCTCTTCGCGCCGCTGGTCGCCGCGCATCGAGAGCTGGAGCCGCGCGCACCGAGACATGCGCCGTGGCCAAAGGCGGTCGATAGGCGCATCGTCAACGCGCTGCGCGGTCGCGGGGTCGAGGCGCTGTACACCCACCAGGCGGCGGCCTACGAGGCGGTGTCGAAGCGCCAGAACGTCGTCGTCGTCACGCCGACCGCATCGGGCAAGACGCTCTGCTACAACCTGCCGGTCCTCGACGCGGTCGCCAGGGACGAGGCGGCGCGGGCGCTCTACCTCTTCCCGACCAAGGCGCTGGCGGCGGACCAGCTGGTGGAGCTGCGGGCGCTGGCCGGGGCGGCAGACATCGGCCTCAAGACCCACACCTACGACGGCGACACGCCCGCGAACATCCGCAGCGTCGTGCGCGCGGCGGGGCAGGTGGTCATCACCAACCCGGACATGCTCCACGCGGCGATCCTTCCGCACCACACGAAGTGGTTCAAGCTCTTCGAGAACCTCCAGTTCGTCGTCATCGACGAACTGCATACCTACCGCGGCCTCTTCGGCAGCCACGTCGCCAACCTCATCCGCCGGCTGCGTCGCATCTGCGCCCACTACGGCGCCGATCCGATCTTCATCTGCGCCAGCGCAACGATCGCCAACCCCCGCGAGCTGGCCGAGCGGGTGCTCGAGGCGCCGGTCGAGCTGATCGACGACAACGGTGCGCCGGCCGGTCGCAAGCACATCCTCGTCGTCAACCCGCCGGTCGCGAACCAGGAGCTCGGCATTCGCAGCTCCGCCCTCCTCACCGGGCAGCGGCTGGCGGAGCGCCTGATCGGCGGCGGGGTGCAGACGATCGCCTTCGCGCGCTCCCGCACCTCGGTCGAGGTGCTGACCAGCTACCTGCGCGAGACGTTCGAGCCGCCGCCGGGCCATCCGCACACGATCCGCGGCTACCGCGGCGGCTATCTGCCGAACGAGCGGCACGAGATCGAGGCGGGCCTGCGCGACGGCCGAGTCCGCGGGGTGGTCGCCACGAATGCGCTCGAGCTGGGCATCGACATCGGCTCGCTCGACGCGGCGATCAGCATCGGCTACCCCGGCACCATCGCCAGCACCTGGCAGCAGATGGGCCGATCCGGACGCCGCACCGGCACGAGCCTGGCCGCGCTGGTCTGCTCGTCGGCGCCGATCGACCAGTTCCTGGCCGCCCACCCCGAGTACCTGTTCGACAGCTCGCCGGAGCACGGCCTCGTCAACCCCGACAACCTCCACGTGCTCCTCAACCACCTGCGCGCCTCGACCTTCGAGCTGCCGGTGCCCGCCGCGGAGCGGTTCGGGATCGACGAGACGCCGACCCTGCTCGACGTCCTCCAGGAGGACGGCTGGATCCGGCGCGCCGACGACGATCGGTACTACTGGAGCCACGAGAACTTCCCGGCGTCCGACTTCAGCCTGCGCACGGGTGCGCCGGAGAACGTGGTCATCGTCGACACCACCGGCGACCGCCACCGCGTCCTCGGCGAGGTCGACCTCTTCGCCGCCCCGCTCCTCGTCCACGAGAAGGCGATCTACATCCACCAGGGCATCCAGCACCACGTCGACCGCTTGGACTGGGCGGAGCGCAAGGCCTACGTCACCCGCACCGACGTCGACTACTACACCGATGCCGACCTCGGCATCACGCTCAAGGTGCTCGAGGTCTTCGAGGAGGCCGATCCCCCGCCGGCAGGGCTTCGCCAGCGCGGCGAGGTGATGGTCGCCTGGAAGGTGACGATGTTCAAGAAGCTCAAGTACCACACCCACGAGAACGTCGGCTGGGGCTCGATCAGCATCCCCGAGCAGGAGATGCACACGACCTCCACCTGGCTCGTCCCTCCGGCGGAGCTCGTGAACCGATACGACCGCGACACGCTCGACGGCGCGCTCATCGGCCTCGCGCGCGTGGCCCGCACGACGGCGTCGCTGCTGCTCATGTGCGACCCGCGCGACCTCGGCGTGCTGGCCCAGGTGCAGTCACCATTCACCGGCCGCCCGACGCTCTACCTGTACGACGCCGTCCCCGGTGGCGTCGGGCTGACCGAGCGGCTCTTCACCCTCGTCGACGACCTCGTGCGCGCCTGCCGCGAAGCGGTGGAGTCGTGCCCGTGCGCCGACGGCTGCCCCGCCTGCGTCGGTCCGGCCATCGAGGTCGGCTCACGCGGCAAGGCGGTCGTCGAAGAGCTCTTGGTGGGGATGTCCTGAGCCGATGCTCGCCACGCGCACGCTCGCGGATCGTCTCGAAGCCGTCCGCGCCAGGCCGGCACCCGGCGCCGTCCGGCCGCTGACCGACGACCGGATCGCCACCCTGGCCCGCTGGTTCGACGCTCGGACCGAGGTGACCGCGGGCGGCACCGCGTTGGTGATCGAACGCAGCGTGGCCGTCGCCCCAGCCACCGCCGAGGCGCTGTCGGCGTTGCCGCCGGCCGCCTACTTCGACACGGAGACGACCGGCCTCTCGACCGGCGCCGGCACCGTGATCTTCATGGCCGCGGTGGCACGCATCGACGGGTCGCGGGTCACCGTTCGTCAGTACCTGCTGCCCGACTACCCATACGAGCCGCCGCTCCTCCGGGCCGTCGCCGCGGACCTCGCGACGTTCGCGCGGCTCGTCACCTACAACGGCCGCGCCTTCGACATGCCGATGCTCGCCGCCCGCCTCACCGTCCACGGGCTGTTCCGCGAGCAGGCGACCCTGCCGGCGGAGCACGACGACCTCCTGCCCGACGCCCGACGCCTGTTCCGGCGGCCGCTCGGCGGCGCCCGGCTGGCGGACGTGGAGGCCGGTGTGCTCGGCGTGCGCCGCGCGTCCGACTGCCCCGGCTCCGAGGTCCCCGCCCGTTATTTCGGCTATCTGCGCGGCGGCTCGCCAGACATCCTGGCCGAGGTGCTCGACCACAACTTCCAGGACGTGGTCAGCCTCGTGCTGCTCGAGGCCGAGCTGTCGCGGCTGCGCGATGGCGGCTGGCGCGACGCGCGCGTGCTCGACCCACGCGGCATGGCGCTCGAGCTCCTGCGTGCCGGCGCCGTCGACGACGCCCTCGAACTGGTCGAGGCCGCGCAGGCCGTCGCCGCCGACGCCTCCGAGGCGAACGCCCTGCGCCGCGTGGCGTCGCGGCTGCTGCTGGCCGTCGGCCAGGTCGAGCGCGCCGAGGAGCTGTGGACGGTGGGCACGCGTCGCGCCTCGGTCGACGCGGCCGCCGCCTGGATCGAGGTGGCCCGCATCCGCGAGCGCCACCGCGGCGACCTGCGCGGCGCGATGGAGGCGGCCGCCGCCGCGTCACGGGTCCTGGACATCGCCTTCGCCCTCGGGCGCGGCGGCACGATCGCCGAGGTCGGCCGGACCCGCCTCACCGTCGAGCGACGGCTGCGTCGGCTCCGGAGCTGGGTGGCGGCCGCAGAGCGGCGCACCGCGCGCTCAGGAGCTGGCCGCCCCCCAGGCGTCCCACGCCTCGCCGACGACGGTCTCGAAGCGCAGGCCCATGAGCACCACGCCGGCGAAGCCCAGCTCTCGGGCGCAGTCGGCGGCCTCGCGCGACAGCTCCCAGGCCCGTGAGCGGATGCTCTCGTCGCCGGCGGCGGCCAGCTCCCGCCGCAGGCCGTCACCGACGGGAATGGCCCCGACCCCCTCGAGCCGGCGCACCCAGCGCGCTGACATCGGCGGCGTGAGCTCCAGGTAGACCGGCGGGTCGTCGGGACCGAGGTTCAGGCGCTTCGCCACTTCGGGGACCGACGCGGGATCGATGACCGGTCCGGTGGTGAAGAACTGCGCGCCGATCTCGACCCGGCGCCGGAAGACCCATTGCCGCGAGCGGGTGCTCATGCCGACCTCGAACGGGACCCCGGGCATCGAGCGCTGGAGCTCGAGCAGGTACTCGACGATCTCGTAGCTGTTGCTCCAGTGCTCGACCTCGGGAAGCATGTCCCCCTGGACCACCAGGAAGGAGGCGACGCCGTTGCCGATGGCGCCGCGGACCTCGGACTCGATGGCCAGGATGTTCCGATCACGGGTCGAGCACACCACCGTCGGGGAGATCGAGGCGACGTCGTGCGTTATGCGCGCCGCATACGCGTACGGCGACACGCGGACCTGCTTGAACGGGTTGTCGGTGATGAGGACGTGCGACCATCGGCCCTTGAGCTCGAGATGGGTCATGTCGGGCAGGAGCGGCGGATTGACCTCGACCATCTCGATCCAGCCGCTGGGCGCCGAGAGCATCACCTAACGGGAGTTCCCGACGCCGGCCGTCACCGCCTCGCGCATCCGGCGCGCAGCGGCGACCATGTCGGTCAGCTGGCGCTCCACCTCCGGCCACGATCGGGTCTTGAGGCCGCAGTCCGGGTTCACCCACAGGTCGGTCTCGTCCATGAAGGCGCGGAAGTGCTCGAGCCGCGACGCCATCGTCTCCATGCCCGGCGAGTGCGGCGAATGGACGTCGAAGACTCCGGGGCCGATCTGGAGGTGACCGTCGTCGAACAGCTCGTAGAACTGGTGGATGTAGCTCTCGTCCTTCGAGCGGCTGAACTCGATGGACGCCACGTCGACCCCGGCGTCGGCCCACAGCGGCACGATGTCGCCGAAGTCGCCGTAGCACATGTGCGTGTGCATCTGGACGTGCGCCGGCTGATGGAAGACGTGGTTAAGGGACGCCCGCACGCCGCGGGCGTAGATCGCGCGCCGCTCCGCGGCATCGACCGTGGGGAGGGGCCAGCGCTCGCGCACCGCCGGTTCGTCGATCTGCACGAACCTGGCGCCCGCCTCGACCAGCGCGCGCACCTCCTCGGCGATCGGCTGGGCAACCGCCCAGAAGAGCCGATCGTCCGGGACCCCGGGCGGCCGGAAGCTCCAGTTCACGATCGTGACCGGTCCGGTGAGCATCCCCTTCACCGGGCGCCGGCTCGCGTCCTGCGCGATCCGCCACTCGCGCACCGTCATCGGCTCGAGCGCCACCGGTGGCGCGGCCAGGATCGGCGGGCGCGTGCATCGGCTGCCGTAGCTCCGGACCCAGCCGTTCTGGGTGGTGTGGAAGCCATCGAGCTTGGCGGCGAAGTACTCCACCATGTCCGTCCGCTCGAACTCGCCGTGGACGAGCACGTCGATGCCCGCGTTCTCCTGCCAGGAGACGGCCTCGGTGATGAGGCGGTCGACCTCCTCCTGGTAGTGCCGGTCGTCGATCTCCCCCTTCGACAGACGGACCCGCAGCTGGCGGACCTCGCTCGTCTGCGGCAGCGAGCCGGTGCTCGTGGTCGGGAAGAGCGGAAGGTCGAGATCGGCCTGCGCCGCGCGACGCGCGTCGCGCTCGACCCGCGGCTGGATCTCGCCCGGCTCGGGCCACTCGGCCTTCGGCGGCGGCGTCGCCGTCGACGCCTCCTCGCCTCCCCAGCCGGCGGCCAGGTCTGCCAGGCCGCGCGCCTTCTCCCGCGCGAAGGCGAAGCCCGCGGGCAGCGCCTCTCCCTCGACGGTGTAGGGCAGGAACATGAGGCTCGTGGTCGGCACCAGCCACAGCGGCACGTCATCCTCGACCACCGTCGACAGGGCGTCGCGCGTCTGGCTGACGTCGTCGTTCCAGACGCTCCGTCCGTCGACGACCGAGATCGGTCGTGCCGGCATCTCATCCCAGGCACCCGAGGCGCGGAGCTCGTCGATGGCGTCGAATGGCACCTGCACCGCCAGCCCGCGGAGTCCAAGGTCGGAGACGGTCCGGGTCGACGGGCGTCCGAACTGGACGCTGACCAGCGCCGGCTCGGCGAGATCGAGGGAACCCGCATCGGCGTAGGCGGTCTCGGCCAGCGCGTGGTCCGCATCGGTCATGGCCAGTCCGAGGCAGGGCTCGTCGATCTGCAACCGGAACCCCGGATCGCGCCGAGCAGCATCGGCGGCGAAGGCCCACAGCGAGCGGGCCGCGGCGGCCGCGAGCTCGCCCTCGTCGACGCCATTGCCGAGCTTGCTCAGCTTGGCGAGGCTGTACGGACCGACGACGACCCACGTCGCGTCGCCGAGAGGCTCCCGCCACGGCAGCGGTGTGAGGCGCTGCGGGATCGAGGTGACCTCCGGCACGACGTAGTGGTAGTTCGTGTCGAACCACTTCGTCATCTCCCACGCCTCGCGCTCCTCGGAGCCGCGAGCGAGGACGGTGAGGACGCCGAACGGATCGTCGTCGAGCCCTGAACGCATCTCCTCGGGCACGAGCCCGAGCTGCATCGCCGTCTCGAGGACGAGGTCATACAGCACGTAGTCGTCGACCGCCGACCCGATCAGGTCGCGCTGCTCGTCGAGATGGGCCGCGCGCAGCTCCGCGATGCGCGCGTTGAAGTCCGATGGGCCCATGCGCCCGCTCCAGGCACGCTCGAGCGCCCACTTGAGCTCGCGGCTGGGACCGATGCTGGGATACCCGATGAGTCGTGCGGTTGTCGTCGGCATCCGGACATTATGCGGATTCGGCGCGGCCACGTTCCTCGAGCATGCGGATGACGCGATCGGTGGCGGCAAGTGCCGCGGCTGCGGGCGACGCGCCCCTGCCGAGCTGGATGGCGAGCGCGGCGCCGAAGGTGTCGCCGGCGCCGACCATCGGCACGCCCTCGACGACGCGCCGCGGGACGCTGGCGACGACGTGGTCGGCGGCCGGATCGTCGAGGAGGTAGCCCTGCTCGCCGAGGGTGAGGACGAGCAGCGGATGCGGACCCAGGCGCTCGCGCACCGCCGCGGCCTCCACGAAGGGATCCTCCGGCGACTCGGCGAGGTCCTCGGTCGACACCACGATTGCATCGGTGGCGCCGAAGGCCTCCCAGGTGGCCGCAGGAACCTCCTCGAGGGCCAGGGGACGGGCCGGCTCACCGATCGCAAGGCGTCGAAGCCAGCCCTGAATCAGGAGGACCGTCAGCCGCGGTCGCGCGGACTCGCGGAGGGCGAGGATCGCCGATGCCGGAAGCTCGTCGGCGATCGGCGCGAGGAGGGCGACGTCGGGCGGATCGGCGAGGACCGGGGGCGCGATCGGTCCGGCGCTGGCCAGGTACGTGAGCACCCTGCGACCGTCGACCTCGCCATGCCCGTAGGTGACGGTGGACGGCCCGCGCTGGTGGATCAGGTCGCCCATCCCGGCGAGCTGGGCCAAGCCGACGGCGGCCTCCGGCTCGTCGCCGGCGACGGTCAGGATCGTGACCGACACGCCCTCGGAGACGGCCGCGCGGCCGGCATGGATCACCGAGCCCCCGGGGGCCGACGTGCCATCCGCGAAGCGGTCGATGGTCAGGCCGCCAACGATCAGCAGCTCGGTCATCCGTCTATCATCGGTGCATGCAGCTCTACTTCTACGAGCTCCACGAAGGCGCCACCGACCTCCTGACCGATGCGCTCCTCGTGTCCGAGCGCGACCATACTCCAGGTCAGTTCGAGGCGATGGTGCAGGCGGCTCGAGCGGCCGTCCTCGATACGTTCGAGGAGGACACCCTGGTCGAGGCGGTCGCCCGCGAGCTCGAGCGCTCGCACGGGTTCACCTACATCGGCGACGAGATGCTGCGCGCGTCGATGAGCGTCGGCATGGAGGACGAGGACAACTACCTCGTCGATCAGAGCGAGGAGTTCCGCTCGATCGTCGCCGAGCTGGAGCGATCGTAGGTTCTGCGCTAGACCAGCTGCCTGATCACCCGCGCCGGGTTGCCCACCGCCAGGACTCCATCGGGCAGGTCGCGGGTGACGACGGCGCCGGCGCCGACCACCGTGTCGCGCCCGATGGTCACGCCGGGGCACACGATCACTCCCCCGCCGAGCCAGCGTTGTCGCCGATGGTGATCGGCTCGGCCGCCTCCGCACCGCTGCGCCGCAGCTCCGGCTCGAGCGGATGGGTCGGCGTGAGGAGCTGGACGTTCGGACCGATCTGGACGTCGGTACCGATGGTCACGCGCCCGACGTCGAGGATCACCGCGCCGCTGTTGATGAACGTGCCCGCACCGATGCTCGTCTGGTAGCCGTAGTCCATGAACAGCGGTGGCTTGATGACGACTCCCTCGCCGACCGATCCGAGAAGCTCGCGAAGGATGGCCATGCGCTCGTCAGCGTCTTCTTCAGTGTTGAAGCGCCTGAGCAGCCGATCGCAGCGAGCGGCATCGGCCGTCAGCTCGGGTCGTCCGCGTGGTAGAGCTCGCCGGCCAGCATCCGATCTTCTGCTCGCTCATCGGCCCACGTTGAACAGGACCTCGATGGACCTCGCCATCGGCACACGACGTACTGACTTGCCCTTCCTGGCGAAGGATGCCGCGGTTGCGCGCCTCGGCCATCGAGCCCGCCTCGATGAGCTCGTCGACGCCGATGACCTGCGCCCGGATGAAGCCGCGGGCGAGGTCGGAGTGGATCGTGCCGGCCGCGTCGACGGCGGTGGCGCCACGTCGAAGGGTCCAGGCGCGGCACTCGTCGTCGCCGGCGGTGAAGAAGCTGAAGAGGCCGAGCAGCTCGTAGGTGAGGCGGATGATCCGGCCGCGCGACGGCTCGGCGATGCCGAGGTCGTCCATGAACAGCCGCGCGTCGTCCGCCCCAAGCTCCGAGAGCTCGGCCTCGATCTTTCCGGCCAGGGCGGCGACATCGGTCTGATGGCTGGGCGTAGCGGGCGCGACCGTCGGCCTCCAGGGCGGCCGCCTCCGGCAGGCGGCCCTCGTCGATGTTCAGCACGACCAGCACCGGCTTCTGGGTCAGGAAGCGGTACCCGCGCAGGAGCAGCTCCTCGTCGTGGGTCAGGCCGAAGGAGCGCAGCGGGCGGCCGTCCGACAGGTGCGGCTCCAACCGGCGCAGCAGCTCCTCCTCGCGCTGAGCGGCGTCGCGCTCGGCCTGCGAGCCGTGGCGGCCCTGGGTCGAGAGCTTCTCGAGACGCTTCTCGATCACCGACAGGTCGGCCACGGTGAACTCGAGGTCGAGATCGTCGACGTCGCGCCACGGGTCGGCGGCAGAGGCCAGGGCCGGGTCGTCGAAGGCGCGGGCAACGTGGAGCAGGGCATCCGCATTGCGGACCAGGGCAAGCACGTCAGGGTTGACGGTCCCCTCGCGGGCCGCACCGGCGGGGATGGCGACGTCGACGTAGGTCACGTCGGCGTAGGTCGTCTTCTTCGGGTTGAAGAGCGCCGCCAGGCGGTCGACGCGCTCGTCGGGCACCTTGACGACGCTGACGTTCGGCGCCGCGCGCGAGCCGCTGAAGCCGCCGGTCTCCGCGTGTCCGCCGGTGAGGGCGTTGAAGACCGTCGTCTTCCCGCTGCCCGGGAGGCCGACGATGGTGACCTGCACCGGCGCTAGTACCCCGCTTCGAGGTCGACGACGTTGCGGAGCGGCTCGCCGGCCCGATCGCGCCGCAGGTTGTCGATGAACAGGTCGACCGACCGCTCGATGACCTGGTCCGACGCCCACGAGGTGTGCGGGGTGATGACGACGTTCGGCGTGCGGTACAGCGGCGAGTCGGGGCTCAGTGGCTCCTCGCTGAAGACGTCGAGCACCGCGCCGCCGATCCAGCCGGATTCCAGGGCCCGCCGCAGGGCAAGCTCGTCGATGAGCCGGCCGCGGGCGATGTTGATGAGCCAGGCGTCCTCGCGCATCTCGGCCAGCTGCTCGGCACCGATGAGCCCGGCCGTCTCTTCCGTCAGCGGCGCGGCGACGACCACGATGTCGCTCTCCCGCAGCACCTCGCGCAGGTCCTCGAGCCCGTACATCTCCACGCCCTCGGCGCCGCGGTCCGGATGGCGGCGGGTGGCCAGGATGCGGCAGCCGAACGGCTGGAGCAGGCGCGCGACCTCGGCGCCGATGCTCCCGTAGCCGACGATCCCGACCGTCAGCTCACTCAGCTCGCGGCCTCGGAGCGGCTGCCAGGTCCGCTCGCGCTGGAGCTCGAGCAGCTGCGGCAGGCGGCGCGCGACGGCCAGCGACATCATCACCACGTACTCCGCGATCGGCTTGCTGAAGACGCCCCTCGCGTTCGTCACCGTCAGCCCGCGCTCGCGGACCGATGGGATCGAGATGCGATCCACCCCGGCCGACGCCGAGTGGATCCAGCGCAGCTTCGGCGCGCGTGCCACGACGTGGTCGAGCACCGAGGCGGGCACGGCCCCCAGCAGCAGGATGTCGGCGTCGTCGAAGACCGATTCGTCGGCGTCGCCGTGGATGTGCCCGTCGGCGGCGATGCGCTCGCAGCGCACCCCCTCGGCCTCGATGCGCGCCAGGAGCTCCCTCGACAGCGGCGCGCCGAGGATCGGCGTGGCGAGGACCGTCGACGGCTCGCTCAGGAGGCGGCCTCCGGCAATGCCAGCGGAGGCGACTCGATGCGCGCGATCCATCGCTCGGGGTTCCGGATCTCGTCGATGGTCGGCAGCATCTCGGGGCCGGTCCAGACCCGGTTGAGGAAGGCGCGGTCGCGGTCGCGGATGACCGCATCGGCGAAGCGCTCGCCGGCGGCGTACTGCTCCATCTTCAGGTCCAGCCCGGTGAGGCGCATGACCGCCCGCTCGAGGGCGCTGCGGCGCTCCCCGCGCCGCTCGAACTTGTCGTGGATCTCGGTGAAGTTCGGCAGGATGCGGGCGCCGGCCGCGTTCATGACGTGGTTCGAGTAGCCCTCGAGCAGCGACATCAGCGCCTGGGTCTTGTTGAAGGTGTCGCGCTGGGTCGGGGGTCATGATCCGCTCCAGCCAGTGCCCCTCGCCGCCGGAGAGGGCCTCGCGCATCCGCTCCATCAGCCCGCCCGACTCGGCCGCCAGCGACTCGACGGTGCGCCCGACGAGGTCCGCGAAGTACGGCCGCAGCCACGGGTGCGCCTCGAACTCGAAGGCGTGGGTCGCCTCGTGGAGGGCGATGAAGACGCGGAACTCGTCGCGCGGGATGCGCATCGTGGTCGCGGTGCCGACGATGTTCTGCTCCACGAAGTGCAGCCGCCCTCGCGTCGGGCCGGCGGCCAGCAGGCTGACGTCGTACTGGCCGAGCACCTTGCGACCGAGGAACGCGAGCATGAAGCCGAGCTGCTGGTTGCCGACGGTCCGGTTCAGCCAGCGCGACATCGCGCGCCCGGCGGTGTCCGGCCCCTCCTGCTGCTCGAGCAGCGTGTGCTCGATCCGCTCGAAGAGCACGCGGAACGTGGCGAGGTTGAGATCCACCCACTCGAGGCGGTCGACGACGGCCGGGATCTCGAGCGCCTCCGGCAGCTGCGAGCCGATCTCCTCGGCCACGATCGGCTCGATCTTCAGCAGGGTGGACCGATAGAACGCCTCCGCCTCGGCGCGCTGGCGGGCCGGCATCGGCGCTGCCGCCGAGCCGAGCCGGCGGTGGGCGATGTCGCGTACCGCCTCCCAGTCGATGAGCCGCGTCCCGGCGCGGCGCATGATCTCGCGCGATGCGAGGCTGGCACCGAACGCCAGCAGCCCACCGACGACGATCCCCGCGCCCAAGCGGGCGGTGTGGTTTGGCATGGACCTCAGTCTACGGGAAGCGAGGCGACCGGCTCGATCTCGACCGATTCGACCTCCGGCAGCCGATCCCCGAACAGCCGCCGCGCGACGCTCACGAACGCCTCGACCGATCCGGTCGTCGCCGCCCGACGGGTCGGCGCCGACCCCTCCGGAGCGCGGGCGCCAAGCGCGTCGAGCAGGTCCTCGGTCGCAAGCGCCGTCGTGAAGGCCGAGTCGACGACCGCCACACCGTCGCCCACGATCGCCTCGATCGGCTCGCGTAGCAGTGGGTAGTGCGTGCAGCCCAGAAGGAGCGTGTCCATCCCCGGCTCGTCCGCCAGCAACGGCTCGAGGTAGGCGCGCAGCACGGACTCGGCCCGGCGGCCGTCGACGATGCCCGCCTCGACCATCGGTACCAGCTCGGGGCAGGCCAGCTGCGCGACGCGCGTGGCCGGATCGGCCTCGACGATGGCCGCCGGGTACGGCACCGGACTCGACGGTGCCGGCGGTGGCGATGACGCCCACGCGCCGCGAGCGCGTCGCGGCGGCAGCGGCGACAGCACCCGGCCGTACGACGCCGAGCACCGGCACCGAGGATCGCTCCCGGACGAGGGGCAGGGCGCGCGCCGTCGCGGTGTTGCAGGCGAGCACGAGCACCTTCACGTCCTGGCCCAGCAGCCAGTCGACCGCCTCGGTCGTGAAGCGGCGCACCTCGTCCGCGGGGCGTGGACCGTACGGGGCCCGCGCGTTGTCGCCGAGGTAGACGGTCGACTCGCCGGGAAGCCGGCGGTTGAGCTCGGCGAGGACGGTGAGCCCGCCGACGCCGGAGTCGAAGACGCCGATCGGGCGCGGGTCCCCGGCGGCGGGCACGGATCGGCTCAGCGGGAGCTCATTGCCGGGCGAGCGCCGGCGACCGCTCGCGGAGGTGGCCCGCCAGCGACTCGGCGATGCGCTTCACGCCCTGGGAGATCGGCGCATCGGGGCTGGCGGCGACGAAGGCGGCGCCGTCGTTGTTCGAGGCGAGCACCAGCCGGCCATCCGAGACGACCTCGAAGTCGATGCGGCCGCCGAGGGCCTGCTCGACATCGGCCTTGTCGAATCCCCCGGAGGCATCGGCCCGGTTGAGGACGGTCGCCAGCTTCGAGGGCGGATAGCCGATGGCGGCGAACGTCTCCGCCGACATGGCCAGCGCGCGGATCGCCATGCTGTCGTAGGTGAGCACCTGGAGGATGAGGTCGGCCGAATCGAGGAAGACCAGCACGTCCTCGCTCAGGGCGGCGCGGGTGTCGATGATCACGAACTCGTAGAGCTGGCGCAGGAGCGAGAGCACCTTCTCGACATCGCGCGTGGTGACCATCTCGGCCATCTCGATCCGCGGCGGCGCCAGCAGGATGTCGATGCCCGAAGGGTCGCGCCACATCACGTCGGCCAGGTCCTGGTCGCGGATGCGGTCGGTCGGAAGGTTGACGATGCTCGGCGCGACGGCCGGGACGCGCAGGAGGCCGCGCAGGTCGCTGAACTGGAGCGAGCCGTCGATCAGGCACACGCGGTGCTGCTGGCCGAGCGCAACGGACAGGTTGTATGCCAGCGTCGTGCGACCGACGCCACCCTTCGGGCTGAAGAGGGTCACCACCAGGGAGCTGGCGCGCGCGGACTCGAGGGCGCGGGTCTCCCCGACCTTGCGCACCATGGTGGTCAGGTCGAAGCCGGTGAACGGCATCTTCAGCACGGCGTCGACGCCCTTCTCGGGGTTCTCGCCGATCGGGTTCTGGGGGACGGTCAGCATGATGACCCCGACGGCCGGCTCCGCCTGGCGGACCTGCTGGGCAACCTGCTGGCCGCTCACGCGGCCCTGGAGCAGCGCGTCGACGATCACGACGTCGGGTCGCATCTCGGCCACGCTCGCGACGGCCCGGTCGCCGGCCGTGACGACGTCGAGCATCTTGATCTGCGACTGGGCCTGCAGCAGCGACCGGATGTGCGAGGCGACCTGCGGGACGTCCTCCACGATCAGCAGCCGTATCTGTTCGCCTGGCATCAATTCTCCCCTGGGTCCGAGCCGGGTACCGCGCGTCGCAGCACGAGGATGCACCGCTCGCTCCGGTCGTCGAGGGGATCCAGGCCGTGGGACCCGAAGGCCACCTCGACCTCCAGCTCCGCCTCGTTCGCCAGACCGATCAGCGCAGTTGGTGATGGATACCAGAGCCGGAAGCCGGCCGGAAGCCGGGCTATCGTACCATCGGGCTCGATCACGTCCGTGAGCGTGGAGTACTCGACGCGCAGCCCCTCCGGCGCCTCCGCACGCACCAGCCGGCTGCGCCGAACGACCCTTCGATCCCCCATCTGACGCTCCCAGTCGACCGATAGCGGCAGGTCGTGGGCCGGCAAGCCTCCCGGGCCGAGCGTGTCGAGGATCAGGACGCCCTTCGGCTGGAGCAGCCGCCTTGCGGCGACCAGCGCCCGAACCGCATCCTCCGGCCCGCCCAGGTGCGCGACGACGCCGGCGAGGATCGCCAGCCTGAACCGATGCGGGTGCCGCACCGTCCGCACGTCGCCCAGCGCGAGCTCGATCCGCCCGTCGTCGCGGGCCGCGGTGAGGCGCTCGTCTGCACCGATGCGGGTGAGCGCGCGATCCAGCAGCGCCTGCGAGCCGTCGATCCCGACGACCTTCCGCGCGCCGCCGCGCAGCAGCTCCCCGAAGAGCCGCCCCGACCCGCACCCGAGGTCGATCGTCGCGTGGTGGGTGCGCCGCGCCCACTCGCGGTAGAAATAGAGGTCCTCGGTGACCGCATCATGCTCGAGGTCGTAGAGCTCGGCCAGCAGCGCGGTGTCGCTGCCGTGGCCGGCCAGGATGTCGCTCAGGCCGCGGGCTCCTGGCGGCCGCCACCCGCCTCGCGCAGCTCGCGCCACGCGGCCTCGACCCTCTCCGGGTTTCGGATCAGCTCGACGCCGGTAGCCGCCAGGATGCGGATCGCCTTCTCGAGGACGCGGTCGCCGTCGGCGCCGCCGGCGTGCGCCGCGAGCTCGCGTGAATGGCCCGGCGTCCCGCGCGGGGCGATTTGCAGGTACGGGTGGATCGTCGGCACCTCGTGGCTGACGTTGCCCATGTCGCTGCTGCCGGCATTCGGGTCGACCGGGTCGTCGGCGATGCCCGCATCGGCCAGGTGGCGGCGCCAGATCTCGAGCAGGGTCGGGTTGTTGACGAAGGTGCGGCATCGGTTCGTCGGGTCTATCGCCAGCTCGACGCTGCAGCCGGTCGCGAGGGCCGCGGCATCGGCCATGGCCTGGAAGCGCTCGACCATCGCGTCGAGATCATCGTCGACCGGGGTGCGCAGGTACCAGCGCCCGCTCGTCAGGTCGGGGACGATGTTCGGCGCCGCACCACCGCGAGTGATGATCCCGTGCACCCGCTCGCCGTGCTTCAGGTGCTGCCGCCACTGGGCGACCATCGTGTAGAGCAGGACGATCGCGTCGAGCGCGTTCTTGCCGAGCCACGGGTCAGCGCTGGCGTGCGCGAGCTTGCCGTGGAAGGTGACGCCGACCTCGGTGATGGCAAGGGCCAGCACCTCGGCGCTGTTCGAGTCCGACGGGTGGATCTGGAGGCAGACGTCGACGTCGGCGAACAGGCCGGCATTGATGAGATGGACCTTGCCGTTGCCGGCTTCCTCCGCAGGCGTACCGATGAACCGCACCTCTCCGCCGAAGTCGCGTCCGAGCACCCGCGCCGCGGCCACCGCCGCTCCGGCGCTCGAGGAGCACATCAGGTTGTGGCCACAGCCGTGGCCGACCTCGGGCAGTGCGTCGTACTCACCGGCGTAGGCGATCACCGGACCGGGCCCGTTTCCTTGCCATCGGGCGACGAACGCGGTGTCCAGCCCACCGGCCGGTGCCGTCACTTCGAAGCCGTGGCGCTCGAGGAGCTCGGCGGTCCACTTCGACGCCTGGACTTCCTGGAAGGCGATCTCCGGGTTGGCGTGGACTCGGTGCGAGAGGTCGAGGGCGTCCGGCAGGACGGCGGCGGTCGCCTGCTCGATGGCGGGATCGGTCATCGGTCCTCCGGTCACAGGTCGGTATCGAGGCGGGCCGCGAACCACTCGGCCACGCCGGCCAGGATGAGCACGAAGAGCGCGGTCGGCACGTTGAGTGCCCCGGCGAGGCGGAGGCCGGCCAGGATCGCCACCACCAGCGCGACCAGCAGCCCGCGGCGAGCCGCCCGTGCCCAGGCGCCACGATAGACGATGCGGCTGCGCGCCACGAATTCGCCGAGGAACGCGAACGGGGTCACCAGCAGGCCAACCGCCGCCGCCGCCAGGCCGATGCCGATCACCAGGTTGCGCGTCGCGTCCGGGCAGGGCTGCTGCTCGGTCTCGACCGGGCAGGCGTTGCCGGCGAATGCCACGACCAGCACCAGCGCCAGGATGCCGAGCAGGAAGAGGGCTGCGACGATCGTGCGGTGGCGACCGCTCATCGAGCGGCGTCGGGGCAGATCTCGCGGAACGGACAGTAGCCGCAGCGCATCGGTCCCGGCGTCGCCTCGAAGCGGCCGGCGCGGATGCCATCGGCGACCGTGGTGAGCGACTCCTGGGCCTTCGCCAGGCGCTTCTCGGTCGGCTCGGCGCGACCGACGATTCCCGACTCGAGGAAGTGGAGCGCAAGCTCGTCCGGCAGCTTCCCGTGCTCGGCTTCGTGGGCCAGGGCATAGATCGACAGCTGGAGCGACTCCTTCGCCCGACGGTTGGCTGTGGTGAGATCGCGGACATCGCTCGACTTGTAGTCGGTGATGACCGTCCGGCCGACGTCGTCGCGGTCGACCCGGTCGTATCGGCCGCGAAGCCGATCCGGCCCGATGCCGACCGTGAACTCCTGCTCGACCGCGATCGGGTGCGCCGGATCGCGCTGTTGATCGTTCCAAAATCGGGCGATCGCCTCGTGGGCGGCGGCCTTGCGCGCCTCCTCGTGCTCGCGCGTCAGGAAGCCGACCGACTCCCAGTTCGCGTCGAGGGCGGCATGGAGCTCGTCGAGCGCCATCGGCCGCCCGGCCATCTGCCGGCGGTGGAACGCCTGCGCCGCCGCGTGCAGCGCGCGGCCGTAGACCATCTGGTGCGAGGCCGGCGTCGGAATACGGACCAGGTGCCCGAACCGATAGCGCGCCGGGCACTCGAGGTAGTCGTGGATCTGCCCGAAGCTCAGCGACAACGGCTTGTTCGCCAGTGTGCGCCGCGCCCCGGGCGCCACCGCCTCGCGCGGAGACCCGGCGTGGCGCGCCAGCTGCTCGGTCAGCGAGGGTTGGACGACCTCGGCCGGGGTCGCCGGCGGCAGGTCGAGCGCCTCGGTCACGAATTGGCTGACCGATCGCGACCGCCGTCCGCCGTAGTCCTGCGCCCAGCTCAGGTGCAGCTCGTCGCGGGCGCGGGTCATGCCGACATAGAACAGCCGCCGCTCCTCGCTGACGTGCGAGGCCGACGCCAGCGTGAGCGCGTCGCGCACGAGCTCATCCGGCATCTCGAGCGCGTCACGTCGGTCGCGGCCGGGGAATCGGTCCGCCACCAGGCCGACCAGGTATACGACGTCGAACTCCAGGCCCTTGGCCTTGTGATAGGTCAGCACGTGCACGGCATCGCCATCGTCCGGCCCGGCGTCGACGTCGGCGGTCGAGGGGTCGTCGCCGGTCTCGATGAGCGTGTCGAGCTGCTCGACCAGGAACGGCAGCCGGTCGTCGCGCAGCAGGCTCCCCTGCCGCCGCACGATCTCGAAGAAGCGCCCGACGTTCGCCAGCCGCTCCTCGCCGGTCTCGCGCGCCTCGTGCGCCAGCCGGCCGAGCCAGCCGGTCGAGGTGATGAAGTGGTACAGCAGCTCGCCGCAGGAGCGCTCGGTGCTCATGGCCCGATGCGCGTCGAGGCTTCCCAGCAGCCGCTGCACGACCTCTAGTGCGCGGAGCGTGAACGGCGAGTCCTCGGGTTGCTCGGCTGCATCCCGGAGCGCGACCGCGAGCGGTGACCGTCGCCGGCGGGCACGGTTCAGCGCCAGGGTCACGTCTCCGGGCGCGAGTCCGAAGATCTCCGACGTCGCAAGGTCGTAGAGGCTGACCGAGTCGTCGGGGTCGTTGACGGCGCGGAGGAACGAGATGAGGACTCGCACCTCGGGCTGGCGGTAAAGGCCGGCCGTGCCGCTGAAGCGCCACGGGATGCGCGCCATGTTCAGCGCCCGGATGTAGGGATCTGCGTCGCGGTTGCCGCGCACGAGGATCGCGTGCTGCCCCGCGCTTCGGCCCCCGCGCATGGAGGCGCCGATCCGATCGGCGACCGCATCGGCCTCGTCCGAGCCGGTCGTGTAGCCGGTCAGGCCGATCGCGCCCTCCGCCGGCTCCGGCCGGGCGAACTTCGTGCGCGCCCGCAGCCGCTTGTCGAGCCCCTCGCGCGCCTCCAGCCGGTCGGGATCATTGTGGCCGATGAGCCGATGCGCGGCATCCAGGATCGGCTGCCGGCTGCGGTAGTTGTCGACCAGCACGACGCTCGCCGCCGCCGTATACGCCGCGCGGAAGCCGAGGATGTTGCCGAGTGCGGCGCCGCGGAAGCGGTAGATCGACTGATCGTCGTCCCCGACGACGGTGACGTTGCCATGCTCGGCCGCCAGCAGCCGCACGAGCTCCCACTGCGCGTGGTTCGTGTCCTGGAACTCGTCGACCAGGATGTACCGATACCGCCCACGCTCCTCGTCCAGCACCGCAGGATGCTCCCGCAGGAGGCGGAGCGCGAGGCTCACCTGGTCGCCGAAGTCGAGCCGGTCGCTGGTTCGCATGAGGGTCTCGTAGGCGGCGTAGGTCGCCGCCAGCTCGGCCTGGTTGGCGGCACGCTCGGCCAGCGCCGCGTCGAGCGGAGCGGCGGCGGCGGCATCGGTCAGGCGCTCGGCGACCTCGGCGTACCGATCCGGGCTGACGTCCTCGTCGCGCAGGCGGCTGAAGAGCGTGACGAGCGCCGAGAGGAAGCGCGTCGGGTTGCCGAGCGGGCGGTATCGGTCCAGCGGCAGCTCGAAGAGGTGCTCGCGCAGGAAGATGACCTGCTCGGCACGGCCGAGGACAGTTGATCGGTCACTCAGGCCGGCCTCGAAGGCGTGCTCGCGCAGGAGGCGATCGCCGAAGGCGTGAAAGGTGCCGATCTGCGCGTCGTTGTGCCCGTACGGAACGAGCCGGTCGACCCGCTCGATCATCTCGTCGGCGGCCCGGTCGGTGAAGGTCAGCGCCAGGATCTCGGAGGGCTTGGCGCGCTTCTCGGCGATCAGCCAGGCGATTCTCCTGGTGATGACCGTCGTCTTGCCGGTGCCCGCGCCGGCCACGATCAGCAGCGGGCCATCCCCGTGCATCACGGCCTTCCGTTGGCGGGCGGTGAGGTCCGCCAGCAGCGGCGGCTGGATGCGCAGGTGCGGCCGCCTGGCGCGGGTGGCCGTCGGAGTCGCCAGCTCCTCGAAGAACGGGAGCTGATTCGGCGACGGGACGACCGGTGACATTTCTTCGATGGTACCGGTTGACCGATTCACCCCGCGGTTATCAACCGCTTACCGGACAGCTCGGGTGTCGCGTCGGTTCGGCTGAATCGGCGATGACCGGCGAGTCATCACGATGACGAGGTGCGCCCCGATATCGGTCGATTCATGACAGCCCGGTTATCGGGATGCACCAATTTGGGCGGCGACTGGTCGTCGTGATAACCACCCTGGTCATGGGCGGCCGCCGCCTCAGCCCACGTACCGGTGCTTGATGCGGTCGCCCGAGCCCTCGAACGGGCCTGACTCGGCCGCGTATAGCCGCACCACCGGCACCATCAGCTCGGGATATTCGCCGACGGCCTCGCGGTAGTCTGTGTTCGTGGCCAGCAGGTGGCCCTCGATCGCAGCCGCCAGCGCCGCGGACAACTCCTCCGAAGGCTCCCCTCGCTCGAGCTCGATCGACACCATCGGCCGCGTCTCACCCGGACGCTCCTCCAGCAGCGACAGCCGGAAGGACCGAACGTGGGCCGCCAACGAAGGATCGGCGTAGATGCCGCCCTCGATGTCGACCGGGTAGATGTTGGCGCCCATGACCGAAACCGTGGAGTCGGCGCGGCCAAAGATGAAGAGATACGGCATCCGGACCAGGCGACCGAAGCCGGCCGGCGCCAGCGCCTCGGGCGTCAGGCCGAAGGCCGCCAGCCGGCGACGGAGCTCGTCGTCGCGAAGCACCCCGCCCTCGTCGTGGACGTTGTAGCGAACCTTGGGCGACAGCGTCCCGGAACGGCAGACGGTGAACAGCAGCTCGCCGCGGGCGTTGGTCTCGACGTGGTGAAGCATCGGGTTGTACTGGAAGACCATCGGGACGCGATCGGTCTCGCCGAAGAGGGCCTCCGCGATCTCCCTCCGCTCCAGCGCCAGCCGCCGCAGGGCGACGGTCACCGGCGTCTCGGCCGCCAGACCGATCTCGACATCGGTCGCGCCATATCCGGAGACGACCGACTTGAACCGACGCAGGAGGTAATCGCGGAGACCCTCGGAGTTGCCCTCGCCACCGAGCAGGGCGTGCATCGTGTACGCGCTCCAGTCGAAACCACGCTCTTCGCCCTCGTCGAGGAGCAGCTTCAGGAATGGCGGGTAGCCAACGATGAGGTACCGATAGCCGGGTCCCAGTTCGCGCATCGTGCCGATGATCTTGTCGACGTGCGGGCCGGTCGCCTTCACAAGCCCGTTGCGCTCCAGCGCGATCGCGGTCGTCATGCCGGTCGCCCAGGCGCCCATGGAGAACCCATTGAGCACGACCAGGGGCTGGTCGCCGAAGGAGTAGCGGGCGAAAAAGCCGATCATCCGCCTCACGTGATCGCGCTCGGCAGCCCCGCGCACCCAGTTGTAGGGCGTGCCGGTCGAGCCCGACGACTCGTCGATCGTCGTTCCCATCAGCGGCAGCCGGCCATCCAGGCAGCGCGTCGGTAGCGGGTTCGGGTCGATGTAGCTGGCCTTATCGGTCTCGGGCAGCTCGTCGAGGCTCCGGATGCGCGAAGGATCCAGCCCGTGGTTCTCGAGGTGGTCGCGGTACGCCGGCACGCGACGAGCCGACTCCCGGGCGGTGCGCAGGGCTCGCGCCTCCGACAGCGCCGACGAGAGCGCGGGCGATGTCCGCTCGAGGGTCCAGCGCATCGAGCCGTACTCGCGCGCGACAACCCGCAAGGCAACGTCGGTGACGGCCAGGCTGATGGCGCCGGGGCGCCAGCGACTGCGTGGGCTCGTGGGGGTGACTGCCTCGGTGACGGCCATCTCGGTCGGCTCCTGATTGTTGCGACGCGCGTGTAGTCCGCATCGGTCTGTGCGCAGCATGGCAGGCGGGTCTGCGGTGGGACTGCGGAACCTTGCCGAGCAAGCACTCGGCGAGTACGGTGAGCGGATGGGCTTGCCCGAGCAGCTCGAGGTGTTCGCCCACGGGGCGACCGCCATGCTTGCGACCTGGCTGGGACTGACCGTCGGGCTTCGCGCGCCCCGTCGAGCCGGCGCACGGGCCTTCGGCGTGCTCGTCGTCCTCCTCGTCACTTGGTCGGTCTCGATCATCGTTCGGCGCCTGACGGAGGATGCCGACGTGAGCGAGGTGGCCCGATGGTTCGAGGTCGCGGGCGCATCGCTCCTGCCACCGGCCGTCCTGACCCTGGCCACCGCGCTGACGGTCGAGCGCAAGACGCCGCCATGGCTGGCGATCTCGATCGTCTTCCTCTGGAGCATCTCGATCGCGGTCGTCGTGGCGAGCATCGTCGATCCCGCGCTCGAGCCGCGCGTCTCCCCGCCTCACCTCTCCTTCCCCGGCATCTCCGGCGAGGTCGTCGGCTGGGCCTGGATCGCGTTCAGGGTCGTGATCTTCTCGGGGGCGATCGCGTGGGTCGCGCTCGCCATCCGCGACGTCGGGCAGGACCGCGCGCGGCTGCGCCAGCTCGAGGTGACGCTCCTGGCGCTCGTCGTCGGCACGATCGGTGGAGTGCTGCGGATCACGCCGCCGTTCTCGGACACCGACCCCTGGATCGGCGTGATGCTCGTGACCCTCGCGATGGTGCTCGCCTCGTACGCCGTCTTCGCGCAGGGCATCTTCTTCGCGCCCGCGATCGCGGGTCGAGCTTTCCGGCTCTCGGCGCTCGCCGGCGTTGGCATCACGCTGTATGTCAGCGCCCTCATCGTGCTCGACAACCTCGTTCGTGACGTGCTGGCGATCAACCTGCCGGTGGTCATCGGCCTTGCGCTGGTGGCCACGGTGGCCGTGTTCGATCCGGTGTCAGCGCGGCTCCGCGGCTGGGTGTCCTCGTCCGGCGACCGCGATCCGACGTACGAACGGCTGCTGCGCGCCCTCGGCGAGGGCGTGCTGACGACGCGGCGGCCGGAGGACTCGATCGAGCCGGCGCTGGGCCGGTTGGCTCGGTCGATCGGGCTCTCCGGTGCCGAGGCGCGGGGTCCGGCGGGAGAGGTGATCGCGACGAGCGGCGTGGTCGCGCCGGCGGCGCTGGAGCTGCCCCTCGAGCGCGAGGGCAAGACGTACGGCTCGGTCGTCTTCGGCGACAAGGAGTCCGGCCTCCCGTTCACCTCGGGCGAGCGCGAGGTGCTCGAGATGGCGACCGGCTACCTCGCCGCCAGCCTCGAGCTCGGCGCCCGGCAGGCCGAGCAGGCACGGGACCTCGAGCGGCTGTCCCGCGAGCGGGCGGCCGTGTCCACGACCGGGCGTCAGCTGCATGGAGCTCTGGCTGCCTCGCTGGAGGGTGCCGCTCGAACCGGGCTGCACGTGTTCGCGCTGGGCCCGTTGCGAGCGGAGCGCGACGGCGAGCTCATCCGCCACTGGGGCGGCGAGAAGGCCGGCACGCGGCAGGCGGAGGCGCTGTTCGCCTTCCTCTTCGACCGCGGCGAGCGCGGCGTGACGAAGGACGAGGCCGTCGAGCTCATCTGGCCCGACGTCGACCTCGAGCGGGCCGACCTGGCGTTCCATCGCACCCTCGGCGGGCTGCGCCGAACCCTCGAGCCCGGCCGCGGCCAGCGCCAGGGATCGAAGGCCATCGGCTTCTCGAATGACCGATACCGCCTCGACGCCGAGGTCGTCACCTGGACCGACGTCGCCACCTTCGAGCAGCGCCTGACCGATGCCTCAGCAGCTGTTGACCCGGCGGCTGCCCTGGCGGCGCTGACCGAGGCGCGCGGCCTCTACCGCGGCGAGTACCTCGACGACTGCCCCTTCTACGGCGACGGATCCCAGGTCGAGGATCGCCGCTCCCTTCTGCGAGCCCGATACGTCGACCTGCTGCTCGGCATCGGCGGGTTCCACGAGGCTCGCGGGGACCGCGGGGCTGCGGCAGCCGCCTTCCGGGAGGCGCGCCTGGCCGCCGATGACGAGTGTCCACCCGCCGAGGCAGCCCTGGAGCGTCTCGGCTTCGCCTGACCGATCCATTCGCGCGCCAATATGGTTGGCCAACCCCGCCTATCGCTGCTTGACGGCTCCGTGCCGGCGAGTGGATCGACTGCGGTCGAGGACATCGAGGATCGCTTCTGCGTGGCGCCGGCTCGTGTGGAGCTCGTCGCGGAGGCGGGCGACGCTCATCGGTCCGCGCATCCCATCGAGACGGGCCTGAAGTGACGACCACACGTCGGCGGGATAGTCGATCCCGGGCGCGATCTGGCGCAGCTGGCCACCGGCGCGCAGCTGGTCGAGCACCGTCGGCGGAATCCCGAGCCGCGCGGCCAACCCATCCACTCGAGGCGGCGACGCGCCGGCGGACCGCAGGCCTTCCATCAGCCGATCCACCCGCTCCGCCATCTCAGGCTCCAGGGACGGCGCAACATCGGGCAGGCCGACCCGGCGGCCGTTGCGGGTCAGGCGGCCGTCATCGGCCATCTCGTCGATCACGCGACGAAGCTCGGGATCCTCCAGCGTCAAGGGCGCAGACCCGCGGTGCCGAGGCGGAGGCTTGCGACCAGCGGCCGCCCGAACGCGACCGACCAGGGAGTCCACGCGCAGGTCGACCGACAGCGGCTGCTCGCGATGGAACTTGCGCAACGCGGCCAGCACCAGGCGCTCGGCGACGCGCCGCTGCTCCGGGTCGATGGCGCCGATCGTCACGGCACCTACGCCGGCGGCGACCCCTCGACGGCGATGCGGATCGCCTGGGTCTCCTCCTCGGACAGGGTGTGCTGCGACTCCCCGCCCGTCACCGGCTTGGCGAAGAGCCGCGTGTTCGAGCGCCCGTGGAGCGAGGAGATGACGATGCCGTCGCGCGCATCGTCGAGCAGCGCGATCACAAATGACTGGTCCGAGCCCGTGTCGTCGAACGGGTTGAAGCGCACCAGGCCGATGTGCTGGAGGCTGCGCCGGGTGCGCCCCTCGACGACAGCATGCTGAGCCTCGATCTGGCCCATGCGCTCGGACGCCTTCACCGCCTGGTCGGCGCTGCCGACGAGCCGATCGTGGAGCGTGGCGCCATCGGTCCCGCGCACGAGCTCGCGGTAGTCGCGCACGGCGCGCCCCAGCCGGGCGCTCTGGACGAGGAAGCCGATGAGAGCCACGAGCACCAGCGCGGCGAGCACGCCGAAGGCGAGCGCCAGGTTGTCGAGCAGCCACTGGTTGAGGTCGGGCATGAAATCGGCGGTATCATAGCCGTCCCGCGGTCGCCCACCCGACCGCGGCTTGCCTTTCCGATCACCACCCACGAGGTACCGATGGCCCGACGAGCCGGCAAGGCCGCCTCCCGTCGCGCGCGCCAGCGCCGCGTCCAACGTCCGCTTCCGCCGCCCTCGGTCGCCCCTGCGCCACCGGCTGTCGAGGAGGCCGGTCTCGAGGAGCGCGCGGAGGAGGCACCCAAGGAGCCGCGGAAGGCATCGGCCCCGACGCCGTCAGCGCCTTCGGTCGCCCGTGCGTATGCCGGCGGAGGCTCGAGCCTGACCGATCGCGAGCGCGCCGAGTACCACTACGTCGAGCGCGACCTCCGCAACATCGGCATCCTGACCGCGCTGATGTTCGTCCTGCTGATCGCAGCGTGGTTCGTCTTCAACGCGCTGGGCATCATCGGCTAGACGGTCAGGCGGTCGCCTCCTGGGCGGCCTTCTTCGGCTGAAGGATCCGGATGGCGTTGCCGAACGGGTCGCGGATGCCCATGTCGGTGCCATAGAAATGGTCGGTCGGATCCTGGGTGAAATCGGTGACGCCTCGCTCCTTGAGGGTCTCGAACAGCGCCCGGGTGTCATCGGTCTGGAAGACGAGGCCGTTCATGGCGCCCTTTGTGACGAGCTCGCGGATCTGCGCACCGGTGGCTTCGTCATGCAGCGGCGGGCCGGGCTCCTCGAGGTTGACGACGATGCCCTCCTCGCCGGGAACGCGGACCGTGAGCCAGCGGTAGGAACCCTGCTTGAAGTCGTCGCCGACTTCCAGCCCGAGCTTGTTGACGTAGAAGTCGAGCGCCTCGTCCTTGTCGAGGACGTAGATCGTCGTGACGTTCAGGTTCTTGATCATCTCGTGGTCCTCCTCAGCCCACCGCGCGCTTCACGAGCGCGGCGATCTTCGCCTCATCGGCGGCGGTCAGCTTCTTCAGCGCGAACGAGGTCGGCCAGAAGTTGCCGTCGTCGAGCTGCGCGGCCTCCTCGAAGCCGAACGTCGCGTACCGCGCCTTGAACTTCGCCGCGGCCTGGAAGAAGCAGATGAGCTTGCCGTCCTCTCGCGCATAGGCGGGCATCCCGTACCAGGTCCTCGGCGTGAGGTGCGGCGCGGTCTCCTTGACGATCGCGTGGAATCGCTTGGCCATCGACTTGTCCGGCTCCGGCATCTCCGCGATCTTCGCCTGGATGTCGGCTTCGCCGTCGGGCTTACCCTTGGCGCCGCGCTTGGACTTCATCTCGCGCGCGTGCTCCTGCATCGCGGCCTTCTCTTCGTCGGTCCAGACCTCGGAGGTCGTGTTCCGCCCGGTGGCGGCCTTGGTGGGTTTCTTCGTGCCAGCCATGGCGTGGTTCCTTCTTGCGTTCGATCCGATGACGTCCAGCCTACGGAGCCGATGCGACCGCCGCTTCTCCGAAACTGCTCGATTGCTGCGCCGCCCCCGCCGCCACCCGCGGTCGGGTGGTGGCCATCTGGACGCAGTTGGGCGCGATGATCGGCCCGTTCCCGGCCCGATATGCCGACGGCGTCTCGCCGACGATCTCGCGGAACGTGCGGCTGAACGTCCCGAGGCTGGTGAAGCCGACGTCGAGGCAGATGTCGGTGACGCTGCGATCGGTCTCGCGCAGCAGGAACATCGAGCGCTCCACCCGCCGCCGCTGGAGGTGGCGGTGCGGCGTCTCCCCGAAGGCGGCGCGGAAGCTGCGGATGAAGTGGGCCTCTGACAGATGGGCCACCGCGGCCACGGCGCGGACGTCGAGCGGCTCGGCGTAGGCGCGGTCCATGGCGTCGCGGGCGCGCAGGAGGCGCCGGTTCAGGTCCTCGACGTCCCGGCTCACGGATCAACGCTACGCGATCAGGGGAGCATGTGCTGGGGCCTCGCCGACGAAGTCCGAATGCTGGTCTGCCCGGCCTCACGCGGCAAGGGAACGCGCATCTTCGAGGATCGACAGGACCTGAAGCTGGTCGAGGCCACCTCGTTCGAATACGGCGTGGTCCTTCTGCGCTACGGGATCAAGAAATAGGACGCGAGCGCGCCGATGTCGGCTCCACGCTCACCGACCGCGAGGGCGCCGATACCACTACGTGAGCGCGACCTGCGCAACATCGGCGTCCTCACCGCGCTCATGCGCCCTGGGGACGATCGGCAACCGCCCCGAACCCCTCTGGACATTCGCCAGCCGAAGCCGCACTCTCGGACCTGCCCCGTCCCTTCGACCGAGAGGAGCTGCACGGATGGCACAGGCCGATGTCGGCGTCACGATCGACCGACCGGTCGAGGACGTGTTCGCCGTCCTCACCGACCCCACCCTGTCGCCGAAGTGGGCGGCGAACGCGATCAGCGGCGAGCTGCTGACCGATGGTCCGCCACGGGTCGGCAGCCAGCGGCGCGCCGTGGTGAAGGGCATGTTCGGCGGCACCATGGAGAGCGTCATGGAGGTGACCGAGCTCGAGCCGAACCGCGCGGTCGCCCTGAAGTTAATCAGCGCGTCGTGGGGCGGGACCGGCCGGACGAGGTACACCTTCACCCCAGTCGGCGAGGGCACGCGGATCGACTGGCGCTGGGAGATGCAGCCGGGAGGCTGGTTGCGGCCGTTCGCCCGCCCGTTCATGTCGTTCTTCGGGCGCGCGTTCCAGAAGGACCTCGACAACCTGAAGGCGATGATGGAGTCGGGCCGCCTCTAGGCTGCGGGCTTCGAGCGCTTCAGCTGAGCTGCTCAGCCAGCCCGACGATGATGCCCTCGGGGCCGCGGACGTAGCAGAGCCGGTACATGTCCTCGTACTGCACCACCTCGCCCACCAGCTCGGCGCCGTGCGCCTCCGCGCGGGCAAGGACACCCTCGATGTCGTCGACGGCGAACATCACGCGAAGGTAACCGAGCGCATTCACCGGGGCGGGTTCCGGCGTCCTGCGGATCACCGGCGGCGCGTGGAACTTGCTCAGCTCCAGCCGGCCATGGCCGTCCGGGGTCCGCAGCATGGCGATGTCGCACTTGACGCCGTCGAGCCCGACGGTGCGGTCCACCCAGTCACCCTCGACTGTCGTCTCGCCCTCCAGCTCCAGGCCAAGCTCGACGAAGAAGGCGATGGCCGCCTCGAGGTCGTCGACCACGATGCCGACGTTGTCCATCCGTTGGATCGTCATGCCGTCACCCTCCGCGTCGCCCCTTGCCACCATCGCTTTGCTTGGCGCGCCTGGCCTCGAGCCGATTCCGCCGCAGCCGCTGGAGCCGCTCCCCGATCTTCTGCTCGAGACCCTCGACGGTCGGCTCGTAGAACACCCGTCCCGCGAGCGAGTCGGGCAGGTACTGCTGGTCGACG
Organism: uncultured Chloroflexia bacterium; assembly: GCA_963753125.1. Lineage (GTDB taxonomy): Bacteria > Chloroflexota > Limnocylindria > QHBO01 > QHBO01 > JACDBZ01. The sequence continues at coordinate 529,096 of CAVWAU010000004.1, forward strand.
TCGGCGTCGTCGTAGTCGTGCGGGTATAGGTAGCCGCGCCCATAGCCGTGCTCGCGCGCCAGCCGGCGGTGCGCCGACGGCCGCAGGTGCAGCGGGACCGGCTGCCGTCCCTTCTCCTCGACCTCCGCGAGCGCGGCGAAGTACGCCGCCCCCGCCCGGTTCGACTTCGGCGCCGATGCGACATACGCCGCCGCCTGGGCCAGGGCGTACTGGGCCTCCGGCAGGCCGATCATCTCGGTCGCATGCATCGCGGCCACCGCCAGCGACAGCGCGCGCGGGTCGGCGTTGCCGACGTCCTCCGACGCGGCGATGACGATCCGCCGAGCCACGAAGGTCGGGTCCTCCCCGGCCGCGATCATCGACGCCAGCCAGTACAGGGCAGCATCGGGGTCGTTGCCGCGCATGGACTTGATGAACGCCGAGGCCGCCTCGTAGTGCTGGTCGCCGACGCGGTCGTACTCGAGCAGCCGCTGCTGGGCCGCCTCGGCCACTTCCTCCGGGCCGATCTCGCCGCCCTCCCCCACCGTGACCGATGCCGACTCGAGGGCGTTCAGCGCCTGGCGGGCATCGCCGCCGGAGAGGTCGAGCAGGGCGGCGCGTCCTTCATCGGTCAATGAAGCGCGGCCGGCGAGGCCGCGGTCTGCATCGGTCAAGGCGCGGTCGACGATCGCGCCCAGGGCTGCCTCGTCCAGCGGCTCCAGCCGGTAGACGCGCATGCGCGACAGGAGCGGCGAGTTGATCTCGTAGTACGGGTTCTCGGTCGTCGCGCCGATCAGCGCGATCGTGCCGTCCTCGACGTGCGGCAGCAGCGCGTCCTGCTGGCTCTTGTTGAACCGATGCAGCTCGTCGATGAACGCCACGGTCCGCCCGCCGGCCGAGCGCAGGGCCTTCGCCTCCGCCACCAGGGCGCGAACGTCGGCCACGCCGGAGGTCACCGCCGAGAGCTGCCGCCACGAGCCGCCGGCGCGATCCGCCAGCAGACGTGCCAGCGTCGTCTTGCCCGAGCCCGGGGGTCCCCACAGCACCATCGAGGGCAGATGGCCGGGCTGGACGACTCTCGTCAGGGCACCCTCCGAGCCCACCAGGTGCGGCTGGCCCAGGAACTCGTCGAGCGTCTGCGGCCGCATCCGGGCCGCCAGCGGCGCATCGGCCGCGAATGCCTCCTCGAAGAGCGGCTCGGTGGCGTCAGTGCGCGGGCGCCGGGGCATCCGTCCCTCGCAGCTTGCCGACGATGCTCCACGCGGTCACCAGCGTCCACACGCCCTCGAGCAGCAGGAAGCCCCACTGCCCGTCGAGCCCGGCGAGGACCGCCAGGATCGCGGCGCCGACGAGGTTGACCACGAGGTACGCCCACGAGTCGGTCGTCCACACCTTCCACTGGGCGAGCACGAAGCCGGCGAGGATGAGCAGCGCACCGATGATCTGGATGACCTGGTCCATGCCCCGATTATGATGCGCCGCATGGAACAGAACCTCCGCACGCCGGGTCCGACGCCGATCCCGCGCGAGGTCCGCGAGGCGCAGTCGCAGCCGATGATCGACCACCGCGGCACCGAGTTCGGCGAGCTCCTGCGCGAGACCTCGGCCGGGCTCGCGGAGCTGATCGGCACATCGGGGGAGGTCCTGCTCCTGACCGGCTCTGGCTCGGGCGCCATGGAGGCCGCCGTCGTCAACACGCTCTCGCCCGGCGACCGGGTGCTGGTCGTCACCATCGGTGCCTTCGGCGACCGGTTCGCCAAGATCGCCGGCGCCTTCGGAGCCGATGTCGAGCGATTCGAGGCCGATTGGGGTCAGTCCGCCTCGCCCGACGCCCTTCGCGACCACCTGGCCGGGACCGATCCCTACCGCGCCGTCCTGGTCACCCACAACGAAACCTCGACCGGCGTGGCGAACCCGATGCAGGAGCTGGCATCGGTGGTGCGCGAGGCTCCCGGCGAGCCGCTGCTGCTCGTCGACGGCATCAGCGGGCTCGGCGCGATGCCGTTCGAGATGGACGCCTGGGGCGTCGACCTCGTCATCAGCGCCAGCCAGAAAGCGTGGATGGCCTCGCCGGGGATCGCGATCGCAGCTTTGGGGCCGCGCGCCGTCGCCGCCGGCGAAACCGCGAGGATGCCGCGCACCTACTGGGACTTCGCCGAGGCGCGCGAATGGGCTGAGAAGGGCCAGACGCCGTGGACCCCGGCGATCACCGTCCTCTACGGCCTGCGCATCGGCGTCCAGCGCCTGCGCGCCGAGGGCCGCGAGCGAACCTGGGCGCGGCACGCCGCCATCGCGCGCGCCGTCGCGGCCGGGCTGGAGTCGCTCGGGCTGAGCCTGGTTGCCGCGCCTCCGGATCGGTCCGCCACCGTCACCGCCGCCTGGCTGCCCGATGGCATCGAGTGGGCACCGTTCAACGCCGACATGCGCTCGAAGGGCCTCGTGATCGCCGGCGGTCAGGGCAAGTGGACCGGGCGCATCTTCCGCTTCGGGCACATGGGCGATGTCGGGATCGACGAGATGGCCGAGGCCATCCGCATCATGGGCGAGACGCTCCCCGCCCACGGCTTCGAGGCCGATGGGGCCGCCGCTGCGGCAAGCGTCCGCGAGGTCTTCGAGGCCGCCGCGGCGCCGGCGCGGACGTAGTTTGCGGGATCCGCCACGGCTGATCCTCGTCCGCCACGGCGTCACCGACTGGAATCGCGAGGGCCGATGGCAGGGCCGGCTCGACCCGCCGCTGTCGGAGAGCGGCCGTCACGAGGCGGACCTCGTGGCCACACGGATCGCCCAGGACCCTGACCTGCGACCGGCGCGCATCGTCTCCTCGACCCTCGCCCGCGCGACGGAAACCGCCGCCGTCATCGGTCAGGCAGTGGGCGCCGACGTCGAGCCCGAGCCGCGGCTGATGGAGATCGGTGCCGGGGAGTGGGAGGGACGCACGCACGCCGAACTCGAGGCCACCGACGGCGACCGCTACCACGCCTGGCGCACGACGCCAGGCTACGGGCCGCCGGGCGGCGAGCCGCTCACCGATGCCGCCGAGCGCGTCGGGGCCCTTCTCGCGGAGGTCGAAGCCAGCCCGACGTGGCCGGTGCTCCTGGTGAGCCACGGCGGCATCCTGCGCTACCTCGCGCGCGATCTGCTGGACCTGGACGCCGAGCGCGGCGAGGCGCTCGACATCGACAACGCTTCGGTTTCGTCGGCGGTGCGCGCGGAGGGCACGAGCTGGCGCCTCGAGCGCTGGAACGACACGCTCCACCTGCTCGGCCTCGAGCGCACGCACGTGGACGAGGCTGCCGAGGGGCGCCCGCTGGCCCTCTGAGCTACTCGGACCCTTCCCGGCGGGTCATGCGGCGCAGCGTACGGCGCACCGCGAGCCAGTTGAGCGGCCAGCGGAGCTGGCGCAGGGCGTTCTCGAGCTTGTGGGCGCCGGCGAGCGTGAGGCGGCGGCCGGAGTAGGACTGCCACACCTTGCCGTCGGCGACCGTGCGGATCGGGGTCGCCTGGTTCGGCAGCTGGTCCTCGAGCCAGCCCGCGTACTCGTAGATCGTCTCCGACGGCCGTGGGCCGACGCCCGCCCGGCCGGCGGCTGCGGTGAGCTGGCGCCAGGCGCGGTCGCCGGCGGGCAGCAGCCGCCATCGGCGCTGGAGGTAGCTCATGCGCAGCCAGAGCGCGACCAGCCCGCCGAGCACGAGGACGGCGATGACGAGCGCGTTCGCCCCGCGCGAGGAGCCGTCGGGCGCCGCGAGCTCGGGCTGGTCCGGGTCGATGGCGCCCTCGACGAGGTCGGGCGACGGCAGCGCGATCACACCTCCATCGCCGCGCAGCGACTCGGCGAGCGCCGGGTTCTCGAGGAACGGATCGATGCCGGTCAGCGGCGGAGAGACGGGGGCGGTCGTGTCGCCGCTGGCGCGGCCGAAGCCCGGGTTGATCGACTGGGTCGCCTCGAAGATCTCCCAGCCGTAGCCGGGGAAGTAGATCTCGGCCCAGGCGTGAGCGTTCGCCTCGCGAACGAGGAACGTGTCGTCCTCCAGCCTCTCGCCCGGGGCGAAGCCGGCCGCCAGGCGGGCAGGCAGCCCGAGCGATCGGGCCATGACCACCATCGCGCTGGCGAAGTACTGGCAGTAGCCGCTGCGGTTCGCGACCGGGTCGAAGAGGAAGAAGTCGACCAGGTCCCGGTCGCCCGGCGGGACCGCGGCCGTCGTGTCATACGTGAAGCTCGGGTCGCGCCGGAGATAGTTGGCCAGCGCACGCGCGCGCTCGTAGTTGTTGTCGGCGCCGGAGGTGACCGCTTCGGCCAACCGAGCCACTTCCGGAGTCAGGCCGGGCGTGTCGAGATAGAGGTCGGCGACCTCGGGAGGATAGTCGCTCGCCGGCGGCGCCGAGCTCGGCCTCGGTGGCGGTCGAGATCGCGACCAGCTGCTCGTATGCCTCGCCTGCGCCGAGCGCGTTGGCATGCTCGATCTCGCCGAGCAGCGGCTGGCCGAGCGGCTCGACCACGACGGCCGGCGCGTAGATCTCGAACGGCGACCCCGCGGTGAAGAGGTCGCGGCCGATCGTCTGGCGCATCTCGATCCCGATCGTCTCGACCGCGATCGCATCGAGGGCGGTCGGGCGCTCCGAGGTGAGCTCGTCGAACAGGTACTCGCCCGCCGGAACCGTGCGTCGCACGCCCTCGGACGAGTCCCAGCCTCGACCGGTGTAGATGTCGTACGTCACCGTTCGCAGGTACAGCGCGCGCGGCGCCGCGAGCACGAGCACCTCGTTGTCGACGCTCACCCACTCGCCCTGCACGATGAACGAGCTGCCGAAGCTGTTGCCGCTGATCCGCGACTGCGGGTTGGTGAGGCTGCCGAAGACGCCCTCGAACTGGTCGCGCACGCCGATCCAGACGCCGTCCATCGACCGCCATGCCTCGGTCAGGGGGGCGGCGACGGCCACCGCGGTCAGCAGCCAGGCCAGGCCGATGGCCCCGGCGGCGGAGAGGATCCCCGAGCGCATGATCGCCGTCGGCACCTCGAGGGTCTCGTTCACGCGGCGCCGCTGCCACCCGTCCTGGCGGTCGACGAGCGCCGCGCGGAGCCACAGCAGCATCGCCGCCACGACGAACAGCAGCAGCTGGCCGAAGAGGTCGGTGACGATGGCGGACATGTTGGTGATGAGCGCCGCACCCAGCAGCACGACGGCGTCCAGCACGCGGTGATGGCGGTACACGGCGTAGGCGGCGGCGAAGACGGTCGCGAACATGAGCGCCCCGAGGCCGATGGCGTAGGGGGACATCTGCGGCGGGTAGCCGGTGCCCAGCACGATGATCAGCCACTCGACGAACTCGGTGCGCAGCGCCAGCAGCCGACCGGCCTGGTCGAGCCCGGTGAAGTACTCCCCGCCCACCGTCCACAACACGACGCCGGTGCCGATGACGGCGCCGATGGGCAGGGCCCACACGATCGAGCCGCGCAGCATGCCGAGCAGCGCCCCGGCGACGACGGCGTACAGCGCCACCGGCACCAGGAAGTCCATCTGCTCGAGCCAGCCCGCCCCCTGGACCGACCAGGCCAGTGCGAGCGCCATGATCCCGAGCAGGAGAACGCTGATCCAGCCTGCGCGGGGATAGCGGAGGCGCTCGGCCAGCTCAGACACGGGCGCGCACCCGCCCGCCGATGGCCTCGGCGATGTCGTCGCCGCGCTGGACGAGGCGATGCTCGACGCCGTACTCGGAGAGCGCGTGCCGCACGGCGGCCAGCTCGGCCCGCGCCTGCTCGTCGGGCTCGGCGCTGACATACGAGGAGCGATCGAGAAGGATGACGAGCGCGCCCACTCCGCGCCGCCGCAGCACCGACAGCGCGCGGACCCAGGTGCGGTCGGTGGAGCCGGTGATGAGGCACAGCGTCATGCCGCGCCGCAGCTGGGGCAGCGTGGCGTTGATGATCTCGGCCAGCGGCACGGCGCCGTCGGCCTGCACGTTGGCGAGCAGATGGAGCAGCTTCTGCTCGACTCGCGGCCCGCGGTCGGGCTGGTGGATCTGGATGCGCCGCGCCGACGCTGTCATCGCCACCGACCGATTGTCGTTGAGCGTGCGCAGCGCGACCGACGCGGCGATCGTCACCGCCGTCTCGACGGACGCATCGGTCCCGACGCCGGCGTGGACGGCCCGCTCGAGGTCGAGGGCCAGCCACAGGTCGGCGGCCTGCTCGAGGTCGAACTCCTTGGTGTGGAGCTCGCCATGGCGTGCGCTCGTGAGCCAGTGGATGCGGTTGATGGCGTCGCCATGCACGTACGGCCGAACGGTGCTGACCAGCGGCGTGGCGGCCTCGTAGCGGCGGCGGGTCCGGGTGGTGCCGTCGATCGGCGACGGCGGCAGGCGCCAGTGCGGCAGCTCGACCACCTCGGGGAAGACGACCACGCTGGTCGGGTGGCCGATCAGCATTTCGCTGGTGAACAGCCCGAACGGGTCACCGGTCCGCACGCGCAGCGCGCCGAGCCGATAGCTCCCGCGCCGGGTGAGCGTCACCTTGGCCAGCCACTGCCGCCGCCCGTTCCCCGGCATGCCGACGACGCGACCGGGCAGGCTGGACGGCAGGGTCGACTCATTCCAGAGCTCGACCCACGGCTTGGCCAGCCAATCGTGGTTCTCGACGCGGTAGACGGCCTGGAGCACCTCGCCGACGTGCGTCCGCGGGTTGAGGACCCGGTAGTCGGCACGGACGTTGTGCAGGCCGCGCCGGGCGTAGAGCCAGGAGCCGATGAGGATCGCGGCGGTCAGGTAGACGAGGAAGAAGAGGAACGGGAGGCCCGTGCTGAAGGCCGCCACCACCAGTGCGGTGGTCAGGAAGAGGAGCCGGAGGTGGCGGCTGAGGAAGCCCATCGCTCGGTGCGTCGATCTAGCTGATCTGGGCGCGGTTCGGCTCGGCGGCCTCGGCCGCCTCGGCGACCGGGACGGAGGCGAGGATCTCCTTCACGATCTGCTCGGGATCGACCTCGCGCAGCGACGCCTGGCTCTTCACGATGAGGCGGTGCGCCAGGACGGCCACCGCCAGCTGCTTCACGTCGTCGGGGATCACGTAGTCGCGCCCGGCGAGCGCGGCGAACGCCTGTGAGGCGCGGTAGAGGTTGAGCGAGCCGCGCGGCGAGGCGCCCAGGTACACGTCGGGGTGGTCGCGGGTGGCGCGGACGAGGCGCACGATGTACTCGGCCACGGCCTGGTCGACGTAGATCTCCTTGATCCCCGACTGCATGTCGCGCAGCTCCTCGAGGCCGAGCACCTGCTCGACCGAGTCGATCGGATGGCGCCGCTTCTGCTCGTCGAGGATGACGATCTCCTCCATCGGCTTCGGATAGCCCAGGCGCAGGCGGAGCATGAACCGATCGAGCTGCGCCTCGGGAAGGGCGAAGGTGCCCTCGTACTCGATCGGGTTCTGGGTGGCGATGACGAGGAATGGCGCCGGCATCGGGTGGGTGATGCCGTCGATCGTGGCCTGCCGCTCCTCCATGCACTCGAGCAGCGCGCTCTGGGTCTTCGGCGTCGCGCGGTTGATCTCGTCGGCCAGGACGATCTGGGCCATGATCGGCCCGGGGCGGAACTCGAACTCGGCCGTCTTCTGGTTGAAGATCGACAGGCCGGTCACGTCCGACGGCAGCAGATCCGGGGTGAACTGGATGCGCCGGAAGCTGCAGCCCAGGCTCTGGCTCAGGGCCTTGGCGAGCATCGTTTTGCCGACGCCCGGAACGTCCTCGATGAGGATGTGGCCCTCGCACAGGAGCGCGACCAGGGCGATGCGCACCTCGCTGTGCTTCCCGACGATCACGCGCTCGACGCTGGCGATGACGCGCTCGGCGGGCTGCTGGACGTTCTTCACGATGGGTTGGTCTCCCAGGCTTCGGTGCGTGGGCACCGGTCTCGGGGCCCTGGACTCCGCAAGACAATACCCCAGCACGTTACCGAGCGGTTCACCCGCCGCCTGTGAGGCGCAGGTACTCCGCCATGACCCGCCCGCCGATCGGTGCGGCCCGCCCCGAACCCGACCCGCCGCTCTCCACCAGCACCGCGATCGCGATCTCCGGCGTGGCACCGTCCTCGGCGGGCGCGAAGCCGATGAACCACGAGTGCGGCGCCTGCTCGCCGCCGAGCTGAGCTGTTCCGGTCTTGCCGGCGGAGACGTGGTCGCCGATGCCGTATAGCTGGATGTTGCCCTGCCCGGCGAAGAGCGCGCCGAGCTCTTCGTTGACGGCGTCGACCATCGCGGCGCGCGTCTCGGCGGCGGCCTGGCCGCTCACCACCCGCGTCCCGCCGAGCGAGCCGAAGCTCTGGATCACCGAGTCGCTCATCGTGAACCCCTCGCGGTGAGTGCGGACGTCGCGCACGACCCACGGCTGCGGCATGACGCCGTCGCCGGCGATCGCCGCGGCGACCATCGCCATCTGCACCGGCGTCACCTGGACCGACCCCTGACCGAACGCCGCGCTGGCCAGCTCGACGTCGCCGCTGAACGGCCCGCAGTCGTTGTCCGCCGGGGCGGTGACGTAGCTCGGCGCGACGCCGAGCGCGCGTCCCGGCGGGCCGATCGCCATCGGGTCGCAGAAGCCGAAGCGACGGGCGTAATCGAGGAACGCCTCGGCTCCGAGCTCCAGCCCGACGTGCGCGAAGTAGATGTTGCTCGACACCTGGAGCGCCTCGGACAGCGCCCACAGGTCGGGCTGGATGCCGGCCAGGTCGTGCTCGCGGATCGTGAAGCCGTCGACGACGAACCCCGAGGTCTCCTGGCCCGGCTGGTCGGCGAAGGTCGTCCCGGGAGCGATCACCCCGGCGTCGAGCGCGGCGGCGGAGGTGAACACCTTCATGATCGAGCCCGGGACGTAGAGTCCCTGCCTCGCGCGGCCGAGGAGCGGCTCGGCGGGGTCGTTGCGGAGCGCGTCCATCGGCTCCTGGGCCGCGTTCGGGTTGCCGGAGATCGGCGTGGCGTCGAAGGTCGGCGTCGAGACGAGCGCCAGGACGGCACCCGTGCGGGGATCCAGGGCGACCACCGCCCCGGCATCGCCGCCCAGCTCGGCGGCGGCGAAGTCCTGGAGCCGCTGGTCGATCGTCAGCGACAGGTCGCGCGGCGTCGGCTGGCGGTCTAGGACGTCGTTGACGAGGTCGCGAACCGGGTTCGGATCGGTCTGGCCGACCAGCAGATCCTCGTAGGCGCGCTCGATGCCGGTGCTGCCGAAGCGCAGGCTGGCATAGCCGATGACGTGGGTGAAGGCGGCATCGTGATACGTGCGCCGGCTGAGCCCGTCGATCACCTCCGAGCTCGCGAGCAGCTGCCCCTCGCTGTCCCAGATGCTCCCGCGCGACAGGCTCTGCCGGGCGGCGATCACCTCGGGGTTGTCGGCGCGGACGGCGAGGTTCGGGGCCTCGAGCACCTGCCACCAGGCGATGCTGGCCGAGACGACGGCGAAGCTGAGCATCAGGTAGAGGCCCAGGCGGCGGACGTTGGTGGCGATCACGAGGCCGCGTCCGCATCGGTGCCGACGGCGCTCTTGTGGCTGATCGACAGCAGGAGGCCGACCATGATGAAGCTCGCCAGCAGGCTGGAGCCGCCATAGCTCACGAACGGCAGCGTGATGCCGGTGAGCGGGATGAGCTTCGTGTTGCCGCCGATGATGATCAGCGTCTGGAGACCGAGGCTGGCGGTGATACCGGTCGCCAGCAGCCCGCTGAAGTCGTCACGCGCCAGCGCCGCGATGCGCAGGCCGCGGAAGACCACGACCGCCGCGAACCCCAGCAGCGCGAATGCACCGAGCAGCCCGAGCTCCTCGGCGATGGCGGTGAAGATGAAGTCGGTGTGCACGAACGGGATGGTCAGGCCGCCGCCGAGGGTGACGATCCCCTGCCCCAGCCCCTCCCCGAAGACTCCGCCACGACCGAGGGCATAGAGGGCGCGCACCGGCTGGAAGCCGGCCCCCAGCGGGTCGGCGAACGGATCGAGCCAGACGTCGACGCGGGCCTGGACGTGGGCGAACAGCTGGTTGGCCACGAAGAAGCCGGCCACGAACAGGACGAGGCCGATGAGCACGTACGATCGTCGACCCGTGGCGACGAAGAGCATCGTCAGGAATGTGCCGAAGAAGAGGAGCGCGGTGCCGAGGTCGTTGAGGCGCACGACGATGAGCATCACCGCGGCGAACAATGCGAGCATCGGCAGGAAGTACGGCAGCGGCGGGATGGACAGGAACCCGATCCGCAGCCGCGCGCTGGTGAGCAGGGTGCGCGTCTCTGCCAGGTAGCCGGCGAGGAAGATGACGAGCACGACCTTGAGGAACTCGCCGGGCTGGATGCTGATCGGCCCGAGGTCGATCCACAGCCGGGCGCCATTCACCTCGTAGCCGATCACGAAGGTCGCGACCAGCAGGAAGATGCCGATGGCGGCCCACGTGTACTTGTAGTGACGAAGGATGCCGTCGTCACGAAGGCCGATCGCGATCGCCAGCATCGCCACCAGCCCGACGCCGAACCACAGCAGCTGCGTCGCGGCCATGCCCAGCTCGATGCCGAACGCGCTCGTCCCGGCCAGGTCCTGCGGGAGCCGGTTGAGCATGATGATGCCGATGCCGCCCATCGCCCCCACCGCCGGCAGCAGCAGCTGGTCGCCGCGATGCCCGGACATCACCAGGAAGACGTGCGCGGCGACGAACATGGCGACGTAGCCGATTGCCACCCCAAGCGGGCCGGGATCGAGCTGCCCGCTGACCGCGATGTTCGTGATCGCGAAGCCGAGCGGCACCATGACCAGGATCGGCAGCAGCAGCCGGAGCTCCACCCCGCGCCAGGTGACGCGCATCAGCGGTCGCTCATCGGTCCAGGCGCATCCGGACGCGGCCGATGGTCAGCTCGTCGCCGAAGCTGAGCGCCACCGGCCGGTCGATGCGGTGCCCATTGACGTAGGTGCCGTTCGTGCTGCCCTGGTCCTCGACGAACCACGCGCGGCCGCGGAAGGTGAGCATGGCGTGGTTCGAGCTGACGAAGTCGTCCTCGACGTAGATCGTGTTGTTCACGTTGCGGCCGATGGAGTTGATCGGCCCCAGGGCGAGCGTCGTCCCCACCGCCGGCTCGTCCTCAGGCGATTCGAGCACGCTGAGCCGCCCGATCCCGGAGCGCGAGGCGATCTGCGCCTGCTCGGCGTTGCGCAGGTCGCGCAGGAGCGACGCGGCGAAGCGCAGGAGGATCAGGTAGAGCAGCACGACGAAGCCGATCTGGAGCAGCAGCAGCAGGATGCGCAGGATGTCGCCCGTCAACCGCGCACCTGGAACTCGATCTGGGTGTCGCCGATACGGATGATGTCGCCGGGGCCCAGGGCGATCTCGGTCACCTGCTGGCCGTTGACGCTCGACCCGTTGCGGCTGCCGAGGTCGGTGAAGCCATAGGCGCCGTGCTGCAGCTTGAGCTGGCAGTGGTGGCGGCTCACCATCGGGTCGTCGACGATGACGTCGTTGTCGCTGGCGCGGCCGATGCCGATGAGCGCGCCGCCGAGGTCGAACTGCACCGCCTTGCTGCCGCGCGTGCTGACGAGCAGGTAGGCCCGCCGCGCCGATTCAGGCGCCGCGTCGCCGCCGGGGCGCGCGTAGACCATCGTGTCCGAGCTGGCCGGCATCGGCTCCGCCTCCTGCACCTTGCCGCCGCGCTCGTCGACGACGTTGGCGGCGACCCTTATCTCTCCGCGGCGCGTCGCCTCGTCGGCGAGGATCGTCACCCGCGGGCGGGCGACCAGCGTGTAGCGCTCGTGGCGGGCGCGCGCGATGACCCCATGCGCGAGGTCGTCCTCGAGCGAGCCGCGGTACGACTCGAAGGCGGCGTAGTCGGTCGGATGGAGGTGCAGGGCGTAGTGGTTCGGCACGATCACCCCCACATCGCCGTACGTCTTGTTCGTGTCCATCGCGCGCTCGATGCGCTTGGCGAGGCTCACGGGCTGGATCGAGGCGCCCAGTCGGCCGGCCGGTGCCTCGAGGAATCGCTCGAGGAAGGCCTCGACCCGCGACAGGATCCCCATCGCGCGCGATGCTAGCACTAAGGGTACGAACGGCCGTCCGGCATGCCCCATTCGGCGGATGCGGCCTGGCTGTACCCCGTCGGTATACTTCGTGGCCCGCCAATCGGGTGGAGACGAGCGGCATTGACTGAGACCCTTACCGAATCATTCTGCGAACGCTGCGGGACGCGCTACGAGTTCAGCGCGCCGACCCGCCTCAACCCGCTGCGCAAGACGCGGGGGTTGATCGGTGGGCTCAAGAACTACCTGACCAGCCAGGACGCCCTCGGCGACGCGATGGACGACGCCATGCGCGGCGAGGAGGGCGCGCTGGCAACGGCGCAGCTCGATGCCTTCCACGAGGCGTTCAACTTCTGCATCGACTGCCGCCAGTACACATGCCTCAGCTGCTGGAACGACGACGCCGGCCGCTGCCGCACCTGCGTCCCGGTCCCCGGCGCCGACGACCTCGCCGAGCGCATCGCGGCCTCGACCGCCGTCTCCGCCGAGGCGGTCGCCGGCATCGCCGAAGCCGATATGACAGACGAGGAGATCCGCCGCCACCTTGGTCAGGATGCCTGGCCGACCTCCGACCTCCCCGAAGAGGTGGCCGCGGCGTCCAACGGTCACGTCCCCGACGACGCTTGGGCCTCGACGCCCGGCGCCTGGACCAATGCCCCCGCCGCCCCGACGTACGAGCCCGAGGAGCCGGTCGCCACGGTCGGCGGCTTCGTCGGTGCCGACGGCTTCGTCTACGAGACCAAGGAGCAGGCCGACCAGGTCGCCGCCAACATGCTCGCCGAGATGCTGGCCGCCCAGGAAGCAGCGCGCGCCGCCGCCGAGCTCGATGCCGCGCAGGCAGCCGAGGCGGCTGCAGCGGCCGAAGCGGCCGAAGCGGCCCAGGCCGCCGAAGCGGCCGAGGTTGCGCTCGCCGCCGAAGCGGCTGAGGTTGCGCTCGCCGCCGAGGCCGCGCCCGCCGATCCGGAAGCGACCTGGGTCGCCGCCGAGCTGGACGAAGAGCCGGCCGCGGCCGAGGCACCGGCCGAGCCGGTCCGGGCCGTCGAACCGGAGCCGGAGCCGGTCGCCGCCGAAGCCGTGCCGGAGCCCCCTCGCCTTCACGTCGTGGCCTGGGACGAGGACGCCGCGCTCGAGCTCGAGCCGGAGCCGATCGTCGCCGAGGCAGAGGCCGAGCCGGAGCCGCCGGGCGAGCCGCCGAGGCCGAGAGAGCCGGAGCCGCGTCGCCGCCGAGGCAGAACCCGAGCCGGTCGCCGCCGAGGCAGAGCCCGAGCCCGAGCCGGTCGCCGCCGAGGCAGAGCCCGAGCCCATCGCTGCCGCCGCAGAGACCGAACCCGAGCCCGAGCCGGTGGCGCCCACGCCGATCGCGCCGCGCATCGCTCCGATCAGCGAGACGATCCTCCGATTCCCGACCCGCCCGGCCGAGCCGGAGGTCGTCCAGCCGGCGGCCGCCGCGGACGAGACGCCTGAGCTGGCCGCTCGCCGAGCTCAGCTCGACGACCTGGGCCTCGGCGGGGCCCCGACTCAGCCCGAGGCGCCTGCGGTCCTCCCCTACCGCTCGCGTGGGGCGGCCGTCGGTGCTGCCGAGTTCGCCATGCGAGCGGCCGCGGGCCAGCGATTCTGGGAGGCATCGGCCCGCGAGGTCGCCAGCGCCGTCGGCCACGTCGGCGTCCAGAACTGCGGCGAGTGCGGGCTGTCGCTGTCCGCGAACGCGCGATTCTGCCGCCGATGCGGCACGCGACAGGCCCAGCCGGCCTGATCGGCCTCAGGTCCCGGAGTCGCCCGAGCCCTTCGTCCCCTCCGCGCTCGCCGCCTTGGGCTTGGCGTCCGAGCTCGACTTCGACGTCGACTCGCTCGTTGGGGCCGTGCTCTCCGCTGACGCCTTCCCGCCGGCACGCGAATCGGTCCGGTAGAAGCCGGAGCCCTTGAAGATGATCCCGGTCGGGTAGAGCACGCGCCGAAGCTCGCCTCCACAGCGCTCGCATGTCGATGGACCCTCCTCGAGCATCGAGTGGATCACCTCGGTCACTGAGCCGCAGGAGCGGCACTGGTAGTCGTAGGTCGGCACGGCCGCGGAATGATGGCTCAGGCCGATGGGGTTCGCAATGCGTCACCAAGGTCCGCGCCACCGGTCAGGGTCGAGGCCCGGGTCATTCCTAGGGGAATGGGCAGCCTAGGCCTCGGAGGTTCGCGTCCCGAAACGGGTCCACCAGCCGCGCTTGCCGCCTATCGGGGCCGGGCCGGTCACCAGCGGCTCGGGGTGCGAGACGAGGCGGGCGACGGCGTGCAGGTCGTCCGCCATCTTCTCGCGCGGGAACTTGAGGACGATCGGGCGCCCCTCGTTCGAGGAGATGACCGCCTTCGGCCCGTTGCTGACGATGGTGGCGGAGATCGGCAGGCCCAGTGTCTTGGCCATGTCCTGGGAGCGGATGCCGTGGTTGGCGCGGTTCACGATCACGCGGACCACGTTGCCGAGGCCGAGCTCGCGGGCGAGCTCGAGGAACTGCGCGCTGTTGCGAAGGGCGCCGACCTCGGGCGTGACGACCAGGAAGATCTCGTTCGAGACGGCCAGCATGGCCATGGTGCGGTCGTCGTAGCCGGGGTGGTTGTCGATGATCACGTACGGGTGGTGGTCGCGGGCCCAGCGCAGCGCGGCCAGCAGCAGGTCGACGCTGATGCGCTCGGACTCGCCGGGATCGGTGCCCCAGGTGAGGACGCGCACCCCGCTGTCGGGATGCGTGGCGACGATCTGGTCGAAGGCCGCATCGGTCCATTCCTCCTGCGGGCTGTCGGCCAGGTCGGCGAGGCCCATGCGGTAGGGCACGTCGAGGACGGCGGTGACGTTGCCGACGCCGACGTCGGCGTCGAAGAGGAGGACCTCGGAGCGGGTCTGCTGGCGCAGCGCGACGGCCATGTTCACGGCCACGGTCGTCTTCCCGACCCCGCCCTTCGGGGCGAAGACGCTGACCACGTGGCCCTCGCCGGCGATCGGCGCCGAGCTGAGAGACTCATCGGTCGCCCACGCGCCCGACTCGCTCGGCAGGTGGCGGCCGGTGCGAATCAGGAGGGCCTGGAGCCGATAGACGAGTGCGTCCGGCGGGATCGGCTTGAGGGCGACCTCGTCGCCGGTGCCGCCGACGCCATCGGGAAGGTCGGTCGAAGGGCCCACCAGCAGCAGGGTGGCGTTCGCGTGCGAGTCGTGGATCTGCTGGTAGACGGCGCTCACCACCTCGGGCGGCAGGTCGCAGTCGACCACGCCCATGTCGACGTGGGGCACGTCATGGACCTGTCCCGGCTCGACGCTGACCGGCTCGAAGCCGGCCCGGCGGAGTGCGTCGACGTACGCTTCGCCGTCCTCGGCGACGGCAAGCAGGATGGTGGGTCGCTCCATTGCCCTTCCTTACGCGGCGGATGTGGGGAGTCCGGTGCTGTCCGTCACCATCCTCCGGGCCGCGCCGTACTGCGACAATGGGACTCGGGCCGTTTGGGGCCTACCCCGAAAGTACTGCGCCCCGACCGCTACGCGCCGCGCGCCATCCGCATGCCGCACTTCGGGCAGTAGAAGGCGCTGGCGCTGCCCGCCTCGAAGCCGCAGTGCGCGCAGGTCAGGCCCGATCGGGCACCGATGGCCGGCAGCCGTGCCTGCTCCGCCTCGCCCAGGCTGTAGCCCGAGGCGAGCACCTGCTGGTACAGCGAGCTGAGCAGCTTCTGGCCGATACGCTCCGTGTCGCCCCGCAGCCCCTTGCCGCCCCAGCCGATGACGGCGCGCACGATGAGCTCACCCGACAGCTCGTCCCAGTGCGAGGCCAGCCCGCCGACGATGGCGTTGTACTCGGGGTACCCGCTCGTATCGGTGTCGCCGTGCAGGAGGCCGCAGTGGAAGGTGTCGACCGTCATGTCGAGGGCATCGGTCATCTCGAGGACATAGAGGCCGTGGCGGCCGACGGGGCTCACGTCGCGGCGCGCGAGCACCCATTGCTGGACCTCGTTGAAGCGCTCGATGGCCGGCGACGCATCCGAGTACTCGAGCGGCAGCGGCGCGATCGACTCGACCGTCGTCTGGCTGATCGGCTCGACGATGCCCGGAATGGCCGCCGCCACGCTCTGGTCGGCGGGCAGCCGCAGGCCGTCACTGCTGCGCGCCAGCAGCGAGAGCCGCAGCCCGTACTCCTGGGCGAGGACCTCCTCCTGGATGGGCGTCGGCGGTGGCGGTGGCTCGGCGTCCTGCTTCTTGCGCCGGAGGAACGACATGCTTGAGTAGACCCCTCGTGCTGCTCGGCGCGGGGATTCTACCAGCCGAGTCGTGTGCGGCCGCCATGACCCGATCGGCTCATCGGTCCCGTCGCGTCGGGGCCGATATATCGGGCGAAACCCCGCACGAGGAACGCTTTGTGGGATCTGGCCCGAACTATCGGGCGAAACCTCGCACGAGGGGCGTTCGTGTGTGATCTGGCCCGATCTATCGGGCCGCGCGTGTCAGGTCAGCTGGCGGAGCTGGTTCTCGAGCTCGGCCAGCCGCTCGCGCTCGCGCTCGACGACAGCCGCGGGAGCCCGCGACACGAATGCGTCGTTGGCGAGCAGCTCGCGAACGCGCGCGATGTTCGCCTCGAGCTCGGCCACCTGCGCCGCGCGGCGCTCACCACCTCCCGAAGCCGGATCCCCGCCCAGCCAGGCGGCGCCAAGCGGGGTCGCCGCGACGAGCGTCGGTCGCTCGCCATCGGCTCGCACCTCGATCGGTCGCACATGTGCCAGCGCCTCGAGGTACGCCTCGCCGACCGAGAGAGCACGCTCAGCTGCGGCGTCCGCGGGCTCGACGACGAGCGGGACCCACGCTCCGGCCGGCGTCCCGGCGGTGGTGCGCAGGTTGCGGACCTCGCGCACGAGGGTCGACAGGTCGTCGAACAGCTTCTCCGCCTCGGGATCCAAGCCGGCAGCCATCGGCCAGGAAGCCCGGATCAGCAGCGGCTCGCCAGCCGTCGCACGCGGCTCCAGGTCCCCGAGCGCCTGCCAGATCTCCTCGGTCACAAAGGGCATCAGCGGGTGGAGCAGTCGCAGCAGGGTCGCGAGGCCCTCGGCCGCAACAGCCCAGGTGGCGGCGCGGTCCGCATCGGTCGCGTCAGGCCGGCGCAGGTCGACCTTGGCCATCTCCAGGAACCAGTCGCAGTAGTCGCTCCAGGCCGCCTCGTACACCGTGGCCGAATAGCCCGCCAGGTCGAGGGCGTCGAGCTGGCGGGTCGCACGCTCCGTCGCAGACGCGAGCCGCGAGCGGATCCATCGAGCCGCAAGCGAAGGCTCCTTGGAAGGCGCGGCCAGCGGCTCCGGCCGCGCCCGGAGCACGAAGCGAGCGGCGTTCCACAGCTTGTTCGTGAAGTTGCGGCCGCCGGTGAGCTTCGCATCGGTCAGGCGCTGGTCGACACCGGGTGCGTTGCCCGAGACGAGCGCGAAGCGCAGTGCATCGGCGCCGATGGTGGAGATCATCTCGAGCGGATCGACGACGTTGCCCTTCGTCTTGCTCATCTTCGCGCCCGTCGGGTCGCGCACGATGCCGTGCAGGTAGACCGTGTGGAACGGCTCGACATCGGTCAGGAAGAGGCCGAGCATCATCATCCGGGCGACCCAGAAGAAGAGGATCTCGTACGCCGTCTCCATGACGCTGGTCGGGTAGAAGCGCCGATAGTCGGGCGTGTCGTCGGGCCAGCCGAGGGTGCTGAACGGCCACAGTCCGCTGCTGAACCAGGTGTCGAAGATGTCGGTCTCCTGCGTCAGCTCCGACGCCGGACGGCCGCACTCGGCACAGGCGTCGGGCCCGCCCTCGGCGTCCGAGACGGTGATGTGCGCGTCCGGGCAGTACCACGCCGGGATGCGGTGGCCCCACCACAGCTGGCGGCCGACCGCCCAGTCGTGGATGTTCTCCATCCAGTGGGCGTAGACCTTCTCGAAGTGCGCCGGCAGGATCCGGGTCCGCCCTTCGGTGACCGATGCGAGCGCGCGCTCGGCCAGCGGCCTGGTCCGGACGAACCACTGCACGCTGAGGCGCGGCTCGACGACGGTGTCGCACTTCTCGCAGTGGCCGATGACCATCTGGTGCGGCCGCTCGCCCTCCAGGTCGCCCATCTCGCGCAGGCGCTCGACGACCGCGGCGCGCGCGTCGAACCGATCCAGACCGGCGAACTCGCCACCGTTCTCGTTCACGCGGGCGGCCTCGTCGAGGACGCTGATCATCGGCAGGCCGTGGCGCTTGCCGAGGTCGTAGTCGTCGAAGTCGTGCGCGGGGGTGATCTTCACCGCGCCGGTGCCGAACTCGCGCTCGACATGGTCGTCCGCGACGATCGGCAGGCGCCGGCCTAAGAAGGGCAGGATCGCCTCGCCCCCGACGAGGTCGCGGTACCGATCGTCGTCGGGGTGCACGGCGACGGCGGTGTCGCCGAGGATCGTCTCGGGGCGGGTGGTGGCCACGCTGATCCACCGCTCGGGGTCGGGCGTGCGGTCCTCCCGGGCAAGGTGGTAGCGCACCGTCCACAGCGTCCCGGTCTCCTCGCGGTGGACGTTCTCGAGGTCGCTGATCGTCGTCCGGCAGCGCGGGCACCAGTTGACGAGCGCCTCGCCGCGGTAGACGAGCCCGGCGTCCCATAGCCGCTTGAAGGCGACGCGCACGGCCCGCGCGCTGAAGTCGTCCATCGTGAAGCGGAGGCGCGTCCAGTCGAGGCTCGCCCCAAGCCGACGGTGCTGCTCGCCCATGATGTCGCGCGTCTCGTCCATGAAGCGCCACATCCGCTCGAGGTAGCGATCCCGGCCCAGCGAGGCGCGGGTCTCCCCCTCCTCGGCGATGATCCGGTCCAGGACGAACTGCGCGGCGATGCTGGCGTGGTCGACCCCGGGCAGCCACAGCGTGTCGTCGCCGCGCATGCGGTGATAGCGGATGAACGCGTCCTCGACCGTCGCCGTCAGGGCGTGACCGAGGTGCAGCGCGCCGGTCACGTTCGGCGGCGGCTGGATGATGACGAACTTCTCGGCGCCCGGCGGCATCTCCGGCGCCGGCGTGAAGGCGCCGCTGTCCAACCATCGCACGTAGATCGCCGGCTCGACGAGCGCGGCGTCGTAGCGCGGGGCCAGCTCGCGTCGCGTCTTCGTCATCGGTCGAGCTCCTTCATCGGTCAATACAAAGACCCGCTCGTCGAAGGACGAACGGGTCGTGGTACCACCTTCGTTCGAGGCTCGCTGTGAGCCCCCTCGTGCTCCGCGCTATCGGGCGGACCCGTACGGCTCGCGTGCGACCTTCTCCCTCTCGTTCCGCGGCGGGCTTTCAGCCGTGGCACGCCTCTCTGACGCGGCCGATGGAGGGTACTCCTCACGGTCATTGCCGAGCGTGGAGTGTACCACCCGGGCGCTCAGGGCCGGCCTCCGGCGGGTCGGCTGCAGGTCAGAGGTCCTGCGTGAGATCGTGCGTACGTTGGCACATTGTCACGCAGAGGTGCTGACGGGCGCGAGGCAAGCCGCAGTCGGCGGCAGAAGGATCAGCGGGCGCGATCGAGGGTGACCCGCAGGCCGCCCTCGGCACGATCCTCGATATTCGCACCGTCGCCCTCGAGCTGGGCGATCGCGTTGCGGACGTCGAACCCGGTGGCGTGAGTGGCGCGGAAGACGAACTCGCCGGTCTGCCCCAGGCTGAGCGCCACCGCGTCGATCCCCTCGACGCCCGACAGCGCCTGGCGGAAGCCGGTGATGGCCCCGAAGCTGCCCAGGCCCTTGACGACCACCTCGGTCGTCGCCGGCTCGGCGCTGGTGGGTGCCGGGGCTTCCGCAGCCGCGGCCGCCGGCGGCAGCGTCGCGTCCAGCTCGGCGAGGCGGGCGGCGAGGACCTCCTCCTCGGCCGGGTGCACCTCGGGCGCCTGCTCGGGAACGCCGTTCGAGGCCGCGGTCATCGGCTCCACCGGAACCTGGTCGTCGACGCTGGCCGGTGACTCCGTCTCGGTCGCGGTCGCCGTGTCCGGCGTGGGGGTCTCGGTGGCGGGCTCCGGGTTCGCCGGGCTGGCGGCCGGGCCGGCGTCGAGGCTCGGAGCCTTCGGCATGCGCTTGGCGGCCGCCGCGAACGCGGCGGGGTCGTTGATCTCGATGAGCTGCGAGTGGTAGGCGTCGAGCTCGCGCTCGTACTCGGCGACGCGGTCGCGGACGGCCTTCGTGTCGGCCTCGGTGCGAGTCGTCTCGGCGGCGAGCTGCTGGTCGAGCTGGGCACGTCGCGCGACGACACGCTGCTCCGCCTCGTTCTTGATCCGCTCCGCCTCGGCCATCTCCCACGCTCCCACCTCGGCAACGTCCTTCTCGGCCCGCTCGCGCAGGTCGTCGCGACGCTTCTCGGCGTCTCCCTCGAGGCGGCGGACCTGCTCGTCGGCCTTGGTGCGAAGGTCGGCGACGCCGGTGTCGCGGGCCTCGTCGGCCACGCCGCGCATGGCGGCGACCAGGTCGCGCATGAATTCATCCCCCATCTGGCCGGGCGCCGGCTCGACTGCGTCGGCCGGACCGGGCTCGACTGCGGGCGCGGCCCCCTCGTCGCCGGAGGTGGCGGCGGCGGCGGCGAAGGCCGGAGCCTCCATCTCGGCCGCGGGCTCGGGCGCCGGGGTTGCCGGTGTCTCCGCCTGGGCCCCCTCGGCAGCGGCGTCGGCGACGTGCTCGTCGCCGGTGGGAGTGGGCGTCATCGGCTCTTCCTCACCGCCGGGCGCGACCTCTCCGCCCTCGGCGTCCATCTCGGACGACCACGGAAGGCGGAATCCCGGGCGGCGCTGGTTGGCGGTCATGCGCTGGTGATCTCCTTGGGCTGGGCAATCCCGAAAGTGTTGCGGCCGGTCCACATCCTAGCGCCGGATGGCGCCAATGCTGAGCCGCCCAAAGTACGGGCTGCGGAGGGACTCCGGTACTGCCCGCGCCGGTTGCTACCATCGCCGAATGACCGATCTGCCACCGTCCGCTGAGCTCGCGCTGCGCATCGGCCTCATCGCCTTTGCCACGCTGGCGGCGATCGTGGCGCTGAGGATTGCCGTCAACATCGGCGTCCGGCACGTGGTCGAGCACCGATCCGCGTCCACCGGCGGCCTCCCACCACCCGCCGAGGTCGAGGGCCGGGTGCGGACCGTCGGGCAGCTCATCGTGCGCATCGGCGCCGCGGTGATCGTGGTGATCGCCGTGCTCATGGTGCTCGGCGAGCTTGGCGTCAACATCGGTCCGGCCATCGCCGGGCTCGGGCTGGTCGGGATCGCCGTGGGGCTCGGGGCGCAGACGCTGGTGCGGGACTGGCTTGCCGGCATCTTCGTCGTGCTCGAGAACCAGTACAGCTACGGGGACCTCGTGCGGGTCGCCGGCGTGGAGGGCACCGTCGAGGACTTCAGCCTGCGACGGACGCTCCTGCGGGATGCCGATGGGTCGTTCCACTCGGTGCCGAACGGCCAGATCCTGGTGGCGACGCGGCTGAGCCGAAAAGGCGGCGGCCAAGGGGTCGCGCTGGATCCGGAGCCCGAGGAGCCAGAGAATGAGGTCGCCGAGCCCGACCATTGACGACAAATCGGCGAAACTTCACCTGAATCGTCGCTCGCGCGCGGTTTCGCCGATGCATCGAAGACCCGTGAGCGTGAAGCGCGCGCCCGCGCGCCACTCGTGCGCGACAGGCGCCGATATATCGACGAAACGCAGCGCGGGACAGCGTTCTCGTGATATTCCGCCGATGTATGGAACGGGGGCCTAGGCCGACTCTTCCTCGGGCTCCTCGCGCGCCGAGGCCCGGGACCGGCGGCGCCGAGGCTCCTCCTCGGTCTCGGTGACCAGCATCGGTGGCTGGCCGTGCTCGATCGTCTCGGCGGTGATGACGACCTTGGTGACGTCGGTGCGCTCGGGGATGTCGTACATGACGTCGAGCAGCGCCTCCTCGACGATCGTGCGCAGGGCGCGCGCGCCGGTCTTGCGGTCGATCGCCAGCTTGGCAGTGGCGTCGAGGGCATCGGGCGTGAAGACGAGCTCCACCTTGTCGAGCGACAGGAACTTGGTGAACTGGCGGGTGACCGCGTTCTTGGGCTCGGTCAGGACCTTGACCAGGTCCTCCTGCGCGAGCGCCGCGAGCGAGACGACCACGGGCAGGCGGCCGACGAACTCGGGGATGAGGCCGTACTTGAGCAGGTCCTCGGGCATCAGCTTGTCGAGGAGGACCATGCGGCGCTCCTCCTTCGACTGCTGCGCCGCCGAGCCGAAGCCGATCCCGCGCTTGCCGACCCGCTCCTCGATGATCTTCTCGAGCCCCTCGAACGCCCCGCCGCAGACGAACAGGATGTTCGTGGTGTCGATCTGGATGAAGTCCTGGTGCGGGTGCTTGCGCCCGCCCTGCGGCGGCACGTTGGCGGTCGTGCCCTCCAGGATCTTGAGCAGTGCCTGCTGCACCCCTTCGCCGGAGACGTCGCGAGTGATGCTCGGGTTGTCCGTCTTGCGGGCGATCTTGTCGATCTCGTCGATGTAGATGATTCCGCGCTGGGCGCGCTGGACGTCGAAGTCGGCGGCCTGGATGAGGCGCAGGAGGATGTTCTCGACGTCCTCCCCGACGTAGCCGGCCTCGGTCAGGCTGGTCGCATCGGCGATGCAGAAGGGAACGTCCAGGATCTTGGCCAGCGTCTGCGCCAGCAGGGTCTTGCCGGAACCGGTGGGGCCGACCAGCAGGACATTGGACTTGCCGAGCTCGACATCGTCGACGGTGTGGCCGGCGTTGACCCGCTTGTAGTGGTTGTAGACCGCGACCGACAGGACCTTCTTGGCCTGCTCCTGGCTGATGACGTACGCGTCGAGCTGGTCCTTGATCTTGCGCGGGCTGGGAAGGGGGGCCGTCGACGCCTTCGACGCGCGCGGCGTCTCGAGCATCTCCTCCTCGATGATCTCCTGGCAGAGGTTGATGCACTCGTCGCAGATGTACACGCCCTGGCCCGCGATCAGCTTGCGGACCTGCTCCTGGCTCTTGCCGCAGAAGGAGCAGCGGTACGGGACCTTCGACTTGGTGGTCATCGGTCGCCGATGGTAGCACGCGCGTTCCAGCCGACTCCCATCCCCCCAATCGTCGGGGTGCGCTCGAGGTCGGTGCGGTGCTCACCTGGTGAGCATTGCGTCGGAGGAAGGGGCCGCCGTCGAGGCTCCTCCGCGGCACTGCTCATGCCATGAGCCAGTCGTCGGAGGAGGGGCGCTTCGGAGCGGCCCATCCGTCACAGCGCTCACGTGGGTAGCAGGCGCCTACCATCGAGGCACATGTGCTTCCAGACCGATGCCGACGCTGCGCTTCGCGCGCGTCGAGACCTCTCTTGGTCCACTGTGGGTCGTGGAGACCGATGCCGGCGTCGCCGCCGTCTCCCGTTCCGAGCCGTTCGCGGCTCTCGAAGGGCGCTTTCCCGGCGCCTCGTTGGAGCCCGCGGAGCTCGACGCCTCGTGGATCGAGCGGGCCCTCGGTGGCGGTCCGCTGCCGCCGGTCGACCTGCGGGCGCTGTCCGCGTTCGACACTGCTGTCTACGAGCGGGTCCGCCTGATCCCCCCTGGCGCGACACTGACCTACGGCGATGTAGCCGCCCTCATCGGTTCGCCGGGAGCGGCCCGCGCCGTCGGCGGCGCGATGTCTCGCTGCCCGCTCTTCCCGGCGGTGCCGTGCCATCGGGTCGTGCGCGCCTCCGACGGTTGGTCCGGCTGGGGTTCGGACCCGCGGCTGAAGCGGCGGCTTCTCGCCGCGGAACGCCCGCGACGCTGAGTCGCTTAGCCGCTGGGCCCCGAATCTGTCAGACTCGCACGTAGCGCTGCATCGGGCAGCCTTACTCAGGCGTGTCCTGCCATGGCGAGCGTGGTCGTGCGCACGTCACGCGCATCTGGCAAGTCGACGAGATCCGGGGACCGGAATGCGCACCACCTGCGCATTTGGCGAACGGGACCGGCCACTGCAGAACGAGACCCGCCATGACGGCTACTTCTTGACCTTGTCGGCCTCCGCGGCCTCGTCGGCGGTCGGCATCTCGCCGCCGGCCTTCTGCGCGAGGCTGATCAGCGACTCGTTGTTGCCGGCGAAGACCTCGTCGATCAGGCCGTACTCCTTCGCCTCGTCGGGGCCCATGAAGTAGTCGCGGTCCGAGTCGCGCTTCACCCTCTCGACCGTTTGGCCGGTGTGCTTGGCGAGGATTTCGAGCAGGCGGCCGACGAGGTGGAGGTTCTCGCGCATCTGGATCTCGACGTCGGGGGTGTTCCCACGGAACCCGGCCGAGCCCTGGTGGATCATGATCCGGCTGTTCGGCAGCGCGTAGCGCTTGCCGGTCGCGCCGGCCGCAAGCAGGACCGCCCCCATCGAGGCCGCCTGGCCGATGCAGATCGTGGAGACCGGAGCGCGCAGGTACTGCATCGTGTCGTAGATGGCGAGGCCACTGGTGACGACCCCGCCGGGCGAGTTGATGTAGAGCTGGATGTCCTTCTCGGGGTCCTCGGACTCCAGGAACAGCAGCTGGGCGATGATCAGGTTGGCGACGTTGTCCTCCACCGCGTCGCCAAGGAAGATGATGCGGTCCTTGAGGAGCCGCGAATAGATGTCGAAGGCCCGCTCACCGCGGGCGCTCGACTCGATGACCATGGGAACGAGCATCGGTCAGTCGGACTCCTGTGGCTGCTCGGGTTGGGAGGTGGCTGGTTCGAGGGCGCGTTCGATGAGCGCGTCCACCAGTTTACGGTTGCGCAGCGTCATCCGCAGGTAGCTCCGGCCGCGGCGGCTGCCGAGATACTCGGCGAGCTTGCCTGGGTCCTCGTATCGGGCCAGCTGCGAGGCGATCTCGGCGTCGATCTCGGTGTCGGTGGCGTCGACGCCCTCCTTCTCGGCGATCGCAGACAGCACGAGCAGGGTCTTCACACGCCGGGTCGCCGGCTCGCGCAGCTCCTCCGTCAGCTCCTCCGGAGACTGCTTCGAGAGCGCCAGGTACTGGTCGAGGCCGATGCGCTGCTGCGCCAGCCGTGAGCGCAGCTCGTCGCGCATGATCTCGACCTCGTTGGCGACCATCACCTCCGGCAGTTCGACGCTGGCATTGGTCGAGGCGAAATCGATGATCCGATCGCCGAACTGGTGCCGCGCCTCGGCGTCCGCGCGCTGGGTGAGCGCGTCGCGGATCTCAGCGCGCAGCGCGTCGAGGGTCTCGACGTCGGAGATGCTGGCCGCGAACTCCTCGGTCAGCTCGGGCAGGATCTTCTCGCGCAGGTCGAGGAGCTCGACCTCGAAGTGCGCCTCCTTGCCACGCAGCTCCTCGACGCGGTAGTCGTCGGGGAAGGTGATGTCGAAGCCCTTCGTCGGACCGATCTCGAGGCCGATGAGATGCTCCTCCCAGCCCGGGATCATCCGATCCTCGCCGATCACGAGCGGCAGGCGATCGGCCGAGCCGCCCTCGAACGGCTCGCCGTCGATGGTGCCGGCGAACTTCACGCTGCCGATGTCGCCCTTGGCCGCGCCGCGGCCGTCGATCGGCCGCAGGGTGGCCTGCTGCTCGCGGAGCTCCTCGATGACCTGGTCGACCTGCTCGTCGGTCACCTCGGGAACCTCGAGCCCGAACGAGTAGTCGGTGTAGGCCCCCAGCGTCACCTCCGGGCGCACCGCGACGGTGGCGGTGAACGTGATCCCCTGCCCCTCGGCCAGCGAGGCGGGGTCGATGTCGACTTCCGGCGAGTCGATCGGGATCAGATCGGTCTGGTCGAGGGCCTTGCCGTACGAGTCCTGCACGAGGTGGTCGATGGCCTCGGCGACGACGCTGGTACGCCCGACGAACCGATCGATGACCTGCTTTGGTGCCTTTCCGGGGCGGAATCCGGGCACGCGGGTGCGCTCGGCGACGTGGCGGTAGGCGGTGGCGAAGTGGCGATCGACCTCGTCCCGCGGGACCTCGATCTCGAGGACCATCTTCGAGCCGGGCTCGGGCCGTGTGGAGACGTTGACCAAGGGTTCTCCTGCTTGCCGGGCGCGTGCGTGGTGGGCGAGGCGAGATTCGAACTCGCACGTCTTGCGACACCGGCTCCTAAAGCCGGCGCGTCTGCCGTTCCGCCACTCGCCCGCGCAAGAGTCTACCAACGGGCGTCAGGTGGGGCGGGAGCTCATTCCCGAGTACTCGGCCGTCGCTGCCTTCGCGCGCTCCGACTTCGACTTCGTCACGTCGTCCTTGGCATGGCGAGGATCCGGCTCAGCGGCGCCGCCGGCCGTTCCAGCGGCGTCGAGGGCCGCCACGCCCGAGGGCGGCTCGCCCGACAGGAAGCGCTCGACCGCCTTGCGCGCCAGGGCGGCGACGACGATCGCGGCGCCGGCCTCGAAGGCGGACCACGCCGCCCGCTGCGGGCCCGGCGGACCTTCGGCGATCTGCTTCGCCAGCTTCTTGCTGATCTTGCCGTGCTTGCGCGGGTCGTGGCGCCAGCGGACCAGCTCATCGGCGAGGACCTCTCGAGCCTCCGAGGCCCGCGGTCCGACGGCACCGGCCATGTGATCGACCCAGGCCTGCATCGGCTTGGGCAACGAGTCGTACGCCTTCTCTGGGTCCGTCGGGAAGAAGCGGCGGCGGACGAGGCCGGCCACCCGGCCCGGGCCGCCGACGAGCAGGAAGACCGCGCCGGCACCGATGCCGATGACCAGCGCCGGGTTCTCCTGGAAGCGCTTCCGGATGTCGAGCGCGTCGCGAAGCTGGGCGGAGGTCCGCTCGAGCTCGGTGCGCTTGGACTCGATCTCTAGCCGCGTCTCAGCAAGCGTTTCGCCCACTCGAGGTCCTCCTTGACCGCTTCGATCGTCTCGTCCGGGGTGAACTTGGCCGATTGGATCTTGCGCACGCCCAGCCATGCGAAGAGGCCCACCAGCGCCAGTAGCAGGATCAGCAGGAAGATGGAGATGACCCAGCCCGGCAGCCCGGTCAGTGCCGATATGGCCAGCACGAGCACGATCATCAGGACCATCGTCATGAGCACCGTGAACGCCAGCGCAATCGCGAGGAAGACGACGCCCGTCCGGTAGCTGACGACGTTCTCCGTGACCTCCTGCCGGCCGCGCTGCACCTCGAGCCGGCCGAGGTCCACGAAGCCCGACACGAGACGGCGGACCAGGGTGAAGGCGTTCTCCCGCCGGCGTGGCGGATCGCCAGTGGTCATGGCACCTCCATGGACGGGAGTCGACAGTGCCCGCGGCCGTCGCTCGGGCGCGCGCGTCGCACGATCATAGCAAGCGCAAATCGGGTGCCAGCGGCACCGGATCGGATCCTCGACTATCCTTCCGCGCCGTATGGCCAAGCGACGACGCACCTCCGGAGTCCAGCGCCGAGAGCGTGCCAGCGCGGAGGCGCTCAACCGACGGATCGATCAGGGCAGCGCTCCGGCGCTGCCCGATTGGCGCCTGCTGCTCATCGGCGGCGTGCTCGTCGTGGGTGTGCTGATCCTGGCGCTCGTGCTGCTATTCGGCGGCACGCCGTCAGCGAGTCTCGGCGTCCAGCAGCCCAACGATGGCGGATCGCACGTCGTCCCGGGCGCCGACTGCCGAGTCGCCCCGGAGAGTGATCCGAACTGCGGGACCGACCCGTACTCGTCGCTGCCGGCGGCCTCCGGCCCGCACTGGGATCCGAGTGCGCTCGCCGAGTGGGGCGTGTACTCCACCCCGCAGCCCGAGACGCAGCTGATCCACAACCTCGAGCACGGCGGCGTCGTCATCTGGTACGACCCCCAGGCGCTCGACGCGGCGTCGATCGACGCGCTCACCAGCTACGTCAACACCCAGACGGCGAGCGGCGTCAGCGGTCGGTACAAGTTCATCCTCAGCCCGTGGGGCGGTGCCGATCCACTCCCGGCTCCGGTCGTCGCGACGTCATGGACGTGGCTGCTCGAGCTCGAAACGGGCGACACCGACGTGATCGACGAGTTCGCGCGCGAGCACTACGGCAACGCGCCCGAGCCGGGCGGCGGTCCCGGCCCGCCCGGCTAAGCGTTCTGAGGTCCGCGCCGATATATCGGGCGCAGTCTCGCGGGACGCGGCCTTCTGTGAGGATCTGCCCGATGTATCGGGCAGAAGTGCGCAGGAGCGGCGCTCATGTCGAATCCCGCCCGATCTATCGGGCGCACGTGGGCCAAATTGACCCGGCACGGCGCCTGCGGCATCATCCCGTTGGGCGCCTAGCTCAACGGCAGAGCAAGTGACTCTTAATCACTAGGTTCGGGGTTCGAATCCCCGGGCGCTCACCATTTCGCGCACCCGACGGGCCAGGGAGACCGGCCCGTTTCCCGTTTCGGGGCCGGTCCGCATCGGTCCATCCGGAGGCTCGCCTTGCCGCAGATCCCGATCGAGCGCCACGCCCTCGACAATGGCCTGCGCATCATCCTGTCGCGCGATCCGCGCGCGCCGATGGTCGCGGTCAACCTCTGGTACGACGTCGGGTCCAAGCACGAGAAGCCGGGCAAGACCGGATTCGCGCATCTCTTCGAGCACATGATGTTCCAGGGCTCGGAGAACGTGGAGAAGGGGCAGCACTTCAGCCTCGTCCAGGCCGCCGGCGGCACGCTCAACGCCAGCACCTGGCTCGACCGCACGAACTACTACGAGACGCTCCCCGGCCACGAGCTCGAGATGGCGCTCTGGCTGGAGGCCGATCGAATGGCCAGCCTGCTGCCGGCGATGACCCAGGAGAAGCTCGACAACCAGCGCGACGTCGTGAAGAACGAGCGCCGCTGGAGCGTCGACAACCAGCCCTACGGCGACTGGGACGAGCGCATCCAGGCCCTCGTCTATCCCGACGGCCATCCCTACCACCACCCGACCATCGGTTCGATGGAGGACCTCACGGCCGCCTCACTCGACGACGTTCGCGACTTCTTCGCGACCTGGTACGCGCCGAACAACGCGGTGCTCACCATCGCCGGTGACTTCGAGACCGATGCGGCCCTCGCCATGATCGACCGCCACTTCGGCCCGATCCCGGCCAACCCCGCGAAGCCCCCGCCGCCCGACATGGCCGTCGAGGCACTGCTGGGCACGGACGTCAGGGTCACGGTCCCCGACCAGGTGCCGCTGCCGCGGATCTACCTCGCCCACCGCGTCCCGCCATTCGGGACCGATGCCTTCGACGCGCTCGACGTCGCCGCCGACGTCCTCGGCTCCGGCCGCGCGTCGCGGCTGTACGCCAGCCTGGTGCGCGATCAGCGCCTGGCGCAGGACGTGAGCGTCTTCGTCTTCCCGATCGTCGGCGGCGCGAGCATGTTCGCCCTGTGGGTCACCGCCCGGCCGGGCGTGGCGCCGGAGACGCTCGAGTCCGCGACCCTCGCAGAGGTCGATCGGCTCGCGGCCGAGGGGCCGACCGACGCCGACCTCGAGCGCGTCCGCAACCTGCACGCCGCCCACGCGGCATCGGCGCTGGAGCGGATCGGGGAGCGCGCCGACCGCCTCTCGATGTACGCCTGCCTCTTCGACGAGCCGGAGCGCGTCAACTCGGAGGTGGCGCGCTACACCGCCGTCGACCCGGATCGCGTGACCGCCACGCTGCGCGAGTCGGTGCACGCCGAGAACCGGGTGACGCTCACCTACATCCCCGCGGAGGCCGCCGCATGACCGTCGCGCGGCCACCGTCGGGCGCTCCGCGCACGTATCGGTTCCCGGACTTCACCCGCCATCGGCTGTCGAACGGCCTGACCGTCTGGCTGGTGCCGCTTCCCGACCGCGAGCTCGTCAGCGTCCACCTCCTGACCGATGCCGGCGCCGCCGGCGAGGAAGAGGAGCGGGCCGGGGTCGCTGCGCTCACCGCCCAGCTGCTGGTGACCGGCACCGAGCGCCTCGACGCGGCGGCCTTCGCCGAGACGACCGAGCGCCTCGGGATCGAGGTCGGCAGCGAGTCGTCGTGGGACAGCGCCCGGGCCGGCTTCACCGCCCTCGGCGCGAAGCTCGACGACGGGCTGGCGCTGCTGGCCGAGATGATCTGCACGCCGCGCCTCGACGAGAGCGAGTTCGAGCGCCTCAAGGCCGAGCGGCTCAACGACATCCTCCAGGCGCGGGCCGATCCCGGCCGACTCGCCGACGAGCGCTTCCTGGCCGAGGTGTATGCCGACAGCACCCCGTACGGCCGCCTCTCGGCGGGCTCGCCGGAGACGGTCGGCGTGCTCGACGTCAAGACCGCAAGGGACTTCCACGCCAGCCGATACGCGCCGGGCGTCGCCAACCTCATCATCGGCGGGGCAATCGAGCCGGACGCGGCGCTGCGCGCCGTGGAACGCCATCTCGGCGTCTGGAGCGGCACCGGCCACGGCCACCGCACCTTCGAGCCGCGCCAGCGCGGCTCGCGCCGCGTGGTGCTGGTCGACCGGCCCGGATCGGTGCAGTCGGAGCTGCGGGTCGGGCACCTGGGCATCGACCGCGCCGACGCGCGCTACTTCCCGGCAATGGTCATGGCGGCGCTGCTGGGCGGCGTCTTCAGCAGCCGTCTGAACAAGCGGCTGCGCGAGGAGCTGGGCTACACCTACGGCGCGCGCTGCTCGTTCGACCCGCGCCGCGCCCCGGGGCCGTTCACCGCTAACGCCGCCGTCCAGACCGAGGTCACCACCGATGCCATCCGCGAGCTGCTCGGCCAGCTCGACGGGATCCGCGACTCGCCGCCCGACGAGGCCGAGCTGGCCGAGGTGCGCGACTTCCTGGTCGGCGTCTTCCCGCTGCGCTTCGAGTCCACAGCCGGCATCGCCGGCGCGATAGAGCCGCTCGCGGTCTACGGGCTGCCCGACGACTACTGGCAGACCTACCGTTCGCGGATCGAGGAGGTCGGCCCGGCCGAGGTCCACGCCGCCGCGCTCGAGCTGGTGCGCCCCGACGAGGCGCTGATCCTGCTCACCGGCGATGCGGCGAGAGTCCGCGAGGAGCTCGGCGCCGCCGGCTTCGGGCCGCTCGAGGTGGTCGCGGCTACGTGAGGCGGTGTTGACCGAGGGGATGCAACCCTGTCATCGGTGATATCACTACTGATATATCCGCTAACGGGGCCGCGACCCGGCCGCAGACGCTGATACCGCTCACCCCAGCAACTGGTCGAGCGCCGCAATGAGCCGGGCGTTCTCATCGGAGCCACGGGCGGTGGCGCGCAGCCAGCCGGCCATGATCCCGGCGTCGTAGGCGCGGACGACGAGGCCGCGCCGCAGAAGCGCATCGGCCAGCGAGGCAGCGTCCGGCGGGCGGAAGGTCACGAAGTTGGCGACCCCGTCGAGCACCTCGCAGCCGAGCCGGCGCAGTTCATCGGCCAGGCGAGCCTGCTCGCGCATGATCGCCGCGTGCCGCTCCTCGGCCGCCGCCGGGTCCGCCAGCACCGCCACCGCCAGCTCCTCGGTGGGCAGCCCGACCGACAGCGGCAGGCGCATCGCGTCGAAGCGCTCCGCCAGGACGGCCGGCACCACCAGGTAGCCGATGCGGGCGCCCGCCAGCCCGTGGCTCTTGGCCAGCGAGCGCAGGACGAGCAGGTTGTCTCGCCCCTCCGTAAGGGCCAGGGCGTCCAGGTCGCCGTGCCCGGCTGCGGCGGCGAACTCGAGGTACACCTGGTCGACGACGACGATCGACTCCAGGCCGTCGGCAATCCGCGCCACCTCGTCGATCGGCATGCCTTCGCCGGTCGGGTTGTTCGGCGAGCAGAGCCAGACGAGGCGCGCGGACGATCGCTCGGCCGCGGCGCGGATCTCGTCGCCGGGCTGCCTGGTCGCGGGGTGCGCGCGAGGCACCGCGACGACGGTCGCGCCGGCCAGCGAGGCCTCGACCGCGAACATCGGGAAGGTCGGGGTCGGGATGACGACCGAGTCGCCCTCACCGACGACGGCGGTGGTGACCAGGCGGATCAGCTCGTCGGCGCCGGCGCCGGGCACGACCCGCGACGGGTCGACCCCCGCGTGCGCGCCGATCGCCGCCCGCAGCCGTCGGTAGCCCAGGTCGCCGTACTCGACCACCGATCCGGGATCCCAGGCGCGCCACGCCTCGCGAACCGCCGGAAGCGGCCCGTCGCCGAGCGTGTTCATGTCGTAGCGCACGATCGCGGTGACCGGCAGCCCGGCGACCTCGGCAAGCTCCTCGTCCGACGGCTCGAGCGGGTAGCCGGCGATCGGCCCCGGCAGGCGCAACAGTCGGAGCGGATCGCCGCTCACTCGCCGGCGGCCGCCGGCCAGCGCAGCGCGAACGTGGCGCGCGGCCGTCGTTCCTCGAGCTGGACCGATCCGCCCATGGCCTGCATCGAGGCGTGGACGAGGTAGAGCCCCAGGCCGAGGCCGCGTCCCGCCGCCACGCGATCGCGGAAGAGGCGCGCGGCGACCTCGTCGGAGACGCCGGGGCCCTCGTCGCGGACCCGGAGGGTCACCATCTCGCCGTCCTCCACCTCGATGTGGATCGGGGCGCCGGGCGTCGAGTATCGGTCCGCGTTGGTGAGCAGGTTGGTGATGGCCTGCTCGGTGAGCGGTCGGTCGCCGACGACATGGACGCCCGGCGCCAGCTCGACGAGCACCTCGCGCTCCGAGCCGCGCGTGCGCAGCCGCTCGATCGCCGAGCCGAGCGCCGGCGCCAGCTCGAACGGCTCCCGAAGCGCCTCGACGTTGCCGCTGTCGGCGCGCGAATAGAGCTCGAGGCGCTCGAGGATGCCGATCGCGGCGTCGACCGACTCCAGCGCCCGCCGGCTGTGGTTGCGGGCGCGCGTCGGCATGTTGGGGTCGCGTTGGGCGAGCTCGGAGCGGGCCTTGGCCACCGCCAGCGGGTTGCGCAGCTCGTGGGCGACGAAGCTGGCGAATCGCGACAGCCGGCGCCGCTCGTCCTCCTCCTTTCCGATGTCACGCAGCAGGAGCACCGCGCCACCGCCGGGGATGGGCGTGCCCTCGACGTCGACGATCACGTCGCGGCCGGACATCGGGATCCGCAGCAGCAGGCGGCGGCGGACCGAGTCGTTCTGGGCGACGATCTGCGGCCACTCCTCGCGCTCCAAATGCCGGCCCTGCTCATCGCGCGGCTCGGTCGAGCGGCCCCACTCGTCGATGGGCCGCTCGACGAAGCTGCGTCCGAAAAGACGGAGGGCGGCGCGGTTGCCGTACGTCCCGCGCAGCTCGCTGTCGTACACGATGAGCGGTTCCGGGATCGCCTCGGCCACCTCCTCGAGGCGCGCCCGGTCGCGCTCCGACTCGGCATGCGCCTGCTCGAGGAGCTCGCCGCTGGCCTCGATCCGCCGGCGCTCCACCTCGAGGCGCTGCTCCGCGGCCCGGCTGGCGACGAGCGCCTCGGCGGCCTCTGCGCGCGCCGTCTCGGCCCTGTTCACGAGGTAGACCAGAGCGGGCGCGCCGAAGACGAACGCGCCGAAGCGGATGAGGTCGCTGGTCTCCAGGGACTGCACTCCGCCGGGCTGGATGAGCGTGAGCCCCAGGACGGTGGCCGCTCCCGCGACGTAGGCGGCCAGCGCCGCCATCGCCCCGAGTGCCAGGCCGACGATGCCGATGGCCAGCACGAGCAGGACGACGTACGGCAGGTGCCGCCCGTCCGGCCCGGCCAGCCATGCACCGACCAGCGTGGCGCCGACGCCGACGATCGCCCCGAGCAGCGGCGCACGCGCCATGCGGATCCGGTCCATGGCTCAGCCGGCCGCGGCCAGACCACGACGGCGCGCACGCGCGAGGCGCTCGCGCGCGGTCGCGATCCGCTTGAGCGGGCCGACCACGCGGCGCCGATCGAGGGCCTCGGGGTGCTCGCCGCGCGCGATCTCGGCGAGCAGGGCTGACGCGCGGTCAAGCTGCCCGGCTTCGGTCAGCAGCTGCACGAGGCTGAACCAGCGCCCGGCCTCAGCGACCGGAGCCTGCATCACGCGCTCGACGAGCTCCGCGGCGCGCCCGGCGTTCTTCGCCCGGCGGTGCGCGACGATCGCGGCGCGGTAATCGGTGAAGCTCGGCTCGAGGCCGAGTGACTCGAGGAAGTTGAGGAGCAGCTCGGCGTTCTCGGCGCGCTGCGCCGGCGCGCCGCGGCGAACGTGCTGGTCGCGGTACTCGCCGAGCAGGACGCGCAGCTCGCGATCGGCCCAGCGCCGCTGCGGTGAGTCGGGCGGATGGCGCTCGGCGATCCGCGCCACGATCATCGCGCCGCGCAGCTCCTCTCCGGCGGCGATGTAGGCCTCGCGCAGCCCGGCATCGACGATCTCGGCCAGCGGCGGGTCCTGCTCGAGCATGAGCTCGAGCGCGCCGAGCCAGTCATCGGTCCGCCCGCGCTCGGCATAGTGGCGCGCCGCGAATCGCAGCCAGTAGCGCTGGGTGTGCTCGCGCCAGTCTTCGCCGACGATGTGGTGCTCGACGATCCAGCGCTCCTGCGCCGCCGGTCCGGCCAGGAAGACCTCGGCCGGGACGCGGAAGCCCGAGACCCAGCGCCACTGCGGCATGTGCCACGGGCTCGGCTCCTCCACGCGAGGGCGGCGCGCACGGCGACGGGGCTCGCGCCGAGCCTGCCCGGGCTCGAGCGGCCAGTCGAGGGTCGCGGCCCGGCCGCCCTCGAGGGCACGGTCGTAGTGGAGCCGGCGCACCGGGTCGCGCAGCTCGGCCCAGGCGCGGTTCAGGGTCGAGGTGCGCCGGGTGGCCACGTCTGACGAGGGCGCCAGGTCGGGATGGTGACGCAGGACTGCCTCGCGGAAGGCGGCGCGCAGCTGCTCGGCCGACGCGGACGGCTCGGCCCCGAGAACCTCGTAGTAGTCGCGCTCTTCGGTCTGCATCGCATCCGTCGGAGGCATTCGGTCGAGTCTAGCGCCGCGTTGGGTGGCGGCCGAGTTGGGTATGCTGCGCGCCATGCCTGCCACGCCCAGCCCCGGGCAGGCCCGGGCCGGTCATCTCCTCATCATCGGCGGCGCCGAGGACAAGCTCCGCCAGCGCCAGATCCTGGCGCGCTTCGTTTCGCTGGCCGGCGGCACCGATGCCCGGGTCGTCGTCATCTCGACGGCGTCCTCGCTGGGCGACGAGGCGACCGAGCTGTACCTGTCGCTCTTCCGCCAGATGGGCATCGCCGACGTGCGCGGCATGCGCCCGCTCGTGCGCGACGACGCCAACGACAAGCGGCTGGTGGCCGCCCTGGAGGACGCGACCGGGATCTTCATGACCGGCGGCAACCAGCTGCGCCTGTCGAGCGTGATCGCCGGCACGCTGCTGGGCAAGATCCTCGTGGAGCGCCACAAGCATGGCGCGATCGTGGCCGGCACGAGCGCCGGGGCATCGGCCATCGCCAGCCACATGGTCGCGTTCGGCACGAGCGGCGCGACGCCGAAGCAGCGCATGACCCAGATGAGCGCGGGCATCGGGCTGCTGCCCGGCGTGCTCATCGACCAGCACTTCGAGCAGCGCAACCGGTTCGGACGGCTCCTGGCGCTGGTCGCGCAGTCACCGGCACTGCTCGGCCTCGGCATCGACGAGGACACCGCGGCGCTCGTCAGCCCGAAGGGGATCATGGAGATCATCGGCAAGGGATCGGTCACCGTCCTGGACCCGGCCCACATCCGCACCGATGCCTACGAGGTGAAGCGCCATCGGCCGATCATGGTCTCGGGCGTGACCCTGCACTCGCTGCCCTCGGGCTATCGGTTCGACCTGCGCAAGCGCAAGCTCATGGCGCCCCTGCGCCCGGTGAGCGCCACCGATCGCGAGCTGGCCAGCATCCAGGCCGCGATGAACCGCACGCGGCGCCTCATCCGCAGCATCGCCGCCGAGGGCGCCGACGACACCGCCCCCGAGCGTGCTCGGCGTCGCCGCGCATTGCGCGCGCGCCGCGTGGAGGAGGCCAGCGAGTGACGACCACCCGCAGCCGCGCCCGCCGGGAGCGGACGGCGGCCAGCGCGCCGCCCGGATCGGTCCCGAAAGCGGAGCTGACCATCGTCGAGACCCGGGTCTTCCGCGGCCCGAACTACTGGAACTACGACCCCGCCATCAAGCTCATCGTCGACCTCGGCATCCTCGAGCACTTCCCGACGAACACGATCCCCGGCTTCACCGAGGCGCTGCTCGAGATGCTGCCCGGCGTGGGCCAGCACACCTGCGGCACCGGGCGGGTCGGCGGCTTCGAGGACCGGCTGCGCGAGGGAACCTGGGTCGGGCACGTCGCCGAGCACATCGCCCTCCAGCTCCAGCGCGAGGCGGGCACCGAGGTGGGCCGCGGCAAGACCCGCGGCACCGGCGAGCCCGGGCTCTACCACGTCGTCTACTCGTACGGCGAGGAGGGCGTCGGCGTGGCCGCCGGCAAGCTCGCCGTCCGCCTCGTCAACCACCTGGTCGAGGCCGATCCAACCCTCGACTTCGCCGCCGAGCTCGAGCGCCTCATCCTCCTCGCCGAGCGGCTCGCCTTCGGTCCATCGACGCAGGCCATCCTCGACGAGGCCGCACTCCGCGACATCCCGTACATCCGGCTCAACGACCAGTCGCTGGTCCAGCTCGGCCACGGCGTCCACCAGAAGCGCATCCGGGCCACGATGACCTCGCTGACCGGGTCGCTGGGCGTCGACATCGCCTCGGACAAGAAGCTCACCAACAAGCTGCTGGCGGCGACCGGCGTGCCGGTCCCCCGCTCGGAGGTCGTTCGCAACGTCGATGCGGCCGTGGCCGCCGCGACCCGCATCGGCTTCCCGGTGGCGATGAAGCCGCTCGACGGCAACCACGGGCGAGGGGTGATGCTCAACCTGGCCGACGAGGAGGCGATCCGCGTCGCCTACGAGGTCGCGCGGCGCGAGAGCCGCGGCGGAACCGTGGTCGTGGAGACGTACCTGACCGGCAACGACTATCGGTGCCTCGTCATCGGTGGCGAGCTGCGCGCGGTCGCGCAGCGGGTGCCGGCCCACGTGGAGGGCGACGGAGAGCACTCTCTCGCGGGGCTGGTCGAGATCACCAACACCGACCCGCGTCGCGGCATCGGTCACGAGAAGGTGCTGACCCGGATCAAGGTCGACGACGAGGCCATCGCCTACGCCCGCGAGCAGGGCTTCGAGATGACCGATGTCCCGCCGCGTTCGCAGCGCGTCTACCTCAAGCGCACCGGCAACATGAGCACCGGCGGCATAAGCATCGACCGCACCGAGGAGGCGCACCCCGATAACGTCGAGCTCGCCGAGCTGGCGGCGCAGGTGGTGGGGCTCGACATCGCCGGCATCGACCTCATATGCCCCGACGTCGGGCTGCCGGTCCGCGAGACCGGTGGCGGGATCGTCGAGGTCAACGCGGCGCCCGGCTTCCGGATGCACACCCACCCGACCGAGGGCGAGGCCCAGTACGTCGCCAAGCCGGTGATCGACATGCTCTTCCCGGCGGGAACGCCGTCGCGCATCCCGATCGTCGCGGTCACCGGCAGCAACGGGAAGACGACGACCGCCCGGATGATCAGCCACATCATGAAGGGCATGGGCCGCAAGGTCGGCCTCACCTCGACCGATGGCATCTACGTCGACGGCCGCGCCGTGCGAAAGGCGGATGCATCGGGCCCGAAGTCCGCCTCGATGGTGCTCCAGAACCCGACCGTCGACTTCGCCGTCTTCGAGGTGGCACGCGGCGGCATCCTGCGCGAGGGCCTCGGCTACCACCGCAACGACGTCGCCGTCGTGATCAACGTGACCGGCGACCATCTGGGGTTGGGTGGGATCCATTCGATCCGCCAGCTCGCCGAGGTCAAGCGCGTCGTCGTCGAGGCCGTGCCACGCGACGGAGTGGCCGTGCTGAATGCCGATGATCCCCTGGTGGCAGCCATGGCGCGCCACTGCTCGGGATCGGTCATCTACTTCAGCACCGATCCGGAGCACGAGCGCCTCAAGTTCCAGGCCGCCCGCGGGCGCCGCTCGGTGACGCTGGAGCAGGGCCGGAACGGCGAGATGATCGTGCTGCGCCAGGGGCGCAAGTCGATGTCGCTGGTGTGGACGCATTTGATCCCCGCGACGTTCGAAGGGCGCGCGAGGATGAACGTCCAGAACGCGCTGGCCGCCACCGCCGCGTCGTGGGCCGCCGGCGCGCACCTCCACGACATCCGCCAGGGCCTGCGGACGTTCACGACGTCGTACTTCATGGCTCCCGGCCGGATGAACATGTTCGAGCTCGACGGCTACCGCGTCGTCGTCGACTACGCCCACAATCCGCCGGCGCTGCGCGCGGTCGGCGACTTCGTGGAGCGCCTGACCGAACCCTCGCCGGGCGGTGCAAAGGCCCCGGTCACCGGTCGGCGCATCGGCGTGGTGGCCACGGCCGGCGACCGCCGCGACGATGACATTCGGGAGATGGGCCGCGTGGCAGCCGGCATCTTCGACGAGATCATCATCCGCGAGGACGAGAACAACCGCGGCCGTCCGCGTGGCGGTACCGCGGCCCTGATCGCCGAGGGGATCGAGTCAGCCGGCGCCGAGCGCCGGGCAACCTCGGTTTCCACGTCGCTCGTCGAGCTGGAGGCCACCCGCGAGGCCCTCGACCACGCCACCGATGGCGACGTCGTGGTCGTCTGCGTCGACCACGCCAACCGGGTCTGGAAGGAGCTCCAGCGACGTCAGCACGGCGGCGCCAGCGAGACCGATGGACTCCGTGCCGTGGTCGGCGTCCCCGACGCCGATGACGAGGTCGACATCGAGCTCTGAGGCAGTGCCGTCAGCTCTGGATGATCGCTCGCAGCTGCTCGACGTCCACCGGGCGGAAGCCATCGGAATCAAGCCACTCGAAGAGCTCGGCACGCTCGACATGGGCCATCACCGCGCAGACGTCGCCGGGATCGGCCCGATCGATGAGCGCCTGGAGCGCTCCGAGCTCGGTCGGCAGTGCCTCGATCTCGCCGGCGAAGCCGCCCTCGCGGGCACCGGCGCGCAGGATCTCGTTCATCTCCCCGAGGTCGCGGCCACGCAGGTAGTGGCGCTTCTCGGCGATGACGAGGTCGTCGGCGTCTGCGGCGAGGACGCCGAGGCGGTGAAGGATCTCATCGGTCCGGTCGCCGGCGGTCCCGTACCCGAGCCGCACCTTCTTGCGCCCAGCCACCGCCCGGGCAACATCCAGCAACCCCGACAGGCCCGCCTCGTTGTGGGCGAAGTCGACCAGCGCGAAGACCCCGTCGCGCTCGTACAGGTTGAGCCGGCCTGGGTTGGCCGCGCTATCGACCGCGAAGGTGCGCAGGCCCTGCTTGATCTGGCGCGTCGTCAGGCCGAGTGCGTCGCACGCGGCGGCACCGGCCAGCGCGTTCGCGATGTTGTGCACCGACAGGCCGGCAACCGTCATCGGCAGATCGGCGGCCTCGAGCAGCCGGCGCGGTCGTTTCGTCACGCCGTGGAGCACGATCCAGCCGTCCTCCAGCGTCGCCGCTCGACCGCGATGCCTCAGCGCGCGACGGACCTCATCGGTCCTGCCCTCCATGCTGAAGGCGTAAACGCGTGCGCGCGTCAGCCGGCGCATGCCCCACGCGCGAGGGTCATCTGCATTGAGGACCGCCCAGCCGCCGCGCTTCGTGATGCGCACGACGGTCGACTTCACGTCGGCGAGCTCGTCGACGGTGTCGATCCCCTGGAGGCCCAGGTGGTCGGCGCTGACATTGGTGACGACGCTCACGTCGTTCGACGAGTAGCCGATCCCGCGGAGGAGGATTCCCCCGCGCGCCGTCTCGAGGATCGCGACGTCGAGCCCGTGCTCACCGAGGATCCGCGCCGCGCCGCCGAAGCCGGTCCAGTCCCCCGCCTCGACCAGCTCACCGCGCACGTAGATCCCGTCCGAGTTCGTCATCCCTACCTTGCGCCCGGCGGTCGCGCAGACGTGGGCGATCAGCCGGGTCGTCGTGCTCTTCCCGTTCGTGCCCGTGACGGCCACGATCGGAATGCGCGGCCGCGGGACCTGGGCCAGCGGGCCGAGCGCCATCGCCCGCAGCCCCGCCAGCTCGCGCTTGTAGGTCGAGCGCCCGAGTGCGATTCGCGAGGCGGATGCGCCGATCGCCTGCGAGATCGTCCGACGCCGCCACGGATAGGCGATCGCCGAACGCAGGTCGTCGAAGGATTCGCGCGTCGCCAGTCGCGGTTCACGCAGCCCAAGCTCCGCGTACAGCCGCCTCACCGCCCGCCCGGCCGCCTCGGTCACGCGGGCGGCATCGCCCGGCCGCACCCCGGAGAAGTCGAGCTTGACCGCGGGCCGCGAGAAGAATCGATTCGGCCCATCCAGCACCCGGAGCTCCACGAGCTCCACGTCGCGCCCGCGGCGTCCGGCCTTTGGCGGCATGGGCCTGAGTATATTGACGGCCATGCCCGATCCCACCGCGCTGTCGCGCATCGTCGAGTCGCGCCTGTCGCGCTACCTGGCCGAGCTCGAGCAGCTCGTCAACATCGACTGCGGCTCGTACACGCCCGACGGCGTCAACCAGGTTGCCGACTTCGTGACCGATGCGCTCCAGTCCCTCCGCGCGACCGTCGAGCGCACCCGCGCACAACCGGCCGAAGCGAAGGCCGCAGCTCGGCGACCTCGTCATCGGGCGTCTGGACGGCGACGGCCCGCGCCTGCTGCTCATCGGCCACATGGACACCGTCTTCGATCCGGGCACGGCCGCGCAGCGGCCGTATCGGTCCGAAGGTGGGCGCGCCTTCGGTCCCGGCGTGACCGACATGAAGGCCGGGCTCCTGGCTGGCCTCCACGCCATCGGTGCGTTGCAGGAGGCCGGCGAACGGCCGGCGGTCACGTTCGTCGCCAACCCGGACGAGGAGATCGGCTCACCGTTCAGCACGCCGGTCATCCGTGCGCTCGCGCCGAGAGCACGACGCGGTGCTCGTGCTCGAGTGCGCGCGGGAGAACGGCGACATCGTCAGCGCCCGCAAGGGCATTGCCGACTATCACGTGAGCATCACCGGCCGCGCCGCCCACGCCGGCGTCGAGCCCGAGAGGGGCCGTTCCGCCATCCTCGAGGCCGCGCACCAGGTCGTTGCTCTGCACGCGCTGAACGGCCGCTGGCCGACGGTCACCGTCAATGCCGGCGTCATCCATGGCGGGACTCGACCGAACGTGGTGCCTGAGCGATGCGAGATGAAGGTGGACCTGCGTGCCTCGACCGTCCACGCCTTCGACGCCGCCGCCGCGGAGGTCGAGCGCCTGGCGTCGTCACCCACCGTGCCGGATGTGCAGGTGTCGCTCACGCGCTCGGCCGGGCATCCACCGATGGAGAAGACCGATGCGTCGGGGCGGCTCGTCACGTTGGCGGTCGGGATCGCCGGTGAGCTTGGCTTCTCGCTGAAGGACGCCGCGACTGGTGGGGCCTCCGACGCGAACACGACCGCCGCGCATGGGCTTCCCGACCCTGGACGGCCTTGGGCCGGTCGGCGGAGACGACCACTCGGTCGATGAGTGGCTGGATCTCGACAGCGTCGTGCCGCGGACGACATTGCTGGCGGGGCTCATGTCGCGCATCGGGTCTGCGCTCTAGCACTCGCGTATATACCTATATACTCCGCCCCATGCCAGCCAAACGTGTCCTCATCAGCATCGACGAGCGGATCCTCGCGCGCATCGACGACGCCGCCCAACGCAATGGCCAGACCCGCAGCGGCTTCCTGGCGCAGGCGGCGATCGCCCAGATCGAGGGGGGTGGTGGTGGCGCGCAGCCTCGTCCGAAGGATCCGCTGAGCGCGCTCGACGACCTCTCCAAGTCCGGGCGGTGAGCGTCGCTCTCGCCCATTCGGCTATGCCGCCTCATGTTCAACCACTTGGTTGAACATAGGGTGGGACACCCCTCCGACGCGGGTCCGAGCGGCTCACGCCAAGGGTATATACGCTGGCGCCCAACAACCAAGCCTCCGCTAGAATTACCGCTCCGTGACCGATGAATTCCGGCACCGCACGCCCCTGCAGGTTCGCTTTCGCGATACCGATGCCTTCGGCCATGTCAACAATGCGGTCTTCTTCAGCTACATCGAGCTGGCCCGCATCCGCTACCTGCTCGACGTCATCCAGCCGGCCGAGCCATTCGAGCGCATGCCGCTGATCCTGGCGCGCGTCGAGCTCGACTTCCGCTCGCCGATCATGTTCGGCGAGGACGTCGAGGTTGCCACAGGCAGGTGGACCGCATCGGCCGAACGAGCATCGCCATGAGCCATCGCATGACCGCGGGCGGCGAGCAGAGGCTCGTCGGCGAGGCGGAGTCGGTGCTCGTCACCTACGACTACTCGATCTCGCGACCGATGCCGGTGCCCGACGAGTGGCGCGCGCGCATCGGCGCCCACGAGGGCCGAGCGCTCGAGGCCGAACCGGCGGTGGCCGCCGGCTGATGCCAGAGGCGCAGCGCTTCGACCTGCTCATCCTGGGTGGCGGCATGAGCTACGTCGGCGCCATCCGCGCCGCGCAGCTGGGCCTCAACGTGGGGCTGGTGGAGCGCGACAAGCTCGGCGGCACATGCCTGAACCGTGGCTGCATCCCGTCGAAGGCGCTGCTCGAGACGGCGGACCTGCTGCACCGGGTGCAGGAGCAGGGCGCCGAGTTCGGCCTCTCCGGCCACGACGGCATCGGTCTCGACTACGGCGCACTCGGCAAGCGCCGCGACGCGGTGGTCGACAAGCATGTATCCGGCGTCGAGTTCCTGCTGAAGAAGAACAAGGTGACCGTCCTGCGCGGCAACGGGACGCTGACCGGGCCGACCAGCGTCCGGGTCGGCGGCGGCGATTCGGGTGAGCTGGAGGCGAGCGCCGACAACCTCATCCTGGCCACCGGCAGCGCCCCGCGATCCCTCCCCGGCCTCGATCCCGACGGGCGCCTCATCATCACGTCGGACGAGGCCCTGACCCGAGGCGACGTCCCCGGCCGGGTGGCGATCGTCGGCGCCGGCGCGATCGGTGTCGAGTGGGCGAGCATGTACCGCGACTTCGGCTCGGAGGTCACGCTGATCGAGTTCGCCGATCGGATCGTGCCGCTCGAGGATCCCGAGGTCGGCAAGGAGCTCGCGCGCGTCTTCCGCAAGCGCGGCATCACGTCGCACGTGGCCTCGACGATCGACACCGAGACGCTCGAAAAGGGCGAGGACGAAGTCAGCTTCCAGATCGCGACCAAGGACGGCTCGAAGCGCACCGACCTGACCGTCGACGTGATCCTGGTGGCGGTGGGCCGGCGGCCGCTCACCGAGGACATCGGTCTCGAGGCCATCGAAGGGGTCGAGGTCGACCGCGGCTACGTCAAGGTCGACGAGTTCATGCGGACGGGTGCGGAGCACCTCTACGCCATCGGCGACATCGTCCCCGGCTTTGCCCTGGCCCACGTCGCTAGCCACGAGGCGATCGTGGCGGTCGAGCACATGACCGGCCACGACCCGGAGCCGGTGCGCATGGACCTCATGCCGCGAGTGACGTTCTGCCGGCCACAGATCGCATCGGTCGGCATGACCGAGGAGGAGGCAAAGGCGGCCGGTCTGGAAACGAAGGCCGGAAGCTTCCCCTTCCGGGCGCTCGGCAAGGCCACCATCGTCGGCGACGTCGACGGCTTCGCCAAGCTCGTCACCGATGCGGGCAGCGGCGAGCTGCTCGGCGCGCACATCATCGGTCCACATGCAGGCGACCTGCTGGCGGAGCCGACATTGGCCCGGCTGGTGCAGGGTACTGCGGCCGAGATCGCGATGAGCGTCCACGCTCATCCCACCCTGACCGAGGTCCTCGCCGAGGCCGCGATGGCGGTCGACGGCGCGGCCATCCACGTCTAGCAAGGAGGGACGGCGCATGGCCCAGACCGATACGCGACCGCGGCACGCCGAGCTCGGCCTGAGCGACGAGGACGTGCTCGGCATGTACCGCGCCATGCTGCTCGCCCGAGGCGTGGACGAGCGGATGTGGCTCATGCAGCGCGCGGGCAAGATCGCCTTCATCATCTCGGGGCAGGGACACGAGGGCGCGCAGGTCGCACTGGCCTGGCCGATGCGCCGCGGCACCGACTGGCTGGCGCCCTACTACC
Source organism: uncultured Chloroflexia bacterium (assembly GCA_963753125.1). Classification (GTDB taxonomy): domain Bacteria; phylum Chloroflexota; class Limnocylindria; order QHBO01; family QHBO01; genus JACDBZ01. The sequence continues at coordinate 573,012 of CAVWAU010000004.1, forward strand.
GCTCCATCGCTTCCGCCCTCACGTTCGGGATGACCGCCGAGGACATCATCACCGCCCACCTCGCCAAGGCCGATGACGTCTCCTCGGGGGGCCGGCAGATGCCGGGCCACTACGGCGGGGCGCCGTACAACATCGTCTCGCTGTCGTCGCCGGTCGGGACGCAGGTGCTCCACGCGGTGGGGATCGCCATGGGCGCGTGGGTGCGCGGCGACAGTGTCGTCGCGCAGACCTCGTTCGGCGAAGGGACGGCCAACCAGGGCGAGGTCCACGAGGCGATGAACTTCGCCGGCGTCCACAACCTGCCGGTCATCTTCGTGTGCGAGAACAACGGCTACGCGATTTCTGTGCCCCTTGATAAGCAGGTGGCGGGCGGCTCGGTCGCGGCGCGCGCGGCCGGCTACGGCATGCCGGGCGTGGTGGTCGACGGTGGCGACGTCCTGGCCTGCTACGCGGCCGCCAGGGAGGCCCACGACCGGGCGCTCCGAGGCGAGGGGCCCACGTTGATCGAGGCGCAGGTGGTCCGGTTGACCTCCCACTCCTCCGACGACGACCAGCGGCGCTACCGCGACCCCGCCGAGGTCGAGGCGCTCAAGGAACGCGACCCGATCCCGATGTTCGCCAACGAGCTTCGAGCCGTCGGAGTCCTGACCGATGAGATCGACGAGCGCCTGAAGTCCGAGGTCAAGGCCGAGGTCAACGAGGCCTCCAAGCGCGCCGAGTCTCGCCCGGAGCCGAGCGCCGACGATGCCCACGAGCGCGTCTACGCGGACCCGATCCCCGGCGGCGGAACGGCGGTTCCACTGGAGCCGACCGGCTCGGAGGCCCACTGATGGCCGAGCAGAACATCCTCGAGGCGATTCGCTCCGCAATGGACGAGGAGATGGAGCGTGACGAGCGGGTCATGGTCCTGGGCGAGGACGTCGGCAAGAAGGGCGGCGTCTTCGGCGCCACCGAGGGGCTGTGGGCGAAGTACGGCGAGAAGCGCGTACTCGACACCCCGCTCACCGAGGGCATGATCGCCGGCGCCGCGATGGGTGCCGCGGTCTACGGCCTGCGCCCGATCGCCGAGATGCAGTTCGCCGACTTCGTCTACCCCGGCTTCAACCAGATCGTGTCGGAGATCAGCCGCATCCACTACCGATCGAACGGCACCTTCGCCGCACCGATGGTGATCCGGATGCCGTACGGAGGCGGCGTCCACGGCGCGCTGTACCACTCCCAGTCGAACGAGGCCTACTTCACCTCGACCGTCGGGCTCAAGGTGCTCGCGCCCGGCACGCCGGCCGACGCGAAGGGGCTGCTCAAGGCCGCAATCCGCGACCCCGACCCGGTGATGTTCTTCGAGCACAAGAAGACGTACCGTCTCTTCAAGGCCGAGGTGCCCGACGGCGATACAACCGTGCCCATCGGCAAGGCATCGGTCGCGCGCGAAGGCAAGGACCTGTCGATCTTCTGCTACGGCTTCATGCGCATCTGCGCGCTCGAGGCGGCCGAGACGCTCGCCCGCGAGGACGGCGTCGAGGCCGAGGTCGTCGATCTGCGCACGCTCCGCCCGCTCGACCTCGAGACGGTGCTGGCCTCGGTCGAGAAGACCGGCAAGGCGCTGGTCGTCCACGAGGCGAACCGATTCGGCGGCTTCGGTGGCGAGATCGCCGCCGAGATCGGCGAGAAGGGATTCGAGCACCTCGATGGCCCCGTCACCCGCCTGGCCGGCCCCGACGTCCCCGGCGTCCCCTACCACCACAACCTCGAGGACTGGTTCATGATCGGGCCGGCCCGTATCGTCGACGCCGCGCGCCGGCTGGCTGCCTACTGACCGATGCGGTCCGCCCTGCTCGCTCGTCCGCGCCGTGCTCGTGTGAATAGCACTGCCGCGGTCGAACGGCCACTCCTCCTGCGAATGGACACCCTCACGAGCAAAGCGGCGGAGGAAGGGCCGATGACGGCCGCCCGCCCGCGCCAATGCTCATGTCAGTAACAACTCGACGGAGGAACGTCGCGGCCGAATCGGCCACAATCAACTCGACCCAGAGATAGCACGGTTCGAAACGAGGCCTGCATTCCGATGGCAACCACGATCAAGATGCCCCAGCTGGGCGAGTCGGTCACCGAAGGCACCATCGAGCGCTGGCTCGTCAAGGAGGGTGACAGCGTCGAGCAGTACGACCCGCTGTTCGAGGTCGTCACCGACAAGGTGAACGCCGAGGTCCCGGCCGAGGTCGGCGGGACGATCTCGAAGATCCTGGTCCCCGACGGCGAGACGGTCGCGGTGGGCACCCCGGTCGCGGAGATCGACGCCGAGGGCGGCGCGGCCGCCGCCGAGGCACCCGCTGCCGAGGCCTCGGCGGCCGAGGCCCCGCCCGCCGAAGAGCCCGCTCAGCCGGAAGCGGCTGCCGATGCCGGCCCGGAAGCCATCGAGGAGCAGGAGCAGGCCCCGGCCGCAGCCGAGGCCGCCTCCGCGCCCGAGCCGGAGCCACAGCCCGAGCCGGCTGCACAGCCAGAGCCCGAGCCAGCCGCGGCCCAGGCACCGGCCGCCCAGGAAGCGGCGCCCGGCAGCGGCGGCAACGGCGCCGCGCGGATGACGCCGGCCGTGCGCCGCCTCGTGCGGGAGCACGGCATCGACGTGGCCCAGCTGTCCGGCAGCGGCGCGGGCGGCCGCGTGACGCGCGACGACGTCCTCGCATTCATCGACAAGGGTGCTCCGGCGGCCGCACCGGCGGCCCCGGCGCAGGCCGAGCAGCCGCAGGCTGCCGCCGCCGCCACCCCGGCGCCCGCTCCGGCGGCCGCCCCAGCGCAGCCGGAGGCTGCGGCCGCGGCGCCGGCGCCTCGCCCCGCGCCGCCATCGGTCCCGGCTCCGTCCGGGGGCGATGTCGAGCTGCCGCTCACGCAGATGCGCAAGGGCATCGCCAAGAAGATGACCCAGGTCAAGCAGACCGTCCCCCACGCCTACACCGTGGTGGAGGTCGACATGACGAACGTGGTGAAGTGGCGCGAAGCCAACAACATGGCCTTCAAGGCGCGCGAGGGAGCTGCGCTCAGCTATGTGGCCGTAGTGGTCAAGGCCGTGACCGAGACGCTGCGCAAGCACCCGACCCTGAACAGCCAGTTCGCCGACGACAAGATCATCCTCAAGCAGGCGATGAACATCGGCATCGCGGTGGCCGTCGACAACGGGCTTATCGTGCCGGTCATCGCCAACGCCGATCAGCTCAGCATCAGCGGCGTGAATGGCCGCATCCGCGACATCGGCTCGCGCGCCCAGGCCGGCAAGCTGCGCCTCGACGAGCTCCAGGGCGGCACATTCACGGTGAACAACACCGGCTGGTTCGGATCGGTCTCATCGATGCCGATCATCAACGCGCCGGAGGTCGCCATCCTGTCGATGGAGGCGATCGTGAAGCGGCCGCGGGTCATCGAGCTGGACGGCGCGGACGTCATCGCCATCCGCCACATGATGAACATGACCTGCTCGTTCGATCACCGCGTGCTCGACGGCGCGCAGGTCGGGTTCTTCCTGGCAGATGTGCGCAAGTTCCTCGAGGAGTGGGACGCGAACACGCCCATCGGGTAGGCGGTCAGCGGATTTCCGCGGACGCAACTAACGGCGAAACAGAGACCGATACGAGCGTCCGCGTGGTCGGACGTTGCCGCGAGGGCAACGGACAGAGGTCGAAGCGTCCGAACTTGGTCGATAGTTGCTCTGGCTGCAACTCGGCCGAAGAGCGGTCAGGACGGCGCGTCCTCGTCGCCGCGGAGCCGCTTCACGGCCGGAATCCAGGCCAGCGCGCCCACCGCCTGGAGCGCGACCCAGACCAGGAGCAGGATCCCGGGCACGCCGAGGGTAGCGGCCGGCACGCTCCAGACTTCCACGCCGGCGAGCAGGTCTATTTCCAACGACCCGAGGTCGAGGCGCGGGTCGCCGAAGGCGACGCGCGGGGCGTCGCTCGCGATCGGAGCGCCCGCACCCTCCCCTGACCCACCGTCGCCCGAACCGCCCGAAGACGGCGGGGGCGCAGCCGGTGCGGCATCCACGGAATCCGTTCCTCCGGGCGCCGTCGGCGCGGCGTCATCCGAGGCGGTCGGCCGGGGAGTGGGGCGCGGAGCCGACGAGGTGGGCGGCCTCGTCGGCTCCGGCTCGGGTCCAGGCGGCAGGCCGATCGACGGCAGCGGAACCGGGAGCGACGGCACCGGCACGGGCAGAGACGGCAGCGGCACCGGCAGCGGCGCCGGGGTTGGGCGCGGCGTCGGAGGCGGGGTCGGCTTGGGCGTCGGCTTCGGCGTGGGCTTGGGAGTCGGCTGCGGCGTCGGGGTCGGCAGCGGTGGCAGCACGAGGACCGCAACCGGCACACCGACCGCCTCGCCGTCGTCGCAGTCCTGGCTTCGGTGCGCGTGGTTCGACCACGTGGTCGCCCCGGCCTCCTTCGGCATGGCGACGATCGTGAAGGTCGCCGACTGCAGGATCTCAAGCCTGCCGCCGCCGCTCTCGCTCCAGACCACGACGGTGTTGCCGTCGACCGACGACGACCAGTCACGGTCCGGCGGGCCGACCGGGTCGCTGACCGAGTGGATCTCGTACTCGGCCGGCAGCGTGACCTCGAGGCAGCCGAGCTCGTCCGGGCCGGCGACGTTCGTCACCCTCATGTTGAAGGCCGTCACGACCTCGGCGGTCGCCGTGAGCGGCGTGGCAACGAGCGTGTAGACGATCACCACGGCCGACGTGGGACTCGGCTGCGACATCGCGACCAGGGCCACGCCAACCAGGGAGAGCAGGACTCGACGGAGCATCACGCCACCCACAGCTCGGGCCGCCACAGCTGGGTAGGCTCCTCGCCCGGCAGCGGGGCGTCGGCGGCCGTCTCGATGCCGGTGACGAATTCGGTGACCAGTTCCTCCTGGAGCTGCGTGCCGGCGGCATCGCCGAGCCGCTTGAGCGCCTCGGTCAGCGACAGCGCCTTGCGATACGGGCGGGTGGTGGTCATGGCGCTGAATGCGTCGGCGACGGCGAGGATGCGGCCGACGAGCGGGATCGCATCGCCCTCGAGGCCCTCGAGGTAGCCGTCGCCGTCCCAGCGCTCATGGTGGTGGCGGATGCCGGCACGCACGAGCTCGACGTTCGGGACGTCGCGAACGATGGCGTCGCCGAGCGCCACGTGCTGCTTGAACATCGCGAACTCGTCGTCGGTGAGCCGCGACGGCTTGCGCAGGACCACGTCGGGGATGCCGATCTTGCCGATGTCGTGCAGCAGCCCGGCGAGCTGGATCGTGTGCTGCGTCTCCTCGTCGAGACCCATGCGCTGCGCCAGGAAGACGGCGTAGCGCGCGACGTCCTCCGAGTGGCGCTTCGTGTATCGGTCCTTCGTGTCGACGGCGATCACGAGTCCTTGGAGCACGTCGAACGAGCCGGCCATGACGCGCTCCTCCTCACCGACGGTCGCGACTCGCACCTGGTCGCCGCCGCTCGCCTTCGCCTCCGCCAGCGCCACGGCGGCGGCCGACAGGAGATCGGTGACCGATGCGGCATGCTCCGGATAGACCGATACGCCCGCGCTGATGCTGATCGGGAGGCGCTCCGAGTCGCCGAACTGGACCGATTCGGCCTCGAGGCCGGCACGCAGCCGATCCACCGCCGCGACGACCTCGTCGGGCCCGGCACCCGGACGGACGATGAGGAACTCGTCGGGGCCGTAGCGCGCGACGTGGCCGCCGTCGGCCTCGTCGGCGACGAGGGCGGCAACGCGGAGGAGCACCTGGTCTGCCGCGTCGTGGCCGTGGGTGTCGTTGAAGAGACGGAAGTTGTCGACGTCGACCAGCGCCACGCCGATGCGGCCCTTGCCCGACCGCGCGGTCTCGATCTCCTCCGCGAGGAGCGCGACAACGGTCCCGTGATTGAGCATGCCCGTGAGGGCATCGCGCCTATTCGACTCGACGAGCTGGCGATGCTGGCGACTGAGCCGCGCCTGGGCGGCGCGGAAGACCAGGAACAGCAGCCCCGCCAGGAGCACGGCGGCGGCGAGCGTGACGAGCATGATGTCGCGGCGGGTCGCATCGAGCCGAGCCATGAGGTCGGCGGCGTCGCGCCACATGGCGACGATCGCGAGCACATCGCCAGCCCCGTCCTTGATCGGCAGGTACTCCTGCACCATGCCCGACGGGTTGGCCAGCGTCCCGGCGGTGTCGAGCGGCGTGCCCGCCTCGAGCAGCACGGCGCTCGGCCCACCTGCGCCCGCGTCACGCGTGTCGGCGGTGAGCCCCGCGTCGGTCCCGACGGCGGCCTCCTCGTTGCTGAGGAGGACAACGCCATCGAGGTTGCGGACCTCGATGCGGACGATCCCGTCCCGCTCCGTCAGCGCCCCGAGCTGCTGTCCGAGCTCGCGGGCGCGGGCGTCGCTCGGCCCATTCGGGTCCAGGTCGTCGGCGCGCAGCTCGCCGTTGACGAACAGCTCGACCAGGGTGGCGTCGCGGTTGACGACCCCGCCGAGGGTGGCATTGGCCAGGTGGTCCGACGCCACCGCCACGAGCGCGCTCGCGGTCACCCCGACCAGCACCAGCACCACGCCGAAGACGAGTGCGAGGAGCATCGGTCGCCGCCGATCGCTGCGGGTCAGTCGCTCGCCCAACATGTGGGCGGACCTTAGGAGCGGCGGTCCGCGTGGTGAATAGGACGTCCACCGGGCGGGTACTGCGGTGCCGCGCGGCACCCATGGTGCCCGGGCGCACCGGGCGCGAAACCATGGGACCCCCCGGTACTTCAGGCGGCCGGCCGTCCCTCGCGGTACGCCGACATCAACGCGGCCGATACGTCCGGCGGGAGGTACTTGACGGCCTCGCGCATCGTCACGCCGCTGGCCAGGTCGGTTCGCGGCGCAAGCCACGACGCGACGTCGCTCGGCCGACGCTTCCCGGCCTCTCGAAGGACCCAGCCGATCGCCTTGCGGATGAAGAACTCGCGCTCGCCGAGCATCGGACCCGCGCGCGCCACGAAGCGATCGAGGGGCGCGCCGGCGCGGATCGGTCGCAGCTCGGACAGCAGGGACGAGCGGCGCACCCAGAAGTCGTCATCGGTCGCCCATCGGTCCATCACCGGCGTCATCCCTGCCGGGTCGGCGATGACCATCCGGCCGAGAACGTCGCCGGCGAGGTAGTCGACCAGCGCCCACGTGCGCGACTCCCGCACGAGCCGCTCGAGGAGCGGCAGATCCGTGACGGTCACGAGGCTGGGGTGGCGCTGGAGGAAGACGATCGCGGCCAGGCGGCGCTCGAACACCGGCTTCGACCACAGTGCCTCGACGAGCGCGACCAGGCCGTCGTGATCGAGCGCCAGCCCCGCGTCGACCTGTTTCACGACCGCGCGGGTGTCGCTCACCATCGTCCCGGTGAAGTCGAGATCGCTCCGGAGGTAGAGCTTCTCCCCTTCCGCGCGCTTGACGGTGCCGACGGCACGCAGCGATGCCTCGATACCGTCGGCGATCTCGTGCATCGGCGCATGCTACGGCCGAGTCGCTAGACTTTTCGCATGGCCCTCGAGAACTCGCGACCCGACTTCAGCTCATTGGGCGAGCTGAACGTAGTCTCGAACCCGGCGGGCGGCCACGCGTCGCCGTCGGAGGTGATGTATCCGGGCGGCCCGCAGACCGATGGCGGCCTCCTGGCGCCCGGCGATCCCGTGCCGGAGAACGCCGGTCCGGGCGGGCGGCGGCCGGAGTGGCTGAAGGTCCGCATCGGTGCCGGGGCGACGTACGCGAACACGAAGCACGTGCTCCGCGACGAGGCGCTCAACACGGTCTGCGAGGAGGCGCGCTGCCCGAACATCGGGGAGTGCTGGGCGCTCGGGACCGCGACGTTCATGATCCTGGGGAGCGTCTGCACGCGGAACTGCGGGTTCTGCGCCATCGACACCGGCCGACCGCCGATCACCGATTGGGACGAGCCGCGCCGCGTCGCCGAGGCGGTCCACCTCATGGGCCTGAAGCACGTCGTCGTCACCATGGTCGCCCGCGACGACCTTCCCGACGGCGGCGGCGGCATGGTGGCCGAGACGATCCGCCAGATCCGGCTCGAGAACCCCGGGACGTCCATCGAGGTCCTGATCAGCGACCTGAACGGCCGCCCCGGCGACATCCGCGCCGTCGTCGAGGCGCAGCCCGACATCCTCAACCACAATGTCGAGACGGTGCCGCGCCTCCAGCGCGCCGTGCGGCGGCGGGCGCGCTGGGATCGGTCCGTATCGGTCCTGACCCAGGGGCGTTCCATCGCGGCCGAGATCGGCTTCGGTGAGATGGTCACGAAGACCGGGATCATGCTCGGACTGGGCGAGACCTGGGACGAGATCGTCCAAGCGATGCGCCTGCTGCGCGAGGCCGATGTCGATGTCCTCACCATCGGCCAGTACCTGCGCCCATCGCGCCAGCACCTGCCGCTGGTGAAGTACTACACGCCCGCCGAGTTCATCGCGCTGCGGAGGATCGGCCTGGAGATGGGGTTCAGGCACGTCCAGTCCGGGCCGCTCGTGCGCTCCTCCTACCACGCCGCCGAGCAGGTCCCCGGTCGGATCAGTGCGGCCGTCTGAGCAAAGATTCCGTCAGGCTCAGATGACAGACCGATGACGACCGAGTCCCCCTTCCGCGACATCAGCATGCCGTCGGAACGGCCGGCGCTCGAGCCGCGACGGCCAGACCGCACCGCCCCGCACCGCCCCGCGAGCGACGAGCATCCGCTGCTGCTCGGCCACGGCGGCGTCCTCACGGTCGACCGGCTCGGCACGGTGCCCTATGGACCGACCTGGGAGCTCCAGGACGAGCTCGCCGAACAGCGGCGAACCCGGCGGATCGGTGACCGGCTGCTGCTGCTCGAGCACTTCCCGGTGTACACGCTGGGCCGTGGCGGCGACGAGTCGAACCTGCTGGCGACGCCCGAGCGGCTGCGCGAGATCGGCGCCGAGCTGGTCCGCGTCGACCGCGGCGGCGACATCACCTTCCACGGGCCGGGCCAGATCGTGGCCTACCCGATCGTCGAGCTCAAGGACCCGCTCGACCTGCGCCGCTACGTGCGCACCCTCGAGGCGGCCGTGATCGACACGGCGAGGGCATTCGGAGTCGACAGTGCCCACCTCGCGGGCCTTCCCGGCATCTGGGTCGACGGCGAGCGCAAGCTGGCCGCCATCGGCGTGCGGGTGAGACGCGGCGTGACGACCCACGGCCTCGCCCTCAACGTGAACACCGAGCTGCGATGGTTCGACGAGATGATCCCGTGCGGGATCCACGGCAAGGGCATCACCTCGCTCTCCCGGGAGCTCGGCAACCCGGTGCCGATGGGCGAGGCCGAGGACGAGCTCGCCCGCCAGCTGGCACGGCACCTCGGCCTGCGCCTGGCCGACGGCGCCACCGGCGTGATCGGTCCGGGCGGCGGCAGGGAGCAGTGACCGACGAGGTCGTCGTCGAGAGCAACGGCTTCCCCGTCGCGGACCCGAACCACGGCGTCCGGATCGAAGCGGCGGCGTTCGGGCCGTGGGAGACGAACGCCTACCTCGTCTGGGACGGCCGCTCCACCGATGCGCTGGTCGTCGACCCCGGCATGGGCGCCGCGCAGCCGCTCATGGAGCGCGCATCCGCGAACGGCCTTCGCCTCCATCTCATCGCGAACTCGCACGGGCACATCGACCACATCTTCGACAACGCGCCGCTGATGGAAAGCTCCGGCGCACCGCTGGCGATCCATCCCGATGATGCCTACCGCCTCGACGGCCGCAACAACTACGGCTTCGAGCTCCAGCCGGTGACGGCCAGCCGCGACCTGGTCGAGGGCGAGCAGGTCCGCATCGGCGACCTCGTCTTCGACGTGCTGCACACGCCCGGGCACACGGAGGGATCGGTCTGCCTCTACGAGGAGCGCCATGCCCTGCTCATCGCCGGAGACGTCCTTTTCGCCGGAAGCTACGGCCGGACCGATCTTCCCGGCGGCAACGACGAGCAGATGGCGACCTCGCTCGCGCGCCTGGCGCGCGAGATCCCGCAGGGCGTCCGCGTGCTGCCGGGGCACGGTGCCGAGACGACGATCGAGCGCGAGCTTCCCTGGCTACGCCGGATCGCCGAATCCGGCCGGCTCGTGATCCCCGGCTGACGGACGGCATCGGTCCTGCGGTCTGACCGATCACCAACCGAAGGAGGAACCGATGGCGAACCTGCGCATCACGCGCCTCGGCCATGGCGGCGTGCTTTACCGATCCCCGAACGACGCATGGGTCTGGGTCGACCGATGGACCGGCGCGCCGAACTACGCCGATGCCTACCGCAGCCCCGAGAAGGTGAGCGTCGTTGCGCCGACCCACTGCCATTTCGACCATGTCGGCGATGACTGCGTGGACCTCGTCGAGCTGGCGCAGGTGGAGGGCGCCGCCACGATCGGCTCGCACGAGATGAGCGTCTGGCTCGCGGGTCGGGGGATCGAGGCCATCGGCATGAACAAGGGCGGCACGGTCGAGGCCGCAGCCATCCGCTTCACGATGGTCCACGCCGATCACACCGGCGGCGCCACGCTGACGTCGGGTTCGGAGCAGGTCACGCGCGACCTCGGCTGCTGGGGCTGGGTCGTCGAGTTCGAAGACGGCACGACCGTCTACCACTCAGGTGACACCGACCTCTTCGGCGACATGAACCTCGTCCGCGAGCGCTTCCAGCCGGAGATCGCTGTGCTGCCGATCGGCGGGCACTACACGATGGGTCCGCGCGACGCCGGCCGGGCGCTGGGGCTCATCGGCGCGTCGACCGTCATCCCTGTCCACTACGGCACCTTCCCGATCCTGGCCGGCACGCCCGAGGAACTCGCTGACGCGACCGACGTGGATGTCGTCGCCCTCGAGCCCGGCGAGACCTGGGAACATGAGGCCTGAGCGGGCCACGCAGAACGGCATGGTGGTCACGCCCCACCCGCTTGCCACCGCGGCCGGGGTCGACGCGCTGCGGGCGGGCGGCACGGCGGTCGACGCCGCGGTCGCCGCCAACGCGATGCTCGCCGTCGTCTACTGCAACGCCTGCGGCCTGGGCGGCGATGCGTTCGCCCTCGTCTGGGATCCGGGCTCCGGGCGGCTGCACGGGTTCAATGGCAGCGGCCGCTCCCCCGCCGCGCTGACGATCGAGCGCGTTCGCGCGGCCGGCCACGACACGATGCCGCAGCGCGGCCCGCTGACCATCGACGTCCCCGGCGCCGTGGATGCCTGGGTCCAGCTGCTCGACCGATTCGGCCGCCGCTCCCTGGCCGATGCGCTCGCGCCCGCGGCGCAAGCCGCGGACAACGGCTATGAGCTGACGGCCATCACCGCTCGCGCCATCCACACCGCCCTCCCAAGCTTCGACGACGCCGCCCGTGCGGCCTTCGGCGAGGCCGGCGGTCCGGGCGACACGTTCCGCCAGCCGCTGCTGGCGGAAACGATGCGGACGATCGCCGATGGCGGGCGCGATGCCTACTACGGCGGACCGATCGGCGAGGAGATCGCCCGCGCTATCCAGGCGGCCGGCGGGGTCATGACCGCGGACGACATCGCCGCCCACCGCGGTGAGTGGGTCGAGCCGATCTCGACGACGTACGCCGGCGTCGAGGTCGCCACCATCCCGCCGAACTCGCAGGGCATCACGGCGCTGATGGCGTTGAACGTCCTCCAGGCGCTCGACTGGCCGATGGACTCGCCGATCGCTCGCCTCCACGCGCAGATCGAGGCGATCAAGGTGGCCTGGAGCGAGCGCGACCGATGCATCGCCGATCCCGACCGCAGCCTCTCGGACCCATCGGTCCTGCTCTCGCCGGAGCACGCTGGGTGGCTGGCGTCGCGGATGTCGCCGGATGAGTCGCATCGGTACACGCCGACGAACCCGCCCGGAGGCGGCACGGTATACCTGTGCGCCGCCGACCGCGACGGGATGATGGTCAGCCTGATCGAGTCGAACTACATGGGCTTCGGCTCGGGGATCATGGGCGGGTCGACCGGGATCATGCTCCAGAACCGCGGCGCCTACTTCTCGCTGGACGAGGCGCACCCCAATGCGCTGGCGCCGTCATCGCGGCCGCTGCACACGCTGATGCCGGGGATGCTGCTGCGCGACAGCCGCGCGGAGGTCGCGCTCGGTGCGATGGGCGGCGACGGCCAGCCGCAGACGTTGATCCAGCTGGTGACCGGGCTCGTGGATGACGGCCTCGACCCGCAGGCGGTCGTCGACCGGCCGCGCTGGGTGGTTTCGACGGAAGGAGCAGGGCGACCGCTCGGGTCGGTGAACCTCGAGTCGGACGGCTGGGACGCGGCGACCGTCGAGGCCCTGGAAGCGCTCGGCCACGAGGCCGCGCTCATCGAGCCGCGCACGCCGGCGACGGGCTGGGCGCAGGTGATCCGCCGCCGGCCCGACGGCTCTTACGACGCCGGCGCTGACCCTCGCGCGGATTCGGTGGCGGCCGGTCCTGACGGGTAGGCGACCACCGGAGGGCGGTTACCGGCCGTTCTTCGACCAGTGGACGATGTCGTCGTCGATCATGCGAATCACGCCGAAGTCGGCGCCGGCCTTCGAGAGCTCGCGGCCCTCGATGTTCGTGATCTCCTTGTTTGCCGCGCTGACCCCGATCGTCGCCTCGTCGTCGATCTCGAGGTCCCGGGTGACCTCCTTGTCGCCGAGCTTGTACTTGATGATCGGCTTGTCGTCCTTCTTCGCGACCTTACCGAATCCCATCTTCATGTCGATGGCGTCGCCGGTGTTGTGGAGCGTCGGATGCGCGGCGCGGCCAACCAGGCCGAACCCCTTCGCCATCTCCTGCGCGGCCGCCTTCGACTTGGTGTCGTCGCCGTGGTCCCAGTTGATGTCGACGCCGGTTTCCTTCGGAACCTCGCTCGGCTTGACGCGGCCCGCGGCCACGTCCAGGCATGACTTGAAGAGGTACGAACGCTGGAGCGGGCGGCGCGTTGCGCTGATGTCGTAGGTGACCTTGTTAGTGTCGAGGACCGCGAGGAAGGCCTGCACCTTCGGCTTGAACTCCTCGCTCAAGGTGTCGACCTGATCCGAGGTCGGCCAATCCTTGTCGGCCTTCTCGACCCAGTGCTTGCCGGAGAGGCGCTTCGCCTCCGCATCATCGGTCTTCGGAGCGGCCGGCGGGCCCGCGGCCGCCGGCTTGTCAGGGCTGGACGCCGCGGCCGGACTGGCCGCCGCCTCGGGGCTGGCCGGAGCCGCTGCAGCGGGCGGGGCGGCCGGGGCGGCTGGTGGGGCGCTCATCGTCGGACCCGGGCGGGAAGCGGCTCAGCGGCGGGCACGAGTCTTCTCCTCCGCCTCGGCCTCGGCCGCGATCATCGCCTGCGGGGTGAGCCGCAGCTCGATCTCCGAGATGAGGTGCTCGGGGACCTTCTCCAGCGACGCGAGGTCCACGATGATCCGCATCTCCGGTGACGGCGGCGCCGCGCCGCGCCGCGCGGGAGCTCTTGCGATGTCGCTGATCGCGAACCGCAGCCGGACCTTGACCTCCGGGATGCCGAACGCGGGGAGTGGCAGCGTCCGCAGGATCGGGTCGGCCCAGTACGCGCTGGCCAGCTCCGCGCTGGTGGCGTCCATGGCGCTCCTCGCGGCCACCACCGAGCGGAGCAGGCTCGTGACGACGTCGGAGACGAGGACGGGCCCCTCCGCCGGCTCGCGCGAGGCCGGCGCCTTTGCGCTCTGGGGCGAGCGGCGGCGAGGCGTGGCGCGCCGATTTACGGCCATCGCACGGACCGCAGGCAGATGGTGGACGTGGCTATCGCCTCTTCTCCGGTCGCGTTCGGATGGACTCCGTCAGCAGGTTCAGGACGCTGGCCAGGCCCTCCGGCGCGGGCTCGGCGACGACGCGGATCGAGAACGAGAGCGCGCTGCCCGGGCCGCCTCCCTCCGGCGGCGCCGGCGGTGAGTACGCCGCGACCAGGTGAACGCCCCTCGGGAAGACCGCGGTTCGGTCGCTGGCCGCGCGCTTGCGCTCGAGCTGCAGCTCGGCCGGGCCGGCTTCCGCGGGCTGGATCTCGACGACATCGGCCCCGAACTCGACCGTCGCCTCGGCGATACGAAGGTTCGGCAGACTGACGATCGAGAGGAGGGGCACGCTCACGCGCGTGGGCGTATCGACCACGTCGCCCGGATTCGCCGGGTCCGGCACCGGGTGGACATACGAGAAGTCGAACGTCTTGACCGATGGACCGCGCTCGCCCGCGGCGGGCGTGAAGCCCACCTCAGAGATGAACTCCGCGGTGGCCTGGGCGGCGATGCCCTGGCCCATGACCAGCGATCGGAGCGGCGCTCCGATCAGCTGCTCGAGTGGAAGTGGGCGTGACGGCATCCTTCGTCCGCTCCCCTGTCAGTCCGATGCGGGCTCTAGGCGGCCTCCGACTGGATCGTGTCGTTGAAGATCGTCAGGACGCGGGAGAGTCCCTCGGGGATCGCATCCTGGACCGCATTCATCGTCATCTTGAACGTCGCGCTCCGATCGGTCGACTGGCGGTTCGTGGACTGGTACGTCGACGAGACGCTGGCGCTCACCGTCGTCTTCGACTCGACCGAAGTGGATCCCGAGGTGCCTCCGAGGAAGCCAAGGATGCCGCCGCCGATGCCGATCTTGCTCTCGACTGCCGTGTTGTTCTCGAAGCCGGTCTTGCCCGTGATCTCGAACTTCGACGCCGTCGACGTGATGTCGCGCACCTTGAACTCGAAGCTCACGTTGAGGTCGGCGATCCGAATGAACGGAACCGGCGCCAGTGACAGGATCGGGACGGTCAGCGTCGCTTCCTGGGAGATCGTCGCGCCCGGATTGGCCGGGTCCGGAACCGGCTGGCTGAATGTGAACTGGGCCGTCCGGACGGAGAGGTCGCCCGTCTGCTCGTCCTCCTGGAGGCCGACCTTCTCGATGAACTCGACGGTCGTCACCGCTGCCAGGGCCTGCGCCTTGATCGCTGCCGTCAGGGGCGTCCCCAACATGTACTCGAGGGGTAGCGCCTGCAGCTCGGCGCCGATGTTGGCGGGCATCACACTCTCCTAATGCGTCCCGATGCGTCCCGCCGACCGATGCACAACGGCGCGGCGTGCTCGGGTCTCACGCGCCTGTGGCATCTCGATCATGGCACCGATGTCAACCGCTGTTTGACTTCCCGCCAAGGGACGTGACCGGTGCCCGTTGCGCCGCTGCGACGCTAAATCTGGCCGGCTTGGGTGGCCTCGCGCGGAGCCGCAACAGCCGGCTCTACGAGAGGTCCTTGTCCTCCATCTCCCAGGCGTGATCGAGGACGTGGTAGGCGGTGTGGCGCAGCAGCAGCGCGATCGTCCAGTTCCGGCCCCTCGCCAGCTTGCCGGCGGCGTTGTGGTCGCGCATGGCGGCCACGAACGCCTCGCGGTGCGCGCGCAACGCCTCCGGCGTGAGCGCCGCCTCGGGCGGACCAACGACGCCGACCTTCCGTGCGAGATCGCCTCGCTCATTGCCGACAACGTGGCGGACGATCTGGTCACGATCGCGGCCGCCGCCTCGCGGACCCTTCTCCAGCTCAGGCGACACGCGCGCGGCCACGGCGTCGAAGTAGCGCCACGCCGCGTCGAGTAGCGCGAGCTTGCGCTCCAGCTCCTCCGGCGGCATCGCCTCCTGCTCGAATGACGACGGGGCGAACGAGATGCCCCAGAAGTCGGTCGACCCGACGCCGACGTGGTCCTCGACGATCTCGAGCGACCCGGACGCGTCGAGCTCATGCTCCAGCCCGGCGAGGCCCGCGACCGGCCGGTAGCGATCCCGGTACGCCTCCAACAGCTCGATCGCCGCGTCGGGCGTCTTCGCGCCGCGGCTCCAGCCGGGCCAGTCGATCGCGAAGGCGGCGACCTTCTTGTCCTTTGGGCCGTGCTGGACGACGGTGCGGACTGTCATGCGCCAACGGTACCAGCGTCTTCCTGACACTCTCTGGCAGGAATGCGGACCACCATGGACCCGATGAGAAACGACGTCCGCATCGGTCTAGAATGACGACCCCCATGAGCACCCCCGAGTCCCTCGTCCATGCCCGCGGACTGACGAAGCGCTACGCGAACGGCTTCACCGCCGTCGACGGCGTCGACTTCGACGTGCACCCGGGCAAGGCGTTCGGCTTCCTCGGGCCGAACGGGGCGGGCAAGACGAGCACGATGCGCATGATCGCCTGCAGCTCCCCTGTGAGCGACGGCGAGCTGACCGTCATTGGCATGGACCCGCGCCGGCGGGCGCGCGAGATCAAGTCGCGCCTTGGCGTCGTGCCGCAGATCGACAACCTCGACACCGAGCTGACGGTGCGCGAGAACCTCGAGATGTACGCGCGCTACTTCGACATCCCCGGCGACGTCTTCCGCAAGCGCGCGCAGGAGCTGCTCGAGTTCGTCCAGCTCGAGGAGCGGGCCGCCGACCAGGTCGAGCCGCTGTCCGGCGGCATGAAGCGGCGGCTGACCATCGCGCGCGCCCTCATCAACGAGCCCGATCTCATCATCCTCGACGAGCCGACCACCGGCCTCGACCCGCAGGCGCGCCACCTGCTCTGGGA
Organism: uncultured Chloroflexia bacterium; assembly: GCA_963753125.1. Lineage (GTDB taxonomy): Bacteria > Chloroflexota > Limnocylindria > QHBO01 > QHBO01 > JACDBZ01. The sequence goes on from CAVWAU010000004.1 coordinate 589,549, forward strand.
GCGGCTCTACCAGCTGAAGCGCCGCGGGGCGACGCTGATCATCACGACCCACTACATGGACGAGGCGGAGCAGCTTTGCGACCACCTCGTCGTGATGGACAAGGCCAGGATCGTGGCCGAGGGCTCGCCGCGCCAGCTGATCGACCAGCACTCCACGCGGGAGGTGCTCGAGCTGCGCTTCACCGACAACGTCCGTGACGGCCTGAACGGCCGGCTGGACGGCCTCGCCGATCGCGTCGAGGAACTTCCGGATCGCCTGCTGCTCTATACCGCCGATGGCGAGCGGACGCTGGAGCAGGTCAACCAGCGCCAGATCCCGATCGAGTCGGCGCTGGTGCGGCGATCGAGCCTCGAGGACGTCTTCCTGCGCCTCACCGGACGCTCCCTGGTCGAGTAACGGACCGATGACCGTCGTCGCCGCCTCCGGCCGCGTCTGGCACCGCAACTGGCTCGTCTACCGGCGCCTCTGGCATCGGTCGCTGGCGTTCGGCTTCCTCCAGCCGGTGCTGTTCCTGACCGCGATGGGCCTCGGGTTGGGCACCCTTATGGCGCCGGAGGACCTGAGCGCGTTCGGCGGCTTCGAGTACATCGTCTGGCTCGGCCCCGGCCTGCTGGCGGCGACGGCGATGCAGACGGCGACCTTCGAGTCGACCTACCCGATCATGAACAAGATCATGTGGGGGCGGAACTACGAGGCGATGCTGTCGACGCCGCTCCAGATCCGCAACATCGTGCTCGGCGAGCTGGGGTGGTCGGCGTTTCGGATCGGCTCGCTGGCGGTCGTCTTCCTGGTCGTGCTCTTCCTGTTCGGCGTCCCACGTTCGCCCGCGGCCATCCTGGCCATCCCGTTCGCGATCCTCATCGGCCTCGCCTTCAGCTCCTGCCTGATCGCCTTCACGGCGACCCAGAAGAACGACGTCGGCTTCAGCGCGGTCTTCCGCTTCGTCATCAACCCGCTCTTCCTCTTCAGCGGCACCTTCTTCCCGCTGACCCAGCTGCCCGAGGGGCTCCAGCTGGTGGCGTGGGCGACGCCGCTGTTCCACGGCGTCGAGCTGGTGCGCGGCTCCATCCTCGGCACCCTCGACCCGGTCGCCGCGGTGCTGCACCTGGGCTACCTGCTGACCATGTTCGCGATCGGTGCCTGGCTCGCCGAGCGCACCCTGACCCGGCGGATGGCCGGCTAGACCGATGACGTCGCTGGCTCCCACTGCCACCCCCGCGCCCAACCCCGCCCCGGCGAACCCGCTGGCGGTGGCCTGGTCGCGCCTCTGGCGCGCCCGCCGGCTGGTCGAGCGCAACATCCTCGTCTACCGCCACCAGTGGATCATCATCTTCAGCGGCGTCTTCGAGCCGATCTTCTACCTGATCGGGATCGGTCTCGGCATCGGCGGCATCGTCGAGACCGTGCCGCCCGAGTACACCCAGGGCGTCGAGGTCAGCTACCTCGCCTTCGTCGCGCCCGCCCTGCTTGCCACGGCCGCCATGAACGGCGCCGTCTTCGAGACGATCTTCAACGTCTTCTTCAAGCTCAATTACGCGAAGACCTACGAGGGCGTGCTGGCGACGCCGATGGGCATCACCGAGATCGCTCTCGGCGAGATGCTGTGGGCCCTCATCCGCGCCGCGCTGTACGCGGTCGCGATGTTCGTGATCATGCTCGTCCTCGGGCTGATCCTGTCGCCGTGGGGCGCGCTGATCGTGCCCGCCGCGCTGCTGGTGGCCGCCGCATTCGCCGCCGCCGGGCTGGCCGGGACCTCGTTCCTGCGCACCGTCAACGACTTCGACGTGCCGATGGGCCTGATCGTGATGCCGATGTTCCTGTTCAGCGGCACCTTCTTCCCGATCGACGTCTACCCCGAGCCGCTCCAGTGGGTCGTCCAGCTGACTCCGCTGTACCACGCCATCAACCTCATCCGCGGCCTCTCCCTCGGCCTGGTCGGCCTCCCGCAGCTGTGGGACTTCATCTACCTGCTCGCCTTCTTCGCGATCTGCATGACGATCGCGATGCGCCAGATGGAGAAGAGGTTGATCAAGTAGCGCGAGCCGCTGCCGCGCGCCAATGACATTGGCCTTGTGACCGATGGACCGATGAATCCGAGGCTTCTTCGGTCGCAAGGCCAGTCTGGTTAGCCTCCTGACCGAGGAATGCCACTGCATCGGTCGTAAGGCCAATCTGGTTGGCCCCCGGCCAACCACGGTCAGTCCGGCGGTCGCTCCCCGACGAGGATCGGCCACGCGGCGGAGACGTAGGCGTAGCCCGAGACGATGCTGAGCGCCGTCGCTGCGGCGAGCACCCACAGGCCGAGCACCAGGAGCGCGTCGCCCGTGCCGGTCGCGGCCATCGGTCCGCCGCTCGCCGCATCGGCCGCGAGGAGAAGGAGGGCGATGCCGGCGTTCGTCGCCAGCGTCTTGGCCTTGCCGAGCGCGCGGGCGCTGATGACGACGTCCTCGGCAGCGGCCAGCTGGCGAACGGCCTGCACGACGAACTCGCGGATGAGGAGTGTCGCCGCGATCCACGTCGGGACGAGGCCGACCTCGACCATGGCGACCAGCACGCCGGCGACGAGGACCTTGTCGGCGGCGAGGTCCATGAACACGCCGAGGGGTGTGACCTGGTCGCGGGCGCGGGCGATCCAGCCATCGGCGAGGTCGCTCAACGCAGCGACCACGAAGAGGACGGCGGCGGCGAAATCGGTCCCGGCTCCAGGCAGGAGCAGGAGGGCCATGACCACCGGAGTGGCCAGGATGCGACCCAGGCCGAGGAGGTTCGGCAGGGTCGCGATCGTGCCCGGCTGGGTGCGCTCGGCCATCAGCTGTCGCCCAGTTTGCGCTCGGTGCCCGCCAGCAGGCGACCGATATTGTCGGCATGGGCGACGACCACGACCAGCGCGATGAGCGCGGCCGCCACCACCGCCTCCAGCCCGACCCAGCCGACGGCGTACAGCACGCCGGTCACGAGCACCGCGGTGATGGATGCGCTGATGGAGCCGAGCGAGACGAGCCGCGTGGCCGCCACGATGGCCACGAGCTCGACGGCCGCCGCCACCACCGCCAGCGGCGCGAGCACGAGCAGCGCCCCGCCACCGGTGGCCACGCCGCGACCGCCCTTGAAGCCGATGAACACCGACCAGACATGACCGATGACCGCCGCCACTCCCGCCAGGGCGCCGGCCCAGGGCTCCGGACCGATCGCGCTGCCGGCCAGGACGGCCACTGCCCCCTTGGCGAGGTCGAGTGCCGCGACCGCAGCCGCCCAGCGCATCCCGAGGCTGCGCAGCGCGTTGGTCGTGCCGGTCCGTCCCGATCCCGAGGCGCGAGGGTCGCGCCCGGCGAGGCGCCCGATGACGACGCCGGACGGAAAGGCGCCGATGAGGTAGCCGACGATGACGGCGACGACGAGGCTGAGCGCCGGCATCGGCCCGGCCTCAGGAGCTGCTCGAGACGCGGGCCTGGAGGAAGCGCAGGGCGAGGGCCACGACGAACGCGAGGGCCCCGACCGCCAGGCCGACGTAGAGCGCCCGCGGCATCCCCTCGCCCCACTGGACGCTGAAGCCGATGAAGCCGACCGCGACCGCAACCAGCGCGGCTCGCAGCAGGAAGCGCCGCGAGAACGGTCGGGACGGCCCCTGCGGCGTGCGCCGCGCCTCGCGTTTGGCCGCGGTGCGCTCGGCGCGGGCCCGGGCCGCCGGCGGCAGCGCCGGGCCCTTCTCGTAGGCCTTCATCTGGCGCTGGTAGGCGCGCCGTTCCTCTCGCGACATCGGTGTCGGCAAGTCTAGCGACGCTCAGCCTCGCGGGTCGACCGGGCGCCGAAGCGGCCGGCGCGTGCCCGACGGGCCCATGCCGCCGCGCTCGCCGGGGTAGTCGACCTTCAGCTGCACCGGGTCCGAGCCGAAGAGGGCGTGGACGAACCAGTCCATCGCCACGCGCGCCTTGCCGCCGATCCCCGGCACCCGGGTCCAGTAGTAGCCGCGCCACATGAACCATGCGAGCCAGCCACGTACACGGATGCCGAACACGACGCCGACGCCGGTGTGATGGCCGATGCTGGCCAGCGTCCCGATCACCTCGTAGCGGAACGGACGGATCTCCCCGGTGCGACCGTCGATCGAGGCCATCACATTGCGGGCCAGCTGCTTCGCCTCACGGACCGCGTTCTGGGCTGTCGGCGCGTGGTAGCCGCCGTCGTTGTCGGAATCGGGGATGCGCGCGCAGTCGCCGATGGCCCACACCCCGGGCCGGCTCGTCTCCATCGTCGGCTGGACGACCGCACGACCGGCCTTGTCGACCTCGATCCCCGACTCGCCGACCACCGGCGAGGGCTGCACCCCACCGGTCCAGATCACCGTCCGCGCCGGGATGAACTCGCCGTCGCCGATGACCACGCCGCCCTCGCGGACCTCGCGCATCGGCGTGCCGAGGTGGATCCGGTAGCCGCGCTGGCGGAGCTTGCGAGCGGCGTACTCTCCCATCTCGGCCGGCATCTCGGGCAGGACCCGGTCCTTCAGCTCGACGAGGTGGGCCTGGATCTCATCGGCCCGAATCTTCGGGTAGAAGCGCCGGCGGACGCGACGGATGAAGTCCTCGATCTCGCCCGCGGTCTCGACACCGCTGAACCCGGCGCCGCCGACGACGAAGGTGAGCTCCGCCGCGCGCTCGTCGGGGTGCTCCTCGAGGTCGGCTCGCTCGAGCATCTCGATGACCCTGTTGCGCAGGGCGAACGCATCGGCCAGCGTCTTCATGCCGACCGCGTACTCGTCGATGCCCTTGATCCCGAAGGTGGCGGTCTCTCCGCCCAGCGCCAGCACGAGGCTGTCGTAGCCGAGCCGATGCAGGTCGCCGTCGCCGCCCAGCACCGTGACCTGCTTCGCGTCGAGATCGATCCCCTCGACCTCGGCCGTGACCGCCCAGCTCGACGGGCGGCGCATCTGGGCGCGGAGGGCGGTCACGCAGTGGCGCGCCTCGATGTGGCCGGAGCAGACCTCGGGCAGAAGCGGCGTGAACAGCGTGAAGTTCTCGCGACTGACGAGCCAGATCTCGACGTCGTCCCGTCGCCGCGTGAGGCGCTCGAGGTGCTTCGCCGTCTCCACGCCCGCGAACCCGCCGCCCAGGATGAGGACCCGATGCGGCCACGGCGGCTCTGAGCGGTAGATCGTGCGCATTGGTCCGATGATGCCACTCGCCACCGATCGGGATCGGTCTGTACCATAGCCCGCGAGATGCAGGGACCGATTCACGACGTCTTCGACCAGTTCAAGCAGCAGCTGCCCGACACCGACCCGGTCGAGACGGGTGAGTGGATCGACTCGCTGGAGGACGTCGTCGAGGCGCAGGGCAAGGATCGGGCGCGCTTCATCCTGTATCGGCTCCTCAAGCGCGCGCGCCAGCTCCAGGTCGGCCTGCCGAGCCTGACCCAGACCCGCTACATCAACACGATCAGCCCCGAGCAGGAGCCCTACTTCCCCGGCGACGAGGCCATGGAGCTCCGCGTCCGGCGCATGATCCGCTGGAACGCGCTGGCGATGGTGCTGCGCGCGAACACCCGCTTCGAGGGCATCGGCGGGCACCTCTCGACCTACGCCAGCGCCGCCAGCCTCTACGAGGTCGGCTTCAACCACTTCTTCCGCGGCTCCGACGAGGAACCCGGCGACCAGATCTTCTTCCAGGGCCACGCGGCACCCGGCATTTACGCCCGCGCCTTCCTCGAGGGACGCCTGACCGAGGAGAACCTCGACCACTTCCGCCGCGAGTCGCTCGCCCCGAAGGTCGGCCTCTCGAGCTACCCGCACCCGCGGCTGATGCCCGGCTTCTGGCAGTTCCCGACGGTGAGCATGGGCCTCGGGCCGATGGCCGCGATCTACCAGGCCCGCTTCAACCGCTACCTCGCCGCGCGGGGCATCGCCGACACGAGCGGCGCGCGGGTTTGGGCATTCGTCGGTGATGGCGAGATGGACGAGCCCGAGGCAGTCGGCGCCCTGGGCCTCGCCGCGCGTGAGGGCCTCGACAACCTCACCTTCGTCGTCAACTGCAACCTCCAGCGCCTCGACGGGCCGGTGCGCGGCAACGGCAAGATCATCCAGGAGCTGGAGGCGACGTTCCGCGGTGCGGGCTGGAACGTGATCAAGGTTATCTGGGCCCGCGAGTGGGACGACCTGCTGGCCCGCGACAAGGATGGCGTGCTCCTCAGCAAGATGAACGAGACGCTCGACGGCGACTACCAGCGGCTCGCCGTGAGCGATGGCGCCACCGTCCGCGAGAACTTCTTCGGCCCGGACCCACGCCTGCGCGCGTTGGTCGAGCACCTCAGCGACGACGACCTGGCCAAGCTGCGCCGCGGTGGGCACGACTACCGCAAGGTCTACGCGGCGTATGCCTCGGCGGTCGCCCATGCCGGGTCGCCGACGGTCATCCTGGCCAAGACGCTGAAGGGCTGGACACTTGGCCCGGGCATCGCCGGCCGCAACGTCACCCATCAGGCGAAGAAGCTGACCGCCGACGAGCTGAAGATCTTCCGCGATCGCCTGGAGCTGCCGATCCCGGACGACCAGCTCAAGGAGGCCCCGTACTACCACCCCGGCGTGGACGCGCCGGAGATCCAGTACATGCTCGAGCGCCGCGCCGCCCTCGGTGGCGTGGTGCCCAAACGCCGCTACGTGGCCAAGCCGCTGCCGGCGCCGAAGGACGAGGCGTTCACCGAGTTCTTCGCCGGCTCCGACCGACCGGCCTCGACCACCATGGCCTTCAGCCGGCTCGCGCGCAACCTCGTGCGCGACCCGCAGATCGGCCCGCGCGTGGTCCCGATCATCCCCGACGAGGCGCGCACCTTCGGCATGGACCCGCTCTTCAAGGAGGTCGGCATCTACAACCCGCTCGGCCAGCGCTACACGCCGGTCGACAAGGAGCTGCTGCTCTCGTACCTCGAGAAGACCGATGGCCAGCTGCTCGAGGAGGGCATCACCGAGGCCGGCTCGATGTCCTCGTTCCAGGCAGCGGGCACCTCGTACGCGACCTGGTCCGAGCCGATGGTGCCCTTCTACACCTTCTACTCGATGTTCGGCCTCCAGCGCACCGGCGACCAGGTCTGGGCCTTCGGCGACGCCCGCGGCCGCGGCTTCATGATGGGCGCCACCGCCGGCCGCACCACGCTCACCGGCGAGGGGCTCCAGCACGACGACGGGCAATCCCACGTGCTGGCCTCGGCGATCCCGAACGTGGTCGCCTACGACCCGGCCTTCGCCTACGAGCTCGCGATCATCGTGCGCGAGGGCATCGACCGCATGTACGGCGAGCGTGGCGAAGACGTCTTCTACTACGTCACGATCTACAACGAGAACTGGGTCCAGCCGGCCAAGGCCGATGGCGTCGAGGACGGTGTGCTGCGCGGCCTGTATCGGTTCAGCGAGGCGACCGCCGGCTCACGCCGCGTCCAGCTGCTGGCCTCCGGACCGATCGTCCAGCAGGCGCTCCGCGCCCAGCAGGTGCTGGCGGAGAAGTACGACGTCGCCGCGGACATCTGGTCGGCGACCTCGTTCCAGCAGCTCCGCAACGAGGCCCTCGACGTCGAGCGCTGGAACCGCCTCCACCCCGACCAGGAGCAGCGCGTGCCGTATGTCCGCGAGTGCCTGGGGCCGTCGCTCGGGCCGATCGTGGCCGCCACCGACTACATGAAGGCGGTGCCCGACATGGTCGCGCGCTGGATCGACCGGCCGTACACCGTGCTCGGAACCGATGGCTTCGGCCGCTCGGACACCCGCGAGGCGCTACGCACCCACTTCGAGGTCAACGCCGAGCACATCGCCTACGCCGCGCTCCACGGCCTATGCCTCGACGGGGCTTCCACGCCGGACGAGCTGAATCGCGCGATCGCCGACCTGGGCATCGACCCGGAGCGCGTCAACCCGCTCTTCGCGTAGGCCGCCGCCTGCAACTGCCACATGGGCACCCTGTGCGCACCAGGCGCCGTTCTGACTCACGTACCTGCAGAATCGGCCTCTGGTACACCACCACATGCGCATCTGACAGGACCCGACCCCTCGAGTGCGCGGCATGCGCACCTGATGCGCATCTGACAAACCGATCTTCCGTCATGTGCAGGCCAGAGCCGCACTAACCGCCGATGGGCGCTCTGGCTTCGTCAACTGCAGCCCGCACCCTGCAGGGCGCGCGATTCAGGGCCGCGAAGCAGGAATAGTGCTGCGGTGGCCTGAATCTGACGGGATCCGCGTCGAAGATCAGCCCTCGGTGACCAGCCGCGTCCCGCACGCGGCACAGAAGGCGTCGGCGTCGTCCATGACCACGGCCCGACAGCCGGGGCAGCGCTCGGGGAGGAGCTCCGCCACGGTCACGCGCACGCCAACCACGGTCGCGCGCGCGTAGCGCTCCAGCGGCGAGGGCGGTCCCGGCAGCGAGTACACGGGTGCGAACGGAACCCGCGACGGCTGGCGGAATGCGACGCGGCCGCGGAAGTCGTAGAAGCGAAGTCGCTCGCGGTCGTAGAGGGCGCGGCTCTCCGGATCGGTCAGCACCTTGCGCACGGTGTTGACGACCTGCATCTCCGCCGTGGCGCGCGCCGACGGGTTGAAGTCGGGGTGGAAGGTCCGCGCCAGGCGACGGCAGGCGGCGGCGATCTCATCGCCCGAGGCCGAGGCGGGGACGCCCAGCAGGCGGTAGACGTCGCGTTCGGGTGTGTAAGGCAGAAGCGGCTGGAGCATCGGGACCCAAGTCATGGTAGCGCCTTCGCCGAGGTGTTGCCAGACGGAACCGGCATCGGCTGATTGGCAAGCCGCATTGCTATTTTGCGATCTTGACTTGACATATCGTGAGTTGCACCGTAACGTACCGCGCATCAGGGATCCATTCAGCAAGCATGGAACTGAAATCCCAGGAGCACCGGACCGATGTATGACTACCGCCTCGTCTCCGCGTACATGAGCCTCCACATGGCATCCAGGGAGCGACGCCCGCTGACCGGCCACCCGGCCCGCCGCGTCTACCAGCTCCCGACGCTCCGGCGCACGCCGCGCAACGAGCGAAGCCGCTGATCATGGTCCACGACGTCATCGCCACCTGCCCGGTCTGCTCGGGCGAGCTGACCATCACCCGCCTCCACTGCCGCGCCTGCGGGTCGGCGCTGGAGGGCGAGTTCGGCGTCGGGCGCTTCGGGCGGCTCGATCGCGAACAGATGGCCCTGCTCGAGAGCTTCCTCCGCTCCCGCGGCAACCTCAAGGAGATGGAGCGCGAGCTCGGCATCAGCTACCCCACCGTCCGCGGGCGCGTCGACGCCCTGGTGCGTGTCCTCGGCTTCGGCGACGCGCCCGACGCGTCCGGCGAGGACGGCGACTTCGACACCGATACCGACCTCGAGGAGCCCTCGATGGCCGACGACACCGATGCGAGCGCGCAGCGACGGGAGATTCTCGAGCGCCTGGCGCGCAAGGAGATCGGTGCCGAGGAGGCAGCCGAGGCACTGCGCGCCCTGGGCTCCGCCGGCTGATGACGACCTATGTCCGGACCCAGGAGATCGCGCACGACATCGGCGCGCGTGGGCGCTTCGCGCTGCGGGTCACGAGCCCCGACGTCGAGTTACGCGCCGGGGATGGCAGCACCGCGACGGTCAGCGTCAAGGTCGAGCTGCATGCGGGCAGCGAGGAGGAGGCCGACGACATCTTCGAGCGCATGCGCTTCCACGTCCGCCAGGGCGATGGCGTCCTGGAGGTGAGCGAGCCCCGGCGCGATGGCTCCGGGATCGGCAGCATCGTCCGGATGCTCGTCACCGGCGGCGCCCGAGTCGACGACGCCTCCGTCACCGCGGTGCTGCCCGAGGACACCGAGATCGTCTTCGAGGGCGTCAGCGCCGACGTCACCGCGTCGGGCCTCCGTGGCTCGCAGCAGTACCGCACCGTCTCGGGCGACATGGTGCTGGACCGTGTCGCCGGCGACGTCCGCGTCCGTGGCGTATCGGGCGACGTGAGCATCCGCTCCGAGGAGCCGTTGCGCCTCGAGATGAACAGCGTGAGCGGCGACGTCTCGGCGGTCGCGCCGCGCTTCGACGCGCTGCGCCTGGTGACCGTGAGCGGGGACGTCGAGCTCGAGGGGGACTTCGCGGAGGGCTCGCAGCACCGCGTCGAGACGGTGAGCGGCGACCTCTCGCTCGGCGTCGTCGATGGGCTCACCCTCGAGGTGCGCGGACTGTCGAGTTCCACGCGCGTCTCGGTGCCACACCGATCCGAGGGATCGCGCGACCGGCGGCGCTACATCATCGGCGGCGGCGAGGGAAGCCTCCTGTTCAGCTCGATGTCAGGCGACGCATCGGTCCGTCCCGGCCGGCGCCTCTCCGTTCCCACCCCACCGACTCCGCCGAACGCCCCGGCTCCGCCGGTGCCGCCCGCCCCGCCCGTCGGGGGCGACGAGCAGCTGGCTATCCTTCGCGCGCTCGAAGCCGGCGAGATCGACGTCGACGAGGCCGCCGCCCGCCTGGCCGGACAGAAGGCCGATGTCTGACGAGCTCGAGACGATCCTGCGACTCGTGGCCGACGGCCGGCTCTCACCGGAGGAGGCGGCGCCGATCATCGAGGCCCTTACGCGCGCGGAGCGTGACGAGTCCGAGCCTCACGCGGACGAGCGCAGGAGCCGCCACGAGAGACGCCTTGATCGGCACCTCGATCGGGCGCAGCGGCGCGTCGACCGCGCGTTCGCCCGAGCCGGCGTGCGCATCGACGAGGCAACCGGCCGGCAGCTGCGCATCCAGGTCAAGGAGCGTGGCCGCCAGAGCGTGAACCTGCGCATCCCGATCGGCTTCGTCGACGCGGCGATCGGGTTCGTGCCGGGCATCGCCGGCGACCAGGCCGACCGGATCCGCGAGGCCGTCCGGGCCGGCGAGACCGGGCCGATCATCGACGTCGAGGACCCCGACGGCGACGGCGTCCTCATCAGCGTGGAGTGACCAACGTGACGACGGGCGAGATCTCCCCCACCGTCGCGCCGGCGACCTCGCCGGCCGAAGGCCCGCAGGCCGGCCCAGGGCTGCTGCGCCCGCTGCGCATCCGCGACTTCCGGCTGCTCTTCACCGGCGAGACGATCAGCATCCTCGGCGACCAGTTCCACTTCGTGGCACTCACCTGGCTGGCGCTGCAGCTCACCGGCTCGGGCCTCGTGCTCGGCACGGTGCTGATGACTGCCGCCATCCCGCGAGCGGCCCTCATGCTCGTCGGCGGCGCGTTCAGCGACCGCTTCTCGCCACGCACCCTGATGCTGCTCTCCAACGCGATCCGCGCGGTGCTCGTCGGTGTCCTGGCGGCGCTCGTCCTGACCGGTCGCGCAGAGCTGTGGCACCTCTACGTCCTCGCCGCCACGTTCGGCATCGTGGACGCCTTCTTCTACCCGGCGCTCGACACGATCGTGCCGATGATCGTTCCGGAGCGGCAGCTCGCGCCCGCGAACGCCCTCACCCAGGGCTCGCGACAGCTGATGACGCTCATCGGCCCGGCAATGGCCGGAGCGCTGGTGGCGATCGTCTCGACCGGTCCGGCCTTCGCGATCGACGCGGTCTCGTTCGCCGTGGCGGCGATCGCGATCGCGCTCATCACCGGGGGCCGCCGGCACGGCAGCTCCGCCGATCACGAGACGAGTGTGCTCGGGACGATTTCCGGCGGCCTGCGCGCCGCCTGGGCGGACAGGCCTGTGCGCTCGATCGTCCTGCTCGTCGCCGCGTTCAACTTCGCCTTCACCGGGCCGATCAGCGTGGGCCTGGCCATCCTCGCCGACGCGCGCTTCGACGGCGGACCGGCTGCTTTCGGATTGCTCATGTCCGGGTTCGGTGCGGGCGCCCTGATCGGTGCCATCGTGGCCGGGTCGATCCCGCGCGTTCGGGCGCTGGGCACGGTCCTCACGGTCGTCGCGATCGCGCTCGGCATCGGTCTGGCGGCCATCGGCCTTGCGCCCAGCCTGCCCGTAGCGCTCGGCATCACCGCCGCCATGGGCCTGCTGATCGGCTTCATCAACGTCCAGGCCATCGCCTGGCTCCAGGCGCGCATCGAGCCCGAGGTGCGCGGCCGCGTGATGAGCCTGGTCAGCCTCGGCTCCGTCGGGCTAGCGCCGGTCTCGCTGGCGCTCGCCGGTGCGCTCGTCGACTTCGGCGCACTGACATTCATGTTCATGGCCGCTGGCGCGATCATCATCGCCGCTTCGATCGCCGGCATCGCCTGGGGCGTGCCGAGCCAGATGGTCTGGCCGGACGAGGAGACCGCCTAGAATCGGTCCGCGTGACCGACCGATGGTGGGAGGGCGCCGTCCTCTACCAGATCTACCCACGCAGCTTCGCCGATGCCGACGGCGACGGCATTGGTGACCTCGCCGGCATCCTTCAAAGGCTCGACCACCTGCGTGGGACCGATGCATCCCTGGGCGTCGACGCCATCTGGCTCAGCCCCATCCACCCCAGCCCGCTGGCGGACTTCGGCTACGACATCAGTGACTTCACCGATGTCGCGGCCGAGTTCGGCACGCTCGCCGACCTCGACGCGCTGATCGAGGCCTGCCATGCCCGTGGCTTGCGCCTGCTCATGGACCTCGTGCCGTGCCACACGTCGGTCGAGCATCCCTGGTTCGTCGACTCGCGCGCGTCGCGGGCCAGTGCGAAGCGCGACTGGTACCTGTGGGCCGATCCGTCGCCGGCCGGCGGGCCGCCGTCGAACTGGACCTCGATGTTCGGCGGCTCGGCGTGGGAGTGGGACTCGGCGACGGAGCAGTTCTATCTCCACTCGTTCTACCCCGAGCAGCCTGACCTGAACTGGCGCAACCCCGCAGTGGCATCGGCCATTGCCGACGTCATGCGCTTCTGGCTCGCCCGCGGTATCGACGGCTTTCGAGTCGATGCCATCCCCGTCGCGATCAAGGACGAGCTGCTGCGCGACAACCCGCCCGAGCGTCGCCCGGGCGCGATCCCGGGAATGATGCTCGGCGGGCGCCAGGACCCGCTGTGGAGCATGAACCGGCCGGAGGTCCACGACGTCGTCCGCCACCTGCGCCGCGTGGCGTCGGAGCTCCCCGACCGCGTCCTGGTCGGCGAGGCGTACCTCCCGGTCGAGGAGCTTGCCGGCTACCTCGGACGAGGCGCAGGAGACGAGTTCGACCTCGCCTTCGACTTCGAGCTGCTCCTTTCGCCGTGGGAGCATCGGCACCTGGCGCTCGCCATCGAGCGCGCGGAGGCGCTCCATCCGCGTGATGCCTGGCCGACGTTCGCGATCAGCAACCACGACCAGCCGCGCCACGCCACCCGCTGGGGCGAGGCTCGCACGCGGGCGGCGGCCTTCCTGCTGCTCACGCTGCGTGGCGTGGCCGTCCTCTACGCCGGCGAGGAGATCGGCATGGCCGACGCCGACGCCGCGCTCCTCCCCGATCCGCCGTTCGATCGCGCCGGCCGCGACGGCTCCCGCACGCCAATGCAGTGGGACGCGTCCTCGAACGGTGAGTTCACGACGGGCACGCCGTGGCTTCCGCTCGTCGACCCGGAGAGGCGGAGCGTGGCCGGCCAGTCCGCCGACCCGTCGTCGCTGCTCTCCCTCTACCGGCGCCTGATCTCGGCGCGGCGGGAGGTGCCCGCGCTCGGGCGCGGGTCGCATCGGTCCATCTTCGGCGTGGCGCCCGAGGTGCTCGCCTGGGTCCGCGAGCTCGACGGCCAGCGCGTGCTCGCGCTCCTCAACGTCGGCGACGAGCGGCGGCCGTGCGAGCTGCGAGGCTTCACCGGAGACGGCGAGGTCGTCGTCGGGACCGATCAGGCGCGCGCCGGGCGCATCGCGCTCGACGGGCTGACGCTGGAACCGCTGGAGGGATTGGCGCTGCGGCTCTGAGCGTGCGGTGCTACCGTTCCTCGCCGTGAGCCGCTCCCGCGACCCGGCCGGGCAGGGCCGCGTCGATCCGCTCCTCGAGGTCCGCGAGAAGCGCCGCGGCAAGCGCCCCGGCGACGCGTACGTCCGCATCGTGCGCCCCTACGAGGACGCTTTCCGCAAGGGCGGCGACGAGGGCGAGCTGATCGCCACCGAGCGCACGATCCTCGAGCGCCGCGGCTGGAAGGCCGGCCTGCGGCAGCTTCGTACCTGGCTCATCGGCCGCCCGATCCACAGCGAGCGCGAGGAGCACGAGCGCCTGACCAAGGTCAAGGGCCTCGCGATCTTCTCGAGCGACAACATCAGCTCGTCGGCCTACGGGCCCGAGGAGATCATGCACGTGCTGGTCCTCGCCGGCACGGGCGCGCTGTTCCTGACCCTGCCGCTGGCAGGGCTGATCATCGTGATGCTCGCGATCGTCACCGTCTCGTATCGGCAGACGATCAAGGCCTACCCGACCGGTGCCAGCAGCTACATCGTGGCCAGCGACAACCTCGGGCCGACGATGGGGGTGCTCGCGGCGGCGGCGCTGCTCATCGGGTACGTCGTGACGGTGGCGGTCTCGGTATCGGCCGGCGTGGCCGCGATGACCTCGATCCTGCCGCAGATCTATGACGACCGCGTCTGGATCAGCGTCACGCTCGTCGTCCTGATCATGCTCGGCAACCTGCGCGGCATCCGCGAGTCCGGCACGATCTTCATGATCCCCACCTACGCCTACATCGTCGTGATGCTCGCGATCATCGGCTACGGGCTCTTCCAGGTGACCTTCGGTGACGTGCCGCCCTTCGTGCCGCCCGCGTCGTGGGCGACCGTCGAACAAGGTGGCCAGGCGCTCGGTCTCTTCCTCATCCTCCGCGCCTTCAGCCAGGGCGCGGTGGCGCTCACCGGCGTCGAGGCAATCAGCGACGGCGTCCCGGCGTTCAAGCCACCGGAGTGGAAGAACGCGCGCACGACATTGACGTGGGCCGCGATCGTCTTCGCGGTGCTCTTCCTCGGGATCTCCTACCTCCTCACGACGCTCCAGATCGTCCCGGACCCGACGCACGAGGTGACCGTCCTGAGCCTTCTGGTTCGCCACCTCACCGGCGAGGGGATCGTGCTGGTCGTGGCGCAGGTGGCGACCGCGCTGATCCTCGTGCTCGCGGCGAACACGAGCTTCGCCGACTTCCCGAGGCTCAGCTCGTTCCTCGCGCGCGACGGCTTCCTCCCGCGCCAGTTCGCCTTCCGCGGCGAGCGGCTGGCGTTCACGACCGGGATCATCGCGCTGTCGTTGATGGCGATCGCACTGATCGTCGGGTTCCAGGCGAGCGTGTCCGGGCTCATCCCGCTCTACACCCTCGGCGTCTTCGTCGCCTTCACCCTGTCGCAGGGAGGCATGCTCGTGCGCTGGTGGACCCGCCGGGAGGAGGGCTGGCGGCCCGGGCTGGCCATCAACGGGCTGGGGACGCTGACCACGGCGGTGGTGGCGATCGTCGTCGGGTTCAGCAACTTCTTCCAGGGCGCCTGGCTCGTGATCGTCCTCGTCCCGCTGCTCATGCTCGTGCTGATGGGGATCAATCGCCACTACCGCGAGATGGACCGCGCCCTGGCGCTCGATCACATCCCGCCAGCCGAGGAGGTGGCCCCGAAGCCGATCGTGATCGTGCCGATCGCGCGCCTCGACCGGCCGGCGCGCCAGGCCATCGCCTTCGCCAACTCGATCAGCTCGGAGGCCGTTGCGGTCCACGTCACCAACGACCCCGAGGAGGCAGATGCGATGCGCGAGCGATGGCCGGAATGGGCCGGCTCGACCGAGCTGGTGGTCGTCGAGTCGCCGTACCGCGCGCTCATCGGCCCGTTGCTTGCGTACATGGACGCGCTCCAGCGCCAGGCGCCGAACCGGCCGGTGCTCGTGGTGCTCAGCGAGTTCGTGCCGAAGCACTGGTGGGAGAACCTGCTCCACAACCAAACTGCCCTGCGCCTGAAGCTGCGCCTCTTCGCGCGCCGCAACACGATCGTCGCCGACGTGCCGTTCCACCCGGACCGCGACTGAGCGCGTAACGACCGGCGAACCTCCCAGTGACGGGCCGATGGGCTGCGCCCGGTGCCATCGGCGGACGCACACAGGAGGAAACCCCGGATGCGCAATCGACCACGAGTATCCGCGGCGCTCGCGGTGACCCTGGGCCTGGTGGCCACGCTTGCCCTGGCCGGCACCGTGCTGGCCGCCGAGACGACCCTGACCGCCACCCTGGCGGGCGTCACCGAGGGCGATAGCCCCGGTGACGAGGATGGCAGCGGGACCGCCAGCATCGTCATCGATCCGGCGGCGGGGACGGCGTGCTGGACCCTGACCGCCGAGAGCATCGAACCCGTCACCCAGTCGCACATCCACGTCGGTGCGGAGGGAGAGTCGGGCGACGTCGTGGTCCCCCTCGACGTCGACGGCTTCGAGGGCAGCAGCGAGGGTTGCGGCGAGCCGATGGAGGACGCGGCCATCCTCCAGGAGATCGTCGACAACCCGGCGGGCTACTACGTCAACCTGCACACCGAGGACTTCCCGGCTGGTGCCATCCGCGGGCAGCTCGCTACGGGGACGCAGCCGAACACGGCGCTGCCGGTGACCGATGGCTCGCTCGCGCTGGTTGGCGCGCTCGTGCTGGGTCTCGCCGGCGCCATCGGCCTGCGGGCATGGCGGCCAATCGCGACGCGCGACTGACCGTCGGTTGGATGCCTGCCAGTAGCGGCCCCGGCGCCCGAGCCGGGGCCGCTTTTCATGCCGGCTCGAGGCGGAAGTAGCGGCCCTCGCTGAGGATGTGCCGGCGGGCGGCGCGATAGACCAGGTTGCCCGGGAATGGCTGCTGCTCGGCGGTGGCGAGGACGACCGCGGTGCGCTCCGGCCCAGGGTCGAGCGGGACAGCGGTCACCTCGAAGGACTCCTCGGAACGCGGCGCGATCGTCGCGCGCCCGGCCTCGCGCAGGTTCGCCGTCCAGCCGACCTCGCCGTTGGGGTGGCCGACGTACCAGGCGTTGTCCACCCGGAGCAGGCCGACCAGCACGCTGCGCTGGCGCCCGGTGCGCCGGCCGCGAGCGGTCAGCTTGGCGGTGATGCCGATGCCGACGCTGAACCACATCCAGCGGATGAGCGGATCGAGCATGCGAAGGATCGCGTACTGGATCCGAAGGAAGATGGTCCAAGCGAGCCGACCGCCGCGGCGTCATCGGTCAATGATGGCGCGAACGTGGCGGAGCGCCGGGGATGGGACACTTCCGCGGATGAACGCTGCGACGCCGACGAGTGCCTCGCGTCGATCTGACCCGATTGGTCCCGATCCTCGACTGGTTGCGAAGCTACGACCGCCGATGGCTCCGCGGCGACCTCATTGCCGGGATCGCGGTCGCCGCGATGATCGTGCCGAAGAACCTCGGCTACGCGGGCATCGCAGGCATCCCGGTAGAGAACGGGCTCTATGCGGCGGCAGCTGCCGCGATCATCTACGGCCTCTTCTGCACATCTCGCCACATCTCGACAGGCCCGAGCTCGTCGCTCGCGGCCGTCGCCGGCGGCGCGGTCATCTTGACGGGCCTCAGTGGCAACGAGGCGGCACAGATGGTCGCGGCGATCGCCGTCGTGACCGGCGCCCTGTTCCTCCTGGTCGCCGTCCTCAGGCTTGGCTGGCTGGCGAGCTTCCTCTCGCTGGCGGTCGTGACCGGGTTCCTCGCCGGCGCCGCGATCGACGTGGTCATCGGCGAGCTTCCCAAGCTCACTGGGACCTCGACCGAAGGCGTCAATGCCTGGCAGGAGCTCGCATCGTGGGTCCGGGGCCTGGGCGATCTCAGCGTGGCGACATTGCTGGTCGGCCTGGTTGCCCTCGCCGTCATCCTCGGGCTTCGGTTCGCGTACCCGAGGATCCCTGGGGCGCTCGTCCTCGTGGTCGGCGGCCTGATCGGCTCGGTCGTGCTCGACCTCGGAGCGCGTGGGGTCGCGCTGGTCGGCCCCGTTCCGCGCGGTCTGCCGCTTCCTCAGTTACCAGCGCTCGAGGTCGTTTCGCAGAACCTCCCGGCGATCATCATCTCGTCCTTCGCACTCCTGCTCATCGGGTTCTCCCAGACTGCGGGCGATGCCCAGGCATTCGCGACGAAGCATCGATATCGCATCGACCTCAACCAGGAGTCGGTGGCCCAGGGGATGGCAAACCTCGGCGCCGGTGTCTTCCAGGGCATGCCCGTGTCGACCAGCCTCTCGGCGAGCTCGCTGAACGAATCCGCGGGGGCGAGGACGCCGGTCGCCTCGCTCGCCACCGGAGGGATCGTCGTCGCGACATTGATCCTCCTCGCCCCCCTCTTTTCCGAGCTGCCCAAAGCGGTCCTGGGCGCGATCATCATCGACGCGGTCGTCTTCGGGATGATCGACGTCGCGGAGTTCCGACGTCTCCGACGGGTGAAGCCGTTCGACTTCTGGATCGCGATGGCGGCGGTCATCGGCGTGCTGTCGGTGGGCGTGCTCCTGGGCGTCGTCGTCGGCATCGTGTTGTCCCTGCTGTGGCTCATCAACGTCGCGACCCGGCCGTCCATGCCGATCCTGGGTCGTGAGCCCGGCACACATGTCTACCGCGACCTCGACGAATACACGGACGGCGAGACCTACCCGGGCATCGCGGTGGTCCGCATCGACGGTGGCGTGTTCTTCGCGACGGCCGCGGCGTTGGACGAGCGCGTCCGAGCGATCCTCGCGAGCCAGCCCGATCTGCATTCGCTCGTGCTCGACCTCGAAGGCGTGAACTTCGTCGACTCGCAAGGCGCGGCGAAACTCAGCGACCTCCACGGCCTGACCGACGCGAGCGGGGTCGAGCTGCGCTTGGCTCGGGTGAAACCCGCCGTGTCCAACGTGCTTGCGGCGGATGGGGTCATCGACCGGATCGGGCGCGACAGGATCCACGGCAACGTCCACCGGGCGGTCAATGCAGCGCGGGCAGCAGGCGATCAAAGACATGCCGACGTCGACACTTCGCCGACACCGTAACCAGTCGGCTGCGGGAAGCAGCGCGACTGGCGTCGCGGATCGGGCCACAGCATTGTTGTCGATGGCGCGCCCGGAGGGATTCGCGGACCGAGGGCGGTCCGCTGGTCGGTAGACGTTCGCTGCATACTGGCTCGGTGCACGTGTTCATCACCGAGGCCATCAACCGACCCGGCGAGTTCGCGCTGCATGCCGCTGCCGTCGCGGCTCGTGGAATCAACGTCGAGGCATGGTGCCTCGCCTCGCGCGAGCGCGGCGAGGCGGCGTTCCTGACCCGGGATGAGGACGGCATCCGATCGGCGCTGGCCGATGCGGGCATTCGGTACCGCGAGGTTCCCGTCGTGCTGATCGCGCTGGAGGACCAACCTGGCCGGGTCGCAACCGCCTGCCGTCGCCTGGCCGATGCGAACGTCAACATCGAATTCTTCGCCCCAGTCGATTTCGCCGCTGGCCGCACGGCGACCATCGCCATCGGGGTCGATCACCTCGAGGAGGCGAAGCGCGTCCTCGCCGACCTGACCACGGATTGGACCCAGCCCGCTGTCGGGTAACGGTGAGACGTCGAGGCGCCGCGCCGCCCGATGCGTCGCGAGCGCGGAGGCGGAGGCTGGCGCGCCCGGAGGGATTCGAACCCCCGACCTGCTGATCCGAAGTCAGCTGCTCTGATCCGCTGAGCTACGGGCGCCGGCGATCATTCTACCGATCGGTCTGAGTCGGCGACCGACGAGCCGCTTGCTCCATCCCACGGCGTGAGCCGCGGCCACCACGCGGGCACGGCGCGGCAGTAGGCGTCGTATGAGGGACCATAGGTCCTGCTCAGGGTGGGTTGCTCGTACGCCGCCACGAACGACACCACGGCCACGGCGAACAGCGCAAACCAGACCAGCACCCCGATACTGGCGAACGCGACCGCCTGCCCGAGGATAATCGCGCCCACCGCCAGGTACATCGGGTTCCGCACCCAGCGGTAGAACCCTCCGACGACCAGCTCCTCCGTCGGCGCGATCGGCGCCGGCGTCCCGCGGCCTTCACGGACGAACTGTACGAAGCACGCGACCAGCGCCGCGAGCCCAAGCGCGACGACGGCCAGTCCGAGCACTGCGACCGGCGTTTCGACCAGGTCGGTGTACCGAGTGATGGACCACGGCACCACGCCCGCCACCGCCGCAGGCGCGACCATGAAGAAGAGCACGCTTCCCCACGCCGCTCGCGTCACGCCGCGCACACTAGGCCGTATCGTCCTTTCCGGGTCCCTAGGCTCATCTCAGCGCTCTTCCTAGGCTGGCCAGATCACGGGGACCGCGATACCGAATGCCGTCGATGAACAGGCAGGGCGTCCCATCGACCCCGCTGCGGGTACCGCTCTCGACGTCCCGTTCGACGCGAGTGGCGATCGCGGGGTCGAGGAGGTCCGATTTGACGCGCGCCAGGTCCTGGCCAATTCGCTCCGCGTAGCGGTGCAGGTCTTCCGATTCGAGCCGCGCTTGGTTGCGGAAGAGCAGATCGTGCATCTCCCAGAACCGGCCCTGGCGCGCCGCCGCCTCGGCCGCCTCGGCGGCTGCCTGGGCATGCGGGTGGATGCTGCGGAGCGGGAAATGCCGGAACACGACCTCGACGGCGGCACCGCCCTCGAGCAGGCGACCGATCTCGCGCATCGTCGTGGCGGTGTACGGGCACTCGAAGTCGCCGTAGACGACCACCTGCCGCCCTCCGCTCACGCCTCGAGTGTGGTCACCGGCGTCGACCGCTGCGACCAGATCGAGCGTCATTTCTGGCCGCGCCGTGCGCTCACCGCCTGTCGTACCGCCGGGACGACCTCGCGTATGAAGACGTCGAGCTGGGCAGGGGGCGCAGTCGTCGGCCAGAAGATGAACGTGTCGAGGCCCAGGTCGACGGCCCAGTCAGTGAGCGTGGCGACCCATGTGTCCACGTCGCCGGCTAGCCCCGACCCGCCGCGACCTGAGCCGATTGTGCCAACGACGTTGTAGATGCGCCGCACATCCGCCGGCTGACGCCCGGCATCGCGCGCGGCTTCGTCGATCCGTCGCTGCATGGCCGGAACCGCAAACGGCGGCGTGTACGTGCTCAGGGGTGAGACCCAGCCGTCGCTCTGGCGTCCGGTGAGGGCCAGCATCCGCGGCCCCTGGCTGCCGAGCCACAGTGGAATCGGCTCCGGCGGCACCGGGCCGGCTTCGTAGTCGACCGTGTGCTGATCGCCGCGGAATTCCACTGGGCCACCGGCCAGTGCCCGGCGCATGATCTGCATCGCTTCATCGGTGAACGCGATCATCTCGGGCCGGCTGCGCCAGGTTCCGCCCATGGCGGCGATGCCGCCAGCCGACGCGCCCCCTCCAACTCCGAGGACGATCCGGCCGCCGGTCAGCACGCTCAGCGACGCGGCCGCCTTGGCGAGCATGGCCGGAGGCCGCAGCTGCAGGTCGGCGACATCGGGAAAGAAGGAGATGCGATCGGTCTCGGCGGCCAGGTAGCTGACGAGGGTCCAGACGTCGAGAAACTCAACGTTGTAGGCGTGGTCCTGGATCGCGAGGTACTCCAGGCCCCCGGCGTCCGCGGCCCGCGCGAGCTGCCTCGTCTCCTCAAGGACCTCGACCGAGGGAATGAGGCTCAGCCCGAAGGTGATCGGGTGTCCGTAATCGGTCATGCCTTCGACCGTCTCAGTCCACGTACGGTCCGTTGTAGACCGGCGTCTCGCCGTACGGCTTGCCGGACATGAGCATGAAGCGCGTCCCCGGCTGCGCGTCGCTGACGGTCAAGCCATCGCCTGGACCAAGGACGGCGATCTGGGATCGACGGGCGCGCTGGCCGTTCGCACCGACGTTCGCCTCCCCCTCGAGCATCCAGACGAACGCGTTGAACTCGGGGTCGATCGACGCACCGAATGAGCCTCCCTTCGGCAGCTCAACGTCGAGGATCAGCCCCGGCGTGCCGAGCTCGACGGGTGAGCCGGGGCCGACCAGCGTCCTCACGATCGCGTCGCCGTCAGTCGCAGTCGATAGCTCATCCGGACTCACGACCTGGGCCGTCGGCTCGACGTGCTTGTCCTTGCGCGCGAGGTTCACCCAGAACAACACGCTGCGGAACTCGCCGGTCTTGCCCTCGCGCAGCTCCTCCTCGCCGATGCTCTCCGCGTGGTACACGCCACGCCCGGTCCGGATCTTCAGAAGCCCACCAGTCTCCAGTTGGGCTCGCTCGAACGCTCCGCCGGGCCCGGTGCTGTGACCGGTGCTCGCGACGCCCGAGATGATGTACCAGAGATTGTCAAACCCGCGGTGCGGGTGAGTGGTGTCGAGCTTCGCCCGTTCCGGATTGATCGGCACGGTCCCCTCGTGCACGAGGATGTATGGGTCGGAGAGCTCGTACGGGACGTTCCGGGCGGGCACGGGCTCGAGGACCTCGATCCCCATCATCGGTCGGACGTGGGCGTCCTCGATAAGCACGGCGGCTCGTTCAACGGTCTGGATCGTGGTGGCCATGGCTGGTTACTCCTTCCCCGGCGGCTAGAACCCGAGGACCTCGTCGACGAAGATGACGGTGATGCGGCCGGGCATGATCTCCCGGTTGATGATGAGAACTTTGTTGACTCCGCTTTGGATGCCATAGGCCGCCTGCGCGCGCGCGTCCTCGAGCGGGAACGCGTACTCATCGATGCGACGGAGGGCCTCGTCGAGATCGGACACGATTTTCTGCGTCCCGACGACGAGGATGACGCGGCCGGCGCCAGCGACATACGGGCCGAGCTGGCTGCCACTGTTGGACGCGGTCACCAACGCCCCGGTCTCGGTGACGGCGTGCACGCTGCCGAGCATCACATCCGGTGCGGCGGACAGGCGGCGGATCTCGTCGGCCTGGGTCTGGCGGTCCATGCTCCAGATCTGCGGGCGGACTGGTTCATAGCGACCGGAGTTCTCGATCTCGTCGGTGATGCCCGAGACTTCGAGCGACTGCGAGGCGCCGTGATGCACCTGGGCGCCACCGGGAATGAGATCCATCACCAGGTCCTTCGCGTCCGCGGCGTCGGCGGCGCGAAGCACGGAGATGCCATTCGCTTCGAGCGCCTCTGCGGTCCGCGCGATGCGGGCATCGTCGGCCGTCGTGGCGAACTTGCGACGAAGGGACGTGGTGACGTTGGTAGTGGGGATTGTGATCATGGGGGCTCTTTCGTTTGCTATACTTGCGACTGCAAACACCATACGCCTAGCTGGTTGCAGATGCAAGTACCTTCGCAAACTGATGCCGCCGCGGTGCTGGACCGCCTGATCGGCGAAGTTGTGCCGGATCGCCGCGGGCTGGGAGCCTGGCGTTCCGTGCTGCAGGCGCACGCCTCGCTGATGCGCGAGCTCGCGACCGATCTCGTCACCAAGACCGGTTTGTCGCTGGGCGACTTCGACGTGCTGGCTCAGCTGGCGCTCGCAGGCGGCGAGCTGCGCATGACCGATCTAGCCGCTCGCGCGTTCAGCTCACGATCGGGCATGACGCGACGCGTCGACCGGTTGGTCGACGAAGGCCTCGTCCGACGTTCGAGTGCCGATGCCGATGCCCGTGGCGTCGTGGTCGCTCTCACCGACTCCGGCCTCACACGACTCAGCGACACCATGCCCGTCCATCTGCGCCGAGTTTCGGAGCTGTTCATAGAGCGCCTCGACGATCAGGAGCTCGCGGTTCTCGAGCGCGCCCTGAATAAGGTGACCCTCGACTGCTCGTTCGGCTGATTCGGTCGCCATGACCCAGCAATTCGCGCGGATCCCGTCCGACGCGGGCGCCGTCGTCCGGGAGGTCCGCGGCTTCGGCGGCGTGCCCTGGGGGCGGCTGTTCGGCTACCTCCGACCGCAGTGGCGTCCGTTCGCGATCGCGCTGATGGGCCTCGTCATCTCGTCGGCGGCCGGTCTCGCGTTTCCCTTGATCATCGCCGGCATCACCACCGAGGTGGTCGCGGGCGGGGAGGCCGGTGGACTCGATCGGTTGATCGTGTTGCTCATCGCCCTATTCATCGTCCAGGCTGCCGGGGGGTTCGTCCAGACCTACCTCTTGGGTGTGGTAGGAGAGCGAGTCGTGGCGCAACTCCGCGGCGAGCTCTTCGGGCGGTTGATCACCCTGTCTCTCGACTTCCATGCCAGCCGGCGCGTCGGCGAGTTGATCTCGCGCCTGTCGAGCGACGTGACGCTCGTCCGCACGATGCTGACCCAGACCATTACGAGCCTGTTGTCGTCGGTCATCGGGCTCGTGGGGTCGGTCATCATCCTGTTCACCCTGAGCCCGACGCTCTTGCTCGTCGTTCTGCTGCTCGCGCCCGCGTTGATCGCTGTCGCGATCATCTTCGGTCGACCCCTCCAGCGCGTCAGCACCCAGGTCCAGGACACGATCGCCCGCAGCACGACCACGGCGGAAGAGGCGCTCTCGGGGATCCGCGTCGTGAAGAGCTACGTCCGCGAAGACTGGGAGCTCGAGCGGTACGACGCCGACCTGCGCACCGTGGTCGCAACCGGCTCTCGCCTCGCGTTGTGGCGGGCGGGGTTCGGTGCGGTGATGGGGTTCCTGGGTTTCGGCGCGATCGCCGCCCTGCTCTGGTACACCGGCCACCAGGTCATCGACGGGACGCTCGGCATCGGGACGCTGACCGGGTTCCTGCTCTATGGCGTCTCCATCGGGGCGAGCCTCGGCTCGATCGCGAGCCTGTACGGGCAGTTCCGTGAGGGGACCGGGGCCATCGAACGCGTGTTCGAGATTATCGACACGCGGCCGACGATCCTCGACGCGCCCAGCGCGAGGCCTGTGGGGCGCGTCGCCGGCCGGATCGAGCTCGCCGGTGTGTCATTCGAGTATCTGCCTGGTCGACCCGTCGTGCGCGACGTCTCCCTCACTGTCCCTGCAGGCGAGACCCTGGCCGTGGTCGGGCCCTCCGGCGCCGGCAAGACCACGCTCGTCGGCCTGATCCCGCGGTTGTGGGAGGTCACGGCCGGCGCCATCCGCGTGGACGGGATCGACATCCGCGACGTGACCGTGGAGAGCCTGCGCGGCCAGATCGGACTCGTGGCGCAGGAGGCAACGCTGTTCGGCGGGACCGTGCGCGAGAACATCCTGTACGGGCGCCTGGACGCCACCGACGAGGACATGGCCGCCGCGGCCACGGCGGCAAACGCGCACGACTTCATCAGCGTGCTTCCCGACGGCTACGACACGGTCGTCGGCGACAGGGGCATGCGGCTGTCCGGCGGGCAGCGCCAGCGCGTGGCGATCGCCCGGGCGATCCTCAAGGACCCGCCGATCCTGCTGCTCGACGAGGCCACGAGTTCGCTCGACAACGAGTCCGAGCGGCTGGTTCAGGAGGCGCTCGATCGGCTCAAGGTCGGCCGCACCACGATCATCATCGCGCACCGGCTCTCGACCGTCCGTGCGGCGGACCGGATCGCGGTGCTGGACGACGGTTGGCTCGTGGAGCTGGGCACCCAGGAGGAGTTGCTGGCGCGCGACGGGCTGTACGCACGGTTGCACCGGACGCAGTTCGCTAAGCCCCTCGAGCCGGTCGACAGGGTTCCGGCCGAGGTCTGATCGCGACTTCTGCGCGACCGGCGTCGGCCACCTGTGCGAGCACGTAAACGACGGCTAGCGCGAGACCGAAGGCTCGTTCCAGGTCCGTCTCGAGCGGGGGCATGAGCGTTGCGTGTGGCCCGCAGCAGCGGGCTCCAGACGTTCGAGCCGCGAAGCCCCGGCAACTGGTTTCCCACGAGCCGGTCGGGCCGCGACATCGGGTTCCGGTGATACTTGCATCCGCAAGCATGCTGACGTAAGGTGTTTGCAGTTGCAACTTCACCCTCGCAACGCCGAACATCACGCATGGAGCGCCTCATGACCGCGACGACGAGCATCCCAACCCCCGAGTATCGAACGCCTCGTAGCTGGTTTCGGCGGCATATCGGCGATCCGCTGGCGCGAGTCCTGTTTGCGCGTGTCCGCGGGCCGGGTGCCGTACTCGAAGTCGACGGAACGAGCGCGACTCGCCGAATCCCGATCATGATCTGGCCCCGAGACGGCACTGATTACGTGGTGGGCCTCTTTGGCATCACGCCCTGGGTGCGTGACGTCCGCGCCGGGCGGCCGGTGCGGATCGTTCGCGGTGGCCGTCCTCGCGCCGTTAACCTCCCAGAGCTCAGTCCGGAGGAGACGGCCGAGTACCTGCGCTGGTACGTGGCGAAGTACCCTGGCCAGGGGCGCCGCTATCTTGGCCTCAAGGAGCCGACGGGCACGCTAGAGGAGGCCCAAGCGCTGACGCCGCGCACCCCGGTCTTCCTGATCAAGGACGCCGCGGCAGAGGTAACGGTCGAGACGGACGCCCAGAATGACAGCAGATAACTCGACGCTCTACGCTTCCCCACTCACGCTCGGGCTACAGCGCATCGGCCGGGATAGTCCGAAGTCAGCTGCTCTGATCCACTGAGCTACGGGCGCGCTCTTGGAATCGTAGCCGACGGCGACCTCGCCGCCAACGCGGACAGCTTCGCCCGTCGTGAGCGGATGGCGCTCCGGTCGGCGGGTGGTCCGCATCGCGAAGGCAGCGGATGGTGGACAACATTGCTGGCATCTCGTCTTCCGTTGGGCACTGCATCTCCCGACGGCTCTAGGACCAATAACGCCCAATCCCTCCTTGGCGGCACGCCGTAGACGACCGTTTCCCGGGCGGGTAGTTTTGTGGGCGATGACGTACGACGAGCTAGCCGCCCTCGAGCACGAGAGCTGGATCGCCTACGTGACGGGAGTCGTCAGCTGCACCAGTAGGGCCAAGGTGACTCGCGCCGACGGAGTGGTGACGGTCCTGACCGGCCTG
This sequence comes from uncultured Chloroflexia bacterium, assembly GCA_963753125.1. Lineage (GTDB taxonomy): Bacteria > Chloroflexota > Limnocylindria > QHBO01 > QHBO01 > JACDBZ01. The sequence continues at coordinate 616,271 of CAVWAU010000004.1, forward strand.
CCGATGGATTGGTTCAACCAGGTCTTGATCGAACGCGATGGGGCGACACCGGCCGGCGTCCTCGCCGGCGTGGCCCAGGCGCGCGAGCGGGGTGACCACTTCGTCGTTCGCCTGCGCGAAGGCATCGATGATCGCTTCATCCCGACCGTGACCCAGGCGGGACTGGCGCCCGCGGGGGAGGAGACCCCGATGCCCGGCATGGTCGCGTTCCCGATCGACCGCGACGCAATCGCAGAGCATGCGTCTCCCGAGCTCGAGATCCGCCGGGTGACCGACGCCGCCGGTATCGACGCCCACCGCCAGGCCATGACTGCGGGGTTTGGCTCAGATCCGGCGGTCGCCCTGGGAACCGCGTGCCCGGACCTCCTCGACCGGCCCGAGTGTGTCGTCTACGTGGGCTACGCAGACGGTGACCCTGTCGTCTCCGGGCTGGGCTGGCGGACCGGCCGGACCGTTGGGGTCTACAGCATCGCAACGATCGAGTCGGCCCGCCGTCGCGGGTACGGGGCGGCGATGACGGCGCGCGTGGTGGCCGGCGGCGTGGTCGCCGGCTGCGACGTTGCGGCGCTCCAGGCGAGCGAGATGGGGCGCCCGATCTACGAGCGCCTGGGCTTCCGAACTGTCGTCAGATACGCCGCATATGTCGATCGGGTCCCTCGGGCATAGCTCACCGCTCAGGAGTCCCGAAGCTACAGCTGTCAGCGCATGAGCTGTTCGGCCGCCTCGCTCGCGCGGAGGCGACATCTGCCTTGGCTAAGCCAAGTCGTTGATCCTAACGTCGCCGAAGAGCCCCCATGCCCGAACCTCGAGCTCAGGACCCTCCCCGGCCTCCACGTCGACGCGCTGATCACCGAGGAGCGTGGTTCCGCTGGTCGTAACCCGAGTGCCAGCAGAGACACGGAGCCGAACATCTCCCATCAGGTGGAAGACGCGAAGGATCGCTCCTCCACCACCGGGATGCCGTTCGCGCAGGTCCATCTTCACGTTGCCAACGAGGACAACAATCTGCTCATCGGTCCATCCGGCGGAAAGGGCACTCTCAGTTACATCGCGAAGGAGAGAGAACACCACGGGTCTTGCCGAAGGCCCCCTGAACCTGTGCGAGCGGCTGACCCAAAACCAGCCCGCTGCTGCTCCCAGAAGGACTACGCCTAAAAACGCCCAGAGCGTCGGGCTAGGAGAGAAGTTCACTTCGGGCATACACCGGGGAGTGTCGCCCCGTGAGCCGGGCAAGGTCAACCTTTTCCCCGAGCTTAGAATCCGGGGTAGCACAGGGCTCGTTGCGCTCCCGGATGGCAGCCGCGAATGTTCCATGACGGGATTCTTCATGCCGCTGCTGTCGGCGGCTCGGACTGGAAATCACCGCCCGATCGGTCGGCGACCTTGCGAGCGCGTTCGACGTCCTGGTCGTCGGACTGCTTGGGCTGGCGCTGCCGTGGCTCGCGTGGCGAGGGCTTCGCCTCTTCCGAGGGCAGGCACCGCCTCCGAGCTAGGGCTCGTCGCCGCGGCCGTCGAATCCAGCCATCGGCTGCGGAAGCAGGAGGCCGAGCACCACACCGAACAGCGCGTGCATCGTCACCTCGTAGGCGAAGATCTGCGGACTCGTGACCAGTGGCGGCCAGACGCCGCGCCGCCTGTCGGGATGGATGCGATCCATCACCGCCATCGCAGGCCACAGCAGAAGATTCTCTAGCTCAGCCGCCAGCAGGCCGTGCCTCCAGCCGCGCCCGCCCATCCGAGCGAATGCCGACCCAAAGATCGCACCGTTTGCGAGATGGAGCGCGATCCCGATCGGACGCCACCCCGTTCGCGTGGTAAGCAGCGCGCCCAGGAGTCGCACGTCGGAATACCGAGTTCGGAAGGCTCGCTGTCCGATGGGCTCCGCGGCGACCCAGACGGCTGTCGCAGCCCCTCCCGCCACGGCCCCTCGCACGATTGTCGCAGTCATTGGGCTCGCACCTCTTGACTGAGCGCGAATGATGCCCATCAGTTTATGTGGCAGGAGCAAGGCGCTTTGATCGGCCCGGAGACACCAAAGAGAGCGGATAACTCGAGGCTCTACGCTCCCCCGCCCACGCTCGGGCTACAGCGCACCGGCCGAGATACTCCGAAGTCAGCTGCTCTGATCCACTGAGCTACGGGCGCCGATTCACGCTCAAACAGAGCGGATAACTCGACCGCATTGTGCCACAGCGCTCCCGCACCGCCTAACCGGCGGCACCCCCCCGGTCCGCGCCTCGTCCGACGCGACTACTGAAGCCCTTGGCACCGGCAGTATGGTGAGTCGGTTATGCGCGAGACCGCCGCGGACATCGAGTTCCTCCAGCTACTGATGGACGAAACTCTGGCCGACATCAGCCCGCACATGGCGAGCATCGTGACGCCTGACAAGCGACTGCGCGCCAGTCAGGTGGTGCGCTACCTCGACGGCGTCAAGTACGTCGCGTTCGGATCAGTGACACCGGCCGGCGAGCCCCGCGTCTCGCCGCTCGACTCCGTGTTCGTGCGTGGGCGCTTCACGCTCTCAACCGACAGCTCGGCAGCGCGTGTCGCCAATCTGCGCCACAACCCGGCCTGCAGTCTCGTTCACATGGTCGGCGACGCGGTCGCCATCGTCGTCCACGGCAGGGCGGAGTGGATCACGCGCGACCATGCAGACCACGCCGAGATTCACTCGACCTGGACCTCGGCGTATGACTCGGACCCGTACTCCTGGGGCAACGACATCGTCTTATTCCGCGCCGAGCCCGCCGCAATGTGGGCCTACGCGCAACGCCCCAACGACTTCCCCGAGTAGCAGTCCGGGACGCGATGCGGCGTCAACAGGCGAGGCCGCGCATGGCGGGGTCACGCCACATCGGGCGGGCAGCGAGTGGCCAAGCGAGGTTCACGCGGGCATCGGGTGCAAGGACGGGTCCGTCCCGGCCGCCGCTCCGGGCGTGCCGGAGAGTAGCCAACGGCGGATCCATGGCGGCGCCGACTCGCCCACCATGGCATCGAGGCCGTAGTAGTTCCCGGCACCGATGAGCCCGAGGAAGGCGGTCACCAGCGCATAAGTCAGGTGCTGGTTCACGATCCCGAACTCGAAGTCCCAAGCGGCGAAGAAGAAGAACAGCATCATCAGCGTGCCCATAGCCGCGCTGAACCGCGTGAGCAGGCCGAGGATGAGCCCAATCCCGATGCCGACCTGCCCGTATGGCACGAGGAAGTTGATGACGCTCATGGCAGCGTCGTTCGTCGCCATTCCGGCCCAGAACGCCTGGGTCGGGTTGAAGATAGTGCCCTCGGCCACCTCGCCCGTCACGAACGGCCAGCCGAGACTGCCGGCGGTCGCGAACTCGAGGAAGCCCGCCGCCGAGAACGGCTCGGGCGCCATGAGCTTCTCGAGCCCGGCCCACAAGAAGATGATCCCCACCCCGATGCGCAGCACGGCAATGCCGACCTTGTAGGACTCCTTGGTCACAAGCATGTCTGGGTCTCCAATCGCTCCGGTGGTGGTTTGCACCAGGCAGGTGCGGTCGAGGCTTCCTCGAGGATGGGCTTGGCGCGCCCTCCATGGTGATCTGCACGGCGAGCCCCAACCGCCGCGCACATTCCACGGCCGATGGTGAGCCCCTATGTCAATACGACCCCTCCACGCACCTTCAGATGCGTACGGCGGCCTGAGATGCCGCCTCAGCCCAAGCCGATCCGCCCGCCCCTCAGCGCGGAGGGCATCCATAGGAAGAGCGGGAGACAGCGGATAACTCGACGCTGTACGCTCCCCCGCCCACGCTCGTGCTACAGCGCATCGGCCGGGATAGTCCGAAGTCAGCTGCTCTGATCCGCTGAGCTACGGGCGCGGAGCGCCATTGTATCGGCGATCAACGTGAACGAGCATGCACATCGAAGACGTGCGTCGTCGCGACAAGAGCTGAAGTTGGACCACGATGGCTAAGCGGAACTATCTGGTGGAGGGCTTGTCTGGTGCCGGCAAGTCCGCGGTTTACGAGGAGCTGGTCCGACGCGGCTTCACTGCTATCACCACTGACCGTACCTGGGCGTTTCATGCCGACCCCGAGACTGGCCGCCCAGGTGGGCCCACTCATCACTCCAACTTCATGTGGGACGAGCAAAAGGCTTTCAGCGAACTCCAAAGCCAGGAACCAGACGTGTTATTCGTCAGTGGAAGCAGCCGTAATCGCGACCGCTTTCTGCCCTACTTCACCAAGATATTCAACCTCCGCATCGACGATGACACCATGCGTCGCCGCCTCCAAGAGCGCACCGATGACGACTGGCCGCTCGGCCTAGAGGGAGTCGAGCTCATGCTCGAGCTAAATCGGAGCGACGAAGGACCGGCCGGAGCGATCGACGTAGACGCCACCCAGCCTCTCGACCAGGTGGTCGACGAATTGCTTCGCTTGGCAGCGGTCCAGAGAGCTGAGGGCGACGCAACGAAGCGGTGAGGGAGCCGCGGCTGGGGCCTAATCCGGTGCCTCGAGCCGCCATTGGGTCGACCAGAACTGCGCCGGCGCGATGGCCACGCGATCGCGCGCGGGCCGAGCGAGGATGTACAGCGTGATCATCACCACCGGCAGAAGGAAGTCCCAGGCCAGGATCGGCCCGGCGTTGTTCGATGAGAAATTGCCGGCCGCGGCGATGTCCACCACGTGGGTCAGGCCGGCACCCCAGATGAAGATAGACTTCGCCACGATTGCCGGCAGCCAGAAGTCATAACGCCAGAAGCAGGCGAAGCCGACGATCCCGATCGCGAGGTTGGCGAACCCAACTTCCATCTGGAACGGGCTGCCGGCCTGCCACCCGATCGACGCCGCGACCTCGTCGGCGAAGGCGGTGTGCATCACGACGTTGAACATGCCGATCGCGCCGGACACCCCGAGGACGTACATGAGGACGACCTCGGCCCGGCGAGAACGATCGCTCAGACGGCTCGTTCTCAGATGAATGGCTGCTGGTACGCCGATGGCGAGGATCCACGTATACACCTGCCACCCTGGGATGGACGTCAAAGAGGTGATCATCGGCTTTGCGCGGATACGGCCGCACGAAGGTCACCGATGCGGGTTCGGTAGTAGCTGAACGTTTCCACGGTCCCGATCCTCTCGCTTCCATGTCCCCTGATCCGAGTCAAACGGTCGCTGGCGGGCGACCCGGTCGGTAGTGAGGTGAGTCACGGACGACCGGTGAGATTCGTCATGAGCCAGATCCCGCGCCAGCCGAGTCGGGCCGGTGAAATCAACGACCGCCCTGGCTCGTCACAGGACCAGCTGGAGCGCGGGGCTCCCCCGCCGCCGTAGTCGGACCGCTGTCCGCCGCGGATACCGTCAGTGCGGACCGTCACCGAACGAGGAGGCCGAACGTGGATCGACTGCGAGCAGCGTGGGGGCGAATGTCGAGGTCACCTCGTGGGGCAGCGATCGCGGCGGTCGTGGTGGTCGGCGCGGTGGTCGCCGGCGGAGGGCTGGCGCTCGCCATCGACGGCGTGCGAGGCAGTGACGCCACCGCAGCCGCGGCGCCGTCGACGAGCGCGGCCACGACCCCTTCCGACTCGGAGAGCCCGGCAGCGACGCCGTCTCCTGTCGCCGATAGGTCGCAGCAGCCCACGGCAGACGCGTCCCGCACGGCGCCTGCGACTTCTGCCGCCGAGACACCCGGCGCAGAGCCCGCCGTGTTGCCGCCGGCCCAAGGGGAAATCCCAGCTCCAACCAGCATGCCCGCGGCGCCGACCACCCCGCCGACCCCGGCGCCCACCGTGGAGGCGACGCCGGAACCCCCGAACCCCGCGGAGCTCGCGTGCGTCGACTTCGAGTTCACGCCAGCCGATGTGACGGTGAGCACCCTGGATGAGCTCGAGACCGGGATCGTCGGCACCTGGGCCGGCTGCGTGGTGACCCCGTGGGAACCGCCGTACTGGGTGACTCTCACGTTCCGAGCCGACGGTACCTACAGCAGCGTCGCGCTGGCCGGGTCGGAACAGCCAGCCCTCTATTACGGGACCGACGACGACCTGTCCGAGAAGCGGTACGCGCTGAACGACCTGCAGGATGACGGCGAGGGCATCGGCCAGATCGACATCGCCTTCTGGCCCGGAAACACGAATCGGGGCGACCTTCGCAACATCAGGCTGATGGATGACCAGCTCGAGTTCGAATTCTTCCATCGCGGCGAATACGGTCCCCTGACGTACCAGCTGCACCGCGCCGAAACGGGCAACTGATCCCGGACCAGTTCGCACAAGTCAGCTGGCTCTGATCCGTACGCCTCTCTTCGGTCGATCTCGCCACCGGCGGACCGGCGCATCTGCTCGCGGACCATTTGGATGGACTCATCGCCGCGCCGAGAACGGCCAGACCGATGACCACGGCGTAGACCCAGACCGGCGGTCTGCGCCGGCCGAGAACGTAGAGCGCGGGGGCGCTGAGAGAACGCGGTCGAGAGCAGGGTCGCAGGCCGATCGATTCGCACCTGCGCAGGCTGCGGGCCAGCCGGCCACCGACCCGAAGAAGAATGGGGCCGCGCCGACATAGATGACAGCGTAGACGAAGGGGTCGACTCCGTACTCGTCGCCCAGCGACAGGAGCCAAGCCAGGAGGTCCTCCACATTGCGGATCATTATCTGCTTCGCGGCGCATCCAGGCGAGAGCAGGCCCAAGCCCTCGCGCTAGTTCCGCGATGGGGCGCGGTCCTGGTCTTGGTGGGCTATCCCTGACTGCTGCCGCGACGCAGGGCGGCCTGCTCCTCGAGCAGCCTCCGCGGAGCGCAGGTCTGTCCACGTCCTCGAGCGAGCGGCACTTCACGTGGCGGATGCGCTTACCGGTGCCCTCGACGATGCCGGTCGGATCGGGCAGCTGAGCGCCGTCGGCGAGCTGGACGTTGACGTGCGCCGAGTGTGGGATCAGGCCCACCGCGAAGCCGCGCATGCGCACGCCACCGGGTGGACCGAAGCCGAAGGCAAGGACGCGATCGGGCAGGTCGACCTGCTCCTGGGCGTCCGGCATCACCTCGCGCGCGAGCGCGCGCAGGCCGCCGAATACGTGGCGGATCAGGGGCGAGTGTGGCTCGAGGAGGATGGCTAGGTCCGCATCGGTCATGACCGATGAGGCTAGCAGGCTAGGCCGACTGGTCCTCATGTCGCCGGTCGCCGCCGGCCCGACGACCACGGCCGCGACGGTTGTCTCGCGAGTGGCGTCGATCCTTACCCGACCGCCGGTCAGTGACGACGATGCCGTCGCGCCAATCGCCGGTCGGCTCGGGCATGGCCTTGGGCTCGGGGCGGAAGCCGGTGCGCAGGCGTGACAGCGCGATCTCGTTCGAGGCCGACAGTGCCCGGCTCATGGTGTCGACGCCGAACCGCATCAGCGACCGCCGCCGCACGAGCAGCGCGTAGAGGACGGTGGCGATGACGAGGCCGGTCAGGGCGAGGACTTCAGGCATGTGAGCGGCTATTCCGTGTGGCAGCGGTCGAGGCGCACAGCATCCCGATCCTGGGGCCCATCGCGCCATCCCCCAAAGGTCCCGTCCGTCAGCGGATCACCACAGGGCGAGGCCGGTCGTCGGGTCCGGATGGCGGACGAGCTCGACGCCGGTGATCTCGCGGATCATGACCTCGGCCACGAAGACCTCGCAGCCTCGCAGCAGATGCCCGCCGACGCAGGCGCCGGAGGCATCGGCGAAGGTGGCATGCGCGTGGAGGAATGGCCGGTCGTCGCGCAGGCTGACGTTGCCGGTGAAGCCGACGATCTCGTGGTGCGTCTCCGAGGAGAGCTCGAGGTAGCGGTGGTCGTCCTGCTCGAAGTAGGCGTAGGCGGCGCGCCGCACGGCACCGATGACGGTCACCTGCGCCGCCAGCACGCCCTGCTCGGCGCAGTAGCGCTCGATCTCCTCGACGAGGTCGCTTCCCGTCTCGAGCCGGCCCACGAAGCCGCGGCCGGCGCTGAGCTGCTGGAATCCGGGTGGCATCTGGGTCTGGCTCCTTACTCGAAGTGCTTGAGGCTGGCCACGATCGGCATCGAGGCAGCCACGCGTGCGGGATACAGCCCGGCCAGCGCGGCGATGCCGGTGCCGGCCAGGACGACGGCAATGAGGAGCGGCCACGGCAGCCGCAGGCCGGCGTCGAGCTCGGACGATGCGCCGCCGCCGACGAGCGCGAACGCCACCAGCAGTCCGGCCACGAGGGCCAGCACGCCGGAGATGGCGCCCATGATCGCGGCCTCGGCGACGACCATGGCCTGCACCTGCCCCACGGTCATGCCCTGCGACCGCAGGATGGCGATCTCGCGCACCCGCTCACCGATGCCGACCGCCAGGGTGTTGACGATGCCCAGGGCACCGATGACGACCGCGATGAGCGCCAGGACGTCGAAGAGGCCGATGAGCCGGTCCAGCGTGCTCGAGAGCTCCCCTGCCAGGTCGCGCGCCGTGAGCGGCTCGGCGCCGAGCTGGACCGCCGTCTCGCGCACCGCGCCGGCGAAGGCGGCCGCCGGCGTGTCCGCCTGGGGCACCATGATCCACAGCGATGCGGCGGTGGCGCCGAAGTGGTCGCGCGCGTCGGCGCTGCTCACCAGCATCGCCCCCTCGTCGGTGCGCGCCGGCAGCGTGTAGCGGACGATTCCGGCCACCGTCAGGTCGGCGCCGGTGCCGCCGGGGCGGCCGAGGGTGAGGGTGTCGCCAACCTCGATCCCCGCTCGCTCGGCCAGGGCCTCCGGCACGAGCACCGCGCCGCCGTCGCGCAACGCTGCGAAGGCGTCGTCACGGGACGCGCCGGCGATGACGAGCGCGTCGTTGTCTGCGAAGACGTTCGGGTCGATCCCGGCGACCGCGGCTTCCTCCTGGCCGTCGGGCGTGACGCGCACGACCGGCACCTCGAGCACCGGGCTGGCGACTCCGATGCCGGGCGTGGCTTCGAACGAGGCGCGGAAGGTCTCGGTCTCGAGCGGCACCCCGGCGCGGATGGCGTGCCCGCCGGGCAGGATCGACGCCACCCGCTGCTCGGTGGCGGCCCGCGCCGACTCCGCGACCGTGCCGAGGGCGACGACCGCGGCGAGCGCGATCATCATCGCCCCCACTGTCAGGCCGGTCCGCGCCCGGTCGCGCGACAGGTTCGCCCGCCCCAGCAGCCCCTGGGCGCCGAAGAACCACTCGAACGGGCGGCCGATGATGCGCCCGAGCGGCTCGAGCACGTAGGCCGCGGCCACCGCGCCGCCCACAAGGAGCGCCAACGACAGCACAACCGGCACGATGGCCGCGCCGACGTCGAGGAGGGCGGCGAGCCCCAGCCCGATGACGACGACCAGCAGCTCGCCGAGGATGAGGGGCCGGAGCCGATCGGTCAGGCCGCGGTCGGCGCGCCGGGCCTCGGGTCGCAGCGCCTCGAGCGGCGAGAGCCGCGCTGCGCGCATGGCCGGGACCACGGCGCCGAGCAGCGTGACGAGCAGCCCGAGAAGGAAGGCCACCAGGAGCCCGCCGGCCGGCAACGGCAGGCCGACCACCAGCACGGCGCGGGTCGACGCCAGGAAGCCGATCATCGCCCCGGCCAGGACGATCCCGGCCAGCACGCCGAGCGCGCTGCCGATGAGGCCGAGCGCCAATGCCTGGCGCACGACGATGCCGAGCACCTGGCGCGAGGTCGTGCCCGCCGCGCGGAGCAGCCCGAGCTCGCGGGTCCGCTCCCCGACCGTCATCGCCAGCGCGTTGCCGACGAGGAAGGCACCGACCACCAGCGCCACCGCACCGAACAGGAGCGCGACGCCGACGAACCCCTCCTGGGCCGATGCGAACCGTCGCGCCGCGTCGGCCGGGGTCTCGACCACGAAGGGCTCGGTCAGGGTGGAGGTGACCGCTTCGATCTCCTCCGCGGTCGGGTCGTCGCCGAGGTCGAGGTCGACGTAGCGGATCGGCGAGGGCGAGCTGAAGGCCGAGTCAAGCGTGGTGCGCGAGGCGATGATCACGTCGCCGCCGTCGAGCGCGGCGAGGCCGGTGTCGTCCATCAGGCCGACGATGCGCAGGCCGGGCATCCCCTCGCGGCGTCCCGAGATGAGGAGCGTGTCCCCCAGCTCGCGGCCGTTGCGCGCGGCCCACGAGACCGGGACGAGCGCATCGGTCGGCGCGTCCGCCGAGAGCGGGATGCCGTCGACCAGGCTGGGCCGGCGGATGGCGGCGTCGATCTCGGGGTCGATGCCGAGCACGAGCAGGGTGAAGACACGCTCGTCCTCGCCCGGCGCGGTCGAAACGGTGAGCCGGCGCTCGGAGACCGGCGCGGCGGCCACGACGCCGGGCAACGACCGGATGCCCTGCACCGTCCGCGGCCCGAAGCCCTCGTCGGCGAAGGCGCGCAGGCGGACGTCGGCCCGCCCGAGCAGGTCGGCGGTGGCGCTCTGCAGCGCCTGCTCGGAGGCCGAGCCTGCCACGATCGTGCCCGTCACCGCGGCCACCCCGAGCGCGATCCCGGCCACGGCAAGGGCGGTGCGCAGCGGGCGGGCGAGCAGCCCGCGCCAGGCGAGCGTCGCGAGGCGCATCGGTCCCTACAGGCCCAGTGCGGCGAGGCGTCGGATGAGCGGCTTCGCCTCGTGGTCGCGGCGACGGCCGAGGGCGATCTCGTCGCGGACCTCTCCGTCGCGGACGACGAGCACCCGGTCGGCGTACGCCGCGGCGCGCGCGTCGTGGGTCACGAGCACGATCGTCTGGCCCAGCCGGTCGGCCGAGTCCCACAGCAGGTCGAGGATCTCGGTGCCGGTCGTGTAGTCGAGGTTGCCGGTCGGCTCGTCGGCGAGGAGGATCGCCGGAGCGGTCGCCAGCGCCCGCGCCAGGGCCACGCGCTGCTGCTCGCCCGCCGAGAGCTGGTCGGGCCGATGCTGGGCCTTGTCGGTCAGGCCGACCAGCCCAAGCAGCTCGTCGATCCGCTCGCGATGGCGCGCGGCCGGGTCGCCGGCGATGAGGAACGGCAGGGCCACGTTCTCGGCCACGCTCAGCAGCGGGATGAGGTTGAAGTACTGGAACACGAAGCCGGTCTTGGCACGGCGCGTCAGGGTGCGGTGCTCCTCGTCGAGGCTCGAGATGCTGATTCCGTCGATGACCACCTCGCCCGAGGTCGGCAGGTCGAGGCCGCCGAGGAGATGGAGCATGGTCGACTTGCCCGAGCCCGATGCCCCCATGATGGCGACGAACTCGCCCTGCTCGACCGCCAGCGAGACGCCGCGGAGCGCCGTCACCTCGCCCTCGCCGAGTGGATAGTGCTTGACGAGGTCGCGGGCCTCGAGGATCACGGGCACGGCCGACAGTCTACCCAGCGGCCGACGACGCGGACGCCGGATCAGCCGAAGAGGAAACCGAGCACCGCGCCGACCAGGCCTTCGAGGAGGCCGGGCTCGGACGGCGGTGCCGAGGAGACCTCCATCGGAACCGTGGCAGCGGCCGTAACGGGCTCAGCGGCGAGGGGCCGCGTGACCGCCAGCGCTGCGGCGCGGGTGAAGGCCACCTCGTCGGCGCGCAAGTGGCGCCGGAGTGCTCCATCGGCCGGAGCCGAGACGACCGCGTTCACGCCGTCGATGCCGGCCGACGACTTCGGGCGGGCCGGAGCGTCCATGCGCACCTCCGCCGGCTTCGGCCGCGGCTTGGGCTTCGGCGCTTGCGCAGCCGGCGCAGCCGGGGCGGCCGGGGCGGTGGCGCCACCTCCGCCTGCGCCTCCGCCACCGGACGGGGGCGGGGCCGGTTGCTGGGGTGCCGGCGCGGGAGGCGGCCCGCCACCGGAGGCCTGCATGAACAGCTCGGTGTACATGCGCGTGTTCTGGACGTAGCCCTGGAACTTCTTGCCGTCGGCGGCCGCGGCTCCCACCCCACCGTGGGTGAAGCGACCGTCGAGGACGTTGACGCGGTGGCCGGCCGAGGCCATGAACTTCTCGTGGACGCTGACCGGCGACTGCGCGTCGCCGAGCCCCGAGTTCCAGCCGATGTTCTCGCCCGCCCAATCGTAGGCGAGGCCGTTCGAGTCGTAGTAGGCGTAGACCAGGCAGCCGCAGCCGGCGACGGTGTGGCTGAAGTAGTCCTTGGCCAGCATGTCCGAGCTGCGCCATCGGGCCAGTCCGACGAGCGTGCCGTGCTGCTGCACCGGCGCCACGCCGTTGTTGGAGCGCGCACCGTTCATGAGCTGCCACAGCGTCGACTCCGCGGCGCCCTGGCTCCAGCCGGTCGTGGCGGCCGGCGTCCAGGTCAGCAGGCCCGCGGCGACGAGCGAGCTGATGCCGAGCCCGAGCGTGCGGGCGACGAGGCGTCGCGGCCGTCGAGCGCTGGTGTCGAGCATCCGGTGGACTCCATGGCGGTCAGGTGCGGTGGGCGGCTCGGCGCCCGGGAGTACGCTAGGTCGGCACCGGTGGCGGGTCAGTAGCCGAGTCGTCCCGGTGGGCGGGGTGACCCGGACCCCATGGAGTACCAGCGCCGACCATGACCATCCGTTCACGCCGAAGCGGCACGCCAGTTGCTGGACAGCCGGTCGGGGGAGAGATCGGCGGTGGGAAAGATGAAGCGCCACTCGGTGCTGGTCGTGGACGACGACGCGAGGGTCCGCTCGCTCTACGTCGACGCGCTCGAGTACTCGGGACACCAGGTCGCGATCGCCATCGACGGGGCGGAGGCGCTCGACCGGCTGCGCGGGGGCACTCATCCCTGTGTCGTGCTCACCGACCTGCGCATGCCGCGCATGGATGGCTTCGAGCTCTCCCGTGCGGTTGCCCACGACCCGCAGCTGGCGAGCATCCCCATCGTCGTGGTGACCGGCGACAGGGTCATGGCACTCACATCGCCGGCCCGCGACAAGCCCTTCTCGGCGGCCGAGATCGACGCGCTCGTGCAGCGCTCGTGCCGGCTGCATCGGGCGTCCGGTGACGGCGACGGATCCGGCTGAGGTGCTCGGGCCGGAGGAGGGAGGCGGCCCGCCCACGACGCTGATGCCCTGGACTCTCGTGGTCGAGGACGAGGACTGGTCGGCCGACCTCGAGCACGGCGCCCCGCTGCCGCGCGTCGGCGACCTGGTCGAGTACATCCTCGATACCGGTGACAAGCGCATCTTCCGCGTCGTCCGCGTCGTCCACACGGTCCAGGGCTCCTCGACGGAGCGGCCGCGCGTGCGCGAGGAGCATGCCCTGCCGAACTCGACGCTCGACGGGCCGTCCGACGGCCCACCACGAGAGCTGCGCGCCGGCCTGCCGCGTGTCATCGTGACCCCCGAAGAGGAATAGGGCTCAGCGGTCCGCGCCGGCAGTAGAGTCTGCGGGTGATCCCCGTGCGCATCACGCGCCCCGCTGCCCGATACGGGCTGGCCGTCGGCGCCGTTGCCGTGGCAACCGTCGTCGTCGCCGCCGTGGCGCCTCTGGGTCTGACGAGCCAGGCGATGATCTACCTGGGGGCGATCCTCCTGGTGGCCGTCGTCGCGGGGCGGGCGCCGGCCATCCTCGCATCGGTCCTGGCCTTCCTCACCTTCGACTTCCTCTTCGTCGAGCCGCGATTCACCTTCACGGTGAGCGACCCGAACGAGTGGCTGGCGCTCCTCACCTTCCTCGTCGTGGCGGTCGTCACCTCGCAGCTCGCGGCTGCCGTCCGCGATCGGGCCGATGCCGCCGAGCGGGGCGAGCGCGAGGCGCGGCTGCTTCACGACCTCGCCGACCTCATGGCCATCACCCCGCTCTCGGCGGCGCTGGCCGCGGCCTGCGAACGGCTCACGGCGGAGCTCGGGGCTGATGGCGTCGGCATCGTCGTCGACGTCGGGGAACGGCTCGGGCGCCTCGCCGCCGGGAACGCGGAGGCGGTCAAGGCGCTGCGCGCCACGCCCGCCGCGGCCGAGGTGCTCACCCAGGGCGCGTCGGCCACCGCCGGCTCCGGTGGTGCCGCCGGCCGCCTGATCAGGGTCTCGCCGCCACACGGCGCTCGGGCGCAGCGCGAGGTGGCGCGCCTCATCCGGGTCCCGATCCGCCGCGGCCCGCGCACGCTAGGCCAGCTCGCCATCCTGCCCGGCGCGCGCGCCACCCTCACCGATGCCGAGACGCGGCTGCTCGACACCGCCGCCGACCAGATCGCCCTGGCCGTCGAGCGCGAAGTCCTGCGCCAGGAGGCCCTCGAGACCGAGGTCCTGCGCCGGACCGACGAGCTGAAGTCGGCGCTGCTCGACGCCGTCTCGCACGACCTGCGCACGCCGCTGGCCTCGATCATCGGCTCCGCCGGCAGCCTGCGCCAGGCCGACGTCTCCTGGAGCCCGGCGGAGCGCGAGGACTTCGCCCGCACGATCGAGCAGGAGGCCGAGCGCCTCAACCGGATCGTCGGCAACCTCCTCGACCTGAGCCGGATCCAGGGCGGCACGCTGCGCCCTGCACGCGCGTGGCACGACCCGGGCCTCGTGCTGCGCGACGCGGCCGAACGGCTGCGCACCGGAAAGGAGGCAAACATCACGGTCGACGTCCCCGACGACCTGGCGCCGGCGTTCATCGACCCGGTCGAGGTCGACCAGGTCGTCGCCAACCTCCTCGAGAACGCGCTCAAGTACGCGGTGCCGAACGGCGAGGTGCGCCTCTCGGCCAGCGACCGCAACGGCACGCTCGAGGTGCGAGTCGAGGACACCGGGCCGGGCATCCCATCGGCCTCGCTGCCGCGCCTCTTCGAGCCTTTCTACCGAGCGCCGGAGGCCGATACGGTCCGAGGCAGCGGGCTCGGCCTGGCGGTCGCACGCGGCCTGGTGGCGGCCCACGGCGGCCGGATCTGGGCCGAGAACCGCCCGGAGGGCGGCGCCCGCTTCGTCTTCTCGATCCCGTCGCCGCCCCGACCCGAGACGGAGGAGCCGGCATGAACGGCGGCGCTCGCGTGCTCGTTATCGAGGACGACCCCTCGGTCAGCCGCACGCTTGCCCACAACCTCACCGGGCACGGGTTCCGCGTCCGTGTCGCCGACACCGGTGAGAGTGGCCTCGCGGCGGCCGAGCGCTTCGGCCCGGACATCGTGCTCCTCGACCTGGGCCTGCCGGACGTCAGCGGCTTCGACGTGATCGATCGTCTCCGCGAGCGGACGACCATCCCGATCGTGGTGCTCTCGGTCCGCGGTGCCGAGCCCGACAAGGTCCGCGCGCTCGAGGCCGGTGCCGACGACTACCTCACCAAGCCGTTCGGCGTCGACGAGATGCTTGCTCGGGTGCGGGTCGCCCTGCGCCACGCCGCTCGTTCCCCGACCGGGACCGACGCGATCTTCCGCAGCGGCGAGCTGACGATCGACCTCGAGAAGCGTCGCGTCGAGATCGGCGGAACCGAGGTGCGCCTGACCCCGACCGAGTACGGCCTGCTCACCGCCCTCGCCGCCAGCCCGGGATCGGTCCTGACCGATCGGGCGCTGCTGCGACGGGTATGGGGGCCCGAGTACGGCTCGGAGAACCACTACGTCCACGTCTACATGGCGCGACTGCGCAAGAAGCTCGAGCCCGACCCGTCACGCCCGCGCTACATCCGGACCGAGCCGGGCGTCGGCTATCGGCTCATGGAGCAGCCAACCGAGGAACGTTGAGCGCTCGTTGAGGCCCGCGTTGACCCGCCGTTGAGGCCCGGCCGCGCAATCTGGCCACGAGATGCCAACCAATCCGCGTCCGACTATCGAGGCGCCGCCTGCCGTTCGCCGCGTGCTCGTCGTCGAGGACGAGGCGCCGCTGCGCATGATCATTCGCCGCAACCTCGAGCACCGCGGCGTCGCCGTCTCCGAGGCGCGCACAGCCACCGAGGCGCTCGCCGCCCTGGAGAGCGGCGACCTGCCCGACCTGCTGCTGCTCGATATCAACCTGCCCGACCGCACCGGCTGGGACGTCCTGCGCGAGCTCCATGCCGGCGGCAGGACGCCGCGCACGATCGTCGTCTCGGCGGTGCGCATCTCACCGGAGAAGCTGCGCGAGTTCGCGGTCGACGCGTACCTGCCCAAGCCATTCCCGATCGAGGCGCTCGTCCGCATCTGCACCGAGGGGAGTGGCGCGTAGATGGAGCTCGAGCTCGTGGCATCGGCGGTCCTCGCCGTCCTGCTGCTCGGCTACCTGCTCGTCGCGCTGCTCAGGCCGGACCGCTTCGGATGATCGGAGACGCCCGTGAATGACGTGCTGATCCTGCTCGTCATCGTCCTCGGCGCCCTGCTGACGTACGGCCTCGTCGTCCTCAGCGAGCGGGTCCGATGACGGCCAACGGCTTCCTCCAGATCGGCCTCTACGTCGCCATCCTGCTGCTCGCGGCCAAGCCGCTGGGCTCGTACATGGCGCGGGTCTACGAGGGCCAGCCGACGATCCTGTCGCGGGTCATCGGCCCGTTCGAGCGCCTCCTGTATCGGCTGTTCGGCACCAACGAGGCGGATGAGATGGGCTGGAAGCGCTACGCCGTGGCGATGCTGGTCTTCAACGGCCTGGGCCTGCTCGCGGTGTACGCGCTGCAGCGGCTCCAGGGCGGCCTGCCGCTGAACCCGCAGGGCTTCCCCGGCGTCTCGCCCGACCTCGCCTTCAACACCGCCGCGAGCTTCGCCAGCAACACGAACTGGCAGTCGTACGGCGGCGAGGCGACGATGAGCTACCTCACCCAGATGCTGGCGCTCACCGTCCAGAACTTCGTCTCCGCCGCCACCGGCATGGCGGTGCTCATCGCCTTCATCCGTGGGCTCCGCTCGCGCTCGGCCGCGACGCTCGGCAACTTCTGGGTCGACCTGACCCGCGGCACGCTCTACATCCTGCTGCCTCTCGCGATCGTGCTGGCCCTGCTCCAGGTGTCGCAGGGCGTGATCCAGAACCTCTCCGGCTACCAGCCGGTCCAGCTGCTGGAGGGCGGCGAGCAACTGTTGGGCATGGGCCCGGCCGCCTCGCAGATCGCGATCAAGCAGCTCGGCACGAACGGCGGCGGCTTCTTCAACGTCAACTCGGCCCATCCCTTCGAAAACGCCACCACGCTGTCGAACTTCGGCGAGATGCTCGCCATCCTGCTCATCGCCGGCGCCCTGTGCTACACGTTTGGCAAGATGGTCGGCGACACCCGCCAGGGCTGGGCGGTGCTGGCCGCCATGACGATCGTGTTCGTCGTGCTACTGGGCGTGGCCGGCTTCAGCGAGCAGGCCGGCAACCCGCTCTTCACCGCCGCCGGGGTGGACCAGGCTGCCAGCGAGACGCAGAGCGGCGGCAACATGGAGGGCAAGGAGGTCCGCTTCGGGATCGCCAACTCCGCGCTGTGGGCGACCGCCACCGCCGCCGCCAGCAACGGATCGGTCAACTCGATGCACGACTCCTACACGCCGCTCGGCGGCCTGGTGCCGATGTTCCTGATGCAGCTCGGCGAGGTCATCTTCGGCGGCGTCGGCTCCGGGCTGTACGGGATGCTCGTCTTCGCCATCCTCGCCGTCTTCATCGCCGGGCTGATGGTCGGGCGCACGCCGGAGTACCTCGGCAAGAAGATCGGTCCGTACGAGATGAAGATGGCGGTCCTCGTCATCCTCATTCCCCCACTGGTGGTCCTCGTCGGGACCGCGGTCACCGTCCTCGCGCCGATGGGCATCGCCGGGCTCCAGGACTCGGGCGCGCACGGGTTCAGCGAGATCCTCTACGCGTTCAGCTCGATGGGCAACAACAACGGCAGCGCCTTCGCCGGCTACACCGCCAACCAGGGCCTGGTCAACACGCTCGGCGGCTTCGCGATGATCGCGTCGCGCTACTGGCTCGCGATCCCGGTGCTCGCGATCGCAGGCGCGCTGGCCGCGAAGCAGCCGGTCCCGCCAAGTCTCGGCACGCTGCCGACCCACACCCCGCTGTTCGTGGCGCTCCTGATCGGGACGGTGATCCTCGTCGGCGCGTTGACCTTCATCCCGGCCCTGGCGCTGGGGCCGATCGTCGAGCATCTCCTGCTGAACCGATGACCGGCTCGCTTCCGCCCACCCACTCCATTCCCGATCGCGACGCCGATCCGACCCGCGGCCTGACGCCGCCCACCCGTCGCACGGCCGAGACCGATGCGATGAAGGACCTCACCGCGCGTCGCCGTGGCCGCGCACCGCTGTTCTCGGGGCGGCTCGTGCGCGCGGCGATCGCGCAGTCGTTCGTGAAGCTCGACCCGCGGCATCTCGTCGGCAACCCGGTGATGTTCGTGGTCGGCATCGGTGCGGTGCTCACGACGTACGTGACGTTCACCCAGCTCGTGAGCGGCGATGCCGCCGCGGGCTTCAGCCTCCAGATCTCGCTGTGGCTGTGGTTCACCGTCCTCTTCGCCAACTTCGCCGAGGCGATGGCCGAGGCCCGCGGCCGGGCCCAGGCCACGACGCTGCGCGCCACCCAGCGCGAGACGCCGGCCCGCCGGGTGAAGGGCGAGGCAGTCGAGATGGTCAGCTCGAGCCAGCTGCGCAGGGGCGATGTCGTGCTCGTCACCGAGGGCGAGCTGATTCCCGGCGACGGCGAGGTCGTCGACGGCGTGGCGTACGTCAACGAGGCCGCCATCACCGGCGAGTCGGCGCCTGTGCTGAAGGAGCCGGGAACCGACATCCACTCGTCGGTCACCGGGGGCACGCAGGTCGTCAGCGACTCGCTCCGCATCCGGATCACCAGCGACCCCGGATCGAGCTTCCTCGACCGCATGATCGCGCTCGTCGAGGGCGCCGTGCGGCAGCGCACGCCGAACGAGATCGCGCTGGCCATCCTGCTCGCCGCGCTGACCATCGTCTTCCTGTTGGCCGTCGCCACGCTCCAGCCGTTCGCGATGTACGCCGGCGACCCGGTCGCGACCGTGATCCTGGTGGCGCTGCTCGTCTGCCTCATCCCGACCACCATCGGCGGGCTGCTGTCGGCGATCGGCATCGCCGGCATGGACCGCGTCACCCGTTTCAACGTGCTTGCCATGTCGGGCCGGGCGGTCGAGGCGGCCGGCGACGTCGACACCCTGCTCCTGGACAAGACCGGGACGATCACCTACGGCAACCGCCTCGCCGCCGAGTTCGTGCCGGTCGACGGCGTCGGGCCGGCCGAGCTGGCCGAGGCCGCCCACCAGGCCAGCCTGGGCGATGAGACCCCCGAGGGGCGCTCGATCGTCGCCCTGGCGGAGCAGCATGGCGTCGCTGGCGGCGGCGCACTGCCCAATGGCGCCGAGGTCGTGCCCTTCAGCGCCGAGACGCGCATGAGCGGCCTTCGCCTCGACGGACGTTCTTTCGTCAAGGGTGCCGTCGACGCGGTACTGGCATCGATCGGCACATCTGAGCCTGCGCCGCAGATGACCGCCGAGGTCGAGCGCATCTCGCGCGCCGGAGGGACGCCGTTGGCGGTGGCCGCCGACGGGCGCGTGCTCGGACTTATCTATCTCAAGGACACGGTCAAGCCGGGCATGCGCGAGCGGTTCACCGAGTTCCGGCGCATGGGGATCCGCACGATCATGATCACCGGCGATAACCGGCTCACCGCGGCGACGATCGCCGCCGAGGCGGGCGTCGACGACTTCGTGGCGGAGGCAAAGCCGGAGCAGAAGATCGACATCATCCGCGAGCAGCAGGCCGCCGGCCGGCTGGTGGCGATGACCGGCGACGGCACGAATGACGCGCCCGCGCTGGCACAGGCCGACGTCGGGCTGGCCATGAACTCCGGCACCGCCGCGGCCAAGGAGGCGGCCAACATGGTCGACCTCGACTCGAACCCGACCAAGCTCATCGAGGTCGTCGCCATCGGCAAGCAGCTGCTCATCACGCGCGGCGCCATCACGACCTTCAGCATCGCCAATGACGTGGCCAAGTACTTCGCCATCATCCCGGCCGCCTTCGTGGCCACCTACCCCGAGCTCGGCGCCCTCAACGTCATGGGCCTCGCCACGCCGGAGAGCGCGATCCTGTCGGCGGTCATCTTCAACGCCCTGATCATCATCGCCCTCGTGCCGCTCTCCCTGCGCGGCGTCGCCTATCGGCCGGCGCCGGCGGCCGACCTGCTGCGGCGCAACCTGTTGATCTACGGGCTGGGCGGGATCGTCGTCCCGTTCGTCGGTATCAAGGTCATCGACGTGATCGTCTCGGCGATCGGGCTGGCGTAGGAGGCATTGATGGAGATCACCCGCCAGCTGCGCCCGGCCCTCGTCGCGCTGCTCGTCTTCACGCTCCTCACCGGGCTGGTCTACCCGCTGGTGATGACCGGCCTGGCCCAGGTCATCTTCGGTGACCAGGCCAACGGCAGCCTCATCCGCGACGAGTCCGGCAATGTCGTCGGATCGCGCCTGATCGGCCAGCCGTTCTCGAGCGAGGCGTACTTCCACTCACGCCCGTCCGCCGCTGGCGACGGGTACGACGGTTCGGCCTCGAGCGGCTCGAACCTCGGGCCCACCAGCGCCGACCTGCATGCCAGCGTTGCCGAGCGCGTGGCCGCCTACCGCGAGGTCAACGGCCTTGCCGACGACGCGCTCGTGCCGGTGGACGCCGTCACAGCCTCCGGAAGCGGGCTCGACCCACACATCTCGATCGCCAACGCGCTCCTCCAGCTTCCGCGCGTGGCAGACGCCCGAGGGATCTCCGAGGACGAGGTGCGGTCGCTCGTCGAGGAGCACACCGACGGCCGCTTCCTCGGCATCCTCGGCGAGCCGGGCGTCAACGTGCTCGAGCTGAATCTCGCGCTCGACGAGGTGGCGCCCATCGACGGCTCGGACTGAGCGTGATTTGATCCGGGACGTGGCCCACCAAGAGGGACCCCGCGATCCGGATCGGCCCAGCGCCGAGCAGATGCTCGAGCGCATCCGCCGCGAGGCCGGCGCGGGCGCCCGCGGGCGCCATCGGCTCTACGTCGGCATGGCACCCGGCGTCGGCAAGACCTACGCCGCTCTCGAGGAGCTCAAGCGCAGGCGCGATCGAGGGACCGATGCGGTCGTCGGCTTCGTCGAGACCTACGGACGCAAGCACACCATCGAGGCGATCGCCGACCTCGAGGTCATCCCCCGCAATCGAATCGAGTACCGCGGCGTGACCCTCGAGGAGATGGACCTCGACGCGATCATCGCCCGTCGGCCGGACGTCGTCCTCGTCGACGAGATCGCCCACACCAACGCGCCGGGGTCGAAGCACGAGAAGCGCTGGCAGGACGCCAACGAGCTGCTCGACCACGGCATCACCGTCATCAGCACCATGAACGTGCAGCACGTCGAGAGCCTTGCCGACATCGTCGAGCGCATCACCAACGTGGCCGTCCGCGAGCGTGTGCCCGACCGCGTCCTCGACGGCGCCGACGAGGTCCAGCTGGTCGACATGACGCCGCACGCCCTGCGCCAGCGCCTGCGCCACGGCAACGTCTACCCGCCCGAGCGTGCCGAGCAGGCCCTCGAGGGCTTCTTCCGCGAAGGGAACCTCACCGCGCTGCGCGAGCTCGTGCTGCGGCGCCTCTCTAGCGTCGTCGAGGAGGACCTCGAGGCCTACATGCGCGACGAGGCCGTCGACACCTCCTGGCCGGCGAGCCAGGGCGTCGCGGTCGTCGCAAACGCCTCCGTGGGGTTCGGCCACGTCCTGCGACGAGCATGGCGCAGCGCGACCGCCCTCCAGGCACCGCTGACGGTGATCTGGGTGGAGCCCGGCGGCTGGGGCGGTGCGTCGCCGGAGGAGCGCGCGCAGCTCGAGGAGAACCTGCGCCTGGCCGATGACCTCGGCGCCGAGATCGTCCGGCGCACCGGCGGCGATCCCGCCGACGAGATCATGCGCGTCGTCCGCGAGCGCAACGTCGAGTCGGTGTACGTGACCCGATCCGGCCGGAAATGGTGGAAGCGGCTGACGGGCGGCACGGACGTCGCGACACGGCTCCTCGATGGCGCGGGCTACGTCGACGTCCACGTCGTGGCGGCCCCGTCCCCCGATGCCAACCGTTGACGTGGAGCCGCGCCGCGTGAAGGGCGCCCGGCTACGGGCAGTCGGCCTCAGACGGTGGATTCGCGGGATTCGCGAGCTCACAGAGCTCAGGGGGGATCCCGCGTAACGCGTCGATGAAGAGCAGGAAGTCGGTCGCCTGATCCGGCGCGGCGCGCATCACGATCGCCGCCTCGGTCGGAATCCCGGCGACCTCGAAGACCGTCTCATCGGCGACGGCGGAGGGTGGCTCGACCCGCGTGGCGATACCGGCAGGCACGACGTCGCGGGCGGTGATCGTGTAGTGGTCGATGGACGTCCCGTCATACCTGCGTCCATCGAACTCCACGGACATGCCTCCATCTCCCGGCTGACAGCCCACCAGCGTCAGGAGGACGCACCACGCCAGGATCCGCCAGGGACGTGCGTTCGCGTTCAATGCCATGAATCGGTGGGGTGGCCTACGGGGGTCGAACCCGTAACCTTCGGAACCACAATCCGATGCTCTGCCGGTTGAGCTAAGGCCACCACGAAACGCCGCGCGTGGTCGCAGCGCGGCGCATCGGTATGGTTGCCGAAAGCGCTCAGGCGCGCAACCGAGCCCGGTCCGATTTCACCCCGCGAAGGTATCGGCCAAGAAGAGGCCGCTCGTTGGCCGATCCGGTCACCGGCTGCAATCAGCGGCCATCCGGAGGCGGCTTCGTGGCCGAACCTGGTCGTTAGCTTCGCCCCATGAAATCGGCCCTAGATCAGGTGCCGCGGCTCATGGCGCGCAAGACGATCAGGACCAGGATCGAGCCAAGCACGGCGATGATGAGGGCGCCGAGCCAGCCCGACGCCTCGCCCATGTTGAGGACGTTCTCCCACAGGAAGCCGCCGATGAGGCCGCCCGCGATCCCGACCAGCATCGTGCCGATGCAGCCCATCCGCTCGCGACCGGGCACGAAGAATCCGGCGAGCGCGCCGGCGACCAGGCCGATGATGATCCACCCCAGAATGCCGAGTTCGGGCATGAGGTCCTCCTTGTCGGATGCGCCGTTGACGGCGCGTCGTCGCGAGCAGCGTGCACGCGCCGTGCCGGGCTCAGTCCTCGATGGTGCGGGTCAGGTCGACGGTGACCGATCCGGCCACGACCTCGACCGGGAACCGATCGAGCGGAGGGACGCCCGACTCGAGCGGCATGCCGTCGAGCGTCCAGGCGCGACCGTCGCAGTCGGTGAGGCCGATCGGAACGATCTCGAGCGGGCAGTCGGGCTTGATCGGGCTCGCAGCGGGAACCGCCGTGATGCCGGCGAACGCGCCCGGGGCGACGATCAGGCTCAGCTGGACCCGTCCCTCGCCGGCATCGCGCTCGCCCGGCCAGCCGTAGGACCGCGTGAGGAGGACGTCACGGTGCGTCGGCCCGTCGGCGACCTCCGCGGCGGTGGCGACGATGACCGCCGAGTCGTCCCGCGGCGCGGAGAACGTGAAGATCGCCGGTCGCACGATGAGCGCAACCGCCAACCCGGCGAGCGCGATGAGCAGGCAGCCGACGGCGGCGCGCCGGATCGGGACCGGCTCATCCATCGGCGTGAGGCGCCACGAGCTCGATCAGCGTGGCGCCGGTGCAGTTGTAGAAGAGCGTCCCGTTGCTGGTCACCGATCGCTGGTCGATGCCGCGACGCACGAGTGCAGTGTGCCCGTGAAGCCACAAAGGGGGCTCCAGGCGGCTCATCAGCCACCGAAAGGACGTGAATCCCCGGTGGGCGAGGTCGTCGTCGTCGTTCACGTCGCGCGGTGGCGCGTGGCTGACGACGAGCACCGGTCGCGCATGCGCGGCGCGGAGCCAGGCCAGCAGCACCTTGCGCCACATGCCCGCGGCCGGCACCTCCAGGCCACGCCCCGAGTAGGTCGGCGATCCGGAGAAGCCGATGAGGTGCAGCCCGGCCTCGTCGACGAGCCTCGCATCGGGCATCGGCTCCGGCAGGAGCATGGGCTCGGTGTGCGCCCACGCCGCGCCGACGTCGTGGTTGCCGCGGACGTAGCGCAGGGGCGCCCCGAAGGCGTCGCTGACGAACGAGAGGTACTCCGGCTGGAGGTCCCCGGCGCCGATGATCAGGTCGACCGTCCCGAGCCCGGCGCGAGTCGCGGGCGAGTCGAGGGACGGATCGGGCTCGTCGGAGATGGCCAGGATGCGAATCGGCCGGTCGTCGCGCCCGACGAAGGGCGCCGGGTCCGGCCAGCGCACGCGGAGCCGATCGGTCACGGCCGCTCGTCGTCCGGGCGCAGCAGGTCCTGGCGCGAGACCTCGTCGGTCGCGTCGCGCTGCTCGACCGTGCGCGACTGCCGCCCGGCCGCCGCCTGGCGGACCTTGGCCGCGTCTCCGAGGCTGCTGGCGTCGAGGGTGGCCTGCCCGGGGCGCGTGACCCCCGGCAGGATGAGCTGGGTGACGTCCGCGTCGATCTCGACGGCGCCGGCCCGGCGCGCGGCCGCCACGCGGTTGTGGCCATCGGCCACGTAGTAGTCGTCGCCGACCTGGACGAGCTCGACGGGCGGTAGCACCTCGAGGCGGTCCATGGCGCGATTGATGCGCAGCCAGCGAGCGCTCCAGTTCTTCCCGCGCAGCCCGGGCAGCGGCCTGAAGTCGGCCATGTTCTGAGAGGGGTGCCGCATCGTGCCGACGATGCGATCGATCGGCACCGACCGCAGGCCGATTCTGCGCCGCGGCGCGGTGCTGGCGGTGGGGTGCACGTCGAACAGCGAGGGCAGCACCTCGCGCTCGGCACGGCGACGCGCTGCGCCATCCCGCCCCCGGCGCCTCAAGGCGTCCCACGCTCGGCCGGCGAGGGCGGCGAGCATGAGCACGGCGGCGGCGGCGCGTGCGAGGAACCAGCGGAGCATGGAGGTCGGAAGAGACATGGTCATCGAGGGGAGCGCACTGGAACACACCTGATCGGCCTGTTGCGCTCCGTACTATGATGCCTTCCCCGAGCACGGGCCGCCACGGCCCGATCAGGCTTGCCGTGTGTTTGCGTGACTAGCAGCAGGAGCGGAGACTCGATGGCGACAGTCACCTTCGACCACCTATTCAAGAAGTACGGCGAGGACGTCGTCGCCGTCAACGACCTCAACCTGGAGATCGGCGACGGCGAGTTCATCTGCCTGGTAGGTCCGTCAGGCTGTGGCAAGACCACCGCGCTGCGCTGCGTCGCCGGGCTGGAGGAGATCACCGACGGGCGCCTCCTCATCGGTGAGCGCGTCGTGAACGACGTGGCCCCGAAGGACCGTGACATTGCCATGGTCTTCCAGAGCTACGCCCTCTATCCCCACATGAGCGTCTACGACAACCTCGCCTTCGGGCTGAAGCTGCGCAAGACGCCGAAGTCCGACATCGACCGCCGTGTCAAGGAGGCGGCCGACATCCTCGGTCTCGACAAGTTCCTCGACCGCAAGCCGAAGGCCCTCTCCGGCGGCCAGCGCCAGCGCGTCGCCCTCGGTCGCGCGATCGTACGCGAGCCATCGGTCTTCCTCATGGACGAGCCGCTGTCGAACCTCGACGCCAAGCTGCGCGTGCAGACCCGCGCCGAGATCGCGCGGCTTCATCAGCGCCTCGGCACGACGACCATCTACGTCACCCACGACCAGGTCGAGGCGATGACGATGGGCGACCGCATCGCCGTCATGCGCGACGGCCTCCTCCAGCAGATCGGCACGCCGCAGGAGCTGTACGAGCACCCGGTGAACATCTTCGTCGCCGGGTTCATCGGCTCACCGGCCATGAACTTCGCCACCACCACGGCCGAGGGCAAGGATCTCATCCTCGGTGGGCACAAGCTGACGCTCACCGGCGACCAGGCCCGCGCGGCGGACTCGCGGCCCGACGGCGCGAGCGTGCTCATCGGCTTCAGGCCGGAACACATCGTGCTGGCAAATGGTGTCGATGCGGACTCCGTGCGCTTCCCCGCGAAGGTGGACGTGGTCGAGTTCCTCGGCAACGAGGAGCTGATCCATGCGCAGGCCGAGGGGAACGAGATCGTGGCCCTGCTGCCGTCCGACAAGAAGGTGAGTGTCGGCGACACTGTCACGTTTGCCGTACCGATGGAGAAGCTCCACATCTTCGATCCCGAATCGGAGAAGGCATTGGCCGGCTGACGGCCGGATTCTGAAGAGACAACCGAAACCGAGCGGCTCGGGGGAGCCCGCTGGCTCCCCACCCGCAAGAAACCAATGGAACGCGCGGCGTGGATCGCGCACCAAGGAGCAGGTGGAGGAACCGGATGCGTAAGTTTCGATTGGTAACCCCGTTCATCATCGCGATGCTCATCCTCACGGCGTGTCCCGCCGGCGACGGAGAAGGCGGCGACGGCGACGGCGACGCCGCGAGCCCGGGCGGCGATGGCGAGGGGGAGGGCCCGCTCGGCGGACAGGTCAGCATCCTCGCCGTCTATGCGGACGCCGAGGAGGAGTCGTTCCGGGCCATGATCGAGCCATGGGCCACTGAGAACGAGGTCGAGGTCCTGTATACCGCGACGCGCGACATCAATGCCCAGCTGACGACCCAGATCGCCGGCGGCAACCCGCCCGACATCGCCGGTCTCCCCGGCCCGGGCGCGATGATCCAGTACGCGCGAGACGGTGACCTCGTCCCACTCGACGACGTCATCGATACCGACACGTACACGAGCCAGTACGACCAGGGCTGGATCACGGCCGGGACCGTGGACGACCAGCTGGTGGGGATCTTCACGAAGGTCAGCGTCAAGGGCCTGATCTTCTACAACCCGGCGCAGTTCGAGGCGGCCGGATACACGGTCCCCGAGGACTTCGACGGGCTGACCGCCCTCGTCGACCAGATCTCCGCGGACGGAACCGCTCCGTGGGGCATCGGTCTCGAGAGCGGAGCCGCCAGCGGCTGGCCGGCTACCGACTGGATCGAGGACTTCGTCCTGCGTCAGTCGGGCCCCGACGTCTACGACCAGTGGGTGGCGGGCGAGATTCCGTGGACGAGCCCTGAGATCACCTCGGCCTTCGAGGCCTTCGGAGCGTGGGCCACGGACGAGGCCTTCGTCTCAGGCGGGTCGAACCAGGTGATCAACACCAACTTCGGCAACGGTGGCGACTGCCTCTTCTCCGACCCGGCGGAATGCTACCTGCATCACCAGGCCAGCTTCATCACCGGCTTCTTCGAGGACAACTTCCCCGACGACGCGGTGGCCGGCGAGACGTACGACTTCTTCCCGATGCCCGGGATCGAGTTCGATGGCGTGACGACGGCCGGCGACCTGTTCGGCATGTTCAACGACACGCCGCAGGCACGGTCGCTGATGCAGTACCTCACCACCCCGGAGGCCCAGCAGATCTGGGTCGAGCTCGGTGGTGCGATCTCGCCGAGCAAGGAGGTCCCGGTCGACGCGTATCCCGACGAGACGTCGGCACGCTTCGCCGAGATCATCCAGGGCGCTGAGACGACGCGCTTCGACGCGTCCGACCTCATGCCGGCGGCGATGAACGAGGCGTTCTGGGGCGCGGTCCTCGACTACGTCCAGAACCCCGACAACCTCGACAGCATCCTGTCCGATCTCGACACCGTGCAGGCCGAGGCCTACGCGGAAGGCTGAGTGAGCGGGCCGGCGGCACATGCCGCCGGCCCCTCTGACCACTGCAGCGCACCACCCATCGGAGAGGGAAGGCAATGGAATTCGAGACCCTGGGCATAGCGATCCTCGCGGTCATCGTCGTGCCTCTGGTGACGGTCGCCTACGTCGTCGTCGTCGAGTGGCTCATTCGAGGGCTGTCAGAGAAGCGTCGCGCCAACGTCAGGCCATGGCTCTGGCTCCTCCCCGCGTTCGCGTTTCTGACCGCGTACCTCATCTATCCCATGGCCCAGACCGCGTTCCTGAGCCTGATGGACCGCCGGTCGCGGAACTTCATCGGCCTCGACAACTACACCAGCCTGCTCGGGAGCGAGGCCTTCTGGGGGACGATCATCAACACGCTGCTGTGGATCGTCTTCTTCACCGCGGTCACCGTCGCCATCGGCCTGCTGATCGCGATCCTCGCCGACCGCGTGCGCTATGAGACCGGCGTGAAGGCGCTGATCTTCATCCCGATGGCGATCAGCTTCGTGGCCGCGGGCGTCATCTGGAAGTTCATGTACGAGTTCGACCCGGACCTCGGGACGCTCAACGCCGGGCTTGCCGCGGTTGGCGTCGAGGCCCAGTCCTGGCTGACCGAGTGGCCACGCAACACGTTCATGATCATCATCGTGGGCATCTGGATGTGGGTCGGATTCGCCCTGGTCATCCTCTCCGCCGGCCTCAAGGGCATCTCGACCGAGCTGCTCGAGGCCGCGCGCATCGACGGCGCGAACGAGCTCCAGGTGTTCCGCAACATCATCCTGCCGCTGCTCGCGCCGACCATTGCCGTTGTCGCCACCACGATCGTCATCACGGCGCTGAAGACGTTCGACCTCGTCTTTGTCATGACCGCGGGGAACTTCAACACCGAGGTCATCGCCAGTCTCTTCTACCGTGCCCGGTTCATCGACGGCAACACCGGTGTGGCGGCAGCCGTCGCCGTCATCCTGCTGCTGGCGATCATCCCGGTCATGCTCATCAACATCCGTCGCTTCAGGGCACAGGAGGCCATGCGATGACCGGCGCGTCAGGCAGTGGAGGCCCGCCGGCACCGATCGGCATGCCACAGGAGGCGACCATCAGCGCGCCGCCACGTCCAGTCGCCGTCGCCGGTGGCCGCAGCCCCTGGGGTCGATGGGGACTCCATATCACGCTGGCGATCATCAGCGTCATATGGCTGCTCCCGACCATCTCGCTGTTCGTCAGCTCGTTCCGGCCGGAGGCCGCCACGAACACGACCGGCTGGTGGACGGCCTTCGCGCTGCCCTTCGAGTTCACGACGCAGAACTACCTCGACGTGCTGTCCCGGAACAACCTGGGCACCAGCTTCCTGAACAGCCTGATCATCTCGATCCCCGCCACCGTCATCCCGATCATGATCGCGGCGTTCGCGGCGTATGCCTTCGCCTGGATGAACTTCCCCGGCCGCGACATCCTCTTCGTGCTGGTCGTCGGCCTGCTGGTCGTGCCGCTCCAGGCGGCGCTGATCCCCGTGCTCCAGCTGAGCGTCAACTTCGGGATCGTGGGCAGCTTCCCCGCCGTCTGGCTGGCTCACACCGCGTTCGGGCTGCCATTCGCCATCTTCCTGCTGCGCAACTTCTTCGGCGCGATGCCGCGCGAGATGTTCGAGTCGGCCTACATCGACGGGGCCACCCCGACGACTGCCTTCTTCAGGCTGGCCATGCCGCTGGCCGTCCCGGCCATCGCGTCGCTCGTGATCTTCCAGTTCATGTGGGTCTGGAACGACCTGCTCATTGCCCTCGTGCTCGTCGGCGGCTTCCCGGAGGTCGCGCCGATGACGGTGACCATCGCCAACCTGGTCGACTCACTTGGCCGCGGATGGCACCTGCTGACGGCGGCCGCGTTCATCAGCACCCTGCTGCCGCTGGTCGTCTTCTTCGGGCTCCAGCGCTACTTCGTGCGCGGAATCCTCGGCGGATCGGTCAAGGGCTAAGCCGGGCGCGATTCCGCGCGCCGAGCGCCATCCTCCGCAGCGAGCGAGCGACCCGCCGACCGCCCTTCCGGGAAGCGGCCGGGCCGCGGCAGGATGCCTGATCGCGCGGTGTAGGATGTGCGCCACGCCCAACCGAACGCACGGAGGATGACGGTGGAGCTCGAGCAGCAACTCGCATCGGTACCGCTCCTGGCGGGCCTCGAACCGCGCGTCCGCCGCCGCCTGGCGGAGATCGGCAAGCGCCGCACCTACGCGGCCGACGAGGACATCGTCCGCGAGGGCACGACCGGCACGGCGCTCTACATCATCCTCTCGGGCCGCGCCCGCGTCGAGCAGGACGGCAAGCCGCTCGGCGAAGTCTCGGCCGGCGACTTCTTCGGCGAGCTGGCGCTCATCGAGGAGCACCCACGCTCGGCGACGGTGACCGCTTCCACCGAGACCGACTGCCTCCTCTTCCCCGCCTGGGAGTTCACCGCGCTGCTCGAGGAGCACCCCGAGGTCGCCCTCCCGATCCTGCGCGCCCTCATCCAGC
This sequence comes from uncultured Chloroflexia bacterium, assembly GCA_963753125.1. Taxonomy (GTDB): domain Bacteria; phylum Chloroflexota; class Limnocylindria; order QHBO01; family QHBO01; genus JACDBZ01. The sequence goes on from CAVWAU010000004.1 coordinate 646,200, forward strand.
GCCTCCACCGCAGCGAGCACCACGGGGCCTGAGCTCCGCGCACGCGTGGCGCTCCGCGTCGTCCTCGAGGTCGCCCCGAAGCGAGCCTTCGCCAGCGCGCTCGACTGGCCCGGGTGGTCGCGGGGCGCGACGACGCCGGACGAGGCGCTCACCGCACTCCTCGCCTACTCCCCCCGCTACGCGCGCGTCGCGAAGCGCGCGAAGGTGGCGTTCTCGCCGCCGGCCACCGTGCGCGGCATCGAGATCGTGGAGCGGCAGAAGGGCGGCGGCGGCACGGAGTTCGGCGTCCCCAGCTCGACGGCGCGTGCGGAGTCCGAACCGCTCACGTCGCGCGAGCTGGCGCGCCTCGTCGCACTGCTGCAGGCGTCGTGGTCGGCCTTCGACGCCGCGGCCCGCAAGGCCGAGGGCGTGAGTCTCACGCTCGGACCGCGCGGCGGCGGGCGGCAGGTGCCGAAGATGGTCGAGCACGTCCGCGAAGCCGAGGCCGCGTACGTCCACCAGCTCGGCACGAAGGCATCGGGCACCTCGATGGCCGAGCTCCGAAGGTCATTCGTCGAGGCGCTGGGGCTGCTGGCGGCGGGCGACGAGCTGCCGACTCCGAACAAGGTGCGACGGCCGTGGACGCCGCGCTACGCCATCCGCCGCTCGGCGTGGCACGCCCTCGACCACGCGTGGGAGATCGAGGACCGCAGCGCCTGAGTCAGGCCATGCGCGTGAGGATCTGCTCGCGGTCGAAGATCCAGCTGCCCAGCGCGACGGCAACGCCGATGAGGATCGCCACCACGAGGTCGCCGACGATCACCTGCTCCATCGTGAAGGTTGCCTGGCCGCTGAAGAAGCCGGCCACGGCGATCGCAATGATCGGGATGACGATGAAGCTGCCCAGCTGCTGCGCCGTGCGCGCGTCGTTGACGCGTGCGCTGACGATGATCCCGAGCAGGACGCTGAGCAGGCAGATGAGCGGCACGAGGCTCAGCATCGCCACCTTCCATTCGTCGTTGAAGATGAGCTGGGTGAGGACCGGATCCGCGATCAGGCCGTTGACGACCCCGTAGAGGAGAAAGACGGCCCAGGTCGCCAGCACGGCCGGCGCGGCCGCGGCGAGCGCCTTGCCGACGATCAACTCGCTCACCTCCATCGGCGTGGCCAGCTGCGGCTCCAGCGAGCGCGACGTCTTCTCGCCGATGACCGACTGGGTCGCGATCGCCATCGGCACCATGGCCGGGATCAGGAGGAAGTAGGCCAGAAAGTTCAGGACGATGAACCCCTGCGCCGCCAGCTTGGGGGGCAGGCCAGGGAAGAGCTCGAGGTACGCGCCGATTTCTCCGAGCTGGTCGGGGTCGAGATCGTTGGCCTCGATGAAGGCGACGATCCCGGTCGGGATGGCCGCGAAGATGAGCGCCGGGAAGACGACCGCGCCGAGAAGGAGGCGGTTCGAGAGCAGGTCGCGGGCCTCCTTGACCAGGATCGCCCAGATGTACCCGGGTCGCATCAGTCGCCCGCCTGACCGATGCGTCCGGTGTCGCGCGTGGCGGCCTCGCCGACGAGGTCGAGGTACACCTGCTCGAGGGTGACCGCCTCCTCCGCCACGCCAACGACGCGCGCGCCCGCGTCGACGAGGCTGCGCACGAGCTCCGGATTGTCGCCGCGCGGGTCGGTGACCTCGACCAGCAGCGATCCGTTCGACGCGCGGGCGCCCTCCACGAACGGAAGGCCGCCCAGCAGGTCGAGGAACGACTCCGGCCGGCGCGCGCCGACGAGGTCGACCCGCACCGAGGCGCTCCCGTTGCGCCGCCGTAGCCGCACCGGCGTGTCGACCCGGAGCAGCGTGCCGCTCATGATCCCGATCCGGTCGCACAACCGCTCGGCCTCGTCGAGGTTGTGGGTGCAGACCACGATGCTTCGGCCGGCGTCGCGCAGGGTCGCCACGAAGTCGCGCACCGTCTTGGCCGCCGACGGGTCGAGCGCGCTCGTCGGCTCGTCGAGGTAGAGCACGTCGGGCTCGTGGAGCAGGGCACGCGCGATGGCGACCTTCTGGCGCATCCCCTTGCTGAAGCCTCCGACGCGTCGGTCGCCGGCATCGGCCAGGCCGACGACGCCGAGGTATCGGTCGACCGCCCCTCGGAGGGCCCCGCCGCGCAGCCCGTAGAGGCGGCCGTAGTAGCCGAGGTTCTGGCGCGCCGTCAGCCGGTCGTGGAGCCCCGGCGACTCGGTGAGGATGCCGGTCTTCGCCCGGATGGCCTGTGAGTCGGGGCCGAGCTGCAGCCCGTTGACGACGGCGCCCCCAGACGTCGGCGCGATCAGACCGGCCAGCATCCGCACGCTCGTCGTCTTGCCCGCCCCGTTCGGGCCGAGCAGGCCGAAGATCTCGCCGTCGCCGACCGTGAACGTCAGGTCGTGGACCGCGGTCAGCGTGCCGAAGTCCTTGCCGAGGCCGGTGGTCTCGATCATCGGGCAGCAGTGCGCATGGTTGGCCCGCATGCTACCGGGGTTCGAGGTGCAGAGGCCATGACCTCTTCGGCGTTGCCGCTTCCGCGTCAGGTGTAACCGCCACGCGACGTATCGGAAGCTGAATCGCGGAATGTCGCCACCCGGCACCATCCCGCGGTACTCAGCACCGCCCTCGCACCCATACGGCACCAATGCGCAACGTGAGTGCCTGATACGCATGCGCCCGGTAACACATCGCTAAGCCGCGAGTAAGCATCGGCCGGGCAGACTGGCCCATGCCATCACGCACACGCATCCGAGCTGTCGGGGTCGAGCAGGCTGACTTCCTGCGGCGCCGCCTCGGCCGGGAAGCGCGGCAGCTGCGTGTGCAGGCCGGCCTCGGTCAGGCGGAACTCGGGCGAGCGGTCGGCGTATCTCGCCAGTGGATACAGCGCTTCGAGGTTGGTCGACTCCGCAGCGTTGACCTCGTCAGGGTCTCGCTCGTGTTCACGTCCCTCGGGCACAAGCTCAGCGTAAAGGCATTTCCGACCGGCGAGTCTTTGCGAGACGCGGGTCATGTGCGCCTCCTCGAACGATTCAATGATCGCGTCCCGCCGTTCTGGCGCCGGACCTTTGAGGTGCCAATGCCGATCGCCGGCGACTTGCGGGCTTGGGATGAATGCCTGGCCGGGCCCGTTGTCATCGGCATCGAAGCCGAGACGAAGCCCTCCGACCTTCAAGCATGCGAGCGCGCGGTCGCGCTCAAGGTCCGCGACAGCGGGGTCGATCGCGCCATCCTGCTGGTCGCCTCGACGCAGGCGAACCGCGAGCTGATCAGACGCCACATCGGCGCCATGCGGCAGACGTTCCCGCTGGACACACGCGCCACGCTCGCCGCCCTGGCCGCCGGCCGGGACCCCGGAGCGAATGGCCTGGTTGTCATGTGAGTCGTGTTGCCGTCAGGCGACGTATCAGACGCTGAATCGCGGAATGTCGCCATCCGGCACCATCTCAAGGTACTCAGCGGCGGCCCTGCACCCATCCGGCACCACCCGGTAAGGTGATCGTCCCATACGTACCCAAACGGATACGCGGATGGAAGAACTGACGCTCAGCACCACTCACCCCTGGACGGGCAAGCGGATCGCCGTGCGCGTCGACGAGGTCGAACGCGCCGACGGCCACCGGACGACGCGCGAGATCGTCGAGCATCCGGGCGCCGTTGCGATCCTGGCCTGGGACGGCGAGCGGCTGGCCATGGTGCGCCAGTGGCGCCACGCCACCGGGCGGGCGCTGCTCGAGATCCCGGCCGGGACCCTCGAGCCGGACGAGCCACCCGCCGAGACCGCCCGTCGCGAGCTGGCCGAGGAATGCGGCCTCGCGGCGGCGACCTGGCACGAAGGACCACGCTTCTACACCGCGCCCGGATTCTGCACGGAGCTGATGCACCTCTACCTGGCCACCGGCCTGACCGATGCGCCGAGCCTGGCCGACCCCGACGAGCAGCTCGAGCCCTCGTGGATGACCCTGGCCGATGCGCTGGCGGCGACCGACGACGGCCGAATCGCCGACGCAAAGAGCCTCGCCGCCATCGGTTGGCTCGCACGCCGCCTGGGCCGTTGAGGGAGGGCTGGCACGCCGGTTGCCGACCGACGGCCGCATGACGCTCGAGCCGATCGACCCGGAGGCCTCCGCCGAGGAGGCCGGGCTGCGCTACGTCAGCGACGCGGGGCCCGGCATCGAACGCCGGCGGGCCGGGAAGGGCTTCGTCTACATCGGTCCCGACGGCAGGCGCCTGACCGATGCCGAGCGGGTCGCCTGGATCAAGGCTCTTGCCATCCCGCCTGCGTGGACGGATGTCTGGATCTCGCCGATCAAGAGCGGCCACCTCCAGGCCACCGGCCGCGACGCGCGCGGCCGCAAGCAGTACCGTTATCACCCGCGCTGGCGCGAGGTTCGCGACGAGGCCAAGTACGGCCGCCTGATCGATTTCGCTCGCGCCCTGCCGCGCATCCGTCGCCGGACCGATCGCGACCTCCGGCGGCGCGGGCTCCCGCGCGAGAAGGTGCTCGCGCTCGTCGTACGGCTGCTGGAGGCGACGCTGATCCGGGTCGGCAACGACGAGTACGCGCGCGAGAACCGCAGCTACGGCCTCTCGACGATGCGCGACCGCCACGTCGAGGTGCGCGGCGCCACCCTGCGCTTCAGCTTTCGCGGCAAAGGCGGCAAGGAGCACGCGATCGACGTCCGCGACGAGCGGCTGGCGCGGATCGTGCGCCAGGTGCAGGAGCTGCCCGGCCAGACCCTCTTCCAGTATCACGATGCCGATGGCAGCCGCCAGGAGGTCACGTCCGGCGACGTGAACGCCTACCTGCGCGAGATCAGCGGCGCCGACTTCACGGCAAAGGACTTCCGGACGTGGGCCGGGACGGTGGCCGCGACGATGGCGCTCCAGGAGCTCAGCGAGATCGACGACGAGGCCGGGCGCAAGCGGGCGATCGTTCGGGCCGTCGAGACGGTCGCCGAGCTGCTCGGGAACACGCCGACCGTCTGCCGCGCCTGCTACGTCCACCCCGACGTGATCGACGCGTACCTCGACGGCTCGTTCGTGGAGGCACTTGCCGAACGGGCTCGTGGTGTCGGCCGCGGCGTCCACGCGCTGCGGCCTGCGGAGGCGGCCGTCCTGGGGCTACTGCAGTCGCGCCTGGCCCGCGAACGCCGCTCGCGACGCGCGGCGTAGGCGCTAGGCGGCGTCCCCGAGACGCGCGAGGGCCCGCTGGTAGTCGTCGCTCTCCGGCTTCAGGAAGACGGCCATCCGCAGGTGTCGGCGCGCGGCGCGCGCGTCGCCCAGCCGCGCCCGCGACAGGCCGAGGCCGAAATGTGCGTAGTGCGCCAGCGGATCGGCCTCGACGATCGCGGCGAACCGCTCGGCGGCGAGCTCGTGCGAGCCGACGTTGAAGTAGGCCTGCCCGAGCGCCTCGAGGATCGAGGCCTTGCCGGGCTCGAGGGCCAGCGCCCGCTCGAGGAGCACGGCGGCGGCCCCGGGATGGCGATCGGCGAGCATGCGCGAGCCGCGCTGGAAGAGCTCGTACGCCGTCTCGCGGTCGGGCTGCATCGGTCCAGCCTAGCGCTGGAGGTCGATCCGCTCCAATCGCGGGTTCTCGGTGCGCCCCGGGATCCGGCCGCGCTTGGCGACCGGGCGGCCGTCGATCTCCTTGAGGTCGCCGGTGAAGTCGATCGGGCTGGCCTTGCTGATCGCACTGCCGACGGCGAACGAGTCGACCGGAGCACGGGCGGCCTTGAAGACACCGATGCGATCGGGGTCCATCCCGCCCGAGACAACGATCTTCACGTGCTCGTGGCCAGCCATGTCGAGCCGCGACCGCACCTCGCGAACGAGCTCGGGAGTCACCCGCCCGCGCTCGGAAGGCGTGTCGAGGCGCACGCCCCACAGCCGCTCGCCGAGCGCGTCGGCCACGCGCAGGGACTCTTCCGCCTCGTCCTTGAAGGTGTCGACCAGGATGACCCGCGGCACGTCGGGGTCGATGTGGCGGTCGAAGGCCTCCGCGGCCCGGACCGTGTCACCGAAGATGAGGACGAGGGCGTGCGGCATCGTGCCCGTCGGCGCCAGGCCGGCCAGGCGCGCCCCAGCCGGCGTGGAGGCACCGATGCAGCCGCCGACCACCGACGCGTAGTCCATCTGGTCGGCCACGCTCGGATGGACGTGGCGCGCGCCGAAGCCGATGACCGGGATCGGGTCGGCGGCGTCGACGACGCGGCGCGCGGCGGTTGCCCAGCCCGAGGAGCTCGCCAGGATGCCGAGGATGGCGGTCTCGTAGAGGCCGAAGGCCGAGTAGCGAGCGGTGATCCGCATCACGACCTCCTTCGGCTCGAAGCGATCCCCGTCGTGGAGCGACTCGACGACCGGCTCCGCCGTGCCGTTGGCCTCGGCGAAGATCTCGCGCAGGTAGGCGATCGCCTCCTCCACGCCGCACAGCACGCCCGAGCCGCGGGAGAAGATCTCCATGGTCACGACCGGGTCTAGCCCCTCGGCGGCGAGGATGGTCCTTGCACGCTGGAAGTAGACGTCTGCGGTCTCGCCGGAGAGCACGTCGGAGGCGGTCGGGAAGTGAGGGCTTGGCCGCTCGCCGGTCATGGCCGAGCAGTGTACGCGCGTCGCCTGAAGAGGACGACGACCACGCCGACGACGATGAGGACCACCAGGAGCAGGCTCAGGATGCGCACGATCCCGGCGGTCGGGCCCAGCTCGACGATGCGCTCGGCCTCGGCGATCGCCTCGAGCGATCCGCGGAGGTCACCATCGGTGAAGCGGCCGTTTGCCATTGCCAGCTGCGCCTGCGGGTCGGGACCGCCCACCAGCCCGAGGCGCTCGATGATCGAGCGTTCGGCGTTCACGCGCGCTGCCGCGGCCGTGTAGGCGTCGACCACCTCTCGCTCGGCATCGAGCTCGTCCTCCGCCTCCGCACCGCCACCATAGGCGCGGTACGCCTGCTGGAGCCGGTCGGGCGCCGAGAGGCCGGCCGCGGCCATGTCGTCGACGAGAGCGTCGCGTTCGGCCAGCCACGCGCGCGCGTCGGCCATCAGCAGCTCGGCGTCGCTGAAGCGCCAGTCGGTCATGGCGGCTCCGACCGGATCGGGCGCGCCCCACCCGTCAGCGGCCGCGACGAGCGCGTCGAAGGCCGCCCGCGCCTCGGAACGAGGCTCGAGGAGCGCGACGTCGGCCTCGGTCAGCACCCGCTCGGCAAAGAGCGGGGCGAGGTCGGCATCGGTCACGGCCTCGAGGTGGTCGAGGAAGGAGCGGCTGGTGAGCGGCTCTGCCGGATCGCCCGACCCGTCCGGGACCGGCTCCGGGGCGACGTCGTCCGACTCGTAGGAGCCGACCGAGGCCGCGGCGCGGGCGAGCGCGGCCGGGATCGCCTCCGGTCCCGCAACCTCCGACAGCTCGTCGATGAAGGCCCACGAGGCGGCGAAGCCGTACGCGTCGGCCTCGGGGTCGGGGGTCGCCGACCAGGCGTCCAGCGGGAACGCGGCGTCGGCGTGAGTCTCCGCCTCCTCGACCGGGTCGAATGGCTGGTCGACCCCGAGCTCGGCGCCGACGGTCGCCGCCACCTGGCTGGCGAGCCCCTCCCCGATCCATCGTGCCTCCACGAGCGTGGGCGGCAGCCAGGCATGCGTGACCTGGTGGAGGGCGGTGAAGGGCGGCTGGTCGAAGCTGACGGGTATCTCGGTGCCGGTCGTCGCTGACTCGCCGAACCCCGCGAGCGTGGCCGGCACCGACTCGACGAGGATGAGCTGGCCGCGCAACGGATACGGCAGCCCGAGCTCCGACTCGATGAGCGGGAGGGCCGCCGAGACCGTCTCGAGGGTCCGGGTCCCCCACGCCTCGTCGTCGGGGAAGGCACGCACCACCAGGTCCGCGGTTCCGCCCTCGAGCGGCACGGTGGCCTCGTGCGAGGCGTGCTCGGTTGGCGCGACAGCCGAGACCAGCGCCAGCCAGGCTGCGGGATCCTCGATCGGCCCGCTCACGAGCATGTCGCCGTCCTCGGTGAGCGGATCGCCGTCGACCCGCATCTCGTGGCCGGACGGGATCGCCACGCTGACCTCGCCGGACGTCCCGAAGCTCCACGCCGGGAAGATCGTCAGCGATGGGCGAACCCGCAGCCGGCCGTCGCCGTCGGGAAGGACGTAGGTGAGCTCGACGCTGACCGAGTCCTCGTACCGGATCCCCTCGCGCAGGTGGATCGTCGCCACGTGGACGCGATCACCGCGGATCGTCCGGATCCCGTCGTCCACAGTCAGCTCGCCCTGCTCGTCGCTGGCGGCGAGGTCGGTGGCTTCGTCGTGGACCGCGAGCCTGATCTCCTCGAAGATGCTGAACTGCCCTGACGGGTTCGGCGTTGTGTTCGTGAACTCGAGCGCGACGCGCACGCCGATCTCACGGGCGTCGGTGCGGATCTGGTAGCGGGCGTCGGACTCGAGCGTGTACTCGGCGGCGGCCACCGGCTCGGGGACGCCTGGCGTCGCAGCAGCCCCGAAACAGATGGCGGCGAGCAGCAGCGCGACGCGGCGATGGCGCATCACGCCCGGCCCAGCACGCGCGCCAGCCATCCGTGACGTCGCGGCTTCGACGGGATCGGCTGCCACGCCGGCATGGCCGACTCGACCTCGGCGCCATACGCGGCGATCAGCGTCGGGTTGCGGCTGGTGCGCCCGCTCCAGTCGGGCAGGAGCCCGCGGTCGGCGACCGCGACCGCCGTCTCGTCGAGCAGCCGGTCGGCGACGATCGCCAGCCGGGCCAGGCCGCGGCCGAGCTCGTGGCGATCGAGCGCGGCCGTCGGGAGCTCGGTCATGAGCATCGGGCGGTCGTCATCGGTCAGGGCGAACTTTACATAGGGGTAGTCGAAGTTCGCGCGAAGCATGCGCGCGTAGACACGCTTGGGGATCTCCATCCCCTCGAAGCCGTAATACGCCCACAGCGAGCAGCCGACACCCGCAACCCAGGCCACCGTCACGCGCAGGTCGAAGCGCCGCCGCCCGTCGAGCACCAGGTCGCGGCTGAGGACCTGGCGGCCGGGATCGCCGCTGCTGGCGACGACCTCCAGCTCGAGCTCGCCCAGCCAGGCGTCGATCGGCGGCGCCTCGTCGCTCACGCGGAGGCCGACGCGGCGTAGATGGTCTCACCCGACTCGACGAGGGCCGCCCCACCGAAGTCGCGCTCGATCACGCCGGGGTCGATGCGGCAGTTGCGCCCGATCTCGACACCCCGCGGGACGCGCGCCCGCTTGCCGACGAGCGTGATGCCGGCGTTGAGGCGCTCCGGCTCGACCCGGTTCGGAGTGAGGTCGTCGCCCACTCCGACTCGGGCCCCGCTGCCGACATGCGCCTCCTTGTCGACGATCGCCCGGTCGAGGACGGCGCCCTCCTCGACGACCGCGTCGAACATCACGATCGAGTCGCGCACCTCGGCGCCCGCGGCGACCCTGACGCCCGGCGAGAGCACGCTGTGCTCGACAAGGCCGTCGATCACGCAGCCGTGGCTGATCATCGAGCGGGTCACGCTCGCGTCGGGACCGATGCGTGCCGGCGGTCGCTCCTCGCTCTTCGTGTAGATCAGCCAGCCGAGGTCGTTCAGCTCGATGCCCGGATCATCTCGGAGCAGGTCCAGGCTCGTCGCCCAGTAGCTTTCGACGGTGCCGACGTCCTGCCAGTAGCCGGCGAACTCGTAGGCGTAGACGCGACGCTCGGTCTCGACCATCCACGGCAGGATGTCACGCCCGAAGTCGGGCCGGTCGACGCTCAGCAGGTCACGCAAGAGCGGCCAGCTGAAGACGTAGACGCCCATGCTCACGAGGTTCGATGGCGGATCGGCGGGCTTCTCGATGAAGTCCGTGACCCGGCCCTCGGCATCGGTGGCGAGGATGCCGAACCGATGCGCCTCGCTGATCGGCACGGTGCGGACCGCGCACGTGACCTCCGCCTCGCGCTCGCGATGGACCTCGATGAATGGCCGGTAGTCCATCTTGTAGACGTGGTCGCCGGCCAGGACCAGGACCAGCTCCGGGTTGCGATCGTCGATGAAGTCGAGGTTCTGGAGCACGGCGTCAGCGGTGCCGCGATACCACTCGCGCGCCCGGTCGCGCCCGATAAACGGCTGGAGCAGCGCCACCCCGCCGCGGCTGCGGTCGAGGTCCCACGGACGGCCGACGCCGATGTGGTCGATCAGCGAGCGCGGCGCGTACTGGGTCAGGATGCCGACGTCGGTCAGGCCGGAGTTCACGGCGTTGCTGAGGGCAAAGTCGATGATGCGGTACTTGCCGCCGAACGGGACTCCCGGCTTGGCGCGCACCTGCGACAGGATGCTGAGCCGCTCGCCCTCGCCGCCGGCGAGGATGAGGGTCAGGACCGGGGTGGACACTTGCCGATTCTAGCCGCGCGCCACGGGTCACCCGCCGCCGCCACCCCGACCGTTGCCGCCGTTTCCGTTGCCATCGCCGTCCCCATCGCCGTCGCCGTCTCCGCCGTCGCGGGGCGACGGGGCCGGGCGTGGCCTGAATACGCGTTCGCCGCATACCGATGGGAAGCTCCGCTCGCCGTAGATCGGCGCGATCGCGAACCTGACCCTCGGGTCCTCCTTGTAGCGGGCGGGATCGCCGCTGGCACCGGTCTGGCCGTTCACGAGCCGATCTGACCAGGTGTCGGCGGCCGTGATCCAGTTCGGCGGCCGCGCCGGGTTGGCGGTCGACACGTACAGCTCGAGGTCGAGGCAGCCGCGCGGGTGGACGTTGTCGAAGGGCGGAACGGTGCCCTCCAGGAACGGCAGGGTGATGGTGCGCCCGCAGTTATTCGTCGCGGACATGCCGCTCCAGCGGCAGACCTGCGCGTTGACGATGCCCTCGGGCTCCGGGAAGCTCGTCTGTCCCACAGGCTGGTCGCCGTTCCATGCCCATGGCCGGTTGAGCGCGAGCTCCATGAAGTCGTGCCACAGGAACAGGGGTCCATCGGCGCTGAAGAGGCCGCCCGAGAACTCGTTCGACAGCGGCTCCTGGTTGTTGTTGCCCATCCACACCCCGGTGGTCAGGCTGCCGGGCACGTACCCGAAGCCGGAGACGTCGCGGAATTCGTTCGTTGTCCCGGTCTTGAAGCCCGCCGGCCGCCGCTGGCCGTCGGGCGTGACGAGCTGCGCGCGTTCGCCCCACAGCAGGTTGCGGGCGGGATCGGTGTTGCCCTCGAGGATGTAGTGCGGCAGGTAGGCCTCGGCCTGGGTCATCGGATGGGTCGTCTCGGGGCCGTTGTCGTCGCGGGTGTAGATCACGCGGTTGTTCTTGTCGCGGATCTCGATGATCGTCGTCGCCGGGTGCAGAGCGCCCTGCTGCGCGAACGACGAGTAGGCCTGCGTCAGGTTCGTGAGGTTGACCGGCACCGATCCGAGGGCGAGGGAAACGCCCGGATCCTGGTCCATGATGTACTCGCTGCTCGCGATACCGAGGGACTCGGCGAAGTCCGCTGTCGTCTGCGCACCGACCAGGTACTGCATCTGGACCGACGGGATGTTGAGCGAGTAGCGCAGCGCGTCGAGGGCGAGGACCGGACCGTGCTCCTTGATGTCGGCGTTGGTGGGCCGGTAGGACGTCTCCACGGTCGTCCCGAACTCGGTCATCCCGTCCACGAGCATCGTGCTGACGGTCGCCTCGCGTGACTTGAAGGCCGATGCGTACGTGATCGGCTTGAAGGCCGATCCCGGCTGCCGGCGGCCGAGCCCGGCGACGTCGAACTGGCCCTGCACCTCGGGCGCCTCGCGGTTGTAGTAGTCGACCGATCCGACGTACGAGACGATCTCGCCCGTCGGCGAGTCGATCGCCACCAGCGCCGAGTTGTTCACGTTAAAGCCCTTCAGCGTGTTGACGTGCTCGGTCACGAGGCGCTTCGCCTCCTGCTGCAGCTCGTAGTCGAGGGTGGTCGTGATCCGGAATCCGCCGGTCCGCACGGCGAGCTCTGGGTCGGTGATGTCGGGGAAGGCGCTCAGGATCCGCACCGCCTCCTCGCGGACGCGGAAGCTGAAGTGCGGCTCGCGCAGGATGCTCGTGAGCCGGCGCGGCTCCATCTCCAGCCACGTCGTGTTGTGGGCGGTTCGCGCCTCGCCCGCGGAGAGATACCCCTCCTCGAGCATCGCGTTGATGACAAGGTCACGCTCGCGGAGCGCATCGGCTGCGGCCTCCTCGCTGCCGGGCTCGCCATTCGGGTTCTGGTAGGGGTCGAGGAACGACGGTGCCTGCGGCAGCGCCGAGAGGAAGGCTGCCTGGCTGATCGAGAGCTGCGCGAGATCGGTGATGCCGAAGTAGTTCGCCGCCGCCGCCTTGATGCCGTACGAGCCGTTGCCGTAGTAGATGAGGTTCAGGTACGTCTCGAGGATGCGCTCCTTGCCGACCCGGCCCGGATAGGCCGCAGTCACCTGCATGGCCAGGATGTTCTCGCGGATCTTGTCCTCGAAGTCGGACGACTGGGTCGGCTCCGGCGGCTGGCAGACGTCGGCCTGCTCCTCGGGGCCGCCGCCCTCCGTGGCTGGCTCGTCCGGGTCGGCGGGCGCGACGCTGGCTGGCGCGCTGGCGCTCGCGTCGACCTGCGTCGTCTCTCCCTCCACGCTCAGGACCCGGGCGTAGTCAATGACCTGCTGCGTGATCGTCGAGGCGCCCTGCACGATCTCACCGGCCTCGAGGTTGGCGAGGGCGGCGCGCACCGTGGCCTGGATGTCGACGCCGTTGTTGTCCCAGTAAGTGCGGTCCTCGCTGGCAACGGTCGCCTGCCAGATCACCTCGGGAAGCTCTTCGTACTCGACCGCCTCACGGTTCTGGCATTCGAAGCGGGCCAGGAGGGTCTTGCCGGTGCGGTCGTAGACGTAAGTCGACTGTGCCGGCTCGAGACGCGGGTCGTCGAGGATGTCGGGGTCCGGCAGGTCGGATGCGTAGTACGTGTAGGCCGCGAACATCCCACCGGCGGTGCCCATGATCGACCCGACGAACGTCAGGCCGAAGACGCCGAGGGCGATGAGAAGGAACGTGGCCAGGCCCCGCCGCTGGGAGCCGCGGCGCACGGTGCGGCGCGTCATCATCAGGTGACGGCGCCGGCGTTGGAGAGCCGGATGCATCGCGCGGAAGGGTACCAGCCCGGCGTGGCTCGGTCGAATCGGTTGCGATCAGCGCACGACGGTCAGGGCACCGTCGGCCAAGACGAGCGCGAGCACGGCGCCGCCCACCAGGAAGGGCCCGAACGGGATGTAGCTGCGCATCCCGACGCGTCGGGCTGCCAGGAGCACGAGGCTCGTGCCGGCTGCCAGGAACGCGGCGGCGAAGAGCGCGGTGAAGACTGCCGGCCATCCGAGCATGAGGCCGATGGGCGCCACCAGGTACAGGTCGCCGAGCGCGAGGCCGCCGCGCACGATGAGCGCGAGGGCGCCGAGGAAGCCCACCGCCGCCACCGCGCCGATGAGCGCGTCGAGGGGGGCGACGGCAGGGTTGAAGGGCACGAACACCGCGGCCAGCACGATGAGCGGGTCGAGCACCACGTGCGGCAGCCGGCGCTGCTCGAGATCGGTCGCGGCCAGCACGATCATGAGCGCCAGGAGCACGAGGTAGACGGCCGTGGCCCACCACGGCAGCTCGGAGCGCGCGGCGATGGCCGCAGCCGAGAGGCCGCTCAGCGCCGCCAGGACCACGGTGCGCAGGCCTGGTGGCCGGTGGCTCGCCTCGTCGGGCGGCCACGCGCTGGCGAGCCGCTCCGCGGCCGCGCCCGCGATGGCGAAGATCGCGCCCACGGCGAGCGTGGCGAGGGTCAAGTCGGTGCCTCCTGCGGCGTTCGCGCCCGGCCGGTGCGCCGCGGCACCAGCATCCTACGCGGCGCTCTCGCCGCGGCCATAGGCCGATCGTCCACCATCGGCCCCTTCGCGGCTGGCATGGGCTGTGCGATAGGCCATGCGCCACGCCGGCAACCGGTGCCGGCTCGAATGGGAGGAGTCGAATCATGGAAAAGGATCGCGTGGAGGGCCCCCTCAAGGAGGCCGGCGGCAAGGTGAAGGAGGAGTGGGGCGACCTGACGGACGACGAGTCGACCGAGGCCGAGGGCAAGATGGACCAGGCCGAGGGCAAGCTCCAGAACGAGTGGGGCGAGGCGAAGGACACCGTCCGCGACGTCGCCGACGACGACCGCTAAGCCGCGCTCACTCGCAGACGAGCCCCGCCCGATCCGTCGGGCGGGGCTCTAGTTCGTCGAGTGCGGGTGCATCGACCGATGTTCAACCAATCGGTTGAACATCACCTGACACCCTCACGAAGTGATTCCCGGGAAGCTGCGACCCTCAGGTCGCGGATTCCGAGTCGGACTCGTCCGCGGCGAAGTCGAGGGCCAGCCGGACGAGGGTCGCGACCGCGGCGCCGGTGGCGCCCTTCGGCCCATACGGCTTCTCCGTGCCGAGGTAGGCGGTGCCCGCGATGTCGACGTGCACCCACGGCACGGTCACGAACTCGCTGAGGAAGACGGCGGACTTGATCAGCGAGCCGTCGCGCGTCCCCGAGTTGACGATGTCCGCGTGCGGCGAGTCGTACGCGACGCGGTACTCGGCCACCAGCGGCATCTCCCAGAACCACTCCCCCGCCGCCTCGGCAGCCGCGCCGACGCGCTCGCCCCAGTCGCGCGGCCGCGCGAAGTAGGCGCTCACCTGGTCTCCGAATGCAACCGCCTGCGCGCCGGTGAGGGTGGCCACGTCGACGACGTGCGTCGCACCTTCCTTCTCGGCCCAGGTCATCGCGTCGGCGAGGATGAGGCGGCCCTCGGCATCGGTGTTCGTGACCTCGACGGTGAGGCCGTTCATCGCCTTCACCACGTCGCCGGGTCGCTGGGCGTTTCCGCCCGGCATGTTCTCGACCATCGGTGCCACGGCCATCAGCGGGGTGTCGGGAGCAAGCCGCGCGACCGTGCGGGCGGCCGCGATCACCGCCGCGGCGCCGGACTTGTCGTGCTTCATGTCGCCCATGCCCTCGGCCGGCTTGATGCTGATGCCGCCCGAGTCGAAGCAGACGCCCTTGCCGACGATGGCGAGGCGCTGATCACCGCCGTTGGCCCATCCCGGCAGCTTGATCCCGATGAGCCGCGGCGGGTGCCCTCCGCCCTGGCCGACTCCCAGGAGGCAGCCCATCCCGAGTCGCTCCATGTCGGCCGGCTCGAGCACCTCGACCGTGCAACCATCGGCCTCGAGCTCGCGTGCGATCTCGGCGGTCCGCTCCGGCGTCAGGTCGTTGGCGGCGCGGTTGGCGAGGTCCCTTCCGAAGGCGAGGCCCTCACCGATGACGACGCCCTCGTCGAGCGCCTCCTGCTCGGCGCCGAGGACCTGCACCTCCTCGACGGATCGGTTCATGGCGTCGGTGTCGCGTGTGCGACCGTAGATCGCGGTCGGCCGATATTCGCCGGCGACCGCTCCGGCCGCCGCGGCGCTCCAGGCGTCCCGTTCCTCGCCGTCGCGCAGCCAGAGCCCCACGGTGCGCGCGCCGCGGCCGTTCAGCCGTCGGGTGGCGACCGCCGCCAGCCGGCGCGCCCGCCACGCGCCGCGCCCTCGACCGCCGCCGTTGAGGAGGAGGAGCCGGCCGGCCGGCAGCGTGCCCGCATCCACGAGCGCGGAGGCGTGCTCGAGCGGGTTGAATTCGCCCCACTCCATCGCCGCGCGAATCGCCCCGCCCGAGGCGCGGTCGAGCTCGCCGAGGTCGCCGGTGAGGTCGCCCTCGTCCTTGTAGATCGGGACGGCCAGGACGTCGACCTCGATCGTCGCTGGGGTGGCGGAAACGGCGCGCACACGCATGCTGGAGTGCTCCTTCAGTGGGGCAGACGACGGGCCTTGAGTATACGGGTCACTGGCAGTCGGCGAAGCGGGCCGAATACAGGCTGAAGGTGCTGCCCGGGGTGACCTCGGTGCCGGCCGGCGGCTCCTGGTCGGTGATCCCAGGCGGCTGTCCCTGGTCCTCGCTGCAGTACAGCGTCCAGTCCAGCCCGGAGGCTCGTGCAGCCTCGAGCGCCTCTGCGGTCGGGCTGCCGACGAGGTCCGGCACGACGACCGTCTCCGACCCCGGCTCGGCGGTCGGCTGAGGGGTCGGCGTCGTCCCGCCTCCGCCCCCCTCCCGACCGAGCTCGAGGAGCGGGAGCACGATCAGCACGACCACCAGGGCGGCTGCTCCGAGCACGAGCAGGGTGCCGATCAGCCCCCCGGCGCTTCCCCTGCGGCGCGGCGCGTGAGCCGGCGCGCGGCGAGCGACGGGGGCCGCGGGTGGCGGCGGTTGCGCGGGTGCGACGGGAGGCACGTAGCCTGCCTGCGGCGCGCGGTCCGCCGACGGTGGCGGCGGGGGTGGCACCCGGACCATCTGGGTGGTGTCGTCGTCGCGGTGGCCGGCCATCTCGTCAGCCGATGCCTCCAGCGAGGCCTCCATCGCATCGGCGCTCGCGAAACGCTCGTCCGGGTCGCGCCGCAGGGCCTGGAGGATCGCCTCGTCGAGCCGGCCGGGGATGCCGGCGACGAGCGTCGAGGGCGGCCGAACGCGTCCGGCGGCGTGCGCGGCGCTGACGTCCTCGGGCGTGTCGCCGGGGTACGGCGGTCGGCCCGTCAGCGCGTCGTAGAGGACGGCGCCGAGGCTGAACACGTCGCTGGCTGGCGTCAGCGCCTGGCCGTGCAGCTGCTCCGGCGACATGAAGTGCAGGGAGCCGATGCTCGTGTCGGCATCGGTCCCGTCGTGCGGCTGGGTGGCGATGCCGAAGTCGATGAGCTTGGCCGGGCCGGGGCCGAGCATGACGTTTGCCGGCTTCACGTCGCAGTGGACGAGCCCGTGCTCGTGGACGACCCGGAGCCCCGCGAGGAGCTCGCGGCCGATGCGGAGCACCTCGTCGGGGGAGAGTGGGCCCTCGGCAGCGAGCCGATCGCGCAGGGTCCGGTGGCGGTCGAGCAGCTCCATCACGATGTAGTGCGCGTCGCCGTCACTGCCGGAGTCGTAGACGTGCACGAGGCTCGGGTGCGACAGCGATGCGGCGGCGCGCGCCTCGTCGAGGAAGCGGTTCGTGAAGTCCGGGTCATCCGCGTAGCGGGCCGCGAGCACCTTGACCGCCACTTCGCGATCCAGACGCAGGTCACGCGCGCGATAGACGCTCGCCATCCCGCCGCGCGCGATCTCGGACTCGACGCGATACCGATCCGCCAACGTGCGACCGATGAGCTGCTCGCTCATCCGTCGGTCTCTGCCCGCGCTCCCCGGACCGCCGCCTCGAGCTCGTCGAGCGCGCGGAGCGTGTCGGCAAGGCGGCCGAGAGGCACTGCCGTCAGCGCGTTCCCCGCCTCGCCGAGGCCGATCCGCAGCGCGCGGTCCGCCTCCGGCGCCCCCTCCGCGGCTGCCTCGAAGTCGGCCTGCGCAGCCTCGGCCTCCCCGGCATCGTTCGACCGGACCGCGTCGACGAGCCGCTGCATGGCGCGGATCATCGCATCCGCGGTGTCGATCCAGGCCGACAGGACCGGTGCGTCATCCTCCCACGCGCGCAGCTCGTCGACTGCCTCGAGGCCGATGAGCAGCTGCTCGTGGGCATCGTCCGGCTCTCCGGCAGCGGCGGCGTCGAGGGCGCCGACGAGGCCGGCCGAGACGCCCTCGGCGCGGCGACGGGTCTCGGCGAAGCTCGCACCGATCTCCGCCGCGTCGCCGAGCTGCGCTGCGATCGACGCCAGCTCCCCGCCGTCGGGCGCGGCCGGCAGCGGCTCCGCGCCCGGGTCGAGGGCGATTCGCGCTCGCTCGAGATCGGCCAGGGCCTCGCGCACCTCCCCGGCCGTCTCTTCGGCGCCGAGCGCGCTCTCTGCCGCGGCCGCCAGCGGCACCGCGGGATCCTCCTCGCCGGCGACGACCCTCGCCGCACCCGTCCGCGCCGCATCGACAGCGGGTGCGAGATGCGCCTCGAGCCGGTTGATGGCGTCGAGCGTGCGGTCGGCGGCGGCTCCGACCGCCGCGTGTCGCGGCGCGTGCGACCTCCGGGCGTGGGGAGCCGCCGCCGAGGACGATCACCAGCGCCAGCGCGACGGCGGCCACCAGGATGCGACTGCCTATCATGGCCGGATGGACCTCGATGCCATCCGGCGCCTGCCGAAGGCAGAGCTCCACCAGCACCTCGACGGCTCGGTGCGCCCGTCGACCGCCGTGGAGCTGGCGGCCGCCATCGGCATGCCGCTCACGCTGGACGAGGCCACCAGGCGGATGGTCGGGCCGGAGCGCTGCGCCGACCAGGCCGAGCTCCTGACGTTCTTCGACCTGCCGATCGCGCTGCTCCAGACCGCCGAGGCCCTCGAGCGGGCCACCGCCGAGCTCGTCGAGGACCTCGCCGCGGACGGCATCCGGTACGCCGAGGTGCGCTGGGCGCCGCGCCTCCACCTCGAGCGCGGCCTGTCGGTGGCCGACGTCATCGAGGCGGTGGCCGCCGGCGTGGCGCGGGCCACGGCCGACTCCGGACGGACCGGTCATCGGCCTGATCGTGACCGCCATGCGCTCAGCACCCGCCGGCGGCCAACGCCGAGCTGGCGCGCACCGCCGGGGCGATCGGCGGCCCGGTCGTCGGCTTCGACCTCGCCGGACCCGAGGCCGCCTGGCCCGCACCGCCGCACGCCGTCGCCTTCGTCGCCGCGCGCGAGGCCGGCCTGGCGCTGACGTCCCACGCGGGCGAGGTGGCCGGCCCGCAGCGCGTGCGCGAGGTGCTCGACTTCGGGGTCCGTCGCGTCGCCCACGGGGTGACCGCGGTCGACGACGCCGCGCTGCTCGACCTGCTCCGCGCCCGCGACATCACCCTCGACCTGTGCCCGACCTCGAACGTCCAGGCCGGCGTCGTCGCCTCGCTCGCCGAGCACCCGCTGGCCGCGCTCCATCGGGCCGGTGTGAGCGTGACGATCTCGACCGATGACCGCACGGTGACCGGGATCTCGCTCAGCGAGGAGCTGGCGCGCAGCGCCGACGCGCTTGACCTGTCGAGCCGAGGAGCTGACGGAGATCGCGCTGAACGGGTTCGCGCGCGCCTTCGCTCCGCCGGCCGTGACGGCTCCGCTCATCGCCGAGGCGACGAGCGCCTGGCACGCGTGGAGTCGCGCCGCCATCAGCTGAGCCTCGGCGCGAGCAGTGCGCGGACCTCGCCAGGGCCCTCGGCCACGGCGTCGGGGACGCGCTCGCCGTCCAGGAGCGCCACCGACGCGGCATCGGCGACGCCGGTGAGGACGAGGATCGCGGCGCAGCCCGCGCGGTGGGCCCCGGCGACGTCCGCGTCGGGGTTGTCGCCGACGACCACGGCGTCAGCCGCGGCGACGCCGGCCGCCTCGAGGATGGCGCCGAACATCGCCGGCGCCGGCTTTCCGATCACCTCCGGCGTCACGCCGGTCGCCGTCGCGAGGGCCGCGACGATCGCGCCGGCGCCGGGCAGGAACCCTGCGGGCGTCGGGTAGCGCGCATCGGCATTCGTCGCGATCAGGCGCGCGCCGCCGGCGACGGCTGCCATGGCGGCCGACAGGCGGGCATAGTCGACGAGCGGATCGAGCCCGACGATGACCGCGTCATGCCCGCGCTCCAGTGGGCCTCCGGGATCCCGCGCGACGGCAGCGCCGGCCATCGTCACCTCGAATCCGGCCTGGCGCAGCTCGGCCTCCATGCCGTCGGCGCCGACGGCGAGCACGGCGCGCACCTCCGGCGCGTGTCGGCGCAGGTGCTCGACCGTCGCCGATGTTGAGGTGACGATCTCATCGGCCCCGGCCCGAATGCCCATGCGAGCGAGGCGATCGACGTACGCGGCGCGGGTCGCCATCGAGTTGTTCGTGGCGAAGCGCACCGCCACTCCCATGCCGTGAAGGAAGTCGACGAGCTCCGGCGCGCCCGCGACCGGCTCGGTCCCACGGTAGATGACCCCGTCGAGGTCGAAGATCACCAGTCGCACCCGGTCGGGCAGGTCGGCCATCCGGCGGATGATAGGGGTTCGGGTCCCCCTTGAGCGTGATGACGTCGAGCCGGCGAGTGAGAGGCATGCGACGCAGATTCGGCGCCGGGCCACATGTCCCCGACGCGCCTCGGAGGACGCCGCGATCCGTCGCGGCTGAGCGCACCGCAACGGTGCGAAGGAGATTACATGCGGAAGCCAACCAGCTTCGTCGTATTGGCGATCCTGGCTGCCCTCACCCTGGTCATGAGCGCCTGTACCGGAGGGGATGGCGCATCGCCGAGCGCTGCCGACCTGGGATTATGCCGAGCCGTCGGCGACGCCACCGCGCCCGAGACGCCGGCGCCCGAAGGCGCCGAGCCGGGGAGCAGTGACCTGCAGATCGGCCTGGTCACCGACGTCGGAACGCTCGATGACCGGAACTTCAACCAGTACAGCTGGGAAGGCGCGCTGCGTGGCGCAGCGATCATCGGCGCCCCCGAGCCACAGAGCATCATCACGACCGAGATCCGCTGAATACGAGGCGAACATCGACTCGTTCGTCAGCCAGGGCTACGACGTGGTCGTGACGGTCGGCTTCGCGCTCGGCGAGGCGACCCTTGCCGCGGCCGAGGCCAACCCGGAGACCCACTTCATCGGCGTCGAGCCAGTTCCAGGCCGGCGACGACCCGGTCGCGGGAGCGGCGGCCTGCGCCGAACTACGAGAGCCTCATCTTCGACGAGGCCCAGGCCGGCTACCTCGCCGGCATCGTGGCGGCCAGCATCAGCGAGTCGGGTGAGGTCGCGGCGATCGGTGGCTCCGGCACGATCCCGCCGGTCGTGAACTACGCGCGTGGCTTCGAGAACGGCGTGCACAGCGTCAACGAAGAGGCCACCGTCCACATCACGTACATCAGCGACGACCTCGCCGTGGCGTTCAACGACCCGACGACGGGCAAGACGTTCACGGACCAGTTCCGTCAGCAGAACGAGAACGTGGACGTCATCTTCCAGGTCGCCGGCAAGACCGGCAACGGCGTCCTTCAGTCGGTCGAGGAGGGCCAGATCTACGGGCTCGGCGTCGACGTCGACCAGTGGGTCTCCACCCCCGACAGCGCCGAGTGCATCGTGACCAGCGCCGAGAAGAAGCTCACGCTCGCCGTCTCCGAGGGCATCGAGGCCGTCGGTGGCGGCTCGCCGCGTGCCGGCAACGTGTTCTACGGCGCCGACAACGATGGCATCGGCCTGTCGCCGTTCTACCAGTTCGAGGATCTCATCACGGACGAGACGCAGGCGGCGATCGACGAGGCCTTCGACGGAATGGCCTCCGGCGATCTGGATCCCTGCATGCCGTCCGGTCTCTGCTACGCCGGAGAGGCGGACACCGGTACGTGATCGGCTCTCGGTGAGCTGACCGACATCGACGAGCGGGCCGATCTGGAATGGATTGGCCCGCTCGCCCTTCTCGCGCCATGAGGCAGACGTCGTGACGACCTCGACCGAACCGCGCAGCACAGCGTCGGCAGCGGAGGGCGTGCCGCTGCTCGAGATGCGCGGCATCACGAAGCGATACCCGGGCGTGGTGGCGAACAGCGACATCAGCCTCGACGTGCGCGCCGGGCGAGATCCATGCCCTGCTCGGCGAGAACGGCGCCGGCAAGTCGACCCTGATGAACATCCTCTACGGCCTGGCCGTGCCGGACGAGGGCGAGATCCTGCTGACGGCACGCCGGTCGAGATCGACGGGCCCAACGACGCGATCCGCCGCGGCATCAGCATGGTGCACCAGCACTTCATGCTCGTCCCGGTCCTCAGCGTGGCGGAGAACATCCTGCTCGGCGACGAACCGATGGCGAACCCGGTCCTCATCGACCGCCGCGCCTCCTCGCGGCGCATCCGGGAGCTCGGCGAGTCATTCGGCTGGGAGATCGACCCCGACAAGCCGGTCGGCAGCCTATCGGTCGGCTGGCAGCAGCGGGTCGAGATCCTCAAAGCGCTCTACCGACAGGCGCGCGTGCTCGTCCTCGACGAGCCCACGGCAACGCTCACCCCGCAGGAGACGCGCGAGATCTTCGACGTCCTGCGGCGGCTGCGCAGCGAGGGCTACGCGATCATCTTCATCAGTCACAAGCTCTACGAGGTGCTCGAGATCGCGGACCGGATCACCGTGATCCGCCGCGGGAAGGTTGTCGGCTCACGGATTCCATCGGAGACCGATGAGGACGACCTCGCCGAGATGATGGTCGGTCGCGAAGTGCAGCTCACCGTCGACCGCGGCGAGAGCAACCCCGCCGAGGCGAACCTCACCGTGGCCGACGATGCGCGTGAAGGACCTCCGCGGCCGCGAGGTGGTCCATGACGTGAGCTTCGAGGTGCGTAGCGGCGAAATCTTCGGGATCGCCGGCGTGGCCGGCAATGGCCAGGACGAACTGGTCGAGGCACTCCTCGGGCTGCGACCGATCGCCACCGGCCGCGTCACGCTCGGCGGCCGCGACGTCACCGGCGCTTCGCCGCGCCGGATGCACCAGCTCGGAGTCGGCTTCGTGCCCGCCGACCGGCACCGGTACGGGATCGTGCTGAGCTTCCCTCTCACCGATAACCTCGTGCCTCAACGACTACTACCACGCACCGTACGCCCGCGGCCTTGTGCGCAACGACGACGCGATCCTCAGCAACGCCAAGCGGGTGATCGGCGAGTACGACGTGCGCACCCCGTCGGCCACCGTGACCGCCGGAACCC
This sequence comes from uncultured Chloroflexia bacterium, assembly GCA_963753125.1. Classification (GTDB taxonomy): domain Bacteria; phylum Chloroflexota; class Limnocylindria; order QHBO01; family QHBO01; genus JACDBZ01. The sequence goes on from CAVWAU010000004.1 coordinate 668,845, forward strand.
TCTCCGGTGGCAACCAGCAGAAGGTGGTCGTCGCCCGCGAGCTCGATCGGCGAGCTGCGGCTGCTCGTCCTCGACCAGCCGACGCGCGGGCTCGACGTGGGCAGCATCGAGTTCATCCATCGCCAGGCGATCGCGAAGCGCGACGCGGGGGTGGCCGTGCTCCTCATTTCCGCCGAGCTCGACGAGGTGCTCGAGCTCAGCGACCGGATCGCGGTCATGTACCGCGGCCGCATCGTCAAGGTCGCTCGACGCTCGCAGCACGAACCGCGAGGAGGTCGGCCTGTTGATGGCCACCGGCGGCCGTGAGGGACCGCCGCCGCAGGAAGCGGACCTGGCATGAGCGACCGGCCGGTCACCTCGGAGACGCTTCGCGCCGAGCATCCGCCGCAGGCGTCGGTACCGGAGGAGCCGCGCGGGCGTTCGGCGGTCGGCCGAGCGATCAGTCTCGCCGCGGTGCCGGCCGCGGCCATCCTCCTGGCGCTCGTTGTCGGCGCCGTGTTCATGATCCTTTCGAGCCCCCTGGTGGACGGCTTCGACCCGCTGCTGCCGCTCACCGCCTATCGCGCGCTCGTCGTCGGGTCGGTCGGGTCGTTCGACGCGATCGTCAACACCCTGGTGCAAGTCGACGCCCCTCATCCTCACCGGGCTCGCCGTCGGCATCGGATTTAAGGCGGGCCTCTTCAACATCGGCGCCCAGGGCCAGTTCCTGATCGGTGGCCTGGCCGCCGCGTGGGTGGGCGTCGCGGTCGGAGCCTTTCCGCCCATCGCCGCGATCCCGATGGCGATCGGCGCGGCCATGCTCGCCGGCCTGGCCTACGGCTTCATCCCCGGCTTCCTCAAGGCGTTCACCGGCGCCCACGAGGTGGTCACCACGATCATGCTCAACTACATCGCCATCCACATCATCGCCTGGGCCGCGTCGGGGCCCCTGCGCGGCGAGGACGTGGGCTTCGCCCGGACCGATACGATCGTCTCCGCCGCCCTCCCGGTGCTCGCCGGCCGCGAGGGCCACATCGGCATCTTCTTCGCATTCGCCGCGGTTCCTGTGCTGACCTGGCTACTCTTCCGCAGCACGCTCGGCTTCGAGATCCGGACGGTCGGCGCCAACCCGGACGCGGCCCGCTACGCCGGCATGCGTCCGCGGGCCCTGATCATCCTGACGATGTCGATCGCCGGCCTCCTGGCCGGACTCGCCGGCGCGACCGAGATCCTCGGCGTGGTCGGGCACATGCCGGCTGCCTACGCCACGACCGTCGGCTTCGACGCGATCGCGGTCGCCCTGCTCGGGCGGGGGCACCCGGTCGGGATCCTCTTCGCCGGCCTCCTGTTCGGCGCCATGCGCGCCGGCGCGGGACTCATGCAGATCCAGGCCGGCATCCCGGTGCAGATGGTGAACATCCTCCAGGCGGTCATCCTCTTCTTCCTGGCCGCCGAGGTCATCGTCCGGTTCCTCTTCCGACTCCGAACCATCGGCGCGGAGCCGTCCGAGATGCAGACGATCACGCGCTCGTACGGCGAGCAGACGGCGAAGTAGACCGATGGAATTGCTCTACGACCTCCCCGTCATCGGCTACCTCTTCCAGTTCATCGGCTACCTGATCGACGTCCTTCCGATCATCGCGCCGTCGATCATCGCCGCGGCCACGCCGATCGCCCTCGGCGCGCTGTGCGGCTTCATGAACGAGCGCTCGGGCGTCATCAACATCGGCATCGAGGGCATGATGCTGACCGCCGCCTTCGTGGCGTGGTGGACGGCGTCGCTCAGCGCGCAGCTGGTGCCCGCCGAAGCGATCGGCCCGCTCGGCATCTCCGCCCCGCTGCTGATCGGACTGGTGATGGCGATCGCGGCGGCCATGCTCGTCAGCCTGGTCCACGCCTGGCTGTCGGTCAGCGTGCGCGCCGACCAGATCATCTCCGGCACGATCATCACGATCTTCGCGGTGGGCATCACCGGCTACCTGAACCTGCTCATCAGCCAGGACGCGCCACCGTCCGCCGGCCAGTTCGCACGATGGGAGCCGCCCGCTTTCCTGGCCGACCTGCCGGTGATCGGCTGGCTGTTCGAGGCGCTCCTCGCGCAGGGACCGATCGGCCTCAGCCTGCTCATCTCCATCGTCGTCCTCCAGATCCTGTTGTTCCGGTCTCGATGGGGATTGCGCACGCGGGCGGTCGGCGAGCATCCGGAGGCGGCGGAGACGGTCGGCATCGACGTCATCGGCCTCCGCTACCGCAACGTCATCCTGGGGGGCCTCTTCGCCGGCCTGGCGGGGGCCTACCTCACGATCGAGTTCGGCAACTCCTTCCAGGGCGAGATGACCAACGGCCGCGGCTTCATCGCCCTCGCGGCGCTCATCTTCGGCCGCTGGACCCCGATTGGCGCGTTCGGTGCCGCGCTGCTCTTCACCGCCTCGGAGGGGATCCAGCGGGCAGTGCGCTTCGGACCGCCGGAGGGAGCCCTGGGCGACTTCCTCTCAAGCGTCCCGGTCCAGTTCTACAGCGCGCTGCCGTACCTCATCACGATCATCGTGTTGGCCGGGGTCGTGGGCCGATCGGTCGCGCCTGCGGCCATCGGTCGCCCGTTCTCGCGCGAGAAGCGCGAGAAGCGCGCCACTCCACCGCCCGCCGAGGCGGCAGCGGAGCCAACTGCGGGGGTCTGAGCCTGAGCTCAGGTCTTGGCCTGGGCGACCTCCGTCGGCAGGTGCGGGTGCGTCGCCGGCGGATCGCGCAGCAGGTCGATGGACTGGCCGGCGGCGGCCATGTCGCGCACCACGCTGACATGGTCGTAGTCGACCGCCCTGAAGCCGACGGCGATGTCAGGCTCGCCGATGTAGACGACCGCGTAGCGGGCCCGCGCGTCGCCATCGGTCCCGCAGCCGACGGAGCCGCAGGCGACCACGTGCGCCTGGCCGACGACGCGGTGCCAGGCCTCGTGGGTATGGCCGAAGCAGAACAGGTCGTCGGCCTCGTCGCTCGCGAGCCGGGCGAAGACGCGCGACGGGCGCGTCGCCCACAGGTACTCGGTCTGCTTGTACGGCGCGCCGTGGAAGAGGAAGACCGATCGGCCGCCGAGCGCCACTCGGATGGTCTGCGGCAGCTGGCGCAGCCAGGCCTTGTTCTCCTCGGTCAGCTGCTCCGACGACCAGCGCATCGAGGCGTTGCCCTCGGCCTCGGCCTGGGCCGTCGCCCATCCGGCGCCGGTCTGCTCACGGTCCATGCCGACCGCTTCGTCCCAGTTGCCCTGCACCGTCGGCACCTCGAGCCGGCGCAGCTCGTCGACCACCTCGTTGGGATGTGGCCCCCGCCCGACCACGTCGCCGACGCAGTAGAGGGCATCGGCACCGATGCGGGCTACGTCGTCGATCACCGCCCGCAGCGCGGGCAGGTTGGCGTGGATGTCGCCGATCACCGCGATTCGCATGGCCGCGATTCTCGGGCCTGGATCGCCGTCGGGCAATCCCCCGCGGGGGTCCGGTCGCGTGCGGGACTTTCAGGCCGGTCCGCCACTCGCTAGGCGGATGCGATCGGTGCCTCCGCCACCCCGCCGGCCACCATCGCGGGCGCTGCGAGCACGCTCACCCGCCCGGCGACGGTGCGCGCAACCTCGCGCAGCGCTTGCGCCGCCTTCGAGTCATCACCTCCGGGGTACTGGGTCGAGGTGATCGGCACGCCGGCATCGCCGCCGGAGCGAACGCCCGGCTCGAGCGGGATGCGACCGAGGACGTCGAGCTCCAGCTCGCGCGCGATCTTCGCCCCACCACCCGAACCGAAGATGTCGTGCTCGTTGCCGCAATCGGGGCAGACGAAGCCGCTCATGTTCTCGATGACGCCCAGCGTGCGCACGTTGACCTTGCTGAACATGCCGATTGCCTTGCGCGCGTCGAGCAGGCTCACCTCCTGCGGCGTGGTGACGATCACCGCGCCGGTCAGCGGGATGAGCTGGCTGAGCGACAGGGCGGCGTCGCCGGTGCCCGGCGGCAGGTCGATGACGAGGTAATCGAGGTCGCCCCACTCCACGTCGCGCAGGAACTGGGCGATGGCGCTGTGGATGAGCGGCCCGCGCCAGATGACCGGCGCGTCGGCCTGCAGGAAATACTGGATGCTCATCATCTTCACGCCGTGAGCGGTGACCGGGTTGGGCCGTCCACCCGCACCGGTGACGTGGGCGCCCTGCGTGCCCATCATGATCGGCACGTTCGGGCCGGTGATGTCCGCGTCCAGCAGGCCGACCGTCGCGCCGTCGCGCGCGAGGCTGACGGCCAGGTTGACGGCCACGGTCGACTTGCCCACCCCGCCCTTGCCGGACGCCACGGCGATCGTGTTGCGCACGCCGGGAATCAGGTCGGCCGCCGGGCCGCCGAACGAGCGCTTCACGTTGCTGGCCCAGTCGACGCGCACCAGGCTCGCTCCGAGCGTCGTCAGCGCGTCGCCGATGTCGTGCTCGATCGTCGCCTTGAGCGGGCATGCCGGCGTCGTGAGCTCGACGGTCAGGTCGACGACGCTGCCGTCGATCGTGATGTTCTTGACCATGCCGAGCGAGACGAGGTCTCGCCCGATCTCGGGATCCTTCACCCCGCCGAGCGCGGCGAGGATGTTCTCGTCTGTAAGCTGATTGGCCATTGGCGTTCGCTCGGAGCACCTCCATGCGGGGCCGATGCGGCCGACTGAGCGTAGCAGAGGGCGCGTCAAGGCACTTCGGGCCAAGCAGGTTGGCCTTGTGACCGATGGGATCCCATTCCTCGGTTGTCGAGCTACTCGGGTTGGCCATTCGACCGAGGAATGGCCGATTTCATCGGTCCGTCGGTCGTAAGGCCAACGTCATTGGCCTGCCGCTAGGCCAGCCCGTCGAAGAGGCTCTCTTCGCCGACGCCGCTTCCCGCTGGAACCGGGATCGCGCTGGCGGCGAGCCGATAGTGCTCGGTCGCCAGGTACGCGTCGCGCGCGTCCGCTCCCCAGTCGTGGAAGGGGCCGGCGGACCCGGTCTGCGACACGTGGCGGCTGATTGCCGCCAGCTTGAGCTGCGCCAGCTCCCCGAGCTCCAGCGCGAGGGTCGGTTCCTCAGGTGAGCCGTAGCTCTCGGCCGGCGCTCGCGGGCCGAGCACCGAGACCGCCACGGGCGGCACGACCAGCTGGTAGAGCTTGGCCGCTTGCCAGGCGACCTGGTCCTCCTCGAGGACGCTCTCGTACGCCAGCGGCTCGGCGGCGCGCTGGTAGGCGGCGCTCACGGCCCGAGACACGACGACGTGGTCGGTGTCGCCGGTGATCCCATCGGGGCCGAACGAGACGATCACCTCCGGCCGGTGCATCCGGATCGGCTCGACGATGCGGCCGACGAGGTGGTCGAAGTCGGCGCGATCGAGCTCGCCCTCGGCGTAGTCGAGCATGCGCACCACGCGCACGCCGAGCACGGCCACGGAGCGGCGCAGCTCGTCCTCGCGGACGGTGTCGAGGTTGCGCCAGTTGAGCTGGCCGAGCTTGAGGTCGCGGTTCTTGCCGCCGGGAGCGGGCGGCTTGGTGGTCAGGCGCGGGTCGAACCAGCCTCGTGTGACGCACACCACGACGACGTAGGCGCCCTCGGCCGCCGCGCCGGCGATCGCGCCTCCGAATCCGAAGGCCTCGTCGCCCGGATGGGCGACGATCACCATCAGGCTGCGCGCCGGCGCGCGCTCACGGACGGGCCGCCAGATCGAGGACACGGCCGGCAGTATACGAGCCTAGGAGCCGACCTCGACGGGGATCGGCGCGTGGCCATTGGCGCCCGTTTCACGCCCGCTGACCGAGGTCTCGATGGCCGGCGCGCGGTCGAGGAAGCTGGCTCGCTCGCCGGTCTCGATCGCCCGTCGGACCTCGTCGAGCGACAGGATCTCGTGGCGCATGAGCATGGCCAGCTCGTCGCGCAGGTAGGAGCGCAGCATCTCCGGCCCATCGGTGCTGATCGTGAATTGGACATCGCCGTCGACGAAGGCCCGGATCACACGGCGCAGCTCGGCGTGCCCGCGCAGCACCCCGGTGTTGAGGTTCGAGCTCGGGCAGACCTCGAGCACCGTGCCACGCTCGCGCAGCATGGCGAGGACACCCGGATCCTCCGCGCTGCGGACGCCATGGCCGATGCGGTCCGGCTCGAGCGCCTCGAGCGCCTCCCGGACTTCCGAGGCCCCGCCCGTCTCTCCCGCGTGGACGGTGAGGCCCAGGCCGGCACGCCGGCAATCGCGATAGAGGTCGGCGTAGTCGGCGAACCCGAAGCCGTCGGCCTCCGGGCCGGCGATGTCGATGCCGACCACGCCTCGGCTGCGCCACGCGATCGCCTTGGCGGCCAGGATCTCGTTGAGCTCCCGCGAGAAGCTGCGGTCGAGGCAGAAGATGAGCCCGGCGCGGACCTGGGGGTACTCGAGCACCGCGCGGTCCATGCCGCGCACCGCCGCGGCAATGATGTGATCGAGGTCCTGCTCGCCGCCGCGGTTGCGCTTCATCGGGTTGAAGCGCAGCTCGAGCTTGGTCACGTTGTTCTTGCGGTAGGCGCCGCCGATCACCTCGTACACGCTGCGCTCGACCGCGATCGGGCTCGACTGGATCAGCTCGGTCCAGTGGAAGAGGTCGAGGTAGGCGTCGAAGCCCTTGCGCCGGCGCCCGACCGTGATGAGGTCACGGAAGGCCCAGTAGTCCTTGGTCGGCAGCCTGATGCCCTGGGCGTGGGCGATGCCCCACATGATCGCCGGCGTGACCGCCGCGCCGAGGTGCACGTGGAGCTCGCTGAGCGGCACGCGTGCATCGAGGCGCTGGCGCGACATCAGGCTCCGCTGGCTGGCTTCGTCGGCGGAGTGTAGCGCACGAGCCCGATGCTAGAATCGGCGCCGTGCTGGAGTCCATCAAGGAATTCGTCGAGTTCCTTGCCGAGGATCTCGCCCAGATCGGCGCCACCCTCACGCCGTGGATCCTGCTCGGGCTGCTCGGCCTGTACGTGCTGTGGCTGGTCATCGGCTATCTGCGCGTGAGCCAGGTCGGCGTTGAGGCTCGCCCGCTCTCCGCGATCGCGCTGCCGCCGGCGAGTGACCCGACCGCGAGCGAGGCGCCGACCGGCGAGCCAGTCGCGACCGCCGTGCCGCATGGCGTGCCGTACTGCCGCTTCGACGACCTCCAGTACCCGATCGGGGCGACCTTCTGCGCCACCTGCGAGCGCGACCTCCTTCTCGACTGCGTGAACTGCGGCGCAACCGTCGCCGCGAGCGACGCGTCCTGCTACCGATGCGGCACCCCGACCGGCGCCGCGGGGACCTCGCACGCGGGCTGACCGGCGGCCGGTCCCACTGCTGACCGGAGCCGATCGATGACTTCCCTGATCCCGATCCTGATCGTCGGAGCGCTGGCGATGCTCGTCGCCGCGGCTGCCGCCGGGATCGGCGCGGCACTGGTCGCCCCCGCCGCCGTCGCCGCCCCGGCCACGGGCGGATCGGTCGATGTGGGACCCTCGCGACGCGACGCCCTCCAGCGCGTTGCCCTCGCCGGGCTCCTGGGCGCGCTCGTCCTCCTCGTGGTCGCCCTCCTCGCACGGGCGATCGTCGTCGGCCACGCCCCGTGGTCGAACCTCCACGAGTTCAGCCTCGCCTTCGCCGCAGCACTGGTGGCGACGTACCTGCTCCTGGTTCGCGCGTACCCGATCGCGGCCCTGGCCCCGCTCGTCGCCATCCTGGCCGCGAGCCTCGTCGCCTTCGCGCTCCAGTTCGACGACCGCGTCGACCCCCTGGTGCCGGCGCTCCAGCAGCCGATCCTGCTCACCGTCCACGTCGGCACCGCGGCCCTGGCCTACGCCGTGGCCGGGGTGGCCTTCCTGGCCGCTGTGGCGGAGATCGCGCAGGCGAGGGCGGGCGACCGCATCGGCGCGCTGCCGGCGACCGAGGTATGCCGCGCCGTCGGCCATCGGTCCGTCCTCATCGCCTTCCCGATCCTCACCGTCGCCATCGCCCTCGGCTCGGTGTGGGCCAACCTGGCGTGGCGCTCGTACTGGAGCAACGATCCCAAGGAGCTGGCGGCGGCCGCCACCTGGCTCGTCTTCGGCGCATACCTCCACGTCGCCTCGCGCCGTGACCGATGGCAGCGCCTCGCCCCCTGGCTCATCGTCCTCGGCTTTGCCGGCGTGTTGTTCACGTACATCGGGGCCGGGCTGTTTTTCGTCGGCGAGCACTCGTACGGGCAGCCGTGATGCGCCTGGGGATCCTTCTCGTGGCCACGGTGCTGAGCGCGTGCACCGCGGAGGCGGTGCCTCCGGCGTCATCCTCGGCATTCGAGAGTGTCTCGATCGAGAACCCCAACGACCTGCCGGTCAACTTCGAGAACCACGAGGGCAGACCCGGTCCGAACGGCGGGATCGTCTTCGATCCGGTCTCGGCCCCGGTCGATCACGCCAGCGCGTATCGGTACGAGCTCGGGCATTGCGGCCTCTTCTCGCCGGTCGACGTGGACGGCAGCTTCTGGGACCCGGTTGGCGGCACGACCGCCGACGGCGCGGAGCTCGACCTTCAGGCCGATTCCGAGATGATCAACGCCACCGGCGGTCTCATCGTCGTCATCGGTGACGAGGCTCGCTTCCGGACCGCGTCCGGCTCGGTCGTGCGCTTCGAGCGCCACCCCGGCGAGAAGGAATTCCCGGGCTGCGATTAGATGGAGACGCGCGAGCTGACGCTCGAAACCGGACGCGGACCGGCCCTGGTCGACCTGACCGACGACTGTGCCCGCTTCCTCGGCGAGATCGGCGCGGGCGACGGCCTGCTCACCGTCTTCGTCCCGCATGCCACGGCCGGCGTGGTGGTCGTGGAGCTCGGGGCCGGCACCGAGTCGGACGTGCTCGAGGCGCTCGATCGGCTCCTGCCGCGCGACGACCGTTGGCGCCACGCCCACGGCAGCCCCGGCCACGGCGCGGACCACGTCCTGCCGCTGCTCGCCTCACCGTCGCTCGTTGTCCCGGTGGTCGGCGGCCGGATGACGCTCGGTAGCTGGCAGTCGATCGCGCTGCTCGACCCCAACCGCGACAACCCGCGGCGCAGCGTGAGGCTCTCCTACCTCGCCGGCTGACTATCGTTGACCGATGCAGACCGATGCTCCCCGTGTCCTCCAGATGCGCCTCGTGGTCGAGGCCAACGATTACGACGAGGCCGTCCGCTTCTTCCGCGACGTCCTCGGGCTGCGCGAGGAGGAGGCCTTCAGCGGCCCCGGCGAGGCCCGCGTCGCCATCCTCGACGCCGGGCGCGCCACGCTCGAGATCGCCAACCCCGCGCAGAAGCGGATGATCGATGAGGTCGAGGTCGGTCGCCCGGTCGCGCCGCGCCTGCGCGTCGCCTTCGAGGTCGCCGACTCCCCTGCCGTTACCGATGCGCTGGTGGCCGCCGGCGCGGAGCTCATCGCCGCGCCGGTCGAGACGCCGTGGCGCTCCCTGAACGCGCGTCTGGCGGCCCCGGCGGGCCTCCAGATCACGGTCTTCCAGGAGCTGGGGCCGGAGACCTAGACGGCCGGTGCCGGGGCTCCAAGCGCCGACACCTGCTCGGCGAGGCGTGCCGGTTCGGCGGTCGGCTCGTCGCAGGCGTAGCCGCGGCACGCATACGCCGTGGCCCGCCCGTTGCGTGCCTCCTTGCCCACGTACAGCGGCCACTCGGTGTGGCCATCTCCGGTCGCGACCGAGGTGAGCACGAGGTCGGGAACGAACGGGCCGATGGCCGCCTCGCGCAGCCGGTGACCGTCGTCGTCGGCGGCCTCGGCCACGACGACATCGATCGGCGCGCCGATCAGCCGGTCCGCGGCGCTCAGCATGCGGCCGAAGGCGCTCGGCTGGTGCTCGAGAGCCGGGGCGACAGCGCGGACGATCGAGCGAGCCCGGCGAGCGAAGTCTTCCTCGCCGGTCAGCAGCGCGAGGCGCTGCAGCAGGTCGGCGCCGACGGCGTTCGCCGATGGAGTGGCGTTGTCGACGAGGCCGCGCGGCCGTGCGACGGTCCGGTCGTGCTCGTCGGAGGTGTCGACGAAGGTCCCGGCCTCGTCGTCCCAGAACTCGCGCAGCGCGGTCTCGGCCAGGCGTCGCGCAAGGAGCAGCGGCCCGGCGTCGCCGAGCGCGGCGTGCGCGTGGAGGAGCCCGTCGGCCACGGCCAGGTAGTCCTCGGCGAAGGCCGGCGTGCCGCCGCGGCCGTCGCGGACCGTGCGCCACAGGCGATCGCCGTCGCGGAGGAGGTGGCGCTCGACGAAGGCCGCGAGGTCCCGGGTCGCCTCGCCGTACGTCTCGTCGCCGAGCACGAGCGCGGCATGTGCGAGCGCGCGCAGCGCCAGGCCGTTCCAGGACGCGATCTGCTTCTCGTCGCGGGCCGGCCTCGTGCGGGCGGCCCTCGCGGCGAGCAGCGCCCGGCGCCCACGCTCCACGAGCTCCTCGCCGGCATCGGCACCGGTGCGGTGGAGGACGTTCGTCCCCTCCCAGTTGCCCTCGCCGGTAAGCCCCCAGTAAGCGCCCAGTAAGCGTCGATCGACATCATCGAGGCCCGCATCGGTGAGGGCCGTCATGAACTCGTCGTAGGACCAGGCGTAGAACCGTCCCTCCACGCCCTCGCTGTCGGCATCGAGCGCCGACGCGAAGCCGCCATCGTCGGTGCGCAGCTCGGCGAGCATGAAGTCGAGCGTGTCGCGCGCCACGCGCGCGTATCGGTCCGTGCCGGTCGCGCGGAAGCCGTCGAGGTAGGCGTGCGCCAGCAGCGCGTTGTCGTACAGCATCTTCTCGAAGTGCGGCACGAGCCAGTGGGCGTCGGTGCTGTAGCGGGCGAAGCCGCCGCCCAGCTGGTCGTTGAGGCCACCGTCGGCCATCGCGTCGAGGGTCCGCGTCACCATCCGCAGGGTCGCCTCGTCGCCGGTGCGGCGCCAGGCGCGGAGCAGGAACTCGAGGATCATCGGTGGCGGGAACTTCGGCGCGCCGCCGAAGCCGCCGCGGGTGGCGTCGAACGTCGCCGCCAGTCGGGCGACGGCCGCATCGAGCTGGCGCGCTTCGACGTCCTGCGTGCCGGCCGGCACGGCCAGCCGCGACCGGAGATGATCGGCCAGCGCGTTCGCCTGCTGCTCGACCTCGGTGCGGCGGATGCGGTAGGCGTCGGCGACGGCCCCGAGGATGCGCGGCAGGCCGGACATGCCCTGCCTGTCCTCGGGAGGAAAGTACGTGCCCCCGAAGAAGGGCTCGAGGCTCGGAGTGAGGAAGACCGTCATCGGCCATCCTCCCGAGCCGGTCATCGCCTGCACCGCTGCCATATAGACGTCGTCGAGGTCCGGGCGCTCCTCGCGGTCGACCTTGATCGACACGAAGTGCTCGTTCATGAGCGCGGCGATCTCGGGGCTCTCGAACGACTCGCGCTCCATGACGTGGCACCAGTGGCAGGCGGCGTAGCCGATCGACAGGAAGATCGGCTTGTCCTCGCGCCTGGACCGCTCGAGCGCCTCGGGGCCCCACGGGTACCAGTCGACCGGGTTGTGGGCGTGCTGGAGCAGGTATGGGCTCGTTTCGTCCGCGAGGCGGTTGGTCATGCTCGGGCCTCGACGGCGAACTGCTCCTGGTAGAGCTTGGCGTACAGGCCTTCCTGGCGGATGAGCTCGGCGTGAGTGCCGCGCTCGACGATTCGGCCCCGAGACATCACGAGGATGAGGTCCGCACGAAGGATGGTGCTGAGCCGGTGTGCGATTGCGATCGTCGTCCGCCCCTCCATGAGGCCCGCGAGCGCGGTCTGGATGAGCCGCTCGCTGACGGTGTCGAGCGCCGAGGTCGCCTCGTCGAGGATGAGGACGCGCGGGTCCTTGAGCAGCACGCGCGCGATGGCGACGCGCTGCTTCTCCCCGCCCGACAGCTTGTAGCCGCGCTCCCCCACCACCGTGTCGTAGCCCATCGGCAGCTCGCCGATGCGGTCGTGGATCGCCGCCGCCCGTGCCGCGGTCTCGATCTCGTCCATCGTCGCGTCTGGCTTCGCGTAGCGCAGGTTGGAGAGCACGGTGTCGTGGAAAAGGTAGGTCTCCTGGGTGACGAAGCCGAGCACGCGCCCCAACGAGGTGAGCTTGATGCCGCGCACGTCGATCCCGTCGATCGCCACCGACCCCGAGTCCACGTCGTACAGCCGCGGGATGAGGTAGGTCGAGGTCGTCTTGCCGCTCCCCGACGGCCCCACCAGCGCCACCAGCTGCCCAGGCGCCGCGGCGAAGCTGATGTCGGTCAGGGCGAAGGGCTGCACCCGGCTGGGCATGGCGCGCCCGGTGGACTCGGCCTCCACCATCTCGTCGGTCGCCTCCAGCTGCCCCTCGGCAACCGGGTAGCGGAACGAGACGCCCTCGAATCGAACCTCGCCGCGCATGCTCGCCTGCGTGAGCTCGACGGCGTCGGGCGCATCGGTGATCTCGTGGTCCATCTCGAGGTACTCGAAGATGCGGTCGAACAGCGCGAGCGCACCCTGGATCTCGACCTGCACGTTGAGCAGCTGCCCGAGCGGGAAGAAGAGGCGCGACTGGAGCGTGGTGAACGCCACGATCGTGCCGATCGTGATGGTTTCGTCGCCGCCGATGATCAGCCACCCGGCCAGCAGGATGACAAAGGCCGGCATGATGCTGAAGAAGGTGCCGATCAACGCGAAGAACCAGCGGCCGATCATCTGGCCGCGCACCTGGAGGTCGCCCAGGCGCTGTGACTCGGCGCGGAAGCGCTCGATGGACGCCTCCTGCTGCCCGAACGTCTTGCTGAGCAGCATCCCCGACACGCTGAGCGACTCCTCGGTGATGGCGCTCATCTCGGCCATCGAGCGCTGCGTCAGCGTCGACACCTGGCGCCGGACCTTGCCGACGCGATAGGTGATGTAGGCGAAGACCGGCAGCAGCCCGAGGCTCAGCAGGGTGAGGCGCCAGTCGAGGATCGCCATCGCGACCACCGTGGTCGCCACGGTCGCGAAGTTCGATAGGACCGATGCGGCCGTATCGGTCACGACCGACTGCACGCCGCCGACGTCGTTGGCGATGCGGGACTGGATCTCGCCGGTGCGGGTGTCGGTGAAGAAGCGAAGCGGCATCCACTGCAGGTGGCGGTAGAGCGCCAGGCGCAGGTCGTTCATGACCCGCTGCCCGACAACGTTCGACAGGAACGACTGCCACACGCCGATCGCGCTGGTGATGATCGGCAGGAGGATCATCAAACCGCACTGGAGGAAGAGCAGCCCGAGGTCCTGATCGCCGCCGGGCACGAGGTTGTCGATGGCGAGCCCGAGCAGGATGGGGTTGACGACACCGATGCCGACCGTGACCAGGATGAGGACGGCGATGAACGCCAGCCGCCCGCGGTAGGGCCCGAAGAACCCGACGATGCGCCGCAGCGTCCGCCCCTCACTCCCGGGCCGTCGTGTCAGGTCGGGCTCGGAGCCACCCCAGAAGCCGCCGCCACCGCCACCGCCGCGCCGGGTCATGTCAGCAGGATCGAGAGGAAGGCCTGCGCCAGGCCGATCCCCTGCGGCTCGCCGATCAGCCGCGCCCGTTCGCGCATCCGCTCGCTCACCTCGCCGGGATCAACCTGGCTGGTGTGGGCCAGGATCGCGGCCAGGCCGGTCTCGAAGGTCTCGGCGACGTCGAGCCACAGGTTCGGCTCCTCGACGCCCGTCAGGAGCACCTGGCGCACCTTCCAGGGCTCGAGCTGCTCATCGGTCCACAGCTCGGGGAAGTTCAGGTGATCGCGGGCCGCCGGATAGACCGATGCGAGCGTGGCCTCACCGGTGGCGAGGTGGTCCGGATGGCCGATGAACGGGTTGTGGTCGAGTCGTCGCTGCGGGTTCTGGGTGATGACCAGGTCCGGGCGGAAGCGGCGGATCTGGCGGGTGACGTCGCGCCGCAGCTCGAGCGTGGGCTCCAGGTACCCGTCGGGATAGTCGAGATGAACGATGTCGGTGACGCCCAGCATGTCCGCCGCCGCGCGCTGCTCGGCCCTGCGCGTCGACGACAGCTGCTCGGGCGTGACGGACGGGTCCTCGGTGCCCCTGGCGCCGTCGGTGGTCACCACGTAGTCGACGCGCGCGCCCGATGCGGTGAGCAGCGCGATCGTCGAACCGGCGCCGAACTCGGCGTCGTCGGGATGGCTGACCACCACGAGGACTCGTTCGAGCGGGTCGACGAGCTCGTGGCGCTCCAGGGGGCCCATGGCCCCAATGCTAGCCCGATTGACCCCCGAGCCGGTCGCCAACATACTGCCCACCAGTATGAGCACCGATGCACACGCGGCGCACTTCCGCCACAGCTACACCAAGGACAAGCGTGACCTCGTCACCCGCCTGCGGCGGATCGAGGGACAGGCGCGCGGGATCCAGCGCCTCGTGGAGGACGAGGCGTACTGCCTGGACATCCTCCAGCAGGTCGAGGCGATGACCGCGGCCGCCGACCAGGTCGCGCTGCTCGTGCTCGAGGACCACATCGACGGCTGCCTGACGCACGCCGTCGAGACCGGCCAGGGGCAGCCCGTACGTCGACGAGGTGATGGCAGTCGTGCGCCGCACGATGGGCCGTCGCGGCCCGCGGGGAGCTGCCCGCGAGGCGTGAAGTGGGAGTGCCGCAGGGGGGAACCACGGCACTCCCGGCCGGAGTCTACGCCTCGCCCGCCGGGCGAGCAAGGAAGCCCTACTCGCCGAAGATCGTCAGCTGCTCGCCGCCGCGCTCGATGAGCGGATCGAGGCCGAGCACCGGCTCGAGCCACTCGAGCTGTGCCCCGGTCCGCGCCGCCAGGGTGTCGAGGTGCTGCCACTTCAGGACGTGCCAGTTCTGGCGCTCGATCTCGGCGCGCAGCCAGGGTGAGCGCTCGAGCTTGAGGCGCAGCAGCTCGCCCCGCTCGGCGGGGATGACGAGGAAGCGCGCCTGCTGCTCCCCTACCGGGACCTGGCGGCCGCGATCGAGGATCGCTTCGCCGACCATGGCGGTCCACTCGACCTCGAACAGGAACGAGAGGCGGCCGCGCACGTACCAGATCGCGTCGACCGCGCCGAGCGCCTCCCCAGGTGCGCGGATGACGAGCGGCAGGTAGACGCGCCGCTCCTCGTCGGTCATGCGGTCGGCCAGGGTCTGCCCGTCGAACCGCTTATCGTGCTCGCGCGACGCGATCCAGGCGCGCAGCCCGAGCCGGTGCGCGTAGTCGACCAGCGTCGCGATCACGCGGGCGTGGTCGTCGGCGCGAGCGGCCGCGTCGTCGTTCGTCCCGAGCGAGCCCAGCTCGCCGGGCGCCACGTACGCGGCCAGGCACGCGCGCACGAGCTCCTCGTCCGGTGCCTGGAGACCGGGAAAGAGCGTGTAGATGCGCTCGAAGAAGCCGTGCTCGTCGATGCGGCCGGCGGTCGACAGGATCGACCACACCGCCCACTCGACCCGATCGGCCAGGGGTCGCTCGGCCAGCTCCGGCTCACGCAGCCACCAGGACTGCCGCGACTCGTCACCGATGCGGACCAGGCTGGGATGGTCGTCGCGCGCCAGCTCCTCGTGGACGAGCGACGAGAGCAGCTGCGGCCCGCCGCCCTCGATGCGGTCCTCGCGCGGCTCCTCGTCGTCCGGCGCGCGCGCGGCTGCCAGGCGCCGCAGGAGACCCGAGTGCCCGAGCTCGGCGACCACCGCCGCCACCATCCGCAGCAGGCCGGCCGGCTCGCCGCGGTCTCGGAGCAACCCCACCGTCGCCCGCTCGATGGCCGAGGCGAGCTCGGGATAGGTCAGGTGGCCGCGCTCGACGCCGAGGCGCAGCGGGCTCGGCGTGACCGCCTTGCGCAGGCGGTCCTCGGCCGACGGCTTGCGCAGGTGGAGCACCACGCCGTCGCCGACGCGCGCCGACTCGCGGTGGATGACGTCGACCAGCTCGAGGCCGGTCGAGACGGCGGCCAGGGCCGTCGCCAGCAGCCGGTCGGTGTCGGAACCGTCCAGCAGCAGCGAGCACCACCCGCCGGGCTTGAGCGCGCCGACCGCCGAGGCCAGGCCGTGGCGCAGGGCGGTGGCCTCGGCGCCGGGACCCTGGGTTCCGCCGCCGAAGATCGGCTCGAGGCGCAGCGTCTCCGCCGCCTCGCGCCCGAGCACCCACGAGGTGGCCAGGTACTCGTATGACAGCTCGTCGATGCCGGGGCTGATCGGCGGCGCGCTGAGGATGAGGTCGATGCCGTCCGCGGGGACGTACTGGCCGACGACCGCCGCGCGCGAGCGGAGCCAGAGGACGTTCGCCGCACCCATCCCGCCCAGCTCGCCATAGTCGGCCGCGAAGCGTGCCTCCTGCCGGTCGCGCGGGAGGGCGCCGATCGCCGCGCGCACGTCGGCGAAGGCCCCCTCGAACGCGCGCCACACGTTCACCTCGCGCTGGTGGCGGCTGGCCGGCTGGCGAACGTGGCCGGCGGCGATGCGCAGCGAAGCGACCCGACCCGGGTAGCCGTTGAGGCGGCTGGCAGGGAGCAGGCAGGCGGCCAGCGCCAGGCGCATCGCCGCGGCAGTCCCGGCGTCGCGCAGCTCACTGTCGATCTTGGCGCCGATGGCGTGGAGCGCATACAGGTTGCGCGGCGTGTAGAGCTCGAGCAGCTCGGTGACGAGCTCGTCGCGGCCGTCGAGGACCGGGAAGCGGGCGCGCAGCTCGAGGTACTGCGGGCTGTGCCGGATGCCCTCGGCAGTTCCAACCGGGATCGGGTCGGGACGCACGGTGGAGGCGAAGCGCGGACGCTCGCCGAGCCCGCTCGGCGGGTCGGTTGCCGGCGGGGCAGGCTCGGGCGGGCCACCCGGCTCGCCGAGGGGCGCCTCCTCGTCCCCGGGCGCCTCTTCGATATCGGTCAGGCCGACCGGTGCCGGAGGCAGCTCCTCACCCTCGTCGGCGATCGCCACCGGCGGCCGCTCGCCGCTCTCGATCCCGAGCTTGGCGAGATCGACCTCGTCGACCGGGGAGACGCGCTCCTCGGGGCCGCCGACCGACGTGTCGCACGAGACGCAGCGGTAGATCTTGCGGCCGGGCGCATCGTCGTCGCGGGGCCAGATGAACTGGTCGACCACCACCGGCCGCCGGCAGGCGGCGCAGCGCGAGGCGTACAGCTCCTCGATGTGCTGGTGGAGCGGCACGTCGACCCGACGCGAGCCGGCGAGCTGGGCGAAGGCCGCGTCGAGCACGGACGGGTCGGGGGCGTTGAGGAAGGCGATCGCGGCCAGCTGGCTGAAGGGGCTGGAATCGGCGGCAACGGCGCGCATCCCGTGGCCGACGGCGCGGCGCGCGACGGGGCCGGTGCCGGCCCACGGGTCGAGGACGGTGTCGCCGGCGGCGGCGAAGGCCGCCAGCTCGGCGTCGAGGACGTTATCCGCCGGTGAGGGCCGGTGGCGCTCCAGGAGGGCGAGGCCGGGGCGGCGTCTCGGGAGGACGACGTGGTCGAGTCCTGTCCGCTCCGCCTCGGTCATCAGTCGCTACGGCTCTTCTACCAGCTCCTCTTCGAGCTCGGGCTCGCCGGAGTACTCGGGGAGTGTCGTGTCGAGTTCTTCGACCTCCTCGGAGTCCTCATCGGCCTCCTCCACCTCGTCCTCGTCATCGTAGCGAACCGGGCTGCCCTTCATGTACGGTCTGACGCCACCGCCGCCTGATGCGACTGTCGGGAACGAGACCTTGCCGAAGTTGGCGGGGTGCGTGAAGACCTCGCGGATGATGATGGTGAGCTCCGCTCCGGCCTCGTGGAGGGTCGTGATGGCGGCCTCGTAGCGGTTGCCGGCCGCGATCAGCTTGAGGAGGCGCGCGGCGATGCGGGGCTCGACGCTGCCGATCGTCGCCTCGCCGACGCGAGCGCGGAGCTCCTCGCCCTCGACGACCAGCTCGACCGCGTCGCCCGGCGAGAGCGGGGCAAGCACGCGCGGCGCGGCGAGGTTGATGAGCCGCGCGCGGCCGGTCTTGCCCATCTCCTCGATGAAGAGGGTCGCCGGCGCCTTGTCGGTGCGGCCCTTGCCGTTCTTGTTCGGCTTGGCGGCCGCGTTGAGCAGGCGCAGCCGCTCGACGTTGCGCTGCGCGATCCGGTTGGTGGCGTCGCGCTCGAGCGCCTGCTCGTAGGCCTCGAGCGCCTCGGCCGAGCGGTTCAGCTCGGCGAGGGCCTTGCCGAGGCGGTTATAGGCATCGATATCGGGGCCGAGCTCGAGGAGCTGGCGGTTCGTCTCGACCGCCTCCTCCCATTCGCCGCGCGTGGCCTGGGCGATGGCCGCGTCAGCCAGCTGGCGTCGCTGTCGGGTGGTGGAATCGGCATCTCCAAGCGCCATGAGCGTCGTGAAGGCCTCCGGTGCAGACGTGTGGACGGCCTCTCCGGCCGAAGGGCGACCCCTTGTACCACCGGCCATGGGGGGTGTCAACGCGAGGGTCCGGCAGCCTCCCTCAGGGCCGATGCAGGAGCAGGCCGGCAACCAGGCCGATGAGCATCAGCGAGCCGAACTCGGCGGCCACTGCGCGTCCGGATGCATCGCCGCGCAATGCGTCCACGGCCCCGCCCCAGGTGTAGAAGGCGAGGGCGATGATCGCGGCAGTGAGCTGGAGCTGGACGGTGAGCAGCGACACCGCGAGCCCGATCTGGACGACGACGAGAAGGTGGAGCAGCGCCTGCCCCAGGGCCTCGGCACCGAGCGCCCCGCGCGCCTCCGCCGCGCGGATGGCGAGCGGCAGCGTGAGGATCGCGAGGAGGATCATCGGTGTCGGCCAGGTTGGAAATTCGAAGTAGCCGAGCAGCCCCCACGCGCCGGTGAACACGATGCCGGTGAGCAGGAGGTTCTGGATCGTGCGGCCGCCCGTCCCGCGCGCGAGCCGCAGCTCGAGGTACGTGACCGACCACAGCAGGACGGCGACGATCGGCACCAGCAGCACGCTCACGCCGCCGGGGATGAGCCGCCCGAAGACCGTCGCCGCGATTCCGGCCACCGCCGGCATCGCGTAGCGCGCCAGGCCGGAGTCGGGCCGGGCGGGACCGATCACGTACGCCGCCGCCAGCCCACCGAGCGCCAGCTGCGCCGCGATCGTGATCGCCAGCACCACCGGCTCCAGCGCGAACCAGCCGATGGCCGCGACGATCGCCTGGAGGATCGCGATGAGCACCGCGGCCGGTCGGTCGACCCGCCGCAGCACGGCCAGCCGCCGCCGATCGCTGAAGATGCGGCTGATCACCGCACGAGCTCCAGGAGCGCGTCGGCCGATCGAGTCGCCAGCAGCTGGTCGGGCTCGAGCCACGCCCGGCGCGCGACGTCGACCGCGTAGCGCTGCTGCCCGAGCTCCTCGGTGCGATGGGCGTCGGAAGCGACCGTGAGGCGCGCACCGGCCCCGGAAGCCGCGCGGGCCAGCGAATCGTCGAGGTCGAGGCGCGGACTGCCGTTGATCTCGAGCGCGGTGCCGTGCGCGGCCGCGGCGGTGAAGACGCGCGGCCAGTCGATCGGAAGTGGGTCGCGGCGATTCACGATCCGGCCGGTCGGGTGCGCCAGCACGTCGACGTGGGGATGCTCGACGGCAGCCAGCGCGCGGCGCGTCAGCTGCTCGGCGGCCTGGTTGCGCCCGGTGTGGATGCTGGCGATGACGACGTCGAAGCGTGCCAGCAGCTCGTCGGGATAGTCGAGGGTCGCGTCGGCGCGGATCTCGAGCTCCGTGCCGTGGAGGACGCGGAACGGCGCCAGCTCTGCGTTGACGCGAGCGATCTCCGAAGCCTGCTCGTCGACGCGGGATGGGACCAGGCCGCGGGCCACGCCGAGCGATGGCGAGTGGTCGGTGAGGACGATGTACTCGTGGCCGAGGTCGCGCGCAGCGCGGGCCATGACCTCGATCGTGTCGACGCCATCGGTCCAGCTCGAGTGGGTGTGCGTGTCGCCACGCACGTCGTCGTGGCTGACGAGGGCCGGGAGCCGGCCGGCAACGGCCGCCTCGATCTCGCCATCGGCCTCGCGCAGCTCCGGCGCGATCCAGGGCAGGCCGAGACGCTCGTAGACGTCCGCCTCCTCGGCGGCGTCGAGCAGCGAGCCGTCCTCGATGACCTTGAAGCCCTTCTCGCTCAGCGACCAGCCGCGGTCCAGCGCCATCCCGCGCAGCGCGATGTTGTGGTCGGTGTTGCCGGTGAAGTGCACCAGGTGCGTGCCCCACGCGGCCGGCGGACAGACCATCAGGTCGACCCGGGGACCGTCGCGCAGGACGATGCTCGACTTGTCGGTGCCAGCCGAGAGCACCTTTTCGACCTCCGGCAGCGCGTCGAGCCGGGCGATGACCGCGGCCGGATCGTCGACGGCGGCCAGCACGTCGAGGTCGCCGATGGTCGCGCGCCGGCGCCGGAGCGATCCGGCCGCCGAGATGCGCCGCACGCCGCGCACGTCGCGCAGCGCGTCGATGAGGGTCGCCACCAGCGAATCGGCGTCGTGGAGCAGCAGCCGCGTGTTCGTGCTGCGCTTCTCGATGCGCCCGATCCCCTCGAGCACGTTCTGCTCGGTGCGTGCCGAGAGGCCCTTGACCGAGCGCAGCTGGCCGGCCTCGGCAGCCGCCCGGAGGGCCTCGAGCGAGTCGATCCCGAGCTCGGTGTGCAGCAGGCGCACCGTCTTCGGGCCGACGCCGGGGACGCGCAGCATGTCGAGCAGGCCGTCGGGCACCTGTGCCCGGAGCCGCTCGTGGTACTCCAGCCGCCCGGTCTCGCTCAGCTCGGCGAGCTTCGCCGCGAGCGCCGGCCCGGCGCCCGCGATCTTCGGCGGCTCGCCACGTCGGTAGAGTGCGGCGACGTCATCGGGGTAGCGCTCGACGACGTCGGCGACCCGGCGGTACGCAACCGCCTTGTAGACGACCTCGCCGAGGATCTCGAGCATGTCGCCGATCTCGTTGAAGATCCGCGCCAGCTCCCCGTTGCTGATGACGGTCTCGCCGCTGCGGGACACGCTGCGGGGTCGGGGCATCGCCCGCCATTCTAGGGCGACGGGCCGCCGAGCCCTAAATCGGCGCAGGTCAGCCCAGGATGCGGCGCCCCAGGATGCTCAGCCCGGCCCAACCGCTCCGGGTCAGCGGGTGCGGCTGCGGCGCGCGTCGCCGCGCATCAACCTCGCGCAGCAGGTCACGCTCGCGAAGCTCGGCCTGGATGTCGACGAGGCTCGTCGATCGGAAGTGCTTTCGTTCCATCGTCGTCGGCCTCCTAGATGGCCCGATGCGGCTCGTCGTCGAGCGAGGGCCTGCTGTCGTACCCGACGAGGCCGGCGCCGAAGGCGAATGCGCTCACTACCGCGAGAATCAAGAGCAGCTCCATCATTCGCTCCCTTCGTAACTTGCTGAGGCGGCTTTGGTAGTTACGATGCTAGCAGGCTCTTGTAACTTGTCAAGGCATTTGATATGGTTACGAACCGATGAGCGACAGACACGACCCCACGCCGGAGCCGGCCCCCGAGCAGGAGCTCTTCGTGCTCTTCGCGAACCAATCTCGGCTGTCGACCGCCGACGCCGCGGACGACGAGGCCGACCTCGGACGCCTCGCGCACTGGTTCGAATCGGCCGGGCTCCCCGCGAAGCACCAGCCGCGCCGCCTCCGCGAGGCGCTCCCTGCCTTCCGCGACCTTCGAGGCCTGGTGCGCGACATCGCGAGGCGCGTGGACCGCGGCCTACCGCCGACGCGTTCGCAGGTGGCCGCCCTCAACCGGGTGATGCGGGATGGACTGCACTACCACGTCCTGCGCGCCACCGACGGCGGCGCGCACTTCGACATCAGCCAGGTCGGCGACGACCTCGACCAGGCACGCTCCGCCATCGCCGGCTCGCTGGCGCACTACCTGGCCGAGCACGACGTCGACCGGCTCGGCGTGTGCGCGAGCGACTCCTGCGGCTTCCTCTTCGTCGATCGGTCACCTGGCGGCCGGCGCCGCTGGTGCGACATGAGCGTCTGCGGCAACCGCGCCAAGGTCGCGCGCCACCGCGCGCGCAGCCGCCCCGAAACTCGGCCTACGCGCCGATCGGGTGCCAGACCGTCTTGATCTCGACGTACTCGCCGATGAGGTACGGCGACTGGGCCGTATCGGCCATCCAGTCGTAGCGGTCGAGGCCGCCGGTGGGCGGACGCACGAAGCGCTTCACGTTCTCGACCGCGACCTCCTCGAGCGATGCCGCGTCCTCGGGGTCCGCGCCGAAGGCGTCGAGCGCGTTGACGTCCATGTGGCCAGCCAGGTGGCCGACCAGCTCGCGGCGCAGCCCGGTGATGAGGTTCACGACGCCGCCCGGCACGTCGGAGGTGGCCAGCACCTCGGTAAGCGTGACCGCCGCCAGCGGCCGAGACTCCGAGGCCAGCACCACAGCGGCGTTGCCGCTGACGATCACCGGGGCGAGGCGGCTCACCAGCCCGAGCAGCGATGACGCCTCGGGGGCGATCACGCCGACCACGCCGGTCGGCTCCGGCACGCTGAAGTTGAAGTAGCGCCCGGCCACCGGGTTGACCGTGCCGATGACCTGCGGGTACTTGTCGGCCCAGCCGGCGTACCACACCCAGCGGTCGATCGCCGCGTCGACGATCCGAACCGCCCGCGGCCGGGTGACGCCCTCGGCGGCGATCACCTCGGCGAGGAACTGGTCGCGCCGACCCTCCATCAGCTCGGCGATGCGGTAGAGGATCTGCGACCGGTTGTAGGCGGTCTTCGCCGCCCACTCGGCCTGGGCACCTCGCGCGGCTCGGACCGCGTCGCGAATGTCCTTGCGCGTCCCTCGGCTGGCGTTGGCGAGCGGCTGACCCTTGGCGCTGAACACCTCGTAGGCCCGCCCGGACTCGGTGCGCGGGAAGGCCCCGCCGATGTACAGCTTGTAGGTCTTGCGCACCTCGATGCGGTCGCCCCGACCTCCGGCGCCGTTGGTCGTCGCCGGCGGCTGGAGCGCACGGTCCTCCAGGACCGATGCGCGCTTCGCGCGGCGCTTCGTGGCAGTGGGGCGCCGCGCCGCTGCCATCAGCCGGCGTCCTCGCCGTACTGCCTGGTCTCGCTGCGCTCGATGAGGAGGGCGTAGGCCGGGCCGGCATCGGCGACGGGGCGGTGGCGAACGCCGCGTGGAACGACGAAGAGCTCGCCCGGCGAGAGGTGCGCCGGCGCGTGGCCCTCCAGCTCGATGCGGAACGCGCCCCGCCAGCACAGGAACAGCTCGTCCTCGGCGTGGTGGTGCCACGGGAAGTCGCCCTCGAGGCGCGCCATCCGCACGCTCGCCTCGTTCACCGCCGCGAGGTCGATCGGCTTCCAGGCCTCGGTGAGGGCATCGGCCACGGCGTCGAGGGAGATCTCGCCGACTCCGGTGCTCGTCGAGCTCATCGGCCGTTCGTGCCGTTGGCTGACAGGTCGAGGTAGGCGCCGAGCCCGTGGATGCCGCCCTCGCGACCGTACCCGGACTCTTTGTAGCCGCCGAACGGCGAGGTCGGGTCGAAGCGATTGAAGGTGTTGGCCCACACCACGCCGGCCTTCATGGCGCTGACCATCTTGAAGATGCGGCTGCCCTTCTCGGTCCACACGCCGGCGCTGAGGCCGTAGGGCGTGTTGTTGGCCTTCTCGATCGCCTCCTCCGGCGTCCGGAAGGTGAGCACGCTCAGCACCGGTCCGAAGATCTCCTCCTGCGCGATCCGGTGGCTCTGGCTCACGCCGGTGAAGAGCGTCGGACGGAAGAAGAAGCCCTTGTCGGGGAGCTCGCACGCCGGCTGGAAGATCTCGGCGCCCTCCTCGATCCCCGACTGCACCAGCTCCTCCACCTTGGCAAGCTGGCCGGCCGAGTTGATGGCGCCGACATCGGTGTTCTTGTCGAGCGGATCGCCGACGCGGAGCGTCGAGAGCCGTGCCTTGAGCTTGTCGATGAGCGGCTCGTACACGCTCTCCTGCACGAACAGCCTCGAGCCGGCGCAGCAGACCTCGCCCTGGTTGAAGTAGATCCCGTTGATGATGCCCTCGATGGCCTGGTCCAGCGGCGCGTCGTCGAAGACGATGTTCGCGGCCTTGCCGCCCAGCTCGAGCGTGACCTTCTTGCCGGTGCCGGCGATGGCGCGCGCGATCATCTTGCCGACCGCGGTCGAGCCGGTGAAGGCGACCTTGCCGACGTCGGGGTGTCGGACGAGCTCCATGCCGATCTCGCCCGGGCCGGTGATGATGTTCACGACGCCCGGCGGCAGGTCGGCCTGGCGCACGACGTCGGCGAAGAGGTACGCCGACAGCGGCGTGGTGCTCGCGGGCTTGAGGACTACCGTGTTGCCGGCCGCGATGGCCGGTGCGATCTTCCAGGCCAGCATGAGCAGCGGGAAGTTCCACGGGATGACCTGCGCGGCCACGCCGATCGAGCGCGGCACCCGGTTCGGGAAGGCGTAGTCGAGCTTGTCGGCCCAGCCGGCGTAGTAGAAGAAGTGCGCCGCGGCCAGTGGCACGTCGACGTCGCGGCTCTCCTTGATCGGCTTCCCGGAGTTCATGCTCTCGACGACGGCGAACTCCCTCGAGCGCTCCTGGAGGATGCGCGCGATGCGGTACAGGTACTTCGCGCGCTCACGTCCCGGCAGCTTCGACCAGCTGGACCGATGCGCCTCTTTCGCCGTGGCCACCGCCCGGCCGACGTCCGCCTTGCTCGCGTGGGCGACCTTCGCCAGCGGCTCTTCGGTGGCCGGGTTGATGACGGTGAAGGTCTTCCTGGGCTTCGAGGGGCGGAACTCGTTGCCGATGAAGAGGCCGTACTCCGGCTCGATCCGGATGTGGTCGGTCGCCTCGGGCGCCGGCGCGTACTCCCACGGGTTCTCGCCGCCGGCCAGCCCCCACGACGCCGGTGCGGGCCTCGATTCGGGCTTCTTGGTGAGGGTCATGCGTCCTCGATTATCGCACTCCGGCCGTCGATCGCCGTGCCTCACGCCATGTCGCCGTATGGCGACGTAAGAGCCACTGACCTTCGGAGTGTTGCCGGACGGGTGCGTGAGCGCTCGTGATACCTGCATGTGTTGCGTGATGGTGACATTCCGCGATCGAACTCGTTGGTATGCCTATCGCGGTTACACGGTCGCGAGCCGTACTCGACCGATCCGAGGAGCGCCACGCCCTCGGCCCAGCGCACGCCGTTCGCCTCCTGGAGGTCAGGAATGTCCGACGTGAGCAGGCCCTCGACCGCGATCCGATCGCCGGCGCACTGCGGCGGGAAGGACTCGGCGATCGCGTCGCACAGGAGCACTGTTCCGTCGGCATTCACGAAGAGTGCACCGGTGACGACGACGATGTCGTCGGTCGGGCCGTGGGTCAGCGCCCGCTGACGCTGATGCCCGCGACCGTCGGGCTCGCCGTCGGCGATGACGAGCGTCCACTCCTCGTCGTCGGCGCCGACGGCGTCACGGCAGGAGGCTCCGCCGCGCATGCGGCGAGGAGCAGGAGGACGATCAGGAGCGGAGCGAGGAAGCGCATCGGCCGCGAGGCCTCCGTGAGGGTGTCGTTGGCCCTCAAACGCCCGTCGGGGCCGGATCGTTCCCGTCCAGCACGCCCTCGAGGTGCAGCAGGAACCGCTTGCGCTCGAGGCCGCCTGTGTAGCCGCCCAGGCCGCCGCCGGCGTGCAGCACGCGATGGCAGGGCACGACGATCGGGATCGGGTTCGAGCCGAGCGCGTTGCCGGCCGCGCGGTAGGCGTTCGGCGAGCCGGCCTCGGTGGCGACCTCGCGGTAGCTGGAGACCGATCCGAACGGGATCCGCGCCGTGGCCCGAAGCACCTCGCCGGCGAAGCCGCGCACGAGACGCCAGTCGATCGGCACGTCGAAGCCGCGACGGTCCCCGGAGAAGTACTCGTCGAGCTGGCGGCGCACGGCATCGGTCCGCTCGGGCGATGCCAGGATGCGAGGCGAGACGCGCGTCGCGATATCGTCGAGCTGCTCGTCGACCGCCTCGTGGGCGTACGAGAGCCGAACGAGACCGCGGCCGGTCACGATGACGGTGAGCGGGCCGAGGGGCGAATCGGCGAAGCCGTAGGCGACGTCGAGCACGCCCTCGTCGGCTGCGCGCCGAGCCAGCGTCGCACGGAGACCGTCGAGGTCCAGCGAGGCCGATGGCGCCTGCGAGAGGCGGCGCTCGAGGTCATCGGTCATGCTGGCACCTCCCGGCGCAGCCGGCGCAGGGCGGCGCTTACGTTCTGGCGCGCGGCCTCCTCGCTGATGCCCATCCGCTCACCGATGTCGGCGTAGGCGAGGTCGAGCACGAACCGATGGACGATCGCGACGCGCTGCTTGGGCGGCAGCCCGCGCACGCTCCGCCACAGGCCGTCGTCGGCGAGCTCGGCAGCCGGCGGCGTGGTCGGCTCGACGCCGTCGAGCGTCCGCGTCGGGCGGCGGGCGGATCGGCGGATCACATCGGTCGCCTTGCGATGGGCAATCGTGTACAGCCAGGCGCGAAGGTTGTCGCCGTGGCGGAGTCTCGGATAGGCGCGAAGCGCGGACATGAAGGTCTCCTGGAGGCAATCCTCCGCCTCCGATGGGCCGACGAGCCCAGTCAGAAACCGATGCAGCTCCGCCGCGTGCGCGTCGACGAGCCGCTCGAACGGCGGAAGGTGCACGCTCATGGAACGTCGGACGTGGCGTCCCCGTGAGGTTGGTCGGCACGTGCCCAAAGCCGTTCGACGATGGCCTCGACCTCGCTTGCCGTCCGCTCCGGAGCGCGGAGGAGCGCGACCTCGCGATCCTCGTGCACGACCTCGACAATCCCCGGCTCGGCGGCCAACGCGTCGAGGAGCGCCCTGATCTTCCTCGTGCGCCTGTGGGCCGTGGACTCGTCGAAGCTGAGCTCGTGGGTGAATCGCCGGTCGTCGATGGCGCGGACTGCCCACGGGCCAAGCGGGCGAGCGAGCGCCGCCATCGCTGCCTCGTGCGCCTCGTCGAGCCCGAGCCAGATCTCCACCAGGCGGCGGAGCGCCCGAGGCTCACGGTCGGCGGGAAGGTCCCCCGCCAGCGCCCGCACGGCGAACCCGATCGGGATCGCAGAGTCCATCTCGCCGCGACCGGGGATCTCGAGGACTGGGTGGCGGCGGTTGCTTGCCCGTCGACCGACGATCCATTTCGAGCCCGGCGCGTGCGCGATCACGCTGGCGAACACGTACTCGCCGAGGCCGGTCGCCAACGCTGCGGCGTCGCGGCCGAGGGCGCGGGCCCACTGCGGATGGAAGGGCACCCACCACGGTTCTTCGGCTTGAACATCGCTCGTCGCCACCGTCGCCAGGAACCACGGCCACAGGATCTCGAGGCTGGAAAGGGACCGATCGAGCGCACCAGCCGGGCCCACCGCGGTCGCGGACGGTGCTCAGGAAGGCGTCGAGGCGCGCGGGTCCGTCGGCGATGAACCGATCGAAAAGCCGCCGGGAATCGCCTGCTGACAGCTCCCCCATGCGGAGTGCGGGCGGATCCGTCACGCGGCGGCTGCGCGGCGGACGAAGTCGTCGATCGCGCCGGGATCGTCGCGCTCGATCGTCGGCGCGTCACCCTCCCAGCCGATGCCGATGCCCGGGTTCTGCTCGTTCGTGCCGTCCGGCGTGAAGAGGTGGGCCGACCCGCGAACTTCGTCGGTTTGGGCGACTGCCCAGTCGTCGAGGATACGGCGCCGCGCGCGGCCGTCGTCGAGCGCCTCGGCCAGTGCGGCGACGTCCACCGTGTCGCACTCGTTCGCGACCTCGAGGATGACGTGACGCAGGCTGACGCAGCGGCTCTCGCCCCAGAAGGCGCGGCGCAGCCCGCGATCGAGCTCTTCGGCGGCCGCCGACGACTGCAGGGCGGCGGCCTGGACCGCCTCCATCGGCGGCAGCATCGTCACCGGCCAGGCGTGGTCTGGCGCGCTCCAGGCCTGCCAGCCTGCCCGCGGAGCCAGCGTGGCGGCCACCTCCCACTCGGCCTCGCGCAGCGGGCGCGGGGTCGGCTCGTTGTTGAACAGCTCGAGCGGGAAGGCGTGGTGCTCGAAGCGGACGTGGTCGGTCAAGCCCAGCCGGCGGCGCGCGTCGTGGAGGCGCCAGACGACCGCGTGCGACCACGGGCAGCCGATGTCGGACCAGACGGCGATGATGCCCGAAGGGAGCGGAATCACCACGCCGACCATAGCGCGAAGCGGGGCTGCACGGCTCGGCCGGACCCCGCTTCGGTGGAGGGAGGAGCGTTCGAGTCGCGGTCGCTAGTCATCGTCAGCGTCGCGGCATCGCCGTCTCCCTGCCGCGGAAGTCGATTCCAGGGCCAGGAACTGGCCGTCCTCGACTGCCTGCGACCGACCCCGTTACCGGTGGCAGTGAGCCTGCACGTCGAAGAGGAACAGCCCGCCCCGAGGATCGGGGATGACGTCGATGATCCCGGACGATTCTCGTCCTGCGTCCAGGAAGTCCCGTTGTCCGGCGGGTCCGACACGAAGCGATCGGCGTCGTGCTCCGCGACCAAGGTCAGCGCGCCGGAGTCGGCGATCGAAGACTGCCAGATCTTCGCGAGATACGCGTTGTTTCCAGGATCTTCCTGGAAGAGGACGTGGCCGTACGCGAGTCGACGGTCATGTTGTCGAACATTCGCCGTGCGCGCCGGCCGGTCGAGTCGAGGCGCGATGATGATCGTGCCGCCCGCGGCCGGGCTGCCGACGTCGTCGAATCGAGGCCGCCAGAGGCGAGTGATGTCGCCGAAGGCGCGGTCGTCACGAAGTAGAAGTGGTTCGGATGGTCGGATCCCAGGCCCGTCCTCGACCCGCCGGAACTGCGGTGACGCCCGGCAGCTCGACTCGGCCTGCGAGGCGTCCGCCCCGGCGTCCTGGGCGGCGGGGCTCATCGATTCGGAGCGCGAATCGCTCGCGCCGGTGCACCGTCGCCTGCGGTCGGCTCGACCCTCGACCCTGACACCGAAGAGCGCGCCGCTGGCAAGGCCGGCACGAACGACGGGTTGCCGCTTGCTGCTTCTGGCCGACGAACAGTAGACCTGCTCGGCGGGTTCTGCGGGTTGTACGCCGTCGTGTTGCCCGGCAGCGCGTTCGTGGAGCGTCGAGCCCGACGACAACGGTCTTTCGCTGCGGGTACGGGCTGGCGACCACGTTCTCGAACGACATCTCGCCGAAGTCGTTGAGCTCGTAAGTCCGGCCGTTTCGGAGCAGTCAACACGAACGCCCAGGCGGCCCATAGTACTCCTCGAGCTGGGTGGGTGTTGGATTCGAGAACGGCGGCCGGCTTTCCTCGCCGTTCATGTAGATCAGCTGCCGGTGCACCCGGAGGTCGCGAGTACCAGAACGCGCTCGGTGCTGCAAGGTCGGCCGAGCAGAAGCGGATGAACGGTGACGCGGCATGCTGCGTCTAGGCTCCGTGACCGGGTCCTGGGTCGAAGACCTGTTTGATTGATGGTCTGCCGGAGCACGACGGACGGTCGGGTCTGTTGAGGACCCAGCGCGAGACGAAGGCGCCGGTGGCACCGTGGTCGCGCACCGTGCCGAAGGGCGGCCCGAGCTCGTGGTTCATGAGGAAGGTGAACGTGCCCCGGCGGCTCCGTCCATCGTCGTCGTCATCGTCGTCGCCGCGTCGCCATTGTCCAAGGCGCCGAGCCCGTCGGGGACGCCGACCATCTCGTAGCCACCGACCCCTCGCCGACCGTGATGATCGAACGGTGATCTCACATTGGCGCGACTGGCAGCACGTAGATCCGGCGGATGCTTCGGCCGGCCACGGCCGGATCGGGCGCGAGGAGCGGGCACCGAGCCCGCAAGGACGAGGGCCAAGCAGATCGGGAGGCCGACGTCGAAGGACACCGGGAGGAGGACGGAGAGCGTGGACAACTTGGGTTCCTCCTTCTGCGTGTGTTTGCGCTCGGGTGTCGTAATCGACATGCTTGCGCGCGGGCATGACGAGCCGTCAAGAAAGGGTCAGTCGAGGGTGAAGTAGTCCCCGCCGCAGTATCGGCCCGTGCGCTCCTTGCGGATCTGCATGAGGACGTCGTTGAGGAGGCTGGAGGCGCCGAAGCGGAACAAATCGGGCGTCATCCAGGCCGGGCCGAGCGTCTCGTACAGGGTCGTCAGGTACGAGATCGCCTCCTTCGACGTCTTGATGCCTCCGGCCGGCTTCATGCCCACCATGCGCCCGGTCTGGGCGTGGAAGTCGCGGATGGCCTCGAGCATGACGAGCGTGACCGGCAGGGTCGCCGCGGGCTGCACCTTGCCGGTGGAGGTCTTGATGAAGTCGGCTCCGGCCGCCATGGCCAGGACGGATGCGCGTCGCGCGTTGTCGTACGTCTCGAGCTCGCCGGTCTCGAGGATGACCTTCAGGTGCGCGTCGCCGCAGGCCTCCTTGACCGCGACGATCTCGTCGTAGACCGATGCGTAGTCGCCCGCCAGGAAGGCGCCACGATCGATGACCATGTCGATCTCGTCGGCGCCCAGCTCGACCGCGCTGCGCACGTCGTGGAGCTTGACATCGAGTGGCGCCTGCCCGGACGGGAAGTAGGTCGCCACCGCAGCCACCTTCACGCCGGAGCCCTTGAGCGCCTCGACCGCGGTCGGAATCATGTTCGGATAGACGCACAGCGCCGCCACGGAGGGGATCGAGGGATCGGTGGGATCGGGGCGGCGGGCCTTGCCGGCCAGGGCGCGAACCTTGCCCGGCGTGTCCTTTCCCTCGAGGGTGGTGAGGTCCATCATCCGGATCGCGAGCTCGAGGGCCCACAGCTTCGCCTCGCGCTTGATGCTGCGCTTGGCGAGCGAGGCGGCGCGCTCGTCGATCCCGACCGCGTCGACGGCCCAGACCCGGCCGAGGAGGCTGCCCAGATGCTGGTGCTTCTTCGTGGTCAGGTCGCGTCGGGCGCTGGTCCGAGACGGCGTGCTGCTAGTGGCCATGGACCCCCGATTGTACCCGTCGATCCGGCTGCTACCCTTCGGGGCCGATGGCCACCGACCCGATCGTCTACTGCCTCACGCGCGACCGCGAGCTCGCCGCGGCGATCGACGACCGCCTGGCCGATGCGATCGCCTTCTTCTACAACGACGCCGCCCGCCTGCACCAGGCGGTGTCGCTGCGCGAGCCGCGGGTCGTGCTCGTCGACACCGGCGCCGTGCGTGCCGAGTACGGCGACGCGGGGCTCGGGCCGGTCTTCGACTTCCTGCGGCGGCAGGCGCCGGCGGCCCGGCTGGCGGTGCGCCCGACTGCCGGCGTCGAGCACCTCGTGGCCGCGGAGGCCGGTGCGGGCGTCGAGGTCGTGGCCGCCGACGTCGACGGCTGCGTGAGCGCGCTGCTCGCGGCCACCGCCCGGGTGTGACTCCGGGCGAGCTCCTGGCGGCGCACGGCGGCGACGGCATCTGCCACCTCCAGACGGTTGGCCGGGTGAGCGGGCGGCCGCGAACGATCGAGATCTGGTTCGCGACCGATGGCGAGCGGGTCTACTTCCTGGCGGGCGGCCGCAATCGCGCGCACTGGGTGCGCAACCTGGTCGCCGACCCACGCGTACGGATCCGCATCGGCGGTCAGACGGTGCCCGGCGTGGCGCGCGTCATCGAGGGCGAGGAGCGCGAGGACCTTGCCCGGAGACTGCTGGCGGCGAAGTACCAGGGCTGGTCGGAAGGTCGGCCGCTGAGCTCGTGGGCGGCCGGCTCGCTGCCGGTCGAGGTCTCGTTCGAGTAGCGCAGCCCCGAGCGGCAATCACCACGCGATGTTCAACCACTTGGTTGAACATGGGGCGCAGATCCGTCTTATTGGGTCGCGGACGACACCAGGCCTCGGCCGGGCGGCCAGTAGCGCACGGCACGCGCCACTGGCGGCGCAGGGGCGCACGGTCGCATCGGTGCTGGCCGGCGGATTGTCGCCGGTGAGATCGATTCCACCGGGCTCGACCGATGCCACGCGCTTGATGAGCTCACGGCTGGGCGCGCGCGGGTCAGGAGCGAGAACGACGTCGCCGGGGCGCGGCGCGCGCGGACGACGAGCAGCCGATCGCCGGGGAGCAGCGTCGGCGCCATCGAGCGCCCGCGGACCTCGACCACGTCGAGCCAGCGCCGGGCTCCGGCGACCGCCGCGAAACCGAGGAGGATTCCGATCAGCGCCCGCTGGCGCATCGGTCTCTCAGGAGGGGCGTCCGCTGACCCGCGTCTTGTCGGGGCCGCCGGTGGCCTTCCACATCTCGTCGATGCTGTCGATCATCGTGAGCAGCTCCTTGGCCGCACCGGCGTCGAGCGACTGCTTGACCTTCGAGGCCTGCTTGGTTGCCTTCCAGAAGGTCTCGTGCAGGTCGGGGTACTTCTCGAGGTGCTCGGGCTTGAAGTAGTCGTGCCAGAGGACGTCGAGGTGCTGCTTGACGAGCTCGGCGCGCTCCTCCTTGACGTGGATGCATCGGGCGCGGAAATGCTTGTCGTCGCTGGCGTCGTGCTTCTCGATGATTCGCAGGCACGACTCGGCCTCGATTCGCGCCTGCTCGGGGTCGTAGATGCCGCACGGGATGTCGCAGTGCGCGTCGACGATGCGGGTCGGGCGCAGGATGGTGCGCAGGGTGAGCATCGGTCTCCTTTCGGTTCGGAACTCGCTTGCTCGGTGGTCCTTCATCTTAGGACGTAGCAAGCGACGGGCCGATGCGGGACCGAGTTGCATCTGGCGCAACCAACGGCGAACGACCGAGGGCTCACACGTCCCTGGTTGCATCCGGCGGCACGCACGACGAGCGAGCCGCAACTCCTTCGGAATTGGTTGTAGGCCGTGCAACCGATCCGAGGTCAGGAGCCCATGACGATGCCGCCGTCGACGCCGAGCACCTGGCCGGTGACGTAGCGCGCCTCGTCGGACGCGAAGTAGACCGCCGCGGCGGCCACGTCCTCCACGGAGCCGACGTAGCCCAGCGGCGTCAGCGCCGTCAGCGCATCGGTGGCGGCCTCGGGCAGGTCGGCGGTGAGGTCGGTCTCGATCAGGCCGGGCGCGATCGCGTTGCAGGTGATCCCGCGGCTGGCAAGCTCGCGGGCGGTCGTCTTGGTGAGGCCGATGAGCCCCGCCTTGGCGGCCGCGTAGTTCGCCTGCCCCGGATTGCCCATCCGCCCGGCGGCGCTGGACATGTTGATGATGCGGCCGGACCGAGCCTTCACCATCGGCCTGGCGATGGCGCGCGTCATCCAGAACGGCCCGGACAGGTTCGTGTCGATCACGGCATCCCACTCCTCGCCGTCCATGCGCATCAGCAGGTTGTCGCGCGTGATGCCCGCGTTGTTGACGAGGATGTCGACCGATCCGAGCCCGTCGAGCGCGGCCTTCACGATCGCCTCGGCCGCCTCCCGGCCGGCGGCGGTGTCACCCTGGATCGTGAGCGCGCGGCGGCCCGTGCCGGTGATCTCGGCGGCGACCTCGTCGGCGGCCTCGGCGTTGCCCCGGTAGTTGACCGCCACGTCGGCGCCCTGGCGCGCGTAGGCCAGCGCAATGGCCCGGCCCAGGCCGCGGCTGCCGCCGGTGACGAGCGCGGTCTTGCCGGTCAGGTCGAACATCAGACCGCCACGCGCTCCAGTGTCCGCTGCGGCTGCCCCATCCGCGTCTGCTCACCCGGCGCGAGGAAGGCGCGGGCCGGGTCGGCGGTCCACTCGACCACCGCGCCGCCCGCGGTGTAGCCGGCGCCGAAGGCGACCATCAGAATGCGGTCGCCCTGCTTGATCCTGCCGGAGGCGACCGCCTCGACCAGGGCCATCGGCACCGATGCGGCGCTCGTGTTGCCGTACTTCTCGATGTTGACGAAGGTCTTCTCGTCGGGGATGCCGAATTGCTTCTGCACGCTGCTGATGATCCGCATGTTGGCCTGGTGGAAGACGAACTGGTCGACGTCGTCGACCGTCAGCCCGGCCTGGCGCAGCGCGGCCAGGGCCGACTCCCCCATCTGGCGCGTGGCGTACTTGTAGACCTCGCTGCCGAGCATCTTGATCTTGTGCATCTGCGCGTCGACCGTCTCGTGCGAGGGTGGGTTGATCGCGCCGCCACCCGGCACGATGATCCCCTCGCAGCCGGTCCCGTCGCTGAACAGGTCCACCCCGAGCAACCCGCCCGGCTGGTCGGATGCCTGGAGCAGGACCGCGCCGGCGCCGTCGCCGAAGAGGACGCAGGTGCTGCGATCGGTCCAGTTCAGGAACCGGCTGAGGACCTCGACGCCGATCACGAGCACGTTCCGATACATCCCGCTGGCGATGAAGCTCGTCCCCGCCGCGTACCCGAACAGGAAGCCCGAGCAGGCCGCCTGGAGGTCGAAGCCTGCCGCGCGGGTCGCGCCGAGCTCGGTCGCCACGAGGACGGCTGTCGCGGGCAGCGGGTAATCCGGGGTGCAGGTGGCGAGGATGACGAGGTCGAGCTCGGCCGGGTCGAGTCCGGCCACGGCCAGCGCGTCGCGCGCGGCGTTCACGCTCAAGCTGGTGGTCGTCTCGTCGTCGGCCGCGATCCGCCGCTCGCGGATCCCGGTGCGGCTGACGATCCACTCGTCGCTGGTGTCGACCATGGTCGCCAGCTCGTCGTTCGTCATCACGCGCGAAGGCGCGTACATCCCCCATCCGGTGATCAGGGCATTCGTGCTCATTCGCGTGCTCCTCGGGCTCGGGGTGCGGTCATCGGGGGTCGACCTCCAGCAGCGGCTGCTTCCGCTTCACCAGCGTCCCGTTCTCGACGAGGACGCGGGTGATCCGGCCGGAGGCATCCGACTTGATCTCGTTGAACAGCTTCATCGCCTCGATCAGGCCGATGACCTGGCCGTTGGCGATCTCGTCGCCCTCGTTGACGTAGGGACGCGCGCCCGGCGACGGCGCCGGGTACCAGACGCCGGTCAGCGGCGCGCTCACGAAGCGCATCCCGGGCGCCGGCTCGCCGAACGGCGTCAGCCCGTCGGTCGATGGTGCCGGCGCGGGGGCAGCGGCGGGCGTCTCGGTCGGTGCAGCAGCGGCAGCCGGCGCGGCCGCGCGAGGCCTGGCGAGGCGCACGTGGAGATCGCCGACTGACAGCTCGAGCTCGTCGAGCCCGGCCTCGGCGAACGCCGGTGCCAGGAGGTCGACGGCCGCCAGGATCGGCTCCGGCTGATCGCTCACGCGCCGTCGTACCGGCGAAAGACGAGGGTGGCGTTGTGGCCGCCGAAGCCGAAGCTGTTGCTCATGCCGACCTCGAGCCCTTCGACGTGGCGTGCCTCGTGGGGAACGTAGTCGAGGTCGCAGTCCGGGTCCGGGTGATCGAGGTTGATGGTGGGCGGAATGATGCCGGTCTTGAGGGTCTGGATCGTGGCGATCGCCTCGATCCCGCCGCCGGCGCCCATCAGGTGGCCGGTCATCGACTTCGTGCTGCTCACGGGGACCTTGTAGGCGTATTCACCGAAGAGGGTCTTGATAGCGGTAGTCTCGGATCGGTCGTTCGGCGGCGTCGAGGTGCCGTGTGCGTTGATGTAGTCGACGTCACCCGGCTCGAGACCCGCGTCGGCGATCGCCACGCGCATCGACTCGACCGCGCCGCGGCCACCCGGTGCGGGAAGCGTGATGTGCGAGGCGTCGTCACTGGCGCCGTAGCCGACCAGCTCGGCGTGGATCGTCGCCCCCCGCCCCCGAGCGTGCTCGAGCTCCTCGAGGACGATGACGCCGGCGCCGTCGCCCATCACGAAGCCGTCTCGCTCTGCGTCGAACGGGCGCGATGCCTTCTCCGGGTAGTCGTTGCACTTCGTGGACAGCGCGCGCATCGCGCTGAACGCAGCCACCGGGATTTCGCCGATGCCCGCCTCCGCGCCGCCGGCGATCATCACGTCCGCGTCGCCGCGGCGGATGTAGTTCGCGGAGTCACCGATGGCGTGGTTCGCGCTCGAGCAGGCGCTGACGGTCGCGTAGTTCGGGCCGCGCACGTTGGCGTAGATCGCCACGTAGCCGGCGCCCATGTCCGGGATAAGCGCGGTCACGAGGAACGGACCGATGCGCTCGATGCCGTGCTCGTTGGCCTCGATGATGTCGCGGATCATCGTGTTGATGCCACCGATGCCCGAGCCGATGATGCAGCCGGTGCGCCAGGCGAGCGCGTCATCGGTGACCGGGTTCGGCAGCCCCGCGTCCGCCATGGCCTCGACCGACGCTGCCCAGGCGTAGTGGACGTAGCGGTCGTTGCGGCGGATCTCCTTCTTCGGCATCACCGACTCGGCGTCCCAGCCCTTGATCTCGCCGGCGACCTTGGCAGCCGTCTTGACGGGGTCGAAGAGCGTGATCCGCGTGATCCCGCTGCGTCCGTTGACGAGCGAGTCCCAGAAGGCGGGGACGTCGTTGCCGATCGGCGTCAGCGCGCCCATGCCGGTCACGACCACCCTGCGCTCGCCGTCACGCATCGGTCTCACCTCCAGCGATCTCCTGGTCGCGCGGGATGATGATGCTCAGCGTCGCCTCGACAGCGGCCTCGCCATCGACGCTGGCGACGGCCTTCACGCGGCCGAACATGCCGCGCAGCTTCTCGACGGTCACCTCGAGGCGCAGCGTGTCGCCCGGGACGACCAGGCGCCTGAAGCGGCAGTCGTCGATGCCGGCGAACAGCCCAAGCTTGCCGCGGTACTCGTCGAGGGTCATGACCGCGATGCCGGCGGTCTGGGCCAGCGCCTCGACCATGAGCACGCCGGGCATGATCGGCCGACCCGGGAAGTGGCCGGTGAACTGAGGCTCGTTGGCCGTGACCTGCTTCAGTGCGACCGCCCGCTTTCCCGGCTCGAGCTCGACGACGCGGTCGACCAGCAGGAACGGGTACCGATGCGGAAGGATCCGCATGATCTCGGCCGCCTCGAGCGGCAACGCCAGGGTTGGTTGGGTGTCGGTGGTCATGGCTCTCCAGGCTCGGGTTCGCTAGCTTGGCACGAAGGCGGCCGGGCCGACCCGATCGAGCAGGTTGGTGCTGACCCGCGCGTCGAGGAAGGCCTCGTTGTTGATGATGCCGCGATGGAACGGGATGTTCGTCCGCACGCCGCCGACCTCGAACTCGGCGAGGGCGCGGCGCGAGCGCGCCAGGGCGATCTCGCGGGTCTCGCCCCACACGATCAGCTTGGCCAGCAGGCTGTCGTAGAAGGGCGGCACCTCGTAGCCGGGGTAGAGGTGGGTGTCGACGCGGACGCCGGGACCGCCGGGCAGTGCCAACGACTCGATCTCGCCGGTCTGCGGCGAGAAGTTGTCGCCGGGATCCTCGGCGTTGACGCGGAACTCGATGGCGTGGCCGCGGAAGGCGATCGAGTCCTGCCGCAGGCTGAGGCGCTCCCCGGCCGCGATCCGGATCTGCTCGGCGATCAGGTCGACCCCGGTCAGCGCCTCGGTCACCGGGTGCTCGACCTGGATGCGGCAGTTGATCTCGATGAAGTAGAAGTTGCCCTCGGCGTCGAGGAGGAACTCGAGGGTGCCGGCGCTCTCGTACCCGGCCGCGACCACGCTTCGAATTGCCAGGTCGCGCAGGCGCTCGCGGCCGGCATCGGTCATGGCCGGCGAGGGGCCCTCCTCGATGATCTTCTGGTGCCGGCGCTGGACGCTGCAGTCGCGCTCGCCGAGGTGGACGCCGTTCCCGTGCCGATCGACCATCACCTGCACCTCGACGTGGCGCGACTCCTCGATCCACTTCTCGAAGTAGATGCTGTCGTCGCCGAAAGCCGCCTGCGCCTCGGATCGAGCCAGCGGCAGGCTCGTCTCCATCTCGCGTGGGGAGCGCACGAGGCGCATCCCCCGTCCCCCGCCGCCGGCCGATGGCTTGAGGAGGAGCGGATAGCCCGCCTCGCCGGCCTGCTCGAGCGCGTCGCCCAGGTCGGTGACGATGCCACGGCTGCCCGGCACGGTCGGCAGCCCGTTGGCGGCGAGCATGCGCCGCACGGCGTACTTGCTGGCGAAGCGCTCGAGGACCTCCGGGCGAGGGCCGATGAAGGTCAGCTCGTGCGCCGCGCAGGCCTCGGCGAAGCTCGCATCCTCGCTGAGGAAGCCGTAGCCGGGATGGACGGCGTCGCAGCCGGTGATCATGGCTGCGCTGATGACCGCGGGCTGGTTCAGGTAGCTCTTGCGCGCCTCGGCCGGACCGATGCAGATCGCCTCGTCGGCGAGGCGCACCGGCAGCGACTCGCGGTCGGCCTCGCTGAAGGCCACGACCGCCGGCAGCCCCAGGTCCCGACACGCGCGCAGGATCCGCACGGCGATCTCGCCGCGGTTGGCGATGAGGACCTTGCCGATCGCCATCAGGCCGTCACCCGCTGGCCGAGCAGCTCGACCGCCGATTCGAGGCTCGCGGCATCGGTAACCGTCGCGGTCGTCACCTCGGGTGCGATGCGCCTGACCATGCCGACCAGCGCGGCGCCGGCGCCGCACTCGATCATCACCTCGACGCCGTCGTCGACCATGCGCCGGACGCAGCGGACCCACTCGACCGGCGAGCGGACCTGCTCGGCGAGCAGGGCGCGGATGCGGCCCGCGTCGGTGAGCGGCTCGGCGCTGACGTTGCTCATCACCGGCACGCGCGCGTCCCGCCACGTCTCGCGCTCGAAGGCCTCGGCCAGCTGGCCGGCGACGTCGGCCATCAGCGGCGAGTGGAAGGCGCCCGAGACCGGCAGCCGCAGGACGCGGCGGGCGCCGGCGTCGCTCATCGCGTCGGTGACCTGCTCGACCGCGTCGAGCGTTCCCGAAACGACGACCTGCCCGGGGGCGTTGTCGTTGGCGACCACGAGCTCGGTGGGACGGGCCATCCCATCCACGACCGCCTGCACGGCCTCGCGGTCGAGGCCGATGACGGCTGCCATGCCGCCCTCCCCCGCACCGGCCATGAGCTCGGCACGGCGCGCGACGAGGCGCAGGGCGGCGGGCAGCTCCAGGACCCCGGCCGCGACCAGGGCAGCGTATTCGCCGACCGAGTGGCCGGCAACGATCGCCGGCGACGGGTCGGCGGCCTCGCCGAGCGCGCGGAAGGCGGCGACCGAGGTGGCGAGGAGGCACGGCTGCGTCTGGCGTGTGTCGTCGAGGCGCTCGCCGGGGCCGTTCCAGCATGTGTCGGAGACCGACCAGCCGAGCGTGGTGTCGGCCTCGGCGAAGACCGCGGCGGCCCCCGGGGAGCGCTCGGCCAGCTCGCGGCCCATGCCGACCGACTGCGAGCCCTGCGGGCTGAAGAGGATCGCCAGCGTCATCGGCTCGCCACGGCCGTCTCGAGCTCGAGGACGACCTGGCCATACTCGACCGCCTCCCCGCTCTCGGCCACGAGGTGGCGGACCGTGCCGCCGCGCGGGGCACGGACGTCGTGGCGGACGCCGAGCATCTCGACGTGGCCGAGCTCGTCGCCCTTCGTCACCTCGAGCCCCGGTCCGAGGCCGTCGGCGTAGACGAAGAAGCCGACGGCCGGCGAGGCGACCCCGACCGTGCTTGCCGCCTCCGCCACGGTGGCGGCGGGTTCGGGCTTGGCCGCCGGCGTCTCGACGGCGGCGGCCTCGGCCGTCGGAGCCGGTGGGCCGGACGTGGCGGCAACGCGCAGGCGCAGGTCGCCGTGCGCGACCTCGATCTCGCCGAGGCCATGGCGCCGCAGGCGCTCCGTGAGCTCGGGCACGAGCCGCTCGGCGGCGACGGTGATCGCCTCGAGGGCGTGGTCGGTATCGGTCATGCGCCCCTCTCGCTGTCGCCGTCGTCGTCGGCGCTCGGCCAGATCTCGCTCCAGCGCGGCCGGCTGGGGACGCCGGGCAGACGGAGGATCCGGCCGATCCGGTGACGCAGCGACGGCGCCTCGAGCGGGCGGCTCGAGGCCGCCCCGGTCTCGAGGTAGGCGCCCATGCCGCGCAGCCGAGCATAGCGCCTGGCGAGCAGCTCGGCGGTGTCGCGCCCGGCCAGATCGAGCAGGGCGGCCACGAGCGCGGTGCGGATGGCCCGCGCTGTCGCGGCGTGGTCGGTGTGGGCGCCCTCGCCGGGCTCCGGGATGATCGCGTCGACCACACCGAGGTCGAGCTGGTCCTCGGCCGTCATGCGCATGGCGGCGGCCGCGGTGCGCGTCTCGTCGCGCGAGCGCCACAGGATCGACGAGGCGCCCTCGGGGCTGATCACCGAGTAGACGGCGTTGTCGAGCGAGAGGACCACGTCGCCGACGCCGATCGCGAGCGCGCCGCCGGAGCCTCCCTCGCCGAGGACGACGACCACGATCGGCACCTGGAGCGCGGTCATGAGCTTGATGCTGGACGCGATCGCCTCGGCCTGGCCGCGCTCCTCGGCCGCCGGACCGGGAAAGGCACCGGCGGTGTCGAGGAAGGTGACGATCGGCAGGCCGAGCTTGTCGGCCAGGCGCATGAGTCGCTGCGCCTTGCGAAAGCCCTCGGGGTGCGGCGAAC
The DNA here is from genome assembly GCA_963753125.1 of uncultured Chloroflexia bacterium. Classification (GTDB taxonomy): domain Bacteria; phylum Chloroflexota; class Limnocylindria; order QHBO01; family QHBO01; genus JACDBZ01. The sequence goes on from CAVWAU010000004.1 coordinate 709,083, forward strand.
CGAAGTTGCGGGCGATGTTCGACTCGGTGTCGGTCCCCTTCTGGTGGCCGACGATCATCACCGGCCGGCCCTCGAGCAGGGCAGGGCCCCGACGATGGCCGGGTCGTCGCCGAAGGCGCGATCGCCGTGAAGCTCGAAGAACCCGGTGAAGATGTGCGGCACCAGGTCCAGGGTGCGCGGTCGTTGCGGGTGCCGGGCGAGCTGGACGTGCCGCCACGCCGCCTCGACCGCCTCGGGAGTCGGCGCGTCGGCACGGACGACGGTCTCGCTCACGCCCGCGTCTCCTGGTCGTCTGCGACCGCCGGCTCCGGCGCCACTTCGCCGGTCGCCGAGCCCCGGCCGTTGCCGCCGGGCTGGGCCTCGACGTCGATGCCGATCGTCTCGCTCACCGCGCCACCCACGCGCTCGGCGAGCCCGGAGAGGGCGGAGATCGGGCCCCACGCCCGATCCGCGTCGGATGGCGCCTCGGCGGCGACCGGCACGGGCAGCAGGCGCAGCAGGCGGCCGAGCGCAGCCCGCAGCTCCGGGCGCGGCACGATGGCGTCGACGAAGCCGTGGGCGAGCAGGAACTCGGCGGTCTGGAAGCCTTCGGGCAGCTCCTCGCCGACCGTGTCGGAGGCGACCCGCGCGCCCGCGAAGCCGATCAGCGCCTTCGGCTCGGCAAGGATCACGTCACCGAGGCTGGCGAAGCTGGCCAGCACGCCGCCGGTGGTCGGATCGGTCAGGACGGCAATGAACGGGACACCGGACTCGTCGAGCCGCACGAGCGGCGCGGTCGTCTTCGACAGCTGCATGAGGGACAGCGTTCCCTCCTGCATTCGCGCGCCGCCCGAGGCGCTGATGACGATCGCCGGGATGCGCTCGATGACCGAAGTCTCGAAGCACCTGGCCAGCTTCTCGCCGACCACGCTGCCCATGCTGCCGCCCATGAACCGGAAGTCGAAGATGGCGATCGCGACACGGATGCCCTCGATCTCGCCGACACCCCACACCACCGCGTCGCGCAGCCCGGTCTTGATCCGCGCCGCCTCGAGCCGATCGGTATAGGGCCGGTCGTCGTGGAAGCCGAGGCGGTCGACCGCCTCGATGCCCGCATCGCGCTCCTCGAAGCTGTTCGGGTCGAGGAGCATGTCGATCCGCTCGCCGATCGACATCCGGAAGTGGTGGCCGCACGACGGGCAGAGGCGCAGGCTGCGCTCGAGCTGCCGGCTGAAGACCTGGGCGTCGCAGCTCGGGCACTTGGTCCAGGCGTCCGAGGGTGCCGCGCGGCGGCTGAACGGGAACTTGATCGGCAATCCAGCGGCCTCCGTCTACCGATGCATGAGCCGATGCGCCGTGCGGCTGCGCCACACGGCGTAGGCGGTCACGCCGACACCGACCGCGGAACCGACGGCTCCGCTCACGATGAGGCGGCCGGGATGCCGCAGGATCCACGGCGTCCCGCCGACACCGGCCAGGCGTGCGCCGAGGCGGGCCTCGAAGCGCGGCGCGACGAGCGAGGTGGCCAGCGTGGCGCGCATCGTGGCGGCCGTCTCGACGAGGGGACGGTCGGCGCGGCTCACGCCGGCGGACGCCGCCGCGACATGGGCCGGCGAGCCGGCCATCACCGCGTCGACCGCGCGATCGAGCCGCTCGGCGGGGGTGGGACGAGTGGTCATCACGCCTCTGCTAACACCGCGAAGCGTGAAACGTTACACGGTCGGGCCGTGGTCCCCCTCGGCGATCATCTCGGCCAGCTGGCGCAGAGCGCGATGCTGGAGAACCCGCACGGCGCCCTCGCTGCGGCCGAGCACCGCACCGATCTCGCGCGCCGACAGCCCATCAACGAAGCGGAGCACGACGACCTGGCGGCGGTCCTCCGGCAGCTGCTCGAGCGCGCGCCGCAGCCCGCGCGCCTCCTCCGCCAGGCTCAGCAGGCCGGCCGGGTCGGCGTGCACGAGCGGCTCGGCGGCCGCGTCGAGCGAGGCGGCGCGCTGGCGCTGCCGCGAACGGAGCGCATTGGCCAGCTGGTTGTGCGCGATGCGGAAGAGCCACGCCCGGAAGGTCGCACCCTCGTCGCGGTACCCGTCGATGGCCGCCAACGCGGCCACGAAGGTCCGCTCGGTGACGTCCTCCGCGTCGTGATGGTCGCCGAGGAGGTAGAAGCAGTAGCCGTAGACCCGGTCGAGGTAGCGCCGGTAGAGCGCGCCGAACGCGGCGCGGTCGTGCTGCGCGGCGCGGACGTCACCGAGGTCGGGGTCGGGCTCGCCGCGCCGAGGCGCGCGGCGGGGCTCGATGCTCATGCCGGCACCGCCGGCCGGACCCGACTCACCTCGCCGCCGGAGACGACGTGGCGACGGCCATCGCCGTCGGTGACGACGAGCGCACCGGTCGGATCGAGGTCGACGGCTCGTCCGGTCATGACGCCCTCGGCCGTCTCCACCTCGACGACCGAGCCGAGCGTCGAGCAGCGGGCCCGGTAGCGCTCGAGCGGCGAGGCACCAGCCTCGATGGCCGTGATCTCCACCTCGAGCGTCTCGAGCAGGCTCTCGAGGAGCGCCTCGCGATCCACCGGCCCGCCACGCAGATCGGCCAGCGAGGTGGCGCGCTCCTTGAGCTCGCCCGGCATCTCGGAGCGCCGCCAGTTGACGTTGATCCCGATCCCGAGCACCGCGCCCCGCAAACGGTCGGCCTCGGCCATCGTCTCGATCAGCAGCCCGGCGAGCTTCCGGTTGTCGCCGGCGACCACGTCGTTCGGCCACTTGAGGGCGACCGGCGCCACGGACTCGCAGGCGTCCGCGACGGCGAGCGCGGTGGCGAGGCCCAGGCGCCAGGCTGCGACGGCGGCGAGGTCGGGTACGAGCGCGACGCTGACGTACAGGTTGCGCGCGGGCGGCGACTCCCACGAACGGCCACGGCGTCCGCGGCCGGTCGTCTGCTCGTCGGCGACGACGACCGCCCCGTCGCCATCGGTCTCCGCCAGGCGCTCGCGGGCGCGGTCGTTGGTCGATCCGATGACGGGGACGTACTCGATGACGCGGCCGATCCGCCGGTGCGGATTGGCTGCATCGGTCCAGCGCTCGGCGAAGGTCGCGAGGGTCGTCAAGGTCCGGGGATTCTACGCCCGACGTCGGATGGCACAATGCGACCGATGAGCACCGACGCGGTCGTCGAGACCCGAGACCTCACGCGCCGCTACGGTGCGCACGTCCTGGCGCTCGATCACGTCAACCTGCAGCTGCGACCCGGCGAGGTGTACGGGCTCATCGGCCCGAACGGAGCCGGCAAGACGACGTTCCTGCGGCTGGTCCTCGGCCTGATTCGGCCGACGGAGGGGAGCTCGAGCGTGCTGGGCGCCCCGGCCGGGTCACCGGATGCGCTCCGGCACGTCGGTGCGGTCGTCGAGGCGCCGGCCTTCTACCCGTATCTCTCCGGTCGCGACAACCTCGTCGTCCTGGCGCGCTACGCCGGCAGCGATCCTTCGAACATCGGAGTGGCGCTCGAGCGCGTCGGGCTCACCGATCGTGCCGGCGACAAGGTCTCAGGCTATTCGCTCGGCATGCGGCAGAGGCTGGGCCTGGCCGCGGCGTTCATGAAGGATCCGTCGCTCTACCTGCTCGACGAGCCGACCAATGGCCTCGACCCCTACGGCATCGCCGCCATGCGGCGGATCATCCGCGACCTCGCCGATTCCGGAAAGACGGTGCTCCTCTCGAGCCACCTCCTCGCGGAGGTGGAGCACGTTTGCGACCGCATCGGCATCATCCATCACGGCCGGCTGCTCCACGAGGAGTCGATGGGCGAGCTGCGCGGCGCCGGCGGCCGGCTGCGCGTCGTGGCCGCGCCGCTCGACCGCGCCGCCGAGGTCGTGCGCGGGGTGTCCGGAGTCCAGTCCGTCGAGGTGGCCGGCGACGGGATGAATGTCGTCACCGATCCGACGAACGCGCCGGCCATCGCCCGGGCCCTGGTGCAGGCGTCGATCGATCTGGTCGAGCTGCGCGAGACGTCGAGGTCGCTCGAGGAGGCGTTCATGCAGCTCACCGGGGAGCCCGCCGATGGGAGAGAGCTGGGCTGATGGGGCCGCTGCGCGCTGAGCTGCTGAAGGCCTGGCGGTCGTGGGCGACCACGATCCTCATCGTCATCGTCGCGCTCGTCGAGCTCCTGCTCGGCTACCTGGTGATCTGGCTCATCGTCCAGGCGCCCGCCGAGCAGGGAGGCGTCACCGAAGTCGAACGCGCCGCCCTGCTGGCCACACTCGGCCCCGACCAGCTCGTCGGCAACGCCCTGAGCATGCTCGCCGGGCTGGGCGGCGCGCTGGCGCTCGTGCTGGGCGCGTTGATGTCGGCGCGCGAGTACGGCTGGCGGACGGTGGGATCGCTCCTCGTCCAGGGCCGCTCGCGCGTGACGATGGTGGCGGCCAAGGCGGGCGCGTTGGCGATCGTGCTGGCCGTGATGACCATCGCCACCTTCCTGGCCGCGATCGCGGGGAGCGCGCTGGTGGCCGCGATCGAGGGCGGGGAGATGAGCATCCCGCCCCTGGACGAGCTGGTCGCCGGGCTCGGCGTCGGCTGGCTGATCGTCGGCGCGTGGGGCTCGCTCGGCCTGGCGCTCGGGTTCCTGCTCCGCTCCACCGGCCTCGCCATCGGCCTCGGCCTGGCCTATGCCTTCGTGATCGAGACCCTCGTCGCCGCCCTGTCGGGTGCCTCGTCGGTGGTCGAGGCCATTGCTCGCGCCCTCATCGGCGTCAACGCCGGTGCCTTGGCCAGCTCGTTCGGACCCGAGCTGCCGCCTCAGTTCGGCGGGCCGACGCTCGACATCACCCCGGCCGTGGCGGCGATCGTCGTGGCCGCGTACCTCGTCGCCGGCCTGGTCGCATCCACCGTGGTCGTTCGGGCCCGGGACGTGAATTAGCGGGTACACTCACTCGTCCCATGAGCCAGACCCTCGACGCTCCGCGCGCCGCCGAACGCCCCCTGCGGGAGCGGGTCTTCAGCGGGATCCAGCCCTCGGGCGCGTCGCACCTTGGCAACTACCTCGGCGCCCAGGTGAACTACGTGGCGATGCAGGACGAGTACGAGACGATCTACGGCATCGTCGACCTGCACGCGCTGACCACCGTCCACGACGGTGCCGAGCTGCGCCGGCTGACCCACGACATGGTCCTCGACCTGCTCGCCGTCGGACTCGACCCCCAGCGCTGCGCCCTCATTCGGCAATCCGACTTCCCCGAGCACGCCGAGCTGGCATGGATCTTCAACACGGTCACGCCGGTGAGCTGGGCCGAGCGCACGCCGACCTACAAGGAGAAGCGACAGCAGGGCATCGAGAACAGCCTCGGGCTGCTCGACTATCCGATCCTGCAGGCCGCCGACATCGTGATCTACAAGGCCAGCCGCGTTCCGGTGGGCAAGGACCAGGCCGCGCACCTGGAGCTGAGCCGCGAGATCGTGCGCGCCTTCAACCGGCGCTACGGGCCGATCTTTCCCGAGCCGGAGCCGGTCTTCACCGATGCGCCGACCGTGCTCGGCCTCGACGGCCGCACCAAGATGAGCAAGAGCGCGAACAACACCATCCCGATCTTCGCGGAGCCCGACGAGATCCGGCGCCTGGTGATGAGCATGGTCACCGACCCGCAGCGCATCAAGCGCACCGATCCGGGGCGGCCGGAGGTCTGCAACGTGTGCCAGCTGCATCGGTTCTTCGGCGGCGACTACCTCCAGATCCAGGATGGCGAGCGCACGGCGCGCACCGGGTGCGTCGACACGAAGCAGCTGCTGGCCGAGCGGATCATCGAGCACTTCCGGCCGATGCGCGAGCGACGCCTGCAGCTCGAGGCCGACTCGGCCGTCGTCGAGGAGACGCTGGCGGCGGGCGCGGCGAAGGTGCGACCGATCCTCGAGGCCACGATGGCCGAGGTTCGCGCCGCGGTCGGCGTCGGCCCGCAGGCGGGCGCCGGCTGATGTCGGAGCAGAAGGTCGAGATCGGGACCGGCGGGATCGGTCCGCGCGAGCGTCGCTGGCTGCTCGTGTTCCTGGCCCTCGGAAGCGTCTACTTCGCCCTGCTCCTGGCGGACCGCATGATCGGCGTGCTCAGCGGCTTCGCGTCGATCCTGCTCATCCTCTTCCTGGCGTGGCTGCTGGCGTTCGTCATGTCGCCGCTGGTCGCCTGGCTCGAGGACCGCCTCGACGCGCCGCGCGGTCCGGTGGTCATCACCACCTACGTGCTCGTGCTGGTCGTGCTCGGCTTCGCCCTCTTCTACACCGGCGCCGCGATCACCCAGCAGGTCGGCGAGCTGGCCGGGAGCTACCCGCAGAGCCGAGCCGCGATCATCTCCACGCTCGCCGACTGGGAGCGCAGCCTCCAGCTCGGGCGCCTGCGGGTCGACCTGACCGACCTCTACATCGGCGCCGAGGCGCAGGTGGAGCTGCTCGGGAGCCAGATCGTGGACCAGGCGCAGGCGATCGCCGGCATCACCATCGCGGCGCTCGGATCGCTCCTGCTCATCATCTTCCTGTCGCTCTACATGCTGATGGACTCGCGCCGGATCCTGCCGCGCCTGCGCTCGGCGGTGCCGCGTGGCTACCGGGAAGAGGCCGACCTCTTCGAGCGCAGCACCGTCCGCGCCTTCGGCGGCTTCCTGCGCGCCCAGCTGATCCTGGCCATCCTTATGGGCGTGCTCGTGGCGGTGGTCGGGACGATCTTCGGCATCCCGTACCTGTTCCTGTGGGCCACCGTCAGCGCGCTCGCGATGCTCATTCCCTTCTTCGGCCCGCCGCTCGCCCTCATCCCGCCCATCGTCGGCGCGGCGCTCTTCGCCGGCGGCTCCGCCCTGCCGGTGGCGATCATCCTCGTGGTCGCCCAGACCGTGATCGTGAACTGGCTCCAGCCGCGCCTCATGCGCGATGCGCTCGGGCTCCACCCGATCCTCGTGCTCGTCGGGCTGCTCATCGGCGCGCAGGTCGCCGGCGTCTGGGGCGCCCTCTTCGGCATCCCGGTGATCGCGGTCATCTGGGTGTTCGTCAGCTACGCGCTGTTCGGCACCGTCCCGAACGCCGCCCTGCCCGACGAGGAGCGCCTGACCGACGTCGACGAGCACGTCATGGTCAGCGTCGCCAAGGAGCAGGTGGGCGACGAGACCCATCCGAAGATCCACGTGACGCGCACGCGCAGTGCGGACGGCACCGAGCAGGTCGACATCCAGACCGATCCGGTCTCCGACGCGAACGCCTGAGGGGCTAGGCCGTGGCCTCGGCCTGTGCCGCGGCCTCTTCCGCCAGCGCCTCGATCTCGTCGGCGCGATAGCAGCTGACGAGGTGGGCCGGGCCCTTCTCCTCGAGCGGCGGGTGCGGGTTCGTTCGGCACACCTCGGCGGCGAACGGGCAGCGCTCGATGAAGCGGCACTCCGGGCTGGGGTTGATGGCCTTGCTGATGCCGCCCTTGATCTGCACCGCCGTGCGCCTGATCGACGGGTCCGGCACCGGCACCGCCGAGAGCAGGGCCTTCGTGTAGGGGTGCTTCGGCCGCGCCAGGATCTCCTCGGTCGGGCCCATCTCCACGATCTTGCCGAGGTACATGACCGCGATCCGGTCGCACATGTAGCGCGCCACGGCGAGGTCGTGGGTGATGTACAGGTACGAGACCCGGAACTCGCGCGCCAGGCCCGCCATCAGCTCCATGATCGAGATGCGGATGCTGACGTCGAGCATCGAGGTCGGCTCGTCGGCGACGACGAAGCTCGGGTTCATGACCAGGGCGCGGGCGATCGCCACTCGCTGGCGCTGGCCGCCGGACAGCTCGTGGGGATAGCGGAAGAGGAAGTTCTCGGCCGGCACCAGGCCCACCAGGCGGAGCAGCGCGAGCACGCGTCCCTCGCGCTCGGGCATCGATCCGACCTTCTGGACCGCCATCGGCTCGCTGACGGTGTCGAAGATCGTGCGGCGCGGGTTCATCGACTCGTACGGGTCCTGGAAGATCATCTGCGCCCGGCGGCGATATTCCTTGACCTCCTTGCCCTTGACCTGGGCGACGTCGCGCTCGTACTCGCCGTCGCGGAACACCATGCTCCCGCCCGTCGGCTCCTGGAGCTTCACGAGCATGCGGCCGGTGGTCGACTTGCCGCATCCCGACTCGCCGACGAGGCCGAGGCTCTCGCCGGGGGCGATCTCGAAGCTGATGCCGTCGACGGCGTGGACGAAGTCGGTCGGCGCGCGGAAGAGGCCGCGCGATATCGGGAACCGCATCTCGAGGTCCCGGATCTCGAGGAGCGGCTTGCCGCCCTTCGGCTCGGACCGGACCTCGGGAATCTCGGTCGATCGTCATCGCTGGAGGGCTTCCTCGAGCTCGGGCACCTGGTCGTGGTGCCAGCACGCGACCGGTGCCCGCCACCGATGTCCGCCAGGGGCGGCTCCTCGGTCGAGCAGATCTCGGTGGCGAACGGGCAGCGCGGGTGGAAGCGGCAGGCGGGAGGCGGGCGGAACAGGTCCGGCGGCTCGCCCTCGAGCGGCGCCAGCTTGCGGCGCGGGCCGGTGATCGACGGCGTCGAGCGCAGCAGCAGGTACGCGTACGGATGGCGAGGCCGCGCGAAGATCTCGGCGGTGGGGCCGTACTCGACGAGCTTGCCGGCGTACATCACGCCGAGGGTATCGGTGACCTCCGCGATGACCGCGATGTCATGGCTGATGTAGATGATCGACATCCCCATCTCGGCCTGGATCCGCTTGAGCTCCTTGAGGATCTGGTCCTGGACGATAACGTCGAGGGCGGTGGTCGGCTCGTCGGCGATGATCAGCTGCGGGCTGCATGCGAGTGCCATGGCGATGACCGCGCGCTGGCGCATGCCGCCGGAGAACTCGTGGGGATAGCGGTCGAGCATGGCCGGCTGCAGCCCGACGGCTGTGAACAGCTTCTCCATGTGCGCCCGCTGCTCGTCGTAGTCCATGGCGCCGCGGTAATGGGTGTCGAGCGTCTCGCGAATCTGGTCGCCGACCCGGTAGACGGGGTTCCAGGAGTTCATCGCCCCCTGGAAGACCATGGCGATCTCCTTCCATCGCCGCTGGCGCATCTCCTCCGGGCTCAGAAACAGCAGGTCCTCGCCGTTGAGGCGGATCTCGCCGGAGATGAACTCGGCGTTGGAGGGCAGCAGGCGCAGCAGCGACAGCGCGATCGAGGTCTTGCCGCAGCCCGACTCGCCGACCAGGCCGACCGACTCGCCCTCGTGGACCGTGAACGACACGTCCTCGACGGCCGATACCTGGCCGGCCTTGATCTTGTAGCGCATGACCAGCCGATCCACCTCGAGCAGCGGCTTGGTGGGATCGATCTGGCGGGCTTCGAGGTCCTCGAGGGACACCGCTGCCGCGGGCTCGGCGATGCTCATCCTCGGGCGCGGAGTCGAGGGTTGATCACCTCATCCATGCCCCGGCCGACCAGGAAGAAGGCGAAGCACAGGAACGATACGGCCAGGCCCGCCGGGAAGAGCAGCCACCAGTAGCTGGTTCCGCTGAGCAGGTAGCCATTGGTCTGGGCGTTGTTGATCATGATCCCCCATGTCATCGGCACGTTGAGGAGGCCGAAGAACGAGAGGGTGGCCTCGATGGCGATGGCCTCGGTGACGCCGAACATCATGTACAGGAAGCTCAGCGGCAGGACGTTCGGCACGATGTGCCGGAAGATCACGTGCCAGTCACTCCCGCCGGCGACGCGGGCGGCATCGATGTAGGACTTGACCTTGATCGACAGCGCCTGCGATTTGAGCACGATGGCCACGCCCCCGAATCCCGAGAGGACGCCGATCATCACCCCCAGTGTCACCATCGTGATCTCCAGCATCGCGCTCAGCAGGATCAGCACCGGGAGCAGCGGCATCAGCAGGATGAGGTCGGCGAAGCGCATCAGCCCGCTGTCGATCCAGCCGCCGAAGTAGGCGGCGATGGCGCCGACCGTCGTCGCGATGGTCACCGTGGTGAGCGCGGCCACGGCGCCGAGGAAGAAGGCGGAGCGGGTGCTGTAGAGCAGCTGCGACAGGATGTCGCGCCCGCGCGAATCGGTCCCGAGGTAGTGGGGGTGCTCGCCGTCCCAGGTGGGCGGCGCGGGCTGGGCCGGGATGCTCACCACCTGGCCGGCATCGACGGTGGGGTTCAGCTCCAGGCGGGCCGTCGTCTGCTCGATCTGCGTGGCCGGATCGGTGACCGTGCCGTCCTCGACGACCGTGTACTCGGTCGTGACCGCGTCGTACCCGACGACCGGGTCGTAGACGGCCGGTTCCCACACGGTGGCCATGAGGATCGGGTGGATGACGGCCATCACGGCGAAGATCAGGATCAGCCCGAGCCCCACCATCCCCAGGCGGTTCTCGCGGAAGAGGCCCCAGGTCGTCGCGAACGATCGGCGCAGCAGCCGCAGGCGAATCTGCCACATCGGCACGCCGGCGAGATCACGGCCATGGGTCAGCTGCCGAACGGTCGCGCCGGGGACCTGGACGCCCAGCTCCGGGTTCTGTACCTGGTCGTCGTGGACGGTCATGTCAGCTCGCTCATCCGATGCGGATTCTTGGATCGAGGACGGCGTAGAGGACGTCGGCAACCAGGTGGCCGAAGAGGGCCAGCACGCCGGTGATGGAGAGGGCGCCGACGGCCAGCGGGATGTCCGAGACGCTGATGGCCTGCAGGAAGATGAGGCCCATGCCCGGCCACGAGAAGATCGTCTCGGTGACGATGCCGCCACCGATGACGAACGCGAGCGCCAGCACGAGCGAAGTTGTCACCGGCAGCATGGCATTGCGAGCAGCGTGCCGGTCCCGAATGATCCAGTCGGGAATTCCCTTGGCGCGCGCCGTCAGGATGTAGTCCTCGCCCAGCGTCTCGAGCATGGCGCTGCGCGTCAGGAGCATCGTCGCGCCGAAGGCGACGAGGCCGAGCGTGATCACCGGCAGGACCGTGTGGTGGGCGATGTCCCGCACGTAGACGAACTCCGGCTGGAGGAACCAGTACAGCAGCAGACCGCCGATCGACAGGATGCCGAGGATCTGGCCGGCGCGGATCTGGAAAACGAGGTTGCGGGAGTACTTCGCGATCAACCAGCGACCGATGCCGTAGAGCACCGACACCACGACCACCGACAGGATCATCTGCGCGAACACCTCGTTCGCGTTGTACGGCCCTCCCTGCCACACATCCGCGGTGATGAAGCGGCCGATCGGGAACCAGCCGAGGTAGAACCCGAAGAGCCAGAGCATGACGATCGCGAACCAGGGATAGAAGACCGTCTGCAGGAAGATGCCCGAGACGATCAAGCCCTTCTCTGCGGTCGCGCCACGGCGCCAGGCGATGAACTTGCCGGCCTTGAAGCCGAGCCAGAACGCGAACAGGGTCGCCGACAGGAAGAGCACGAGCGTGCGCGGCAGGGCGTTGAAGAGGACCTCTGACACGTCAGCCGGGTAGCGGCTGAAGCTGACGCCCATCTCGCCCTGGAAGAAGTTGGTGATGTACGTGAGGTATTGCTGCCAGAGGGGCTCGTCGAGCCCGAGCCGCTCCCGGAGCGCGAGGCGAGCCTCGAGCGGGATGTCGGGGTTGCCGACCAGCGTGTCGCTGATGTCACCGGGCATGGCCTGCAGCAGGAACCAGATCAGGGTGAGGAAGATGACGAAGAGGATCGCCATCTGCACCAGGCGGCCGGCCAGGAACTTGAACATGCCGGAGCGTCGCTCCTTCTGCTAGTCCGACTCGCTGAGTACGCGAGTGTAGCGCGAAGGTGGTGTGTGTGGAATGGGGGGCCGACCCATCGGATCGGCCCCCCATCAATCGGTGTCGGTCGAGACTACTGGGCCGCTGCGGCCGAGCCCTGCAGCCCGAACAGGAACTGCAGGCCGGAGAGCGTCTCGGTGAACGGATACTGGACCCTGTTGTTGTAGAACTCCAGGATTCCGGTATCGAACAGCGGGGTGTGGGGCTTGTCCTGGGCGATCAGCCGCTCCATCTCCCACATCGCCTCGAACGCCTCTTCCTCGCTCTGCGCCGCATCGAACGCGGCAGCGAACGCGTCGAACTCCTCGTTGGAAGACTGCGTGTTGTTCGAGTCGCCGCCCGTGCAGAAGAACGAGCAGTGGAAGGTCGGGAACGCGGCGTTCCCGAGCGAGTAGCCCAGGATGTACATGTCGAACGGCGACGTGTAGTTGTTCTCGGCGTCGAGAGCAAACACGTCATTGACGATCTTGTTGAAGTCGGTCGGGATCGACACGATGTCGATGCCCATCTCCTGCGCAACGCCGGAGATGTAGTTGCCGGCCGTCGCCCGCAGCGGGTCGTACGCCGCCGTCGGGGTGACCAGCTCGAGCTGCCCGACCGGCTCGCCGTCCGGACCGATGAGCCCGGCGCCGGCGGTGAAGGTCCCGTCCTCGGCGAGGGCGGGGGCGGTCTCCCACGTGTAGCCCGCCTCGGTGAGCAGATCGATCGCGATCTGCTTGCGCTCGGGGTCCTCGAGCCCAGCGTAGCCGGCCGTTGCCAGCTCGGCCGCGACCTCCGCGTTGTACCACGCCACGTTGCCCTCGGGCAGGATGACGTAGAGCGGGAAGGCCACGCCCTGCAGCAGGTTCTCGGTCAGGAACTCCTTGTTGATCAGGGCCGTCAGCGCGTCGCGGAAGGCCGGGTCACTCATCGGAGCACGCGCGTGGTTGAACGCAAGGTACCGATAGCCGTTGGTCGGATTGACCACGGCGGTCAGCTCCGGGTTCTCCGAGACCTGGTCCTGGAAGCCGCGCTGCATCCCCAGCGGGTTCAGCAGGTAGTCGACCTCGCCGTCGGCGAGGGCGAGAACTGCGGCCTCCTGGCCACCGTAGAGCGGGAACTGGAAGTCGTCGGCAAACGGGCCTTCGGTCCAGGTCACGCCGCCGGAGCTCTTCTCGGCGCCGGAGTCGTAGTACTCAGGATTGGCCGTCGAAGCCGCGAAGCTGCCCTCTTGGCGCTCCGAGAAGGCCACCGCACCGCTGGCGGGAGCCTCCGTGCCGTCCGCTGACAGCAGGGTCGTGCGCGGGTCGTCGGAGGCGAGCGCCTCGTCGACCACCGGCTGCCAGAAGTGCGCCGGGTGCACGGGGATATTGGTGATGCCCGTCCCGGGACCCCAGATGGCGAGGCCGGGCTGCGCGTTGAAGGTCACGCGCACCGTGACATCGTCGACTGCCTCGACGGCCGTGATGATGTCGGCATCGGTGTAGTCCTGCCAGTTGCCCTGGAGCTCGAGGTCCACCGCGGTCTGCCAGGTGAATGCGACGTCCTCGGCAGTGAGCGGCTCGCCGTCAGACCAGAGCAGGCCCGAGCGGAGGGTGTACTCACCGATCCACGTGTCGCCTTCCTGGGTCGCCGGCTGGAGGTCGCCCTCGGCCATGTCCGGGATGTACTCGATGCCCGGATACGCGACCGCGTACGGGGTGCCCTGCGTCGGTCCCAGAACGTACGAGTTCCAGACGGTGTTGCCTTCGGTGTCGATGCTGTTCCAGGTGTTGTCGGTGGTCACGTCCTGGAAGATACCCAGCGTGTACGTGCCGAGGTCACCACCAGTGGGACCTTCCGCGGGGGCCGACCCGGTCGGCGCCGGCTCACCGGTCTCGCCGCCCTCGGTTGCCTCAGGTTGCTGTGTGCATGCGGCGAGCACGATCGCCATCACGCCGAGAAGCGCCACCAGGCGCATCTGCGGCGACGTTCGCGTCAGCTCAGCCATATAGATACATCCCTTCTGTCATCGATCTCCCTCAACTTCGGAGTTCAACGGAAAACGAACACTGCGCAAGAATCGTGCGCAAGATTGGTAGAGTCGCCGGTGCTCCGGCGGTGCCGGAGAGCGATCCTCTCCTCCAAGATTCCGCGGATTGTACTCCACGCGTGCGAGCGTGAGATCCGCGGCGACCGGCGATATGGTCCCTCCGCGTGCACCTCCTTGCGTATCGGTTCGCTCGGGGCCAGGACGGTGACGTGTCAGCCGGAGGCCCATGCCTCCGGACGCGCGCCTAGGGCGAGTGGAAGGCAGCATCGCCTCCCCCGCCCGGGTCCGTCCATCAGGTACTAGTCGACAAGGGACCGAAAGGTTCAATCCGGAATCCGCGGGATCGGGGTGTCCGGCAGCACCGGCGCGAGCACACGATACCCGTCGGCGGTCACGGCTTCGGCGATGCGGACACCGAAAGCGTCGCGCAGCCGACGCAGGTCGAACCGGCCCCGCCCGTCGCCGGCTGCGACGAGCTCACCCGCGTTGAGGATGACCGCTCGGTCCGCGAAGCGCGCGGCAAGGTTGAGGTCGTGGAGCACGGCCAGGACCGTCAGGCCGCGGGAGGCGCGGAGGCGCTCGAGGAGCTGGATCAGCGCGAGCTGGTGCGCGACGTCCAGGTGGGCGGTCGGCTCGTCGAGGAGGAGCAGGCGCGGCTCTTGCGCGAGTGCGAGCGCGACGAGGACGCGCTGGCGCTCCCCGCCCGACAGCTCGTGCACCCCGCGGTCGGCGAGATCCTCCACGTCCGCGTCGGCGAGGGCGCGCGCGACCGCCGCCTCGTCGTCGGCCGAGGTCGCGAACCAGCTCCGCGCGTGCGGGATCCGGCCGAGGGCGACGACCTCGGAGACCCGGAATCCTGGCGGCAGCTCCATCCCCTGGGGCAGGACGGTCACCAACCGTGCCAGCTCGCCGCGGTCCCACGACGCGATCGGCCTCCCGAACAGCTCGACCCGCCCGGCCGCGGGCGGCAGGACGCCGGAGAGCACGCGCAGGAGCGTGCTCTTGCCGCTGCCGTTGGCACCGAGCAGCGCCACCTGCTCGCCCGCCGCCAGCTCGAGGTCGACGCCGCGCAGGACCGAGCGGCCGCCGGTCGCGCTCCCATAGCGTGCCGCGACGCCCTCGAGCTCCGCGACGACCTCAGGCATCGGTCCGCACCGCGCGCCGCAGGAGCCAGAGGAAGAACGGTGCGCCGATCAGCGCGGTCACGATGCCGACCGGGATCCCGCCGGCCAGGCGCGCCCCGAGATCGGCAACCAGGAGGAGCAGCGCGCCGTAGACCATGCTCGCCGGCAGCAGGAGCCGATGGTCCGGGCCGAAGGCGAGGCGCAGGAGGTGCGGCACCACCAGCCCCACGAAGCCGATCGTGCCCGAGATCGCCACTCCCGCCGAGGTCAGCAGCGCGGCGAGCCCGGTGAGGATCCGCTTCTCGCGCTCGACGTCGATGCCGAGGTGCGCGGCTGCGGCCTCGCCGAGGAGGAGCGCGTTCAGGCGCCGCCAGCGCAGGAGGATGAGCGTGAAGCTGATGACGATGAGCGGAGCGGCGATGGCAAGCCGCGGCCACGAGGCGCCGGCCAGCGAGCCGAGCAGCCAGCTGACGACGGCCGCGAGCCTGTCGCCGGAGGCGAAGAGCATGAAGGCGACCCCGGCCGCCAGCAGCGACGAGACCGCGTACCCCGCCAGCAGCAGCGTGACCACCGGCGTCCCGCCCCTCTGCCGAGCCACGGCGTAGACCACCAGCACGGCGCCGAGGCCACCAGCGAAGGCGAAGGCCTGCACGGCGCCGATGCCGAGCCAGCCGACGGTCGCCAGCGGCAGGATCAGCGCCGCAACCGCGCCGAGCGAGGCGCCGGCCGCGGTGCCGATGATGTACGGATCGGCCAGCGGGTTGCGCAGCACGGCCTGGAAGACGGTCCCCGCGCATGCCAGCCCGGCGCCGACGACCATGGCCGCCACGACGCGCGGCAGCCGGAGCTCCAGCACGATCGTCTCGGCGGACGTGGGCCAGGTGACCGGACCGATGCCGGTGAGCCGGTGCACGACGATCGCCAGCGCCTGATCCGGCCCGACCCCGCTCGTGCCGACAGCGACGGCCACCGCGGCCGCGGCAACGAGCAGCGCGAGCCCGACGCCGATGACCAGCGTCGAGCGGCCCAACGTGGGGCCGAGCGCGATCGGCCTGGCGACCGTCGTGGCGCTCATCGGTTCATTCGAACAGGTCCGGATGGATCGCCCGAGCCAGGGCCTCCAGGCCGTCGACGATGCGCGGGCCTGGACGGGTCGTGACGATGTCGTCGAGGTACGGCACCACGTCACCGATCTCGACCGCCGCGAGCTCGCCCCAGCCGGGGCGGGCGGACACCGTCTCGAGGGCGGCCGCCGGGTCGGCAAGGGCCGGATCGTACGAGGCACCGCCGAGCAGGATCAGCTCCGGGTCGGCCTCGACGAGCGACTCGGCGTCGATGACGCCCTCGGCGTCGCCGGTCACCGGCTCGGCGCCGGCGATGTCGATCAGCGAGGCCAGGAACGAGCCCTCGCCGGCGGTGTACGTCGTGCCCTCCGAGTAGAAGACCTCGTAGAGGGTGAGCGGTCGATCAGCATCGGCCACGAGCGCCTCGACGGCCGCGACGCGTTCCTCCATGTCGCTGACCAGCGCCTCCGCCTCATCGGTGGCGCCGAGGGCCGCGCCAACCAGCTCGATGTCGGCGTAGATCTTGTCGAGCGACTCGGGGTACAGGACGAGCACCGTGAGCCCGAGCTCGTCGAGCTGCTCGATCACCGTCGACGGCGTGAGCTCGTTGCCGGCGGCCAGCACGAGGTCCGGCTCGGCATCGACGACGAGCTCGACGTCGACCTGGGTCTCGACGACCACGTCGCTGACGTCGGCGACCTCGGGCGGGTAGTCGTCGAAATCGGTCACGCCCACCAGGCGGTCACAGGCATCGAGGGCGCAGACGATCTCGGTGTTCGACGGCGCCAGGCTGACGATGCGCATCGGTTCGGCGTCGATGGTGACGGTGCGGTCGGCGTCATCGGTCAGCTCGACGGGGAACGCCGCCTCGGGCGTGGGGCTCGGGGTGGCCGGCGGTGAGGTCGCATCGGCCGTTGGGCTCGCGCCGCCGGACGCGCAGGCGGCCACGGCGAGGAGCAGGACCAGGAGGGTGAGCAGGAGATGGCGAGGGTGAGCCATGTGATGTCCGTCCCTTTCACGCGAGGGTGGAGACATCGCGACTCGGCTGGGCGACCTGGCTCCCGCGCCCCTTCCGGGGGCGTCGGATACAGTAGCGGGACTGCGCCGGCCTCTCACCGGCTTCGCCATTTACCCGTCCGTCTTGCGCCGGACGGCACCGACCGCTTCGTCTTTGATTGGTGCACCGATCCTAGCAGGTGGATCCCGACGCGGGATGCCAGTCACATTGGCCTTATGACCGACGGACCGATCAAATCGCGCCTTCCTCGGTCACTTGGCCAACCGAACTGGCCGCATGGCCGAGGAACCGGGCGTCATCGGTCGCAAGGCCAACCTGGTTGGCCTCGCCCTGGCGGACCTTACGCGGGGACGGCGTCCTCTTCGCGGACCTCGAAGGAGCCGTACAGGGGCGTCTGACGAGCGGCGTCGGTGAGCATCGGATCGAGCATCTTCTGGATCGCCAGCGTATGAGTGCAGCCGCCGGCCGATTCGAAGAGGTGGCAGTCGCACTGCCACGCGTCGGCGTCGAGAGACACGGTGTGGGTGCCGTTGTCGCCGGCGAAGCTGGCGCGGAACGACTGCAGCTTCACGCGGTCCGGCTCGTGCGCGTAGCGCATCGCCTTCTCGACCTTGCCGATCATGCTCGAATGCACGTTGCGGGTACCTCCATGGCGCCGGATCCTCCCGGCGCCTCTACTTACCTGGCGCTCGTCGGGTTGGATCCGGTGGCCCTGGCGAGCCGCTCCTTGAGCATCGACAGCAGTGTAACCGGCGTGGGGTCGGTCTGGTAGAGGATCGCGAGATAGACGCTCACCAGGTCGCCATAGGCGACCGCGCCGAGCACCCGCCCCAGCGGTGACGGCCCCTCGGCCCAGACGGTCGATCGGTTCGTGGCGCGCTCGCCGAGCAGCTCCTCGACGACCCGGTAGCGCTCGGCGATATCGGCCGGCTCGTCGGGGTCGCGGACCTCGATGACATGGAGCGCGTCGGACAGCTCGCGCGGGTTGAGGCTGCCTTCGATGGCGTTGTGGTTCGCCTCCGGCATCGGTTCGAAGGCGGCCCAGGCCTTGGCGTTCTCATTGAGCTGCGTCTTCCAGCGATGCGCCACCGCCGCCATGATCCCGTGGCCGTAGATGACCGGGATGCGGCCGAAGGTCGCCCAGGCGAGCTGCTTGGCCGGGTTCGCATCGGTCTCGACCGATGGCCCGAGCCGCTCGAGCAGGCCCTCCAGCGACGCCACGACGGGGCCGATCGGGTCCGGCTCGGCGATCAGCTCGAGCCTGCCCAGCAGCTCGTGGACGAGGCCGGTCCCGAAGCCGATCGCGGCGCGCGGCTGGCCGCCCGGCCGATAGCGCAGGGTCGGCACCCCGGCGTCGGCCGCCTGCGCGGCGAGGCGACCGCCCGTCGTGACCGCGACCAGCGGCAGCTCGCGCCGCAGCGCCTCGCCGAAGCCCGAGAGCGTCTCGGCCGTCTCGCCCGAGTGGCTCACGGCCACGACCAGCGTCCGCGGCCCTGCCCCGGCCGCAAGGCCATAGTCGCGATGGACGACGAGCGGGACGCGCAGCCGCTCCCCCGCCGCGGCGGCCACGAGCTCGGCGCCGATCGCCGAGCCTCCCATGGCCAGCACGATGACGGCGTCGACGTCGCGCAGGCGGGACTCCGGCTCGAACGCCGCGGCAACCTGGCGGGCCTGCGCCAGCTGCCGGGGCATCTCGGCCACCTTGCCGAGCATCCCCTCGGGGTCGATCCGGTGCAGCGTGGCGGGGTCGTCGAGGGTTACCGCCTCCTCGAACAGCGGCGGCCGCTGGTCGTCGGCGTCATCGGCGGGATCGGGGCCGCCGGGCTCTTCGTCGGGGTTCTTGTAGCCGAAGAAGTCGCGGGCGTCCATCAGCTGGCGGCGGCGGCGCGCGGCTGCTCGGCGGCCGCCGCGATGCGACGACCCTCGGCCAGCAGGGCCTCCACGTCCTCCGGCGAGCGAGCCTCGACGTAGACGCGCAGCAGCGCCTCGGTGCCGCTGAAGCGGATGAGGAGCCAGGAGCCGTCGTCGCGGTAGAACTTGAACCCGTCGCGCGTCTCGAGCTCGACGCGCTCGGCGACATCGCGCCCGGCCAGCTCCGTCGGCGCCTCTGCGGCCAGCCGCGCAAGCGTGTCGGCCTTGACCCGATCGTAGCCCTCGCGGGCGAAGCGGATGTCGATGCGGTTGTAGTACGACGGCCCGGCGAGAGCCTGGAGCTCGGCCAGGACCTCGGACGCCCGCTTGCCGCGGGTCAGCCACAGGTCCAGCAGGAAGAGGCCGGAGGCGAGCCCGTCGCGCTCGGGGATATGCATCCCGAACCCGAAGCCGCCCGATTCCTCGCCGCCGATGACCGCGTTCGTCTCGGTCATCTTCGGCCCGACGAACTTGAAGCCGACGCCGGTTTCGTGCGCCTGCGTGCCGTAGATCTCGGCCAGGCGCTTCGCCATGCTCGTGGTGGTGACGGTGTAGACCGCCGGACCGATGAGCCCGCGCACCTCGAGCAGGTACCAGTACAGAAGGCCGTAGACCTGGAGCTGGTTGACGAAGATGCCCTCCTCGGTCGCCATGCCCACGCGGTCGGCGTCGCCGTCGAAGGCGATGCCGATGTCGGCGCCCCAGCGCGGGATCTCCTGCAGCCACTCGTCGACGTTGGGGCGGATCGGCTCCGGGTTGATGCCGCCGAAGAACGGGTTGCGCTCGGTGTGCAGCTCGCGCACCGCCAGGCGGCCGTCGCCGATCAGCCGCGTGTACCAGCCCGCGCCCGATCCGTACAGGTTCTCGACCAGCACGCGACGCTCGGCCGCCCGGATCTTCTCGATGTCGACGATGCTCATCAGCTGGTCGCGGAAGCGTGGGTACGGGTCGAAGGTCTCGACGAGGCCGGCGTCGACTGCGTCGGCGTGGTCGCGGCGCGGCGGCAGCTCGTCGGTGGGGTGCTCGTCCATGGTGGCCTCGATGGCCGCGAGCATCTCCGGCGCGGCGGCGCCGCCGGTATCGGCCTTGACCTTGAAGCCGTTGTCGGTCCACGGGTTGTGGCTGGCGGTGATGACGATGCCGGCCCCCGCCCCGAGCTCACGCGTGAAGAAGCTGCCGACCTGGGTCGGAACCGCATCGGGCGGGGTGAAGCTGCGGATGTCGTGGGCGGCCAGCACCTCGACGCAGGCGCGCGCGAAGTGCTCGGAGGCGAATCGGCGGTCGTGGCAGACGACGACGCCCCGGTCCGCTGCGCCGGTCCGCTGGAGGTGCTCGGCCACGCCGCGGGCGCAGCGGCGAACGTTGTGGAAGGTGTAGTCCTCGGCGATGGCGGCGCGCCAGCCATCGGTCCCGAACTTGATGGTCGTCACCGGCCACCCATGGTAGCCGAGGCATCGCCCCGCACGCTCAGCGCATGTCGCTCTGGGTGCGCGGGTCGAGGGCCTCGCGGAGGCCGACGCCGATCAGGTAGAACGACGCCGCCAGCAGGGTGATGCCCCCGGCGCCGGCGAGCATGATCCACCACGGGATCGGGGCGATCCCCGCCATGAGCTCGGACCACACGATCCCGTCGTACACCATCTGGCCGAAGCCGATGTCCTCCCCGACCGCACTGCGGAAGCTGAGAAAGGCATCGGCGATGACCGCGCCGGTGGCGCCGATCATGGCCTGCACCGCCGCGTGGGCGTACAGGTGCGGCAGGACATGGCGGGTCACGATCCACACCCCACCGCCACCGGAGACGCGGGCGGCATCCATGAAGGGCCGGGCGACGATGGTGAGCGCGGCGGCGCGAACGGTGGCGGTGGCCGGGCCGAGGCCGTAGAGGACCCCGAAGCTGAGGCCGACCTGGAGCGCGCCGAACTCGTCGTTCGGCCGGCCGATGCCGAGGACGAAGACGGCGACCATCGCCGGCAGCAGCACCATCGCATCGCTGAGATGGCTGACGAAGCCATCCACCCATCCACCGCGGAAGGCGGAGATCGAGCCGAACACGAGCGAGACGACGGCGATCGTGATGGCCGCGCTGAGCGCGACGACCAGCGTCGGCCGCGCGGCACTGGCGAGCATCGAGAAGACGTCGCGCCCGAGCGAGCTCGTGCCGAGCCAATGCTCCACCGATGGCGCCGACGGGTGGGAGATCCCCGAGTCGAAGCCGAACTGCGGGTGGTAGACGTTGCCCTGGCCCGCCCACAGCGTCGCGTTCAGCAGCGGTTGGGCGATCGTCAGCAGGACGAAGAAGCCCAGGATCGCGACGCCGGCCAGGATCTTCGGGTGGGCGAGGACGGAGAGGCGCGCGCGCCGCAGCCGCGGGGTGGCGACGACGAGCGGCTCCGAGACGGCGGTCACGCTCGACCTCGGCGCTGGCGGGGATCGAGCACGGCGATCGTGAAGTCGGTGACGAGCCGGAAACCGACCCCGATGAGCCCGAGCACGACCATCACACCCATGATGACCGGGATGTCCTGGAACTCGATGGCGTCGAACAGGACCGATGACAGCCCCTGCATCTCGAGCTCGTACTCGACGATGATCATGCCGGCGAGGATCGTCGGGAAGGTCAGGAACGAGCCGGCCAGCACCGGCGCCATGACATTGCGGGCGACGTGCTTGTCGCGGACCGCGCGCTCGGTGAGCCCCTTGGCCCGCCCGGTGAGCACGTAGTCCTCCGACTTCTCGGCCTCCATGCCGGCGTGCATGACGAGCATCACCTGGCCGAACGACAGGAAGATGACGCCGGCGATCGCCAGCGCCGGCGTCCCACGCCCCGTGGTGGCACCGATGTCGGCCCGGTACAGCAGATCGAGGGCGTGCGGCCCGAGGTCGCTGAGCCAGATGCCGACGCCGACGCCGAGGAACGCGAGCGGCAGGGCCATGCCCTCGACGAGCGGCAGCTGGTGCCGGCGCCCGTGGGCGCGCACGATGAGCGCCATCACCAGCGCCGCGCACAGGCCCAATGCGATGAGCCAGCGCACATCCGCCGGGCTCAGCGCCCCGGGCTGACCGGCGACGGCGTCGCGCCACAGCGCCAGGCTGTCGGTCGGCAGCCCCATAGCCTCGCGGGCGGCGAGCAGCGGCTCGCGCAGCCAGCGGACAAGGATGAAGACGAGGAATGGCGGAAAGATCGTGGCCGACAGGATGCCGAGGACGGAGAGCGCCCCACCACTGAACGGCCTCCGGCTCCAGGTGCCGATGCGGCCGAGCATCTCACCCACGACCCAGCCGATCACGGTCCCGACGATGAAGATCGTCAGCGTCACCGGCAGCGCCTCGCGGATGAGGTCGAAGACCGGCTCGCCGTTGAACGAGCTGCCCAGGTCACCGCGGGCGAGGCTCGCCATGAAGTCGGCGTAGCGCTCGATGAGCGGCCGGTTCAGCCCGGCGGCCTCCATGGCGGCATCGAAGGAGCCGGCGCCACCCTGGAGGAACTGCGTGGCCCAGGTGTAGGGGACCCACACCTGCACGAAGAAGAAGACCGCGGTGAGGAAGATGATCAACGTGACCAGCGCCCAGACCAGCCGCCGGCCCAGGAACGAGACGAACCAGGGAGGACGGAACCTGCCGCCCGCGTCCCCCAGGTCGTCCACGGTCACCTCACTCGTGCGACATACTTCACCCATACAATCCCCGCCGATGGGCGATTGGTTCAGATCGATCACGGTCCTCGGCCTGGCGTTCGTCGGGGCGGTCGTCGTCACCATCGGCCTGGCCAACATCATTGTGCCCGGCGGGGCGGCCGGCCCGCAGACGGGCGACGGGAGCGACGGCAGTGCGGCGACGCCGCCCCCGACGCTGATTCCGGTCCTCGGGGTCGGCGGCCACCTGGCGGTCACGGGCGACCGCGAGGGAACCCTCACCGTGACGCGAGAGTCGAGCGCCGACCGGTACGCGCTGGAGGGCGACCAGGCGAGGATCGTGTTCGACGGCGTGCCGCCGGTCGTGGCGCAGGTCTCGTGGGAGGGCCTCGAGTTCTTCCCGGAGCCGAGCGACTGCACCATCACGCCGGGCGAGCTCGACCCCGAGATCGGAGTCGGCTACGCCGAGCTCGAGTGCGTCGACCTGACCGACATCCGCAGCGGTGAGACCATCGGCGTGTCGGGCACGATCGGCCTTCCGCTCAACATGGTCGGCGAGAGCGACCTGCCGGAGATGGGCGGCAGCATCACCGTCGGCGACGAGACGTGGGAGTTCGTCGAGGCGTTCCTGTTCACGTTCCCGGTCGCGGCCGTGCCGGGCGACGAAGACCACAACATGGTGCTGCGGGACGAAGAACACGGCACCATGCGATTCCGGTACGACGTCCAGACCCATCGGCTGTCCCTCGTCAACGTCGAGCGCGACGGCGAGGCGGCGGACGTGGCGGCCGGCTCGTGCAGCCTCGCGACCGACGAGCTCGGCCGCCTGAGCCCGGGGGCCGCGGTCGTGGAGCTGTCGATCGACTGCCCCGCCGCCGACGTCCCTGGCATGGGCGAGGTCCCGATCTCCGGGACGTTGATCGTCCAGCAGCTGGACTTCGTCCCCTAGGTCAGGCGCGGTCGGCGCCGGCGGCGACCTCGTCGAGTGCGGCCTGGAGGCGCGCCAGGAGCGGGCGGATCGGCTCTCGCGCGGCCACCTCGATCGGCTCGGCCTGCTCGACGCGCATCCGGCCGAACGGGAGCGGAATGATGTGGCGATCCCATCTGCCGTTCAACCGGATCGACGGTCGGGCGGCGACGGCCCACGGCTGAAGCGGGAGCCCCGACTCGCGCGCCACGATCAGCGCACCCGGCTTCGCTCGCCGGTACGGTCCAAATGGCCCGTCCGGGCTGACCGCCAGGCTTGCCCCCTCACGTCCGAGCCGCGCCATCTCGCGCGACAGTCGTGTGGCCTCGGCGCGCTCGCCCTCGGCCGGCAGCGGGACGGACCCGGCACCGATGGCGGCGAGCAGCGAATTCATCACCTGGCCGCGGAAGGTCTGGGTGCTGAAGCTCACGTGGGGCGGGCCACGTCGGAGCTTGTAGGCCGCCGTGGCAGCGACGAGGTTGTACTCGTGCCAGAAGGCAAGCACCACCTGCTCCTGCGTGACCGGCGCTCCCTCGACACGCGAGGTGGCCGCCACCAGCTTCACGTAGGCGGCCATCAGCCGACCGATGAGGCCGGCCAGCAGGCGCATCGGCCCGGCTTACAGGTAGCGGTCGCCGGCGGTGCCCGCGATCTCGTCGAGCACCGGCTTGATCTCCTCGGCACGGTCACGGTGGCAGACGAGCAGGGCGTCTGGCGTGTCGACGATGATCACGTCCTCCAGCCCGACGGTGACCACGAGCCGATCGCCGCCGTGGACGAGCACGCGGTGAGAGCCACGGTCGAGGTGGCGGCCGCTGGCGACGAGGTCGGCCCCGGTGGCCGCCGAGAGCGCCTCGAGCAGCGCCGACCACGAGCCGATGTCGGACCAGCCGGCCTCGAGCGGGACGACCGCCATGCGGCCCTCGGCGGCGGCCGGCTCGGCGATGCCGGTGTCGATGGTGATCGCCTCGATCGGCTCGAGCGCGTCCCGGACCTCGGCCATCCAGCCGGGGGTGCGGTGCATCGCCTCGATGCGCTCGATGGCCGATGCCAGCTTGGGCTGGAACCGCTCCAGCGCCTGTCGGAAGGCGTACGTGCGCCAGGCGAAGATGCCCGCGTTCCACAGGTACCCGCCCTCGTCCAGGAACCTGGCGGCCGTCGCCGGGTCGGGCTTCTCGACGAAGCGCTCGACCGTCGCCGTCGGGCTCGCAGGGTGCAGTGTCGCGCCCGCCTTGATGTAGCCGTATCCGGTGGCCGGATGCGTCGGCACCACGCCCAACGTCACCAGGTACCCGCGCTCGGCGGCCCGGGCGGCCTCCCCCAGGGCGTCGACGAACGCGGCGTCGTCGGAGACGAAGTGGTCGGCCGGCAGGACGATGCCGACCTCGTCGCTCTCGCGCCGCGCCAGGGCTGTGGCGAGCGCGGCGGCCACGGCGGTCGAGCGAGCCAGCGGCTCACCCAGGACGTTCTCGGGCGGCAGCTGCGGGAGCTGGTCCTGGGTGGCGCGGACATGGGCCTGGCTGGTGATGACGAAGATGTCGTGCGGGCGGAGCAGCGGGTCGAGGCGCGCGACCGTCTGCTGGAGCAGCGACGTGTCCCCGGTGAGCGCCAGCAGCTGCTTCGGCATTCCGCGACGCGAGAGCGGCCAGAGCCGCGTGCCGGAGCCGCCGGCCATGATCACCGCGTACATCAGTCGCGCTCGACCTCGGCCTCGAGGCGCTCGCCGAGCTCGAGCGTGCGGCGGTAGGCCGCCCACACGGCGTCGCTGAAGACGGTGCGGATGCGCCCCTTCTCGAGCTCGTAGATGGCCGCCGCGCTCGTGCCGCCCGGCGAGGTGACGGCGTTGCGCAGCTGGGCCGGGTGCATCTCGGAGCGCAACGCGAACTCGGCCGAGCCGATCAGGGTCTCCACCACCAGGTCATGGGCCAGCTCGCGCGGGAAGCCGAGGTGGACGCCGGCGTCGATGAGCGCCTCCATCACGCTGAACAGGTAGGTCGGGCCGGTGCCGGACAGGGCGGTTGCCATGGCCACGAACGATTCGTCGGCGACCTGGCGGTCGTCGCCCAGCGCTTTCAGCACGCCGCGCGCGAGGTCGCGCTGGCGCGCGGTGCACGCCTCC
The DNA here is from genome assembly GCA_963753125.1 of uncultured Chloroflexia bacterium. Lineage (GTDB taxonomy): Bacteria > Chloroflexota > Limnocylindria > QHBO01 > QHBO01 > JACDBZ01. The sequence continues at coordinate 734,652 of CAVWAU010000004.1, forward strand.
GACGCCGACCAGACGCTGATCCCGCGTCTGATCTGGCTCGGTGTGTTCGGCATGGCGCGCACGACGGCGGCGTGCTGGAGGCCGTCCACCAGCGTCCGTATGGTGGCCCCGGCCACGATGCTGACCACGACCTGGTCGGCGGCGAGCTCGCCCCGCAGCTCCCGCATGACGCGGCCGAGCATCTGCGGCTTGACCGCCAGCACCACGACCTCCACGCCGGCCAGCGCGTCCCGGTTGCGGGCCACCGGCTGGATGCCGTGGCGCTCGGCGAGGGCGTCGCGCCGATCGCGGCGCGGGTGCGAGGCGACGAGCGCGCTCGCGGTGACGGCGCGGTCGGCCAGGAGGCCGGCGATGATCGCCTCCGCCATCACTCCCGCCCCGACGATTCCCACCCTCATCGTGCGTCGCGCCATCAGCCGTCCTCCTCCGACTTCCCGCCGACCGGCACCTCGGTGCCGAGCAGCGCCCGTGCAGCCTCGATCTCCCCGGCCGGGGCCCGCGCCCGACCAAGCAGGTCGACCGCCGCGCCCGCCAGGCGACGACCGGTGCTCACCTCGCCGAGCTCGAGCATCGCGCGCCCCATGCCCAGTGTCGCGAGCCCCTGCTCGTGCTCGGCGCCGATGTCGCGGGCCTCGTCGATCGCCTCGGCATAGTAGCGGCGCGAGCTGCCCGGATCGCCCGCCGCCGCCCGGAGGTCACCGATCCGCCTGGCCTGGCGGGCGGCCTGGAGGGTGAGGTCGGCCCGCTCGAAGTGCCACAGCGCGCGGTGGGCCCAGACGTCCGCCGGCCACCAGTCGGTGGCGGCGATCGCGCGCTCCATCGCCGTCACGGCGCCGGCGGCGGCACGCCGGTGATCGCCGGCGAGCTCCGCGGCGAGGTAGGCCTCGGCCAGCTCACCATGGCGCAGCGCCAGCGGCAGCTCAGGCAGGGCCGCGGGGCGTGGCGGCGGGGCGACGCCGAGCGCGGTGCCGGCCCGCGCCAGGAGCCTTCGGAGGAGCGGCGGGCGCGGCTCGCCCCAGTCGGGGTGCCCGGTAGTGCGGGCCTGGCCGGCGCTCACGGCCTGCGTCAGCCGGCGGCCGCGCGCAGCTCGTCGACGCGGTCGAGCCGCTCCCACGGCAGGTCGAGATCGTCGCGGCCGAAGTGGCCGTAGGCGGCGGTCTGGCGATAGATCGGCCGGCGAAGGTCGAGGGCGTCGATGATCGCGCCCGGTCGCAGATCGAAGCTGCGCTCGATCAGTGCCGCCAGGTCGTGGTCGGCGAGCGTCCCGGTGCCCCAGGTCTGGACGTTGACGGCCAGCGGGTGCGCGACGCCGATGGCATAGGCGAGCTGCAGCTCGCAACGGCGCGCGAGCCCGGCGGCGACCACGTTCTTGGCCACGTAGCGGGCCATGTAGGCGCCGGAGCGATCGACCTTGGTCGGATCCTTGCCGCTGAACGAGCCGCCACCGTGGCGTGCCATGCCGCCGTAGGTGTCGACGATGATCTTGCGCCCCGACAGCCCCGAGTCGCCCATGGGGCCGCCGATCACGAACCGCCCGGTCGGGTTGACGAGGTGGCGCGTGTCGCCGTCGAGGAGCTCGGCCGGGATGGCCGCCTCGACCACGTGGGTGCGGACGGCCTCGGCAAGGTCCGCAGCGGGCACCTCGGGGTCGTGCTGGGCGCTGACGAGGACGGTGTGCACGCGCAGCGGCCGCCCATCGGCGTCGTACTCGACCGTGACCTGGCTCTTGCCGTCGGGGCGCAGGTACGGCAGCGTGCCGTCGCGGCGGACCTCGGCAAGGCGCCGAGCGAGGCGGTGGGCGAGGAGGATCGGCATCGGCATGAGCTCGTCCGACTCGTCGGTGGCGTAGCCGAACATCATTCCCTGGTCGCCGGCGCCGAGCTCGTCGCGCTCGATGCCCTCCCGCGACTCGAGGGCGTGGTCGACGCCCATGGCGATGTCGGCCGACTGCTCCTTGATGGCAGTGACCGTCCCGCACGTCTCCCAGTCGAAGCCGATGCGCGAATCGGTGTAGCCGATCTCGCGGACGGTGCGCCGCACGACCTCCTGGACGTCGACCCAGTGGCGCGTGCTGACCTCGCCGAGTACGAGGACCAGGCCGGTCGTGGTCGCCACCTCGATGGCGCAGCGCGCGTCCGCGTCATGGGCCAGGACATCGTCGAGGATGGCATCGGCCACCGCGTCGCACAGCTTGTCCGGGTGCCCTTCGGTGACCGATTCGGAGGTGAACAGGGTCGGGGGCGTGGCGTCTGGCATCGGAGCTCCGTGCGGTTGGTGAGGGGCCCGCGCGAGTGTAGCGCCGTCAGGCTGGCGCGTCGCTCGCCGGGGCCGCCGGAGCCGGCGGGAACCATCAGCCAGGCGGCGACGAGCGTCGTGATCGGCACGGCCGCGACGATGCCGATGCTGCCGACCAGCGCGCGGACGACCTCGACGGCCACGATCTCGCCGTTGAGGATCGTGAGCGTCGACTCGCCGCTCAGTGCGAAGAGGAGAAGCAGCGGCAGGCTCGCGCCGAGGTAGGCCAGCACCAGCGTGTTGACCGTGGCGGCGATGTGCGCTCTCCCGACGCGCATGGCGCGACCGACGACCGCGCGCCGCTCCCCCTCCGGTCGCGACCGATGCAGCTGCTCGACCGCCGCGGCCTGGGTGACCGTGACGTCGTCGAGCACGCCGAGCGCGCCGAACACGGTCGCGGCCAGCAGGATGCCCTGGAGGTCGATCCGGTCGCCGACGAGCGGGATGAGGAAGGCGATCTCCTCGTTGCCCTGGAGGGCGGTGAACTCGGCAACGGCGGTGAAGGTCGCGGCCAGCACCGCCGTCAGGCTCAGCGCCACGAGGACGCCGAGCACCGCCGACCACGTGACGCGGCTGGGTCCCTCGGTCAGCAGCAGCGTCACCACCGTCACCAGCACACCACCGCCGACGGCGAGGAGGATCGGGTCGAATCCTCGCAGCAGCAGCGGCACGACGACCTTGACGACCACCGTCAGCGTCAGCGCCAGCGCCACCAGGGAGCGCGCGCCGCGCCACCCGCCGATGGCGATCACGGCGGCGGAGAAGATCGCCGCCACGATGCCCAGCAACGGGATCCTCCACGGCTCGGCGATGACGGCGAAGTCGCCGGCCGCGGGCCCGGTGAAGCAGGGTGACGACGACCTCGTCGCCGATCTCGTATGGCTCCCGATTCCCGGACCCGGGATGGCCGCGCTGCCGTCCTGCACGACGGCCTCGATCCGTTCGCCATCGTCGAGCTCGACGCCGAAGAGCGGGAGCCCGACGGCGTGGTGCCACGCTCCTCGACGATCACGGCGTGGCTGCTGCGCTGCCCGACGACGGGGATCGCCTCGGCTGGCGTGAGGTCGGGCAGGAGCCAGATGGCCGCGACCAGGACGAGGCCGATGACGACCGACGCGAGCGAGCCTGGCATGTGGGTGTCGAGGATACGGGCCCGGTCGCCCGTCGGTCGTCAGCTTCCGCCGAGGCCCATGCGCCGGGTCAGGTGCCTGACTCCCACGACTCGCTGTAGGCCTTCTGCTCGGGCGTCATCGGCACGATCCGCACGCCCATGCTCTCGAGCTTGAGGCGCGCGACCTCGCGGTCGATGTCCTCGGGGATGCCGTACACGCCCGGCTCGAGGTCGGCGAGGTTTGCGTGCAGCCACTCGAGGCCGAGCGCCTGGTTCGCGAAGCTCATGTCCATCACGAGCGCCGGATGGCCCTCGGCGGCGCCGAGGTTCACCAGGCGGCCGTCGGCGAGGACGTAGATCCGCTGCCCGCTCGGCATGAGGTACTCGCGGGTGAACGGCCGCACCTCGCGCGACGAGGTCGCAATCTCCTCGAGCGCGCCGAGCTCGAACTCGTCGTTGAAGTGGCCGGCATTGGCGAGGATGGCGCCGTCGGGCATCTGCGCGAAGTGGTCGCGGCCCCAGACGTTCAGGTTGCCGGTGGCGCTGATGAAGATGTCACCGACGCGCGCGGCGTCGTCGGCGTTCATCACGCGGTAGCCGTCCATCGCCGCCTCGAGCGCGCGGATCGGGTCGACCTCCACGACGACGACGTTGGCGCCCATGCCGTGGGCGCGCGACGCGATGCCCTTCCCCACCCAGCCATAGCCGCCGATGACGGCGGTCTTGCCCGCGAACAGCACGTTCGTGGCGCGCAGGATGCCGTCGATCGCGCTCTGCCCGGTGCCGTATCGGTTGTCGAACAGGTGCTTGGTGAGCGCCTCGTTGACCGCGACGACCGGGTAGGCCAGCTTGCCGGCAGCAGCCATCGCGCGCAGCCGGATGACGCCGGTCGTGGTCTCCTCGGTGCCGCCGACGACCGCGTCGAGGAGCTCGCGACGCTGCGTGTGCAGCTCGTTCACCAGGTCGGCGCCGTCGTCCATGGTCACCTGCGGGTGGTGGTCGAGCGCCGCGCCGATGTGCCCGTAGTACGAGTCGCGGTCCTCGCCCTTGATCGCGTAGGTCGGGATCTCGAAGTGGGTCACCAGCGAGGCGGCGACGTCGTCCTGCGTCGACAGCGGGTTCGACGAGCAGAGGACCGAATCGGCCCCGCCGGCGGCGAGCGTGCGCATGAGATTCGCCGTCTCGGCGGTGACGTGGAGGCACGCGCTGATGCGCCAGCCGTCCAGCGGGCGCTCGCGCTCGAAGCGCTCGCGGATGCCGGCCAGCACCGGCATCTGCCGGTCCGCCCACTCGATCTTCAGGCTTGCCGGCATCAGCCAGGCCCAGGTCCGCCACGTCGGCGGTCTTCATCTCGGTTCGCGTGGCCATCCGAATCGCATCGCCTCTCGTATCGGTCGCATCAGTCCCCAGCCACCGGCACGCCTGCGGACGAGGCGCTCGGTGAGCTGGCAGTGGGTACGGTAGCCGAGGCGGTGATAGGCCGCGACCGCCGGCTCGTTGTCGGCATGGACGTTGAGCGCGACGTCGGAGACGCGGTCGAGGAGCTCGGCGGTCACCGCGCTGGTGACCATCTTCGCGAAGTCGTGGCCCCGGAAGTCGGCGTGGGTCATGACGTTGCCGACCACCGCGATGTGCTCGCGCGGGTTGATGGCGTGCGTTCCGGCGGCGCTGACGAGGCGGCCGCGAACGCGCATGCCGTAGTAGACGCCCTCGTCGAGCACCGCCGTCGGGAAGCCCGCCCGGAAGCCGAGCTGGTAGAGGCGGTTGAGGTCGTCGAGGTCCAGCGCCGTGAGGCGCTCGACGGGGCCGGCGAACGGCACGAACGACTCGCGATCGACCACCATGCGCAGCATCAGCGTCGGCGCGTCGAGCTCGTACAGGTCGCGCAGCGCCGCCTCGTGCAGCTCGGTGCCCTGGAGGTACGCGTCGCGAGGCTTGAGGACCTGCTCGAGGATGGCGCGACAGCCGTCCGGCGCCCCCATGAGGAAGAGCGGCTGCGGGACGAGACCCTCGTGGTGCATGACGAGCGCGGTCGGGCGGCCGGCCTCGTCGTACGCCATCGCCCAGGCGACGCGGCCGCGGTTGGCGCCGTCGAGGTCGCCGAGCGCGTATGCGGCGTAGAGCCGGTCGCGATGCAGGAAGTCGCGATCTCGCCGCGGTCGGCGACGGCGTGGGCGCGGATGCGTGGCGAGGTCGCGACCGCCATCGGTGCCTTCCGAAGACCAGTAGCTGAGCAGCGTGTGGATCTCGAACTCGCCGAGCCTGTCGCGCCCCTTGAGCGCCGTCAGCTCGACCATGAACGAGAGGCCCGCGATCTCGCCGCCCAGCCGCCGGACCAGCTCGATCGTGCCCATCACCGTCCCGCCCGTGGCGAGCAGGTCGTCGACGATGAGCACCCGCTGCCCCGGCTGGATGGCGTCGGAGTGGATCTCGAGCGTCGCGGTGCCGTACTCGAGCTCGTACTCGACCTCGATCGTCTCCGCCGGCAGCTTGCCGAGCTTGCGCACCGGAACGAAGCCCGCACCGAGCTGGTAGGCCAGCGGTGCGCTGAAGATGAAGCCGCGGGACTCCATCCCGACCACGAGGTCGACCTGGCTGCCGCGCACCTGCTCCGCCATGCGGTCGATCACCTCGCGGAAGGCGTCCGGCTGCTTCAGCAGGGTGGTGATGTCGTAGAACCGGATGCCCGGCTTCGGGAAGTCGGGCACCTCGCGGATGAGGCTGCGCAGATCGTCGACGGACGTGACGGTCACGATCGGGTTGGGCACCTGCTGCTTGGGAGATCGGTCGCCAGGCGGCGCGCGCTGAGTCTAGACCGATGCGTCCGCCGCGGGCAATGTCGGCCGGTGGGAGGCCGAGAGACCTGGACCGACGCGCACGCTTCCTCGGTCGATGGTAGCGGACTGGCCCGGCCCGAGGACATTGCGGGGTCGCCGGCGTAAGGCCAACAGGTTGGCGACCGGCCATCGCTCGCGCGAGTCCCGCAGCACGGTCTGGAGGACGCCGCCGTTGCGCAGGTAGGTGACGTCGATCTCGCCGTCGAGGCGCGCCACGGTCCGGAACCGGGTCTCGCGGCCGTCCTCGCCGGTCGCGGTGACGGCGACCTCCATCCGGGGGCGCAGCCCGTCCGCGACGCCCGTGACGTCGAACGTCTCGCGCCCGGAGAGGCCGAGGGAGCCGACGGACTCGCCCGGCAGGAACTGGAGCGGCAGGATCCCCATGCCGACGAGGTTGGACCGATGGATCCGCTCGTACGACTCGGCGATCACGGCGCGCACGCCCTGGAGCAGCGGACCCTTGGCGGCCCAGTCGCGCGAGGAGCCGGAGCCGTACTCCTTCCCGGCCAGCACGATCAGCGGCGTCCCGTCGGTCGCGTAGCGCATCGCCGCGTCGAAGATGCTCATCCGCTCCCCGGAGGGCAGGTGCTCGGTGACGTTTCCCTCCGCGTCCGGCGTGAGGAGGTTGCGCAGCCGGATGTTCGCGAAGGTGCCGCGCACCATCACCTCGTGGTGGCCGCGACGGGCGCCGTACGAGTTGAAGTCGCGCTGGTCGACGCCGTGCGCGACGAGCCACTCCCCGGCCGGCGAGGTACGGGCAATCGATCCGGCCGGGCTGATGTGGTCGGTCGTGACGCTGTCGCCCAGCACGGCCAGCGCCCGCGCGCCGAGCGATGTCGCCGGGGTCCGACGGCCCGGCACCGAGGCCATCGAAGAAGGGCGGCCGCGCCACGTACGTCGACGCCGGGTCCCAGGCGTATCGGTCCCCGGCCGGCACCGGCAGGTTTCGCCACTGGTCGTCGCCATCGAAGACCGATGCGTAGTTGCGCTCGAAGACCTCGCCGCTCACCGACTTCAGGACCACGGACGCGACCTCGTCAGCCGGCGGCCAGATCTCGTCGAGCATCACCGGCTTGCCGTCGCCATCGGTCCCGATCGGCTCCGAGGTCAGGTCGATGTCGATCCGCCCGGCGAGCGCGAACGCGACCACCAGCGGCGGCGAGGCAAGGTAGCTGGCGCGCGCCAGCGGGTGGATGCGGCCCTCGAAGTTGCGATTGCCCGACAGCACCGCCACCGCTGCCAGGTCGTCCTTCTCGATCGCCTCCGCCACCGGCTCGGCGAGGGGACCCGAGTTGCCGATGCACGTCGTGCAGCCGTAGCCGACCAGGTGGAACCGCAGCTTCTCGAGCGGGTCCATGAGGTCGGCGGCGCGCAGGTAGTCGGTCACCGCCCGCGATCCGGGCGCGAGCGAGGTCTTGACCCACGGCTTGGTCTCGAGGCCGCGCGCGACCGCATTTCGGGCCAGCAGGCCCGCTGCGACCATGACCGTCGGGTTGCTCGTGTTCGTGCACGACGTGATCGCGGCGATCACGACCGATCCCGTTCGTAGCTTGTGGGTCTTGCCGTCCATCCGCACCTCGGCCGCGCGGTAGTGCGCCCCGGCCGGGAGCGCCTCCGGCTTGTGGCGCGGCGCATCCGGGCTCGCGTGGCGCTCCGCCTCGGGGTCGCGGGTGTACGACGGCGGGTCCGACGCCGGGAAGGACTCGTCGCTGGCCTCGTCGACGGTGCCCGGCGGTCCTCCGTCGTCGGTGGCGTCGGTGCTCGTGGGTCGTGCCGTCCGCGTGGGCGTGGAGCCCGTCGGGGAATGCGGCGCGGAACGAGTCGCGCAGGTCGGAGAGCGCGACCCGGTCCTGCGGCCGCTTCGGCCCGGCCAGCGACGGCACCACGGTCCCCAGGTCGAGGCTGAGCGACTCGCTGAACAGGGGCTCGGGGGAGTCATCGGTCCGGAACAGGCCCTGGGCCCTGGCGTAGGCATCGACGCGGGCGATGACCTCGTCCGGGCGGCCGGTCATGCGCAGGTAGCGCAGCGTCTCGTCGTCGATCGGAAAGAGCGTGGCGGTCGCCCCGAACTCGGGAGACATGTTGCTGATCGTCGCGCGATCGGCCAGCGAGAGCTTGGAGAGGCCGGGACCGTAGAACTCGACAAACTTGCCGACCACCCCGTGGGCCCGGAGCATCTCGGTCACGTACAGCACCAGGTCCGTTGCCGTGGACCCGGTCGGCATCTCACCGTCGAGCCGGAAGCCGACCACGATCGGCATCGGCTGATAGAGCGGCTGGCCGAGCAGCGCTGCCTCGGCCTCGATGCCGCCCACACCCCAGCCGACGACGCCGAGGCCGTTGATCATCGTCGTGTGCGAGTCCGTGCCGACCAGCGTGTCGGGCAGGAGGACGCCGTCGCGCTCGGCGACCACGTCGGCGAGGTACTCGAGATTGACCTGGTGGACGATCCCGGTTCCGGGCGGCACGACGCGGAAGTCGGCGAACGCCTGCTGCGCCCAGCGCAGGAGGGCATAGCGCTCGCCGTTGCGCTCGTACTCGCGCTCGACGTTGATGAGGAATGCCGCGTCCGAGCCGAACTGGTCGACCTGCACCGAGTGGTCGATGACGAGGTCGGCGGGCACGAGCGGGTTGATCCGTGACGGATCGCCGCCCATCTCGGCGATCGCGTCGCGCATCGCCGCGAGGTCGACGACGCACGGGACCCCGGTGAAGTCCTGGAGGATGACGCGTGCCGGCATGAACGGCAGCTCGGCTTCGCCAGGGTTCGACGGGTCCCACGACGCCAGCGCGCGGACGTCGTCCTCGCTGACGAGCCCCGGCTGGGTCGCGGCGCCGCGCAGCATGTTCTCGAGGAGCACCTTGACGGTGTAGGGCAGGCGCTCGAAGTCCGGCGCGCCGGCGGCGGCCAGCGGGAAGTACTCGAAGCTGCGCTCGCCGATGCGAAGCGTCTCTCGGGCCGGGGTCGTCACGGTCGCCTCCTTTCGTCGTCGCTCCGGCCAACGGTGGCCCCTGTGCGACATCGCTCGAAGATCGGCGCCGGACGGGTGCGCCCGTCGCGGGTCGAGTGGTCGTCCACGAGTATACGCGCCACTCCCGAGGTGATCGACTTCGGACGTCACACGGCTCAGACCTTGACGTTTGGCCGTCACATGACCGAAGGTGCGGGGCGACACGGCGCGGTCCCGCGCCACCTGCAGGGAGGGTTTGGCTCCGATGGAGCAAGAGCGACCACAGCCGGAGAGCGGCGAGCCTTTGGGCGAGCCCGCCGCCGATCCCACTCCACCGCCGCCCGTCACCACATCGTCAGCGCCACCGCCCCCACCGCCGGCGGCGACACCACCGCCCCCGGTTTCCACGACCTCGAGCGAGCCCACGCCGGCCACCACGGCGGACCGCCCGATGGGCATCACGATCCTCGCGATCCTGGCCGCCATCTCGGGCGTGTTCGGGATTTTCGGCGGGCTCCTCTTGATGCTCGGCGGCGCTGCCATCGGTGTCGCGGCCGGCGACGCCGGGTTCGCCGGGCTGGCGGGCCTCCTCGGAGCCGTGGCGCTCGTCGTCGCGATCGCCTATCTCGTGTTCGCCTGGGGCGCCTGGGGCCTCAAGCCGTGGGCGTGGACGCTCGGCATAGGGCTCGCGGCCGTCTCGATCGTCCTCGGCCTGTTCCAGCTGATCGGTGGCAACTTCGGAGCGATCGTCAGCATCGCGATCGCCGGTGCCATCACCTACTACCTCTTCCAGCCGGAGGTGCAGCGCGCGTTCGGTCGCACCGCCTGAACCGCCCACAGGCATCGCCCAAATCGGCCGGCAGGACCCTCCTGCCGGCCCCTCAGTTTCCGACGCGTTTTCACCCGGTGGAGCTATCGGCGAAGAACCTGCCGATTTCGGCCCATAGATGGCCGCCGATTGCACCAGGTGCAACCAGCGGCGATCCTTCCGCTCCTGGTTGGTCGTTACCTTCGCCCCGTGAAATCCGAGGGGGGCTAGGCCGACTCTCGGCGGTCGGTGAGCGCGCCCAGCGCACGCAGCGCGACCTCGACCGGATCCCGCCCCGCCGCTACCGGGATACGGACCTGGTTCGATCCGGTGTCCGGGCGCAGCCCTGCCACCTGGAGCGCAACGCCGACTGCGTGGCGGTCCGCCAGCCGCGTCCACTTCAGCGTTACCTTGCGATCCTCGGCGCGCACCTCGGGAACGCCGGCGGCCTCGGCCGCCATGCGCACGCGGACCGCGGTGAAGAGGCCCTCGACCGGCGGTGGGATCGGTCCGTATCGGTCTCGCAGGTCGGAGCGCAGCGATTCCGCATCGGTCTCGGAACGGATCGCACCGAAGCGCCGGTAGGCCTCGAGCTTGGCGCCGGAGCTGGAGACGTAGTCGTCGGGCAGGTAGGCCGATCCCGGCAGGTCGAGCCGCACCGGCGCCGGCTCCGGCGCCGGTTGGCGGCCGCGCAGCATGTCGACCGCCTCGGCCAGGAGGCGCGTGTACATCTCGAACCCGACCGCGGCCATGAACCCGTGCTGCTCGGCACCGAGGATGTTGCCCGCGCCCCGGATCTCGAGGTCGCTCAGGGCGATCTGGTATCCCGCGCCGAGGTCTGACGCGGAGAAGATCGCGTGCAGCCGCTTGCGGGCGACGGGCGTGAGCGGCATGCCGCGCCGGTGCAGGAGGTACGCGTGTGCTCGGCGGTCCGATCGGCCCACCCGCCCCCGGAGCTGGTAGAGCTGAGCCAGGCCGAAGGTGTCGGCGCGCACGATGACGATCGTGTTCGCGTTCGGGATGTCGAGGCCCGACTCGATGATCGTCGTGCACACCAGCACGTCGAACTTGCCGTCGTTGAAATCGAGCATGACCCGCTCGAGCATCCCCTCCGCCATCTGCCCGTGACCGATGGCGACCCGCGCCCCCGGCACGAGGCGGCGAACCCGCTCGGCGGCCGCCTCGATCGTCTCGACCCGGTTGTGGACGTAGAAGACCTGCCCGCCGCGATCGAGCTCCCGCCCGATCGCGTCGCGCACCAGGCCGTCGTCGTCCTCCGCGATGCGCGTCTGGATCGGCAGCCGCGCCTCGGGCGGCGTCTCGATCACCGACAGGTCCCGGATGCCCACCAGCGACAGGTGGAGGGTGCGCGGGATCGGCGTCGCGCTCAGCGTCAGGACGTCGACCTCGCGGCGCATGGCCTTGATGCGCTCCTTGTGTCCGACCCCGAAGCGCTGCTCCTCGTCGACGACGAGGAGGCCGAGATCGGCGAAGGCGATGTCGTTGCTCAGGATCCGATGCGTCCCGATGAGGATGTCGACGGCGCCCTCGGAAACGCTGGCCACGATCTCGTCCTGTCGCTTGCGCGACACGAAGCGGCTGAGCATGGCGACCTCGACCGGGAAGGCGGCGAGCCGGCGCTGGAAGGTGAGCAGGTGCTGCTGCGCCAGCACGGTCGTCGGCACCAGGACCGCGACCTGCTTGCCGTCCTGGACCGCCTTGAAGGCGGCGCGCAGCGCAACCTCGGTCTTGCCGTAGCCGACGTCGCCCACCACGAGCCGATCCATCGGCCGCCGGCGGAGCATGTCGGCCTTGACCTCCTCGATGCTGCGGGCCTGGTCGGGGGTCTCGGTGTACGGGAAGCTCTCGTCGAGCTCGCGCTGCCAGATCGTGTCGGCGCTGAAGGCGAAGCCGGGAGCGGATTCGCGCGCGGCGTAGATCTCGATCAGCTCCCGCGCAAGGTTGCCGACTGCGCGGCGCACGCGAGTCTTCGTGCGCTCCCACTCGGTCCCGCCGAGCTTGCTCAGGGGCGGCGCGGGCCCGCCGGCGTAGCGGGTGATGCGGCCTATCTGGTCCGCGGGCAGGAAGATCTTGTCGGTGCCGGCGAAGTCGAGCTGGAGGTACTCCTTGACGTCGTCGCCGAAGGTGCGCTGGGTCATCCCGACGTAGCGGGCGATCCCGTGGTCGACGTGGACGACGTGGTCGCCCGGCTCGAGCTTGCCGATGAGGTCGCGGGTCACCACGCGCTTGCCGCTGGTCAGCCGACGGACGCGGGTCGCGCCGAAGAGCTCGCGATCGGTGACGAGCAGGAGCCCGCTCGGCTCGTGCCCGAAGCCCGCGCTCAGCGATCCGTGGACGAGCGCCACCTCGCCCCTGGCCGGCGCGGCGCGCAGCTCGGCCACCGGCGTCGTCGGCCGGCCGGCCTCGTCGAGCAGCTCACCGACGCGGCTGGCCTGGTCGGTGGTGACGAGCACGGCATGGTCCGCCGCAAGCTCCGTGAGCCACGCGCCCGCCCGGTCCGCACGCCCGGGGATCGGCGGGGCGTGCGTGTAGCCGGCGTCGGCCGGCGCCCCCTCCTCGAGCCGCTCGGCGGCGCGCGCGAGGAGCGCCTCGAGCGTGGCCACGGCCTGGTACGGGGCGGGCCAGTCCGGCGGCAGCTCGCCCGCCGTGGCGAGCCCGTCGAGACGGTCCGCAGCCTGCCGATCGAGGTCGGCGGCCAGCGCGCGCAGCTCGTCGATGTCGGTCAGGACCGCATGGGCGGTCTCGCCGACGTGGTCGGCGGCCGGCCCGGCGGTGAGGAGGGCCGCCCACGTCTCGGCGGCCTCCCCGATGTCGCCCTGCGCGAGGCGAGCGGCATCCTCGCTCAGGAGATCGGTCTGTGGGGCGCCGCGGTCGGCGACCGCGGCCCAGCCCTCGCGGGGGAGGAACTCGGAGGCCGGCACGAGGTCGATCGCCGAGAGGCGTCGCCGTGACGCCTGGGTCATGGCATCGAAGCTTCGGATCGACTCGACCTCGTCGCCGAAGAGCTCGATGCGCACCGGGTCGGTGGTGCCGGGCGGCCAGGCGTCGATCAGCCCGCCGCGGTGCGCGAACTCGCCGATGCCGGTGACCTCGACGCTCGGCTCGTAGCCGCCGGCGACGAGGCGCTCGAGCAGCACGCGCTGCCCGATCCGCTCCCCGACCCGGACGCTCGTGCGCGAGTCGCGCAGCTGCTCGGGACCGAGCGTGCGCTGGACGAAGGCGAGGAGCGAGCCGACGACGACGAGGCTCCGTGCCCCGCCACCGAGGTCGGCGAGGACGCTCAGCCGCTCGGCCGACTCGTCATGCTCGGGGAGGGCACGCTCGAGCGGCAGCGCCGCTCGCTCGGGCAACGTCCGCACGTGGCTGCCGCCGACCCACGCCGCCAGGTCGTCGGCCAGGCGGTGCGCCTCCTCGTCGGTGCGGGCCACAACCACCATCGGCCGGGTTGCCGGCAGGGCGGCGCGCCGAACGGCGAGGTGCGCCGGGCGGGCGGAGGCGGGCACACGAAGGACGCCCGGTTGCGGCAGATGTGGCCGAAGGGCGTCAACGAGCGCTGCGACGCGGCGATCACCGCCGCGTGACGAGGGCATGCGCGGGGAATGGTACCGAAGCGATCGGCCCGCACCGAGGACTCAGGCGTTGGGTCCGTCCGGCGGCGGGAGACCCAACCAGCGCGCGGCCCACGGCAGCGCGCTCGTCGCCTGCTCGCGCTGGATGCGTCGGACGTGTGGCGCATCGGGGATGTCCTCGCGCCCGGCGTTCGCGCAGAAGTACCCGGCAAGGGCCGGCGCGAAGACGCCGGCCTCGGGACGAACGTCCTCCGGAGCAGGTCCTCCCTCCCGCTCGAGGCTCGGCAGCCATGCGGCCACGTCGAACAGCGGATTGCCGCGTGCGATCCAGTTCCAATCCACGAGCAGCGCTCGGTCCGGCGTGAAGCACATGTTGTCGCTGCGCACGTCGAAGTGCAGCAGCGCCGGTCCGGCGAGCTCCGCCGGGTGCTCGTGAGCGATGAGCTCGGGAAGCGCCGCATCCAGCCATCCGGACGTCGCGAGGCCCAGCGCGAGGAACGGCCCGGGGTCCCTCGCCACCTGCGACCAGCCGCTGAAGGTGTCGGTGTATTCGTGGATCGATTGCGCCCAGTCCGGGCACCGCGTGGCGGCGACTGCCTCCAGCGTGTCGAGCATCCGCTGCACGAGCGTCGCGTCCCACGGCGGCGGCCAGTGGGCATCGCTCAGGTCCTCCAGCAGGAGCGCCGGTGGCGGCCCGTCGGTCCAGCCGATGAGGCGAGGCATGAACGGGCCGTCGATCTCGCCGTAGGCCCGCCGTTCCATGCGGAGCCACTCCCCGATCCGATCGATCGTGCCGACCTTCGCGAAGGCACGACTGCGGTCGTCGAACTCGACGATCCACCGTTCCGCCGGGGTGTAGCCGCCGCCGGCCGATCGGTGCCAGGTCGTCGGTGCGCGCCCGGCGGCACGCGTGACCGCGGCCACGACCTCCGGGCTGGGCAGCGCGTCCCGGGTCAATCGACCTCGACGCCATTGAAGGCGTTCATCGCCTCGTCGATCCCGTCACGCAGCCAGCGCTCGGAGGCGTCGGCGCCGACGGCGACCATCTCGCTGGCGAGGTCGCGCTCGTCGGGCCGGAAGGTCGCGAGGACGTGGCCGGCCGCGGTCCCGGAGCGTCCGACGCCGATTCGCAGGCGATGGAACTCGTCGGTCCCCAGGGCCTCGATGATCGAGCGCAGGCCGTTGTGCCCGCCGGCCGACCCGGAGCGGCGAAGCCGGATCCGCCCCAGCGGCAGGTCAATGTCGTCGGTCACGACCAGCAGGTCGGACATGACGTCGACATCGGTCTGGCGGATGGCGGCGCGGAGCCCGGTGCCGGAAAGGTTCATGTACTTCATCGGCTTGACGAGCAGCACCCGATCCTCCGGCCGTCGCGCCTCGAGGAGCGCCGCCCCTTCGCGGATGCGGCCCTGGCCGGTGAGGCCCCATCGGTCGGCCAGCAGGTCGACCACGCGGAAGCCGACGTTGTGACGCGTCAGCCGGTACCGCTCGCCGGGATTGCCGAGCCCGCAGATGACCTTCATGCGAGGACCGATGCTACCCGCGGCGGATTCGACGGGGCGCGTCTATCCTCCCCGCCGTGGAGCGACGCTGGACCGATCCTTCCCTCGCGCCACCCGATGCGGACGTGGTCGTCATCGGTGGCGGCATCATCGGCTGCGCGGCCGCGGCCATCATGGCCGACCGCGGCGCGGCCGTCGTCCTCGTCGAGGAGTCGGCGATCGGCGCCGGCGCGTCGGGGCGCAACCTCGGCGCCATCCAGCATCCGTTCGACCCGCTCCTCGCCGACCTCTACGTCGAGAGCCTGACGCGCTACCGCGCGCTCGGCTCGATCGAAGGCAACGGCTTCGCGATCGCCGACGCGCCGGCAGGATTGCTCCTCCTCAACCGCGACGTCGATGCCGCGGCGGCCCAGGCTCGCCGCATGGAGCGGGCATTCCCCGAGCTCGAGCCCGAGCTGGTCGAGCCGGGAGCGCTCCAGCACCTGGAGCCATCGCTGGCGGCTGGGCCCGCCGCCGTTCGGCTGGCGACCGGCTTCCCGGTGCCGCCCGCGGCCGCGACCGCCGCCTGGGCGGCGCTCGCCGAGGAGGGCGGCGCGGCCGTCGTCGTCGGTGCGGAGGCGCGTCCGCTGGAGCGCGACGGTCGCGTCGCCGGCGTCGTCCTCGGCGACGGGTCGACGATCGCCGCCGATGCCGTCCTCGTGGCAGCCGGCCCATGGTCGCCGGCATTGGTCGATCCCTCGGGCCTGTGGCAGCCGATCCACGCGACCTGGGGCGTGACCCTCCAGCTGCGGCTCGACGGCCACGCACCGCGCCACATCGTCGAGGAGGACGAGGTCGACAGCCTGAGCCGGGCCGAGGCGGCCACCGCTCGCGCCGGCGAGATGGACGATGCGGACGCGGATCCGCCTTCGCTGTTCAGCCTCGCCACCGCCGGCGGCATCACCACCCTCGGTTCGGTGTTCCTGCCGGCGGAGCCCGATCCGGCGCGGATCGGGTCACTCCTCCTGCGCCGGGCGGCGGCCTTCCTGCCGGCCGTGGTCGAGGCCGAGCTCGTCGGGCGACGGATGTGCGCCCGGCCGCAGTCGGTCGACGGGCGCCCGTTCATCGGGGCGGTTCCGCACCTCGCCGGCCTCTTCGTCTGCGCCGGTCACGGCCCGTGGGGCATCAGCACCGGGCCCGCGTCGGCTGCGATCGTGGCGCGTGCCATTCTCGACGGCACTGCCCCGCCCCCGGAGCTCGACGCCGCCCGTTCGTTCTGATTGTGCAACCTGCACAGGTGCGAGGCCTGCGGCGGGTCAGCCAGTGCCTGGCGCGGCACGCAGCGGCCTCTAGGCTGCCTGCACAAGGCAAACCCAGCTGCAGGAGCCAGATCGAATGCCCGAGATCAGCGCAGGAGACACCGCCTGGGTGCTGATGAGCGCCGCCCTCGTCATGCTGATGACGCCCGGCCTCGCGCTCTTCTACGGCGGGCTCGTCCGCCGCAAGAACGTCCTCAGCACGATCATGCACAGCTTCTTCATCCTCGCGCTGGTCAGCGTCACCTGGGTGCTGTGGGGCTACACGCTGGCCTTCGGGCCGGACACCGGGCTCGGGCTGATCGGCGGCCTCGACTGGCTGGCGCTCGAGGGCGTCACGGGCGAGCCGTCATCGGTCTATGCGACGACGGTGCCTCACCTGGCCTTCATGGCGTTCCAGATGATGTTCGCCATCATCACGCCCGCGCTGATCACCGGTGCCTTCGCCGAGCGCAAGCGATTCAAGGCATTCGTCCTCTTCGCCGTGGCGTGGGCGACCTTCGTCTACGCACCGATCGCCCACTGGGTCTGGTCGCCCGACGGCTGGCTCTTCGGGCTCGGTGTGCTCGACTTCGCCGGCGGCACCGTGGTCCACCTGTCGAGCGGCGTGGCCGCCCTGGTCGCCGCGCTCTTCATCGGCCGGCGGGCGGGGCTCATCGCGCCGGCCACCGAGCCGCACGACGTGCCGATGACCGTGCTCGGCGCCGGGCTCCTGTGGTTCGGCTGGTTCGGCTTCAACGCCGGTTCGGCGCTCGGGGCGAACGGCCTGGCCGCGACTGCATTCGTGACCACCAACACCGCCGCCGCGATGGCCGCCCTCACCTGGGTCACCCTGTCGTGGCTGCATCGGGGCACGCCCTCGGTCCTCGGCGCGGCGATCGGCGCCATCGCCGGTCTGGTGGCGATCACCCCGGCGGCCGGGTACGTCACGCCGGCGGCATCGGTCCTCATCGGCCTCGGCGTGGGAGTCATCTGCTACGGCGCCGCGCTACTGCGCCTTCGCGCGCGGGTCGACGACGCGCTCGACGTCTTCAGCGTCCATGGCGTCGGCGGTGCGGTCGGGGCGCTGGCGACCGGCATCTTCGCCACGACCGCCGTCAACGCCGCAGGCTTCGACGGCCTGCTGGCCGGCAACCCGGGCCAGCTGCTCGTGCAGGCCCTGGGGGTCGCCGTGGTGGCCGCCTACTCGGCGCTCGCGACCGCCGCGATCCTCTTCGTCGTCAACCTCGTCGTCCCCATCCGCGTCCCCGGCCCGGCCGAGGAGGCCGGACTCGACCTCGCCCAGCACGGCGAGATCGCCTACCAGTCGTAGCTCGGAGGATCAGTTACCGATGGTCATCGCCGCCCTGGTCGCCTTCACCATCCTGCTCGTCGCCTGGGTGCTCGCGCCCGACGGTCCGCGCGCAGCCTCGAAGCCAGTCGTGCGTCAGGACCCCGATCTTCAGCCGCTGCTCGAGGCCGCCTAGGGGCCGATAGATCGGGCGGAATCTCGCAGAATCGCGCCTCGTGCGAAGAATTGCCCGATAGATCGGGCGGAATCTCGCAGAATCGCGCCTCGTGCGAAGAATTGCCCGATAGATCGGCGCCGGCTCGGAAGTGCTCGCCACGTGAGCATTCCGAAGGGCTAGCTGCCGGTCGTCACCGCGTGGCCGGCGCGATCGAACAGCGAGCCCGGCTGCCACGGCACGTCCCGGTGGCGCCGGTGCAGGATGCCGAGGACCTGGTGCTCGAGGGCGCGCATCCGCTCCTCCTCGTCGATCTCGGCATGGTCGTGGCCGAGGAGGTGGAGGGTGCCGTGGATGGCCAGCAGGACGAGCTCCTCGGTGACGCCCCAGTCGCCCTCGGCCGCCTGGCGCAGCGCCTGGTCGAGATCGATCACCACGTCCCCCAGCAGGAGCGGGCCTGGCGGGGAGATGCCGTCGTCATCGGACAGGTGTGACAGCTGATCGCCGTCGAGCGACCACTCGTGGAGCGGGAAGGAGAGGACGTCGGTCGGGCCGCGCTCGCCCATGTGGTCGAAATTGAGGCGCTCCATCTCCAGGTCGCCGGTCAGGGTCAGCTCGACCTCGGAGACGAACGTGCCGGCCGCGGCGTGAACGGTCTCGCAGACCGCGGACTCGAGCAGGGCGAGGGCGGCATCGGCCCCCAGCGGCTCGACCGCCTGCGCGAAGCGGTCGTGGCCGATCCGGTCGTGGAAGGTGACCGTGCAGCCCATGACGTCCCCATCCTAGTCGCCATCCCGGCGATGGCTCAAGGGTTGGGCCGGTTCAGGCCTGCTCCCGGCGGGACTCCATCGGCACGACGTTGTCGGGGTACTTGATCCGCGAGTGGTACATGCCCAGCAGCTGGCCGACGAACGCCTCCTTGATCTGGGCGATGTCGCGCAGGGTGAGCTCGGCGTCGTCGAGCTGGCCGTCCTCGACGCGGCCGTCGACGATCCGGTCGACCATGGCGCGGATGCTCTCCTCGTCCTTCTCGTCGAGCGACCGCACCGATGCCTCGACGCCGTCGGCGAGCATGAGGATGGCCGCCTCGCGCGACTGCGGCTTCGGACCCGGATACCGATAGATCCGCTCGTCGACGAGGTCCTCGCGTCCGCCTGCCTCGCGCAGCGCCTTGCCCCAGAAGTAGCTCATGACGCTCGTGCCATGGTGCTGCGGGATGAAGCCGGTGACCTGCACCGGGAGGCCGTGCTCGTAGGCCAGGTCGATCCCGTCGCGGATGTGCCCCGAGATGATGCGGGCGCTGGTCTCGGCATTCAGGTCGTCGTGGATGTTGTGCGCCCCGGCCTGGTTCTCGATGAAGGCCAGCGGGTTCTTCATCTTGCCGATGTCGTGGTAGTACGCCGCCACGCGCGCCAGCAGCGGATCGGCGCCGATCGTCTCGGCCGCCCGCTCGGCGAGGTTGCCGACCATGACGCTGTGGTGGTACGTCCCCGGCGTCTCGAGCAGCAAGCGGCGCAGCAGCCGGTTCGACGGGTTGGCCAGCTCCAGCATCTGGAACACGGTCATGATCCCGAACACGTTGCCGAGCACGGCGAAGGTGCCGGCGGCCAGGGCCACCGAGACGGCGGCGTTGAAGACGGCGACGCCGGCGAGCTGCGCCTGCGCGGCGAGGTCGCGCTGCTCGAGCGCGCCGAAGGCGAGCACCACGGCCACGTGGGCGCCGGCGACGACGAAGAAGACACGCACGAAGGCGTTGAGCCGCTCGGCGCGGGTGATCGCCAGCAGCGCCGCCAGACCGCCGACGAGGACGTAGACCGTCAGCTCGAGCGCCTCGCGGTTCATCACGCCCGCGAGCACGGCAAGGGCCACGGCCATCACCGCGCCGGCCGCCCCGGGCAGCAGGATGCCGAGCAGGAGAACCGTGGCAGTGGTCGGCACGACGAAGGCGAGGAGGGTGCGGTCGGCCGCGATCCGTAACGCAACGGCGCTCACCACCAGCGCCAGGAAGAAGAGCAGGACCGATCGATTGCGGTACCAGATCTCCGGCTCGAAGCGCCACAGGTAGCCGACCAGCAGCGAGGCGATCAGCAGCGAGACGATCAGCTGCCCGAAGACCGTCCCGACCTCCACCCGCGGCCTGGTCAGGCCGAGCGCGTCGAGCATCTCGAACTGCTCGACGCTGATCGGCTCGCCCTCGTTGACGATGCGCTGGCCGGCCTGCACGGTCACCTCGACGGCTGGGACCTCGCTGCGGGCTCGGGCGATCCGCTCTGCGGTGGCCGCCTCGTCGGTGATCTCGGTTGGAGCCACGAGGGCCGCCGCCAGCGCGCCGGCCAGCTCGCGGTCGGCGCCCTCGAGGTCGGTGGTGACGAGGTCGCGGACGCGGTTGCGGGCCTCGAAGAGATCATCCTCTCGCAACGGGTCGGCCAGGATCGTCTCGAGCCCCATCCGGCCGGCCGCCGCGACCGCCGCCCACTGCTCGGTGGTGAGCTCGGCCACCGTCTGACGCCAGGCGAACGGGATGAGGGCCGCGTCGTTGGCGAGGCGCTCGGCCACCTCCTCGCCCTCGAGCGAGCCGCGGTCACGCAGGTCGATCACCCGATCGACCCGCCGCGTCATGGTGTCGTAGGCGAGGAGCTGGTCCTCCTGGTTGTCGGTCGGCGACTTGATCGTCTCGGTGACCGGCACCACCTCGTCGGCAGCCTGGGCGCGCGCCTCCTCCGTGCGGCTCTCGGACGTGAACGTCGTGTCGCGCTGCGCGCGGATGTCGCGCGGGGCAATCTCGCCGACCTCCAGGTTCTCCTGGCCGACGGTGATATTCGCCGAGAGGACGAGGAACAGTGCCGCGGCCACCAGGGCGATGACGATGAGCGCGCGAGCCAGCCCCGTGCCACCGCGAGGGTCGGCCCGGGCGAGCGTTCGGGGGATGAACATCGGTGGCTAGGCCCCGTCGAGCAGGCTGCGCACGATCTCGCTCACCCGCCGCCCCTCGGCGCGTCCCTTCGTCTGCGGCGCCACACGGCCCATGACCTTGCCGATGTCGCCCGGCCCGGCGGCACCGGTCTCGTCGATCGCCGCGCGCGCCAGTTCGGTGATCTCGTCGTCGGTCAGCTGCTCGGGCAGAAACTCGGCGAGGATGGCGGCCTCGGCCTCCTCGCCGGCGGCGCGGTCGTCATGCCCGGCGCCGCGGTAGACCTCGATGCTCTCGCGACGCTGCTTGACCTGCCGGCCGAGCACCTCGACCACCTCGTCATCGGTCAGCTCACGGCCGCGTGCGATGCGCTGGTTGTGGGCATCGGCCAGCGCCATGCGCAGCGTCGTCGTGCGCTGCTCGTCGCGAGCGCGCATCGAATCACGCATGGCTGCTTCGAGCCGCGCGTGGAGGGTCATCGGTGCATCGGCCTCCGGCGTCATCGGTTTCGGTGGAACACCTCCGTTGCGCCGGATGGGGGAAGGGCTGGCGTCTGGCTACGCGCGCGAGGTTGCCTTGCGCTTCTTGGCTTCCTTGCGCTTGCGCTTCACGCTGGGCTTCTCGTAGTGCTCGCGGCGTCGTGCCTCGGCCAGGATGCCGGACTGCTGAATCTTCTTGTTGAACCGACGCAGCGCGCTCTCGAACGTCTCGTTCTCGCCCACGCGAACTTCTGCCAAACGTCTCAACTCCTTCCCGCTCTCGATTTCGTGCCCGTACTCGACATGGCGGGCTCACCCGCCGGGCACGCAAGCCGGTGCAGGGTAGCAGCGGGTCCGATGAGGGTCAATCTAGGGATCAGCTCCCTCCGCAGACCTCGGCGTCAGAGCAATGGACGACGGTGCCGCCCACGATCGTGGCGATGACCTCCATGGCTCGGATTTCGTCGGGCGTGGCGCCGCCAGTCACGTCCCCGCTCAGAATCGTGACGTCGCCGTGCGTTCCGACGGCCAGGTGGCCGCGGCTGGATTCATCACCCAGGGCGTATGCCGCATCCAGGGTTATGGCGCGCAAACCCTCCTCGGCGGTCAGCAGCTGCTCGAGGATCCAGTCCGGGGTCTCGGGATGCTCTCGACCGCGGCCATCCATGCCGCCGGCGATCTGGTCCACGGGCCTACCGATGTCATCGGTCAGGGTGAGGTCCGGGAAGAACCATGGCGCATCGGTGGCGGCGGCGACGTGCAGGCCGGCGTCGACGAAGTCCCGCAATCGGGTGAGCCAGCCGATCTGCTCGGGCGGATAGTCGGCGCCCTGGCCCATGTAGTCGTTCCACAGCACCCAGTCGACAGAGCCGCCGTCGGGGTGGATGACGGTGACCAGGTCCATGGCGACCATGCGCGCCAGCTGCTCGTCGCTCACCTCGATGGCGTGCTCGATGCGGTGGTGGAGCGGGTTCGGACCGCTGGCGCCGAGCGCCGCCTCGAACGCGTCGAGGACCAGACTCTGAGCCTCCGTGCTCACCGTGTGGACCGAGACCTGCCAGCCGGCCTCGTCCGCCCGGCCGATGGTCGAGGTCAGATCGGCGGGCTCCCAGTTGATGATCTCGCCCGGTCCGTCGTCGAGATGGATCTTGAGCCCCTTGACGCGCAAGCCGTCCCCCACCGGCCCCGGCTCGTGATCGGTGTACCAGTCGCCGAAGAATTCGTCGTCGAAGTTCAGGGCAAGGTAGGCGTCGACGCGGAGCGGGAGGGCATCCTCAGCGGCGAGCGCCGTGAGCTCGTCGAGACGCTCGGGGTTGACCCACTGCTCGGAGATCGAGGTCCAGCCGCGGCGGAGTGCGGCATCCATCGCCTCCTCCGCGGAATCGAGTCCGTAGTAGTCGCGGTCGCCGATCCAGTGAGCGTGGGCATCGATGAATCCCGGGTAGGCCACGTTGGAGCCGATGTCGACGACCCGCACCTCCTCGCCGGCCAGCGCCAGCACCTCGTCCCGCGTGCCGACACAAGTCACGAGCCCCGCTTCGATGAGGAGCGCCCCCGCCTCGGCCGGCTCGACCATCGTCTTGATGCGGCCGAGGATGACCAGGTCACCTCCCTCGGAGCCGGCGAGGCCAGATGTGGCATTCGGTGCCGGAACACCGCCAGCGGAGCACGACGGCGACGTCGGAGAGCTCGTGCCGGCAAAGACGCAGCCGGTGACGACGGCGAGCACGAGCAGGGCAGCCGAGACGGAGCCGAACCCCCGGTGGGACGCGGACATGGGCACCTCCTACGAGGATCGTCGGCGGCCGTCGGGCCGCCAGCGCATCGGTCCAGGGGAGATCCGGGACCGCTGCTTACTGAGAGCGTCCTGGTGGGCGGGTTTGTTCAATCCCCGCTCGGAGCGAGACAGAGCGGGCGGCCGTCGGGGCCACCCGCTCACCGGTTTGGATCAGGGCAACTCAAATGTGGCTGGGGACGAGCCACGTTGAGGCCTACGGCCCTCAGTCGACGGCGTCCTCGGGATGCAGTTGCACCGTGGCAAGGACCTCCTCGAACCACGCCAGGTCGTAGGTGGCGGGCGCGCCGTCACCCGTATAGATCTGGATCCAGTAGCCACGGTCGGCGGTTGTGACGACTGCCAAGTTGGGGCACATCAGTCCCGTGCCGCCATCGACGGCGAATGGCTCCGTCCCCGTGCATCCCTCGTCGCTCGCCATCTGCTCGGTGACCCAATCCTCCGGCGTGGAATCGCCGATCGGTTGCGAGGCGATGGCCAGGAACAGAGAAGTCGTCAGGGTCGGGTCGTACAGGACGTCGATTTGCGGCATCTCGAAATTGAGGGGGAACGTGCTATCCGTCCAGGGCTCGCTTGCCGCTTGAGCGATCCATCCCTCGGGGTACGACAAAGAAATCCCGTGCAGCGTCGAGGTGAAGCTTTGGGTCAGTGGCGGAGGGGATGGTTCGGGGGTGGCGGTCGGCTCAGGGCTGGCGGTCGGCTGCGGTGTCGCCGTAGGCTGAGAGCCCAATCCACCGCTCGGCGAACCGAAGAGCTGAGCGCCGACGAAGAGGAGGACGACCACGGCGGCGGCGCCGAGGCCGTACGTGACGAACTTGTTCATGGTGGGCAACCTCCACGGGCCGAAGAAGACCCGCTGTCGTTTGTGTTCAATCTCGGCACGGACCACGTCGTAGACCTGGTCCTGCAGCTGCTCCTCGCCGTCGAGGAGGAACTCGCGAATCAGGCGGTCGGGATCTCGAGACGCAGTCATGCCATTCGCTCCTGGGAAGGCGGGGTGGCCCGGGCGTCAGCCTCGATGCTGGCGCGGAGCGCCCGCGTGGCGTGGTGCAAGCGGGACTTCGCAGTCCCGACGGGAACTCCGTTCGTGCCGCCACCTCGGAGATCGACAGCCCGAGGTAGTGGTGGAAGACCAGGACGGCGCGATGTCGGACGGTGAGCCTCCGGAAGGCCCGCTCGAGCAGGTCGCGGTCGTCCACGGTCAGGTAGTCGTCGGGGCCGTACGCGTCCGCGACGGGAAGGATCCTCGGGCCCTCGTGCCACCGCCTGCGACGCCTGGCCTCGGCGTAGCACGCGTTGGTGAGGATGCGGTGGAGCCACGGTTCGAAGCGGGACGGGTCGCGCAGGGCTCGGAGCTCGGTCCAGGCCATGATCAAGGCGGTCTGGACGGCGTCCTCGGCCAGGTCGATATCGCGGAGGATCCGCACCGCGATCGCCAGGCATCGGTCGCCCACCATGCGCGCCAGGGAGTCGAACGCTTCCGCGTCGCCCTGCTGCGCCTGGCGGACCAGCTCCTCCTGCACCCATCCCTCCGTACCGTTGGCTGTCGGCCCAACGTGGACCGATCACCTTGAAGAGCGTTCGGGGGAGCCTAGCTGTTCAATCTGGCCCGAGTCCGCGACGCTCAGCCGGGCGGCCAGCCCATGGATCTGCCGCCGAGCAGGTGCAGGTGGAGGTGGAACACCGTCTGGCCCGCGTCCGGCCCGACGTTCGTGACCACCCGGTAGCCGCTCTCGAGGCCGGCCTCGGCGGCGAGGGTCGCGAACCGCGCCGAAGAGGCGCGCCAGGAGCTCGCCGTCGGCATCGGTCAGGTGCTGGACGTCCGCGACGTGGCGTCGAGGAATCACGAGCACATGGGTCGGCGCTCGCGGGTTGATGTCGCGGAAGGCGATGACCGCGTCGTCCTCGTAGACGCGGTCGGACGGGATCTCGCCCGCGACGATCTTGCAGAAGAGGCAGTCGGGGTCGCGATCGGTCATGGCCGTCCGAGCCTAGGCGAAGTCGCCGGTGCGCGACAAGATCACCGCCGCGGCCGCGACCGCGACGGTCTCCGACCGCAGGATCCGCGGGCCCAGTCCCGCCAGGTCGCGCCGGCCTCGACCGCTGCCCGCACCTCGGCCGTCGGTGAAGCCTCCCTCCGGACCGATGACGACCGCGGCTGGCGGCGGGTTCATTTGCGCCAGCCGCTCACCGTCGTGGCGCTCGAAGAGCAGGACCGATCCTGACGCCAGCACGTCGGCCAGGGGCACGGGCGCCGAGACGTCCGGCACGAGCCCGCGCTCGGACTGCTCGGCCGCCTCCCGCGCGATCGTCCGCAGGCGCTCGAGCCGGCGTTCCGGAAGGTCGCGGACGATGCAGCGCTCGGTGACGACGAGCAGGAACGCAGCGACGCCGACCTCGGTCGCGTGCTGGACGACCTGCTCGAGCGCGTCGCCCTTGAGGAGCGCCTGGACCACCGTCAGACGGTGGCGCGGCTCGCCGGCGGCCGGCCGCCGCTCCTCGACGACGCAGGCGCCGGCGTCGAGGCGGCAGACGGCCTGGGTGCCGTCGCCGGGCAGGAGGACGAGCCGATCCCCCTCTCGCAGGCGCAGGACCGCGAGCACCTGCCGTTCGATCGCCGCGGGCAGGGGAAATCGGTCCCCCGCCATCTCCTCCGGCCGGACGAAGAAGCGGTGAAGCGTCACGCAGATGGCTCGAGGCGGAGCGCGGCCCAGTCGCCGTCTTCGCGCTTCTCGGTCACGGCGAGTCCGACGTCGCCGAACGCTTCGATCACCTCGACCGCCCGCCCGGCGACGATGCCGCCGGCCACCAGCCGGCCGCCGGGCGCGACACGGGCCGCCAGGAGCGGCGCGAGATCGACCAGCAGGGCCGCCACGAGGTTCGCGAGCACGAGGGGGAATGCGCTCGTCGGCGACCTGCGGCAGCGAGCCGTGGCGGACCTCGAGCCGGTCGGCGAGGCCGTTTCGCTCGGCGTTGTCGCGCGCGGCTGTCACCGCCAGCGGGTCGGTGTCATAGCCGAATGCCAGTCCGCGCCAATGCGCAGCGCCGCCAGCGCCAGGATGCCGGAGCCGATGCCGACGTCGAGGACGCGGGCCGGCATCGGCGAGAGCTGCTGGAGGAGCTCGAGGCAGGCGCGCGTCGTCGGGTGCAGCCCTGTCCCGAATGCCATCCCCGGGTCGAGTGTGACGACGGCGTCATCGGGTCCCGCCTCATGGGCCAGCCACGACGGCACGATCACCACGCGGCCGATCCGCTGCGGGACGTAGTGGCGCTTCCAGGCATCGGCCCAGTCGACATCGTCGACGGCCCGGACCTGGAGCGGGCCCACCGGGCGAAGCCCGAAGGCCTGGAGATGCCAGAGCGCGCGCTCGGTGGCGTCGACGGCGTCACGGGCGTCCGGCCCGTCGGCGACATGGGCGGTCACGACGAACGGCGCGGTCAGGTCCTCGCGGGCGACGAGCTCGTCGGCGGGATCGCGGACGAGGCGCGTGGGCTGGACCGCGGTGCCCTCGGCGACGCGGCCGAGGATCTCACTGACGGCCTCGACGGCCTCGACGTCGGCCTCGACGCTGAGCTCCAGCCAGCGCATCGGTCGCAGCGTCAGCCGAAGAGCCGATCGCGCAGCCAGTCGAAGACCGATGGCCCGCCCTTGGGCAGCACGGCGGGCTCGCTCACGTCGTCGAGCTGCTTGAGGAGCTCGCGCTCGCGCCTGCTGAGCTTGGAGGGGACGACGACGTTGACCACGACGTGGAGGTCGCCGCGTCCGGCGCCGCGCAGCCGCGGAACGCCCTTGCCCCTCAGGCGGATCTCGTGGCCCGACTGGACGCCTGCCGGGATGGCGATCTCCTCCGTGCCGTCGACCGTCGGAACGGTCATCGTCGCACCGAGCGCTGCCTGCGGGTAGGTGATCGGCAGCTCGTGGAAAAGCTCGGTGCCGCGGCGCACGAGCTGCGGGTGCTCGCGGACGCGGATCGCGACGTACAGGTCGCCGTTCGGCCCTCCACGCGGGCCGGCCTCGCCCTGGCCCTCGAGCGCGATGCGCTGGCCGTCATCGATGCCGGCCGGAATGGTGACCTCGATCGCCCGTTCCTCGCGCACGCGGCCGTCACCGTCGCACTGTGTACACGGCGTGGCGATGATCCGACCGTCGCCGCGGCACCGTGCACAGGCCACGATGTTCACCATCTGGCCCAGGATCGTCTGCGCTACGCGTCGCTGCTCGCCGGTGCCGTTGCAGTCGGGGCAGGTTTCCGGCTGCGTCCCGGGCTCGCCGCCGGATCCCGCGCAGCGCGTGCAGGCGACGAGCGTCGGGAAGCTGATTCCCTTCGTGACGCCGAAGGCTGCCTCGGAGAACTCGATCGCCAGGTCGTAGCGCAGGTCGGCGCCCGGCACGACCCGCTGACGCCGCCGCGTACCGGCGGGGGCACCGCCGAAGAAGGCGTCGAAGATGTCGCCGAACGGCCCGAACCCGCCACCGAAGCCCTCGAAACCGCCGGCCGCAGCGCCCTCGACCCCGGCGTGGCCGAACATGTCGTAGGCGGTCCGCCGCTGGCGGTCCGAGAGGACGCGATACGCCTCGTTGAGCTCCTTGAACCGCTGCTCGGCGCCGTCGCCGGTGTCGACGTCGGGGTGGTGGCGCTGGGCGAGACGGCGGAACGCGCGCTTGATCTCGGCGTCGTCCGCATCGCGCGGGACGCCCAGGATGTCGTAGTAGTCGCGCTTGACCGCCATCAGGTCGCGGATTCTACCAATTGGCACTCACAGGCGTGGAGTGCCAGCCAATTGGAAGAACTCCGAGCCGGTCGACGCCGGTCCTGAACTAGCCTGTCCTATGCCCCCGAAACCCAGAACGTGACCTCGCTGGTGTTCGCCATGTAGCCGGCTAGGACGGTGACCTCGCCGATCTCAGCCGCGTGCGTCACGACCGCGTCGCCGCCGATTTCGGCCGCCGTCCACGTTGCCCCGTCGTCCGAATACCAGGCACCCCAGCCACCACCCGGCATCGACATGCAGTGACCACCGAGCCACGGGGACATCAGAAGCACGTCGGCGGTCCCGGTCAGCGTCGCGCCCACCAGGCCAGCGGAATCGAGGTCGATCTCGGTCCCCTCCGGTGGCGTGAGGTCGGCAAGGTCGAGGATCACGGACCAGTCGAGGCCGTCCGCCGACCGCATCAGCTCGGTGCGCGTCCAGTCGTCGGTCCGGCGCGACAGCAGCCAGTCACCGCCGATATTGCCGACCGTGGCGACGTTGTCGAGCTCGACCTCGTGCCACGTCGATGCGTCGCCGGAGACCAGCAGCGTAGTCGTTCCGAGGCTGGAGTTTCCGCGCTTGACGATCCAACCCTCGTCGCCGGCCACCGGGTCGTATACGAACGACCCCTGCGGCGCGTCGTAGACCGCCTGCCACGAGTACCCGTCGGCCGAGTGCCAGATGTCATCCCCCGTCGTGATCATCAGGCCTTCGGCTCCGGCCGTGAACTCGAAGTGGCTCTCGCTTGCCTTCGCGCCGAAGGGCAGGCTGACCGGCGTCCACGTGACGCCGTCCGACGACCTCCAGGCTCCGGCTTTCTCCGGGTCGGACCAGAACTCGACCTTGCCACCGATCGTGCCGAGGACCATGAGGCTTCCGTCGGGCAACGCGGCGACGGCCTCGAGCCGGACCCCACGACCCAGGTCGAGCGTCGTCTGCGACCACGATCGACCGTCGGCGGATTGCCACATCTGCGGCTCCGTGCTGTTGTCCACCCACATCGTCCCGACCGCCACGAAGGTCCCGTTCCAGACGCCGAGATCCATGACGCCGATCGGGTCGTCGATCGCGAATTTCGCAGTCGGCTGCCACCGTGCCTCGGGGGCCGGCGTGGCAGCAGGCGTCGGCACGGGAGTCGGCACGGGAGTCGGCACGGGAGTCGGAATTGGCGTCGGATCCGGGGTCTTGGTCGGTCCGGGTGTGGTCGAGGGGACGGATGAAGGCGACGCGGGATCGGTATCGGCCGCGAGCTGCTGGGCCCGTCCCAGAACGTTGACGGCAAGGACGGCGGCGGTTGCTGCAAGCAGCAGGACCGCGATCCCCAGCACCACGCCACGCCGGCGGACGATGAGCGTCCGCACCGCTTCAAGGTTCATTCCCTCAACTCCTCAGGTTGCGGAGACAGGCCTCAGACCGAAGCCGATACGCCGTTACAACCGACCAGGAGGGTCAATTGTTACAGACACGCGCGATTTCTCGATTCCTGCCACGACTGGTCATGATCCGCGGCTACGATCGGTGCCGATGCCGCCCCGTTCGATCGACGCAGGCCACGCTCGGCGCTTCCTGGTGACGCGACACCTCCTCGCGCCGCCGCGCGCCCTGCCGGCGAAGCCGGAATCGGTGCTGTCGGCCGTCGAGCGCATGGGGCTCCTCCAGTTCGACCCGCTCGAGGTGCCCGGCGCGCGCAACCACGACCTCGTGCTCCACGCGCGCGTCGCCGGCTACCGGCGCGAGTGGTGCGAGCGGTGGCTGTATGGGCCGGATCGGCGGCTGATCGAGCTCTACAACAAGAGCCTCAATGTCGTGCCGATGCACGAGCTGCCGCACTACCGCATCAGCTGGCAGCGCAGCGCGGCGGCCTACGACGATGACATCCTCACCAAGCAGGCCGACGTCGCCAAGGCGATCCTCAAGCGCCTGAAGACCGATGCGCCCCTCTCGACTGCGGCGTTCAGCGAGCACGGCCACGCTGTCGACTGGTGGTGGGCGCCGACCCGCGCCAGCCGCGCGGTCATGGAGGCGCTCTTCGTCACCGGCCGCATCGGCATCAGCCGCCGCGACGGCAACCGTCGCTACTACGACCTCATCGAAAAGCTGGTGCCTGCCGAGCTGCTGAAGCTGAAGGAGCCGGAGGAAGCGGCGATGACGCATCGGCTCCTGAGCCGCTACCGCGCCACCGGCATGACGATGCCGACCGGCGGCACCCAGTCGGAGGTGATGTACAGCGCCGGCCCGACGGCCGACCGCGTCCGCCGCACGGCCACGCTGGTCGACGAGGGCATCCTGCTGCCGGTCGAGGTCGAGGGTCTCAAGGCGACGCGCTACATCCTCGCGGACGAGGAGCCGATCCTCGACGGCGCCGCCGACCCGGCCTCGTTGACGCCCGGCGTCAGCTTCCTGGGGCCGCTCGACCCGCTGATCTGGGATCGGAAGGGAATCCTGCGCGGCCTGTTCGAATTCGACTACCTCTGGGAGGTCTACGTTCCCGAGGCGAAGCGGAAGTGGGGCTACTACGTCCTGCCGATGCTGTTCGGCGACCGCTTCGTCGGGCGCATCGAGCCGCGGCTCGACCGCAAGGCGAGGTCCCTGGCCGTCATCGGCATCTGGTTCGAGCCCTGGTTCGAGCCGATGGAGGCGCCGGGCTTCATCGCTGCCTTCGCCGAGGCAATCGAGGCGTATCGGTCCTTCGTCGGCGCCGATCGAGTCAGCTGGCCGCGCACGCGGGCCGGCCGCGCCATCGGCGCTGCACTGCGGGCAGAGTCAGTCGCCTGAGGTGCGGGTGATCAGCCAGACATGCCCGAACGGGTCGCGCACCTTCGCGGACTGCACCGTCATCTGCGGGTCAGTCGGCGCGCGGATGCTCGTCGCGCCGGCGGCGACCGCGCGGTCGTGAAGGCCGGCGACGTCATCGGTCTCGACGTCGAGGTAGACGGGCGTCCCGCCAACCTTCTCCGGGCCGACGATCGATTCGTAGTGCGGGTGCTCGTCGGCAAGGAAGATCGACGACGGCCCGATGCGCAGCTCGGCGTGGGCGACCCGTCCGGCGCCGCCGGTCATGCGCGTGACCTCCTCGGCGGCGAAGACCTCGCGGTACCAGCCGATGGCGTCCGCCGCCCCGTCGACGATCAGGTAGGGCGTCACCGATGCCGCGTCAGCCATCGGCGAAGTCCACGATCAGCGGAGCGTGGTCCGAGGGGATGCCCGGATACGTCGAGGGCTTGCGGGCGTCGCGGTCGCGCTCCGCAGCGGTCGCGCGGGCGGCGAGCGGTGGCGAGAGGTAGACGTGGTCGATCCGCATCCCGAAGTTCTTGTGGAAGTGCCCGGCGCGGTAGTCCCACCAGCTGAAGAAGCCGGTCTCGGGATGAAACTGGCGCACGATGTCGACCATCCCCCACTCGCGAAGCTTGGCGACCGCGGCCCGCTCGCGCGGCGAGACGTGCGTGCCGCCGTGGACCGCCAGCGGGTCCCAGACGTCCTCGTCGGTCGGTGCCACGTTGAAGTCGCCGCAGATCGCGAGCTCGGTCGCAGGATCGCTGTCGTCCAGCCAGACCGACAGCCTCGCCAGCCACTCGAGCTTCTCGAGGTAGAACTCCGAGTCCACCACGCGGCCGTTGGGGACGTAGATCGTGACCACGCGCATCGGCCCGCAGGTCGCGGCCAGGAAGCGGCCGCCGTCATCGGTCCAGCCGTCGGGGGTCGGCATGCCGGCGGTGACGTCATCAATCCCGATGCGCGAGGCGATGGCCACGCCGTTCCACCGGCCCGGCCCGTGGTGGACGAGCTCGTAGCCGAGGGCGTGGAAGTCCATGGTCGGCGCCTGCTCGTCGGTCAGCTTCGTCTCCTGCAGGCAGAGCACGTCCGGCTGGTGCCGCTCGGTCCAGGCCAGCACCCGCTCCAGGCGGGTCTTCAGCGAGTTGACGTTCCAGGTCGCGAGGCGCATCGGTCCGAGCATAGCCACCGCCGCCATCCGGCGCCGCAGTCGAATTCGTAGGGGATGTGCGGGCAGGCCAGCGCCAATCGGTCGCGCCGTCCGTGGCGGAACACAGCACCGGCGAGGCACATGTCATGGCAACAACCACCCCCGCACCGCCCACGTCGGCATCGGCCTCTCCTGTGCCGGATGCCCTTCGAAGCCTGAAGGACCGCAGCTTCCTCAAGCTGCTCGACTTCACGCCCGACGAGATCCGGGGCCTCCTCGAGTTCTCCGCTGCTCTCAAGGCCGACAAGAAGGCCCGCAGGGAGCAGCAGCACCTGCGCGGGAAGAACATCGCGCTGATCTTCGAGAAGACATCGACGCGCACCCGCGTGTCGTTCGAGGTGGCCGCCTACGACCAGGGTGCCCACGTCACGTACCTCGGGCCGAGCGGCACCCAGATCGGCCACAAGGAGTCGATGAAGGACACGGCCCGCGTGCTCGGTCGCATCTTCGACGGGATCGAGTACCGCGGGTTCGGGCAGGAGGTCGTCGAGGAGCTGGCGCAGTTCGCCGGCGTGCCTGTCTTCAACGGGCTGACCGACGAGTACCACCCGACCCAGATCCTCGCGGACGTGCTCACGATGATCGAGCACAGCGACAAGCCGCTCGAGCAGATCGCATTCTGCTACCTGGGGGACGCCCGGAACAACATGGGCGACTCGCTATTGGTGGGTGGCGCCAAGCTCGGGATGGACGTTCGCCTCTGCGGCCCGCGCGAGCTGTGGCCGAACGAGGAGCTGGTGGAGAGCTGCCGGGCGATCGCGGCCGAGACCGGGGCCCGCATCACGCTGACCGACGACCCGGCCGAGGGCGTCGCGAACGCCGACTTCGTCTACACCGACGTGTGGGTCTCGATGGGCGAGGACCCATCGGTCTGGGAAGAGCGCATCAAGCTGCTTCGTCCGTACCAGATCAACGCGGAGCTCATCGAGAAGACCGGCAATCCGGACGTCAAGTTCATGCACTGCCTTCCGGCGTTCCACGACCGGCGGACCAAGGTCGGCGAGGAGATGTACGAGCGCTTCGGCATGGACGGCCTCGAGGTGACCAACGACGTTTTCGAGTCCGAGCGCGCCGTCGTCTGGGACGAGGCGGAGAACCGCATGCACACCATCAAGGCCATCATGGTCGCCTCCCTGGGCGACTGAGCACCGATGAAGGTCGTGATCGCACTCGGAGGCAACGCGCTGCTCAAGCGCGGCGAGCCGATGACCGCGGACGCCCAGCGCGCGAACGTCCGGGTAGCGGCCGAGAGCCTCGCCCGCATCGCCGGCGAGCATCAGCTGGTCGTCTCGCACGGCAACGGTCCCCAGGTCGGGCTCCTGGCGCTGGAGGCGGCCGCGTACGAGGAGGTCGAGGCGTACCCGTTCGACATCCTCGGGGCCGAGACGCAGGGCATGATCGGCTACCTCGTCGAGCAGGAGCTCGGCAACTTCCTTCCCTTCGAGGTCCCGCTGGCGACGATCCTGACCATGGTCGAGGTCGACCCCGACGACCCGGCGTTCGCCAACCCCACGAAGTTCGTCGGACCGATCTACGAGAAGGCGGAGGCCGATGCGCTCGCCGCCGACAAGGGCTGGACCGTCAAGGCCGATGGCGACCACTGGCGACGCGTGGTGCCGTCCCCGAAGCCGAAGCGGATATTCGAGATCCGCCCGATGCGATGGCTCGTCGAGCGGGGCGTCGTCGTCATCTGTGCCGGCGGCGGCGGAATCCCCACGATGTACGCGCCCGGGGAGGACCGGCGCCTCGTCGGCGTGGAGGCGGTGATCGACAAGGACTTCGCCACGAGCCTGCTGTCGCGGGAGCTGGACGCCGATCTGTTCGTGATGGCGACCGACGTGGATGGGGTCTACGTCGACTGGGGCACGCCGGACCAGCGACGGCTCGAGCGCATCACCCCCGACGAGCTGCGAGCGATTCCGTTCCCCGCCGGATCGATGGGGCCGAAGGTCGACGCCGCCACCGAGTTCGTGGACGCCACCGGGAAGCGCGCGGTGATCGGCTCCCTCGAGCAGCTCGACGCGATGGTGGCAGGAACTGCCGGCACGAACGTCGTGCCGGCCCAATGAAGGAGTGATGGAACGATGAGTGGCTTCGGTGTCCACTCCGAGGTCGGCAAGCTGCGCCAGGTCATCGTGCACCGGCCCGAGCTGAGCCTGAAGCGTCTCACCCCCGGCACCCATGACGAGCTCCTGTTCGACGACGTGCTGTGGGTCGAACGGGCGCAGTGGGAGCACGACCAGTTCGTGGCCCGCATGCGTGAGCGCGGCGTCGAGGTCTTCTACGTGCAGGACCTGCTCGGAGAGGCGCTGGCCGCGAGCGACGAAGCACGGACGCGGATCATCGAGCGCGTCGCCAACGAGTACACCGTCGGCATCGGCCTGGTCGACGACGTGCGCGCCAACCTTGTCAATATGGCGCCGGACGTGCTGGCGCGCCACCTCATCGGTGGCCTGACCCTCGAGGAGTCGGGCCTCGACCTCGGTGCGACGAAGGGCAGCTCGCTCATCGCCGCGGCCGTCGACGACCCATCGACCTTCGTCCTGCCGCCGTTGCCGAACACGCTGTTCACGCGCGACTCCTCGTGCTGGGTCTACGGCGGCGTCTCGATCAACCCGATGTACTGGCCGGCGCGGCGGCGCGAGGCCTACAACATGGCCGTCATCTACCGCGCCCACCCGATGTTCGCCGATGGCGGCTTCGACTACTGGTACCCGCCGATGGGCGACGACGACCGCTTCAACACCGAGGACTTCGGGCTCGCCTCCCTCGAGGGCGGCGACGTGGAGATCATCGGCAACGGTGCCGTCGCGATCGGCCTCAGCGAGCGGACCCAGGCGCGGATGATCGAGCAGATCGCTCGCGCGCTGTTCGAGAAGGGCGCCGCCGAGCGGGTCATCGCCGCCGTGATGACGAAGGACCGGGCGCACATGCACCTCGACACCGTCTTCACCATGCTCGACCGCGACAAGGCGACCGCCTACCCGAAGGTCGTCGATGGGATAGGCGCGATCAGCCTGCGGCCCGGCTCGAAGCCCGGGACGCTCGATGTGCGGGAGGACAAGGACTTCGTCTCCGCGGTTGCCGATGCGCTCGGCATCCCGAAGCTCCACGTCGTGGAGACCGGCGGCGATCGGTACCAGCAGGAACGCGAGCAGTGGGACGACGGCAACAACGTCGTCGCGCTCGAGCCCGGGGTGGTGGTCGCCTACGAGCGCAACACGTTCACGATCTCGAAGATGCGCGAGGCGGGCGTCGAGGTCGTCGAGATCGCCGGCTTCGAGCTCGGCAAGGGCCGCGGAGGCGGGCACTGCATGACCTGCCCGATCGCCCGCGATCCGCTGTGAGGGACCGGTCATGAACGACGACGTTGCGCCCGCAGACCGCGACCGCGCGATGGGGCAGGTGACCACGCTGCTCAGCGTGATCACCGGGCTTCTCATCGTGATCGCGATCGTGCTCCTCGTCCTCCTGGCCCGCGGGCCGGAGGACCAGGAGCGTTCCGGGGCCACATTGCCGGCCGCGGTCCTCGCCCACTCATGACGGCCCGCGAATGAACGACCAGCTCCCGCTCGGCGAGGAGGAGGCGTCCCGCATTCGCGAGCCCTCGCTGCTCGACGCCCTGATCCCGGTCGTCGCCCTGGTCGGCCTGATCGGCCTGACGATCTGGCTGTTCGGGACCGACGCGACCGGTGGCCCTCTCCAGGTCGCTCTCCTGACGGCCACCATGGTGGCCGGCTTCGTCGCGCTCAAGAACGGCCACACCGTCGTCCGGGTGCGCGAGGCGGTGGTCGGGGGCATCTCCTCCGCCCTGTCGGCCGTCTTCATCCTCCTCGCCGTGGGCTCGCTCATCGGCGCGTGGAACATGGCGGGAACGATCCCCACCGTCGTGTACTACGGCATCGGGCTGCTGAGCGCCACCTGGTTCTACGCGGCGACCGCGATCGTGTGCGGGCTGGTGGGACTCGCCATCGGCAGCTCGTGGACCACGGCCGCCACCCTCGGCGTCGCCTTCGTCGCCCTGGCGCCGATCCTCGGCGCCGACCCGGTGATCGCGGCAGGCGCCGTGATCTCCGGTGCCTACTTCGGCGACAA
The DNA here is from genome assembly GCA_963753125.1 of uncultured Chloroflexia bacterium. GTDB lineage: Bacteria > Chloroflexota > Limnocylindria > QHBO01 > QHBO01 > JACDBZ01. The sequence goes on from CAVWAU010000004.1 coordinate 770,500, forward strand.
GCTGACGCCGATCTCGGAGACGACCGTCCTGGTGCCGTCGATGGTCGGCGGCGTGACGACCCAGGAGCACATCGGCGCCATGCTGTGGACGTCGGGGCCGGCCATCGTGCTGTCGATCCTGGGCTTCGCCCTCATCGGCCTGATGGCACCGCCGCCGGCCACCGTATTCGACCCGAGCGACGCCCAGGCGATCCTGGCCGGAGAGTTCGCGATCTCGCTGGTCAACCTCGTGCCGCTGGTGCTGCTCGTCGCGATGTCGCTACGCCGGACGCCCCCGTTCCTCGCGATCTTCGGCAGTGCCATCTTCGCCGCGGTGCTGGCCGTCTTCACCCAGCCCGACGCCGTCGCGGCGTTCGTCGGTGACGCGGCTGAGGGACCGGTCCAGACCGCGCTGGTCGCGATCTACTCGGCGCTGGCCACCGGGTTCGTGTCGAACACCGGCAACGAGACGATCGACTCGCTGTTCTCACGCGGTGGGATGGCGTCGATGCTCAACACGATCTGGCTCGTGCTCGGCGCGCTCTCCTTCGCCGCGGTGATGGAGCACGCCGGGTTCCTCGAGCGCCTCATCCGTCCCGTCCTCGCGGCGGCGCGATCCACCGGCCGGCTGATCGCCGCCGTGGTCGGGACGGCGATCGGACTGAACGTCATCGCCGGTGACCAGTACGTGGCCATCGTGATGCCGAGCCGGGTCTACCGCGCCGAGTTCGCGAAGCGCGGGATCGCGCCGCGCATGCTGTCGCGCACCGTCGAGGATGCCGGCACGGTCACCTCGCCGCTTGTGCCGTGGAACAGCTGCGGCGCATACATGGCCGGGGTTCTCGGCGTCGCGACCGTGGCGTACCTTCCGTTCGCCTTCTTCAACCTGCTGAGCCCGCTGATCGCGCTCATCTACGGGTTCACCGGGTTCAGCATCGAGCACGTCTCGCCGCCCGACCAGGCATCGCCACCGGTCGCGGATCCCTCACCGCGGCCCGCAGAAGGAGGATCGTGATGACCGCCCAGCCAGCGCCCGCCTCCCCTGCCGAACCCACCAACGGGGGCTCCCCCCGTCGCGGATTCGCGTTGCCGTCGGCATACACGATCCTCTTCATCCTCATCGTCCTCACCGCGGTCGCCACATGGATCATCCCGGCCGGCGCGTACCAGCTCGACGAGGACGGCCAGCCGATCCCCGGGACGTACTCCGAGGTCGAGCCGAACCCGCAGCGGATCGTGGTCGACTCGCTGCTGGCCCCGATCAACGGCCTGTACGGCATCGAGGACGAAGAGGGCACGATCAGCTTCTACAACAGCGGCGAGCTGTTCGGCGCCATCGACGTCGCGCTGTTCATCCTCGTGATCGGCGGATTCCTCGGCATCACGATGAAGACCGGGGCGATCCAGGGCGTGATCTCGCGGATCGTCTCGCGCCTCCGCGGACGCGAGCGGCTGCTCATCCCGATCCTGATGATCGTCTTCGCCATCGGCGGGACGACGTTCGGGATGGCCGAGGAGAGCCTCGCGTTCTACGTGCTGATCGTCGCGGTCATGATCGCCGCCGGCTACGACGCGCTCGTCGGCGCGTCGATCCTCCTGCTCGGCTGCGGGATCGGGGTCCTCGGATCGACGATCAACCCGTTCGCGACGGGGATCGCCTCCGGCTTCGCCGGGACCTCGCTCGCCGAGGGCATCCTCGGGCGGCTCGTGATCCTGGTCATCGGCACGGCGATCGGGATCTGGTTCGTCATGCGCTACGCGGCCAAGGTCAAGGCGGACCCCAGCGCCTCGCTCGTGTACTCGATGAAGGCGGAGAACGAGGCTCGATTCCTGGCCGGCAGCGACCCGGATGCCGCATCGGCCGACCTGAGCGGCCGCCAGAAGGCCGTCCTCGGCCTCTTCGGCGCCGCGTTCGCGGTGATGATCTACGGCGTGATCCCCTGGGAGGACCTCGGGATCGGCATCCCGACCCTGTGGTGGTGGTTCCCCGAGATGACCGCCTCGTTCCTGCTGTTCTCGATCCTCATCGGGATCGTGGGTCGGATGGGCGAGGGCGAGCTGACATCGACCTTCATCGACGGCGCGCGCGACCTGCTCGGGGTGGCCCTCATCATCGGGATCGCGCGCGGCATCACGGTGATCATGAACAACGGCCTGATCACCGACACCGTCCTGAACTGGGCCGAGGTGGCGGTCGCCGACCTGGGCGGGGTGCTGTTCATCAACCTGATGTACATCCTCTTCCTGCCACTGTCGTTCCTGATCCCGTCGTCCTCGGGCCTGGCCACGGTCGCGATGCCGATCATGGCGCCCCTCGCCAGCTTCGCCGATGTGCCCGCCGAGCTCGTCGTCACCGCCTACCAGTCGGCGAACGGGCTGCTCAACCTCGTCACCCCGACCTCCGCGGTGGTCATGGGCGGCCTCGCGATCGCTCGCGTCGGCTACGGCACGTGGCTGCGTTTCGTGTGGCCGGTCCTGCTGCTGCTTGCGGTCCTGTCGGCGCTGGTACTGTCCGTGGGCGTGGCGCTCCAATGATCCGAACACCCATCCTGCATTCCGAGGAGTAGGCAATGACGACCCAGCCGACCGCGCCCGACACCGCCTGGCACACGCTATCGGTGGCCGATGCGATCGCGGCCCAGGGCGTCGATCCGGCGGTCGGCCTCAGCACCGCCGAGGTCGAGGCTCGTCGCGCGAAGTTCGGGCCGAACAAGTTCGCGGAAGCGAAGAAGGAATCGGGCTGGAGCAAGTTCGTGCGCCAGTACCGCGACCCGATGCAGCTCGTGCTGCTAGGCGCGGCGCTGATCAGCCTCATCGTGATTCGCGATCGCGGCACCGCGCTCCTGCTCCTCGGGCTGACCCTGCTCAACGCGGTGATGTCCCTCAACCAGGAGGGCAAGGCCGAGTCGAGCGTGGCCGCGCTCCAGAAGATGATGATCGTGCAGAGCCGCGTGCGCCGGAACGGCGCACTGGAGCAGATCCCGGCGGATCAGCTGGTCCCGGGCGACATCGTGGCAGTCGAGGCTGGCGACCGGATCCCCGCCGACGGCCGGATCATCAAGGCTGCGACCCTCGAAATCGACGAGTCGGCGCTGACCGGCGAGAGCGCGCCGGTGCCGAAGGAGGTCGACCCGGTGGCGGCCGCCGACACGCCGCTGGGCGACCGTGTCGACATGGCCCACATGAACACCAGCGCCACGCGTGGCTCGGGCGAGATTCTCGTCACCGCGACCGGCATGAAGACCGAGGTCGGGCACATCTCCGGGATGCTGCAGGCGACCGAGGACGAGAAGACGCCGCTCACCCGTCAGCTCGACGCGCTGACGAACCAGATCATCATCATCGCAGGGCTGGCCCTGCTCGCCTCGATCGCGCTCGGGTACTTCATCTACGACCAGCCATTCGATGTGCTGTTCATCTCGGCCGTGGCCTTCTCCGTGGCCGCCGTGCCGACCGGCCTGCCGGCCGTGGTCACGACCCTGCTCTCGATCGGGACGAAGACGCTCGCCGAGGCAGGCGCCATCGTGAAGCGCCTGAGGTCGGTCGAGACCCTCGGGTCGACCTCGGCCATCAACTCGGACAAGACCGGCACCCTGACGCTCAACCAGATGACCGCGGTCGAGCTCACCATCCCCGGCCGCCGCTTCACGATCAACGGTGAGGGGTACGCCACGACCGGGCAGATCACCACCGTGGACGGCGAGCCCACGGGCGACCTGAATGCCTACCTGCTGCCGATGGCGCTATGCGCCGACGCCGAGGTGCGTGACGGATCGCTCGTCGGCGATCCCACCGAGGGCGCGCTCGTGGTGCTTGCCGCCAAGGGCGGCCTCGACCCGACGGAGACCCGTGCGGCATTCCCGCGCGTCGCCGTGCTTCCCTTCGACGCGGCCTACAAGTTCATGGCCACCTTCCACCGTGTGAAGGACGAGTCCGGCCGAGAGGTCATCCGGGCGTTCGTCAAGGGGGCCCCGGATCAGCTGCTGTCTCGCGCCGAGAACGCCCTGGCGGCCGATGGACGGCTGATCCAGGCGGCCGACATGATCGACCGCTTCAACGCCGAGAACGAGCGGCTCGCGAAGAACGGTCTGCGGGTGATGTGCGCCGCCCGGCGCGACTACGATCCGGCGACCTTCGACGCGAATGCCGACCTGCTGCCACTCGTGTCCGATCTGACGCTGCTCGCCCTGGCGGGCATCGTCGACCCGCCGCGGCCGGAGGCGCGTACGGCGATCGCCGAGGCGCACGCCGCGGGAATCCAGGTGCGGATGATCACCGGCGACCACGCCGTCACGGCCGCGGCGATCGCGAAAGACCTGGGCATCCGGGGCAAGGCCATCACCGGCGCCGAGTGGGGCGACTACACCGACGAGGAGGCCCTGAGCCGCATCGACGACATCGGCGTCATCGCTCGGGTCACCCCGGAGCACAAGGTCCGCCTGGTCGACATCCTGAAGCGCAAGGGCCGGATCGTGGCGATGACCGGCGACGGCGTGAACGACGCGCCGGCGCTCAAGCGGGCCGACATCGGCGTAGCGATGGGCATCACGGGCACCGAGGTCTCGAAGGAGGCCGCGGTGATGATCCTCACCGACGACAACTTCGCGACGATCGTGAAGGCCGTCGAGAAGGGCCGCGCCCTGTACGACAACCTGGTCAAGTACATCCGATACCAGATGGGCGTCCTGTTCGGGATGATCTGGACGTTCCTCGGATCGGGCCTCTTCAACGTCCTCGCCGGCGTGCCGTTCGTGCCCCAGCAGACGCTGTACGTGAACTTCACCACCCAGGTCCTCCAGTCCATCGGCCTCGGGCTGGGCGAGCCGACCGAGGGGCTCATGGACCGTCCGCCACGCAAGGCCGATGAGCAGGTGATGCCGCTGATGCTAGGCATCCGCCTGGCAATCTTCGGCGCGATCATGGCCGCCTCGGCGCTCGTCGTCATCCAGCTCGTGAGCGTCAACACCGGCGACGAAACCCTGGCGCGCACGATGGGCCTTGTCACCTTCTCGTTCGGGAATCTGTTCTACGGCCTGGCCTGCAACGACCAGCTCGCCTCCGTATTCAGCCGCGCGCTGCTGGCGAACGCGAAGCTGCTCCAGATGAGCCTCATCTCGCTCGGCTTCATCATCATCGGCGCGCAGCTCGACTTCCTGAACAGGCTGCTGAACACGACGCCGCTGAACATCGACCAGTGGGTCGTTTGCGCGGCGGCCGGATCGCTCATCCTGTGGGTGATGGAGATCGTCAAGTTCTTCGGCCGGCGCCGGCCCTCACCGCAGCCGGTCGCCACTGACGAGCCGATGGTCGCCCCGGCCCAGGCCTGACGGACATGGAACGAGGCCGGGCCTCCAGGGCCCGGCCTCGTATTGCGGCAAGGGCGGGAGGTCAGACCTCCTTGTACTCGCCCTCGATCGTCTCGCCCTCGGCCTCCCCCTCGCCGGCCGCGGCGGCGTCGCCTTCGGCGGGGCCGCCGGACCCATCGGTCCCATTGCCGTCGCCGTCACCCTCGGTCGCCTGGTAGGCCTTCGTCCCGACCCGCTGAAGCACCTCGGCGAGCTGCCCCTTGGTCGAATCGACCGCGCCCTGGTCCTCGCCATTGAGCGCCTCGCGCACCGCCTCGATGCGCGAGCTGACCTCGGCCTTGTCCTCATCGGACAGCTTGTCGTCGAGATCCTTGAGCAGCCGCTCGCCCTGGTAGACCAGGGCATCGGCCTCGTTGCGGGATTCGGTCGCCGCGCGCCGCGCGCGGTCCTCCTCGGCATGCTCGGCCGCCTCGCGCACCATGCGGTCGACGTCGTCCTTGGCGAGCATCGACGAGGCTGTGATCGCCACCTTCTGCTCCTTGTTCGTGGCCTTGTCCTTGGCGGTCACGTTGAGGATGCCGTTGGCGTCGATGTCGAAAGTGACCTCGATCTGCGGCACGCCGCGCGGGGCCGGTGGGATGCCATCGAGCCGGAAGGTGGCCAGCTTCTTGTTGTCGGCGGCCATCTCGCGCTCGCCCTGGAGCACGACGATGTCGACCGACGGCTGGTTGTCCGACGCGGTCGAGAAGATCTGGGTGTGCGACGTCGGGATCGTCGTGTTGCGATTGATCATCTTCGTCGCCACGCCGCCCATCGTCTCGATGCCGAGCGACAGCGGGGTGACGTCCAGCAGCAGGACGTCCTTGACCTCGCCACCGAGGACCCCGGCCTGGATGGCCGCGCCGACCGCCACCACCTCGTCGGGGTTGACGCCCTTGTGCGGCTCCTTGCCGTTGAACATCTTCTTGACGGCCTCGACCACCGCCGGCATGCGGGTCATGCCACCGACGAGGATCACCTCGTCGATGTCGCCGGGCTGCATGCCGGCATCGGCCAGCGCCTTCTTCACCGGGTCGGTGGTCTTGTTGATGAGGTCGGCGACCAGGTCCTCGAGCTTCGCCCGGGTCAGCGTGGTGACCAGGTGCTTGGGCCCGGAGGCATCAGCGCTGATGAACGGCAGGTTGATCTCGGTCGAGGTCGTGCTCGACAGCTCGATCTTGGCCTTCTCGGCCGCCTCCTTGAGGCGCTGAAGGGCGATCCGGTCCTTCGACAGGTCGATCCCCTCGGACTTGCGGAACTCCTCGCTCAGCCAGTCGATGACACGCTGGTCGAAGTCGTCGCCGCCGAGGTGGGTGTCGCCGTTCGTCGAGCGCACCTCGAAGACGCCCTCGCTCAGCTCGAGGATGCTGATGTCGAAGGTGCCGCCGCCGAGGTCGTAGACGGCGATCTTCTCGTCCTTCTGCTTGTCGAGCCCGTAGGCGAGGGCCGATGCGGTCGGCTCGTTGACGATGCGCTTGACGTCGAGCCCGGCGATGCGCCCGGCGTCCTTGGTTGCCTGGCGCTGCGTGTCATCGAAGTAGGCCGGGACGGTGATCACCGCCTCGGTGATCTTCTCGCCGAGATAGGCCTCGGCGTCGCCCTTCAGCTTCTGGAGGATCATCGCGCTGATCTCCGGCGGGCTGAAGTGCTTGTCGTTGGCCAGCTCGACGACGATGCCGTCCGACTTGGGATCCTTGGTGACCTCGTACGGCACGAGGCCCTTGCTGTGCTGCACCTCGGGGTCGTCGAACCGACGGCCCATGAAGCGCTTGATGCTGAAGATCGTGTTCTCGGGGTTGGTGATGGCCTGCCGCTTGGCGACCTGGCCGACCAGCCGCTCCCCGCTCTTGGCGAAGGCGACGACCGATGGGGTGATGCGGCCACCCTCCGCGTTGGTGATGACCTGTGGCTCGCCGCCCTCCATGACGGCCACGACCGAGTTCGTCGTGCCGAGGTCGATGCCGATGATCTTGCCCATGGGTTCGTCAGTGCTCCTTAGGGTTGTTCGCCACGCGGACGAGGCTCGGGCGGATGACCCGGTCGTGCAGCCGATAGCCGCGCTGCACCTCGCCGATCACGCTGTTGTCGGGATGGTCGGCGGTGTCCTCGTGGGCGACCGCCTCGTGAAGGTTGGGATCGAATGGCTGGTCGACGGCCTCTATCGGCGTCACGCCCTCCGACTCAAGGACCGCTCGCAGCTTGCGCTCCACGAGCTTGACGCCCTCGATCCAGGCGTCATGAGCGTCGGGCGGAACGTTCTCGAGGGCACGGTCGAAGTCGTCCAGCACGCTGAGCAGCTTGCCGATCAGCAGCGCGTTGCTGAACTGGCCGACGACGGCGCGCTCCTCGTCGGTCCGGCGCTTGAAGTTCGCGAAGTCGGCCGCAGAGCGCTGCCAGTTGTAGAGGTGCTCCTCGCCCTTGGCGCGCGTCTCGGCCAGCTCGCGCTCGAGCGCCTCGATGCGCTCGGCCAGCTCGAGCCGGCTCGGCGTCTTGATCGCATCGGCACGCTCCTGGCCGCGCGTCTTCGTGGGCGGCTTCGCGCCGCCGTTGGTCGGATGGTCGGTCATTGGGTCTCGCCGTACTCGCTGTTGATGAGCTCGTTCATGAGGGTGGACAGGTATCGGACGGTCGGGATGGCGCGCGGGTAGCGCATGCGGGTCGGGCCCAGCACCCCCAGCAGGCCCAATGCCCGATCCGGGGTCCCGTACGGCGCGAACACGAGGCTCACCTCGTGCATCGCGTCGTTCGTGTTCTCGCGGCCGATGATCACGTGCACGCCGCCACGACTGGTCAGGACCGGCACCAGTTGCTGGAGGAAGTCCGATCGCTGCAGGACCTCGAGGATCGGCCGCAGCTTCGAGCCCTCGGCGAACTCGGGCTGCTCGAGGACGTGACCGATGCCGTCGGTGAAGACCTCCTCGACCACGACCGAGTCGGCTCCCTCGAGCATGGATGCCACGACCTCACCGATGCGGGCCGCCAGCGGCCCGAGCTTCGCCGTTCGACGGCGCGCCTGCGGCGCGGTCAGGCCCGCCAGCTCGGTGTTCAACGCGTCGCCGCGGCGTCGAGCGCCGGCTGGTCGAGCGCCTCCTCGGGAAGCTGACGCTCGAGCGCGTGTCGGTCGAGCCGGCGCTGGTGGACGTTGCCGTCGGCGAGGACGAGGACGACGAGGCGCGCGCCGTCAGCCAGCGCCACCAGCTGCACGTGGCCGAAGCGCGCCCGCCGCGAACGGGCCGGCGTCACCACCGCTGCCGCCCGCGTGCTGCCGGCCAGGATGCTGGCCGCCAGGCGCAGCCACTCGTTGCTCGTCAGTGGCACCTGGCTGAACTGGTGGCGGATCGTGAGCTGGTCGGTCATGTCGAGCTCGGCCTCGCGCATGAGCGACTCGACGTAGAGGCGATAGCCGAGGTCGGAGGGGACGCGGCCAGCACTGGTGTGCGGGTGGCTCAGCAGACCGAGCGCCTCGAGCTCGGCCATCGCGCTGCGCACGGTCGCCGGCGAGACGCCGAGGCCGTAGCGGACCACCAGCGCCTTCGAGCCGACGGGCACCGCGGTCAGAACATAGTCCTCAACCACGGCGCGCAGCACCGATCGCTGCCGCTCGGTCAGCTCGATCGCCGGCCGATGGGCGGCACGCTCACGCGCGGTGCGTTCTTCCGCCATCTTCCCTCTGGTCTCCGGTGTGATTGGCACTCTCATGCCGAGAGTGCTAACGAGTGCTGGCGGGCATGGTACGCCCGATATCGCGAGGGTGTCAACGTCGCGCGCTGCGCTCGGCACCGGGCTTGCGGGCGCGGGTGGATGTGCGTGCATGGAACGGTGGCACCGTCCTGGGGCTGGGGCTCAACCTCGGGATGCGCCTTGTCATCGTGGGCGTCGTGGGCCATGCCCTGCTCCACAAGGACGACCCGCGCTACGCCGGCAAGGCGATCGGGACCCGAGGGCTCACGCTCGTCGCGGCCAGCCTCCTCGTTCCGGCGCTCCAGCTGACGACCCGACGTGGCGAGCGCTACCCGCTCGCCACCGACAGCCTCTACCTGTCGATCTTCGCGCTCGACCTGGCCGGCAACTACGCCGACCTCTACGACCGGTACAAGTACTTCGACGCGCTCCCGCACTTCCACGGCACGGGGGCGGCGACCGTGGTGCTGGCCATCCTGCTCCGCCGGCCGCTGCTCGCCGGCGTCGGCGTTGCACAGCTCATTCACGTCGGCCTCGAGGCGCAGGAGTACTACAGCGACGTGTTCTTCGGCCTACGCAACGTCCGAGGGACGTGGGACACGGTCAACGACCTGCTGGCGGGAGCCGCCGGCTCACTCGTCTATGCCGGGATCGCGCACCGGCTGCGACGCCGCACGCTCGAGTGAGGCCAGCACAGCGCGACCGCGTGGCGACAGCCGGTAGCCCGGCCGCAGGCTCTCGGTGAGCCCCAGCTCCTTGAGCTTGCGGACGTCGAGCTTGAACGGGTCACGCGTGCGGCCGAAGGAGGCGGCCAGCTCGACGGCGCGCGTGCCCGGCTGCTCGCCGATGGCCCGCAGCACCGATTCGGTCCACGGCCCGTGCGTGCTGGCGCGGTCGAGCCGTTCGAGGCGACGCACCACATCGGCCACCTCATGGGCGTCCGGTGTCGTCTCGCGCAGCGAAACCCGCGGGTCGGGGCCTGCCAGGTGGAGGTCGATCCGGTAGATCGTCCCCGTACGCCGATCGACCAGCCCCAGCAGCTCGTCGAGGTCCGCCAGCCCGGCCGAGCGCGCGTCGGCATCGGTCAGGGACTCTCGCGCGACCGGCTCGACCGCGTCGAAGGCGATCACGCCGGCCGGCGTCCGCTGCCGCCCGCCGGGGCGCACGCGCGGCCGATCCCACGTCCGGTAGGCGCGCGTCACCGTCCCCGAGGCGATCCCCTTCAGCGTCGACGGCCGGAAGAGCATCAGGCCGGCAGGAAGGCCAGGCAGGCCTCCGAGGCCAGCAGCCGGCCGGTCGGCGTCAGGCGCAGCCGTTCGGCGCCGATCTCGATCAGGGTGCCCTGGCCGGCCAGCCCGACCGCGAACCGATCGACCGGGTCCGCGCCGAACTCGGCCGCGAACGTGCCACGCTCGACCCCGTCGAGCCGCCGCAGCCCGAGGGCCATCGCCTCGAAGGCGCGCGTCCCCTCGTCAAGGCGATCGACACCGTCCACCGGGCGACGGCCGTCCTCGATGGCGGCGAGGTACTCGTCGAGGTCACGCGTGTTCCACGACCGCTCGGTCGCGCCGTCGTACGAGTGCGCTCCGGCGCCGATCCCCGTGTATGACCGCCGCGCCCAGTACGCCGCGTTGTGCCGCGACTCGCGTCCCGGGAGCGCCCACGAGCTGAGCTCGTAGTGCCCGTAGCCGGCGCCCGCGAGCACCTCCTCGGCGAGCCGGTACTGCGCGGCGGCAAGTCCATCGTCCTGGCGCTCGACCATCCGAGTTCGCCAACGCAACGCGCCGCGTCGGGGCGGCGCGGCCCACTCGTCAGGCGCCAGGGCGAGCTGGAGCGCGTAGCAGCTGACGTGATCGGGCCCCAGGCCGATCACCGCCTCGAGGCCGTCCCGCCAGTCCGCAAGCGACTGTCCGGGAATGCCGTAGATGAGGTCGATGCTGACGTTCTCGAACCCGGCCGCCCGGGCCGCGCCGAACGCCTCGAGCGCCTCGCCGGCGCTGTGGCCGCGCGCAAGTGCTCGCAGCTCCGCGTCACGCAGCGACTGGACGCCGAGGCTGATTCGCGTCACGCCCGCCGCCCGCAGGCCGGCCCAGTTGGGCGCCTCGCGGCCGCTCGGGTTGGCCTCCAGCGTGACCTCGTCGAGCGCCACGCTCGACCATCGGCCTGTCGCGGCCGAGATGACGCGCGCGACCTGTTCAGGGTCCATCAGGGATGGCGTGCCGCCGCCGAAGTAGATCGTGCGCAGCTCGCCCGGCGCCGGGCAGAGGGCCATCTCGGCGATCAGCGCATCGGTGTAGCGCGGCAGGTCGTCCGCCCGGCCCCCGACGGTGACGAAGTCGCAGTAGGCGCACACCAGCCGGCAGAACGGCACGTGAACGTAGAGGTGGTGCGGCTCGAGGTGCATAACTGACAGTCTACGGAGCGGTCGCGCTCCCGCGGTCAGCCTCCGACGGGGGCAAATCCCTCGAACCGAGACATCGACCGTTCAGATGCCGATCCAGGCCATGGTTGAGCGGCGTGCGGCCGGACGGGCGTGCGGCGTCAGCGGTGCGGCCGGCGGGCCGGTAGCCGCCACCCCACGTCCTCCATCGGTCTCAGATCGGTCGCTGGCGCAGACGCCCTCCGGCGAACCCGAACAGCGCCATCGTCACGGCGAAGTGGCCGACGATGGCCGGGATGACCGAGCCGGTCTCGACGGTGGCGACGCCGGCCGCCCAGCCCAGGAGCACCGATCCGGCGAGGAAGTACCAGTCGCGGTCGCGCCACAGGCGCCGATGGGCGAGGCCGTAGACCACCGCCTGGAACGCGATCGCCACGCCGACCCAGCTGGCGTCGTCGGGAAGGGCAAAGAGGAGCAGCCCGAGGACGATCGATCGGAACTGGATCTCCTCGCTGACGGCATTGGCCGCAGCGCCGAGGACGCGCGAGGGCAGCAGCTCGATCGGCAGCGGCAGGATGCTCCCGTAGCGCAGGAAGGCGAGCGCCACCGCGTTGAGCAGCGCCACGGTCACGAAGAGGAGCATGACCGGCAGCATCTCGTCGGTCTGGCCGCCGGTCAGGAACAGCTGCTCGCGACCCGAGGGCAGGATGATGGCGATGCCGATGGCGAAGCCGATGACGAGGATGTAGTAGCTGACCGGCCCCATCCACGGGGTCCGGTAGCGGAAGTAGTCGCTGCGCGTGATCCGCTCGGCGTCGAATCGGAGGAGCACCAGGAAGAGCGTCAGCCCGAGAGCGATCGCCAGGCGCAGCGAGTCGAGGAAGTCCACCTACGACGAATCCTCATTCATGCGCAGCACGGCGAGGAAGGCCTCCTGCGGGATCTCGACCGAGCCGATCCGCTTCATCCGCTGCTTCCCTTCCTTCTGCTTCTCGAGCAGCTTGCGCTTGCGCGTCACGTCGCCCCCGTAGCACTTGGCGAGGACGTTCTTTCGCATCGCCCGGATCGTTTCGCGGCTGATGATATGCGAGCCGATGGCCGCCTGGACCGGCACCTCGAACATCTGGCGCGGGATCAGCTCTCTCAGCTTCTCGACCAGCGCCTTGCCCTGGCGGTAGGCATTGGAACGATGCACGATCAGGCTCAGCGCGTCGACCGGCTCGCCGCCGACGAGCACGTCGAGCTTGACGAGGTCGCCCGTGCGGTAGCCGATGTACGTGTAGTCGAGGCTGGCGTAGCCACTCGATCGGCTCTTGAGCAGGTCGTAGAAGTCGATGATCATCTCGCCCAGCGGCATCTCGAAATGGAGGTTGACCCGCGACGGGTCGAGGTACTCCATGTTCTGGAACTCGCCGCGGCGCATGGTCGCCAGCTCCATGAGCGGGCCGATGTAGTCGGTCGGGGTGATGACCTGCACCGCCACCCAGGGCTCGCCGATCGACTCGATGTCGCCAACGCTCGGCATCTGCGCCGGGTTGTCGACGACGACCTCGTCGGACCGGTGCAGGACCTGGACCCGGTACTCGACGCTCGGCGCCGAGGCGATGAGATCGAGCCCGAACTCGCGCTCGAGGCGCTCCTGGGTGATCTCCATGTGCAGCAGGCCCAGGAAGCCGCAGCGGAAGCCGAAGCCGAGGGCTGCCGACGACTCGGGCTCGTAGACGAAGCCGGCGTCGTTGAGGTGCAGCTTGTCGAGCGCCTCGCGCAGCTCGGGGTAGTCGTCGCCGCGCAGCGGGTAGATGCCGGCGAAGACGAGCGGCAGAGGCTCCTGGTAGCCCGGCAGCGGCGAATCGGCCCCACGGTCGTCCGCGGTCGTCAGCGTGTCGCCGACCTGCGCCTCGCGGATGCTCTTGAGGCCGCTGGCGACGTAGCCGACCTCGCCGGCCGCGAGCCGCTCGGTCGGGACCGGCTGCGGGCGGAAGTAGCCCAGCTCGAGGATCTCCGACTCGGCGCCGGTGGCCATGAACCGAATTCGCTCGTGGTCGCGCAGCGAGCCGGACGCGAGGCGGACGTAGGCGACGACGCCCTTGTACGAGTCGTAGTGGCTGTCGAAGACGAGCGCCCGCAGAGGGCCGTCGACGTCGGCGGCGGGTGGCGGGATGCGATGCACGATCGCCTCGAGCACCTCGGTCACGCCGGTGCCGTCCTTGGCGCTGGCCAGGAGCACGTCCTCGCGCGGGATGGCGAGCGTCTCCTCGAGCTCGTCCATGACGAGCTCGGGATCGGCGCTGGGCAGGTCGATCTTGTTGATGACCGGGATGATCGTCAGCTGCTGGGCGAGTGCCAGGTGGACGTTGGCCAGGGTCTGGGCCTCGATCCCCTGGCTGGCGTCGATGACGAGGATGGCGCCCTCGCAGGCCTGGAGCGATCGGCTCACCTCGTAGGTGAAGTCGACGTGGCCGGGCGTGTCGATGAGGTTGAGGGCGTAGGTCCGGCCGTCGGCGGCGTCGTAGTGCAGACGCACGGCCCGGGCCTTGATGGTGATCCCCTTCTCGCGCTCGAGCTCCATCGAGTCGAGCACCTGGGAGGTCATCTGCCGCTTGTCGATGGTGTGGGTCGTCTCCAGCAGGCGGTCGGCGAGGGTCGACTTTCCGTGGTCGATGTGCGCGACGATGCTGAAGTTGCGGATGCGCTCCGGCGGGATCACTCCGCCGGAGTCTAGCGAAGAACCGATGCGGCCCTCTACGGCTCCTCGGACCCCGACGAGGCTCCTGGCCCGACCGCGGTGATGCCGTTCACGGTGGCGTACGAGCTGAAGTAGTCGTTGCGATGGATCAGGTTGCCGTCGGCGTCGTACACGAGTCGCGAGCGGCTCACGTCGTGGCCGTCGTGCGGGAACTCGACGCGCTTGGCGCTCCCCGGCGCCATGTCCGGGTCGACCACCGTGGTCTCGATGGCATTGCGGTGGTTGCTGGTGATCGGATCGGTGATCACCACCGTGCGCCCCATCGGCACCGACCAGATCTCGAAGGTCACGAAGCCATTGCCGCCGAAGCCGCGGACGACGATCGGGTGCTCGGTGTCGTTGCGGAAGGTCATGTCCTGCGTCCAGTCGTCGATGATCGACACGGTCGCGTCGAGCCCGTCCGGGTAGCGGTCGATGTAGTAGAAGTGATTTGCCCGGATGCCCATCTCGAGCCCCGCACGCAGGGCGGCGTTGAAGATCGTGGTCGAGGTCGAGCAGATTCCTCCGCCGATGGCGACGCCCTGGGTGCTGCGTCCGTTGATGATCGCACCGCCATACATGTAGCCACGCTCTTCCGTGACCGGACCGATGCTGCCCCAGAAGCTGAACCACTCGCCGGGCGCCAGGTTGCGCCCGTCGATGTCGAACGCGCCGATGTTGATGTTGGCGCCGAAGCCGTTCCCCTCGCCCGGGACGTAGTAGGTGGTCCAGCTCGAGACCCTCTCCATCTGCGGGAGAATCGCCTCCGCGGCGGCGGTCGTGAGGGACGGCTCCGTGACGTCGACGGCCAGGGCCATCGAGCCGAGCGTCGCTCCGCCGGCCCGCCGGGCGAGGGCGGCGAGCACGCCGTCCGACGACTCGGCCACGTTGAGACGGCGACCATCCTGGCCGGGGACCACCCCGCCCAGCCCGCCGCCCGAGGCGACCGCGATCTGCGCGTTCACCGCAGCCTGGTTGACGTCCTTGGCCCGCGCCTCGACGGCGGTCGTGATGGCGGCGGGATCCAGGCGCGCGGAGTAGGCGTCGGCGCCGAGGGGCCCGAACGAGATGGCGTCGGCGATGGTCTCGGCGCCGACCACGAGCGGCTCCTCGCCGTCGCCGCCGGGGATCGTCAGCTCGAGGTCGACGGCCATGCCGCTCGCGGCCGATGCCGCCCGCTCGGCCGTGGCGGTGTCGACCACCGGCGGCAGCGTGGTGGCGGTCAGCTCGACGCGCACGTCGGCGGGGTCGGCGTTGTCGACGGCGGCAGCAAGGGCCGCGGCGACGTCGGCCCCGGCCAGGCCCACCCCCTCGGCACTCTCGCGTACCGTGAAGGTCGTCCCGTCGCGGAGGACCGCGGCCTCGCGCGGCGAGTGGCTCACGTCCGTGGCGATGTCGGAAGCGGTGGCGGCCAATGCGTCGGCGTCGTAGGCGTGGACGACGACCGGCAGGGTCGTCTGGTGCAGGAGGCTGCGGAGACGGCCGATGCCATCCGCGAGCGGATCGCCGTCGCGGCCGACGCCGAAGGCCGCGTCGAGCATCGCCTCGGTCTCGTAGCCGCGTCCGAGCTCGGCGTACGGCACGGCGACCTCGGTCTGGCCGACGGTCACGACAGCCCGGCCGGTGTGGAGCGCGGGGAGCTCGTCGGCCAGCCGCTGGGCGGCCGCGGCGCGATCGAGCCCGGCCAGCTCCACGCCGGCGACGTTGACGCCGCCGAGGACCCTGGATCCGGCGGACACGCCCACCGCAACCGACGCGGCGACGAGCAGGAGCACGCCGAGGGCAAGCGTGGCGCCGAACCCGATCAGCATCGATCGACGAGCTGGTCGGGTCCCCACTGGGCGGAAGATGCGGCGGGACAGCGTGGCGGTGGTCATGGGCGTTCGGGGTTGAAGACGGTGGAGCGCGCTCCGGCGTTGCACCGTCTGGCGCCTGCCCCCGTCCGGCGCACGGTGGCCGGGCGTCTCCCCTGGCTCGGTTGTCTCCGCTGCGGACCGCTCCGGCGGCGAACGGGCAGTGCGCCGTCGTCGGTCGCGCGGATTGTCGCCGCTGGGCGGCCTTCTGTCGAGTGGCCCGTCCGGCGGCTCGCTGCTATACTCTCGTCTCCGTCGGCGCGCTCCCCGTGCGTGAGCGTGCGCGGCACGAAGACCGTCATTGAGGACCCCACGTGGCAAGAACGGCCCGAACCTGGAAGGGCGCGCGCACGCCCTCCGCCCTGAAGCGCGCGCGCCAGTCGCTCCGCCGCCGCACGGTGAACCGCCGCACGCGGAGCGAGGCGAAGACGCTCGTCCTGCAGGCATCCGACATCGCCCTCGGGCGCTCCGACGGCGACGGCCCTGCCGCGGTCGCGGCGGCCATCAGCGCCCTCGACAAGGCTGCGGAGAAGGGCATCCTTCATCCTAACAACGCGGCGCGCCGCAAGAGCCGGCTGATGACCAAGGTCAACGAGGCCCACCTCCTCGACGACGTCGAGGGCGCGACGACGGCGCAGAGGAAGCGCACCACCGCCAGCAAGACCGCGCAGCGCAAGAAGGTCGCCGCCGCCAAGGCCTCGAAGGCCGCGGCAGGCAAGGCGGCCGATCGGCCCCGCACCGCCGCCGGCAAGGCGAAGGTGGCCGTCACCCGCGCCAGCCGCGAGTCGGCCGCGGCCCGTCGCCGCGCCAAGGAGAGCGAAGAGGACGAGGCCTAGCCTCCGGTCCCACGCGCCGGCGACCAGAAGACGAGCACCTCGAGATCCTCGGTGATCTCGATGAAGCGGTGCTCGATCCCCGCGGCCACGAAGGCCACCGAGCCCGGCCCGACCGGTGTCGCCTCGCCCGCAACCGTCAGCTGCGCACGTCCGGCGGCGACGTAGTAAACCTCGTCCTCGGTGTGCGGCTGCTGGTCGTCGACCGACTCAGCGGGCCAGCGCGCCACGGTCAGGCTCAGGGACCCCGATGGAGCACGGAAGACCTCCGCGAAGTCGTGGTGATCGGTGGCCAGGCGCGCGAGCGCATCGGCAAGCGAGAAGGCGTCAGCCACGCAACGCTCCGAACGCCCCGGCTCCGGCGTACTCGGCCGCGTCGCCGAGCTCCTCCTCGATGCGCAGGAGGCGGTTGTACTTGGCGATCCGCTCGGATCGGCTCATCGAGCCCGTCTTGATCTGGCCGGCGTTGAGCGCCACCGCCAGGTCGGCGATGGTCGTGTCCTCGGTCTCGCCGGAGCGGTGGCTGATGATCGCCGTCCAGCCCGCTCGCTGGGCCATCTCGACCGCCTCGATCGTCTCGGTCAGCGTGCCGATCTGGTTGAGCTTGACGAGGATGCTGTTCGCGGCGCGCTCCCGGATCGCGCGCTCCAGCCTGCGGGTGTTCGTGACCAGCAGGTCGTCGCCGACGAGCTGGACCCGGTCGCCGAGGCGCTCGGTGAGGGCCACCCACCCCTCCCAGTCGTCCTCGGCCAGGCCGTCCTCGATGCTCACGATCGGGTACCGATCGGCCCAGTCGGCCCAGAAGTCGACGAGCTCGTCGCCGCTCAGCGCGCGGCCCTCGCGCGCCAGCGTGTAGCGCCCATCGGCGTAGAGCTCGGTCGTGGCCGGGTCGAGAGCGATCGCTACTTGCTCGCCGGGCGTGTAGCCGGCACGCTCGATGGCGGTGAGGACCGCGGCGATCGCGTCCTCGTTGCTGCCGAGGCTCGGCGCGTAACCGCCCTCGTCGCCGACCGTGGTCGAGAAGCCCTCCTCGTGGAGCAGCTTGCCGAGGGCGTGGAAGATCTCGGCCGCCCAGCGCAGCCCCTCGCGGAAGCTCGGCGCGCCGAGCGGCGCGATCATGAACTCCTGGAAGTCGGTCGAATCGATGGCGTGCTTGCCGCCGTTGAGGATGTTCACCAGCGGCACCGGCAGGCGCCGGGCAGCGGTCCCGCCAAGGTATCGGTACAGCGGCATCCCGACCGACTCGGAGGCGGCATGGGCGACCGCCAGGCTGACGCCGAGCAGCGCGTTGGCGCCGAGCTTCGACTTGTTGTCGGTGCCGTCGAGGCTGACCAGGAGGCGGTCGAGGCTGACCTGGTCGAGGGCATCGATCCCGAGTAGCTCGGGGCGCAGCGTCTCGTTCACGTGGCGCACCGCCGTGAGGACACCCTTGCCCCCGTATCGGGCCTCGTCGCCGTCGCGGAGCTCCACGGCCTCGTGTGCGCCGGTCGAGGCACCCGAGGGCACGAGCGCGGTGCCCACCGCGCCGTCGTCGAGGAAGACGTCGACCTCGACCGTCGGATTCCCGCGCGAGTCGAGGATCTCGCGACCGATGACGTCCTCGATCAGCGTGCTCATGTGCCCTCCCCGTCCAGGTCGATCTCCGCGTCGGCAGGCAGCAGCGCGGCGACGCCGGGCAGCGTCTTGCCCTCGAGGAACTCGAGTGACGCGCCGCCGCCGGTGCTGACGTGGGTCATGCGGTCGGTGAGGCCGAGGTGCTCCACCGCCGCCACCGAGTCGCCGCCGCCGACGACCACGACCACCCCGGCACGCGCTCGCCTGGCGAGGAACTTCGCGATGGCGTTCGTGCCATCGGCCATCTGGGGCATCTCGAAGACCCCCATCGGGCCGTTCCAGAAGACCGTCTTCGCCTTGGTGAGATGCTCGGTGTAGGCCTTGACCGTGGCCGGACCGATGTCGACCACCATCTGGTCCTTCGGCACCTCGGTGATCGGCACGACCCGGGTCCTGGCCCGATGGTGGATCTGGGGCGCCACCACGGCATCGGTCGGGAGCATGAGGCGCACGCGCTTGCGCCGCGCCTCATCGAAGATCTTCTGGGCGTTCTCGAGCTGTTCGGCCTCGACGAGGCTCTTGCCGAGCTGCAGCCCCTTCGCCGCGAGGAAGGTGTTCGCCATCCCGCCACCGACGAGCACCGCCTGGCAGCGCGTGAGGAGCGCGCTCACCACCTCGAGCTTGCCCGACACCTTCGCCCCGCCGATGACCGAGTGGAACGGCCGAGCCGGCTTGTGCAGCAGCCGCACGAGGGCGTCGACCTCGCGCTCCATGAGAAGCCCGGCGACGGCAGGCAGGTGGTGGGTGATCCCCTCGGTCGAGGCGTGGGCGCGATGGGCGGCACCGAAGGCGTCGTTGACGTACAGGTCGGCGAGGCTTGCGAGCGACTCGGCGAATGCGGGATCGTTGGCCTCCTCGGCGGCGTGGAAGCGCAGGTTCTCGAGCAGCAGCAGGTCACCGGGACGGAGCTTGTCGACCGCCACCTGGACTCCCGGCCCGAGCGCGTCGCCGGTCATGCGCACCGGGCGGCCCAGCAGCTGGCTCAGCCGCTCCGCAACGGGACGCAGCCGCAGCGGGTCGACGATCTTGCCCTTCGGTCGGCCGAGGTGGCTGGCGAGGATGACCGTTGCGCCCCGCTCCAGCAGGTTGACGATCGACGGAAGGCTGGCACGGATGCGGGTGTCGTCGGTGATCCGCCCGTCCTCGAGCGGCACGTTCAGGTCGGCGCGGACGAAGACCCGGCGCCCGGCAACGTCGACGTCGCGGATCGTCTTGGCGTCCATCGCTGCGGCTCGGCTAGAGCCGCTCGGCCATGAACGCGGCGAGGTCGGCGACTCGGCAGGAGTAGCCCCACTCGTTGTCATACCAGGCGATGACCTTGAGCAGGTTGTCGCCGGCGACCATCGTCGATGGCGCGTCGACGATGCTCGAGCGCTCGTCGCCCTTGAAGTCCATGCTCACCAGCTCCTCGTCGACCACGCCGAGCAGCCCCTTCATCGGTCCGTCGGCGGCCGCGCGCAGCGCGTCGTTGGCCGACTCGGCGGTCACCGGGCGTTCCGTGACGGCCACGAAGTCGATCACGCTCACAGTCGGCGTCGGCACGCGCAGCGAGAACCCGTCGAACTTGCCCTCCAGCTCCGGGATGACGAGGGCGAGGGCCTTGGCGGCGCCGGTGGTGGTGGGGATGATGTTCTGCCCCGCGCTGCGGGCGCGGCGCAGGTCCTTGTGGAAGACGTCGAGCACGTTCTGGTCGTTCGTGTAGCTGTGGATGGTGGTCATCAGCCCGCGCTCGATGCCGAAGCTGTCGAAGATGACCTTGGCCGGCAGCGCCAGCCCGTTCGTGGTGCAGCTGGCGTTGCTCACGATGTGGTGCTGCGCGGGGTCGTATCGGTCCTCGTTCACGCCCAGGACCAGGGTGACGTCCTCGTTCTTGGCCGGGGCGCTGATGATCACCTTCCTGGCTCCCGCCTCGCGATGGGCGGCAGCCTTGGTGGCATCGGTGAAAATGCCCGTCGACTCGATCACGATGTCGACCCCGAGGTCGCCCCACGGCAGCGCGGCCGGGTCGCGCTCGCTGAACGAGCGGATGGTTCGGCCGTCCACGACGATCGCATGCTCGCCGGCGGACACCTCGCCGGCGTACCGCCCGTAGGTCGAGTCGTACTTGAACAGGTGCGCGTTGGTCTCGTCGTCGGCGAGGTCGTTGACGGCGACCACCTCGAGACGATCGGGATGACGCTCGAGCATGGCCTTGAGGGTCTGGCGGCCGATGCGCCCGAAGCCGTTGATACCGATGCGGGTGGTCACGAGAGCGGAGCTCCTTGCTGCAGTGGGACCGACCCGCGCGCGTAGGCCGGGTCGTCGATGCGGTCGTTGACGATCGGCAGCGAGCCGATCAGGGAGACATCCCCGCCCAGCGCGGCATGCACGACGGATACCCTGTCGAGGAGGATCGGGAAGGCGCGACGCTCGAGCTCGACACCGATGACGTCGAAGAGGCGCGGGTGATGCTCGGCGATGCTGCCGCCGATGACGACGACCTCGGGGTCGAGGGCGTTGATCAGCGAGGCGCACAGGGCACCGATCGCGACCCACGCACGCTCCAGCAGTGCCGCCGCGCCGGCGTCGCCCTCCTCCGCGGCGGTCGCGACCAGCTGCGCATCGAGCTCCGGGGCTCCTTTCGCCAGGCGAGCGAGCGGCGAGTCGGGGTGCTCGCCCACGAGCGCTCGACCGAGGCGGGCCAGCCCGGCCCCGGATGCGATGGCCTCGGCGTGGCCGATGCCCCCGCAGCCGCAACGCGGCCCGTCGAGCTCGACGGTGATGTGCCCGAACTCACCGGCGGTTCCGTTCGTGCCGACCAGCGGACGGCCGTCGATGATGGCCGCGCCGCCGATGCCGGTCGAGATGGTGAGGTAGATGGCGTTCTCGGTGCCGCGGGCCGCGCCGAAGCGCCACTCGCCCATGATCGCGACGTTCGTGTCGCGCTCGAGGAACGTGGGCATATCGAGTCCGGCAGCCACGCGCGGAGCGAGGGGGATATCGGTCCAGCCCTCGAGGTTCGGAGCCAGGCGCACGATGCCGTTCCACGGGTCGAGCGGGCCAGGGGACGAGATGCCGATGCCGATGGGTGCCGGAAGGCCGTCCGCCGCCGCTTCGGCGCGAACCGCTGCGGCGACCTCGACGATCCGGTTCAGGACGGCCTCGACGCCCTCCTCGTCGGCCGTCGGCACCGCGCGGCGGCAGTGGACGGTGCGATCGGGGGTGACGAGGGCCGCGCGGATCTGGGTGCCGCCGAGGTCGATCGCGAGGATGGGCCGCTCGGCTCTGCGCTCCACAACCGGGATTCTACCGGCCGTGCGTGCCCATCACGACCGGGGCACGAAAAACGGGCGCGCCGCCTGGCGCGCCCGTAAGTGAGATCGAGTTCGGGGCGGTCAGCCGCCGATCTTGAACATCTTGGTGCCGCAGACCGGACACGTGCCCTGGGTCGCCGGCTTGCCGTTCTTCATGGTGATCTTCGTTGCGTCCAGCATCTCGCGCTTTGCCTTGCACTTGACGCAGTAAGCCTCGGTCGCCATAGGTGAATCATTGCCTCCTAGTGGCCGGCATCGTCGCCGGACGTTCCTTGTGACCATCCCGCCTGTCGGCCGACCAGAGTCCCTCGTGCGGCGAGCGTGTCGCCGCCATCGGTGTCGACCTGCCAGAGCAGGTGGATGCCGGCCAGTCCGGCATCGATGCAACGTGCCTCCGCGGCCTCCTTCGCCGCGTCTTCGAGGAACGTGCCGTCCGTCCGCTGCGCGTACGCCGCGCAGACGGTGCCGGACCGCAGTCCCGCAAGATGAGCCAGCACGAAAAGTGCCGACGACTCCATCTCGAGATTCGCCACACGCTGGCGGCGAAGCTCCTCTGCGAGCTCAGGATAGCGAACGGGGAGCGTGCGCATCTGCCGTCCCTGCGGAGCGTAGAACCCGCTCGCCGTCGCCGTCAGCCCCACGTGGTGTCGGATCTCGAGCTGTCGACAGGCCGCCTCGAGCGCCCAGACGACGTCCCGGTGTGCCACGGCCGGGAATCCAGGGTGTACGTAGAAGTCGGTCGTGTTCTCCAGCCGGACGGCTCCGGTCGAGATGATCAGATCGCCGAGGGCGATCTCCGGCTGCAGCGCGCCGGACGACCCGATGCGAATGAACGTGGCCGCGTCGGTGATCTCCATGACCTCGGCCAGCACGATCTCGACGTTGTCCGTGCCCATTCCGGTCGACATGCAGCTGACCCGCATGCCGCGGTGGGTGCCCGTGGCCGTCGTGATCTCACGGTTCGAGCGCTCGACCTCGATGGCGTCCCAGCGCGACGCGACCTTGGCCACCCGGCCGGGGTCGCCGACGAGCAGGACGTACTCCGCCAGCTCACCCCGTTCGAGGCCGATGTGGTACTGACGCGCCCCGGTGCGGGGTGCGTCGGCCTGGCTGAGGCCGGTCAACGCGGCGGCGCCTCCTTCGTGCGTGCTCTCGGTCGATGAACGCGCGGGAGTATACGCTCACGCTCACGCTCACGTTCACGCTCACGGACCGCCTTCGTGCGGTACGCGTATGAGCGTGAGTCGTGCTCCGGACGCGCTCGCGTCGTCGAGCTCCGTGGCCGCGGCGGGTTCGGGGTCACCCCGCGAGCGCCGCCGAGCGAGGACCGCACCGCCTGCGAGGGCGGTCGCGGCGGCAATCAGAAGGCCCGCAACGACCGGCTGGCGGTGGTCCGCGTCACGCGGACCGGCGGCCGATGCCGGCGACGTCGGACCCGCCGCGGCGCTTCCGACGAAGGCCACGTGCGCCCCGCCGCCGGCGATGCTCGGCGCCAAGCGCACCCCGCCGCACGGCACGAGCAGCCGGAGCGGATCGCCGAGGGCGACGCCGGTGACGGATACGACGCCGTGGCGGTCGCGGTCGTCGTCGTCCTCGTCCGCGCAGCGGTCATGGATGGGGACGCGCTCCCCGTCGACGAGAAGGATGCGACGCGAGCCGGAGCGGGACAGCTTCCCGACGACCGAGACCCAGGCCGGGAGATCGCCGGCGAGCGTGGCCCGTGGCGGTGCGGGTGAAGTGTCGAGGACGACCGTCTGGCCCGTGCCGGCGCCGAGCTTGACGATCGGGGCACCGATGGCCCGCTCGGTCCCCGCGGCCTGGAGGCCGCCGAGATCGAGCGCGAGGGGTGGACGCCGCTGGCGCATCAGCCGGCGGACGACGTCGCCCGAGGAGGCATGGACTCCCACCAGGCGGTCGCCGTCCCACAGGATCCCGCCGATGCCGAGCTCCTTCCAGCGGCCGATGACGAGCGTCGCACCGATGCGCAGCTGCGCGAGGTCCGCCGCCTCCAGGTCGCCGAGCGAGCCGCTCGGGCCTCCGACAGGGCCGCCCGAGCCGCCGTCGCCTAGACCGTTGCCTCCGGCGGCCGGCGCCGTCACCCGGACCTCGCCCGACGAGCGCGGCCAGATGCGGTAGCCCTCGGCCGGCTTCGAGCGGGTCGTGTCCTGGCCGAGCACGCCGCGCACCTCGACCCAGGTGCCCGCCACGAGCGAGTCGCGGTCCGCGCGCAGGCGGGCCGCGAGGCTGACGCGCAGCGGCCCGCTGCCATCGTCGATCTCGAGCGAGACGGTGCCGCTCGACGAGCGCCGCGCAGACGCGACGATGGCGCCCCGCGCGACGACCAGCGTGGCCTCCTCGCCTTCGCCGGCCTCGCCGGTGCGGACCTGGCGCGCGGCCGGCTCGGCGGCAGTGCCGAGCGACACGATCGGCCCCACGACGCGCAGGGACTCCATGCCGCTGAGGGTCGAGCGCTTGCCATCGACCTCGACCCGCTGGCCCAGCGTGAGGCGGCCGTCATCCTCGCCGAGGCGCAGGAGGATGGCGCCGGTGGCGTCCTGCACGACGGCCGTGCGGTCGTCGACGAGGCCGGTCGGGAGCGTCACGACGCCACGGATCCGGAGCCGAGCGTCCTTCGCCGCCTGGCGGGCCTCGGCGATGGGCGTCACGCCCTCGGCGCCCGGCGCCGGCGAGGGCGTCGGCGACGCGCCGCCCGCGGAGGGCGTCGGTTCGGGCGAGGCCGCGGGTGGGTTGACGCCGATGACGTCGTCGGAATCGCGGGCAAGGACGCGGTAGCCATCGGTGCCCGATCCGGACGAGTCGCGCTGCCCGGCCACGCCGACGAGCTCGAGGGTCGCCCCGGACAGCCACTCGGCCGTGTCGATGCCGGTCGCGCTGCCGACCACCACGCGCGTGGCGCCGCTGCCGTCATCGACGTCGAAGGCCAGCCCGGTGGTGAGCGTCGTCGGGCTGCCGAGGATGGCGCCGCCGATGCGAACGAGTCGGCCCTCGTGACCCTCCCCGACCGTGCCAGTCGACGCCGCGACCGGGGCCGGCTCGGACGCCGTGCCGAGGCGTACGAGCGAACCGCCATCGGCGCGCAGGGTGCGCTGCGAGAACCGGTCGTCGATCTCTCCACTGACGCGCAGGAACTCGCCGCGCGCGAATGCGCCATCGGTAATGAGCACGGCGATGCCGCCGGTAGCATCGGCCACGAAGCCGCCGCCGTCGTGGAAGTCGGACCCGGTGAGCGCGACGGCCTCGATCGTCACCGTGCTGCCGTCCGGCGCCGAGCGGGCCTCGGCGACGCTGCTGGCCGCCACCGGCGACGCGGTCGGCGTCGGTTCGGGCGTTGCTCGACGGCTCGGGCGTTGCCGACGGTGGGATCGGCGTCGGGTCGGGCGTGCTGGTTGGCTCCGGCGTGGCCGTCGGGCCGGGCGTCATTGACGTCGTTGGCGAGGGGGTTGGCGCCGTCGGGTCGGGCGTCGGGGGCGAGCCGAGGTTCTGCGGCTCCGGCACGAGGCGTTCGGCGAAGTCGACGAGGTTGTGGTCGGTGTCCTGGCCGGAACCGAGCGCGCCACCGGGCAGCCGTTCGATGCTCGATCCCGGTGCCGGCGCGCCGGCGGGCAGCCCCTCCATCCACGTGCTGGCGGCCGTGCCCCAGCCGGCGGCATCGATGGCCGTGGTCGCGCCGAGGATGCGGATGGCGACGCTGCCGCCGGTGGCGGCCATGCCCGACGCGTACGTGGCGTCGGCGATCGACGCGTAGATGCCCGAGGAGTTCGCGATGAGCACGTGCGCGCCCGGCGGCACGCTCGGCGCACCGAGCGGCCACGTCGCGCGTCGCGAGATGGTCGCGCCGGTCGCGGTCACATAGATGACCTCGAGACCCTCGAGCGGTAACGCGGCCAAGGTGGGGTTGTGGAGCTCGATCAGCTCGTCGGAGGCCGATGCGCCGCCGGTCACGATCTCGCTCACGACGAGGTGATTGGCCTGCGCCGCGTCTAGCCCGCGCGCGACCTCGATCGTGGTCATCGGCGCGAACGCCGCTCCGAGGAGCGCCACGACGAGGACGACAGGCAGCGGCCGGCGAAGGCTGCGGCCGGAGTGGAATCGGCTTGCGACGGTCACGGCACACCTCTCGGACGGAGGCGTGCGGGCCGCGACAGGATGGCCGACGCACGGTTACCGGGCGCTTACCGGTCGCTTACTGCGCGCTGACAGTACAATCGGCGACCGATGTCCACCCCTCCCGACCGCGCCACGTCGCGCGCCGAAGCCCGCCGCCGCGCGCGCCTGGCCGCCCGGGGCGAGCTGCCCGCGGAGGATGGCGAGGCCGTCGAGCCGGCAGCCGACTCGGGACGGGGCAGCTTCCTCGGCCGTATCTTCCCCCCGGCGCCGCCGCTCCCCAACAAGCCGCCGCCGCTGGCCGGCTTCGACGAGACGGGTCCGCTGCGGCCCATCCGGGAGCGCGCCTTCCTGCTGCGACGCAACCCACTGGCCTGGCTGGCCACCGGGCTCGTGGCGACGGTCGGCTACTACGCCTCGGTGCGGCTTGGGCCGACCGATCCTCTCTCCCTCGCCGGCACGTTCGCGATGTTCGGCGCGCTCATCGCCGCGGGCTGGTTCGGCTGGCAACGGCCGGCGCTGTACGGCACGGCGGCGGCGATCGTCAGCTTCGCCCTGGTCGCGATCATCGTCTACGCAACGTTGCGGGACACGACCGGCCTCCTCTTCCAGGGCGTCTACCAGGCCGCGCTCGGCTTCCTGGCCGGGTGGTACGGCGGCTACCTTCGGCGCCGCCAGACGCAGCTCAGCGCCGATCGCGCGCGAATGACCCGCCGCCGATGAGAGCCCGCCGCCCGAGCCGCGGCCTGTATGGTGCCGAACTGACGAGCGGCACAGGACTTGCTAAGGTTGTCGGCGTAGACATCGAGAGATACGGGGCGTCAGCGGACGCCCAGGTGTGACCCCGTCGCCGACGGAAGCTCGGGCCTGAAGCGACATTTTGCGGTTACGCCCGTCCGCGATGACTCGCTCTCGAGTCTTCTCGGGGCCGTCGCGTTCCAGGACCCTCCGTACTGGAGCCGACGGCCCCTCTCCATGCCCGCACGAAGCGTCAGCCGGCGCTGACCGCGTGCGCGGCAACCGCCTCGTCGGCCAGGCGATGGGCCTCGGCGGCGCCGGGCGCCAGGCCGAGCACCTCCCCCGTCGACCGCATCTCGGGCCCGAGCTCGGCTGAGACCCCGGGCAGGCGCCACAACGAGCCGACGGGCGCCTTCACCGCGACCAGTGGGCCATCAGCCGCCAATCCCGGGCGCAGCCCGGCATCGGCCAGTGAGGCGCCGAGGGCGCAGCGCACGGCCGCTGCGACGACGTCGAAGCCGGTCGCCTTGGCCACGATCGGGACCGTTCGGCTGGCGCGCGGGTTGGCCTCGATGACGACGATCCGCTCGCCCGCCACGATCATCTGCACGTTGAGGATGCCGCGTACCCCGAGCGCCAGCGCGATCCGCCCGGCCGCCTCAGCCGCACGCTCCTGGACCTCGCGCGGCAGCTGCTGCGGAGGGAGCACCGCGACGCTGTCGCCGGAGTGGACGCCGGGCGGGTCGATCTGCTCGAGGATCCCGGGCACGCACCACGCCTGCCCGTCGCCGATGGCATCGACGTCGAGCTCGATGCCGGCAACCAGCTCGTCGACGCGGAGCGGCCAGCCGACCTCGGTCTCGAGGTAGTCGGCGACGTCCGCCTCGGTGCGCAGCACGGCGATTCCCCGCCCCCCGATCACCCACGACGGCCGCACGATGACCGGCATTCCGAGTGCGTCGACCGCCGCGCGCAGCCCCTCCGCCGAGGCTGCCAGCAGCCCTCGCGGCCCGTCGAGCCCGAGCTCGTCGAGGAGGCCGGCGAACCGCTCGCGGTCCTCGGTGATCTCGATGGCCTCGGCCGTCAGCCCGGCGATCGGCACGTCGGCGTACGCGAGGTCCCTGGCGAGGTCGATCGCCGTCTGGCCGCCGAAGGTGAGCACCACCGCCGGTGGCGTCCCGGTCAGCGCGCGCTCGTGGTCGATGACGTCGAGCACCGACTCGGTGTCGAGCGGCTCGAAGTACAGCCGCGTGCAGGCGTCGTAGTCGGTCGAGACGGTCTCGGGGTTGTTGTTGATCACGACCGCGTCGAGGCCCATCTCGCGGATCGCCCACGCGGCGCGCACCGAGCAGTAGTCGAACTCGATCCCCTGGCCGATGCGGATCGGTCCCGACCCGACGACGATCACGCTGCGCCGTTCGGCCGGCGGCCTGACCTCGGCATCGGCATAGGACGAGTAGAAGTACGGAGTCTCGGCCGGGAACTCGCCGGCGCAGGTGTCGACCCGGCGGTAGGACGGACCGATGCCGGCGCGCACGCGGGCGCGCCGGACGGCCACCGCGGGAACCCCGGAGAGGGTCGCGATCTCGGCATCGCCGAAGCCGGCTCGCTTCGCTTCGAGCAGGGGTGCACCGACGACCCGCGACTCCGCAGAGACGAGCTCCGCGAGTCGATCGGTGAACCACGGCGCGATGCCGGTGGCGGCCGCGATGGCGGCCGCATCGGCCCAGCCATGGCGCAGGAGGGCGACCATGCGCCAGAGGCGCGTGTCGGACGGTGCCAGGAACGTGGCGAGGTCTGCCGGCGGGCGGTCGGCCAGGCTCCAGACCGGGTCCTCCCACAGCCAGCCGCGGCCGCGGGGCTCGAGCGAGCGGACCGCCTTGAGCAGTGCGGGGCCGAACTCGCGGTCGATGGCCATCGCCTCGCCGGTGGCCTTCATCTGCACGCCGAGGCTGCGGTCCGCGGTCGGGAACTTGTCGAACGGCCAGCGCGGCAGCTTGACGACGACGTAGTCGACCGCCGGCTCGAATGCGGCGGAGTTGCCACCGGTGGCCGGGTTCGGCATCTCGTGCAGCCGCCGGCCGAGCGCGATCTGGGCGGCGATCCGCGCGATCGGGTAGCCGGTCGCCTTCGAGGCCAGGGCGCTCGAGCGGGACACCCGCGGGTTGACCTCGATGACCCGGTAGTCGCTGCCATCGGGCGCCACCGCCAGCTGGACGTTGCAGCCGCCCTCGAGCTTCAGGGCGCGGACGATCTTCAGCGCGCACCGCCGCAGCCGCTGGACGACCGGGTCCGGGAGCGTCTGGATCGGCGCCACCACGATCGAGTCGCCAGTGTGGACGCCCATCGGGTCGAGGTTCTCCATGCCGCAGATGGCGATCGTCGTGTCCGACGCGTCACGCAGCACCTCGAACTCGATCTCGTACCAGCCGAGCAGCGAGCGCTCGACGAGCACCTGGCCGATCGGGCTCGCCGCCAAACCGGCGCCGATCCGAACGCGCGCCTCCTCGGGCGTCGCCGCGAACCCGCCACCTCCCCCACCGAGGGTGAAGGCAGGGCGCACGACAACCGGGGCATTGAGCATCTCGACGAACTGGAGCCCGTCGTCGACCGATTCGACCACCGCCGACTCGGGCACCGGCTCGCCGATCCCGGTCACGAGGTCGCGGAACCCGCCGCGGTCCTCCGCCGCCCGCACCGCGGCCAGCGGCGTGCCGAGCACCTTCAGCCCGCAGCGCTCGAGCACCCCGGCGTCGTCGAGCGCCACGGCCAGGTTGAGCCCGGTCTGGCCGCCCAGGGTCGGCAGCAGGGCGTCGGGCCGGTGCTCCTCGATGACCCGCGTGACGTGCTCCACGGTGAGCGGCGCGAGGATCACGGTCCCGCCGACGTCCGGATCGGTCATGACCGTCGCGGGGTTCGAGTTGACGAGCACGGTTTCGACGCCGGCCTCACGCAGCGCCAGGCAGGCCTGCACGCCGGCATAGTCGAACTCGGCCGCCTGGCCGATGAGGATCGGCCCCGAGCCGATGACGAGCACCTTCCGCGGTTGGGCCGTCATGCGAGAGCAGTCTCGAGCGCCAGGTCGAAGATGCGGGTGGCGTCGATCGGCCCGGGAGCCCCCTCGGGATGGAACTGGACCGATGCGATCCGGCCGCTCGCGTGCGCCAGTCCCTCGACGGTGCCGTCGTTGAGATCGCGGTGGCTCACGGTGTAGCCCGCCGCCGCCAGCGCCGGACCGTCGAGCACCTCGACCTCGTGGTTGTGGGCGCCGATGTCGACGCGTCCGGTCGCCGATTCGAGAACGGCGTGGTTGCCGCCGTGGTGCCCGACCGCCAGTCGCCGAGTCTGCGCCCCGGCCGCGAGGCCCAGGAGCTGATGGCCGAGACAGATGCCGAGGATCGGCGTCCCACCGGCCGCTGCGCTCGCCGCAAGGTCACTCACCGCCGCGATCTGAGGCGCCATCCGCGACGGGTCGCCGGGCCCGGGCGAGAGCACGACGAGGTCGGGAGCGTGCGAGGCGACGTCCGCGGCAGTGGCATCCGGCGGCAGCCCGATCACCTCGATCCCGCGCTCGGTGAGCGCGGCGAGGAGCGAGCGCTTGACGCCGTAGTCGACCAGCACCGCAAGCGCACGTCGCTCCCCGTCGGGCGGGATGCGGAACGGCTCGGGCGCGGCGACGGCGGCGACGTGGTCGACCGACTCCCAGGTCGGGCTCCGCCGCGCGCGCTCGACCGCCTCGCCCTCCCCGACCTCGGCGGGCACGATCGTCGCGCGGCGCGCGGCACCGTTGCGGAGCAGGAGCGTCAGGGCCCGCGTGTCGATCCCCGAGATGGCTGGGATGCCGCCCTCGGCCAGCAGCTCGTCGAGCGAGACGCCGAGCCCGGGTGGCGGCTCCACGAGCCGGGTCACGACCAGTCCTCGCGCGTGGACCCTCGCCGACTCGAGCTCGGATCGCGCGATCCGGTAGCTGCCTGCCATCGGGTGCGTGAGCACGACCATCTGGCCGGCGTAGGACGGATCGGTCAGGATCTCGCCCCAGCCGGTGGCGGCGGTGGTGAAGACGAGGTCGCCATCGGCGGGGAGGCGGCTGCCGTGGAGCGAACCGGTGAGGACGAGGCCGCCCTCGAGCGCCAGGAGGCCCGCGGAAACGCCGGGTGCCGCGTCGGGCATGACGAGCGGGACGGCGTGGGGGGCGGCGCTGGGCATCGGTCTCCTTTCCGGCATCACCGTGCCGGCCTTAAAGGACTCGCCGGAGTCTAGCCGATCCCGGACGCTCCGGTCGGGCTAGAATCGGCGCCGATGAGCTCTACCGCCAGCCTGCGCCGCCCGGTCACGTTAGCCGACCTCCTGCCGCTCGAGCGAGTGTCGCCCGTCGCTCGCGACGCCGCACTGATCGTCGCCGGCGCGGCACTCACCGCGCTGGCGGCCCAGGTCGCCTTCACCGTCCCGTGGACGCCGGTTCCGTACACGCTCCAGACCGGTGCCGTGCTGCTGGTCGGCACGGCGCTGGGAACGGTTCGCGGCGCGCTCTCGATGGTCCTCTACGTGCTCGTCGGCGCACTCGGGTTGCCGGTCTACGCCGAGGGCGAGGCGGGCCTGGCCCGCCTCCTCGGCGCCACGGGTGGCTACCTCGTCGGCTTCATCGTCGCGGCGGCGGTCGTCGGACGGCTCGCGGAGGCTGGATGGGATCGGACGTTCCTGCGCGCCGCCGGCCTGATGACGATCGGCACGCTGGTCGTGTACGCCATCGGCGTCCCGGTGCTCGCCATCGTGGCGGAGCTCCCGCCGGCCGTCGCCATCGAGGTCGGAGCGCTCGTCTTCCTGCCGTCGGACCTGGTCAAGGTCGTCGCGGCCGCGCTGCTGCTTCCGCTGGCATGGCGCGTCGCGGGCAACCGCCGCTGATCCTCAGGCCGTCTACGCGGGATACGGCCAGCGGCTAGCATCGGTTCATGGACGAGCGCACGGCGGCGCTCCTGGCCGACGAGGACGCGCGCGCGTCGATGGCCGCCCGGGAGTTCGACAGCGACTTCCTCGAGGCGCACCTGACCGATGAGCGCCGCAAGGCGGCGCTGCTGGGCGAGGTCCGCGAGGCGATCTTCGGCGCCCAGGACGGCCTGATCAGCACCGTCGCCGTCGTCAACTTCGTCGCCGGCGCGTCCTCGGACAGCTACTACGTCATCGTCGCCGGGCTCGCGACCGCGCTCGGCGGGATCTTCAGCATGGCGGCCGGTGAGTACATCAGCTCCAAGAGCCAGCGCGAGATCTTCGACGCCCAGATCGTCGACGAGCGCGAGGAGGTGCACGAGCGCCCCGGCGAGGCGGAGGCCGAAGTGGCCTACATGTTCACCGAGGACGGCCTCCCGCCCGAGCAGGCCCGTCAGGTGGCGCGGATCATGGCCGACCACCCCGACGTGCTGCTCAAGACGATGGTCGAGAAGGAGCTGAGCCTGGCGGTCGAGGAGCCGTACGGATCGCCGATGCAGGGCGCGCTGGTCATGGGCGCCGCCTTCGGCCTCGGCAGCATCGCCCCCATCCTCCCGCACCTGTTCCTCAGCGACGCGGCGGCCGTGATCGCGTCCGTGGGGCTCACGCTGGCCGTCCTGTTCGGGATCGGGGTGGTGAAGAGCCGATGGACGCATCGGTCATGGTGGGCGTCCGGGCTCGAGATCCTCGTCATCGGTGCGGTTGCCGGCGTGGCCGGCTACTTCTTCGGCAGCGTGCTGCCGGTCCTGCTGGGCGCTCCCGAGGTGGTCGCCTAGATCCCCTCGAAGACCATCCCGAGGACCAGCACCACGGCGGCGGCCACGAACGCCCAGGCACCGATGACCTCGCCGCTCTGTCCGGCGATCGCCGGCAGTGCGCCGACGAAGGTGCCGAGGAGGCCGATGACGACGAGGGCCAGTGCGACGATGATCGTCGGCATCCGCGGCGCGAAGTTCATGCGATTGCCCATCGCTCAGATCCCCGGCAGCAGCGAGCCGGCGATGAGGAGCGCGTCGCCGGCGAAGAGGAACAGCCAGCCGACCTCGGTCGTGACCGCCAGGTTCGTTCCGATCGCGTCCTGCACGACATCGAGCGCGGCATTGACGAAGTCGAGCGGGAAAACCGTAGCCGACAGGCCCACCAGGATGAGGGCCACGGCGATGATGACGGTGATCATCCGGGGCGGGTTTGGGTTCAGCACGGCCGGGAGTATATGTTGCCGTCAGCCCTCGATGGTGAGCGTTCCGACCATGCCGTACGCCTCGTGGGCGGGCAGGTGGCAGATGTAGGCGAGCGTGCCCGGCTCGTCGAACGTGATCGTCGTGCGCCTCGTCTCGAGCGCCGGGATCGTCACCTCGGTCGGCACGTCGTGGTGCGCGGCGTGGGTGCCGGTGCGATGCGCGTCGTGGAACGCGTCGTCGCCGATCAGCCACTCGTGGTCGATCGGGTCCTCGTTGACGAGCACGAACGTGACCGGCACGCCACGCGGCACGCTCACCTCGCCGACGTCGAAGGCCGAGTGGTGGATGGTGAGCGTGACTGTCACCGGGCCAGGGGCGCACCCGGCGGTCACCGCTGCCCCGAAGAGCAGCGCGGCGACCGCCAGGCGAGCCGGACGGCTCATGCGCCGGCCCACGGCGAAGGGCCGGTGTTTCGCGCCGCCCGCTCGAGCCCGATCGGCAGCGCCACTATCAGCACCGCGGCCAGCCCGAGGAAGAGGGCGACCGGAGCGCGCGGGACCGGCGTCGGTCGGAAGGGGGCGAAGCCCGCGTCCACCGGCGAGGGCTTCCCGGCGCCCGAGGCATCGATGGCCAGGTCGAAGTTCAGCTCGTCGGCGCTCGTGTCGACGACGACCTTGGTCAGCCACGCCTCGTCGGGGACCCACTCCATGCCGGCGTCGGAGCGCAGGTCGGCGAGGAGGGTCTCACTGGCGGCGGCGCTGTGGTCGAGGATCAGGCCCGCCGACTCGCCGAAGGCGGCGCCCGCCTTGGGCAGGAGCGCCGGGCGGTCGTCGGTGAGCAGGTAGACGTCGGCCTGCACGGTCTCGGCCGCGGACTTGCCGAGCGCCAGGATCCGCAGGGGCACCCACGGGTTGTCGGTCGGGATGGTGAGGTGGATCGGTGTGCCGTCACCGAGCGCCTGGCCGAGCTCGGCGGCGCGATCGGCGTCGAAGGCCGCGGCCATGAAGATCGGCGAGCGCTCGGCGTAGAAGTCGAGCACTTCGGGCGCGTCGGGCGGCAGCCGGAAGCCGTGGTTCTTGGCCCACAGCCCGACCTCGTCGCCGCCGCCGCGCAGGATCGTGATGTCGAGCGCGTCGACGGTGGTCTCGAGCAGCACCTCGGCCTCCTGTGCGTCGGCGGCTCGCCGCCGCCAAGAAGCTCAAGGCGCGTTCCTCGACCGGATTGGTCTCGAGGATCAGGCGCTGGAGGGTCCAGTCGCCGCCGCGCTCGACCTTGGCGGGGATGTCCGGCAGCGGCGTGATCGAGCCGAAGGCACCCCCGCCACCGGCGAACTCGAATGAGGTGACGTAGTGCTCGACGCCGTCGTGGTAGCCGGCGAAGGTCGTGGTGCGAAGCAGGTTGACGGCCCCGTTCGGGCCGATGAGGCCGCCGCACGCCAGCGCGGGCGCGGCGGTGATGAGCAGTGCGGCGAGGGCCGCGGGGAGCGAGAGCCAGGGACGTCGCA
Source organism: uncultured Chloroflexia bacterium (assembly GCA_963753125.1). Classification (GTDB taxonomy): domain Bacteria; phylum Chloroflexota; class Limnocylindria; order QHBO01; family QHBO01; genus JACDBZ01. The sequence continues at coordinate 804,734 of CAVWAU010000004.1, forward strand.
TCGAGCCGTCCTCCTTAGGTGGGCGGTGTTCGGATCGATGCTGCGCAGCGTCGTTTCGGGTTGGACGCCCTCGGTCCGGGATCGGTTCCTCAGCCGCCGTCGAGCCGCGCGGCAAGTCGCTTTGGCGCAACGGCCCGATAGCTCTCGACGATCCAGGCCTGGAGCAGGTCCATCGGCGCGTCCTCCGGCGCGTTGACGGTCAGCCAGCCGCCTCGGCCGAGGCCGTAGCCGGGATCCGCGGTCCAGCCCATCGCGCTGGCCTCGTCATGCGAGTCGCGCAGCTTGACCGTGAAGCTGCGGGCGCGCTCGGGCGCGTCGTCGCCGAAGAAGACGAATACCTTCTTGCCGACCTTGGCGACCGACTCGCCCCACGGGTGGTCCTCCCAGGCCTCCGGCAGGGCCAGGGCGTAGGCGAGGAGCTCGGCCTTCATCGAATTCACCCGGGCACGCTACCTGAACATCCGTTGCTGCTTGGCCAGCGGCAGCTTCTCCGGCGGGCCGTCGAGGGCATCGTCGACGCTCCGCAGCCGCATGGCGACGACGTTGAGCACCGCCCCTTCCACCTGCAGCCGCCCGTCGATGACGAGCAGCGGATGGCGGTGCAGCAGCGCCCGGTGCGCCTGGTACACCGTCGGCTCTCAGGGTCACGTTCATCATCCCGGTCTCGTCCTCGAGCGCGATGAACACGAAGCCCTTCGCCGTCATCGGGTGCTGGACGCTGACCGCCAGCCCGGCCAGGCGGATGACGGACCGATCGCGCCGCCGGGCCGCATCGGCAATCGAGATCACCCCGCGCGCCGCCAGGCGCTCGCGGAACAGCTCGACGGCGTGGAGGTTCGGCGCGACGCCGGTGTCGCGGTAGTCGGCGGCAACCCGTTCGGCCGCCGTCATCGGCGGCAGGGAGGCGCCCAGCGCGCGCTGGGCGTCATCGGTCAGGCCCAGGGCGGGATGCTCGGGGTCGGCATCGGCCAGGGTGGTGCGCAGCTGCCAGAGCAGCTCGCGGCGGGGCGTATCGGTCCAGTCGAAGGCACCGATGCTGATCAGCCGCTCGACCACCTGCTCGCCGAGCCTCGTGCGGGCCACGAAGTCCCTGACGGACCGATACGGACCGATGGCTCGCTCGCGCTCGAGCGTCTCGCGCGCTCGCTCGTCGATCCCCTTCACCTGGCGCAGCCCGAGGCGGATGGCCCATTCGTGGTTCTCCGTTGCGTTCGCATTACGGGGGGTGCAAGTAACGGAGACGGAAGACCCCGTTCGTCCCCGCTCGTTGCCTGGAGTGCACGCGGCGGTGACAGAGCGAGCCGAATCGGCCTCAACTTCGTCGTTACTTGCGGTGGCCGCAAACGGCGGGGCAGGCTCGGGGCGCGTGTCGTGCTCCCAGGCCGACTCGTTGACGTCGATCGGCAGGACGCGAATGCCGTGGCGCTTGGCGTCGTTGATGACGACCGCCGGCGAGTAGAAGCCCATCGGCTGGTTGTTCAGCACGCCGACGGTGTAGTGCGCGGGGTAGTAGCGCTTCAGCCAGGCGGTGTCGTAGGCGATCTTGGCGAAGGCCGCGGCGTGGGCGCGGGCGAAGCCGAACTCGGCGAAGGCACTGCACTTCTGGAACAGCTCCTCCGCCTGCTCTTCCGTCAGCCCGGTGTTCATGGCGCCGCCGATGAACCGCGGCCGCTCGGCCTGCATCTTCGCGTGGCTGCGGTGGCTGCCCATCGCCTTGCGGAAGATGTCGGCCTCCACGGCGGTGTAGCCGCACACCTCGATCGCGACCTGCATCACCTGCTCCTGGTAGAGGATCACGCCGAGCGTGTCCTCCAGGATCGGCTGCAGCGCGGGATGCGCATAGGTGACCGGCTCCTGGCCGGCTCTCCGTCTCAGGTACGGATGGACGGCATTTCCCTGCACCGGGCCGGGCCGGATGATCGCGACCTGCACGACGAGGTCCTCGAAGCGCTCGGGCCGTGCCTTCGGCAGCGCCTGCATCTGGGCGCGGGACTCGATCTGGAACATGCCGACCGTGTCGGCGGCCTGGATGTCGCGATACACCTCGGGATCGTCGTGCGGAAGGCTGTCGAGGTCGATGCGTTGCCGTGTGTCGCGCTCGATCCGGTCGAGGGCATCTGAGACGACGCCCAGCGTCCGAAGGCTGAGGAGGTCGATCTTCACCAGGCCGAGCTGCTCGACGTCCTCCTTGTCGTACTGGGTGACGACTCTTCCGGGCATGGTGGCGCGCTCGATCGGGACGAGCTCGATGAGCGGGGTGCGGGTGACGAGCATCCCGCCAACGTGGATCCCGAGGTGGCGCGGGAAGCCGTCGATCTCGGCGCAGAGCTGAAGGAGCCACTGCCACCGGTTCCGCTGAGCGTGCGGGACGTGCCCGTCGTCGGCGTTTTGCCAAACGCCACTGTGGTTGTCGTTAGCAGACCGATCGGGGCCTGATTGGCCTGATTCGGCAGCCTGAATCTGGGTAAAGCTGTGACTCTGGTCATGCTCGTCGGCATCGGTGCCGGCTAACGACAATGGGGTTGTCGTTTGACGATTCGCGGCCTCCAACGACACCTCCGGCACGACCCGCACGCGGCGCCGCGGCTCCACTGGCATCCCCGACTCCGGATCCAGGCGCACCAGCGACGGGCGCCCGCTCGACGGCCCAGGCGAGCCGTTGTCGCGCGGCTCGGGCACGCGCAGCTCCACGCCCGCCAGCTCCCCGCTTCGCGCGTACCGCTTCGTCGACTCCGATTCGTGGCGCACCGTCGTGACCGAGGCGTCGAGCACCCGCGGCTTGCGCGGCGGCGACCAATGACCCTGGCCGACCGGCTGCGGATCGAGGATCGGTCGCGGCCGGTGGTTCCACGACGAGTCGGAGGCCTTGTGCACGAGGCCCGGATCGGCGCGCCCGTCGCGCCCCGGCGGGACCGCGGCGGCTGCCATGTCGATCCCGAGCTCGTCGAACAGCCACGCGAAGCTCCCGTCGAGCGCGAGGTCGCGCGCCACGTCCCCGGCCTCGCGGGTGTCGAGCGCCTTGGCCAGCCCGTCGATCCCCTCGAGCGGAAAATCGAGCGCCTTGGCAACCTCGCGCACGGCGTTCCGAGCCCGGTAGGTGACGATGGTGCAGACCATGGCGGCGTGATCGGCGCCGTACTTGTCGTAGAGGTACTGGATCACCTCCTCGCGCCGGTTGACGTCGAAGTCGATGTCGATGTCTGGCAGCGCGCGCGCCTCGTTGATGAAGCGCTCGAAGAGGAGCTTGTGCTCGATCGGGTCGACCTTGGTGATGCCAAGGCAGTAGGCCACGATCGAGTCGCCGGCGCTCCCCCGCCCCTGGCCGATGATCTTGCGCTGCCGCGCGAACTCCATCAGGTCCCACACGATCAGGAAGAACTCGGCGAGGTTGGTGCGCTCGATGACGTCGAGCTCGTGCGCCAGCTGCTTCAGCGCCTGCTTGGTAACCGGCCGGTAACGGCGCAGTAAGCCGTCGTGTGCAAGCTGGTAGAGATATGAGAACGCGGTCTCCCCCTCGGGCACGCTGAAGCCCGGAAACCGATAGCGCTCGAAGCCGAGCTCCAGCCGGCAGGACTCACCGATGGCGGCGCTGCGCGCCATGCCGTCGGCCCAGGCACGGCGGCTGCGCTCGTCGGGCAGCCCGGCGCCGATGCTCGCCAGCTCCGCGCCCGTCTTCAGCCGGTACTCGGCGTTGGGCAGCAGCAGCTCGCGCGCCTCTTCGAGCGTCGCGCCATGGCGGATGCAGACGAGCACGTCCTGGAGCCGATGCCCGTCGGGATCGGCGTAGTGGACCTCGTTGGTGACCGCCGTCGGCAGGCCTAGCTGGTCGGCGAGCGCCGCGAGCTGGACGACCAGCCAGTCGTCGTCGGGTTGCAGGTGGTGCGACAGCTCGATGAGGAAGTCGTCGGCGGCGAAGTGTCCCGCCCAGCGGCGCGCGGCGTCGAGCGCCGCCTCGCGGTCGCCGGCCAGCAGGCGGCGCGGCACCTCGCCGTTGCGGCAGCCGGAGAGTGCATAGAGGTGGCCGCGCGCCTCGTCGAGGGCGGCCTCCACCAGCCCGCGCTCGAAGACGGGGAACTGCTTCTCGCCGGCCAGGTGGCCACGGCTCGCGAGGCGGCAGAGGGCGGTGTAGCCGTCGACGTCGCGCGCCAGCAGCACGAGGTGGTCGCCGGGCATCGGTCCGGCGTGGAACTCGCCGGGCCAGCCGCGGCTCGCGCGCTCGCCACGCAACGGGTCGTTCAGCTTCCGCCCGCGGTGGGCGAGGCGCAGCTCGTCGTCGGTGCGCGGGACGGCGATCTCGAGGCCGATGATCGGGCGTACCGGCGAGAGGCCGGCCGCGCGGGCGGCATCGGTCTCGGTCTCCTGCGACGCCTTCCAGGCGCGGACCGCGGCATACAGGCCGGCGTGGTCGGTGATGGCCAGCGCCGGCATGCCGAGCAGCGCGGCGCGAGCGATCAGCTCCTCGGGGTGGCTGGCGCCGTCGAGGAAGCTGAAGTTCGTGTGCGCGTGGAGCTCGCAGTAGTCGTCCGGCGTGCCCATCGGACGACCGATGATAGAACGTTTGTTCTATTCAGGGAAGAGCCCGCCCTGGCGAGCGTTCCACTCGGTGCGGGAGAGCCGGTAGAGAACGTGCGGCACGAGGTGCGGGTAGGCAACCGGGTCGACGCGGGGATGGTCGAAGTCGCCGGCCGCGTCGCGCACCAGCCCGATCCGCTCCATCACGCGTCGCGAGCGGATGTTCTGCGGGACCGTGAACGACACGATCTCGTCGAGACCCACATCGGTGAAGCCGAAGCGGAGCGCCTCGTGGGCGGCCTCGGTGGCGTAGCCGTTGCCCCAGTGGGCGCTCGCCAGGCGCCAGCCGACCTCGACCATGCCATCGGCGACGTAGCCGGCCGGCCAGAGCCCGACGTAGCCGATGAACGGCGCGATGTCGGGGACCTCCACCGCCCACAGCCCCCAGCCGTGCTCCTCCCAGTGGAGCTCGATGCGATTGGCGAACGCATCGGACGCCTCGTCCGTCATCAGCCCCTGCAGGTGCTGCATCACGAGCGGGTCGGCGTTCATGGCCGCGAACGGGACGAGGTCCGCATCGGTCCAGCGGCGAAGCAGCAGCCGGTCGGTGCGGATCACGCGGCGGCGACCGGGCGCAGGCGGCTGCCCTGGATGGCGAGGAACGCCGCCGGGACGAGGGTCAGCGCCACGCCGACGAAGCCGAGGACGGTGTAGGAGGCGGCGGCCACGATGAGCCCGGACGAGAGGCTGGCGAAGGCGGCGGTGCCCCAGGTGAGGGTGTCGGCGATCCCCTGGATCCGCGTCCGCTCGGCGAGCGCGAGGCCGTGGCTCAGCATCGACGAGGCGGCGACGAAGCACAGGTTCCATCCGTAGCCGAGCAGGAAGAGCGCGAAGGTGAGCGGGATTCCGCCGTCGGCGGGAGCCAGCGCAGCAAGGAGCGCGGCCGCGGCGAGTCCGACGAGGCCCGCCACGATGATCGGTGGGCCGCCGAAGCGATCGGTCAGGCGCCCGGTGATCGGCGAGAGGCCGAACATCCCGAACGTGTGCGCCGAGAGGACGAGGCCGACCGTCTCCAGCCCGTGGCCGTGATCGGTCAGGTGGATGGGGGTCATGGTCATGATCAGCACCATCACCACCTGCGCGGCCACGAGCGAGACGAGGGCGACGGCGACCGACGGCCGCACCACGATCGCGCGCAGCGCCGGAGCCTCCTGCGGCGCGTCCGTCGCGCTCGGCAGGGCCGACGGGTCGGCCAGGGCATACGGCTCTGGGCGCAGCAGGATGGCCGACACGATCCACGCCAGACCGATGAAGATCATGGTCAGGAGGTAGGGCCCGGCCAGCTCCGGAAGGCCGAGGGCGATGGCGGCGTCGCCCGCCGGAGCGGTGAGGTTGGGCCCGATCACGGCCCCGATGGTCGTGCCCCACACCACCAGGCTGAGCGCCGACCCACGTCGATCCGGCGTCGCCATGTCGGCGGCGATATATCGACCCAGGTTGCCGGCGGCGTTGGCGAAGCCGGTGAATGCGCTGCCGAGCAGGAGGAGCGGGATCGATGCACCCAGGATCGAGCCGAACACCACGGCCCCGCCCAGCACCCCGACCGCCAGGCCCAGCAGCAGGCCGAATCGCCGACCGGTCCGCAGCATGACCAGCGCGAGCAGGCTGGCGGCGACGGCGGTGCCGATCGTCGTCGTGGTGGTCGGCAGGCCGCCGAGGGCGGCACCGCCGGAAAGCTCGGCGGCAACGAGCGTCCCGACCGTGACTGCGGCGATGTAGCCGGTGCTCCCCAACGCGGCGACGGTGAACAGCACCCAGCGCATGCGAGCGCGCAGGCGCGGCAGGTCCTCCGCCGGGATCGACGCCGCCGTCGCGATGGCGCGGGCGACGGCCGGCGGTTGGGTCATGCCAACGCCTCCAGCGTGGACAGGTGCTCGGTCGTGCCGTCCGGCGCGACGGGGATGACCGCCACGTGGTCGGCCCCCGCCGCATGCAGCGTCGGAGATCCGGGCGCGGGCCTCGGCAATCGAGCCCCGGACGACCATCGCCGCGACGAGGCGGTCGCTGCCAGGCGCCTCCCAGTCGTCGGAGGTGAAGCCCTGGAGCTCCCAGGAAGCGTGGTAGGTCGGCGTGCGCAGGTAGGGCTTGAGGTATGCGCGGGCGGCATCGGCCCCGTCGAGGGCGACCGGCAGGGTCACGGCCAGCACCGGGCGTCGCTCGGCAGCGGCGGCGTCCAGGCGCGCCCGCATCCAGGCCACCCGCTCGGGGGTGACGAGGTACGGGAAGGCGCCGTCGGCGTCGGTGGCGGCGAGGTCGGTCATGCGCTCGCGGAGCGCGGCGACGAGGACCGGCGGCTCGAGACCGTCGTCGGGCGGGCCGCGGTAGATGGCGGCGCGGTAGGCGGCGAGGTACTCGCGCATCCGCGTCAGCGGTCGCTCGAAGACGTGGCCGCGCAGCTTTCCCGCCAGGTGCGGGTGGCTGACTCCCAGGCCGAGGACGAATCGGCCGGAGGTCGCCTCGGCCAGCGTCTTGGCCGCCATGCGCGTCGCCTGCGGGTCGCGGCCCCAGATGTTGACGATGCTCGTCCCGAGCGCCAGGCGTGAGGTTTCGCCGGCCAGCAATCCGAGCAAGGTGAACGGCTCGCGCCCGACCGTCTCGGGCACCCAGAGGCTGCCGTACCCGAGCGCCTCGATGCGGCGCGCGTACTCGCGAGCCCCCGCGATGGAGAGCGTATCGAGATGGCCCCAGACGCCGATGCGTCCGAGGTCGACGGAGGTCACGGACCGATGCTACCTGCGCTCGAGCGCCGACCCGAACCGATAGCGCAGGAAGAGCTCGTCCTCGTGGCGCATGGACGCTGATCAGGCGCCCGCGATACGGCTCGGTGGCGTGTGGCGAGCCCCCGGGAATCGGCGCGATCATCGGCAGCGCATCGGTCCCGAGCAGGTGCGCGCCGACCGTCCAGTACAGCTCGTCGATGAGCCCGGCCGCGAGGAAGGCGGCGTTCAGGTGCGGGCCGCCCTCGAGCAGGAACCTGCGGATCCCGCGCGCGGCGAGGCTCGCCAGGATCCAGGCTGGCGCCGGTCGCGCGTCGGAGGCGCGCACGAGGTCGGTGCCCTCGGGCGCGGCCTCGATCGGATTGTCTCGGCCGACGATGAGGATGCGGCGCTCGTCGCCGCTGAACCAGCGCGCGTCGAGCGGCAGCGGGTCGCTCCCGGCGATCACCACGCCGAGCGGGTTCGGCGAACGGCCCTCGGCCGCGCGGCGTTCGGCGAGGTCGTCGCCGACGCGGAGCCACAGCCCGGCGGCGCGGAGCGTGCCGGCGCCGCTGCCGACGGCGTCGTACGCGGCGCGGTAGAGGCGCATCAGCCGGCGATCGGCTCGGCCGGCGAGGCCCTCGGCGGTGCCGTCGCGCTGCGCGCGCCCGTCGATGCTGGTGACCATGTTGACCCCGACCAGCGGCCGGCCCGCGGGGGGCGCCGGAAGGGTGAATTCGGCCATCGCGTCGTCGAGCACGAGGTTCGTCGCCGGGTCCGGCCAGAGCCGGTCGACGCGGTGGACGGTGGCCTCGTTCATGCGACGGATGCTAGCGCGGGAGAACCGATTCGGCGTTTGGCACGCCATACCAGTCAATACCGCTTCGTCGAAGGGAGGGAGCATGTCGGAGGAAGCGCTCGTTCGCGCCGCCGCCAGCGGCGATCGCGACGCATTCGCCAGCCTCGCTGCTCCCCGCCTGGACCGCATGTACGCCACCGCCACGCTGATGCTGCGGGACCGCGGCCGCGCCGAGGACGCCGTGCAGGACGCGCTCGTTCGCGCGTGGCGCGACCTCCCGACGCTGCGCGATGCCCGCCGCCTCGACGCCTGGTTGCGGCGGTTGCTGGTGAACGCCTGCCACGACGAGTCGCGGCGAGGCCGCCGGCACGAGACGAACCGGCAGCTTCTCCCCGAGCACGACGCCCCAGTTCCGTCCGGGACCGATGAGCTGGCCGACCGCGACGCCATCGGCCGGGCGCTGAGATCGCTCTCGCTCGACCAGCGGGCCATCGTCGTCCACCACTACTACCTCGGCCTTTCGCTGGCGGAAGTGGCCGAGGCGCTCGGCATCCCCGTCGGGACGGTGAAGTCACGGCTGCATCACGCCCGCAATGCGATGCGGGCCGCGATCGAGCCCGACGGCGCGCCATCGGAGGGACACGCCGCATGACCGCCTACGACGACTTCGACCGGCTGGTTCGCGATCGCTTGCTGGCCGATGCGCCGCGCGAGGCGCCTGCCGGGCTCCTCGACGCGGTGATGGCCCGCATCGATGCCACGCCGCAGGGACCGGCCCGCGCCGGGTTCCTGGGGTCCACCGGGGGGAAGCTGCTGGCCGCGGCCGCGATGCTGCTCATCGCGGTCGTGGCCGGCACGCAGCTCGCCGGCCTGATCTCCGGGCCGCCCCTCGCCGGCGACTCACCGAGCCCATCGGCCAGCGAGACGCCCGCGGGGAGCCCTTCGTCGAGCCCGACACCGAGCCCGACGCCGTCGACGTCGCCAACGCCGGGCACGGGCGAGCTGCCGACCGGTCCCGGGAACGCGGTGATGAGCTTCTCGTTCAGCTGCGACATCGTCGGTCCGGTGACCGTGCCGGCGACGACGGTGCTCGACGACGGGCGGGTCGTCTGGCGGCCCGAGGAGGAACCCGTCGTCGTGCGGCAGCTGACGCCCGACAGCCTCGATGGCTTCCGAGCGCGGGTGCGGGACACGGGCCTCTTCGAGGAGTCGGCGTCGTACGAGCTGGAACGCCGGCCGGACGCTCCCGAGCCGCCCGGACACGGCCTCTGCGTCTGGCACTTCACCTGGCTCGACGGCGACGGACCTGAGGTCGAGGTCGTCTCGGTCGAGTGGTTCGGCGACGAGGAGGAGGAGACCTACTACGTCCCTTCGCCGGAACGCGAGACCCTCCACGGGCTGGCCCAGGAGCTCATGGATCCGACGACCTGGTATGACGACGAGGGCTGGTTGCAGCCCGAGGCCGTCCCATTCGAGCCGGAGGATTACCTCGTCCTGGTACGGGTGAGCGACCCGCAGGCGGCAACCCAGGGCGCGCCGGATGTCGACGACGTGTCGTGGCCGTTCGAGGAGCCTCCCGACACGTTCGGCGAGGAGACCGGGGCCGGACCGAACGAACGCTGCGGCATCGCCGGCGCGGCGGCCGTGGAGGAGCTCGCGGCCGAGCTGGCCGCGGCGGGCCTCGAGCAGTTCGCGACGATGCCCGCTTCTGGCGTCGGCGCGGCACTGCCGTGGGCGGCCCGCGACGCGGCGGTCGACGTCTCGATCTGGATCGTCATGCCCGACGGCCGCCCGACGTGCGATGCGGTCAACTAGCGCGGCGGTTCAGCCCTCGATCGGCTCGAACGGTTGCGCGGCGGTGAGCTGGTCGGCGTCGTAGGCGATCTGGACTCGCGACGAGGTGAGGCCGGTGACGGCATCGGCCGGGACGACCCGCGTGGTGCCGTCGGCGTACGGGGTGACCGCAACGCCGTGGAAGATGCCCTCCGTCTCGGTGCCGAGCATGGCGGCCACGCGGCCGAGGTCTTCGCCGTCGGGTCCGACCACCAGCGTCTCGGCCTGGACGTAGTTCCACGCGACGGGGTCGTCGGGACCGGGAAGGTCGAGCTCCGAAGCCGCGGGCTGGTCGGTGGCTGAGCCGTTGCTCATCGGTGTGCCTCCCCGCACGAGCAAGTGCCAGCGTTGGGGCACGGTGGCACGGGCTCTGGCACGAGTATAGGCGCGCGCGGGCGTCAGTCGAAGACGCGCTCGAGGTGCCAGGTGCCGCGAATCTCGTCGAGGAAGATGGTGCACAGCAGGCCGGAACGGGTGACGACCTTGTAGCAGGCACGCGCGACCGGCTCCCGCCACCAGCCGTCGTCGACCCGCCAGCGGTTGCAGATGCCGACCTCGCCGTGATCGGTGCCGTCCAGGCGCAGGCGCAGCGGCGTGCCGTCGGCATCGGTCTCGACCTGCACCAGCGGGTGGTCGAGGTAGCGCCGGGTCATGAGCCGATGTCGACCAGCCGCGACCGATGCTCCGGCAGCGCCGCGGTCGGCCGCTCGGCCGTCGCCCGCCACAGGCGGTTGGGACCGAACCGATGCCGGATCCGCTCCAGCGACCAGCGCAGCTCCTCCCAGCGCCCGGCACGCGCCTCGAAGGCCGGCAGCTGCCGGCTGGCCGGGTCGGCAAGACGGTCGAAGCCGAGATGGACCGATACGACCCGCGGCTCCTCCGAGGGTTCCTGCCATTCACCACCCGTCGTGGTGCTACGTGAGTCGACGGGCCGACCCAACGCGCTCCGAGCCGCCCCGACAGAGATTTGCGGGGTTTTGGAGGGGGCAGCGCCGAAGCCGACTCGGTTACCACCAGCCTGATTGGTGAATGAAGGGAATCGCATCCGAGAGGTTGCCTCGACGCGCGAGAGGAGCAGCCGCGCGATCCAGTCCGGCTCGAGGGCCGGCTGCGGAAAGGGCTGGGCCACGCGCAGGTCGGGCGCGTCCTCGAAGCGCAGCTCGAGCACCGCGCGCCCGGGAGCCAGGTGGCGCTCGCGGAGGCGGTCGCACAGGTCTGCGGCCAGCCGGCGCAGGGTGAGCCCGGCGGCGCCGACCCCGTCGAGCGGCGTCTCGAAGGTGGCGCTCGCGGTGACCCGCTCGGGACGCCGGCGCGGGACGATCGGCCGCGTGTCGTGCCCGCGCGCCAGGGCCTGGAGCCGCTCGCCGATCGCGCCGAACTGGGCTCCGACCGACGAGCGCGGCAGGCCGGCCAGCTGGGCCATCGTGGTCAGGCCGAAGAGCGCGAGGCGCTGGCGCGTGCCCGCATCGGCCGGCAGGAGGGTCAGTGGGAGGTCGGCGAGCTCCGCGCGCTCGAGGATGCGGAACGCGGCCGGCGCGCCATCGCGCTCGAAGCGTGCCATCCGGACGGCCAGCGTCGCCAGCCAGCGGTTGTCGCCGACCCCGCAGCGGACGGCGAGCGGCGCCACGCCCCGCGTCAGCATCACGGCCCGTGCCGCGATCCTCCGTTCCGGGCCCCACAACGCGGTGAGGCCGGTGATGTCGACCAGCGCCACGCCGACATCCACCGCCTCGACCCGCGGCGAGAGGTCGTCGAGCGCGTCGAGCATGCGCTCGAAGGGGCTCGCGTCGGCGTCGGCCTCGCGCAGCTCGGGCCAGACGAGGGCCAGCAGCCGGGTCATGCCTCCGGCCGTGACGGCCCGGAGCGGATGCGGTCGCGGACCGGGCCAATCTCCGGCCAGCGCTCGCTCTCGTCCCAGCCATAGCGCCAGGGGTTGAGGCTCTCGATCCACCAGGTGGCGCCCAGCCGCTCCGACTCGGCCGGGTCGTCGGTGCCAGGCGTCTCGCCACCGTCGAGGATCTCGAAGGCCATGCCCTCCACCGCGTGCTGCGCGTGGCGCTCGCGCAGCTCGGCCACGAGCGCGGCGAACTGCTCCGGCCAGTTCTCGGTCCCCTCCGCGCCGAGCGGATACATCCCGTCCCAGCGCGCCGCGCGGCGGATCGGTCCGCGGTTGGGCAGGTAGCCGGCCACGATGATCGGGATCCGCGGCTGCTGGACGGGTCGCGGCGCGAAGCGCATCGGTCCGATGCGGTAGTGAGTCCCGCTGAAGCTGAACTCCTCGCCGCTCCACAGGCCGGTGATGATGGCCAGTGCCTCGTCGAGCTTCTCCGCGCGCACCTTGCGGTCGGGGTCTTCGCCGAAGGCGGCGTACTCGAGGTCGACCGGCTCGCCGATCCCGACGCCGAGCAGCATCCGGCCATTCGAAAGGTGGTCGAGCGAAACCGCCTGGCGCGCCACGACCCACGGGTGACGGCGCGGCAGCGGCGTGACCATCGGCCCCAGGATGAGCCGCTCGGTCTGCGCGGCGATGGCGGCCAGCAGGACCCAGGGATCCTGCACCGGCACGGGCACGGCAGTGAAGCGGATGTGGTCCCACAGGAAGAAGCCGTCCCACCCGGCCGCCTCGGCATCGCGGGCCAGCCCCACCATGGTGCGTGGGTCGGCCCAGGTGCCGAAGTTCGGGATGCTGATGCCGTATCTCATGCGCTCGTCTCCTCTGGTGGACCGATGATTGCGCGTCACGCGCTCACCACCACACGCAGCATGGACCGATCCTCCTCGAGCGGCCGCGGCTCGGCGCCCGCGGCCAGCAGCGGATCGATGCGACGCCCCTCGCCGAACCACAGGTCGAGCTCGGCGGACGCGCCGGCCAGCGCCCAGCGATGCCGCTCGACGGTGGCCCGGACGCGCTGCCCGACGAGGTCGCGCCCGACCGCAAGCCAGGCGGACCGATGCAGCGCCACCCGCACCCCGGCCACCGCCCCGGCCACGTCGCGGCCGGCCGGTGCGACGACCAGCGCCGCGGTCGACCCCGAGCGCGCCAGCAGCGAGCCGAGCCGATCCAGCGCCCGCCGATCCGGCATGCCCCGCTCCCCGAGGTCGAGGACGAGCGCGTCGATCAGCCCCGAGCGGCCGAGCCAGGCGGCGAGCTCGATCGCCTCGGCGGTGTCGTGCGGGCGCGCCACGAGGAGCCAGTCGAGGCCGACCCCACCGCAGGCGGCGATGGCCGGGTCGAAGGTGCCGTCGAGGTCGAGCCAGGCCGCCAGGCCACCGGCCGCCTGGGCTGCCGCCACCGAGCACAGCGCCAACGTCGTCGCGCCGCTGCCGGCCGGTGCGTCGAGCAGCGCGAGCGAGCCGCGCGGCCAGCCGGTGCCGAGCGCGGCATCGAGCGCCGCGTGGCCGCTCGGGACCGCCGGCCGCGAGGCCTCCAGCGGCTCCGGCTCGCTGCCGCGACGCAGCCCGAGGCCGCGAGCGCGGAGGCTCTCGAGGGCGTTCGCCAGGGACGGCGAAGCGGGGACATCGGTCCGTGGCATTGGACCGTGATGATAGAACAGATGTTCTAATGTGGGAAGGGCTATACTTCGCGCCGGCCCGTGGGGATGTAGCTCAGCTGGGAGAGCACCGCGTTCGCATCGCGGGGGTCAGGGGTTCGAGTCCCCTCATCTCCACCACCCCTCCCCCTATACGCGCACCTCGACCACCGCTACGCGTCGCAGGTGGTCTCCGTGTCCGACCCCGCCCCCGAGTCCGGCAGCCGATCGGTCACGTCGGTCAGGTCGTACGGGTGGCTCCGATCCCGGTGGATGTAGCTGCGATCCGGGAGCAGGGGCAGTCCGGCGTCGAAGTACAGGTCGAAGACCAGCCTGAACGCGTTCACCGACGACAATCCGGGGTACAGGCACGTGTCGTCGACGCCGGGGAGGTGGTACGCGCTGAAGATCGAGAACACCAGGTCCAGCTCGGCGTCGCTGGCGCCCGCCCAGTCGATGTTGGGACCCACCTGCTCCATCCCCGGCGTGATCGGGCCATGGTCGGGGTTGATGATGATGATCGGGTCCGTCTCGTCGGGTCCCGCCAGCAACCCCTCGATCAGCTCCTGCATCTCGCGATCGACGAAGGCCCACTGCGCCCGATGCTGCTCGGACGGCGAGCGCTCGGCATCGGCCTCGGCGGAAACGTATTCGCCGTTCTCGTCCACCACCCATGGCGGGTGCGGCAGGAAGATGTGCATGAAGACGAACTTCGGTCCGGGAAGCTCGACGAGCTCGGGAAATGTCTCGAGGCCCCAGATGGCGGCGTCGTAGTTGCGGCGGCGGTCGGTGAGATCGTCCTCGTACCCGGCCATGCTCGCCACCGAGGGGAAGATCGTCGACTGGGTCAGGACGCCGATGAAGTCGGAGGTCTGCTCGAAGGTCGGGTTGATGTCCGCCTCGGGGCTCCGGGCTGTGAGGTAGTACTGATTGCCGAGGAGGACGTACGAGTAGCCGCGCGCCTTCAGGAAGCGGGTCGCCTCCGAGTCCTTGACCATCTCCTCCAGCGGCCCGTGGTGCGGGTTGTCCGGGCCGAGCTCCGCGGCCAGCTCGTCGTGGTAGGTCATGTTCAACGACGACGCCAGCGAGAGCGGCGTGCGGCCGTAGTTCGAGCGCGTCTCGCGCAGCACCGTGAAGCCGGACGCTTCGAGCCAGTCCATGAAGCCCGTGTCGGGCACGTCCAGGTGCTCGTCCAGGGCCCGTGGCGCGCCGTAGCCGTCGAGGATGAAGTAGTAGATGTCGCGCGGGCCGGTGCCGGACGGCGCGTCGGCGCTCGCTCGCGGCGACGGGGCGCCATCGACGTCGACGCGCTGTCCGCCGACGAACACGCCCGGCTCGGTGAGGAGGTGGCCGCCGACCCCGACCAGGGTGAAGGCCACGAGGATCAGCGAGCCGACGTTCAGCACCGCCGTCACCCCGCGCAGGTCGCTGCGGATGAACCCGACGAGCGCGATCAGCGCGATCCCGATGACCACCCATGCCGCAATGAGTGACAGGCCCGAGAGCCCGAACGGCGCGATCGCGGCCGCCCACTGCCCGAACATGAGGACGACGACCGCCACGATCGAGACGACGAGCGCGGCTCGCCTCGCGGAGACGCCGGCGAAGCGGAGGATGAAGAACAGGGCCAGCGCCGCACCGACCGACACCGCGAGCGGCACGAGGGCCTCGCGCGGATCGACCTCGCCGACGTTGTTCGACACGAGATAGAGGATCGGATAGGCGGCGATGAGCACGTGGTGCACCGGCCACGAGATCCACTCTCGCGCGTTCACCTTGCGCTCACCGACGTCGGCGCCTTCAGACGGCTGCTTTCCGGACAATCGCGCAACGGTAGTCGATTCGGAGATGCCGGAATGCGTCGGTCGCTGGACCCGCACTCGCCAGGCAGGGCATGATGCGTCCTTCACAAGGCCAGCTGCGGTCCGGAGGGGACCAGCGGCGCGTAGACACGCACCGAGGGAGATATCAGCAGTGACCAGACCCATCCTCACCATCGGACTGCTTCTGCTCGCAGTCGTCATGGCCGCCTGCGGCGAGCAGGCACCGAGCCCGGACACGACCGGCGCCGAGGAGACGACGCCGGCCGGGACCGGCGCACCCGAGGAGACGGTGGCTCCCACGGACGGGGAGCCGAGTGCACCGGAAGAGGGGCGGTTGGCGCAGGTCCGCGAGCGCGGCTCGCTCATCTGCGGCGTCAACGACGGCCTCCCAGGTTTCGGATTCCTGGACGAGAACGGCGAGAACGTCGGCTTCGACATCGACTTCTGTCGTGCCATCGCCGCGGCCGTGCTGGGCGACCCCGCCGCAATCGAGTTCCGGGCGCTGGACGCCGACGGTCGTCAGCCGGCCATCCAGGGCGGCGAGATCGACGTCCTGATCCGAAACACGACCTGGACCGTCAGCCGCGACGCCACGTGGGGCCTCTTCGGGCCGACGACCTTCTACGACGGCCAGGGCATCATGGTTCGCGCGGCCGACGGCATCGCGACCCTCGAGGACCTCGAGGGCGCGACGATCTGCGTACAGACCGGCACGACGACCGAGCTGAACCTTGCCGACGTGTTCGCTGCACGCGGCATCACGTTCACCCCGCAGCCGTTCGGCGAGGACACGCAGACCTACGACGCGTACGACGAGGGGAGCTGCGACGCCGTGACCAGCGACCGGTCGCAGCTGCTCGCCCAGCGCACGGCGATGAGCGCTCCGGACGAGCACGTCATCCTCGACGAGGTGATGAGCAAGGAGCCGCTCGGGCCGGTCGTGCCGTTCGGCGACGCGCAGTGGTTCAACATCGTGAAGTGGACCGTGTTCGCCACCATCGAGGCCGAGGAGCTCGGCATCACCCAGGACAACGTGGCCGACATGGCCAGCGACGAGAACCCGCTGGTCGCACGTCTGCTCGGCGCCGAGGGCGACCTCGGGTTGGGCCTGGAGCCCGACTGGGTCGTCGACGTGATCACCGCCGTCGGCAATTACGGCGAGATCTACGACCGCAACCTCGGACCGGGCACGGCGTTCGAGCTCGAGCGCGGGCCGAACGCGCTGTGGACCGAGGGCGGCCTGATCTACGCGCCTCCGTACCGATAGGCGACCGATGAGGTCCCGGGACGGGTCCCCGACCCATCCCGGGGCCGCGCCATTGCCGGCATGACGGCCGCCTCCAGCGCCGATCCGCGCCACGGCGGCGTGCCGCCGTGGCGCGACGTCCGCGTCCTGCGCATCCTCACCCAGGTTGGGGTGCTGCTCGGCGTCGCGCTGCTCGTCGCCTACCTCGCCAACAATCTCACCACGGCCATGGCGGAGCGCGGGTTCACGGTCAGCTTCGCGTTCCTGGAGCGGCGCGCGGGCTTCGAGATCGGCGAGAGCCCCGTCCCGTACGACGCGTCGAACACGTACGGCCAGGCGTTCCTCGTCGGCCTCCTGAACACGCTGTTCGTGAGCTTCGTGGGGATCATCCTTGCCTCGATCCTCGGCGTCGTCGTGGGCGTCGCCCGCCTGTCGCCGAACTGGCTCGTCAACCGCGCGGCGGCCGGCTACATCGAGATCATCCGCAACACCCCGCTGCTGCTGCAGCTGTTCTTCATCTACTTCCTGGTCCTGCTCCAGCTGCCCGCCGTTCGCGAAACGATCGACGTGTTCGGGGCGGCCTTCCTCAACCAGCGCGGCCTGTTCGTACCGGGCCCGCAACCGGGGCCGACGTTCGGCCCGTGGCTCGCGGTCGTCGCCATCGGCGTGGCCGTCGCGGTCGGCGGCCGGATCGCGCAGCGCCGACTCGAGGCGCGCGGGCAGCCTGGGCGCCGGCTGGGGCTCATCGGCCTGGCGATTCTCGTCACGCTGGCAGTGCTCGGCTGGGTGCTGCTGGCACCGATGGCGTTCGACATCCCGGTCCGCGGTCGATTCAACTTCAGCGGCGGGCTCGCGCTGTCGACGTCGTTCACCGCCCTGGTCCTCGGCCTCGTGCTGTACACGGCCGCGTTCATCGCCGAGATCGTGCGGGGCGGCATCCAGGCCGTGCGCCGCGGGCAGGTCGAGGCCGCACGAGCCCTCGGGCTGTCGGAGGGCGATACGCTTCGACTGGTCGTCTTTCCCCAAGCGCTCCGCGTGATCGTGCCGCCGCTGACCAGCCAGTACCTGAACCTCACGAAGAACTCGAGCCTGGCAATCGCGGTCGGCTACCCGGATCTCTTCAAGGTCGGCGAAACGATCGCGAACCAGACCGGGCAGCCGGTGGCGGTCATCGCGCTGGTCATGGCCACCTACCTGGCCATCAGCCTCGCGACGTCGCTATTGATGAACCTCTACAACCGACGCGTGCAGGTGCAGGAGCGCTAGGGACCGATGACCGCAGAAGCGCTCCCGCCGCCACGCACGATCGCCGGACCGCGCGAATGGCTGCACCGCAACCTCTTCTCGAGCCTGCCGAACTCGCTGGTCACCGGCCTCGTCGCAGGTCTGCTGCTCGTCGCCGCATTCCAGCTCGGCGAGTGGGCGTTGACCGAGGCGCGCTGGGACGTCGTCACGCGGAACATGCGCCTCTTCCTCGTCGGGCAGTACCCCGCCGACCAGGCGTGGCGGCTATGGCTGAGCCTGCTCCTGCTCTCCGTCCTGACCGGCCTCTCAGCGCCGACGTTCGGCCGCACGACGCGAGCGCTCGCCATCTCGCTGTCGGCGTTCAACCTCATGCTCGCGGTATTCCTGGCCGTCTCCCCGCCCGGCTATGTGCCGGCGCTGGCGCTGCTCGCCAACGCCGCGCTCGTCTGGGTCGGCATCGTCGTCGCGCGCGTGATCAGACTCCCGCGCCGGGCGCTGGTCGTCGCGTGGGCGGCCTCGCTGCCTGTGACGTGGGTGCTCCTCAATGGCATCGCCGGCACCGCCCTGCCCACGGTGAGCTCCCATCTGTGGGGCGGGCTGCTGCTCACGATCCTGCTGGCCGCGGTCGGAATCATCGTCTCGTTCCCGCTCGGCGTGCTGCTGGCGCTCGGCCGTCGAAGCTCGATGCCAGCCGTCCGCCTGGTGAGCACCGGGTACATCGAGCTCATCCGGGCGGTGCCACTGGTGACGATCCTGTTCATGGCCGACATCATGCTGCCGTTCTTCCTGCCGGGCGAGGTGCGCATCGAACGGGTCACGCGGGCCATGGGCGGCATCATTCTGTTCTCCGCGGCCTACGTCGCCGAGAACGTGCGCGGCGGCCTCCAGGCCATCCCGACCGGCCAGCTCGACGCGGCGCACGCCCTGGGCCTTAGCACCATCCAGACCAACCGGTTCATCGTCCTGCCCCAGGCGCTACGCTCCGTGATCCCGGCCAACGTTGGCCTCTTCATCAGCCTTCTGAAGGACACGACCCTTGTGTCGATCATCGGCCTCGCGGAGCTGCTCGGCATCGGCCAGGCGATCCTGGCGCAGCCGGAGTCGCTCGGCGCGCACCTGGAAGTCTTCGCCTTCGTCGGCGTCATCTTCTTCGTCCTCTGCTACGCCATGAGCCAGGCGAGCTATCGGCTCGAGCGCCAGCTCGGGGTCGGGGTGCGCTGATGACGAACGAGCGAAGGACCGATGCGGACGCCGACGACATCATCGTCTGCCGCGACGTCCACAAGTGGTTCGACCAGCTGCACGTGCTCCGCGGCATCGACCTCACGGTCAAGGCCGGCGAGGTGATCGTCATCTTCGGGGCGTCGGGCTCGGGCAAGTCGACCTTCATCCGCACCATCAACCGGCTCGAGGAGCATCAGCGCGGCGAGATCATCGTCGACGGGATCGAGCTGTCGAACGACGTGCGCAACATCGCGGCCATCCGGAGCGAGATCGGGATGGTCTTCCAGTCCTTCAACCTGTTCCCACACCTGACCGCGCTCCAGAACGTCGTCCTTGCACCGATGCGGGTGCGCCGCTGGTCGCGCGCGCAGTCCGAGGAGTCGGCCATGCAGCTCCTCACCCGGGTCGGGATCCCCGAGCAGGCGCACAAGTATCCCGCCCAGCTGTCGGGCGGCCAGCAGCAGCGCGTCGCGATCGCGCGGGCACTGGCGATGCAGCCGAAGATCATGCTCTTCGACGAGCCCACCTCGGCCCTCGACCCCGAGATGATCGGCGAGGTGCTCGACGTCATGAGGTCGCTCGCCAGCGACGCCGGCATGACGATGCTGTGCGTGACGCACGAGATGGGGTTCGCTCGCGCCGTGGCGGACCGGATGGTCTTCCTCGACGAGGGCGTGATCGTCGAGGAGGGGCCACCGCAGCAGATCTTCGAGGCACCGCAGCACGAGCGCACGAAGCGGTTCCTCTCCCAGATCCTGCACTGAGTACCATCCGACGGTGCTGATCGCCGCCTTCGCCATCTCCGCGATCGGGACGGTCGCGTCGCTCGCGCTGCGCATCACCAACGCCGAGCCGACGCTCACCTTCGGGGTCGCGGCGATCACGATCCTCGCGCTCGCCTACCTCCTCGGCCACGCCACCGAGCAGCTGGGCATCTCGGCCGGACCGAGGATCGGCGGGATCATGAACGCCACGGTCGGCAACATCGGCGAGATCATCATCGCCGCCTTCCTCATCCTCGACGGCCAGATCGCGATCGTCCACGCCTCGATCACCGGCTCGATCATCGGCAACCTGCTGCTCGTCCTCGGGGCGTCGCTGTTCGTCGGCGGCATCAAGAACGGGGTGCAGCAGTACGACCAGGAGCAGGTCGGCATGAACGCCGCCTCGTTGATCCTCGCGACGATCGGCCTCATCGTCCCGGCCACCTTCGCGTTCCTCGTCGGGGCCGGGCCCGAGACCGGTCCGGGCGACCCGGGCTTCGCGCAGATCGAGAGCCTGACGATCGGCGTGGCGATCCTCCTCCTGATCACCTACGGCGCGCAGCTATGGTTCTTCCTGCGCTCGCCGGAGAGCCCGACCGCGCACGGCCCGGGGGAGGAAGTGGCCCACTGGAGCTGGCGGGTGGCGCTGGGCGTGCTGCTCGGCTCGGCCGCGGCGCTGACCCTGACCAGCGAGATCCTCGTCCACGCCCTCGAGCCGACCGTGGAGGCGCTGGGCATCAGCGAGCTGTTCATCGGGATCATCGTCATCCCGCTCATCGGCAACCTCGCCGAGCACGTCGTCGGGGTGTCCCTGGCCTACAAGAACAAGATGGACTTCAGCCTGATCACCAGCATCGGCTCGGCGACGCAGATCGCGCTGTTCGCCGCACCCGTCCTCGTCTTCTTCGGCCTCGTGGTCGGCAACCCGCTGACGCTCGTCTTCACGCCGCTCGAGGTCGTCGGCGTCGCGGTCGGCGTCTTCATCGCGTCCTACATCGCGCTCGACGGACGCTCGAACTGGGTCGAGGGGCTCCAGCTCATGAGCGTCTACCTGATCGTGGCCATCGCCTTCTTCTTCCTGACCTAGGCCGATGAAGAGGGTGGAACGCGTGGCGACAATCGGCACGCCGCCGGCCGAGCTCTTCGCCTACCTGGCCGACCTCGACAATCTCGACGACTGGATGGCCGGCATCGTCAGCGCGGAGGTCACCTCCCCGGGCGAGCTCGGCGTGGGCTCGACGGCGCGCGTCGTCCGTGCACTCGGTTCGCAGCAGGTGGAGGCACCGCTCACCGTCGCCGAGTACGACCCGCCGCGGCATCTCATCATCACCAGCGAAGTGTCCGGCGTGAACGTCGCCGCATCGCTCGACCTGGAGCCGGCCGGAGATGCCGCCACCGACCTGCGCTTCGCGATGGAGATCCGCGGCTCGATGCTGACCCGCTTCATGGAGCCGATGATCGCCGGCGCGGCCGGCGGCGAGATCGACGCCACCCTCGGGCGTCTCCGATCGCGCTTCGCTCCGGGCTAGACCGATGCGCGCCTTCGTCACCGGCGGCGGCGGCTTCATCGGGCGCCAGCTGGTGCGCCGGCTGCTCGCGTCGGGCACCGAGGTCCGGGCCATCGCCCGATCCGAGCGCTCGGCATCCGCGCTGCGCGACGCGGGATGCGAGGTGATCGTCGGCGACGTGCTGGACGCGGCAATGTTGGCCGATGCGCTTCGCGGCATTGACGTCGCCTACCACCTGGCCGGCGACTACCGGGTCGGCATCCGTGCCTCCGACCGGGCGGCGATGGAGGCCGCCAACGTGACCGCCACGGAGGCGCTGTTGGACGCGGCGTTAGCCGCGGGAGTGGGCCGCATCGTCCACGTCTCGACGATCAATGCCTTCGGCGACACCCGCTACCGGGTGGTCGACGAAGCGTACGAGCGGCCGCAGCCGTATCGGTACGTCTCCTTCTACGACGAGACGAAGCACCGGGCGCACCTCGTCGCCCACGAGCGGATCGCCGCTGGCGCGCCGGTGATGGTCGCGATGCCGGGCGGCGTCTACGGGAGAGGCGACCATTCGTCGCTTGGCGGGGTGCTGGCGCAGGCCGCCGAGGGCCGACTGCGGGCGCTCACCTTCGGCGACGCAGGGTTGAACATGGCGCACGTCGAGGACATCGCTGCGGGGATCGCCCTCGTCGGCGAGCGCGGACGGATCGGCGAGGCCTACGTCCTCGGCGGCGAGATCACGACGCTGGCCGAGCTCGTGCGACGAGTGTCGGCGATCACCGCGCACCGGCCGCCACGCCTGACGACGCCGACGTGGATGCTGCGCGCGTCCGCGCCGCTCGTGCGGCGTATCGGTCCCGACCTCGGCGAGCTGGTCAGCGCCAGTGCCGGCGTGACCTACTGGGCCACCGATGCGAAGGCGCGACGCGAGCTCGGCTACGCGCCGCGCGACCTCGAGGCCGGGCTGTCGGAGGTCTTCGGCCGGTCATAGATGCCGATGTGCCAGAGGCCGAGCCGGTCGCTGCCGGCCGGCTGGAACCCGGCGGCGGCCAGGCGGCGCTCGATGCGCCGCAGGTCGTGGACGTAGCCGCGGCAGCCGCCCTGCCATCGGTCCCACGCGAACTCGGCGAGCCACAGCGGACGGTTCACGAGGCCGCGCCAGCCGCGCGACTCCGGCACGGCGATGGCGATCCGCTCCCGCGCGAGGTCGATGGCGCGTCCGACGAGGCGCTCGACGTCGCCGTAGCAGCAGATCACCCGGTCGAGGACGACCCAGTCGTGCGGGTCGGACGAGGTGTCGGCGGCGTCGCCCACCTCGAAGGCGCTGATCCCGCCGAAGCCGGCCGTCTCGGCGCGCTGGCGGGCGAGATCGACGCTCGCCGGCGACAGGTCGACGCCGGTGAGGCGCGACGCGCCCATCTCGAGCAGCGCGACGCCCAGGGCGGCGGTGCCGCAGCCGAGGTCGAGGACTGACGGCCGTCGCAGCGACGTGTCGCGGCACAGGTCCAAGATGGCCCCGGAGACGTCGACCAGCTCGGGGAAGCCCTCGTCGGGGGTCCAGCCGTCGTATCGCTCGTCGAACTGGCGGGCGATGCGTGGGTCGGTCGGCGTCGGGCAGCAGTCGGGTGAATCGGGTCGGGAGCCCACCCGCCGAGGATAGGCTCCCGACCAAGAACCGTGGTCGAGCCTCTCAGGCGACGGTGATCGGTCGCGACGCCGAGCCGAGTCCAAGCGAAGCCAGGGCTGCTCGCACCAGCGCGGTCGGCGTCCCGTACGCGCGACGGATGTCGGCCACCAGCAACGTCAGGATGGCAACCTCGATCGCCTTCGCGAGCCAGCCGAGGCTGAAGTAGGGGCCCATCACCAGGTAGGCGCCGATGGTCATGGCCGTGTAGCCCGCCAGACCGACCCGCGGCAGCCAGTCGAACCGGCGCACGAGCGGATGGCGCACAACCGCGATGAGCACGAAGGCCACCGCCAGCGCCGCGTATCCGGCCGCGTTGAGCGTGAACAGCACGCCACCGAGCGTCAGGTGGATGTACGCCGTCGCGAGCGTCAGCGCGACCGTGGCGACGGCGACGATGCCCATCGGGCGGGTGCTAGGGCGCGCGGGTTGCATGGGTTGGTCCTCCGTTCTGGTGTGCCTATCCGGGTTCGACATTGCCGGTGCTGCCGTCGACAGTGACGCGCATGCCCGTCCGCAAGCGGGCGGTTGCATCGCCGCAGCCGACGACGGCAGGGATCCCGTACTCACGGGCGATGACCGCGGCGTGGGCCGCAACGCTCCCCACGTCAGTCACGACCGCGGCCGCCCGATTGAAGAGCGGAGTCCATGCCGGCGCCGTGAGCGGCGCCACCAGGATCTCGCCGGCCTCGAGCTGGTCGAATTCCTGCGAGCCACGGATTACGCGGACCGAACCGGTCGCTCGACCCGGCGACGCCGGAGTGCCTGAGACGAGCGCGGTCTCCGATCGGACGGCACCCCACTGCCGCGGATAGCTCTCCCACATCCGCTTGAGCATCGGGTGCATCCGGCCGACGAACATCGGAGCCACGAGGCCGGCCTGCTCATCGCGCTCCGCCTTGCGGGCTGCCACATCAACGGTCGGTGGCAGGGTCCCGCCTCCGAGTGCGGCCAGTGCCTCGGCCCGCGTCAGGAAGAAGACATCGTCGGCCTTGTCGATCAGTCCGCTGGCAGCAAACGCCTCCCCGATGCGCATGACCGCGCGTCGCATGGTCGGCCACGCCAGCGTCAGCTCGCGGACCTGCTCGTCGCGCACCGGGACGAGGTGCTGCGTGTCGGCCAAGATGCGCCGGAATGCCCGCAGCCGCCGCGGTGACGAGGCGAGGGCTCTGAATGAGGCCGCTTCAGCCGCATGCCGCTCCCCAGCCAGGCGCTCATGTTCGTCCAGCGTGTTCGCTCCACCTGAAGCTATGGGGGTCGGTGGGTGCCACCAGTCGAGCGTGGCGACCGCATGCCCGTCGGGATCGGCCGGTCGCGCGAGGCCAACGAGGAGCGGCAGGTGGGTGCCACCGAGCGACCCGGCGAGATGCTTGCGGTAGAAGGCGGCCAGGTTGATCTCCATCTTGTACGCGGCGCCGGTCAATGCAGTCATCCAGCCGAAATACTCGCCGGCCATCTCGGCCAGCTCGTCGATCAGCGAAGGAAGCTCGAGGACCCGCAGCGTCTCCACGCGGCCTTCCGCGCTCGCCACCGTGGCGCGGTAGCGGGGCTGCACATCTTCGCGCCACCTCCGCTCGAGGATCGGGAAGCTATGTCGAACGGTCGGCGGGAGGATCCCGGCCAGCGTGCGCGGGGAGCGAATGAAATGGCGAAGCATCCCTGGCAAATTGCGGGCGAAGGCCGCGGGGGTGGCCCAGTTCATGGAGTAGAAGTACCAGCCATTGACCACGACGTGGTAGGGCCGTGGAATCGCCTGACCGAGCTCCATCCTGTAGAGAGCGTGAGTCCGCTCCTCCATCGCAGTGAGCAACCAGGACTCGAAGAGCGGCGTCACCGGCTCCGAGATCCATTCCCCGAATCGGTACGTGCGGGTGTAAAAGCCAGGCTCGGAGATCTCCCACGACACGTCCCGCGGCAGCGCCGTCATCGGCCTGGCCTGGACGATCCACAGGGTCTCATCCGTGTCGATTGCCCATTCGATGTCCTGCGGTGCGCCGCGGGCATCGGCGATCTGCCGGGCCTCGCGCGCCACCCTGCTGGCCTGCTCCGCATCGATCGCGCTCTCGGGCCGGCGGCGAGCGGTGGCGACGCCGTCGCGGACGACCCATTCGTCTCCAATGGCGTCTCCGGAGACCAGCCGCTCCCCGATCCCGCGCACGGCGGTGACGATGCACGAGCCCCGATCCCCAGTGATCGGATCGGCGGTGAGTACGACGCCGGCAGCCGTCGGCACGACCATGCGCTGGATGATCACCGCCATCCGGCCGTTGCCGGCAGGGGCGTAGTCGCCGACCCGGCCCGCGCTGGCGCTGGCCAGCACCCGATCCGTCGCGTCAGCAAGGGCGTCTGGCGAGACGTCGAGCACGGTCTCGTACATGCCCGCGAAGGACCGGTCGGCGCCGTCCTCGGCGATTCCGCTCGACCGCACCGCGAAAGGACCACTCCCAAGCTCATTCGTGCCGGCCCGGAGCACCGATTGCCGCTCGCCGGCGCTCAGCTCGGCCACATCTGCCGAGAGCACCACGCCATCGGGAACGCGGAACCCCGCATTGAGCAGGTCCCCGAGGCTGGCAGCCTTTCCGCCGACCTCGGCGCGATCCGCGATCCGCACGTCCCGCAGGCGCCGAACGGCCGCGTTCACTCCGCCACCTCGCGGTTCGCCGCGGCGATGGCGGCGCGAAGGATCCAGTCGATATCGTCGGCCGCCTGCTCGGCCGACACCCCCAGGTGGTCGCGCCACGTGCGCAGCGAGGACTGAGAGGTGAGGATGACCAGGACGCGCGTGATCCGATCCAGGTCGGCTTTCGCCAGCGGCGGCTCGATCGACTTGCCGATGGCGCGGATCCGCTCGAGCCGCGACGGCATCGTCACGTGCCTGACCTCATCGGCGATGGGGCTGGCAAAGGCCGCGCGGCTCACGTCGTCGAGGGCGTCGAGGCGATCGAACACGGCGCGGACCGCGCTTCGGACGTCACCGACGGAGGACGGATCGGGCACCTTGTCCAGCCCGGCGCGCCGGGCGGCGTGGGGGTACATCTCGGCCAGGAGCTCGGCCTTCGTTCCGAAGTGGCGATACACCGTCGGGACCGATACCCCCGCCTCGCGCGCGACGGCGGGGATCGAGAGGCTCGCCAGGCCCGTCGTCATGACCCGGAGAGCGGCGTCGAGGATGCGGCCGCGCGTCTCCTGGGCATGTTCGGCCCTAAGGTCGCTTCGGTAGGTCCGCGTCGTCGCGCCATTGGCGATACGAGTCATATTGTGAATATATGACTCATGTCAAGCCCACGGGCAATTGAGGCGGACAGAACGCCTGTGCTATCCTCGAAGCCGATGCGTTGACGCGGGAGCAGTACGCGCTGCGCCTCGTTCACGAGCGAGCCGGGAGGGTGAAAGCCGGCGAACGAGGAGCGCGGAACTCGCCCGTCGAGCAGCCCGGTGACGAGCCGGGCCGGGTGGCGACCGATAGGGCGCCGACGAGTGGACCGACCACGGAATCGCGTGGGGTTGTAGCTCAGCTGGGAGAGCACCTGCATGGCATGCAGGGGGTCGGGGGTTCGAGTCCCCCCAGCTCCACCAACTCCTTATCGGTCAAGCTCAGGTGGTACCGCGAAGCACCCCTTCGTCCTGGCAGACGGAGGGGTGCGTTGTCTCCGGAGAAGCACATGATCGCGACCGGCGCAGGCGAGGCGAAGACCGCACGGGACGGGCGGCGCTGGACCCTGCGTCCGGCACGACCGACCGACGGGCGCGGCCTGGCGCGGCTGTTCGCCGACGTCCGGAAGGAGGGCCGCTGGCTGATCACCGCGCCGGGTGCGGTGAGCGAGCCGTCGGAGAGCTTCTGGATCAGCGAGATGATCCGCGCCGCCGAGCACCTCGTGCTGGTCGCAGAGGCCGACGGCGAGATCGTCGGCAACGTCCTCGTCAGCGTCGACCGCGGGGTTGCGACCGAGCACATCGGCGTGCTGAGCATCACGATCGCGGAGGACTGGCGCGACGTCGGCATCGGCACTGACCTGGTCGAGACCGCCCAGCGCTGGGCGTTCGACCGCGGCCTGCGCAAGCTGTCGCTGGGCGTCTTCCCCGACAACGAGCGGGCGATCGCGGTGTACGAGAAGCGAGGCTTCGTCCGGGAGGGCGTTCGACGGATGCAGTACAGATCCGGCGGCGACTTCCGCGACGAGGTGCTGATGGCCTGGTTCACCCAGGAGGCGCAGGACCGATGACGACCGATGCCCCCGCCCGCGCGCGTCCCGACCGCTTCGACCCCGGCTCGTTCGAGCAGAAGTGGCGCGACCGCTGGGAGGCGGACGAGCTGTACGTCGCCCGCGACGACGATCCGCGCCCGAAGCGCTACATCCTGACGATGTACCCGTACCCCTCCGGCGACCTTCACATCGGCCACTGGTATGCCGCGACCGGGCCGGACATCGTCGCGCGGATGCATCGCATGCGCGGCTTCAACGTGATGTTCCCGATGGGCTTCGACAGCTTCGGGCTGCCGGCCGAGAACGCGGCGATCGACCGCGGCATCGAGCCCGCGCCGTGGACGAACGCGAACATCGAACGAATGCGGACCCAGTTCCGATCGATGGGCGCGATGTTCGACTGGTCGCGCGAGCTCGCCACCAGCGACCCGGCCTACTACCGCTGGACCCAGTGGATCTTCCTGAAGTTCTACGAGGCCGGGCTGGCGTATCGGGCTTTCGGCGCGGTCGACTGGTGCCCGAAGGACCAGGTCACGCTGGCGCGCGAGCAGGTGCTGGGCACGGAGCGGCGCTGCTGGCGCTGCAACACCCCGGTCGTCAAGCGCGACCTCGAGCAGTGGTGGTTCAGGATCACGAACTACTCCGACGAGCTGCTCGACTACTCCGCCATCGACTATCCGGAGCCGATCCGTCTGGTCCAGACGAACTGGATCGGCCGATCGGAGGGCGCCGAGATCGACTTCGCGGTCGAGGCCGATGATGTCGAACCGATCCGCGTCTTCACCACCCGCCCCGACACCGTGTTCGGCGCGACGTTCATGGTGCTGGCGCCCGAGCACCCGCTCGTATCGGTCCTGACGACGGACGAGCGAAGGGCCGACGTCGAGGCGTACGTCGCCACCGCGCGGCGCGAGACCGAGATCGAGCGGATGAGCACCGAGCGCGAGAAGTCCGGCATCTTCATCGGGGCGTATGCCATCAACCCGATGACGAACGAGCGGATCGAGATCTGGATCGCCGACTACGTGCTGCCCGGCTACGGCACGGGCGCGATCATGGCCGTCCCCGCCCACGACGAGCGCGACTTCGAGTTCGCCCAGAAGTTCGACCTGCCGATTCGGTACGTGGTCGTGCCGGCGGGCGGATCGGTCCCGGACGGTGAGGCCTTCATGGCGCACACCGATGACGAGGTGCTGGTCGACTCCGGCGAGTTCGGCGGAATGACGGCCACCGAGGCGATCCCGGCCATCACGAAGGCGCTGGAGGAGCGCGGCCAGGGGCGGTTCGCGGTCACCTACCGCCAGCGCGACTGGCTGGTCAGCCGCCAGCGATACTGGGGCGCGCCGATCCCGATCGTGTACTGCGATGAGCACGGCGCGCAGCCGGTCCCCGAGTCGGAGCTGCCGGTGACGCTGCCGGAGGACGTCGACTTCGCTCCGACCGGCGTGTCGCCACTGCAGAACCACGCCGAATGGCTGGCCGCTTCATGTCCGGTGTGCAATGGGCCGGCGAAGCGCGAGACCGATACGCTCGACACGTTCATCGACTCGGCGTGGTATTTCCTGCGCTACTGCTCCCCCACCAACAACGAGGCCGCCTGGGATCACGAGCAGGTGCGCGCATGGATGCCGATGCACCTGTACACCGGCGGCGCCGAGCACGGCGTCCTGCACCTGCTCTACTACCGCTTCTTCACCAAGGCGCTGCGCGACCTCGGCCTCCTCTCGTTCGACGAGCCGACGCTGAAGCTGCGCAACCAGGGCCAGATCCTGGGCGCCGACCACAACCGGATGAGCAAGTCGCGCGGCAACGTCCAGGCGCCCGACGAGCTCGTCGCCCGCCACGGGTCCGACACGGTCCGCGCCTTCCTGATGTTCATCGGTCCATGGGACCAGGGCGGGCCGTGGAACCCGACCGGGATCGACGGCATCCACCGCTGGCTGGCCCGGGTCTGGGGCGCCGCGCTGCCCTCGGCCGCGGATGTGCAGCGGCCGATGCCGGCCGACAGCATTCCAGGCATTCCCGAGCAGGGTGTCTTCGGCGACATGCCCGGGAGCGGTGGGCCGCCAGCGGACGAGGTGCTCGGCACGGCGGAGGAGATGACCCGGGCGCTGCGGCGCGCGGCGCACGTGACGATCGACGCGGTCGGCAGGGACATCGACGACCTGCACTTCAACACCGCCATCAGCAAGCTCATGGAGCTGACGAACGCGATCGTCCGCGCCCGCGAGACCGGCCTTGCCGGATCCGAGGCGTATGCCGAGGCAGTCGACATCCTGCTGAAGCTGCTGGCGCCGATCGCGCCGCACGTCGCCGAGGAGCTATGGGAGCGCCGCGGCCACCCCTACTCGATCCACGACCAGGCGTGGCCGCAGGCGGATCCGGAGCTCGTGACGGCCGAGACGATCGAGCTGCCGGTACAGGTCGACGGCAAGCTGCGCGACCGGCTGGTCGTCACGCCGGACACGCCGGCCGACGAGATCGAGCGCATGGCGCTGGCGTCGGAGCACGTTCAGCGCTACCTGTCCGGCCATGCCCCCGCGCGCGTGGTCCAGATTCCGGGGCGCCTCGTCAACGTGGTGACGCCACGCGACCAGCAGGACCAGTAAGGCGCCGATAACCCGCCGGTAAGCGCCCTCGTCGTACGCTCCGCCCCTGCTTCCGGAGCCCGGCGCCGAGTGCCCGGGTGCCGGACTCCGGACGTAGAACTTCACCGACCGATCTCGCCTCCTACGCGTGGAGGCGCGCCGTGTCCCGATCCGATCGCATCCTGGTCGCCGCGGGAGGCGCAGCCGTCGTGCTGGCCGCCGTCGCCGTCTTCGTCCTCCTCGCGCCCGCGGCCGCGCCCCCCGCCGTGCCGACGACGGACCCCGGCGTCGGCCTGCTCGTGGGGACGCCATCGGCAATGCCACAAGCCACGTCGGATCAGCCGCCGGCAGTGAGCGGGACGATCTTCGTCGACGTCGAGGGCGCGGTCGTCGAGCCCGGGATCCGTGAGCTGCCCGCCGGATCGCGGGTCGCCGACGCGATCGCTGCCGCCGGTGGCTACGCGTCCGATGCGGATCTCGAGGCGGCGGCCGCCGCGATCAACCTCGCGCAGCCGATCGGCGACGGCGAGCAGGTGCAGGTGCCGCGGGTCGGCGAGGCGCAGCCAGGGCCGGCCTCACCCGAACCGGCGATGGCCGGCGACGGCTCGGGAAGCAGCGGCACCGCAGGGCTCGTCGACCTGAACACCGCCACCCCGGAGCAGCTCGAGGCGCTGCCGGGGATCGGTGCGGTCACGGTCCAGAAGATCGTCGCTGCACGCCAGGAGCGCCCGTTCGCCTCACTCGAGGACGCCCTCGAGCGTGGAGTCATCCACCGCGGCCAGCTGGAGGACATCCAGGGGGTGGCGACGGCGGGCTGAGCCGTGAGCGCCGCCACCCTCGTCCTCCCCGCCGTGCTCGGAGGCGCGGCGACCGGCATCCTGGTGGCCGATTCGGCCAGCATTCCGGCACTGCCACTGCTGGCCGGCGGAGTCGCGCTTGCCGGGATCGGCCTTGCTGTCGGCTGGCGTTCGGCACTTCTCTTCGGCGTCGCGCTGGCGGCGTTCGGGCTCGGCGCATGGCGCGGGCAGGCCTCCGAGGCCGTGGGCATCGGCGAGGCGTCGGTCGCGACCCTGGTGGACGGCGAGGACCACGAGCTGCTCGGCACGGTCGTCGACGATCCGCGGCCGCGCGAGGATCGCGTGCAGCTCGTCCTGGGTGACCTGGCAGTCGGCCGGGACGGCGTGGCGCATCGGCTCGGTGACCGGCTGCTCGTGTGGCTGCCGCGAGGCGTCGATGCCGGCGCCGGCGACCGGCTACTGGTGTCTTCTCGGGTCGAGCTGGCCGAGGATTTCGACGGCTTCGCCTACCGCGAGTACCTCGAGCGGCAGGGCGTCGGCGCCATCGCGCGTGCTCGGTCGGCCGAGGTCGTGGTCCAGGCGTCCGGACCGACCGCGGCGCTTGCCGGCCTCCGCGGGCTGCTCCTCGGCGGGCTGAACGACCTCGTTCCCGAGCCGGAGGCCGCGCTCGGCGCCGGCATCCTGCTCGGCGTGCGGAGCGCGATCGCTCCGGAGATCAACGATGCGTTTACCACCGCGGGCCTCACCCACGTCGTCGCCATCTCGGGCTGGAACATCGCGATCGTCGCGGCGCTGGTGGCGGCCGCCGTCCAGCCGCTGGCGAAGCGTCCGGGTGGCCGATGGACGACCGCCGCGGTCGCCGCGGCCACCGTCGGCGGCTACGTTCTCCTGACCGGGGCCAGCGCGTCGGTCGTGCGTGCCGCGCTGATGGCGGCCGCGATGCTCGTCGCCCGCCTGGGCGGGTCTCGCGCTCATGCGGCGTCGGCCCTGGCGCTGGCTGCGCTGGTGATGCTGCTGGCGGCGCCGCCGGTGCTGTGGGACGTCGGCTTCCAGCTCTCCCTGCTCGCGACGGCCGGGCTGGTGTGGTTCGGCGCGCCGATCGAGCGCCGCCTGCACCGATGGCCAGCCTGGATCCGCGAGCCGGTCGCGCTCACCCTGGCGGCCCAGCTGACGACGCTGCCGGTCATCCTCGTCAACTTCGAGCGCCTCTCGCTCGTGGCGCCGATCGCGAACGTGCTGGTCGTGCCCTTCGTTCCGATCGCGATGCTCCTCACCGCCATCGCCTCGCTCGTTGGCGTCCTGGATGGCGCGGTTCACGTGCCACTTCTCGGGAGCTTCCTGACGTGGCTGGCCGGTGGTGCCGCGTGGCTCGTGCTGCGGGTGAT
This sequence comes from uncultured Chloroflexia bacterium, assembly GCA_963753125.1. GTDB lineage: Bacteria > Chloroflexota > Limnocylindria > QHBO01 > QHBO01 > JACDBZ01. The sequence continues at coordinate 836,621 of CAVWAU010000004.1, forward strand.
CGTGTGGCTCGGGACGACGGTCGCGTCGGTGCCGCATGCGGCGGTCGACGTGACCGTGGCGCCCGTCTTGGCGGTCGCCTGGCTGCCGATGCTGGCGCTGGCGAACTGGGCGCTGCGCGATCCCGATACAACGCCCGTCGCGTCCACAGCCGACGGCTCGCCGAGCCGGCTCGGCGCGCTCCTTCGGCGGCTCGCCCGTCCGCTGCCGATCGCCGCCGGTCTGGTTGCGATGCTGCTGGCGGTCACGATCGCCTCGCGCCCGGACGGGATGCTCCACCTGACCGTGCTCGACATCGGACAGGGCGACGCCATCCTCGTCGAGGCGCCGGACGGCACGACCATGCTCGTCGACGGCGGCCCGGACCCGGAGCTGACGCTGCGGCGGATGGGCGCGAACCTGCCGTTCTTCGCACGCCGCATCGATCTGCTCGTCGTCAGCCATCCGCATCAGGATCACGTCGCCGGGCTCGTCGACGTGCTCGACCGCTACCGCATCGGCGCGGTCCTGCATGCCGGGATCCCGTTCGAGAACCCGGCCAACGACCGCCTCCTGACCGATGCGGCCCGTGCCGCCACTCCGACCGTGCTGGCACGCGCGGGCCAGCGCCTCGATCTCGGGGCGGGCACCTCGGCAACCGTCCTCTATCCCGCGCAGGCCGACGCCGAGGCGCCGCTCCCCGAGGGCGACATCAACAACGGCTCGATCGTGATGCTTCTCGAGATGGGCGGCTTCTCCGCGCTGCTGACGGGCGACGCCGAGGCACCGATCGAGGCCGCCCTGGTCTCGCGCGGCCTGCTTGGGCCGGTTGACGTGCTCAAAGTCGGCCACCACGGCTCGAACTCGTCGACCACGCCGGGGTTCGTGGATGCCGTCAGGCCCTTGGTCGCGATCATCTCGTCCGGCGAGGGCAACGAGTACGGGCACCCCGCGCCGGAGACGCTGGCAACCCTCGCGGCGCGACCTGGAGTCGCTGTCTTCCGGACCGATCTGGGCGGCGACGTCGAGGTCGTCACCGATGGCTCCGCGCTCCGCGTTCGGACCGATACAGGTTGGACGGCGCCGGTCGCGGTGCATGGACGGTCGAGCGCCGGTAGCATCGGCCCGTGGCCATCCCCGACCGAGACACCGCCCGGAAGCTGCTGGCCGGCGCGAAGCTGCCCCCAGGGATCGTCGTCCACTCCGAGGGCGTTGCGCGCGTCGCCGTGGCGGCCGCCGGGCTGGTGGCGGAGGCCTCGATCCCGGTGGACGGGGCGCTGGTCGAGGCGGCCGCGCTGCTCCACGACCTCGACAAGGTCGAGATCCGCCGTACCGGTGGCGAGCACGGCCTGGTCGGTGCGCTGCGGCTCGAGGCGCTCGGCTACCCCGAGCTCGCGATGCCGGTCGCCTCCCACCCGCTGCACGCGCTCCTCGACGATGATCGCCACCCCATCGGCTGGCCATCGGTCCTCGTGGCCGTAGCCGATCGGCACGTGGGGCAGGGGTTCATGACCGTCGACGAGCGCCTGGACGACATGAAGGAACGGCATCCGCAGCACGCCGAGTCGATCGAGACAGCGCGCCGCCCGGCACACGCGCTCGAGGAGCAGCTCGCCGAGGCCGTCGAGCTGTCGGTCGACGACCTCGTGGTTCGCCTGCGCGCGGCCTGGGAGGCGGGCGCGTGAGCGTGCCGCTGCTCCTCGTCCACGGGGACGATGGCTTCGGCCTCGACGCCGCGGTCCGCGACTTCGCGCGCGAGCTCGAGGCGACCGACATCGTCGAGATCAATGCCGCGACGGTCCCCGACGGCGCCATCGACCGAGCGCAGCTCGAGGCCGGGACGATGAGCCTGTTCGGGGCGCACCTCACGGTCCTTCGTCAGCCGCTCAAGGCCGCCGGACGCTCGACCGCAATGGCCGACAAGCTCCTGGCGCTCGTTTCGGAGCTGCCCGACGGCTCGGCACTGGCGCTGCTCGAGGAGCGTCCGTCGCGCGACATCACCAAGCCACCGGCCCTGCTGAAGCGCCTGGCCGACGCGGTGAAAGCCCGCGGCGGACGTGTCGAGGAGCATGCCGCCCCGCGCCGCGGTGAGCTGCGAGGCTGGATCACGTCGCATACGGCGCGGCTTGGCGTGAAGATCGAGACCCGCGCGGCGCACGTGCTCGCCGAGCGCATCGGCGGCGGCATCTGGGAGACCGACGTCGAGCGCGGCGAGATGACGCGCATCGCCGACTCGGAGCTGCGCAAGCTGGCGACCTATGCCGGCGAGCGGCCGATCACCGCCGACGACGTCGAGGCCCTGACGGCGGACACGCGGCCCGCATCGGTCTTCGCCATCACCAACGCCGTCGACCGGCGCGAGCCCGCGGCCGCCGCGGCGGCGCTCCAGCGCGCACTGGACGAGGGCCAGCCCGGCCTGCGGATACTCGCCTCGCTGGCCGGACGGGTCAGCGACCTGATCGTCGCCCGCGACCTCGCGGCGCTGAAGACGCCCCCGACGGAGATCGCGAAGCGCGTGGCGCGTGGCAATGCGCGCGTGGCCGAGCGGCTGGTGGATGCGGCCAGGCGCTACAGAGGCGAGGAGCTCGAGGCGATGCTCATCGGCCTGTGGGAGGCCGACCTCGCAATCAAGTCGAACCTCATGGAGGAGCAGCCCGCCCTCGCCGCGTGGCTCGGCGAGCACCTGCTCGCCCGACGGAGCTAGGCGGCGGGAGCCTGCCCTGCATGGCCGGTCTGGAGAACGCGGTCGGACTCGATCGCGAAGGTGCAGCGAGCGCCATCGAGGCCGAGGATGCCGATCAGCTGCTGGTCGACGTAGAGCTGGCGGCACGGCACGCACAGCGCGCCGGGGATGGCGAAGAAGAGGCGCTCATCGGCCTCGGGGTCGCGGAAGACGGTGTCGAAGACGGACGCCAGCAGCGCCCCGCCGCAGAAGCGGCAGGTCTCGATCGGTCGCGGACGTCGCGCCTGGGCGGTCATGGCGCGGAGCATGGGAAACGTGGGGGTCCGCCTCAATGGGACCGATGGGCCACCCCCACGGGACGACCGGAGTACTTCCGGTCATGAGAAGAATTTCACGAAGGACTGCCGATCCTCTTATGCGTCACGCGGAGGATGCGCCGCATGGAAGGGATCCTTCAGATGGAATTTCTCGTCATCGGCCTCACGGTCGCGACGATCTTCCTGCTGATCCTGATCTTGCTGGCGCGGCACGACGCTTCGTCGTAGCGTCAGACGACGCGCACGACCTGGGCGGCCTTGCCCCACAGCCGCTCGAGGCCGTAGTACTCGCGCTCCTCGGGCGCGAAGACGTGGACGATCACCGACCCGTAGTCGAGCAGGACCCATCGGGACGATTCGCGCCCCTCGGTGCCCAGCGGGCGGATCCCCTCCCTGCGCAGCTCGTCGACGATCGCGCCGGCCAGCGCCTGGACCTGGCGGTCGGATCGGCCGGAGGCGATGATGAAGAAATCGGCCATGGTGGTGAGCTCGGCGGTCCGCAGCAGGACGATGTCGTTGCCCTTCTTGTCGGACGCGATCTCCACGATCCGATGCGCGAGCTCGGCGGCATCGGACGGTATCTCCACGCGTTCGGGATCGCTCAGGATGGGCCACTCCTTCGTTCGCGGCGGTAGAGCCCGCGATCGACGATCAGCTCCTCGACGCCGCGCGGCACAAGGTAGCGGATGGCGTGCCCGGCCGCCACTCGCTCGCGGACCTGGGTGCTGCTGACGTCCAGCGACGGCCCGTCGAGGAGATGGATGCGGCCGGCACTCGCGCCGAACCGATCCTCGAGGGCTGACTGATCCGGCAGCGCCACGCCCGGCCTCGGCCCGACCACCCACTCGATCCGCTCGAGCAGCTCGTCGGGCTGACGCCAGGAATCGATCTGCGCCAGCGAGTCGGCGGCCATCACCAGGAACAGATCGGCTTCGTCGCCGTAGAGGGTTCGCAGCTCGACGACGCTGTCGATCGTGTACGAGGGGCCCGATCGCTCCATCTCGATGAGCGTCAGCTCGAAGGCGTCGTCGCCGGCGATGGCCAAGCGCGTCATCAGCAGCCGGTCGGCCGCGCTCGTCACCACCTCGCCCTGCTTGTGCGGCGGCTGCGCGGCCGGCATGAACAGCACCCGGTCGAGGCCGATGGCATCCGCTGACAGCGTGGCGAGCCACAGGTGCCCGACGTGCGGCGGGTCGAAGGTGCCGCCCAGGATGCCGATCCGCCTCGGGCGGTCGGTCGTGTGCTCGGGTGCGCGCGCCGTGCGCGGGGCGGCCAGCAGGTCGATCGTCACTCGTCCTCGCCCCACTCGAGCTCGGCCGACCCGATGTGCACCGTCGTCCCCGGCCCCGCGCCGCGCCGTCGCAGCTCGGCGTCGACCCCGATCCGCTCGAGGAGGCGCCAGAATCGGTCGCGCGACTCGTCGTTCTCGAAGTCGGTGCGCGCCGCGGCGGTCTCGACCCGGCGGCCTCGGACGCGGAGGCCGTCGCGCTCGGCGACCACCTGCCAGCCCTCGGCCAGCGGGTCGAAGCGGTGGACCACCCGCTCCTGCTCGGCGGGTTCGGTCGCGGCCTGCGCCTCCGCCTCGTCGAGCGCGCTCGCCAGGCGGCCGCGGAGCTCTTCCAGGCCGGTTCCGTCGTGGGCGCTCACGCCGACCGCGCCCGGCAGCGCCCTGCGAAGGTCCGGCCAGCGCTCGCGGACGTCGGGCAGGTCGAGCTTGGTGACCACCAGGGGCATCGGTCGCTCCATGAGCGCCGGGTCGTGGAGTCGCAGCTCCTCCGCCACCGCCTCCCACTCGGGCCCTGGCTCGCGCGCGGCGCCGTCGACGACCCCGACCATCACTCGGGTGCGCTCGACGTGGCGCAGGAACTGATGCCCCAACCCCTTGCCCTCGTGGGCGCCCTCGATGAGCCCGGGCACGTCGGCGATCACCGCCAGCCGCTCGCCCTCGTCGTCGAGCGCGATGACGCCGAGATTCGGGCTGATCGTGGTGAATGGGTAGGCGCCGACCTCTGGCCGCGCCTCGGTGAGCGCCGCCAGCAGCGTCGACTTGCCGGCGTTCGGCGCTCCCACCAGGCCGATGTCGGCGATGAGCTTCAGCTCGAGCTCGATCCAGCGCTCCTCCCCGGGCGTGCCCTTCTCGAAGTGGCGCGGGGCGCGATTCGTCGGCGTCGCGAAGCGCGCGTTCCCTCTCCCGCCCCGCCCTCCGCGTGCGACGACCATCCGGTCGTCGCTCTCGAGCAGCTCGCCGAGCCACTCGCCGTCGGGGTGGGAGCGAACGACCGTGCCGGGCGGGACGCGCACGACGACGTCGGCCGCGCTGCGGCCGTGGGCCTTGCGTCCGGTACCGCGGCCCCCGCCATCGGCGCGGAAGTGCCGCTTGCGCTGGAAGTCGCCGAGCGTCGTCTGGCCGGGAGCGACTACCAGGATCACGTCACCGCCGTTGCCGCCATCGCCGCCATCGGGGCCGCCGCGCGGGACATGGGCCTCGCGACGGAAGGTGCTGGCGCCATCCCCGCCGGCGCCACCGGCGACGAGGATGCGCGCGCGGTCAGCGAAGCCGGCCATCAGGTGCGGAGCATACGCCTGCTATCGGCGCCGGAGTATATACGTATATACCGGACGAGCGAACGCTACAGGTAGCGAAGCGGGTTGTCGATCACGCCATTCACGATCACCTCGAAGTGAACGTGCGGCCCGGTGCACATGCCGGTGCAGCCGACCCCGCCGATGCCCTGGCCGGCGGCGACGTATGTGCCGGCCGAGACCCAGATCGAGCCGAGGTGGTTGTAGACGGTGATCATCCCGTTGCCGTGGTCGATCGAGACCACGTATCCGCCGCCGTTGTTCCGCCATCCTGCCGATGTGACGACGCCGGCCTGGGCCGCCGACACCTGCGCGCCGTACGGCGCGGCGATGTCGAGCGCGAGGTGCCCCGCGTGGTAGTACTGGCTGATCGACCCCGCCGGGACCGGCCACACCAGGGCCGAGGGAGCGGGAGCCGGAGCCCGGGTGGTCGTGACGCCGCCGGCGACGCCGGAGGTCGAGGCGACGCCGTCGGGTGCCGGCAAGGGCGTGGCGTCGGGATCGACCGGAATCGGCGCGGGCAGCGGGCCGCCCGAGTTGGGAAGGACGGAGCGGGTGCCTCGATCGAGGACGGCGGCCTTCTCGTCGGCGCCGTCGCGGGTGTCGTACTGGCTCGTCGAGGGCTGCTGGCTCGGCGGGTTGACGCCGTAGACGGTGGTGACGAAGGGGGCCGACCCGGTGAAGTGGCCCTCGTCCGCGGCCGTCTGGGCGGTCCCGGAGAAGCTCGCGAAACCGGCGGCGACGACGAGGCTGACGACTGACACGTGGGCGATCACCCGTGTCGGCAGGCTGCTTTTCGTAAGTCGGCTGTAGAGCCGGCGCGGATCAGGCAATAGGGAACTCAGCTCCGCCTACACGGGTTGATGGGTCAACGCTGCTACACGAGTCTCCTGTCGGTCCGACCGGTCTATCGCTTCCCCCGCCGGTGGCCGATGGCCGGATCTCATGCTCGCCGCATGGTAACAGCGTGCTAAATGGGCGGCAACCGAATTCCGCACCAGGCCCGAACGGTACCTGCGGGTCGTGCGGTTCGGTGCGGTCCGCACCACTTCAGGGCGCTTCGCTGGAGAGCTGAAGCGCAGGCGACCCCCCCTCTGCCAGGGACGCACGCCCGACCGACAGCGAGATCCATGCCAGCGCTCGCCCGCTTCCCGGCCGAGGAGGCAATTCGACGCCGATGACGACCGACTCGCCGGGCTCCAGGGCCGGGATCTCCGGTCCCATGGTCTCGAGGTCCTCCGGCGCGCTTGCCAGGTACGGCAGCTCGCTCTCCTCCCAGCCGGCGACGAGCCGCGAGCCGGTCGGCCAGGCCTCGGACCCGGTGTTCGTGAGCCGCAGCGCGACGAGGCCGGCCGGTGCGACCGGCGGCCAGAACGGCGGCCCGTCGCCAGGGACCGGCTCCGCGGGACGGCCGACCGGCTCGTCCGCAAGGGCGATGCGACCGGCCAGCTCGCGCGCGCCGAGGAACTCGGCCAACCCGTCGAAGAGACCATCGGCGACCGCGTCCTGCCCCGCCTGGGAAGCGAGGAGATCGTGCTCGGCGCGCAGGGTGATGGAACCGACCTCGGCGAGCGCGGACGGCATGAGCAGGCCGCGCTGGGGCTTGCAGTGCGTGTCGCCCTCGCGCTCGCACGTGTCGCCCTCGGCCCAGGTGCGGCTGATCGCGTAGTAGGCGATCGCCTCGATGCCGCGGTCCTGGCGCGGGTAGGTCGTCAGCGGGTCGAGTGCCGCCACGGCGCCGCGTTGGATCGCATCGGCCAGGCTCGCGCTGGCCTCGCCCCAGGCCGTCTCGTCGTCGTAGAAGGTCTCGCCGAAGGCGATCTCGATCACCTGCCCGCCCTCGGTCGGCGAGTTGATGTGGATGCTGACGAAGGCGTCGGCGCGGGCCAGGTTGGCGAGGTCGATTCGGGCCTGGAGCTCGTCGCGCGTGCGGAAGCGGCCGGTCGCCTCGAAGCCCGCGTTGCCGTCGCCGTCGACGTCGCGCCAGGGCGGGCCGTCGCAGCCGAAGTCGGGATCCAGGTCGCCGGCCAGCGCCTCGTCGCCGTCGCGGATCATGAGCACGCCGATTCCATCGGCCTCGAGCCGGTCACGCAGGCGCTGCGCGATCCCGAGCGTCAGCACCTTCTCGGACAGCTCCTCGCCGCGCTGGGACGGATCAGGAACGCCCCAGTCGAGGCAGCCGCCGTGGCCGGCATCGATGGCGACGACGATCGCGCCGGGGTTCGGAGCGTACGCCGCGCTGTCAGACCCGGGCGCAGGCTCCACGGCGCCGATGTCAGGCGTGCCGGAGGGCGCGACGGTTGCCGAGGGCGGCTCGCTCGAGAGCGGGGACGGCGTGACAGTGGCGCTGCCAGCGCCGCAGGCCGCGAGCAGGACGAGCGCCGCCAGCGCAGCAGCTATTTGGCGCATGGCACGCATCGGCTCAAGGATGCCGCAGGACGCGAGGCAGGAGGGGCCTAGGCCCGCTCGGAGGCCTCGACGCTCTTGGACAGCGAGACGAGGAACTCGGCGTTGTCCTTCGTCTTGCCGAGCCGCTGCATGAGCAGCTCGATGCCCTCGTTCGGGCCGACCGCGGAGAGCATCCGCCGCATCGTCCAGACCATGCGCAGCTCGTTCTCGTCGAGCAGCAGCTCCTCGCGCCGGGTGCCCGAGCGCAGGACGTCGATGGCGGGGAAGATCCGCTTCTCGCTCAGCTTGCGGTCGAGGGCCAGCTCCATGTTGCCGGTGCCCTTGAACTCCTCGTAGATGACGTCGTCCATCCGCGAGCCGGTGTCGACCAGGCAGGTCGCGATGATCGTCAGCGACCCGCCGCCCTCGATGTTGCGAGCGGCACCGAAGAACCGCTTCGGCGGGTAGAGGGCGACCGGATCGACGCCGCCCGACAGGGTCTTGCCCGACGCTGGCAACGCGAGGTTGTAGGCGCGCGCCAGCCTCGTGATCGAGTCGAGCAGGATGACGACGTCGCGCCCGGTCTCGACCTGGCGCTTCGCGATCTCGAGACACATCTCGGCGACGCGCGTGTGGTTCTCGGTCGGCTCGTCGAAGGTCGAGGAGTAGATCTCGCCCTTCACGGAGCGCTCCATGTCGGTGACCTCCTCCGGCCGCTCGCCGATGAGGGCGACCATGAGCAGCGCCTCGGGCGAGTTCTCGGTGATGCCCGCCGCGATGTGCTTGAGGACGGTCGTCTTGCCGGCCTTCGCCGGCGACAGGATCAGGCCGCGCTGTCCCTTGCCGACCGGGCTGATGAGGTTGATCAGCCGTTGGGTGAGGTTCTTCTGGTCGGTCTCGAGATTGAACATCTCGTCGGGGAAGACGGGCACCAGCGCGTCGAAGCTCGGCCGCCGCTTGGCGATCTCAGGCTCGACCCCGTTGACGCTGTCGACGCGGAGCAGGCCCCAGTACTTCTCCTGGTCCTTCGGCTGGCGGGTCTGGCCGGTGACGCGATCGCCGGTGCGGAGGCCGAAGCGACGGACCTGCGACGAGGAGACGTAGATGTCCTGCGGCGAAGGCATCACGCCGGCGACGCGCAGGAACCCAAAGCCCTCGTCGACGATCTCGAGGATTCCCTCCGCCATCCCCGGCTGCCCGTTGCGGTCGCGCGGCTGCGTGGGCGCCAGCGGCACGACGTCGAGCAGCTTGAGGACGAGGTCCGAGTGCTCCAGCTGCTCGTGGCCCTCGATGTCGTGCTCGGCCGCCAGCTCGCGGAGCTCCTCGAGCGGCTTGGCCTGGAGGTCGGCCAGGTTCAGGCCATCCTCGTCGGCATCGGTCGGGAAGGGGCCCGTGAAGATGGACGAGTACTGGCCCGACGCGTAGTCGTTGCGCCGGCGCTGGCTGAACCCACGCTGGTTCCCGCCACCCTGACGGCGAGGTGCGTTGTCGGCGCGGCGCCGCGATCGGCGACGCTGCTGCTGGGGCCGTGCGTCGTCGTTCATTGCCGCCTTGCCTGCCAGCGGTGGTTCATGTTGGGCCTGACCTCGATGTGCTTCGGGTGCGCCGTCCTGGGGGCCGGAATCCGGCGTCAGGATCGGCAGTTGAAGGGGACGACCTCTGGGCGGACACGACCGTCGGTCGGGCAGTGGGGTTCGGGCTCGCGTGCGGTCAAACGATCAGACCTTGCGGGTCCCGGCACGGGTGGTGATGTTGGGCCCGCCGTATCCGCTCATCTCGCCGATGAGCCGCGTCCGGATCTGACGCAGGACGGGTCTCCAGTCCAGGCCATCATACCCGAGTTCGGCAAGTGCGTCCGCGATCGACGCCGCGGCGCCGACGCGCTCGAGCAGGGCCATGGCGGACGCCTCGCGCCACCAGCGCTGCCCGTGCTGCTCCTCGAGCACCTCGACCAGCATCGCCCCCAACAGCGCCGTCTCCAGCCTCCGGACCGATCCGAATGGGCGACCGATGTCGGCGAGATAGCCGGCTTCGCCGACGCTCGCGCCGATGTGGTGGCCGATGATGCCGCTGTAGTAGGCACGCTGGAGGGCGGCGTCGGCCGCGGGGTAGAGGCGGAGCTCGTAGGTGAGCTCGGCCTCCGCGCGCCGCAGGTGCAGGAGCCGCACGAAGGTGGCGAAGTCGATGAACGCCGCCACCTCCTCGGGGGCCACCCCGATCTCTTCGGTGAGCCACTCCGTGTCGGCGATGAGCGTCGCGTATGCGGCCCCAACTGCTGTCGTGCCGACGACCTCGGACTCCTCGCCGCGGAGCTGCCTACCCACCGCGCGCCAGCCATCGATGTCGGCGATCTCGAACGGCGCACGCCGGGCGGCCGCCAGGGCGCGGCGCACCTCGCGCGGGCCGAACCAGCTCGACCACGAGCTGCCGCGCTCGATGTACCACAGGTCGGCCTCGGAGGCGTCCCCCTGCTCGATGCCGATGAGCGCCAGGTACCGCCGGAGCGCGGCGTAGTACGGAGTCTCGGTGTTGAACGAGAAGCGCTCGAGGCTGGCGGCCATGGCGGCCGGATCGGTGCCCCCCTTGGCGGCGCGAGCGATCGGGTCGCCGGCGGCCAGCCAGGCCTCGAGGCGCTCGACGTACAGCGGGTTCTGCGCCTCGAGCGCGTCGGCGTAGAGGGCGTATGCCTGCTCGCGCGCCATCCGGTCGTCGAGCCGAGCGATGCGTTCGGGCAGCCCGTCCAGGCGGATCCGTTCGCCGCGCCATTCGACGATCGTGCGCGCCCGGGCGTTGGCGATGCGTCGGTCAAGGTCCGGCGTCGCCGGGCTTCGGCGGCGCGCCGGGGCGCGGCTCGTCACGTGGTGGTCTCGACCGGCGCGGCTGCGGCCCGCCGGCGCGCGGCCGGCGCGGGCTTCGCCTCGGCGGAGATGCCGGCGGCGGCGCCAACGAAGTCGCGGAACAGCGGATGCGGCCGGTTCGGGCGGCTCTTCAGCTCGGGATGGGCCTGGGTGGCGACGAACCAGGGGTGGTCGCGCAGCTCGACGTACTCGACCAGGCGGCCGTCGGGCGAGACCCCGCTGAAGCGCATGCCGGCCGCGTCGAGCCGCTCGCGGTACGCGTTGTTGACCTCGAACCGATGGCGGTGGCGCTCGTATGCGATCTCCGTGCCGTATGCCTCGCGCGCCTTCGAGCCGTCCTCGAGGCGGGCCGGGTAGAGGCCTAGGCGCATCGTGCCGCCCTTGTCGGTCACGTCGGCCTGGTCGGGCATGAGGTCGATGACCGGGTGCTCCGTGAATACGTTGAACTCGCTCGAGTTCGCATCCTCCGTGCCGAGCGCCTCCCGCGCGAACTCGATGACCGCACACTGAAGGCCGAGGCACAGGCCGAGGAATGGGACGTTGTTGCGCCTCGCCCAGCGGATGGCGCGGATCTTCCCCTCCACGCCGCGGTAGCCGAAGCCCCCGGGCACGATCACGCCGGCCACGCCGGCCAGCTCGTCGGCGACCTGCGCCGGCTCGACGCGCTCGAGGTGCTCGGAGCGGATCCAGCGCACGTTCACGTCGACGTTGTGATGGAGGGCGGCGTGCTTGAGCGCCTCACCGACGCTGATGTAGGCGTCGGGCAGCTCGGTGTACTTGCCGACGATGGCGATCTCGACCGGTGGCCGCGGTGCTCGGATCCGGTTCACGAGCTCCTGCCAGTCGGCCAGGTCGGGCTCGCCGCTCGGCAGCTCCAGCTCGCGGGTGATGAGCTTGCCGAGTCCGGCGCGCTCGAGCTGGATCGGGACCTCGTAGATGCTGCGCGCAGTGCGGAGCGGGATGACGGCGTGGACGTCGACATCGGTGAAGAGACTGACCTTGTCGAGGATCTCCTCGTCGATCGCCTCGTCGCTGCGCAGGATGATGATGTCGGGCTGGATGCCGATGCCGCGCAGGGTGCTCACCGAGTGCTGGGTCGGCTTCGTCTTCAGCTCGCCGGTGGCGCCGATCTGCGGGAGCCAGGTGACGTGGACGTACAGCACGTTGCGACGCCCGACGTCCTTGCGCATCTGGCGGATCGCCTCGAGGAACGGCAGCGACTCGATGTCGCCGACGGTGCCACCGACCTCGACGATCACGACGCCGTGGGCGGCCAGGCCGCTGGCGGCTACGCTACCCGTGCCCTCGCGCGCGACGCGCGCGATCCGCTCCTTGATCTCGTTGGTGATGTGCGGGATGACCTGCACGGTGCCGCCCAGGTAGTCGCCACGCCGCTCCTTGGCGATGACGCTCTGGTAGATGCGCCCGGTGGTGACGTTCGACGCCTGCGACAGGTTCTCGTCGATGAAGCGCTCGTAGTGGCCGAGGTCGAGATCGGTCTCGGCGCCGTCATCGGTGACGAACACCTCGCCGTGCTGGTACGGCGACATGGTGCCGGGGTCGATGTTGATGTACGGGTCGAGCTTCAGGATGCTGACCGGCACGCCGCGGGACTTGAGGATGCGACCGATGCTGGCCGCGGTGATGCCCTTGCCGAGCGAGCTGGTGACGCCACCCGTCACGAAGACGTACTTGGGCATCGGGTAGGTCCTCCGCGTGCGGCTGGGCGTGGCGGAAGCGCGACACGCGAGCAGGGACGCCGTGGGTTCTGCTCGGGACGAAATCATACTCCAGATCCTCACCGGCCGTACCGCCGCGCGCGCGAATCCGCGGCCTATCCTTCGATCCATGCCAGCTCGGCGCGACCCCGCCACGCACGTCCGCCTCGCATTCTTCCGCGACGGCCGGCTGACGGCGCTACCGAGCCGATCGAGCTACCGGCTCGCGGCCCTGGCCCTGCTCGCCGAACGGTTCGAGCCGGAACGCAGATACGTCGAGCGCGAGGTGAACGAGCACCTCGCCGACGACGCGCCCGACCCGGCCACGCTGCGAAGGCTGCTCGTCGACCATGGCCTGCTCCAGCGGGCCGGCGGGGAGTACTGGCGATCCGGATGAGGGTCGCGGTCGGGACCTTCAGGCTCATCCACCCGGCGCCGGCGGCCACGGTCGTCGCGCTCAGCGCCGTGCTCGGCTGGATCCTGTCGGCCCAGTCCGGCCTCGAGCCGGGCGGGCGGCTCGTCCTGACCACCCTGGCTGTGGCCGGCTCGCAGGTCCTGACCGGCGCGCTCAACGACTGGGCCGATCGCGACCGCGACGCCATCGCGCAGCCGTCGAAGCCGATCCCGTCGGGTGCGGTTTCGCCCGGCGTGGCGCTCGTCGTTGTGGCGTTCGGCGCGCTGCTGCAGCTCGGCGCGTCGCTGCCGCTGGGCCCGCTGCCGCTGGCGCTGGGGGCGGCGGCATCGACGTCGGCGGTTGCCTACAACCTGTGGCTGTCGCGAACGCCGTTCTCGGTGCTCCCCTACCTCGTCAGCTTCGGACTGCTGCCGCTGTGGGTAGCGGCCGGCGTCGGCGTGGACCTCGCACGCGTGGCGGCCGCGCCTTTGCTGGTCGGCCCGTTCGCCGCCGCGGCGCACCTCGCCAACACGCTGCGCGACTTCGACGCGGACGCGAGGCTCGGGTCGCGCAACCTGGCCCAGACCCTCGGGCGCGCGACCGCGTTCCGGCTGGCGTGGGGACTGGCGATTGGTGTTGGTTTGGGCGTGGGCGCGGCGCTGCTGGTCGGCGCGGGTCCGGTCGCGCCGGCATCGGTGGGATTGGGACTGGGCGGGCTGGTGGCGGTCGCGCAGGGGGTGGCCGGGCCGCAGCGGCTTTGGATCGGTCTGATGGTGGCGGCGGTGTGCTGGACGGCGGCCTGGGCGCTGGCAACCGCCTGACCGGGCGCGAACCGTCCATATGCTCATGGCGTGAGCGTTACGCAGGTCGAAGGATGGCCGAACGGTCAGCGCACGCTCGAAGACGCTCGCATGGTGCGCATTGCGACCGTTCGCCACTCATTGGACGGCGTAATGCCCATCGGGTGAGCATCTGGCGGCTTCATGCGACATAACGAACGAACCGGCGCACGAAGCGCCGGTTCTGTGAGTCGCACCAGTCCAAATCCCGGAGCGGGAACGTGGATCAGATGGTGTCGTCGAGCTCCATCACGTCCTCATCGGTCTCCTCGGTGAGCTTCAGCCACACGAACAGGCCGGCGAGGATGGTGAGCGGGATGACGATCAACGCGGTGAGGACGGCGGCGATGCCGATGAGCAAGACTTTGACGGCCTTCATGGGAATTCCCCTTCCTAGGGCGCGCCGGCTGGCTTGGGCGCGGAGGTCTCTCGCTGCTCGGGTGCGGACTCGATCATAGCCAAGATCTCGTCGCGCGTGAACTCGGCGAGCTGGTGCGCCGCCCGCGCCCCGGCGACGCCGAAGAGGCGCAGCACGAAGGAGCCGTCCTGCTCGAAGAGGAAGACGTCGTGCGCCTTCTGCGAGTCGATGTAGCTGCCGAGCACGCGCATGGCGTGCTCGTAGTAGTTCGTGATGTCGGCGTGCGGGACGTCCTCCGACGAGGTTCCGCGCTCCGCCTCCCGCACGTCAATGAGCTCGCCGACCTGGTCATCGGTCAGCTCGTAGGTGCGCTTGACCGCCGAGCCGAAGCTGTCGGAGTCTGCGCCGCCGGCCTGGAGGCCGAGCCCCTGGAGGACGAACCCGACCTCCATCTCGAGGAGGAGCAGCTCCTTCAGCTGCTCGCGATCGGCGAAGGCACCGATGCTCCGCAGGACCTCTTCCCACTGCTGGCGCGGGCTGCCTTCGTAGATGCGCACGTCCGGGCGAGCATACCCCTGCCCGGCGTCAGGTCAAGAGCGCGGCGATGGTACCCGCGGTGCGCGCGTTGGCGACGATCAGGCCGATGTTGACGCGCAGCGTCCTCCCGTCCGAGGCCCTCGCGAGATGCCCGAGCAGGTGCGGCGTGAGGGCTCCGCCCCGGATCCCGCGGCGCTCCGCGTCGGCCGTCGCCTCCGTGATCCAGCCCTCGACCTCGAGCGCGTCGATTGACAGGTCGGCGGGCGGTGGCTGGACGATCAGGATGCCGCCGCCGCCCGGGATGGACCGATGCGCCGCGATCGCCGTGGCGGCCTCTTCGGCGGTGTCGACGCGATGGGTCAGGCGAAGGCCGGAGGTCGTGCTGTAGAAGGCGGAGAGCTCATCGGTGCCGTAGCCGACGACCGGAACGCGTCGCGTCTCGAGCAGCTCGAGGGTGGCGGGCAGGTCGAGGATCGACTTCGCGCCGGAGCAGACGACCGCGATCGGCGTCGCCGCCAGCTCTTCAATGTCGCTCGACACGTCGAAGCTCGCCGAGGCCCCACGGTGGACGCCGCCGATCCCGCCGGTGGCGAAGATCGTGATCCCGGCCAGGTGGGCGGCGCGCATCGTTGCGCTCACCGTCGTCGAGGCAAGGGCCCTGCGGGCAACGAGTGGCCCGAGGTCGCGAGAGCCCGCCTTGGCCACCTCGACGTTCGGGTCCGCGAGGCGCTCCAACAGTGCGCGATCCGCACCGATGACGATACGGCCGTCCTCGACGGCGACCGTTGCCGGGACGGCGCCGGCATCGCGGACCGCTGCCTCGGCTGCGAGGGCCGTCTCGAGGTTCTCCGGCACCGGCAGGCCCTGGGCGATGAGGCTCGACTCGAGCGCCACGACCCCGCGGCCGGCGTCGAGGGCCTCTCGCACTGCCTCTGAGACGGCCAGGAAGTCGGCGGTCACACCGGCGGCTCCCCGGCAACCCGGGCCTGCGCGCCCGGC
This sequence comes from uncultured Chloroflexia bacterium, assembly GCA_963753125.1. Taxonomy (GTDB): domain Bacteria; phylum Chloroflexota; class Limnocylindria; order QHBO01; family QHBO01; genus JACDBZ01. The sequence goes on from CAVWAU010000004.1 coordinate 852,272, forward strand.
ACACCTGCGACCGCAGCCGCGAGCTCCACGCCCGCGGCCAGGGCCCGGTCCATGTCGACTTCGGCCCAGGTCGGCCAGTCGTGAAGCTCGGCGAGGAATGCGGCGGCAAACGCATCGCCCGCGCCCGTCGAGTCGACGCCGGGCACTCGCTGAATGCTCATGTGTCGCTGGTCGATATCGGGATCCATGTACGTGACTGTCGCTCCGCCTGGCCCGGTGACGACGACCAGCGCGCCGGCCTCGGCGGCGAGCGTGCGGGCGTCCGCGCCGATGGCTCGTGCCTCGTCGGCGTTCAGGAACACGACGTCAGGGTCGAACTCGTCCGCGCGCCGCCACCACGCCCCTTCGGCGCCGACCGGGACCGAGCATCCGAGGACCGCCCGGCGATGAGCGCTGCGCACCTCGAGCTCGTCATCCTCGAGCAGGGCGTAACCGGAGATGACCGTCCACGGCGCCGCGTCCACGGCCCGCGGGAGGAGCGGAACGCGCCGGCTAAGCATCGTTCGCTCGCCGTCTGAGGCAACGAGGATCACGACGGCGCCCGTGGCCTCGACTGGAACTACGTCCAATGCAACGTGATCAGCCTCGAGCGCCTCCCGCACGATCCGGCCCGAAGCGTCGTCGCCGAGCGCGCAGGCCAGCCGGACGCGCACGCCGCGCCGGGCGAGGCGCACGGCGACGTTGGCGCCCTGGCCACCGGGACCAGTCCGGATCACCGCGGGGACGTCCCCGCCGGAATGCATCGGCTCGGATGGCGCGACGTAGACGTCGAGCAGCGCGTCGCCGACGACGAGGAAGTCGGCCGAAGGCCGCATCGTCTACAGGGGTTGGCGCGAGGCGAAGCCCTCGCGCGTGGTGTGCCAGTAGCCGAGGTCGCCGTCCGACAGCTTCCAGCACAGCCAGGCCCGCTCGCCATCGCGCAGGGTCGGGAAGTCGATCAGCCCCTCGTCGAGATCGCGGATCACGATCCCGAGCGAGTCGAGGTGCTCGAGCAGCGCCCGCACGACCTCCGGCGACGGATCCGGGCGACGGCGCTCGACCGCCAGCTGGAGCAGGGCGGAGCGCACGACGGGCACGAGATCGCGAGCCTCGTCGACGGTGTACGTCACCTCGGTGGCCATTCTCCGGGCGATGGTAGTGCTAGCATCGGCCACTCGACGGGCCTGCTCCGCGACGCGACGGCGCCCGCCGAACGCCGGAGGTGACGCTGAGGCGCCATGGCCGACGACGATCGCCGCACCGCGAACGGCATCAACGACGAGGCGCCGCCAGGCGCCGATCCGTACACCGCCTACGACGACTTCAACCTCCCAGCCTATGTCGGGCTGCCGAGCTTCCAGAAGCTTCCCTGGCTGACCGATGCCGACGCGCTCGCGCGCGAGCGCCCCGACGTGGCCATCGTCGGCGCCCCGTACGACGACTCGGTCAGCCACCGCCCCGGCGCGCGATTCGGCCCGCGCGCCATCCGCCAGGCCAGCTACCACGCCGGCGCGATCAACTCGCTCCAGCTCGACATCGAGCCCTACGACTGGCTCAACATCGTCGATGCCGGCGACGCGCCGGTGACGCCGATGGATGTCGATCGCGGGCACGCCGTGATCGAGCGCAAGGTACTCGAGGTCGCGCGCTCCGGCGCGGTGCCGATCGTGCTCGGCGGCGACCACTCGATCACCTTCCCCTCGGCATCGGCCGTGGCCAGGGCCGTGGCCCCACGACGCCTGGGCATCGTGCACTTCGACGCGCACGCCGACGCCGCCAACGCGACATGGGGCAACCTCCGGTCCCACGGGACGCCGATGCGCCGCCTGATCGAGTCCGGCGCCGTCGCCGGCCGCAACTTCGTGCAGATCGGGCTGCGCGGCTACTGGCCGGGGCCCGAGACGCTCGACTGGATGCGCGAGCAGGGCATGCGCTGGCATCTCATGACCGAGATCGAGGAGCGCGGCGCGGAGGCGGTCATCGCCGATGCCATCGCCGAGGCGCTGGACGGACCCGAGGTCGTCTACCTGTCGGTCGACATCGACGTCATCGACCCCGGGATGGCGCCGGGGACCGGCACGCCCGAGCCCGGTGGCATGCTGACCCGCGAGCTGCTGCGGGCGATCCGCCAGGTCGTCGGCAGCGTCGAGCTTGTGGGGATGGACGTCGTCGAGGTCGCGCCGCCGTTCGACCACGCGGAGGTGACCGCCGCGGCGGCTCATCGGTGCGTGCTCGAGGCGATCAGCGCGCTGGCTGCCCGCAAACGCGCCGCCGGCGGGCAGCAGATCGCGCACCTCGGCGCCGGGAGCGAGTCAGGCGGCGGAGGCTGAGCCTCAGCGACGCCGGAACGAGGTCTCGGCGACCTCGCTGCCGTTGCGGGTGGCGATCAGCGTGTACTCGCCGGTCGGCAGCCCGCCGGTGCTGAACGTCGAGTAGTAGTAGCCGTCACCCCCACCCGGGAGCGTGTATGGCCCGCCCGCGATCGTGCCGCCCGGTCCGCTCATCGTGACCGCGATCGCATCGCCCGCGTTCGCATCGCTGAAGCGGACCAGCGCGGTGAAGGTGCCGGCCCCGGAGGGGAGTGTGCCGAGCTCGCCGTTGCAGCTCGACCCCGAGATCGAGCGGCACGCCAGCACCTCGGCCTCGAAGCCGTTGTCGGCCACGCGGCGTCGCGGCCGGCGTCGGGGTTGCGGCCGGAGTCGGGGTCGGCACCTGCGTCGGGGCTGGAGTGGCCGCCGGGATCGGCGTGGCGGGTGGAGTGGCCGTCACCGCTCCGCCGGGCCGGCCGACGGTCGGGCCCGAGCTTGCGGCGGGCGCGGCGCTGGCCGCGGTCGAGTCCTCCTCGCCGGCGCGGGGCAGGAAGATGAAGGCGACGAGGATGATGAGGATCAGCGCAGCCGGAATGCGCAGCTGCTCGAAGGTGGGCTCGGACATGGCCTCTTCGGGATCTTGCATGCCGCGCGCCAGATCGGTCTCCTACGAGACCTCGAAGGTCGTCGTGCCGGCCAGCTCACCATTCCGTGTAACCCGCACTTCGTACGTGCCCGGTGTCAACCCGTCGAACGGGATCCAGGTGTAGCCGTTGCACGACGAGGTGCAGCCGATGTCCGCGAGCTCGATCGATCCGTCGACGGTCGACCCGTCCGGCGCCACCAGTGTCGCGCCGACGACGTCGTCACCGGTGCCGTTCTCGAACCTCACCCAGATGTCGACCGAGCCCGAGTTGCTCGCGCCGTTCGAGTTGCAACCGGTCGGCGTTGCGCTTCCGCGGATGCATGGCTCGGCCTCGGCCGTGAATCCGTCGGAGAAGACGACCGGCTCGCCGCTCGCGCTCGGGGACCCGCTGGCGGCCGGCGATCCGCTCGCGTCGGCGCTTGGCGACGGGGTCGGTTCGGGGGTCGCGACCGCGGTCGCCGACGGCGACGGCGTCGCATCCACCTGGCCCACCCCCGGGTCGCCGCCGAAGATGCCGGCCAGCACCGCTCCGCCGAGCAGCGCGAGCACGCCGAGCGCGAGGAATCCGAGGATGGCCACCGCGCCGAGACCAGCCCGGCGCTCGCGCGGCTCCTGCCACTCGTCGTAGGAGTAGCCGTAGGCGCCCTCGTCGAAGGCGGCGTCATCGTCGAAGTTGTCGACGTACCCGGGCTGCTGGTGGGCATCGGCGATGGGGACGTCCGAGGGCGGCGGCGCCCATTCGTCGGAAGGTGGCGGCGCTGCCGCGGGAGTCGGGGCCGATGCCGGTCGCGCCCACTCGTCGCGGTCGCGCGTGATGTCGCCGGCCGCCGCACCGGCGACGACAGCTGCTCCCTCGTCGAGGTGGTCGTGGCGCGTGGTCTGCGCCGCGTCGGGGCGTCGCGCCTGGGTGTCGATCGGGTCGGGCTCGTATCGATCGTACCCGCCAGCCTCGCCATCGGCCGTCCCACCGCGCCGGTACGGATCACCTCCCGACCGTCGCGCGCGGATCCGGTCCTGGAGCTCGTCGCGGTCCATCCCGCGCGGGCGGATGCGGGCGTCGGGTGGGATCGCCGAGCCGCACTGGGTGCAGAAGCCGGCGGGCGGGGTCGAGCGGTGGCACGTCGGGCAGCGGATCTCGCCCGGCTTCGGGGTCGCCATGTCCCGCGCATTGTGCCCGTCATGACCGGTGCCTGCACGGGCCGCGGGGTCGCCTAGGCCCCGGGGCGCTTCCACTCGCTGCCGTCGGCGAAACGCTCGCGTTTCCAGATCGGCAGCCGCTCCTTGATCGCCTCGATCACGAACCGGTTGGCGTCGTACGCCTCCGCCCGGTGGCGCGCGGCGGTCACGATGGCCACCGCCGCCTCCCCGATCGGCACGACGCCGGACCGATGGACCACCGCGCACGCCACGCCGAAGCGCTGCTCGGCCTCGGCGCGGATCTCGTCGAGGACCGACACGGCCATCTCCGTGTACGCCTCGTATTCGAGCTCGACAACCGCGCGCTCGTCGTCGGCAATGTCCCGCGCGCGGCCGACGAAGGTGACGAGCGCTCCCATCTCCGTGCCCGCCACCAGTGCGCTCGAGCGCGGCCACGTCAATGGGCGCCTCGGTCAGCGACGACGAGCCGCCGCTCACCGGCGGCAGGAAGGCGACGACGTCGCCGTTGGCGATCGGCTCGTCCCACGCCACGTAGGCGCCGTTGCGCGCCGCGCGCACGTACGGCCGCTGCGGATGCAGCCCCGGATGCAGCGACGCCAGCGCGTCCCAGGCATCGCTCGCCGAAGCGCCGTCGTCGAGCTCCAGCTCGCATCGGTCCACCGACAGCTCGCGCAACGAGGCGAAGGTTCGTGCCGTGATCCGCATCGGCCTAGACCGGCACGCCGGTGAGATAGGCGATGCTCGCGCCGGCGATCGAGCCGGCCATGACCAGCGCGAGGCCGATGTAGAGCAGGCCGGTCGAGGCCTGCAGCGACGCCGCCGACGACGCCGCGATGGCCAGCCCGGCCGCGACGAGCGGCAGCAGGATGCCGACCGCCAGCCGGAGCCAGGTGAGCATGCCGAGCCCGCCCTCGAGCGCCTGCGGGCCGGCGCTGACCGCGACGACGAAGGCGATTCCCTGGAGCACGAGGCACCCGACGAGCAGCCACATCATCCGCCGCAGCGGGGTGGGCGACAGCTTCGGCGTGACGAGGTACCAGTGCCCGAGCAGCATCCCGGCGTTGACGGCGCCGAGCGCCAGCGCCGCGAGCACGAGCTGTCCGGCGAATAGGGCGGCATTGTCGGTCCCGCCGGCCGCGGCCAGCACGACCAGCGCGGCGAGGCCGACGAGCCCGGCGCCGATCGCGAGCCCGCTCCGCGGCCAGCCCGCCAGCGAGGCGACGAGGTAAGCGCCGGCGCCTGCCGCGAAGGCAAGGGTCAGCGGGCGTCGCAGCTCGGCCGTGGTCGAGGCAGCGACCCCGGCGGGAAGGGCGAGCTCGCTCGCGACGAGGACCGCCGCGAACGCGACGAGCAGCCATGCCATGAACAGCCGGTAGCCGCGCGTCGTGCCGCCCAGCCGTTCGGTGACGCCGACGACGAGCAGCGTGCCGGCGGAGAGGGCGGCCCAGAAGATCCAGTTGACGAAGAGGATGGCCTCGATGCGCATGGAGGACCCCGGGGCTACGCGGCGCCGCGGTGAGGAGCGAGGCTGCCGGTCAGCCCCAGCTCGACCCAGCCGTCGCTGACGCGGATGGGAAAGGTCTCGACCGGCTCGGTGGCCGGCGGCACGACCGCCTCGCCGCTGCGGACGTCGAAACAGCCGCCGTGCCAGGCGCACACCAGCACGCCGTCACGGGGATCGAAGCCGGCCTCGCTCAACGGGAAGTCCTTGTGCGAGCAGTTGTTCTGGACGGCGAAGAACTCACCGGCGTGTCGGACGAGGACGACCGGCGTGCCGTCGATCTCGACCGGGATCAGCTCTCCGTCGCGCAGCTCGTCGGCGCGCAGGATGCGCGCGAAGCGGACGGCCAGCGTCATCGGGCAGCCTCCGCCGTCCATCGCGTGCGCGTGGCCCAGGCCTCGGCATCGGCCATCGCTTCCAGGATGAAGTCGGTCTTCGCCTCGTTGTAGGCGATGCGGTCCTGCCGGTGCCGTTCCGACAGCCCCCGCTTCAGCCGGGCGTAGGCGTCACGCGCGACGACCACCGATCGCAGATAGTCACGGAAAAGCAGGTGCTGTCGCTCCCATGCCGACCCCGCAGCGCAGACGTGCACCTGGATGTCTCGCGGGAGATCGCCCGCCGGGCGAAAGTAGCAGTGCCGGTCATCTCGCGAACGGAAGGCAACCCCGGCCAGCTCGATGGCAGGGACGTAGTCCGACTCGTCGGCGACGTCCGGTACCGAGACCTGGATGTCGATGATCGGCTTCGCGGCCAGGCCCGGCACGGCCGTCGAACCCACGTGCTCGATCCGCGTCCTCAGCGAGCCGAGTGTGTCATGCAGGCGCCCGCGCCAGCTCTCGAACTGCGCCGGCCATTCCGGGTCGTATTCGACGACCTCGATGGGATCCGTGCGGCTCCGATCCGAGCCCTCGATGACCTCGAAGCCCGGCTCGTGCAGGGCGAGCACGTCGGCCGTCACACGCGCACGCAGCTGCTCGTCGAGATCGTCGACGTGGACACCGCGAGCGGAGGCCTCCAGGGCGTAGCGATCCAGGAGCGTGGCGCGCTGGCCGTAGCGCTCATGCAGCCGCAGGAATGCCTCTCCTGGGTCGCCAGGGTCAAGTGGATCGACCCCGACGGCGCGAAGCCTCCGGGCGAGGACGTCGTCCACAGTCATCGGGTCGCTTCACTGCCGGCGCGCGAAGGCCAGCAGCCGCGGCTCGGTCATGTCCTCGATGCTCCAGCGCAGGCCCTCGCGCCCCAGGCCCGACTCCTTGACGCCGCCGTACGGCATCGAGTCGGTGCGCCAGGTCGGGACGTCGTTGACGATGATCCCGCCCACCTCGAGCTCGTCGTGGGCGCCGAGTGCATGGTCGAGGGACGCGGTGAACACGCCGCACTGGAGCCCGAAGCGGCTGTCGTTGATCGCGGCGAGCGCATCGGCGAAGGAGTCGACGGCGAAGAGGTTGACGACCGGGGCGAAGGCCTCCTCGGAGCAGATCATCGCGTCGCGCGGCACGTCCACCAGCACCGTCGGCGGGTACCAGCGGCCGTCCGGCTCCTCGGAGACAAGCGCCCGGGCGCCGTCGCGGATCGCATCGGTCACCCATCCGTGGGTGCGTTCGACGGCCTTCTCGTCGACCATCGGTCCGAGCTCGGTGTCGGGGTCGAGCGGATCGCCGACCTTCACGCGCTCCACGCGTTCCACGAAGCGGCGCGCGAACTCGTCGTAGATGTCACGCACGACGTAGATGCGCTGGACGCTGATGCAGACCTGGCCGGCGTAGGCGAACGAGCCATACACGAGGCGCTCAACCGCCCAGTCGAGGTCGGCGGTTTCGTCGACGATCGCCCCCGCGTTCCCGCCGAGCTCGAGCACCACCTTCTTGTGGCCGGCATCGGCCTTCATCTTCCAGCCGACGCTCGGGGAGCCGGTGAATGACAGCAGCTTGAACCGATCGTCGGAGACCATCCGGTCGCCGGTGGGCCGATCCATGGGCAGGATGCTGACCGCGCCCTTGGGGAGGTCGGTCTCAGCCAGGTAGCCGGCAATGCGCAGCATCACCAGCGGGTCCTTCGACGGCGGCTTGAGCACGATGCTGCAGCCTGCCGCGATCGCCGGCGCGACCTTGTGCGCGGCCAGGTTGAGCGGGAAGTTGAAGGGGCTTATCCCCGCCACCGGACCGATCGGATAGCGCCGTACGATCCCGTGCCGGCCCTTGTTGGCCGGCGCCCAGTCGAGCGGCAGCCACTCCCCGTTGATGCGCAGCGCCTCCTCGGCGGCGGTCCGGAAGGTGAGGGCCGCTCGAGCGACCTCGCCGCGAGCGTCGCGGATCGGCTTCCCCGACTCGCGAGTGAGCAGCGTCGCGATCTCGTCGGCGTCGCGCTCGATGCAGGCCGCCACGTGAGCGAGCGCATCGCGCCGCTCGTAGCTGGCCAGGCGTTTCGTCTGCTCGAACGCCCCGACGGCTGCGGCGATGGCGCGCTCGAGCTCGTCGGCACCGGCCTGGAACGTCGTCGCCACCACCTCGTCGGAGGCGGGGTTGCGCACCTCGAGCGGCGTGCCGGCCTCGACGAACTCGCCGGCGAGGTAGATCGGAACGCTCGGCGCCCGGACCTGGGTCGTCATGGCCCGATTCTACGACCGGAACGCCGAACGGAAACTTGCTACGATGGGGGCGCATGAACCCGCTCTACATCGTGGTCGAGCTCGGGGCGACGACCTTCTTCGTCATCCTGGCGGTCCTCGCGCTGCGGCGCGGCCGCCTTCCGTTCCTCGAGCTCGTCAGCGCGGCCGCCTTCGGGATCCTGCTCGAGGAGGGCGACCAGCTCATCTTCGAGACGTACGAGTACGCGGCCGACTGGATCCTGGCCATCGACCGGGCACCGGTCGTCATCGGTCTCACATGGGCGCTCATCATCGCCGGCGCGATGCGCATCACCGATGCGCTCGGGGTGCGTCGCCGGTACGCGCCGGTCGTCGACAGCGTCCTGGTGCTCATGCTCGACCTCGCCTTCGACGCGGTCGCCATCCGCTTGGGCCTATGGACGTGGCGCGAGGTCGGCCTCGCCGACGGCTGGTTCGGCGTGCCGGCCGGAAACTTCTACTCGTGGCTCTTCGTGACCCTCGGCTTCAGCCTCATCACCCGTCACCTGCGCGACGCCGCGCGCGATCGGCCGCGGCTCGAATGGCTCCAGCTGCTGGTGCCGATTCCGGCCTTCGTCCTCCTCGTGGCCTCCATCATCCCGTTCGCGCTGGTCCTGCCGTTCGTCGACCCTGCGCCCGGCGGCGGGCTCGCCCTCTTCGCGATCACGTTCGCCGCCTTCCTGGCCGTCGCGGCGTGGGGCGTCTTCGGGCCGGACCGCGGACTTCCGAACGGCGCCTCGGTCGCGATCGTCGACCTGCGCATGGCGTTCGTCATCCGCCTCGCGATCCATGGCTTCTTCCTGGTCGCGCTGTTCTGGCTCGGCCTCGCCCAGAGCGAGCCGATGCTGCTGGTGATCTCGCTCCTCATGCTCGCCGCCGAGGTGCCGCTCGCGCTCCTCACCGAGCGGCGGCACGCGAACGCCGTCCCGCTCCGGCCGCCGATCCGGGAGCCCCTGCCCGAGGCCTGAGGGCGTCCGCGCTACCATCGGCGCGTGTCGGATCGGGTCGCGGGCTCACGCCTGCAGCGGGTGGTCGGCGCCGTCGATCCGGCGCTCGGGCTGCTCGCGGCCATCGGCTTCGTCAGCCAGGTCGGAATCAGCGTGATGCTCCCGCTGCTGCCGCTGTACGCCACCGAGCTCGGCGCGCCGCCCCTGGTGCTCGGGCTGCTGACGAGCGCCTTCGCCGTCACCAACGCCTTCGGCCAGCTGGGGGCGGGCTTCCTCTCCGAGCGGTGGGGCGCGCGGAGGCTGATGACCGCCGGGCTCGCCCTGTACGGCGCGATGAACGCGCTCATCGCGACCGCCTCCAGCGCGGCGTGGCTCCTCACCTGGCGCACGACGGCCGGCTTCGGCGGCGGGGCCATGATCGTCTCCGAGCGGATCTACCTCGCGCAATGGATCGAGCCGGCGCGGCGGGCATTCGGCAACGGCATCATCTCGGCGGCGCAATCGGCCGGAACGGTTGCCGGCCCGGCCTTCGGCGGGTTTGCCGCGGCCATCGGCGGCCTGCGAGCCCCCTTCGTGATCGTCGCGCTGACGAGCGCGATCGCCCTGGTCGGCACCCTGTTCCTCCCCGCCTCCGAGCATGCCGTGGCGCCCGCCGAGACCGACGGCGAGGCCGACGAGCCGATCCGCGTCGGCGCGCTGGCGGCGCTGCTGGTCGCCAACCTCGCGCTCCTGGCCGCGTACGGCGGCTTCATCACCACCTACGCGCCGCTGGCAACGACCCGGCTGGGCTGGGAGGTCGTCGAGGTCGGGATCGCCTTCTCGTTCTTCGGCGCGGGCAGCATCCTGCTCGGGCCGGCGCTCGCCCACTTCGCCGATCGGATCGGCCGTCGCCCGGTGGCGATCGTGGCGCCGATCGCGGTCGCTGCCTTCGGGCTCGGGCTCGTCGTCGGGCTGCCGCAACCCGCGGTCTACGGGCTCGCGGTGCTGGCCGGCGGCGGACTGACAGCGTTCAGCGCCTCGTGGTATGCGCTCCTGGCCGACACTGCGTCCGAGCGGCGGCTGGGCCGCACGTTCGGCGTCATCAACGCGCTCTCGACCCTCGGGATCGTCGCCGGTGCGGTGTTGGCCGCCGCGCTATGGGAGCGCGTCGATATCGTGGCCGGCATGATGGTCGGCGTGATCGCTCCCCTCGTGGCCGGCGCCGCGATGCTCGCCTACCGGCCGCGCCCACAACCGGTGGCCGCATGAGCGCCGATCTCGGCCGGTTCCTCGACGTCGACGGCTGCGTCGAGCACCTGCGGGGGCTGATCCGCATCCCGTCGGTCAACCCGCCCGATGGCGGCCCCGACGTGGCTGCGGGGCGCGACCCGCGCGGAGGAGAGACCGCGGCGGCGCGCTACTGCGCCGAGGTCCTGGACGGCGCGGGGATCGCGGCCGAGGTCATCGAGCTGACCGCCGGGCGCGGCTCGTGTGTCGCCCGCCTCCCTGCAACGGGCCCGACCACCGATCCGCCGCTCGTCCTGCTGAGCCACATCGACGTCGTGCCGGTCGACGCTGAAGCCTGGACGCGCGACCCGTTCGGCGGCGAGCTCGTTGACGGCGTGGTGTGGGGCCGCGGCGCGGTCGACATGAAGAACATGGTCGCCATGGAGCTGGCGGTCATGCTGGCCCTGCGCCGCTCCGGCGCCGAGCTGAGGCGGGACGTGATCTTCGCGGCGGTCGCCGACGAGGAGGCCGGTGGCGAGCACGGCGCGCGCGGGCTCGTCGAGCGCCGGCCCGAGCTGTTCCACGACGCTTCCGGCCGGCCGGCGGCCGCGGCCCTCAACGAGGTCGGTGGCTACTCGATGACCCTCGGCGGCCGGCGCTTCTACACGATCCAGGTGGCCGAGAAGGGGATCGCCTGGACGCGGTTGCGCACGACCGGCACGCCCGGCCATGGCTCCATGCCGCACGACGCCAACGCCGCCATCCGCCTCGCCCGCGCGGCAGCGGCGCTGGCGGCCGACCAGGACGAGCGGCCGGCGCGGGTGATCCCGGTGGTCGACTCCTTCCTCCGCGGGCTTGGCCTGGGCGCGGTGGCCGACCTTGCCGAGACCGATCCGGCGGGCGCCCGCGCGGCCCTCGAGGACAGCGTCAGCGACCCCGTCCTGCGCCGCTCCATCGACGCGATGCTGCGCGACACGGTCACCCCCACCGTCCTGCGCTCCGGGAAGAAGGTCAACGTCATCCCCGGCGCCGGGGAGGCGGAGGTCGACGTGCGCACCCTGCCCGGCACCGACCAGGCCGCGCTCCTGGCGCGGCTCCAGGCCGTGGTCGGCGACGACGCGACCGTCGAGGCGGTCGTCACCCTGCCTGCCGTCGAATGGCCGGCCGACGCCGAGATCGTCCGGCTGGCCGAGGCGTCACTGCGCGCCGCGGACCCCGACGGCGACCCCGGTGCCGATGATGATCACGCCGGGCACCGATGCGAAGGCATTGGCCCAGCTCGGCATCCCGTGCTACGGCTTCGCACCGCTTCGGCTCGACCCCGAGACGCCGTTCCTCGGCCTCTTCCACGGACACGACGAGCGCGTCCCGGTCTCGGCGCTCGCGTTCGGGCTCCCGGTGCTGGGCGACGTCGTGGCGAGGTACGCCACGCGCTGACGTCTTCGCAACGGGCAACCATGCGAAGACCCCGCGTTTCGGCCATTCGTGCACGCTCGGCTATACTCGCGCCCATCTCCCCGCAGGCAACCGATTCGAATTACGCGTATGACAACGCAGACGCGCGACGCCGCTGACGCTCCTCGACGGCGGACCGTCGCCCTCGTCTTTCCCGGGCAAGGCTCCCAGTACGTGGGGATGGGAGCGGACCTCGTCAAGCGCTCACCGGCCGCGGCGGCCGCATATGAGCGTGCCGACGAGGCGCTCGGCATGCCGCTGTCCAGGATGATCCTCGAGGGGCCGGCCGAGGAGCTCAACCTCACGGTCAACGCCCAGCCCGCCATCCTCGCCACCAGCTACGCCTTCCTGGAGGCGATGCGCGAGGTAGCGCTGGAGGCCGGCATCGAGATCGCGCCGCAATCGTTGGCCGGCCACTCCGCCGGGCAATACGCCGCCGCGGTGGCGGCCGACGCCATCGACTACGCCGATGCGCTCCGTCTCGTCCGCGAGCGCGGGCGGATCATGCAGGAGCGCGGGATCGATGGCGGCATGGGCGCCGTCATCGGCCTCTCCGACGAGCAGGTCGACGAGATTCTCGACGCCGCCAGCGAGCACGGCGAGATCGCCGTGGCGAACCAGAACGCTCCGGGGCAGGTCGTGCTGTCGGGCGTCGTCCCGGCCCTCGTCTTCGCCCTCGAGATGAGCAGGACGGTCGGCGCGCGCAAGGCCGTGCGCCTCACCGTCAGCGTCGCCAGCCACTCGCCGCTCATGCGCCGCGCGCGCGACGAGTTCGGCCGAATCCTGATGCGCGTGCCCTTCCGCGATCCACAGGTGCCGATGCTCGGCAACGTCCACGCCACCGTCATCAGCACCGCCGACGGGCTGCGCAGCGAGCTGACCGAGCACCTCGTCCACGGGGTGCAGTGGACCGCCAGCGTGCGCCGCATGGCCGCGGGCGGGGTCACCGACTTCGTCGAGGTCGGCCCCGGGCGGGTCCTGTCGGGGCTGATTCGCCGCATCAACCCCGAGGTCGTGACCCACGCGGTCGACCTGCCCGATCCGCGCGCGTGGCTCAACGCCTTCCGCGAGACGCCCGCGTGACCGACCGCCGTGCGGTGGTGACCGGCATGGGCGTGGTGTCGCCGGTCGGGATCGGTTCGGAGGCCACCTGGGACGCGCTCGTGTCCGGGCGTTCCGGGATCGATCGCATTACGCACTTCGATACGACGCCGTTCGAGATCGACGTTGCCGGCGAGGTGAAGGGCTTCGAGGCCACCGACTACATGGAGGCCAAGGACGCGCGGCGCCACGATCGCAGCACCCACTTCGCCGTCGCTGCGACCGGCGAGGCGCTGCGCGACGCGGGGCTGCTCGGCGACGACGGGCACGTGGCCCGCGACGTCGACGCGGACCGGTTCGGCATGGTCTTCGGCACCGGGATCGGCGGAATCGGCCTCCTCCTCGACGGCCACAAGACGCTTCTCGAACGCGGCCCTCGTCGGGTGAGCCCATTCATGCTGCCGCACATGCTTCCCGACTCCCCGTCCGGGCAGGTCGCCATCGAATTCGGCATCCGTGGGCCGAACACGGCGGTCGTGAGCGCCTGCGCGACCGGCGGCCATGCCATCGGCGAGGCGATGGAAGTGATCGTCCGCGGCGAGGCGGACATCATGCTCGGCGCCGGGACCGAGGCGCCGCTGCTGCCGCTTGCCTTCGCCGGCTTCGGACAGATGCGGGCGCTCGGGACGCCGATCGACCCCGACACCGGCGAATACGACCCGGCGATCGCTTCCCGCCCGTTCGACGCGACGCGCAATGGCTTCGTCGTGTCCGAGGGCTCGGCGGTGCTCGTCCTGGAGGAGCTGGGGCACGCGCTCGCGCGCGGCGCTCGGCCGATGGCAGAGGTCATCGGCTACGGGTCGGCCGCGGACGCGTACGACATGGCGGCGCCGGCAGAGCGCGGCGAGGGCAACCAGCGCGCGATGCGCGCGGCGCTGAAGCGCGGCGGCATCGGTCCCGAGGAGGTCGACTACATCAACGCCCACGGCACGAGCACGCCACTGAATGACCGATACGAGACGATGGCCATCCGCGACGTCTTCGGCGAGCACGCCGATCGCCTCGCGGTGTCGAGCACGAAGTCGATGACCGGACACGCCATGGGGGCGGCCGGGGCGATCGAGGGCTTCGTGTGCGTGAAGGTCCTGGCGACCGGCTGCATCCCGCCCACGATCAACTACCGGCACCCCGACCCCGAGCTGACGCTGGACTACGTGCCCAACGAGGCGCGGGCCTCCGACGCGCGCGTGACCCTCTCGAACTCGATGGGGCTGGGCGGGCACAACAGCACGGTCATCTTCCGCCGCTGGGATGAGTAGCGCACCTCCGGTGGCCGAGTATATACGTATATACTCGACGCCCACCGCGCACTGATGCGACCGCCCCCGCCCCGCGATCCAGCCCGCCGTGCGGTCGTCACCGGCCTCGGCGCGATCACGCCGATCGGCAACGACGTCGCGACCTTCTGGCGCAACCTGACCGACGGCATCAGCGGCGTGGCGCCCATCACCCAGTTCGACGCGAGCGGCTTCGAGGTGCGGATCGCCGCCGAGGTCAAGGACTTCGAGCCGCGCGATTGGATGGACTTCAAGCAGGCGCGCCGCATGAGCCGATTCAGCCAGCTGGCGGTGGCCGCCGCGCGCCAGGCGATCGACGACGCGGGCCTGGCTATTGGCGAGCACAACCGCGATGACGTGGCGGTGGTCGTCAACACCGGCGGCGGCGGGCTGGACGAGGTCACCCAAGGCGAGGTGACGCTGATGACGAAGGGCCCGGACCGCGTCAGCCCGTTCACGGTGCCGATGATGTCGCCGTCGATGGCGGCCTGCCAGATCAGCATCCAGAACGGAATCACTGGCCCCGTCATCACCTCGGTGGCCGCCTGCGCTGCCGGTGTGCAGGCCTTCGTCGAGGCGCAGCGGCTCATCGAGCACGGCGACGTCGACGTCGTCGTCGCCGGCGGCACCGAGGCCGCCATCCTGCCGGTCGCGTTCGCCGCCCTCGGGAACATGGGCGCGCTCTCGAAGCGCAACGACGATCCGGCCCGTGCCTCGCGGCCCTTCGACGGCGATCGCGACGGGTTCGTCTTTGGCGAGGCGGCGGTCGTTGTCGTCGTCGAGGCGATCGACCACGCCGAGTCGCGTGGCGCGCCGATCCTCGCCGAGCTCGCAGGGGGCGCGCTCACCGCCGACGCCTTCCACATCTCGGCGCCGGAGCCCTCCGGCCACGGCGCCACGCTGGCGATGCAGCGCGCCGTGCGCGACGCGCACCTCGAGCCGGAGCAGGTGCAGGCAATCGTCGCCCACGGCACCTCCACGCCGCTCAACGACGCGACCGAGACGCGCGCGATCCGCGCGGCATTCGGCGACCACGCCGACCGCCTGGCGGTGACGAGCAACAAGAGCATGGTCGGCCACACGCTCGGGGCGGCCGGGGCGATCTCTGGGCTCGCCGCGGTGCTCGCGATCCGCGACGGCATCATCCCGCCGACGATCAACCAGGAGACGCCCGACCCGGACTGCGATCTCGACTACGTGCCGAACGTCGCCCGACGCGCCGACCTCGACGTGGTCCTGGTCAACGGCTTCGGCTTCGGCGGCCAGAACGCCGTCGCCGCCTTCACCCGGCTGTCCTGAAGTTGCCGGCCGAGGTACCGGCAGGCACCGGACCTTCGGACCGCTCACCGAGCGCGGCGGCGGGGCATAGGCTCACAGGTATGACCGAGGTGATGGGCCTGCGGTTGGCTTACCGGGGCTTCGTGACCGGGCTGGCAGGCGCCTACGTTTGGGCGGCCATCGCCATGCTGCTCGGCGCGGCGCTGCACGGCGACCCGCTGCGCCCGCTGCGCCCGCTGGCGATCGCGGTGTCCCCCGTTGCCGACACTCCGGAGCTGGCCTTCGTCCTCGGCCTCTTCGCCATCCAGGCCGGTGGCGCACTCGTCGGCATGTGCTTCGCCTACTTCTTCGCCCGCTTCTTCACGGTCCGCGCCACGCTGGCGACCGCCGCCCCGGTGGTGGCGCTGCTGGCCTGGGCGCTGATCGCCGCCGGCCTCGCGCGTGGCCTGGGCGTTCCGGTCCTCGCCGCCGAGCTCGCTCCGATCCTGGCGACCGTCGGCTACGGCGTCCTGCTCGGCGCCGGGGTCCCGGTCCGCGGCGAGGTCACCTACCCGTCAGGGTCGCCCTCGACGTAGAGCTCGGGCTCGAAGGCGGACCCTCGGCCCGGCAGGCCGGCGACCCAGTCGCGCAGCGCGCTCTCGGCCGTGCTGAAGGCGATCTCGCTCCACGGGATCTCGTCGGGACCGAAGGCGCGCACCTCGCTCGTCTCGGCCGCAGGCTCGGGACGCCCGCCGACCACGGTCGCCTCGAACGCGATCGTCACGATTCCCGCGTGCGGCCGCGAGTAGACGCCGATGAGCCGGCCCACCTCGACCCGCAGCTCGGTCTCCTCCTCCGTCTCGCGCCGCGCGCCCTCCTGCGCGGACTCGCCGAGCTCGAGGAAGCCGCTCGGGTTGCCCCACCGCCCCAGCGCCGGCTCGATGGCACGCCGCGCCAGGTAGACCCGGCCGCCGTCGACGGGCAGCGTCCCGACGACGACCCGCGGGTTGCGCCACGTGACGTGGCCCTCGGGGCAGACGAGGCGAGGGCGGTGATCGGCCTCGAGAACATGTGGCGCAACTGCGCGACCGCACGCCGGGCAGAAGCGGGGCTCCTCGCCGATGGTGAGCGGGTACGCGTCTGCGTGCTCTGGCGACGGCATCGGTCTCATGGTAGTTGGAGGCTAGAATCGGAGGCCCATGGACGCCCCCCTCCCCACGGTCCGCCTCCATAACTCGCTCACCCGCCGAACGGAGCCGCTCGAGCCGCTCGAGCCGGGTCGGGTGACCGTCTACACCTGCGGCAGCACGGTCTACAAGTACGCCCACATCGGCAACCTGCGGACGTACCTGTTCGGCGACCTCCTGCACCGCACCCTCGAGTACCTCGGCTACGAGGTGCGCTACGTGAAGAACATCACCGACGTCGGCCACATGCGCGACGACCAGCTCGACGCGATCGAGGGCGAGGACAAGATCGAGCGGGCCGCCGAGACCGAGGGCAAGTCACCCGCCGAGATCGCCGACTTCTATACCCGCGCCTGGCTCGAGGACGAGGCGCTGATCAACATCCTGCCGGTCGACGTCATGCCCAGGGCGACCGATCACATCGACGAGATGATCTCGCTCACCGAGCGCCTCGTCGCCAACGGACTCGCCTACGAGGTCGACGGCACGATCTACTTCGACGTCAGCGAGTTCGCGCCCTACGGCCAGCTCTCCGGACAGAAGGTGGAGGAGACGCACGCCGGGCACCGCGTCGACGTCGAGTCCGACAAGCGCGACCCGGCCGACTTCGCGCTCTGGAAGCGCGCCGGCGAGCGGCGGCTGATGAAGTGGCCGTCACCGTGGGGCGACGGCTTCCCGGGCTGGCACATCGAGTGCTCGGCCATGAGCCTGAAGCACCTCGGCGAGCGCTTCGACGTCCACACCGGCGGGATCGACCTGAAGTTCCCGCACCACGAGGACGAGATCGCGCAATCCGAGGGCGCCCTCGGCCATCCGGTCGTCAGCATCTGGATGCACGGCGAGTTCCTGACCATGGACGAGGCCAAGATGGCGAAGAGCGCGGGCAACATCATCCGGGTTGCCGAGCTCCCGGAGAAGGGCTACGAGCCGCTCACCTTCCGCTACCTGGCCCTGACGGCGCACTACCGGTCCAAGCTCGACTTCACCGATGACGCCATGCATGCCGCGACGTCTGGCCTGGCGCGGCTTCGGCGGGCTGCCGCCGGACCGGACGAGGCGGTGGACCTCTCGGCGGAGCCGATGCGCGCCCATCGCGAGCGCTTCACCGATGCGATCGCCGACGACCTGGCAACCCCGAGGGCGCTGGCCATCGCCCACGAGGTCGCCGCCGACACCTCACTGACCGATGCGCAGCGCCGGGCGCTGCTCCTCGACTTCGATCGCGTCCTCGGCCTGGGGCTCGACCTGCCGGCCGAGGTCGAGGCGCCACTCCCCGAGGGCGCGACCGAGCTGCTGGAGCGCCGCGCCGCGGCGCGCGAGGCCCGCGACTTCGCCGCGTCCGATGCGCTGCGCGACGAGCTGGCCGCGATGGGCGTCGAGGTGCGCGACACGGCCACCGGGCAGGAGACGACGGTGCGCGCTCGCTAGCGGAGCAGGTCACCCAGCTCGGCGACGAGCTTGGACCGTGCCCACATCGGTCCGAGGCCGGCGGCGCGCGCGTCGGCATGCGCCTCGAGGTCGGTGTGCGGCCCGAACAGGATCAGGCGCGGGCCGTCCAGGGCGGCGAGCGTATCGGTCCAGTCCGGGCGGCGAGCGGACCAGTCGACCAGGACGAGGTCGAGGTCGGCGGGCAGGCCGGTCGGCTCGTCGGCGCGCAGCAGGCTGGCGCCGGCGGCTGATGCCGCCGCATCGATCTTGCTGAAGAGGAGCAGGTCGCTCACCACGGCGGCGACCCTCACGCCTCCGCGCCGTCCTCCACGGGCTGATGCACCGGCTCGGTCGGTGGGTTCTGGCCGTTCCCATTGGCGTGGCCGTACGCGGCCTGGTCGATGACGAAGCGCGCGATCCGCATCGGGTAGATGCCGACCACCACCGGAGCGTGGACCTCGACCGAGAGCTCGACGCCGACCTCGTCGCGCTGCCAGAGATCCTGGAGCTTCAGCGCTTCTCGCTCCGGCAGGCCGATGTAGGCCGAGGTCCCGTTGCGCGCGATGTGGCTCATCGCATCGGCCTCGAGGCCGAACCTGCGCCGGATGTCGGCGACCGAGATGTATGGGCGTGATGTCAGGTACCGGCGGAGACTCGAGGTGCTCGGCCGTTTGGTGGCGGACATGTGCTGTTGACCGGCAAGTCTACCGCCCCCGGCCGCCGCGCGCTCTCAGCTCCTCATTCGCGCGGCGCGTGTGCCCAGCCGCGCGCGCGTTGCACCGCGCGGCGGATGAGCGCCTTGTCCGGTACCGGGCCGGCGCCGTAGTCGCGCGCTTGCAAGCCGACCGGTCCGATGCGGTCTGGCTCGATGTCCTCGCCGTCGATGCGGATCGAGGGTGAGCCGTGCATCTCGAGCAGCGCGGCGTCCTCTGCCGACGCCACCGCCACCATCTGGATCGGCGTCTCGAAGGCATCCTCGGTGAGCACCTCGACGAGGTTCTGGCGAGCCGGCATGGCCGCCGGATCGCCGTCGGCGTAGAGCAGCTCGACACGCATCGGTCAGCCGGTGGTGAAGAAGGCGAGCAGCGCGACGACGGCCAGCGCGCCAAGCGCCGCACCGCTCCAGATGCGCCGCCGCTCCTCGCCGGTCATCCCCTCGCGCACGCTGTTCCCCTCGGATGCCCGGCCGCGCCATGCCAGGTAGCGCTCGGTGTTGGTGTCGCGCGCCTCGCGGGCCTGGTACGCCTGCCAGGCCGGCCAGGCCACGAAGTACGCGCCCGCGCCGGCCGCGACGGCCACGACCAGCCAGACCAGGGCGGGCACGTCAGACCACATGCGCGGCGGCTGCCGCGTCGACGATCCAGCGCACCGTCGGGCCGCTGACCCGCGCCGCAGGCAGATCCGAGTCCCCCGAACGCACGCGTGCGAGCGCGTCGGCCTTGTCCGCCCCGGTGACGACGAAGATCGTCTCGCGCGCGGCACGCAGGACCGGAAACGTCAGCGTCATGCGCCACGCGTCCTGGGCCGGCGCGAAGTTGGCGACCGCCCATCGCTCCGTCTCGTCGAGCGCGGGCGTGCCGGGAAAGAGGCTGGCGGTATGGCCGTCCGGGCCCATCCCCAGCCAGACGAGGTCGAGGGCGGGCGGCGCGTCGCCGCGAGCGTCGAGTGCCAGCCGCAGCTCGGTCTCGTAGGCGAGGGCCGCCGCGTCGAGGTCGGGGGCCTCGGCCCTCATGCGGTGGACTCGGTCGGGACGAACCTCGGGGAGCTGGCTGATGAGCATCACGTACGCGACGCCGAAGTTCGACTCGGGGTCGTCGGGCGGCACCGCCCGCTCGTCGCCCCAGAAGAACTCGACCGCCGACCAGTCGATCGCGTCGCGCCGCGCCGGCTCGAGCAGCAGCGGGTAGACGGCCTTCGGGGTGCGGCCGCCCGAGAGCGCGACGCGCGCGACGCCTCGATGCTCGATCGCATCGGCCACGATCGACACGAAGCGGTTGGCGGCCTCGCGGGCAACCGCCTCGGCGCTGTCGCGCACGTCGACGTCGATCACGCCGCGGCCTCCCGCGCCGAGCCGAGCAGGATGGCGGCCGCGCGCATGGCGTCCTCGTAGACCGGGTCGACGACGTCGTTGCTGAGCTGCGCGCTGAGCAGCTCGGCCTCTCGCGGCGACTCCATGGCCACGCGCCGCAGGAGGGCGGTCATGCCGTCGGCGTTCGTGGCCACCACGGCGTCCTCGCCGTCGCGGTCGATGATGAACTCGGAGGCACCCGTCTCGCCGAGCGAACGCAGCCGAATGCTCGTGATGTCGCCCGGTACTGCGGACGACACCTCCGGCCGCACGCTGAGCTCGACCATCTCGTGGCGTCCCTCGAGCCGCAGCCGGAAGGCCCCGTCCTCGAGCGGCTCGAGGGTCCGATGCCGCCGCCACCCGAGGCGCGTCGCGATCCAGCCTGCGTAGAGCAGCGCCTGGGCCATCGGCGACGAGACGCCCGGCGCGGACTCGTGGGCGTCCGCACCGGTCTCGCCCTTGCCATCCGGCGCGACCGCGTAGCGGATGAGCAGCCGGCTCAGGTTGGGCAGGTAGCGCCGGAAGCGCGGCGCGTCGAAGAACTGCGCGGTCAGCTCCTGCCACCACGCCAGACGCTCCCAGCTCAGGTCGCCCACGCCGCTGGAGTGCCGAAGGCTCGCGAGGCGGCGCAGCCCGCCGAGCAGGTCGCCGAAATCGGACGAGTCGAAGAGCACCCGGTCGCCCATCTCGACGAGCTGGTCGAAGACCGGGTCGTTGAAGGGCGGGTCGCCGGGCCACCAGACATGGGTCGGCAGGTCGTGGATCAGGAGCGGCGCGACGATCCCCGACAGGTGCTCGGCCGCCTCGCCACGCACGGTCAGCATGACCTCCTCGTGGCAGACCCGTTCGCCGTCGCCGGTCGGGTCGTGGCAGTGGGTGCTGATGCGCGCGTCGAGCGGCCGCTCCCCGGCGCCGGGCTGCGGCACAAGGACGATGGCGCGTGAAGGGTGGCGGATTCCCAGGTCGAGGAGCGTGCGGACGATGCGGTCGGCGGCCGCGTCGTCGACGACGGTGACGATGAGGTTGAGGACCGATGCACGGGCATGCGGCAGCCCCTTCTCCCTGACGAGCTGGGCGCCTTCGTCGTCGAGCCGGGGAGGCGGGTCCCACAGCGAGGCGAGGTGGGCGGCGATGGCGTTCACGCTCGTGTCGCGCGCCTCCCACATCGGCGTCGCGAGGCTCTCGTGCTCGCCGAAGCGCATCAGGCGCCGATGGACGGTCTGCTCCTCGGTGACAACGTGGGAGGGGCCGCTGCTCATGGTCGTCGCCACGCGCGGCCGTCGCGCTCGAGCATGTCATCGGCGGCGGGCGGGCCCCAGGTGCCGGCGCCGTAGAAGTGGAGCGGGCCGCCCTCTCCCGCTGCCCACGCCTTGAGGATCGGGTCGAGGATCTCCCAGGCGCGCTCGACCTCGTCGTTCCGGGTGAAGAGGCTGGTGTCGCCGACCATCGCGTCGACCAGCAGCGTCTCGTAGGCGTCGGGCGAGTCGACGGCGAACGACGAGCCGTAGCGGAAGTCCATGTTCACCGTCCGGATCTGGAGCCCCTGGCCGGGCACCTTGGCCCCGAAGCGCAGGAGGATGCCCTCGTCGGGCTGGACGCGAATGGCGAGCACGTTGGGATCGACCTGGCTGACGCCGGCGCGCGAGAAGAGCGCCAGCGGGGCGCGGCGGAACTGGACCGCGATCTCGGTCACCCGGCTCGGGAGCGTCTTGCCGGTGCGGATGTAGAACGGGACCCCGGCCCAGCGCCACGAGTCGATCGCCAGCTTGAGCGCCACGAATGTCTCCGTCTCGGAGTCGGGCTCGACTTCGGGAGCATCGCGGTACGAGGTCACCCGCTCGCCCTCCACCCAGCCGGAGACGTACTGCCCGCGGACCACGTTGGCCGCCACGTCGCTCGGGGCCATCGGCTTCACCGCGCGCAGCACCTTGAGCTTCTCGTCGCGCAGGTCCTCGGGTCCGAACTCGACCGGCGGCTCCATGGCGAACATCGTCATCAGCTGGAGGCCGTGGTTCTGGACGACGTCGCGCATGGCGCCGGTGTCGTCGTAGAACTCGCCCCGTCCCTCTACGCCGACCGTCTCGGCCACCGTGATCTGGACCGAATCGATGTAGCGGCGGTTCCAGATCGGCTCGAAGAGACCGTTGCCGAAGCGGAAGACCGCCAGGTTCTGCACGGTCTCCTTGCCGAGGTAGTGATCGATCCGATAGACCTGGTCCTCGTCGAAGACCTCGGCGAACTCGCGGTTCAGGGTCCGCGCCGACTCGAGGTCGTACCCGAACGGCTTCTCGACGATTACGCGTGTCCAGCCCCGCTTCGACCCGGTCCTGCGTCGCTCGCCGCTCGCCGCCAGGCCGGCGCGATCGAGCTGGTTGACGATCTCGGGGTAGAGGCTCGGCGGCACGGCCAGGTAGAAGAGCCGGTTGCCGGCGGTTCCGCGGTCGCGGTCGATCCTGTCGAGCCGCTTCGCCAGCTCGGCGTAGGCCTCGGGGTCGTTGAAGTCACCGCGCTGGTACTCGATCGAGTCGGCGATCGACTCCCAGATGGCCGGCTTGACCGGCTTGTTGCGGCTGTACTTGTTGATCCCGGCCAGCAGGTGGTCGCGGAACTCCGCATCGGTCCAGTCCCGCCGCGCGAAGCCGACGCCGGTGAACTCGGGCGGCAGGAAGCCGCCGAGGAGAGTGTTGTAGAGGGCGGGGGCGAGCTTGCGCTCGGTGAGGTCGCCGGTCGCGCCGCAGATGATCATCGTGCACGGCTCGGCCATGCGCTCGTGGCGCAGCCCCTCGCGCAGCGGGTTGGGCTGCGTGGGCGCGCTGACCGCCTCGCGTGGCGGCCGAACGTCTGCCGGCGGGCCCTCTGCGGTTCGAGTCGTCATCGGTCCTTACTCGCGGCCCTTGATGGCGTGGCCGCCGAATTCGTTGCGCAAGGCGGCGAGGACGCGATCGGTGTACGAGTCGGGGCTGCGGCGGCTGCGGAAGCGCTCGATGAGGCTGAGGGTGATGACCGGGGCCGGCACGTCGTGGTCGATGGCCTCGGCGACCGTCCAGCGCCCCTCGCCGGAGTCGGCCACCCAGCCGCCGATCGAGGAGAGGTCGTTGCCCTCGCGCTCGAAGGCGCGCGCCGCGAGCTCGAGCAGCCAGGAGCGGATGACCGACCCGTGGTTCCACATCGTCGCGATGGCCGCCAGGTCGAGGTCGTAGTCGCTGGCGTGGAGGATGTCGAAGCCCTCGCCGTAGGCCTGCATGATCCCGTACTCGATGCCGTTGTGGACCATCTTCGTGTAGTGGCCGGCACCCGCCGCGCCGCAGTACAGGTAGCCGCCCTCGGGCGCCAGGGTCTTCACCACCGGCTCGAAGCGCTCGAAGACGTCGCGCTTGCCGCCGAGCATGGCGCAGAAGCCGACCTCGAGCCCCCAGATCCCGCCCGAGACGCCCATGTCGAGCCACTCGATGCCCTTCTCGCCGAGCTCCGTGGCATGTCGACGAGAATCGTGGAAGCGGCTGTTGCCGGCGTCGACGATCACGTCGCCGGGCTCGAGGATGGCGGCCAGCTGCTCGATCAATGCGTGCGTCGCATCGCCCGAGGGAACGCTGATGACGACGTGGCGCGGGGGCGCCATGAGCTCCACGAGCCGGTCGAGCGGCTCGGCGACCGTCATCCGCCCCTCGTTCTCCGGCTCGGCCGCGACCTCGGCGGTCACTGTCTCGGTGCGGTTCCAGGCGACCACGTCGTGGCCACCGCGCGCCGCGCGCCGCGCCATCCCGGCGCCCATCCTCCCCAGTCCGGCTATGGCGACCTGCATGGTGCTCTCCGCACTCCTCTACCTACGTGGCCGGGCCGATATCGCATGGTAAGCCTCATGTGATGGCAGTTGGCTTCGACCATCACGCCACCGGAGCACTCGCGCCGACCATAGCCTCCAGCCGGGCCAGCCCCGCCTCGATGTCGCCGAAGTGCAGGCGCATCGCCCGCCGCCGACGCTTCTGGAGCGAGGCGAGGTCGCCGAGCGCCTGCGCGGCGACGAGCGTGCCGAACGTTTCCTCCCAGCCCGGGATCGGCAGGTCCTTTGAGGGCTCGGCGGTGACCTGCAGGAAGACGCCCGTGTCCGGCCCGCCCTTGTGCAGCTGCCCGGTGGAGTGGAGGAAGCGCGGGCCGATGCCGAGCGTCGTTGCCGCCCCGGTCGCGGCACCGATCCGGGCACGGATCCCCTGGAGCCGTGCCTCGATCGGCCGGTCCTTCGGGAGGTAGGCGAGGATGGCGACGTAGTCGACTCCCGGCCGGGCCAGGCTCAGGAGCTGGGCCACCGCGCCGTCGACGCTGACCGGCGCATCGCCGATGGCCGATGGGTCGGCACTGACGGCCACCCCCGGCTCGCCGAGGAGCGGCATCGGCTGCGGCAGCGCGCCCCGCTCGCGGTACGCCTCCAGCAGCGCCGAGGTCGCGTCCTTCGATTCGGTGACGTTGGGCTGGTCGAACGGATCGATGCCGAGGACGATCCCGGCCACGGCGGTCGCGACCTCCCAGCGCACGAACTCTGCTCCGACCTCCAGCGTGTCCGCCATCTCGAGCCGCACGACTGGGTGGCCGCGGGCCTGGAGCGCGTCCGCGAGGGCGTCGAGCTCGGGCTCGTCCTCGCCGGCCAGCCCGATGCGGACGAAGGCACGATCGTCACCGTATGCGTCGGGATCGAGCGCGGGCTCGCCCACGATCGGCACGATGCCGGCGCCCGCCTTGCCGGTCGACTCGGCGACGAGCTGCTCGGCCCAGTCGCCGAACGATCCGATCCGCTCGCCGGCGAGGAAAGTCAGCTTGTCGCGGCCCGCGGCGGCGGCCTCGCCCATGAAGGCGCCGAGCCTCAGGCCGGGGTTCGTCGCGGCGTCCGCCGCCCGGCAGGCGTGAGCCATGCGCCGTGCTCGATCCAGCAGCCCGCCGAGGTCAATGCCGTGCAGTGCGGCCGGCACGAGACCGAAGACGCTCAGCGCGGAGTAGCGGCCGCCGACGTCGGGCGGGGCCGTGACGATGGCGCGGAACTCCTGGGCGCGCGCCAGGTCCGCGAGGGCGGTATCGGGATCGGTGATGGCGATGAAGTCGAGCGCCGGTGCGATCTCACCCATCGCCGCGTGGAAGGCGTTCGGCTCGGTGGTCGAGCCGGACTTCGAGCTGACACAGAAGAGCGTGCGCTGCTCCGACGCCCAGGAGCGGAATCCGCGAACGACATCTGGATGCGTGGAGTCGAGGATGCGCAGCTCCATGCCGTCCGCCGAGGCGGCCCCGGAGCCGTTGGCGCCGCCGGCCCAGCCGAAGACGCGGCTGAAGAGCTCGGGCGCCAGGCTCGAGCCGCCCATGCCGAGCACCGCCGAGCGCCGGTAGCCATCTTCGCGTACGTCGCGGGCGAGGTGCTCGAGCTCCGGCACGCGCGCGCTCATCGCCTCCGGCAGATCGAGCCAGCCCAGCCAGGCGGCCACCTCCTCGGGATCCTTGCCCGATGCCTCCCACAGCGAGCCGTCCTTCGCCCACAGCCGATCCGCCACACGGTCGGCCGTCCACGCCTCAAGCCGCGAGCCGATCGCGGCGTCGAGGTCGCTCATGCCGGGGCGAGCTCCTCGCGCTTCGACTCGATCGTCTCGATCAGCTCATCGAAGCTCTTCGCGAAGCTGGCCACGCCCTCGGTGATCAGCTCGTCGGTGACGCGCTGCATGGTGATGCCGTTGGCCTCGACATCGCGGATCGCCGCGCGAGCGGCGTCGAGGTCGCGGTCGAGGGTCCGCTTCAGCTCGCCGTGGTCGATGAATGCGGTGATCGTCTCGAGCGGCATCGTGTCGACCGTCTCGGGACCGATCAGCTCCTCGACGTACAGGACGTCGCGATAGTCGGGGTTCTTCGTGCTCGTGCTGGCCCACAGGCAGCGCTGCACCCGCGCGCCGGCGGCGCGCAGCTCGGCGAACTCGTCGCCGCCGAAGATCTCGCCGAATGCCTCGTAGGCCATCTTGGCGTTGGCGATGGCGGCCTTCCCGCGGGCCGCGAGGGCATGGTCGGTGCCGACCTCCTCTAGGTACTTGTCGACCTTCGTGTCGACCCGACTCACGAAGAACGAGGCCACGCTCGCAACCCGCGTTACGTCCTCCCCACGCTCGACGCGGCGCCGGAGGCCGGCAATGTAGGCCCGCGCCACGCGCTTGTAGATCTCGACGCTGAACATCAGCGTGACGTTGACGTTGATGCCATTGGCGATCGCGTTCTCGATGGCCGGGATGCCTGCCTCGGTGGCTGGGATCTTGATGAACACGTTCGGCCGCTGGAGGCGCTTCCACAGCTCACGGGCTCGCGCCAGCGTGGCGTCGGCGTCCTCGGCGAGGTCGGGTTCGACCTCGATGCTGGCGAAACCGTCAGCCCCGTCCGCGTCGTCGTAGACGCGGCGAAGCACGTCGGCAGCGTCGCCGACGTCGGCCACCGCGATCTCCTCGTAGATCTGGCGCGCGTCGTCGCCGGCGTCGATCTCGCGCCGGATGAGCTCGTCGTATTGCCCGGTGGCAACCGCCTTGGCGAAGATCGTCGGGTTGCTGGTGAGCCCGCGGATGCCATCGGCGACCATCTGCTCGAGCTTGCCGCTCGTGATCAGCTCGCGGTCGATGAAGTCGATCCAGGGGCTCTGGTCCTGCTCGCTATGGAGCCGATGGAGCGCGTTCGAGCCTCTCTGGATCACCTGCTCCGCCTCTCGATCATGGTCGACGGTCGCGGCTTCACGACGGTCCTGGTCCGCACCAGTCATTGCCCTGCCTCCTTCGTCATTCGCGCCGACCGGAGCCGACCTCGGCCCTTGGGCGACCGCCGGCTCCCGCGCGCCCGGCGAGCTCGCGCGCCGCGTCGGCGATGTGAGTCGCGTCGATCCCGGCTGCGGCCAGCAGCTCGGCCGGCGTCCCCGAGCCGGGCATGGATCGCACCGCAAGCTTCACCACCACCGGATGCGGCTGCTCGGCGGCGAGCGCATCGAGCACCGCGTCGCCGATCCCGCCCTCCGGCCAGTGGTCCTCGACGGTGACGATCGCGCCGGTCTCGCGTCCCGCAGCGCGCACCGTCTCGACGTCGATCGGCTTGACGCTGTAGAGGTCGATCACCCGCGCATCGATCCCCTCGGCCGCCAGCTGGTCCGCGGCGGTGACCGCCTCGTGGAGGGTGATGCCGGCGCCGATGAGGGTCACGGCGTCGTCATCGGTCCGGCGAACGACCCGGCTGCCGCCGATGTGGAAGTCCTCGCCGGGTTCGTAGAGGATCGGCGTCTTCTCGCGTGTGGTGCGCATGAAGACGATCCCCTCGCGGTCGGCCATCTGCGGCACGAGCGCGGCGGTCTGGTTCGGGTCGCTCGGGTAGAGCACGGTCGAGCCGTGCACGGCTCGGAAGGCGGCGAGGTCCTCGAGCGCCATCTGCGACGGGCCATCCTCGCCGATGCTCACGCCGGCGTGCGACCCGGCCAGGGCGATGTTGGCGCGGCTGACCGCGGCCATGCGCACGAAGTCGTAGGCGCGCGACAGGAACGCGGCGAAGGTCGCCGCGAATGGCTTCCAGCCGCGGACCTGGAGCCCGACGGCGGTGGCGATCATCTGCTGCTCGGCGATGTAGGCTTGGAAGAAGCGGTCGGGCAGCGCCGCGGCGAACAGCTCGGTATAGGTGCTGTTGCCGACCTCGCCGTCGAGCGCAACCACCTCGCCGCGCGCCTTGCCCAGCGCCACGAGCGCGTCGCCGAACGCCTTGCGCGTCGCCTCCTTGGTGCCCGGCTCGTACGACGGCAGCGTCAGCGCGGTGGTCGGGAACCGATGCGGCTCGCCCCTGATCACCGGCTTGGCGACCTCGACGTGGATGCTCCGCACGCCGCCGAGCTCCTCGATGGAGGGACCCGGGTCGTCGAGCGGCTTGCCGTGCCGCCCCGGCTGGTTGGCGACGGCCTTCACGCCGTGGCCCTTTTCGGTGCGGGCGATGATCACCGATGGCTGCCCGGTCGTCTCGATGGCGCGCGCGAACGCTCGATCGATGGCCGCGACGTCGTGCCCGTCGATCTCGATCGCCTTCCAGCCGAAGGCCTCCGCTCGCCGCCGGTAGGCATCGGTGTCCCACTCGTGCATCGTCGGGCCGGTCTGGCCGAGGCGGTTGACGTCGATGATCGCGGTCAGGTTGTCGAGGCCGTGGAAGCCGGCCTGCTCGAAGGCCTCCCACATCGAGCCCTCGGCCATCTCCGAGTCGCCGCACAGGCACCATACCCGGTACGGCAGCCGATCCAGGCGTTTTCCGGCAAGCGCCACGCCGACGCTGATCGGCAGCCCCTGCCCCAGGCTTCCCGTCGCCACGTCCACCCACGGCAGGATCGGCGTCGGGTGGCCCTCGATGCGGCTGCCGAATCGGCGGAAGGTGAGCATCTCGTCATCGCCGATCGCGCCGGCCGCCTTGTACATCGCGTACAGCAGCGGCGAGGCGTGGCCCTTGCTGAAGATGAGGTGGTCGTTGCGCGGGTCGTCCGGCGTGCCGAAGTCGTAGTGCAGGTACTTCGACATGAGCACGGCCATGAGGTCGGCCGCGGACATCGAGGAGGTCGGATGGCCGCTCCCCGCCGCGCTCGAGGACCGGATCGAGTCGACGCGCAGCTGCTGCCCGAGCTCGTGCCACGCGTCGTGCTGGGAGGTCATGCTTGTTGGCTCCGCAAGTTGTCTGCCCAAGGTGAGCGTGCACCCTCAATGATAGGGCTGCATGAACCGATACGGCCGCCGGGCGGCCGAGCGCTCAGACATGGAGTACGGGCAGCGAAAACGGGCGGCCTCGTGGCCGCCCGTATCGGTCTCGCGAAGTCAGCGTGGGCTAGCCGCGCATCATCCGGAAGCAGTCGGAGCAGTAGACCGGGCGCGCCCCCGTTGGGCGGAACGGCACCTGGGTCTCGTTGCCGCAGCGGGCGCAGACGGCGTCGTGCATCTCGCGCGGGCCGCTCGAGTACCCGCCGCCGTTGCCGTAGCTGCTCGCGCCGCCGCCGCCGCCTCCGGCGGCCCGACGCTGGGCGCGACACGACGAGCAGCGCTTCGGAGCGGACGAGAAGCCCTTCTCCGCGAAGAACTCCTGCTCGGACGCGGAGAAGACGAAGTCGATGCCGCAGTCTGAACAGGTGATCACCTGATCGGTGTAGGTCACGTACGGACCCCTCCCAAGAAAGTGAGTTGGAACCACGTCGATATCCGCATCGCGCGGCGCCGGGCCCGGGTTTCTTGCCGCTGCCCCGGGCCGACGGTTGGACGTGGTGTGGGGAGAGGAAGCGAAGAGGCTTGGCACCGCTGTTTCGCGGCTTCGACGCGCGGAGTATCGCCAAACCGACCGGCGACCGCAAGTACATTTCGACGAGTACGATCGTCGCGTGCGCGCCTTCCTCGTCGTCGCCGGAATCGTGCTCATCCTCGGTGGGCTGGTGTGGATCGCGCAGGGCCTCAACCTGCCGTTCGCGCCGCGTAGCTTCATGACCGCCGATCGGACGTGGATCGTCATCGGTGCCATCGCGGTGATGGGGGGTGGATTTCTCGTGTGGCGAGGGCGCCGCAGCGCGTGAGCGCCTAACCGATGCGGACGCCGGCCTCCGCCATCTCGGCCAGCGCGCGCTCGCCGTCGTCGGGCTCGAGGTTCACCGCGGCAACGGCGTCCGGCAGCAGCTCCACTTCGAACCCGAGCCGCACGGCGTCGAGCGCCGTCGCCTTCACGCAGTAGTCGGTCGCAAGGCCGCAGACCACGACCCGCTCGATTCCGCGCTCACGCAGGAGTCCCTCGAGCTCGGTCGGCACCTCGGCGCCGGTGACCGGGTCGCGCATCGTGAACCCGGAGTAGCCGTCCTCGCCGTGCTCGCCCTTGCGCACCCGGCTCGCGTCGGCCGGCAGCTCGAGGGCCGGATGCAGCCCGGCTCCCCACGTGCCGCCCACGCAGTGCACCGGCCAGATGCCGCCGTCCTTCGCGAAGTGGGGCGTCGAGGTGGGGTGCCAGTCCTGCGTCGCGACCAGCAGCGCCCCGGCCCCGACCGCCTCGGCCAGCGCCCCGTTCACCACGGTCACGACGGCTTCCGCACCAGCGACCGCCAGCGAGCCGGCCGGATCGGCGAAGTCGTTCTGGAGGTCGACCACGACGAGCGCGGTCGACCCGTCGAATCGAACGCGGGCTTCCATCGGCCTCAGGTGGGAAAGATGCGGCGGAGACGCCGATACGCACGCGTCGCCGGGCTGTTGGGCACCGCCTGGCTGTAGGGCTGGATGCGAGATCGTGGCGCGAACTCGGCCGGGGCCTGGCCCGTTGGCGGGGTTCGATCGTCGTCGCGAATGCCCGCTGGCGGCGGCCACTCGTCCTCGGCCGTCGACGGCGCCGCAGCCGCCCGTCCGCCCAGCTCGCCGAAGGCCTCGAGCGCCTCGTCCAGCTCGCGCGAGCCCGGCAGCTCGGCCTCTTCAGGGCGCCTGCTCTCCCTGCACCGATGCGCCCTGGCCTGCGCCGGCGACCTCCATCTCGTCGGCGCCAGCTTCTTCTTGCTCCGGCGAGGGCGGAGGCTCGGCATGCTCGGCAGGCTCGGCCGGAGTCGGCTCGTCAACGATCGCGGGCGGCCCGGCGATCGCGTCCGCAGCCTCGACGATGCGGGTCGGCTCCTCGCCCTCGCCATCGGTGTTGTCGGCCGTCGCCGCGGGCTCCTCGAAGTCGGGAGCCGTCTCGTCAACCGGCGGGGCGACCGGCCATTGGTCGTCGACCTCGGCCTCGAGCCAGTCCGGCTGCTCGATGACGGTCGTGTAGCGCTCGGCGTCGAATTCGGCGGGCTCGGGCTCCTCCGCCGCCTCCGGCTCGGCCTCGACGGCTTCGTCAGCCGTGGACTCGGCCTCATCGGCGTCCGACGGCGGCTCCATCTCTATCGGGGGCGCGACGGGACCGGCCTCCTGCTCGTCCTCGACGGCCGTCGCGGTCGCATCCTGGAACTCGGGCCAGGGCTCGGGATCGCCCGCCGGCAGCGTCGCGATCAGGGCATCTTCGGGGCTCCGACGTGGCGACCGGGTCCGGCGGCTCGGCGTCGACCGGCTCTGGTCCGATGTCGACCGAGGCGGCCAGCGCGTCCACGGGCTCGGCCCATGGGTCGACCGCCTCCGGCTCCTCGACCGTGGGCTCTGGCGCTGGCTCGGGCTCCACGGTGACTGGCTTTTCCGCGCTGGGCGCCTCATCCGCGACGAGAACCGGCTCGGCAGGCAGGACCTCGCGCGGCAGGACGCGATCGGCCTCCGCGGCATCGGCCTCGGCAGTCCGGAAGGCGGCAAGGGCGTCGGCATCGGCTCCGCTCGCCAGGTCCGCGAGGCTGGGATCCTCGGCTCGGGCCAGCGCCTCGGCGAAGCTCTCCGTGGCGCGGCGGGCGCCACGGCGGCGGCGGCGATGGGCTTCCTCGTCCTCCGGCTCGACGGCGGCCTCGGCACGCGGTGCAGGCTCGCTGACGGGCAGCGTCTGCGTCGGCCACGGCGCGACCGATGGCGCGCTCATCGGCAGGCGAAGGTCGATGCGCGCCTCGAGCACGTCGACCCGCGAGCGCAGCGACGCCACCTCGCCGCGGGCCTCCCCGAGGGCAAGCAGGGCCTGCCCGTAGCGCTCGGTCAGGCCGCGGAACTCTGTGAGCAGCTCACGGAACGGCGACAGCTCGCGCTCGGGGCCGTTCGACCGGGCCGCGTTCGGGTCATCGGCCGGAGCCACCGGCGCGGGTGCGGGGCGGCGCGGCTGGAGGAAGACGCGCATGCCGGTCTCGCCCTCCGGCTCGCCGGCGAGCACGCCGCGGGCGAGCAGCTCCCAGACGCGCTCCGTGGGAACGCCCAGGACCGATGCCGCCTCGGTGACCGAATATCCCATCATCGGCCGCTAGGGTAGCGCGTCATTCAAGCGATCCATCCCGCTATCATCGGCCGGCGTGACGACCCCCTCCATCGACGTGCCGACCTTTGCCGGCCACGACTTCAACCTGCCGGCCGACCTTGCCGGGCTCGGCGAGGTGGCCTACAACCTGTGGTGGACCTGGAGCCCCCGAGCACAGGCCCTCTTCAGCCGCATCGACCCCAGCGCCTGGGCACGCCACCGCAACTCGATCGCGGTGCTGCGCTACTCCGACCAGGCGCGCTGGGCGGAGCTGACCGCCGACGAGGACTTCATGGTCGACGCCAGCCGGGTGCTCGACGAGTTCAACCGGTACATGCGCAACGGCTCCGAGTCGTGGTACCGATCGAGCCCTGAGCGCGCCCTCCCCGGCCCGATCGCGTACTTCTGCGCCGAGTTCGGCATCCACGAGTCGATGCAGATCTACTCCGGCGGCCTCGGCGTGCTGGCCGGCGACCATTGCAAATCGGCGTCGGACGCGGCGCTGCCCTTCATCGGAATCGGCCTCCTGTACCGGCGCGGCTACTTCCGCCAGCAGATCGACGCCGATGGCCACCAGGAGCACGCTCAGCCCGACCTCGACCCGTCCCAGCTCCCGCTGCGGCGAGCGCGCGGCCTGGACGGCGCCCCGCTCGACGTCACCGTCGAGGTGGCCGATCGGTCGGTCCACGCCGCGGTGTGGGTGGCGCAGGTCGGCCGCGTGCCGATCCTCCTGCTCGATACCGACGTGCCGGCCAACGACAAGGCAGATCGGCCCATCACCCACATCCTCTACGTGCGGGGGCGCGAGATGCGCCTCTGCCAGGAGCTCGTGCTCGGGATCGGCGGGGTGCGGGCGCTGCGGGCGCTCGGCATCAAGCCGGCCGTCTGGCACCTCAACGAGGGCCACTCCGCCTTCCTGCTCATCGAGCGGGCCCGCGAGCTGGTGGCGGCCGAACCGAGCCTCGCCGCCGGCGAGGCCCTGCGCCGCGTGGGCCGCGACGCCGTCTTCACCATCCATACGCCGGTTCCCGCCGGCAACGAGGTCTTCGCCCGCGAGCTGGTGGCGCCCGCGCTCCAGTCGTGGCTGTCGGCCGCGCGCATGGAGCCCGCCGAGCTGCTCGAGCTCGGTCGCGGTCCGACGGACGAGCCGAACGCGCCGTTCGACATGACCGCCTTCGTCCTGCGCCACGCGAGCAATGCGAACGCGGTGTCGCAGCTGCATGGCGAGACCGCCACCCAGACCTGGCAGGAGCTGGCGGGGCACCCGATCGACGGCATCACCAACGGCGTCCACGTCCCGACATGGCTGGGCCGGCCCGTGCGGCGCGTCATCCGCAGCGCGATCGGCACACCGCTCGACGTCGATCTCGGCGGCCCGGAGGCGCTGGGTGAGCTGAACGAGCTCGACGACGAGGAGCTGTGGAGCGCCCACCAGCAGCAGAAGCGCGAGATGGTCGGCTTCCTCGAGGGCCGCCTGGCCCGCCAGCTGGCGCGCCACGGCGAGTCACCGTCCACGCTGCGCGAGGTGCGCAGCGTCCTGGATCCCGATGCGCTCATCATCGGCTTCGCCCGTCGCTTCGCGACCTACAAGCGCGCCGACCTCCTCTTCCGTGACGAGGAGCGGCTGTCCCGCATCCTCTCGTCGGACGAGCGCCCGGTGCAGGTCGTGATGGCCGGCAAGGCCCACCCCGCCGACCGCCCAGGCCAGCAGGTCATCCAGCGCATCTTCGAGCTGTCGCGCTCGGACCGCCTGCGCGGCCGCGTCTTCGTGATCGAGGACTACGACGTGCGCATCGCGCGCTTCCTGGTCGGAGGCGTCGACCTGTGGCTGAACAATCCGCGCCGCCCGATGGAGGCGTCGGGCACGTCCGGGATGAAGGCCGCGATCAACGGCGTGCCATCGATCTCGATCCTCGACGGCTGGTGGGACGAGGGCTTCACCGGCGAGAACGGCTGGGCCATCGGCGATCGCGAGCCCGACGGCGACGACGCCGCGCAGGACGCCGCCGACGCGTCGGAGATCTATCGACTCCTGGAGGAGGAGATCGTGCCGCGGTTCTTCGACCGGCGGGACGGGGTGCCGACCGCGTGGCTGACGGTGATGCGGGCCTCGATCGCATCGGCCCTGTGGCGGTTCAGCACAGCTCGCATGCTCACCGAGTACGTCGACCGCCTCTACCTGCCCGCGGTTCGGACCCCCGTCGAGGCCTGACTTCGGCTCAGGGGAGATAGTTGCGCGGGTTCTCCCACCAGCCGTTGTGGTGCACGGCGAAATGGACGTGGCAGCCTGTCGACATGCCCGTGCTGCCCTCGTAGCCGATCACGGAGTTGCTCGTCACGATCGTGCCCGGGCCGACGACGACCTGCGGCTGCATGTGCCAGTACCAGCTCTGGATGCCGCCGCCGTGGTCGACGACCACGCCGAACCCGGAGTCCCACGGCAGGAGTGGCTGCCCGGAGGCGACCACGACCCCCGCGCCGGCAGCGTAGATCGGCGTGCCGCAGCCGCCCGCGAAGTCGATGCCCGCGTGGAAGTGCGGGTAGTACGTGCCCTTGTAGGTGTACGGCGGCTCGAGCTGGAACGCCGTCGGACCCCACTCCTGGGTGACCTGGAAGGAGCGCTCCGGCCAGCGGAAGCCGTATGCCGATGGCGCGGGCGGCGGCGGTTGGTTCGCCCTCGCGGCGCGACGTGCCTCCTCGGCGGCGCGACGTGCCTCCTCGGCGGCTCGGCGCCTGGCCTCCTCGATCGCCGCGGCCTGCGCCGCGGCCTGCTGCTGGAGCTGGGCGGCGAGGCTCGCCGCCGCGCGCGCCGCGCGCTCGTTCTCGGCGATCTTGCTCTCGACGTCGCCCTCGGCGGCGAGTGAGGCGTTGAGCGCCGACTCCTGCTCGGCCCGCTTGACCTCGGCGGCGGCGCGCAGGGCGGAGAGCTCCTTCTCGAGCTCGGTGAGCTCGGCGCGCCGGGCCTTGAGCCGCTCCTCCTCGGCGCGAGCGAGGGCGCGGGCATCGGCGAGGACGCGACGGCCCTCCTTGAGCGACTCGCGCCGCGTCTCGAGCTCCTCGCGGATCGAGCGGATCTGGTCGGCCAGGATCACGTCCTGGTCCGAGACGGTCATGAGGTAGCCGAACTGCCGGGTGACCTCGTCGAGCGAGTCCGCCGAGAGGAGGATCTCGAGCATGGAGGTCTGCGTGCGCTCGTAGGCGGAACGGAGGTGCTCCTCGAGGAGCGCCTCGCGGTTCTGGAGCTCCTCGGCGCGTCGATCGATCGCGGCCACGATCCCGGCCAGCTGGCGGCTGAGCTCGGTGATCTCGGCGTTCAGCTCGACGAGCGTCTGCTCGATCTGCGCGACGTGCTCCTTGACCTGGACCAGCAGGCCGCGGACGCGGTCGTACTCGGCGGTGACGGCGGCGAGCTCGGCGCGGGCGAGATCGAGCTGAGAGCCGAGCTCGGCGGATCGGCGCTCGAGGGCGGCGAGATCGGAGCGCTGCTTCTGGAGGGTAGCCGCCAGCGCCTGCTGCGCTGACCTCGCATCGGAGAGCTGCGCGCGGGTTCGTTGGAGTTCTGCCTGTGGATCAGCGGCAAGGGCCGAGCCGCCTGGCTGAGTTGTGACGACGTTCCATCCGACCGTCACCAGGGCCACGAAGGCGACGACCAGATGAGACCGCCGCCTCATCGAGCGTCGATCCGTATCTGCAATTTGCCCTTTGCCCCGTAGCGAAAAGAGTGCGGGGCCGATGGTGGCCGACGCCTTCTGGCGCCGGAAGGTGCCAAAGGTACTACACGCGTCCAGTACCCAGGCCAGGACCGAGTGTCACTCGTCGCGCTTGGTGAAACGCCCCACGATCACGCCCAGCACCGCGGCAACCGCGACCGGCACCCATCGCAGCCTCCCGCGCGCCGATGGCGGGGCCGTGCCGGCAGCGCATCGGTGGGCACCGGGAGCAGACGCGGATCGGCCTTCTCGAGGAGGCTGATGTCGTCGTCGATGGCGCGAGCGCGAGCGAACTCGGCGCCGAGCAGGACGATGACGCTGGCGAAGTACAGGAAGACGATGAACGTGATGCCGGTCGCCAGCGGCCCGAATGCCGAGTCGTAGTTGGCGACGCTGGTTGCGTACCAGGTGAACCCGAAGCGCAGCACGGTCCACAGGAGGGTGGCCACGATCGCGCCGGGGAGCACCTCGCCCCAGCTGACCTTCCGATTCGGGACGACGCGGTAGATGACCCAGAAGGCGAGGAAGATCAGGAGGATCGGCGCCACCAGGCCGATGAGCCACACCGCCGTCTCGCGCCCAGGCACCTCGGCGGTGAGCTCGCTGGCGGCCGACTGCAGGATGCCGGTGACGATCCCGATGACGAACGACGCCAGCGCCAGCAGTCCTGCTATGCCAATGAGCAGGAGGCCGACGATCTTGTCCTTCAGGAACGACCGGCGCGGCACGTTCTCGAAGGCCAGGCTGATGCCGTTGGCGAGGGACGAGAACAAGCCGAGGGCGCCGAACAGCAGGAAGCCGAAGCTGATGATCGTCATCGTGCCGCGCGACTCGATGGTGGCGTCGATCACGCCGGTCACCGTCTCCGCGTCAAGTGGCGTCCCGGCGACCACCTGCTCGACGACGAAGTCGCGCGCCGCTCCCTCGCCCAGGATGTACGAGAGAACCACGACGCCCAGCACCAGGAGCTGGAACAGCGAGAGGACCCCGAAGTAGGCCATGCTGCCCGCATAGGTGAGGGCCTCGTGCTCCAGGAACCCGACGATCGCCCGGCGCGTGATCCGCGGGAGGCGATGCCGCAGGGTCCAGGCGTCGAGGCGGCTGACCAGGCGCTTCACTCGGTCCATCATCGGTCCTGACCAGAGCGCATGCGGCGTGCCGCTTGAGCCGAGCGTCTACCCTCTAGACCGATGGCACGCGCCGAGTCCGAGACCCTGTCCCTCGACGGGCACGAGGTCACCATTTCCAACCCCGGCAAGCTCTTCTTCGCCGATGCCGGCATCACCAAGCTCGACCTCGTCCGCTACTACCTCGCCGTGGCCGATGGCGCCCTCGTCGGCGTCCGCGACCGCCCCATGGCCCTCAAGCGCTTCGTCGACGGCGCCGATGGGGAGGCATTCTTCCAGAAGCGCGCCCCGAAGTCCGTCCCGTCATTCGTGCGGACCGTGGAGCTTTCGTTCCCGTCGGGGCGTACCGCCGACGAGGTGGTCGTCGACAACGCCGCCGCGCTGGCGTGGGTCGTGAACCTCGGCTGCATCGACATGAACCCGCACCCGGTCCGATCCGGTGACCTCGACCATCCCGACGAGCTGCGCGTCGACCTCGATCCCGGCCCAGGGGTCGGGTGGGCGGACGTGCGCTCTGTGGCCCTCGTCGTGCGCGAGGTGCTCGACGAGCTCGGCTACTCCGCGTGGCCCAAGACGTCGGGCTCGCGCGGCATCCACGTCTACGTCCGCCTCGAGCCGCGCTGGGGCTTCTCCGAGGTCCGCCGTGCGGCCCTCGCCCTCGCACGGGAGGTCGAGCGGCGTGCGCCGACGCTGGCGACCTCGAAGTGGTGGAAGGAGGAGCGCCACGGCGTCTTCCTCGACTACAACCAGAACGCCAAGGACCGCACCGTCGCGTCCGTCTATTCCGTGAGGCCGCGAGCGTCGGCAACGGTCAGCGCGCCGCTCTCCTGGGACGAGGTCCCCGACGCCGAGCTCGAGGACTTCACGCTCCTGACAGTTCCCGATCGCTTCACGCGGCTCGGTGACGTGGGCGCCGGTATCGACGCGGTCGCCCACTCGTTGCAGCCCCTGCTGGAGCTCGTCGCGCGCCATGAGGCCGAGGGCGAGGGCGACGCTCCTTGGCCGCCGAACTACGTCAAGCAGCCCGGCGAGCCGCCGCGAGTCCAGCCCTCGCGCCGCCGCATGCCCGACTCCTCCGAGCTGACGCCGACCGACCCGACCGCCCCCCGCGGCCGGGCCGGGTCCGTGGCTCCGTCGCTCCCCTCTGCCCCGGCGCGCAACCCCGACGGCACCGTGCCTCCCACCGGCCGCCGACGCTCGACGCAGCCCCTACTCGTCATCTCCCAGGCTGCCGACAAGGCCGATGCCCTCGCCGGCCTCGATCGCTGGCGCGCACGCCACCCCGAGGCCGCCGCGCACGTCCGCGACCCCGAGGATGTGCTGACCGACGCGATGCGCGGGCGGTACAAGGTCTGGTGGCGGATCCGGGTCAACCTTCGGAACGTCCCGGAGGAACTACGGCCGGCCGCGGAGCCGCCAGACCCCGACTACGACCCCTGGACCGAGGGCGGCAGCTAGCTGCTGACGGCGGCCTCGACCCAGGTGCCGATCTCGCGCGACAGCGTCGCGAGCGGCAGCGAGCCGTGGCCCAAGACCTCGTCGTGGAAGGCTCGCAGGTCGAATCGGTCGACCCATCGAGCCGGAGACCGCGGCGCGGGCGCGCTCGATCTCGCGCTGGCCCAGCTTGTAGGCGAGGGCCTGGCCCGGCCAGACGGTGTAGCGGTCGACCTCGATCTCGGCGTCGACCATCGGCAGCGAGCCGTGCTCGTGCATGAAGTCGATCGCCTGCTGGCGGGTCCATCCCATGGCGTGGATGCCGGAGTCGACGACCAGGCGCGCGGCCCGGAACGACTGCGCGTCGAGCATTCCCAGTCGTTCCTTGTCATCGAGGTAGAGCCCCATCTCGTCGGCCAGGCGCTCGGTGTAGAGGCCCCAGCCCTCGACGTAGGCTCCGCCGG
Organism: uncultured Chloroflexia bacterium; assembly: GCA_963753125.1. Classification (GTDB taxonomy): domain Bacteria; phylum Chloroflexota; class Limnocylindria; order QHBO01; family QHBO01; genus JACDBZ01. The sequence goes on from CAVWAU010000004.1 coordinate 891,035, forward strand.
CGAGCCGCGCGCCGAGCGTGCGGAACGCGGGCAGGCCCTTGAGCTCCATCTCGATCCCGATCTGGAAGTGGTGGCCCGGCGTGGCCTCGTGGAATGTGATCGCCGCGATCTTGTGGAGCTGCCGCTCGGCCGGCTGGTAGGTGTTGATGTAGTACTGGCCCTGGCGGCTGCCATCGAGGGTGGGCGGCATGTAGAACGCGGGCGGCGACTCGGCCTCGCGGTAGGCCTCGACGGCCTTCACATAGCAGTTCGCGCTGGGCAGGCGGCCGAAGTACTTCGGCGCCTCGGCGTAGGCGCGATCGGTCTGGTCCTGGGCCAGGCGCACGATGGTGTCCGGGTCGTCGGTATGGTTCGACGGATCGGCCAGCAGCGCCTCGCGCAGCGCCTGGCGGTCGGCGTGTCCGAGCCGTCGGGCGATCTCGCCCTTCTCGGCCTCGATCGCCTCGAGGTCGGCGAGACCGAAGGCGTGCACCTCGTCGGCCGTCGTGTCCAGCGACGTCTGGGTGCGGATCGCGAGCCGGTAGGCCTCGTCGCCACCCGGCGTCGTGCTGATCCCGGGCTCAGGGCGGGCGTGCGGCTCGTAGTCCTGGGCGAGGTAGTCGCGCATGCGCCGCATGGCGGGGTAGATGTGCTCCTCCACCGCGGCTGCGACGCGTTCGCGGTCGTCGTCTTCGACCTGCGCCATCGATGCGGCCGGATGGTCCGCCGGCGCCATGGCCAGCAGCCGGTCGATCTGCTCGATCGTCCGGCGCACCGGCATGATCGCCGAGGTCCGGCCGTCGGCGACGCCCTCGGCGAGGGTGCCGATGTTCTGCTCGATCATGGTCGGGTAGGCGGCGTATCGGGCGAGCAGCTTCCCGATCCGCTCGTCCGTATCGGCCGGCTGGTACTGCGCCATCTCGGCAGGCCACACCTGCGGCCCCGCCATGTGGTCGATCGCCAGCTGGTACTGCTTCTGCTCGAGCGCCGCGAGCTGGTTCTCGCAGACGAGGATCATGATGTCGCGGGTGATCACCTGCTCCGGCTCGAGACCCTCGGCCGGGATGTCCTTGGCCTCGGCCAGCGTCGAGCGGTAAGCGGCCTCGTCCGCCGCGCGTCCGTCGGGCCCGAGGTCGGGCCAGCGCTCGTTGTAGCGCTCGTCGCCGAGGACGGTGGCCCACATCGGGTCCCGTTCGAGGAGGCCCTCCCAGAAGCGGTCGGCGAGGTCGTTGACGGCGGTGTTCGGGTCAGCGGCGACGGACATCGGCGGGCACTCTCCTGAAGGCACTTGGGCGGGAAGGGCGCCAGTGTAGCGCCCCGAGCATCACGTCCCGAACAGGTCGGCCAGGAGTGCCGGCGGGGTCTCCTCGAGCTGGTCGTAACGGCAGTCGGCCGGCGACCGGTCAGGCCGCCAGCGCCGGAACGTCGAGGCGTGGCGGAACCGGTCGCCCTGGAGATGGTCGAAGGCGACCTCGCACACCAGCTCGGGGCGCAGCGGCTCCCAGGTGAGGTTCTTGCCGCGGTTCCAGCGCGACGTCGCGCCGGGCATGCGCCGCCCCTCCTCCACGGCGGCCGCCTCGGCCAGCGCCCACTCGCGCCACGGGTGGTCGCCAATCGCACCCTTGCGATAGGGCTCCAGGAACTCGACCAGCTCGGCGCGCTTGGCCATCGTGAACGACGAGGTGACGCCGACGTGCTGGAGCTGGCCGTCGGCATTCCACAGCCCCAGCAGCAGGGAGCCGATGAGCGTCCCCGGCCCGTTCTTGTGCCATCGGAAGCCGGCGACCACGCAGTCGGCGGTGCGGACGTGCTTGATCTTGGCCATCGTGCGTTTGCCGGGCTCGTAGGCAGAGTCGGCGCGCTTGGCGATCACCCCGTCCAGCCCGGCACCCTCGAAGACATCGAACCAGCGACGGGCGATGGCCGGGTCCGAGGTCGAGGGCGTGAGATGGACCGATGCCGGCGGATCGGCCGCCAGGCGCTCCAGCCGCGCCCGGCGCTCTCCGAACGGGCGGTCGCGGAGGTCGTCGTCGCCATCGGCCAGGCAGTCGAAGGCGACGAACGATGCCGGCGAGGCAGCGGCCAGCATGCGCACGCGGGACTCGGCGGGGTGGATGCGCATGAGCAGGGCGTCGAAGTCGAGCCCGCCTTCGGGCCGCGCGATGACGACCTCGCCGTCGACGATGAAGCGTGCATCGACGCCCGCCAGCGCCAGCAGCGGCTTCTCGAGCTCGGGGAAGTATCGGTTCAGCGGCTTGCGGTCACGCGACTGGAGGAAGACCGTCGGCCCGTCGCGGAATGCGATGGCGCGGAAGCCGTCCCACTTCGGCTCGTAGGTCCATCCGTCGCCGATCGGGATCTCCGGCGTCGGCTTGGCCAGCATCGGCTCCAGTGGCGGATCGAACGGGAGGGACATGGGCCGATGATATCGGCCCGGCGCACGGATCTTGCGATACTCGGCCACCGTGGCGATCACGATCCAGTTCCTCGGTGCCGCCGGCTGCGTCACCGGCTCGCAGTTCCTCGTGACGGTCGGCGACCGGCGTGTGCTCGTCGACTGCGGCATGTTCCAGGGCTCGCCGGAGGAGACGGCCCGCAATCGGATGCCGTTCGCCTTCGAGCCGCGCACGCTCGACGCGGTCCTGCTGACCCACGCTCACCTCGACCACTGCGGGCGCATTCCGGCGCTCACCCGCGCGGGCTTCGACGGCCCGATCCACGCCACGCGGGCCACCGTCGACCTTGCCGAGATCGTCCTGCGCGACTCGGCCAAACTCCAGATCGAGTTCGCCGAGCGCTGGAACCGCCATCACGCGAAGCGCGCCGAGGAGGTCGCCGCCGAGGTCGAGACCGAAGCTGCGGCGGCCGACACCGAAACCGATGACGAGGCGCTCCCCGAGCGCCTCCGCCACGCCCCGCCCGAAGGTCGCACCGAGACGCGCGAGCCGCTCTACGACGAGCACGATGTCGATCGCGCCATGGCGCAGGCCCGCGGATGCGACTACGGCGACGAGGTGGCCGTCACCGATGGCGTCACCGCCGTCTTCCACGACGCGGGCCACATCCTCGGCTCGGCCATCATCGAGCTGCGCCTGGCCGATGGCGACGCGCGCCACACGCTCGTCTTCTCGGGCGACCTCGGGCGCAACGACACGCCGATCGTGCGCGACCCGACCCCGATCGCCCACGCCGACTTCGTCGTCGTCGAGTCGACGTACGGAAACCGCGAGCACGGCCCGCACGAGGCGGCCATCGAGGAGCTTCTGACGGCCATCGGTGAGGTCGCCGCGGACGAGGGGGTGCTGCTCATGCCGGCCTTCGCCATCGGCCGAACGCAGGAGGTCATCTGGGTGCTCGACGACCTCGTCCGGTCAGGGCGCATCCCGCGCATCCCGCTCTACCTCGACTCACCGATGGCCTCGAAGGCGACCGAGGTCTACCACGAGCACCCCGAGACGTACGACGAGGAGACCGCGCGGCTCCTGCGTTCCGGCGACTCGCCGCTTCGCTACCCGGGCCAGCAGTTCACCGATTCGGTCGAGGAGTCGAAGGCGATCCGTCACGCCAACCGGCCGATCATGGTCGTCGCCAGCTCCGGGATGCTCACCGGCGGGCGGATCATGCACCACCTCAAGGACTTCCTCCCCGACCCGAAGTGCACGCTGCTGTTCATCGGCTACCAGGGCGAGGGCACGCTCGGGCGCCACCTCCAGGAAGGCGGCCGCACCGCTCGGATCGACGGCCAGGAGTACCCGGTCCGCTGCCGGGTCCGTTCGGTGAGCGGCTTCAGCGCGCACGCCGACCAGCACGAGCTCGAGGCGTGGCTGTCCCACTTCGGCAAGGCCGACGGGCGTCCGAAGACGGCGTTCATCGTGCACGGCGACCCCGACGCCGCCGAGGCGTTCGCTGGCCGCATCCGCTCGGGGCTCGGCATGGACGCCCACGTGGCGAACCACCGCGAGACGGTGACGCTGGCCTGAGCCCGTAGCATGGCCGGATGGGATCGGGCGAGCGCCCGCCGGTCATCGGCTTCCTGAGCGACTTCGGGCTCGACGGCGCGGCCGCGACGTGCCGCGGCGTCATGCTCTCGATCTGTCCCGACGCGCAGATCGTCGACATCAGCCACGCGGTGCGGAAGTACGCGGTCCGCGACGGCGCGTTCGTGCTGCGCGCGACGCTCCCCTACCTGCCGATCGGCAACCACGTCGGCGTCGTCGACCCTGGGGTCGGGACGGCCCGCCGGCCGATCGCCATCCGCGCTGCGCGCGGCGATGCGCTGGTCGGCCCGGACAACGGCCTCCTGCCGTCGGCGGCCGACGCGCTCGGGGGGACCGTCGAGGCCCGCGAGCTCGCGAACCGCGACCTGTGGCTGCCTGACATCAGCACGACGTTCCATGGCCGCGACCTCTTCTCGCCGGTCGCCGCGCACCTGGCCGCCGGTCATGCGACGTTCACCGACGTCGGGCCCGAGATCCCGGTCGGGAGCCTCGTCGCGCTGCCGGCGGCGCAGGCCCGAGCCGCGGACGGTCTGCTCGAGACCGAGGTGACCTATGTCGACTCGTTCGGCAACCTTCGCCTTGCGGGCGGGCCGGAAGATCTGGCGGCCGCGTTCGGTCGGCTCGATGCTCGTCGGCTCATCGCGCGCGTCGGCGCTGTCGACCTCGGGGAGGTGGCATTCGTCTCGAGCTTCGGGCACGTCGCCAACAAGGAGGCCGCGCTCTACGTCGACTCGAGCGGCGACCTGGCGCTGGCGATGAACCAGGGCGACCTCGCCGCGCACACCGGCGCGGCGACCGGGACGCCGGTTTCGATCGAGCGACCCTGACCGGGACCCTTTCCGCACCGGATACACTCTCGCTCAATCGACAACACGCAACGGAGCGGTTCCTCGATGTCCACCATGACCCGAGCCACCCTGGCCATCGCCGGGATTGCACTCGTCGCCATCCTGCTCATCTTCTTCGTCTTCCGCGATGACGACGGCGCGAGCACGGCCTCACCCAGCGCCTCTGCGTCGGCATCGGCGGCCGCCACCGCGAGCGCGGCCGCGAGCGCATCGGCCTCGGCGACCGAAGGGACCGCCACCGGCTGCGCGCCCGAGGAGCTCGCCGCCAAGACGCCGGGGACCCTCACCGTGGGCACCGACAACCCCGCCTTCCCGCCGTACTTCAGCGAGCCCGCCGAAGGCGAGGAGGCAACCGATCCGTGGGAGTTCGGAGATCCGACCAACGGGCGCGGCTTCGAGAGCGCGATCGCCTACGCGCTGGCCGAACAGCTCGGCTTCACCGAGGACCAGGTCACCTGGATCCCGGTGCCGTTCAACAACTCGATCGCGCCGGGCCCCAAGGAGTTCGACGTCTACCTGGCCCAGGTTTCCTTCACCGAGGAGCGCACGGAGGCGGTCGACCTCAGCGAGGGCTACTTCTTCAGCAACCAGGCCCTGGTGACGACGTCCGGCTCGCCCCTGGCGGACGCGACCACGTTGTCCGAGATCGCCGAGTTCCGTCTCGGGGCCGCGGGCAACACCACCAGCCTGACCTACATCGAGGAGCGCATCCAGCCGACCGAGGAGCCTCGCGTGTACGAGGACAACACCGGCGTGAAGTCGGCGCTCGAGGCCGACCAGATCGACGGCGCGGTCTTCGACCTGGCCACCGCCTTCTACATCGTGAACGTCGAGATGGAGGACGGCGTCGTCGTCGGGCAGTTCCCGTCCGATCCGGAGGACCAGGAGCACTTCAGCTTCGTGCTCGACCTCGACAGCCCGCTCACCGGGTGCGTCAACGAGGCGATCCTGACGATGGGCGAGAACGGCGAGCTCGACTCGATTGCCGCCGAGTGGCTGGCCGACTACGTGAACGCCCCTCAGATCACCGAATAGCGGCCGCGGCGCTTGACCGGGCCGCTCGACCAGACCTCGGCTGAGCTGCCGCCGCCGGCGCCGGGCCGGTCGCGGCGACCCAGGGTGAGCACGCGCGGGGGCGCGCTGCTGGTCGCCGCCATCTCGACGGCGGTGTTCTTCGGCGTCCTCGGCCTCATCATCGTGAACGCGCCTGGATGGGAGCGGGTCAGCAACTCGTTCCTGGCATTGGGAGAACTTCGCGGAGTCGGCGCCCGGGATCGTTGGCAAGTTCTGGGTCAACGTCGCGCTGTTCCTCATCGCCGAGGTGCTGATCCTGGCATTCGGCCTGGTCCTCGCCGTGATGCGCAGCCTGCCCGGCCCGGTCCTCTTCCCGCTGAGGCTGATGGCGACGATCTACGTCGACTTCTTCCGCGCGCTGCCCGGCGTCCTGGTGATCTACGTCCTCGGATTCGGCATCCCCGGACTGCGCCTGCCGGGCGTGCCGAACGACCCGTTCTTCTGGGGCGTCGTCGCGCTGACGCTCCTCTACTCGGCCTACGTCTCGGAGGTGTACCGGTCCGGGATCGACTCGGTCCACCCCAGCCAGGCGGCCGCCGCGCGCTCGCTCGGCCTGACCCACGGGCAGGCGCTGCGGCACGTCGTCCTGCCGCAGGCCGTGCGCCGGGTCATCCCGCCGCTGCTTAACGACTTCATCGGCCTCCAGAAGGACACCGTGCTGGTGTCGTTCATCGGGGTCGTCGAGATCTTCCGCCAGACGGTCATCCGCCAGCAGGCGACCTTCAACTTCACGCCGTTCCTGGTGACGGCGCTCGTCTTCCTGGCCGTGACCATCCCGCTGGCCCGATTCACCGACTGGCTCATCGCCCGCGAGCGCGACCGCCGCTACGCGGCCTCGGTCTCGGCAGGTGCGGAGAGGGCCCGCCGGGGCCGTCTGCTGGGGCTCGGACGATGAGCGCCGCTGCGCCCGCGCTCCAGGCCGAGGGGCTGCGCAAGTCGTTCGGCGAGCTCGAGGTGCTGCGCGGCATCGACCTGGCCGTGGCCGAGCACGAGGTGGTGTGCGTCATCGGCGCATCCGGCTCCGGCAAGTCGACCCTGCTGCGCTGCATCAACCTCCTCGAGCCGATCGACGCCGGGCGCATCGTGGTCGCCGGCGAGGAGATCACCGCTGACGGAGTCGACGTCGATCGCATCCGACGCCACATCGGCATCGTCTTCCAGAACTTCAACCTGTTCCCGCACATGACGGTGCTCGACAACGTGGCGCTCGCCCCACGACGCGTCCTGCGCCGGCCACGCGAAGAGTCGGAGGAGCGAGCCGATGCGCTTCTGGAGCGCTTCGGCCTCGCCGACAAGCGGGCCGACTACCCCGACCGGCTCTCGGGTGGCCAGCAGCAGAGGGTCGCGATCGTCCGCGCCCTGGCGATGGACCCCGGGCTGCTTCTCCTCGACGAAGTCACCAGCGCGCTCGATCCCGAGCTCATCGGCGAGGTGCTCAACGTCGTGCGCGAGCTCGCGGCGGAGGGGATGACGATGCTGATCGCCACCCACGAGATGGGCTTCGCACGCGACATCGCCGACCGCGTGCTGTTCCTGGACGAGGGGCTCGTGGCCGAGGAGGGGCCGCCGGAGCGGATCTTCCGCGAGCCGGCTCAGCCGCGAACGCGCGAGTTTCTGCAGCGGATCATCGAGGCGGGCCGTCTCTGACGCGTAGACTTGTGCACCGATGTGGATACGGCGTGGATAACCAGCCGATGACCTTCGGATTCCGTGGACAAACCCCCTTGGCGGGGAGCGGCCCGGCCCCTAAAGTCATTCCTGTCCCGGAGGAGTCCGTGGACCCAGAGATTGCATCAAAGGGTCTCGTGGTTCCTTCGGGACGTTTCTTTGTGCGCGGAATGCTCGCCCTGGGGAGACAGGGTTGACCGACCAGCCGCACGCCCCTCCCCGACCGCGCAGGCCCCCCTGGCCGATGATCATCGGCGTCGTCGTGCTCGCCGTCCTGGCGCTCATTCTCCTGCTCCTGCTCCTCACCCGCGACTCGGACGATGGAGCTGCGTTGGGCTCCCCGACGCCGACGGCCACGGCCAGCGCTTCGGCTTCCGGCTCGCCCTCGGGCAGCCCGAGCGCCAGCGCCAACCCCACCGCCTCGGCCGACGCGCCCGGTCAGCCGGACCTGCCCACCGACACGGTGGTCGCGACGGCCGTCGAGAGCCTGACCGTCCGCGATGCTCCCGGGCTGGACGGGGAGCGCATGGGCACGCTCGAGAGCGGCGCGCTCTCCTTCGTGGCCGGCGGGCCGACCGATGCGGACGGGTTCCGCTGGTACCTCGTCTCCGGACTCGGGCTGCCGCCGGAGACCGGCTGCGCAGGCGATCCAGAGACCGATCCGTACACCTGCCCGACCTGGTTCGGCTGGGTCGCCGCGGCCAGCGAGTCGGGCGAGCCGTGGCTGGTCGAGCACGAGCTGGCATGCCCGGCGGAGCCCCTGTCGGCGGAGGGGCTCACCGTGGCTCGCACGGCGCTGGAACGCCTGGCCTGCTTCGGCTCGACGCCGTTCACGTTCCGCGGCTACTGGCCCGAGATCCCCGACGACGCCGGGCTCGGTGGCGCGTGCACCTCCGAGGGCGCGCCGAGCGGCTGGCTGCTGTGTCAGAACATCAACTACAACAACATCGTGATCGACGAGAGCCAGGACATGTTCGGCATCGGCATCCGGGTCTCGATCGACCCTGAGTCGGACGCGACGATGCCCGAGCGCGGGACCTGGGTCGAGGTCCGGGTCCACCTCGACGATCCGGCGGCGCAGACGTGCGACGACGACGCTGTCGGCGTCCAGGACGAAGTCCCCCCTGAGCAGCTCGTGCTCGCATGTCGAGCCGAGGCCGTGCTCGAGGCCGCCCAGCCCGTCGACGGACCCTGAGGCGCCACCCGGTTCGTCGTCAGCTCGGTCGAGGCGACCCCGGCGCCGTAGCGGCGGTCCCCTGCCGAAGCAGGAACCCGCGATAGCTCGGCCTGAACCCGGTGGCAGTCAAGGCCGGGGCGAGGTCCGAGCCGGCCACTGGCTCGCGGTCGACCCGCTCGATGCGCAGCTCGCGCATCGGTCCGCCCGGCGCGACCAGGGACGGCAGCGCCTTCACCGCCCGCTCGAGGCGTTCGGCGTCGGCGGATGCCGGCAGTCGCAGGAGGCTTCGCCCGCCTCGCTCGAGGTAGAGCACCGCGTGGCCGTCGACGATGACGACGTACGCGCCGGCGGCGCGCTGGAGCGGCAGCCGCTCGTCGTCGGTGCCCCGCGGCCATGGCAGTGCGGCGCCGTAGGGCTGGGCAGGATCGGTCGCCGCAAGCGGTCGCACGGTCGGCTCGTCGTCGCGGATCGCACGCAGGCGGTCGACCGCACCGGGCAGCGCGAACTGCGCCGCGCCGAGCCCCGCCACGAAGTAGCCGCGGCGCGCGCGACCCGACTCCTCCATCGCGCGAAGCACCGGGTAGACCGATGCGTACCCCCCGGCGATTCCCTCGGCCACGACCGCCTCCCTGGTCACGACCCCGTGGCGCTCGAGGAGCGTCGTGGCAAGCGCGTGGCCGCGCTCGGTCGGCGATCGCTCCTCGCCGACGAGGTCGGCCACCAGCGACCAGCGCCCGGCGGCGCGAGGCGGTCCGAGTGCCATGAGCCGGCCAGGACGGGGCTGGCGCCGCGACCGCGAGCGCGGAAGCGAGAGCGCACGTAGGGGAGCGAAGGTGTCGTTCGTCACCTCACCGGCCCACACGAGATCCCACAGCGCGTCGAGAAGCTCCTCGTCGTTGCGCGCGTCGGCGCCCGCGGGACGAAGCTGCGGGTAGAACGACGCGCCGCGCCGCTGGAGGTGCTGTCGGATCGCGTCGTGGATAGAACCGGAGGGCCGTTCCTCGGCCGAGCCCGCGGACGCGAGCAGCTCGACGCGGTCGCGCCGGAAGAGCGCCACCCGCCCGTCGTCGCGGCCGAGCGAGCCGCGCCCGATCCAGACCACCTCGCCCGCGGCGCCGACCTCATCCAGGAGCCGTGGCGTGTATCCGGCGATTCGGGCGGGAAGGATGTCGCGTTCGAGGACCGAGGCCGGAAGCGGCACGCCCTCGAGCTGCGCCACGGCCTCGATGAGGCGCCCAAGCCCTCCGGCGGTCGAGCCGACTCCCTGCCAGGCAGGCAGGAAGCGGGCGAGCACCTCGGCCTCGACCGGCTCGACCTCGCGCCGCAGGCGGGCCAGCGAGCGCCGGCGCAGCTGGCGCAGGACGTCGGGATCGGTGAACTCGTGCGCCGCGCCGCCGGGGCGGAAGGCGCCCTCCAGCAGCTCGCCGGCGGCGGCCATCGCCCGCAGCCGGTCCTCGATCGCGTCCCGCGCGACGCCCCATCGGGCGGCCGGCGCGTCGGCCGTGAACGGGGCGTGGGTCCGTGCCCAGCGTGCCAGGAGCAGCTCGAGGGGCCGATCCACTGCGGCCAGGAAGGTCTCGGCCACGCCCGCCGGCGGGCTGGCACCGACCGCGTCGCGGTAACGCGCGGCATCCTCGACCGCGATCCAGCGCTCCTCGCCGGCGATCCGCACCGGAACCACACGCCGCGTCGCCTCCAGCTCGGCCAGCACCGATGCCGCCTCGAGCCCGCTGACTCGGGCCGCGACCTCATCGGTCCGCAGGTCACCCAGGCGACGCAGCAGGTCCGCGACACCGTCGAGCGTCCGCGCCTGGCGGTTGGGCGCCAGCGCCTGGAGCTCGAGCTCGAGATCGGCCACCGCCTCGGGATCGATGAGCTCCCGCAGCTCCTCGCTGCCCAGCAGCTCGGCCAGCAGCTCGCGGTCGAGGGCGAGGGCCTGCGCGCGGCGCTCGGCCAGCGGCGCGTCGCCCTCGTACATGAACGAGCCGACGTAGTCGAACAGCAGCGAGCTCGCGAACGGCGAGGCCGAGCGCGACTCGACGCTCACGACGCGGATCCGCCGCGCGCGGATGTCGGCGAGCAGCTCGCGCAGCGCGGGCATGTCGAAGACGTCGCGCAGCACCTCGCGGTACGTCTCGAGGATGATCGGGAAGGAGCCGTACTGGCTGGCCACCGCGAGGAGGTCGGCCGAGCGCTGGCGCTGCATCCACAGCGGCGTGCGCTGGCCGGGACGGCGTCGCGGCAGGAGGAGGGCTCGCGCCGCGTTCTCGCGGAAGCGGGCGGCGAAGAGCGCCGAGGAGCCAAGCGCGGCCATGAGCCGCTCCTCGATCTCGTCGGGCTCGAAGAGGAGGGCGCCCTCGATGGTCGAGCCGTCGGATCTCGACGCCCTCGGGGAGGCGGACCGCGATCCCGTCGTCGGACCAGATCGACTGCACCTCGAGGCCGTGCTGCTCCCGCAGGCGCGACTCGATCGCCATCGACCACGGCGCGTGGACCCGCCCACCGAACGGGGTGAGCAGCACGACCCGCCAGTCGCCGAGCTCGTCGCGGAAGCGCTCCACGACGATGGTCCGATCGGTGGGCAGCACCCCGGTGACCTGGGCCTGATCGCCGAGGTAGGTGACGAGGTTGTTCGCCGCCAGCTCGTCCATCGCGTTCGTCTCGCGGAGGCGCGCCACCGCCTCCGACGGCTTCATCGGCTCCAGCTCGCGCAGGAAGGCGCCGATCGCCCGTCCCAGCTCGATCGGCCTCCCCACGGCGTCGCCATGCCAGAACGGCATCTTGCCGGGCTCGCCGGGAGCCGGGGTGACGATCACCCGGTCGGGACGGATCTCCTCGATCCGCCAGGTCGAGGCTCCGAGCAGGAAGGTCTCCCCCACCCGCGACTCGTAGACCATCTCCTCGTCGAGCTCGCCCACGCGTCGGCCTCCGCGGCCGGCGTCGTCGCCGGGCAGGAAGACCCCGAAGAGGCCGCGATCGGGGATCGTGCCGCCGCTGGTGATGGCCACGACCCGCGCGTCGTTGCGGCTGACGACCTCATCGGTCAGGCGGTCCCAGACGACGCGTGGCTTGAGGTCGGCGAACTCGTCCGAGGGGTACCGGCCCGACAGCATGTCGAGCACGCCCTCCAGCTGCTCGCGCGACAGGTCGCGGAACGACTCCGCCCGGGTCACGAGCCGATGCAGGTCGCTCACCGTCCAGCGGTCGAAGGCGCAGATGGCGACGAGCTGCTGCGCAAGGACGTCGAGCGGGTGGCGCGGGATGCGGGTCTCCTCGATGGCGGCGGCCTTCATGCGCTCGACGACCACCGCCGCCTCGACGAGGTCGCCGCGGTACTTGGGGAAGATCTTGCCGACGCTCGCCTCCCCCACCTGGTGCCCCGCCCGGCCGATGCGCTGCATCCCCGACGCGACCGACGGCGGCGCCTCGATCTGGATGACGAGGTCGATCGCTCCCATATCGATCCCGAGCTCGAGGCTGCTGGTCGCCACCAGGGCAGGCAGCCGGCCCTGCTTGAGGTCCTCCTCGATCTGCAGCCGCTGCTCGCGCGCGATGCTGCCGTGGTGGGCGCGCACGAGCTCCTCTCCGGCGAGCTCGTTCAGCCGCGCTGCAAGCCGCTCGGCCAGCCGGCGGCTGTTCACGAAGATGAGCGTGGACCGATGCGCCCGGATGAGCTCCAGCAGCCGAGGATGGATCGACGGCCAGATCGAGTGCCGCGCCTCCGGCCCCGCGGCCGGTCCTCCGGGCGATTCCTCGAGCTCCATCGCGTCGCCCATGCGGGACATGTCCTCCACGGGCACCACGATCTCGAGATCGAGCTCCTTGCGTGCCCCGGCGTCGACGATCTCCACCTCGCGATCGGTCCCGCCAAGGAACGCCGCGATCGCGGAGAGCGGGCGCTGCGTCGCCGACAGGCCGATGCGCTGCGGGTCGGCATCGGCCAGGTGGCTGAGGCGCTCGAGGGAGAGGGCCAGGTGCGAGCCGCGCTTCGTGGCGGCGATCGCATGGATCTCGTCGACGATGACGTGCTCGACGCCGCGCAGGATCTCGCGGGCCTGGCTGGTGAGCAGCAGGTAAAGGCTCTCCGGCGTGGTGACGAGGATGTCGGGCGGCGTGCGGGCGAGCGCGCGTCGAGCGTCGGCGGGCGTGTCACCGGTGCGGCTCGCCACGCTGATCTCGGGCACGACCTGGCCGAGCCGCTCGGCGGTGCGCCGGATGCCTGCCAGGGGCGTGCGCAGGTTGCGCTCGACGTCGTAGGTCAGCGCCTTGAGCGGGCTGACGTACAGGACACGGACGGTTCGTTTCGCCGGCGCGGGCTGGACCATGAGCCGGTCGATGCACCACAGGAAGGCGGCGAGGGTCTTGCCGCTGCCGGTCGGCGCGTGGATGAGGGCGTGCCTGCCGCTGCTGATCGCGTCCCAGCCCAGATCCTGGGCGCGCGTCGGCTCGGCGAATGCCTCGCCGAACCAGGTCCGGGTCGGCTCGCTGAAGGGCGCGAGGGGATCGGCGCGGGTGACGGTCATGCCTGCGAGGAGTCTATCGGTCCTTCAGCATGCGACCGATTCCGGCCAGCTCCTGTCAGGTTTCGACGTGGCCGCCGGAATTCAGGTCTATCGACCATCCTCGCATGCGATAGAGTGGCAGCGTGACGAAGCGCCAGCTTGACGAGACGCTCACCGCGATCGGGCTGCTCGACGAGCCGATCCGCCGCGACCTCTACGACTGGGTGGTCGCGCAGGGCCGGCCGGTCGGGCGGGAGGAAGCCGCCAGGGCAATCGGCATCACCCGGTCGTTGGCCACGTTCCACCTCGACCGCCTGGCCGCCGCCGGCCTGCTGACGGGGAGCTACCGGCGCCTGACCGGGAAGGTGGGGCCCGGTGCCGGACGGCCGGCACGGGTCTACCGGCGCTCGGACGACGACTTCAGCGTGACGCTTCCGGAGCGGCGCTACCAGCGCGCGGCGGAGCTGTTCGCATCGGCGCTGGAGCGGCTGGGCGACGGAACCCCGCCCGATGCGCTCCGAGACGCGGCGGAGTCACTCGGCGCCGAGCTGGGAGCTCGGTCGAGGCGACGGACGCCGGAGCGGCGCCTCACGTCGGCGCTCGAGGGCGGCGGATACGAGCCCGTGACCGATGGGTCGGGAAAGATCCGGCTCCGGAACTGCCCTTTCGACGCGCTCGTGTCGGACCACCGCACGCTGGTGTGCGGCACGAACCTGGCGATGGCCGAGGGGATCGCCCGAGGCGCGGGCACGGCGATGATCCCGGTCCTCGACCCCCAGCCGGGCTACTGCTGCGTGGCGTTCGAGCCTGCGGGCTGACGATCGCGGCGGTCAGGCGCTCAGTCGGTCCGCCTCGCACGCGTCATCGCCACGACGACACCCGCCACGAGGCCGAGTGCGGCACCGGCGATCGCTGCCTGCGGCAGGCCGAGCATCACCTTCCCGCCCGGCTCGACCTGGAGCCGCGGAGCGAGTGCGATGCCGATGATTCCCCCGCTGCCGGCACGAACGTCGCGGCCGAGCGCCACGCCGATGCCGCCCTGCTCGACGCTCACCGCACCGAGGGTGAGCAGGCTCCCAGCGCCGCCCTGGCTGATGGTCGTATCGCCGGCCGCCACGAGTGTCCCGCCGCCGCCCTGGTGGATGCGCAGGTCGCCCCCGGCGACGAAGGCCCTGCCACCGCCCTGGGTGAGCGACACGTCGCCGTCGGCGAGCACGAGCCCGACGCCGGCCATCCCGATCTCGAAGTCCTTGCCGCGCACGACCCCGACCGCGCTGCGCTCGACCTTGACCGCCTGGTCCTCCGCGCGCACCTCCCTCGTCGCCGATGTGGTCACGTCCTGGATCATTGGTGCCGTCCTCCGTGGTGCCGCGTGTGGACGGACAGCGTCGCGCATCCTGCCCGGCAGCGCCAGTGCCGAGATCTCCCGATGCCGGGCATGAAGAGGCGGCCGGCATCGCTGCCGGCCGCCATCGGTCCGTGAGGGGTCAGCCGCCGGTGGGCTCGGTCCGCGGCGTCGATGCCGGTGGTTGGGCCGGCTGTGTGCCCTCGGCGTCGGTGGGAGCCGGCGTCGCGCGCTGAGACCCGGAACCTTCCTGGCTCTGGGACTGGGCATACTCGGCGATCTTGGCGCCCGCCTCGCGGCCACTGGCGTACCAGCCGGCCGTGATCTGGGCCGCGGTCTGCTGCCCGCCGAGCCCGAACGCCAGGCCCGCGGCCAGGACGACCATCGCGACGAGACCGATGAACAGCGTGTCCACCACCGTCTCTGCTATGCCCAGCTGGTCGATCGCGGCCATGACCGCGAAGACCACGATGGCGTAGTACGCGACGCTCGCCAGCAGCTCAGGGTTCGTGAAGCCCATCTGGGACGTCGAGCCGCGCACCAGGCCGCTGACGAACTTCGCGATCAGCGTGCCGATGACCACGATCACGATCGCGACGACCAGGTTCGGCAGCCACAGCATGATGGCGTTGACGATCTGGCTGATCTGGGTGAGCCCGAGGACGGATGCTGCCGCCTGGATCGCCAGGAGCCGGATGAACCACTTGACGATCTCGGCGACGATCGCGCTTGCCGTCCAGCTCGAGCCCGAGCGCTGGATGAAGCCGCTGATGCCGGTGGACTGGGCCGCGCGCTCGAAGCCGATCGCCTTCAGCCCGCGCTCGACGAGGCCCGCCAGGAGCCCCGAGATGATCCAGCCGATGATGAGGATGAGGAGTGCGCCAACCAGCGCGGGCAGGAAGCCCAGGAAGTTCTGGAGGGCTTCCGTGACGGACAGCATCACGGCCTCGCCCCAGGTTTCGACGGTTTCCATGGGTCTGAGTCCCCACTTGCGAATGGAATTGACCGATGCGCCATGCAGAGGGCGTGCCTCAGTCGTGCGTGGGCTTCCCCGTCGACACGTACGGCGCCTGCCAGAGCCACGCCGGGCCCTCGCTCATCGGTCCCGCAATGTCCCGTACGAGTTGCGATACGAGCTGCATCCGACGCGCAAGCGGGCCGTCACCGCCGTGCTGCTGGTCGCCGCGCTGGCGGCCGTGCGCCGGATCGGCCGCCGAGGGTTCGCACCGGTCAGGCCGGAGCGGCGTTCTCCCAGAGCACGAGCTCGTTGCCCTCGCCGTCGGTGACGAGCGCCCAGGAGCCGATGCCCGGTGCGGTCCGGATCTCGGACGTGATCGATCCGCCAAAGCGTGCGACCAGGCGCAGCGCGGCGTCCAGGCTTGGGACGGATCGTGACGTCGGGACGCTCGCGGCTTCGAGGTGGGTCGTGCTCAGCATCGGTGGCCTCGGGAAGTGTTTGTCACCCAATCAGACCGCCGAGGCCGCGAGTTGTCATCGGTCTGATGCCGCGACGATGCTCGGCCGATTGACGGAGTAGGCTGGACCGATGAACCAGGAGACCTCGCGAACCCAGGAGTTCACCATCAATGGCGACGAGGTCGTCGCCAAGGTCCGGGAGCTGATCCACGAGGGCACCGTCCGCCGCATCATCATCAAGAACGAGGACGGCCGCACGATGCTCGAGGTCCCGCTCACGATCGGGCTGATCGGCGCCGCATTGATGCCGGTCTTCGCCGCGATCGGTGCGGCCGCCGCCCTCGCGACCCGCTGCACGATCGTCGTGGAGCGCGAGGTTGAGCCGCCTCAGGCGGGCAGCGCGTAGGCAGTGCGCCACACCCGCCACAGCGCGTCGGGGTCGCTGAGCGGGTCGCCGTGGACGCAGAAGAAGTCGGCCGGACCGCCCTCGCGAATGACCCCGGCCTCCTCCTCGGCGAGAAGCTCACCGCCTCGCCAGGTCGCCGCCGCCAGCGCATCGACCGGCTCGAGCCCCGCGGCGACGAGACTGGTGACCTCCCACGCCAGCTGGTTCGCGCGCAGCGAGCCTCCACCGAAGTCGCTGCCAGTCGCGATGCGCACGCCGGCGTCGCGCGCGATCCGCACCGATGCCTCGCCCTGCTCGAGACGAGCCGCTACCGACGCGCGGCCCGCCGGAGCGGCGAATTGCTCCATCGTCGTCGTCGCGCCGAAGCTCAGCCACGAGCGCATGACCGCCAGGGTGGTGACCAGGGTCGTGCCGCGCGATGCCATCTCCCCGGCGACGGCCGCGTCGAGGTCGAAGCCGTGCTCGATCGAGTCGACCCCGCCCAGCACCGCCTCACGCGCGCCGTTCAGGCGGCCGGAGTGGGCGGCGACGCGCGCGCCGCGCTCATGGGCGGCGTCGACCACCAGCGCCACCTCCGCGGCGGTCCAGGGCGAGACGTTGACGTCCGGCCCGTCCATGTACAGCTTCACGAGGTCGGCGCCGGCGTCGAGCTGGCCGATGGCGGCGGCGAGCAGCTCGTCGGCCGTCTGGGCCTCGACGGCCGATCGCATCGGGTTCGTGCCGAGCTTGAAGATCCAGGAGCCGGCGGCGCGCAGGTAGGGGCGGTCGCGACGGCCGTTCCATCGGTCGCGCACGGCCAGCGCCATTGCCCGCTTGCGGCCGTCGTCGGGGCTCACGCCGATCGGCGAGCCGACGTCGCGCATCCAGCGGATGCCGGCAGCGAGCCCGATGCGCGCGTTGTCCTCGGCCACGGCCAGCAGGATCTCCGGCGGGTCATTGAAACGCTCGATCCAGTTCGCGCCGCCCGGACCGGTGACGTGGCTGTGGCAGTCGACCATGCCCGGCACGAAGGTCGCGCCGGCGCAGTCGGCCACCGCCGCGCCGGACGAGTCCTCCTCGCCGCCGGCCGGCCGGATCCAGGCGATGCGACCGTCCTCGACCAGGATGCTGAGGTGGTGCTGGAGAGACGCGGCGCGGCCATCGGCCAGGGCGCCGTCGCGGTAGAGGACGCGACCGGTCACCGGCCGAGGCGTCGGGCTCGGGGTCGGCGTCGGTGATGGCGTCGGCGTGGTCGCCGCGGGGCTCGCGGAGGGCGAGGCCGAGAACAGCGGCGTCAGCGAGGGAAGCGAGGAGGCGCAGGCGGCGAGACCGGCAGCCGACGCCGTCGCTCCCAGCTGGAGGAGGCGGCGCCGGCTTATCGGAGCCGGGTGCTGGTGCATCGGCGCATTATCGGCCGATTACTCCCAGCGGAAGAGCCGCACGGCGATGATGAAGCTGATCACGACCCAGACGGCCATCCCCAGCAGCTGCGGCCCTAGCGACATCAGGTTCGCGCCGTCGTTGACGATCGCCCGCAGCGCCTCGTTCACGTAGGTCAGGGGCAGGAACGCGGTGATCGCGGCGAGGAAGTCGGGCATCGCCTCGCGCGGGAAGAAGACGCCTGAGAGGAACATCATCGGCAGGCTGACGAGGTTGGCCACCGGTGCGGCCTGGTCCTCGTTCTTGGCCCAGCCCGCGATCCCGAAGCCGAGAGCCAGGAAGATCGCGGAGCCGATGATGACGACGATCGCCAGGGTCATGTAGTCGCCGAACATCTGGAGCCCGAACCAGATCCCGACCCCGATGAGGATCGCGACCTGCACGAGGCCGATGATCAGGCGCGACAGCACCTGTGCCGAGAGGAAGTAGCTCGGCGAGGTCGGCGTCGCGAAGAGGCGGCGCAGCGCGCCGGTGCGCTTGAGCTGAACGAACCCGAAGGCCACGCCGAAGATGCCGAGCTGCATGATCGTCATGCCCACGATGCCCGGGACCAGGAAGTCGATGTAGCCGAGGTCGCGCGACTCGACCGACTCGAACTCGATCGGAGGCGCGAAGCCCGCCGTCGCGCCACCGCCATCGGCCGGCGCGTACAACGTCTGGACCACCGCCTGCTGGAGGAGACCCTGGGCGACCTGTGCCTGGGCCGGATCGGCCGTGCTTGCGTAGGCCACCAGCTCGGACTCGACGCCCGGTGGCGGCACGGCCCAGCCAGTTGGGATCGACGAGCACGAAGTCGCGGTCGCCCTCGGCCAGCTCGGCCAGCTCGGCCTCGCGCTCGCCGGCGATGAGGATGAGGTAGTCGTACTCGCCCAGACCCTCGACGAAGGCCGCGCTTTCCGCGTTATCGGCCTCGTCGACGATGCCGAGCTGGATCTCCGCACTGCCCTCGAAGTTCAGCACCCCGAAGATCAGCATGATGATGAGGGGCAGGAAGAGGCTGAAGAAGACGGCCGCGCGGTTGCGGATGAACATCTTCCCGCTGGCGACGAAGAGGGCCCAGAGCACTCCGAGTTGCATCGGTCAGTCCTCCTCTCGCAGGTCGTGCCCGGTCAGATCGATGAAGACATCCTCGAGGTTCGCGAGGCGTTCGACGCGCGACTTCTTGAAGCCGCGTCCGACGAGCGCGTCCACGAGCCGCTGCGGCGTGTCGAACGCGATGATCTGGCCGCGATCCATGATCGCGACGCGGTCGCACAGCTCCTCCGCCTCCTCCATGTAGTGCGTCGTCAGCACCACCGTGTGGCCGCTCTCGCGGATGGAACGGACGAGGCCCCACATGTGGCGCCGCGCCTGCGGGTCGAGGCCGGTCGTCGGCTCGTCGAGGAAGAGGACGCGCGGGTCGTTGACAAGCGCCGAGGCGATGCTGAAGCGCTGCTTCTGCCCGCCGGAGAGCGTGCGCACCTGGCTCTTGGCCTTCTCGGTCAGATCGACGAGGCTCAAAAGCGCCATCGCGTCGACGTCGCGCTCGTAGAGCCGCCCGAAGAGGTGGAGCAGCTCGATCAGGGTCAGCTCGTCGAAGAAGGCCGATGCCTGGAGCTGGATACCGATGCGCCGCTTCACCTCGCGCGGGTCGGCCTTCACGTCGACGCCGTCGATGATTGCCTCGCCGGAGTCGATCGGGCGCATCCCCTCGATCATCTCGAGTGTCGTCGTCTTGCCCGCGCCGTTCGGCCCGAGGATGCCGAACACCTCGCCCTCGCCGACCTCGAAGCTCACGCCGTCGACGGCGGTGAGGGTGCCGTAGCTCTTGCGCAGGTCGGTGACGGTGATGATCGGTGCGCCGACGGTGCGCGCCGATTCCGATCGCGGCTCGGCCGCCGGGGTGGCGGGTGCTGATTGCTCGGTCATGGTGGTCATGCTCTCATCCTGCATCTGTCAAGTCCGTCGCTCCAGTGGGGCTCGTCACGACATTGCGGTGACGTTCGTCACTCACAGCCAACCGCGCTCGCGGGCACGGCGCGCGGCCTGGACCCGGTTCGCGGCTCCCACTTTGCTGATCGCCTCCGAGAGGTAGTTGCGGACGGTCCCCTCGCTGAGGTGCAGGCGCTGGGAGATGTCGGCGCTCGTCAGCCCCTCGTCCGCCAGGCTCAGCACCTGGCGCTCACGATCGGTCAGCGGGTCCTCACCCGACCACGCCTCGGCGGCGAGCTCCGGATCGACGGCGCGCAGGCCGGCATGGACGCGACGGACGGCGGCGGCGAGGTTCGCGGCGGGGGCGTCCTTGAGCAGGTAGCCGGCGGCCCCAGCCTCGAGTGCGCGGCGCAGGTAGCCGGAGCGCGCGAAGGTGGTGAGGATGATGACGCGCGGCGGTGGGTCTGTTGCGCGCACGCGCTCGGCGAGCTCGAGGCCGGACATGCCGGGCATCTCGATGTCGGTGAGCACCACGTCGGGCTTCTGATCGGCCGCCAGTCGCAGCGCCTCGTCGCCGCTCTCCGCGCGCCCAACCACGGTGATGTCGTCCTCGAGCTCCAGCAGCGCGGCCAGCGCCCCAAGCACCATGCGCTGGTCCTCGACCAGGAGGACGCGGATCTGGGCCGTCATGCGCTCGGTGGCAGCACGATCCGCAGGCGCGTACCCGCGGTCGTGTCGCGCTCGAGGCTGCCGCCGAAGGCTGCGATCCGCTCGCGCATGCCGCGCAGGCCGGATCCCTCCGGGGCGTCGCCGCCGCGTCCGTCATCGGCCACCGTCAGGCGCACGCCATCGCTCCGGCTGCGGAGCTCGATCCGAACGCTCTGCGCCGACGAGTGGCGAATGATGTTCGTGATCGCCTCGCGAACGGCCAGCGCCAGGACTTCGTCGCGCGTCTCGGGCAGCTCGACCGCCTCGATCTCGGTCTCGACCGCGATGCCGGCCGCTGCGAGCGTTCGACGCGCTCCCTCGAGCTCGCGTGCCAGGCTCTGCCCGCGATAGCCCTGGACGGCCGCCCGCACCTCGGCCAGCGCCGTGCGGCTGATGCGCTCGACCTCGCTCACCTCGGTGGCGGCGCGGTCCGGATCGCGCTCCATGAGCCGGGAGGCGAGCTCCGCCTTCAGCACGATCACCGACAGCGTGTGGCCGAGCAGGTCGTGCAGGTCGCGGGCGATGCGCTCGCGCTCGGCGACGGTGGCGAGGCGCTCGATCTCTTCCTGCGCAAGCAGGAGGCGGGCATCGGCGCGACCACGCTGGGCGTTGTAGATCTCGGCGAGGCCGATGACGATAACGAAGAGGAACGCCGGCGCGACGGCGGCAAGGCCATAGGGCATCGGTGCGTCAATCGTGAGACCGATGACCGCGACGGTCGCCGCGAGAGCTCCGATGACCCAGACCGCCTGGCGCGGCGGGAGGGCATGTGCCGCGAAGGCCGACACGAAGATCAGGAACACGGTGGTGCCGGAGTTGACGTAGGCGCCGGCGATGCCGAGCACCGCGATCAGTCCGACGGGCACCAGCGCCGCGCGGCCGTCGACGAGCTCGGCCCAGACGTACAGCGCCAGGAAGACGGCGACCATGGCGCCGGTGACGAGCCAATCGGTCGTCGTGGTATCGGGCGTGAAGATCAGCGGGAAGAAGACGAAGAAGAGGCTGACCAGCCAGATGTGCTCCAGCCAGCCGAAGCGCTTCGAGAGCTCGTCGTCCATCGCCCTGCGACGGTACCGCCGTCCGGGCTCAGCCGCCAGTCGCTGCTGTCACCGATGCCGCGTGACGGATGTCACGTCGGGTAGGGAAATTCGGCGCCATGACGGCTAGGCTGGAGGCATGGCCCGCCGGCGCGGCCGACCGCCGCATCCCGACGTCCTCACTCCCGCCGAGTGGCATGTCCTTGACCTCTGGCGGCACGGGAAGGCGCGGGCCGACGTCGCCCGGCGGCGCGGCACATCCGAGAACGCCGTCAAGTACCACCTCGCCAACATCGCCGACAAGCTCGGCGTGCGGGGGCAGGAGCTGCGGCATTGGCCGGGCATTCCCGCCGGCAGCGCCCTGCACCAAGGAAGGAAGGACCGATTCGTGACAGCCTCCTCGACCACGACAACGCTCGGCCCGATCGGCCAGGTCTCGCTCTCGATCCGCGACGTCGCCCGCGCGGAGCACTTCTACGGCGAGACGCTCGGCCTGCCGCACGTCTTCACCTTCGGCGACCTCGCCTTCTTCGAAGCCGGCGGCGTGCGGATCTACCTCCATCGAAAGGACGAGGCGGACTGGCAGCCAGGCTCGATCCTGTACTTCCTCGTCGACGACATCCATGCCTCCCAGGAGGCGCTCGCCAGTCGCGGCGTGCGCTTCAGCGGCGCACCGCACGTGATCTACACCGATGACGACACCGGCGCCGAGGAGTGGATGACCTTCTTCGAGGACGGCGAGGGCAACGCGCTCGCGCTCATGTCCCGCGTTCAGCCGGCCAGCTTGCGATAGAGGGCGACCGTCTGACGCGCGATCGAATCCCAGCTGAACTGCTTCAGTGCGCGCCGCCGGGCCGCGCGACCCATCACCGCCCTGGCGCGCGGATCGGCCATCAGCGCATTGATCGCTCCGGCGAGGTTGCGCTCGAAGCGATCGGGGTCGATCGGGCTCATCGGGTCGTCCGGCGACAGCTCGACGGGGACGAGCAACCCGGTCTCGCCGTCGACGACGACCTCGGGGATCCCGCCCACCGCCGAGGCGACGACCGGCGTCTCGCACGCAGCGGCCTCGAGGTTGATGATCCCGAACGGTTCATAGACCGATGGGCAGCAGAAGACCGCGGCATGCGAGTACAGCTGGCGCACCTCCTCGCGGCTGACCATCTCGCCAATCCAGACCACATTCGAGCGCTCGGCCTGGGCGGCCCGCACGCCCGCGGCCATCTCGCGCGCGATCTCCGGCGTGTCCGGCTGACCGGCGCACAGCACGACGCCGATGCCGGGGTCGAGGTGGTGGATGGCGCGAACGAGGTGGACGATCCCCTTCTGGCGCGTGACGCGCCCGACGAAGAGGACGTATGGAACGGCCGGGTCGATGCCGCGCTGCTGGAGGAAGTTCGTGGCGGGATCAGGCCGGTAGAAGTCGGCGTCGATGCCGTTGTGGATGACGTGCACACGCTGCTCCGGGACGTCGAAGTGGCGGAGCACGTCGTCCCGTGTGCCGCGGCTGACGGCGATGATGGCACGGGCGGACTCGATCGCGGTGCGCTCGACCCAGCTGCTCACCTCGTATCCACCGCCGAGCTGCTCGCGCTTCCACGGACGCAGCGGCTCGAGCGAGTGGACGGTCAGCGCGAGCGGGATGCCGTAGGCCAGCTGCACCAGCACGCCGGCGAGGTGCGCGTACCAGGTGTGGACGTGGACGACGTCGGCGCGGACCGGATCGGTCAGCATGGTCAGGTCGCGCGACAGCGCCTCGAGCATGGGGCGCAGACGAGGGTCGAGCGCCGACGCGTCGTGGCCGGGAGCGTAGCCGCGCACCTGCCAGCCGGCGTCCTCCTCGACGCGGCTCCCGAAGCTGCGCACGTCGAGATCGATCAGCGATCGGAGATGGCGGGTAAGCTCGTCGACGTGGATTCCGGCCCCGCCATAGACCTCGGGCGGGAACTCGTTCGTCAGGATGAGCGCGCGCACGCGCTCAGACTACCCGGCCGCCGGGTGCGCCTCCACACCGCGCCTTCGGGCGGCCATCTGGAGGAAGAGCTCGATCTCGCCGAGGTCGAACGGCTTGTTCACCACCGGAGCCCACGTCCCGATCTCGGCCTGGCGCAGTGCAGGCGCCGCCGTGCACACCAGCACGGGCACGTCTCGCAGGCGTCGGTCGCCGAGCAGCTCTCGAGCGCGGTCTCCGCCGCGGCCGTCGGGAAGGTCGTCGTCCAGGATCACGAGGTCCGGCACCCGCTCGGCGACCGCACGCTCGAACTCCGATAGGTGCGTAAAGCCGAGAGCGGCCCAGCCCGCGTCGATCGCGAGGTCCCTCAGCAGCGCGAGGGTCGAGGGATCGTCTTCCACGGCGAACAGGACGGGCCGCGCGGCATGGCCGTTGTGCGGCCGACGCGCGCCATCTCGCTTCGCCTCGTGCTCCGTGCGCTGCACGATGAACTTGTCTCCCGGTAACCTTGTGTCGCCCGGACTTGCAATGCCCGTGCCGAGAGGCCGTGACACCTGCGGAAACGGTGGCGACAGCAACGCGCGAACCCGGAAGTCGCAACCTCGACGATCGGACGCCACGGAAGCGGTAACCCGCCCGGCGAGCGGGCCCTCGCCGGCTCGTGAGGTAACCTTCGGAGGCTGATACTCCCCTGTAGTATCCTTGCGGTACCGATGAGCGCCTCTTCGCCAACTTCCGCTGCGCCCTCCGAGCTCAGCCTGCCGGTGGTCGGCATGACCTGCGCGAGCTGCGTGAACCGCATCGAGCGTTACCTGTCGCGCGCCGACGGCGTGGCCGAGGCAAACGTCAATCTCGCCACGGAGCGCGCGACCGTGCGTTTCGATCCCGCGCTCATCGATCGCACCGGCATCGTGGCCGCCATCGAGGCGGCGGGCTACGACGTCGGCCGCGAGGCCGCCGCCGACGCAGCGACCGATGTTGACGCCGCCGAGATCGAGCGCGCCGCCGAACGCCGCGAGCTGCTCTTCCAGGCCCTCGCATCGCTTGCCGTCGGCGCGGCGATGATGGCGATCATGTTCTGGCCCGGGGGAACGCCGTGGCCGATGATGGACGTCAACCGCTGGTTCCTCATCCCGGCCACGATCGTCCAGTTCGTCTTCGGCCGGCGCTTCCTCGTCGCCGCGGCCCGCGGCGCCCGCCACGGCGAGGCGAACATGAACACGCTCGTCGCGATCGGGACGCTGGCCGCGTACTCCTACTCAGTGGTCGTCACGCTCATGCCGGAGGCGGTGATGGCCGCTGGGCTCGGCCACGAGACCTACTTCGACTCCGCGGCGGTGATCATCGGCCTCGTCCTGCTGGGCCGGTGGCTCGAGGCCCGCGCCAAGGGCCAGGCGGCCGGCGCCGTCCGCAGCCTGCTCGACCTGCGGCCGCCCACGGCGCGCGTGCTGCGGCCTGGCGGCGAGCGCGAGGTACCGGTTGCGCAGGTCGTGCCGGGTGACCTGCTGCGGGTGCGACCCGGCGAGCGGATCCCGGTCGACGGCGTGCTCATCGAGGGCGCCTCGGCGGTCGACGAGTCGATGCTCACCGGTGAGCCGATCCCGGTCGAGAAGGTGTCCGGAGATCCCGCCATCGGCGCAACGCTCAACACGAGCGGCTCGTTCGTCATGCGCGCCGATCGGGTCGGCCCGGACACGACCCTCGCCCAGATCGTGAGCCTCGTCGAGCGGGCGCAGGGCTCGAAGGCGCCGATCCAGCGCCTGGCGGACCGCGTCACCGGCTGGTTCGTGCCCGCCGTCCTCGTCATCGCGGCGCTCACCTTCGGCGTCTGGCTCGTATTCGGGCCTTCGCCGAGCCTGCCGTTCGCGCTGTCGACGGCGATCGCCGTCCTCATCATCGCCTGTCCCTGCGCGATGGGCCTCGCCACGCCGACCGCGATCATGGTCGGCACGGGCAAGGGCGCGGAGAACGGGATCCTCATCCGCGACGGCGCGGCGCTCGAGGATGCGCAGCGCATCACCACCCTCGTCCTCGACAAGACCGGCACGATCACGCACGGCCGGCCTGCGGTCACCGCGGTCCATCCGCTTCCGGGCGTGACCGATGACGAGCTCCTGCGCCTGGCAGCGTCCGCCGAGCGCGGCAGCGAGCATCCGCTGGGCGAGGCGATCGTCCGCCACGCCACGGAGCGCGGGATCGCGATCACCGAGGCCACCGCCTTCGAGTCGACGGCAGGGCGCGGGGTGCGCGCCACCGTCGAGGGCGCGACTGTCCTGGTCGGCACGCCTGCCTTCCTCGCCGAGTCCGGCGTGGATGCATCGGCGCTCGAATCGGTCGACCTCGGCACTGCCACCGGCGCGTGGGTCGCCCGCGACGGGGAGCCGTTGGGGGTCATCGGTCTCGCCGATACCGTCAAGCCCGGCGCCGCCGAGGCCGTCTCGCGGCTGAAGACGGCCGGGATCGATGTCTGGATGCTCACCGGCGACAGGCGGGCGACGGCGGAGGCCATCGGTGCCCAGGTCGGCATCGGCCCTGAGCGGATCGTGGCCGAGGTGATGCCGGCGGACAAGGCCGCGGCCGTCGAGCGGCTCCAGGGCGAAACGGGAATGGTCGCGATGGTCGGCGACGGCATCAACGACGCGCCGGCGCTCGCGCAGGCCGACCTCGGGATCGCGATCGGCACCGGTGCCGACGTGGCTGTGCAGGCGTCCGACGTCACCCTCGTCCGCGACGACCTCGGTGCCGTCCCGTCAGCCGTGCGCCTCTCGCGCGCGACGATGCGCACGATCCGCCAGAACCTGGCCTGGGCCTTCGGCTACAACGTGCTCCTCATCCCGGTAGCCGCCGGACTCCTCTACCCGCTGGCAGGCCTCCTGTTGACCCCCGCCATTGCGGCCGCCGCGATGGCGCTCTCGAGCGTCAGCGTCGTCCTCAACTCCCTGCGGCTGCGGGGCTTCCGCGCCGCCTGACCGATATCGAACTGGAGACCGATGCACCGATGACGACCACCGCCGTCGATCCCGTCTGCGGGATGCAGGTCAACCCCGAGATCGCCACCGCCCAGGGGCTGAGCAGCGAGCACGAGGGGCAGACCTACTACTTCTGCGGCAAGGGCTGCAAGCTCGACTTCGACGAGGACCCCGCCCGGTACTTCGAGCCCGGCTACCAGCCTCACATGTAGCCCCTCGCTAGACTGAACCGGGCATGGCCCTCATCAGCACCCGGGCGCTGACGAAGCGCTATCCCGGTGGCGTCACGGCGCTCGATGGCCTGAGCGTCGAGATCGGCGAGGGCGTCATCGGCCTCGTCGGGGCCAACGGAGCGGGCAAGAGCACGCTCATCAAGATCCTGCTCGGCCTGCTCGAGCCGACCGACGGCGAGGCCACGGTCCTCGACCTCGACACGCGAACCGATGGGGCGCGCATCCGCGAGCTCGTCGGCTACATGCCCGAGCACGACAGCCTCCCCCCGGACGTCAGCGCAACCGAGTTCGTGAGCCACATGGCTCGCGTCTCCGGCCTCCCCGCCGGCGCGGCGCGCGAGCGCACCGCCGACATCCTCCGGCACGTGGGCCTCTACGAGGAGCGGTACCGGCCGATCGGTGGGTACTCGACCGGCATGAAGCAGCGCGTCAAGCTCGCCCAGTCGCTCGTCCACGACCCGCGCCTGCTGTTCCTCGACGAGCCGACCAACGGCCTCGATCCGGCGGGGCGCGACGAGATGCTGGGGCTCATCGAGCGCATCGGCCGCGACTTCGGGATCACCGTGGTCGTCGCCAGCCACCTGCTTGGGGAGATCGAGCGCGTGGCCGGCTGGCTGGTCGCGATCGACGCCGGGCGGCTCCTCCGCACCGCGCCGCTGACGAGCTTCACCGAGCGAACCGGCCAGCTCGTGGTCGAGACCGAGGATGCGGCGGATCGGCTCGCAGAGCGGCTGATCGCGCGCGGCCTGGAGGCGACGGCGACCGGGCGGATGGTGCTCGTCGAGATCGCCTCCGGCGGCGGGGACTTCGACGTCTACGACGCCGTCCGCGACGACGCGGTCGCACTCGGGCTGCCGCTCGTGCGGATCGAGCATCGGCGGCACCAGCTCGAGGATCTCTTCCGCGACGAGGGCGCCGCATGACCGCCCAGACGGAGACCACCGGCACGATCTACGACATCGGCTACCGCCGATACGACGGCCCGCGCCTCGGCAGGGGCGGCGCCGTCGGTGCGGTCGTCGAGGCGGGCGTCCGCGCCGTCTTCGGGCTCGGGCGCTCGGGACGGTCGAAGATCATCCCGTGGGGCGCGGTGGTCCTGGCCGTCATGCCGGCCGTGGTGGCGGTCGCGATCCGGGTGCTGGCCGGCGACATCATCCCGGACCTCTACAACTACGAGAACTACCTGTGGCAGATCGGGGCGCTCTTCCCGATCTTCGTGGCCGCCCAGGCGCCGGAGCTCGTCGTCAACGACATCCGCCACCGCGTCCTGCCGCTCTACTTCAGCCGGCCGATGAGCCGCGTGGACTACGTCGCCGCCAAGCTGGCGGCCCTGGCACTCGGCCTCCTCTCCCTCACCCTGGTGCCGGTCCTCGTCCTCTTCGTCGGACGCGTGCTCGCCACCGACGATCTGCTGGCCGCGTTCGGCGACGAGATCGGCTTCCTGCCGGCGATCATCGGCAGCGGGGTGCTGCACGCGGTCGTCCTGGCCAGCGTCGGCCTCGCGATCTGCTCGCTGGCCTCGCGTCGCGCGTTCGCGGCCGGAGCGGTCCTGGCCGTCTTCCTGGTCGGCGGCGTGATCAGCCAGGTGTTCGTCGAGGCCGGCGGCGCGTTCGACGACTGGGCGCCGTTCCTCAACCCGCTGAGCATCATCGACGGGGCGCGGCAGTGGATCTTCGGCAGCGAGGTCGCCGAATCGCCGGTCGGCGCGAGCGACATCCCGCTCCCCGTCTTCGGGGCCGCGGCCGCGCTTCTCACCCTCGGCTCTTGGCTCGTGCTGGCTCTCCGCTATCGGCGCATCACGGTATGAGCGTCCTGCGGCTGGAGGCCGCATCGCGCTGGTACGGCAACGTCGTTGCGGTCAACGACGTGAGCTTCGAGGTCGGGGCCGGCATCACCGGGCTGCTCGGACCGAACGGCGCCGGCAAGACGACCCTGCTGCACATGATGGCCGGCTTCCTCCGTCCCAGCGCCGGATCGGTCCAGCTCGACGACACGCCGACCTGGCGCCATCCCGAGCTCTACCGCCGCGTCGGTTTCGTCCCGGAGCGCGAGGCCGTCTACAGCTTCCTGACCGGGCTCCAGTTCGTGACCGCCTCCGCCCGGCTGCACGAGCTCGACGACCCGGATGGCGCGGCTAATCGGGCGATCGGTCTCGTCGACCTGCACGACGCCGCCGGGCGCGCGATCGGCGGCTACTCGAAGGGGATGCGGCAGCGGGTGAAGGTGGCCGCGGCGCTCGTCCACGACCCGGGAGTGCTCATCCTCGACGAGCCGTTCAACGGCATGGACCCGCGCCAGCGGCTGCACATGATGGACCTCCTGCGCGAGATGGCCGCCGAGGGCCGCTCGATCCTCTTCAGCAGCCACATCCTCGAGGAGGTGGAGCGCCTCTCCGACCGTGTGCTGGTCGTGGTCGCCGGACGGCTGGCCGCCTCGGGCGACTTCCGGCGCATCCGCCGCCTCATGACCGATCGGCCGCACAGCTTCACGCTGCGATCGAGCGACGATCGGCGCCTGGCCCGCGAGCTGCTCGCCACGCCGGAGGTCGACGCCGTCGACCTCCATGACGGCATCCTCACCGTCAGCACCCGCGATTACGGCGCGCTGACCCGGAGCGTGGGCCCGGCCGCCCAGCGCGCCGATGTGTCGCTCCTCGAGCTGCGCCCCGCCGACGAGTCGCTCGAATCGGTCTTCAGCTACCTCGTGCGCCGATGACCTCTGCACTCGTCTCGATCACCCTGCGCGCCCTCCTCAACCGGCGCCGGACCGTGCTGCTCGCCCTGCTCGGGGTGCTGATGATCGGCATCGTCGGCCTATACCTGCTCAGTGACCCGTCGCCGGAGCAGGCCCTCGAGGTGACGCGCACCCTCCTCAGCGACCTCGCTCTCGGCGTGCTCCTGCCGCTGGTGGCGGTCATCATCGGCACGGCGGCCATCGGCTCCGAGCTCGACGACGGAACGATCGTCTACCTCCTGGCGCGGCCGGTCCCGCGGTGGCGGATCGTGCTCGTCAAGCTGCTCGTCGCCTGGGTGGTGGTGACGATCCTCGTGGCGCCGGCGACGCTGGTGACAGGCCTGATCGGCCAGGACGACCCGGCGCTGGCGATCGGCTTCGCCGCGGCCGCGGTGGTCGGCGCGCTCGAGTACACCGCCGTCTTCGTGGCGCTGTCGCTCATCACCTCGCGCGCGCTCATCGTCGGCCTCGCGTACGTCGTCGTCTGGGAGGGCGTGGTGGCCGGCCTCTTCGAAGGCACGCGCACGATCAGCGTGCGACAGCACGCGCTGGCGGTGGCCGAGGCGCTGGGCGGCGGCGATGCAGCCGGGATCGCCGAGGTTGCCCTCGAGGTCGCCGTCGCCGCGGTCGTGATCGTGACGGTGGGAGCCGCCATCCTTGCCGTGCGGCGGCTCGAGACGGTCGAGCTGCGCGGGGAGACGGCGTGACCAACCTCCCACCGCCATGGGGCCACGACTGGGCCGGCCGCCTCGACGAGCACGTCTTCGACTCTGAGGCGCTCACCGGCAATCCGCTCGGCGATCCGCATGTTCGGCCCGTCTGGGTCTACACCCCGCCCGGTTACGACGACGACGGCGATCGGCGCTTTCCATCGGTCTATCTCATCCAGGGCATGACCGGCCAGCTCGACATGTGGCGCAATCGGAAGGCGTTCACGCCCTCGGTGGTCGAGGCGATCGACGCCTGGTTCGCGAGGGCGGAGGCGACCCCGGCCATCGTCGCCTTCGTCGACGCCTGGACCAGCTACGGCGGCTCGCAGTTCCTCGACTCGCCCGGCACCGGGCGCTACCACGCCTACCTGTGCGACGAGGTCGTGCCGTTCGTCGACTCCCGCTACCGGACCCAGACCGATGCGGCCCACCGCGGCATCGCCGGAAAGTCGAGTGGCGGATACGGGGCCATGGTCACCCCGATGCTGCGGCCCGACCTGTTCGGCGGCCTCGTCACGCACGCCGGCGACGCCCTCTTCGAGGCCTGCTACCTGCCCGAGTTCCCGCAGGCGGCGCGGGCACTGCGCGACCACCACGGCGGATCGTTCGAGGCCTTCTGGACCGACTTCCGCTCGCGCCCCGGGCGCTCGAGGCCCGGCGATGACGCACTGGTCAACGAGTGGGCGATGGCCGCCTGCTACTCGACCGATGCGGACGGGACGGTCCGTCTCCCGTTCGACACCGCCACCGGCAGGCTGGTGCCCGAGGTCTGGGAGCGGTGGCTGGCGTGGGATCCGGTGCGAATGGTTGCCGGCCACGCCGATGCGCTGCGCGGCATGCGCGCGATCTGGGTCGACGCCGGCAAGAGCGACGAGTACTTCCTCGACGTCGGCGCGCAGGCCTTCGTCGCCGAGCTCGAGTCCCTCGGAATCGGTGAGCCGGCACTGCGCTTCGAGCTCTTCGACGGCACGCACGGCGGGATCGAGTGGCGCTATCCGCAGGCGGTCGGCTGGCTGGCGGAGCGCTTGGCCTGACCAGGGGCTGGCACGCGACTCGCTATCTTCTGAAATCGTGGCCGCTCGGCGGCCCGGCAGGCAACCCCCGCGGAGTCTCTCCCGAATGACCTTCAGACCTGATGTGGACCTCGATCCCGGACGCGTCCGTGACGTGCGTGGGCGCCGCCTGCGAGGCGGCGGGCTCGCCGTCGGCGGCGGCGGGGTGGCCACGCTCATCGTCGTCGCGCTCATCCTGCTGTCGGGCGGCGACCTCGGGGACATCCTCGGCGGCGGCCTCGGCGCCGCGCCGGTGGAGGGCCCGGTCGGCAGCGAGCTCGTCAACGAGTGCGAGACCGGCGAGGACGCCAACCAGCGCCAGGACTGCCGCCTCGTCGGCGCGGTCCAGAGCCTCGACGCTTACTGGACCGATGTCTTCGCCGCGTCCGGCGAACAGCTCCAGCAGCCGGGCGTCGTGATCTTCAGCGAGGCGGTGAACACCCAGTGCGGGGCGGCGTCGAGCGCGGTCGGGCCGTTCTACTGCCCGCTCGACCAGACCATCTACCTCGACCTCGGCTTCTTCAGCGACCTCGAGACGCGCTTCGGCGCGGAGGGCGGCCCGTTCGCCGAGATGTACGTGGTGGCCCACGAGTACGGGCACCACATCCAGAACCTGCTCGGCTTCCTGGAACAGGGCCGTGACGCCGGCGCCGAGGGTGGCGCGGTGCGGACCGAGCTCCAGGCCGATTGCTTCGGGGGGCTGTGGGGCGGCAATGCCGTCGAGACCGGCTTCCTCGAGCGGCTGACACAGGAACAGATCAACCAGGCGCTCGACGCGGCGTCGGTCATCGGCGACGACCGCATCCAGGAGCAGACGCAGGGGCAGGTGAACCCGGAGACCTGGACGCACGGCTCCGCTGAGCAGCGCCGGGAGTGGTTCGCGAACGGCCTCGAGGCGGGTTCGCTCGACGGCTGCGACACCTTCAACGCCGACATCTGAGGGGTTGGCCGGAGCCGAAGAACGTGTGAGACTGTCGCCCCCGCAGGCGGGTTGGCGATAGATGAGCACGAACGGACGGCCGCAGGCACAGGGGTCGAGCGCGCACGATCGGCCCTTCGGCAGCTCGCCGTTCGCGCCCATCGGCGAGTACGCCTTCCTCTCCGACTGCGAGACGACGGCGCTGGTGGCGCCATCGGGCAACGTCGAGTGGCTGTGCCTTCCGCGGCTCGACTCCCCGAGCGTCTTCGGCGCGATCCTCGATCGCGACGCCGGCGGCTTCCGCTTCGGCCCCTCCGACATCACCGTGCCCGCCGCGCGCCGCTACCTGCCGGGCACGATGGTTCTCGAGACGAGCTGGGGCACGCCGACGGGCTGGGTCATCGTGCGCGACGTGCTGCTCATCGGTCCGTGGCGGCATCTCGAGGAGCGCTCGCACACCCAACGAAGGCCGCCGACCGACTACGACGCGAGCCACGTCCTGCTGCGCATGATCCGCTGTGTCAACGGCGAGATGCAGATCACCCTCGACTGCGAGCCGGTCTTCGATTACGGGCGCGGCTACGGGACATGGAGCTACACCGAGAGCGGCTACCTCCAGGGCCGATGCGTCAGCGACCGGTCCGACGTGGAGCTGGTCCTGACGAGCGACATGAACATCGGCTTCGAGGGACCGCGTGCCGTTGCGCGCACCCTCATCAAGGAGGGCGAGCAGCACTTCAGCGCCCTCGCCTGGAACGGCGCCGAGGCGCCGCGAAACGTCGACGATGCCTACAAGCGCCTGGTGTGGACGGCGCACCACTGGCAGCACTGGCTGGCCCGCGGCACCTTCCCCGACCACCCCTGGCGCTCGCACCTCGAGCGCTCGGCCCTGACGCTGAAGGGCCTCACCTACGCACCGAGCGGCGCGGTCGTCGCCGCCCCGACCACCTCGCTGCCCGAAACGCCGGGCGGGGAACGCAACTGGGACTACCGATACAGCTGGATCCGCGACTCGACCTTCGCGCTGTGGGGCCTCTACACCCTGGGCTTCGACTGGGAGGCGAGCGACTACCTCTACTTCATCGCCGAGGTGGCCGAGCGCGACGAGGAGCTCCAGATCATGTACGGCGTCGACGGCGAGCGCGCCCTGCCGGAGCAGATCCTCGACCACCTGAGCGGCTACGAGGGCGCGCGTCCGGTCCGCATCGGCAACGAGGCATATGGACAGCGCCAGCACGACATGTGGGGCGCGGTGCTCGACTCGGTCTACCTCCACGTGAAGTCGCGCGATCACCTCGACGAGCGCATCTGGCCGATCCTCGTCCGCCAGGTGGAGGCGGCACTGGCCGCCTGGCGCGAGCCGGACCGCGGCATCTGGGAGGTTCGCGGCGAGCCGAAGCACTTCACCAGCTCGAAGCTCATGTGCTGGGTCGCCGCCGACCGCGGGGCTCGGCTCGCGCGCCTGCGCGACGAGACCGAGCGCGCCGATGCATGGCAGGCCGCCGCCGACGAGATCCACGCCGACATCTGCGCCAACGCCCTCGATGGCCGCGGCGTCTTCACGCAGCACTACGAGACCGACGCGCTCGACGCATCGGTGCTGCTCATGCCGCTCGTGCGCTTCCTCCCGCCATCGGACGAGCGCGTCCGGCGCACGGTGCTCGCGATCGCCGACGAGCTGACCGACGACGGCCTCGTCCTGCGCTATCGCACCGAGACGACCGACGACGGCCTCTCCGGCGAGGAGGGCACGTTCACGATCTGCTCGTTCTGGCTCGTCTCCGCGCTCGTGGAGATCGGTGAGATCCAGCGGGCGCATCGGCTGTGCGAGAAGCTGCTCAGCTACGCCAGCGCGCTCGGCCTGTACGGCGAGGAGCTCGACCCCGACACCGGCCGGCACCTGGGTAACTTTCCGCAGGCCTTCACCCACCTCGCTCTCATCAACGCGGTCATGCACGTCATCGGTGCCGAGCGCGGCACGGCACCGATGCGGGCCGCCCCGCTCTCGCCGCAGGTGCCCGACGCCACCGCCGCCAGCGACGGCGCGGGCCGGGAGGGCAACTTCGTCGCCCGGCCGGCGCGCGTCGAAGCCGACGAGGACGGCCGCTAGCCGCCCGCATGCCCCGACCCTTCCGATTCCTCGCCGATGCGCGCGAGGTCGCCACGATCCGCGATCTGGCCGAGACCGCGCGCCGTGCGGAGGCGATCGGCATCGACGCGCTGGTCGTCCCCGACCACCTCATCCCGCAGCTGGCGCCGGTGCCGACCATGGCGGCCATCGCCGCGGTCTCGGAACGGCTGCGGATCGCGGCGTTCGTG
This sequence comes from uncultured Chloroflexia bacterium, assembly GCA_963753125.1. Classification (GTDB taxonomy): domain Bacteria; phylum Chloroflexota; class Limnocylindria; order QHBO01; family QHBO01; genus JACDBZ01. Next base: position 925,409 of record CAVWAU010000004.1, read on the forward strand.
CTCAACAACGACCTGCGCCATCCCGCGGTCCTGGCGCAGGAGCTCGCCAGCCTCGACGTCCTGTCCGAGGGACGGCTGGACGTGGCCATCGGCGCGGGCTGGAACCGCGCCGAGTACGCGGCCATCGGCCTCGCCTTCGACCCGACCCCGGTGCGCCAGGCGCGCCTGGCCGAGGCGGTCGCGGTCCTGAAGGGCTGCTTCACCGACGGCCCGTTCAGCTTCGCCGGCGAGCACTACGTGATCACCGAATACGACGCCCAGCCGAAGCCGGTGCAGCGACCGCATCCGCCGTTCCTCATCGGTGGCGGCGGCCGCAGGACCCTGACGCTGGCCGCGCGGGAGGCGCAGATCGTCGGCCTCGCGCCGCGCATCCTTCCCAACCGCGCGCCCGATCCGCGATCGGTCACCTTCGCGGGCACGCGCGAGAAGATCGGCTGGGTGCGCGAGGCCGCCGGCGAGCGCTTCGAGGAGCTCGAGCTGAACGTCTACCCCTCGATGACCGGGGTCAGCATCACCGCCGAGCCGCTGCGCGAGGCCGGCGAGGTGGCGGAGGGGCTACGCGAGCGAAGTGGCGTCTCGGTTTCCGCGGAGGAGCTGCTCGACTCGCCGCACATCTTCATCAACAGCGTCGACGGCTTCGTCGAGAAGCTTCGCCGGCACCGCGACGAGCTCGGCATCAGCTCGATCATGGTCGGCGCGCTCGGCGAGCTGGACCCGGTCGTGGAGCGCCTCGCCGGCACGTAGCCGGGGCGGGCCTGCTTCATGCATAACCGGCGCGGAAGGAGGACGTCATGGATTTGCTCTGGATCATCATCATCGTGCTCGTCGTGCTGGCACTGCTCGGATTCTTCGGCTTCCGCCGCCGCGGGCCCTAACCCCAGCTCGGTGTATCGAGGCCGCGGGGGCGCGGGATAGAATCCAAGCCCCGTGAATACCCGCATCCTCGTGTACACCGGCAAGGGCGGCGTCGGCAAGACGAGCGTCGCCGCGGCCACTGCCGTGGCCTGCGCGGACCGCGGCTACCGGACGATCATCATCTCGACCGACATCGCCCACTCGCTGGGCGATGCCTTCGCGCGCGAGCTCGGCCCGACGCCGATCGAGCTCAGCCCGAACCTGTGGGCGCAGGAGTCGGACGTCTTCTTCAACGTCAGCCGCTACTGGGGCCGGATCCAGGACTACGCCGCATCGGTCCTGCGCTGGCGCGGACTGGACGACGTCATGGCCGAGGAGATGACGGTCCTGCCCGGAATGGACGAGGTGGGCTCGCTGCTGTGGATCGCCGACCACCACGACTCGGGCAAGTACGACGTCGTCGTCGTCGACGCCGCCCCGACCGGCGAGACGCTGCGCCTCCTCTCTCTGCCGGAGGCCGGGCGCTGGTGGATGGAACGCGTCGAGCCGATCGGGCGGCGCTTGGCCAAGCTGACGGGACCGATCGTAAAGCGCGTGGTCGGTATGCCAATGCCGGGCGACGACGTCTTCAACGCCGGCGAGGCGCTCTTTGCGCGCCTGGAGGACCTCCACAAGCTCCTGACCGATCCGGACATAACGTCGGTACGCGTGGTGCTCACCCTCGAGCAGGTCGTCATCGCCGAGGCGCAGCGCTCGTTCACGTACTTCCACCTCTACGGCTACCCGACCGACCTGGTCATCGCCAACAGGGTCCTCCCGGACGAGGTCGGTGAGTACTTCCGCGGCTGGTACGAGGCGCAGCAACGCTACGGTCCGCTGGTCGACAACACCTTCCACCCGATCCCGGTGCGCAAGGCGCCGTTCTTCGACCGCGAGATGGTCGGGATCGACCTCCTGCGCCAGCTTGCCGCCGCCCTCTACGGCGAGGACGACCCGGTGAAGTTCTTCTACCGCGGCCGCCCGTACGAGGTCACCCGCGAAAATGGCGCCTTCATGCTCTCGGTCGCCCTGCCGTTCACCGAGAAGCGCCAGATCAACCTCTCGCGCCGCGCCGACGAGCTCGTCATCGACCTCGGCGCGTGGCGCCGCACCCTCGTCCTGCCCCGCATCCTCGTCGACGCCCCCACCGAGGGCGCGCGCTTCGAGGACGGCACCCTCAAAGTCCGCTTTGGAACCCCGCCACGCGAAGGAGCCCGAACATGACCGATCCGACGAGTCCCGACGGCGACCGCACCGCCGATCTCGAGCGCCGCATCGCCGACCTCGAGCGACGCACGCCTCGCGCGATGATGGAGCAGGGCCGATCCGGCCTCGAGGAGGCCTTCTGGGCGGTCACGCACTCGGTCTTTCCCGAGGAGGCGCGCCGCCACTTGAAGGCCGCGACCAAGGAGCAGCTGATGGCGGCGCGCTTCTACCTCGACCGATGGATCGCTGGCCTCGACGAGCCCGAGGCTTCCGGCGAACCGGCCGTGGAATCCCGGCAAGCATCCGAGAAGATCGAGGTCGAGTAGGGATGGGCGTGGAAATGACCCGCATCGCGCAGGTCGCGCGCGAACAGAACCACCTCGCCTGGGACCCGGCCATCGAGCCCGTCCTCACGATCGGTTCGGGGGACCTCGTCGAGCTCGATTGCCTGGATGCCTCGAACGGGCAGATCACCGCGGAGTCGACGACCGAATCGCTGGCGACCCTCGACTTCGCCAGCGTCGACCAGGTCACCGGGCCGGTCGAGGTCGCCGGCGCCGAGCCGGGGGACACGCTCGAGGTCGAGCTCATGGACTTCGAGCCGGCCGACTGGGGCTGGACCGCCTCGATCCCCGGCTTCGGCCTTCTTGCCGACGACTTCCCGGACGCGGCACTGAAGATCACGCGCCTGCTCAGCGACGGCCCGGTCGAGTTCTGGCCCGGCATCCGCCTGCCGCTGGCGCCGTTCTGCGGCGAGCTGGGGGTGGCGCCGGAGACGGGGCCGCTCTCGACCATCCCACCCGATCTCCACGGCGGCAACATGGACACGCGTCACCTGGTGGCGGGCTCCACGCTCTTCCTGCCGGTCTTCCACGCCGGCGCCCGATTCTCGGCCGGCGACGGGCACGCAACCCAGGGCGATGGCGAGGTTTCGGGCACGGCGATCGAGACGCCGATGCGCGCGCTCGTCCGGCTCACCGTCCGCAAGGACCTCCACGTGACCGGTCCGGAATTCCTCGCCGCGCCCGATCCGCACGCTGCCCTCCGCAATGGCCCGCGGTACGCGACCGACGGTATCGGTCCCGACCTCATGGGAGCCGCGCAGGATGCGGTGCGACGGATGATCGAGTGGCTCGGGCGCGAGCACGGCCTGGAGCCGATGCAGGCCTACCTGCTCTGCTCGGTGGCGGTGGACCTGCGCATCAGCGAGATCGTGGACGTGCCGAACTTCGTCGTCACCGCGCACTGCCCGCTGGGCATCTTCGAGTGAGGTGATGGGCCGGCGTCGCCGCCGGCCCGTATCGGTCTAGGCCTCGTCCGGCGCTTCCTCGCCGCCGTAGACATCGTCGACGCGGTCGAGCGCGGTGGGATTCCGGGCCCGCAGCACGAAGTAGAGGACGATCCCGAGCAGCACCCACACGCCGACGACCGGCGCCGTGAAGCGCAGGGAGTTCTCGTACGGCGGGAGCTCGATATCGAGGATCGGGATGGTCACGCCGCCGATGACGGCCAGCACCGCCGGGATCATCGCGATCACCCCGAGGATCGGCACGACGAGGTGCTTGAGCGGGTTGAACTCGCTGCGGCGCTCGCGCATGAAGTAGCCGATGCAGGCGAGGTTCACGAGGATGTACATCCCGGCGAAGAGCAGGCCGACGGCCGTCCCCAGCCAGATGTAGACGTTGAGCCCCGGCGCTCCGGGGATCGGGTCGTCCGGCAGCGCCAGCCCGAGGCCGATTGCGACGATGATCGCCACGATCGTCTGGAAGTGGACGGCGTTCACCGGCGACTGGTAGTTCGGGTGGATTGCCGCGAACCAGCGAGTGATGAGCGTCGCCCGGCCCATCGCGAACAGCGAGCGAGTCGCCGCCGTGGCGCTCGAGTTGGCGTTCGCGACGCAGCTGTTGAGGATGGCGAAGATCACGAGCAGGCCGCCGAGTGTGCCGAGCACCTCGGTCGCCATGCCGCCCCACGGATCCCCGTCGTTGGCGGCGAGGAAGTCCGTCATCTGATCCGGCCCGAAGTAGACCGTAGCGGCGTACATGTTGAAGACGTAGAAGACACCGACGAGGACTGCCGAATAGATGACCGCCTTGGGGATCGTCCGTCGCGGCTCGGCGGTCTCCTCCCCGAGAGGCGCGGCCGCCTCGAAGCCGATGAAGGCCAGGAGGCAGAAGATCATCCCCTGGAACGCCGGCAGCAGGCCTGCCTCCCCAGGGACGAAGACGCTCAGGGTGTTCTCCTCGGCATTGGCGATTAGGAGGGCCGAGATGAACAGGAAGATCCCGATCTCGATCAGGCCGAGGGCGACGCCCGTTCGGGTCGAGAGCGCGATGCCGCGATAGTTGAGGAACCACACCAGCGCCGCGCACACGAGCGCCAAGACGATCCAAGCCTGCGCGAACTCCACGCCGAGGTAGGTCGACAGGAAGATCGCGCCGTAGAACCCGAAGCCACCGAGCAGGATCGGCATGATCAGGGGCTCGGCGAAGGCGAACGCCCAGGCGACCATCCAGCCGAAGAACGAGCCGAGCCCTCGCCCGACGTAGGTGTACATCCCGCCCGCGGACGGCAGGTGGCGCGCCAGCTCGCTCATCGAATAGGCGGTGAAGAGCACCGCGATCATCGCGAAGACCAGGGCGAGCGGGGTGATCCCGCCGGCGAACGCGGTGGCCGCGCCGATCGAGATCGCGGTCGCCACGGCCGGCGCCATGTGCGTGATCGACTGGAACAGGACTTCAGTCAGGCCGATCGCGTTGCGCGCCAGGGTCGGGGACGCGGGGTCTGGGGACTGCGCGGTAGCTGTCACGTGCCAATCCTCCTCCGGTGTGCCCCCCGAACGGTCCGGTCCATGAACCTTCCCGCCGGGCTCAGGTCCCGGGCCGCCGCGTAAGTCTAGGTGTGCGGTCAATGGTCCGGGGGGACGGCGATGTATCGGCGTATCTCCACGTGAGGGCTGCTTCGCGTGCGGTTTCGCCGATGTGGCGGCGACGGGTAAGCGTGAACGGCACCGCCGTGCGCTGCTCGTGCGTACCGGGCGCCGATGTGTCGACGAAACGCAGCGCGGAACTGGCTTCGCGTGCAATCTGGCCGATTGGTCGACGTGGTGGGCCCAATGCGACGATCTGGTACGCTCGAAACGCGCGGGAGTAGCTCAGTTGGCAGAGCGGCAGCCTTCCAAGCTGCATGTCGCGGGTTCGATCCCCGTCTCCCGCTCCAACCCTCATTTGAGCTCGGCTAATACCTCTGCAGTGTGCTCGCCGAGGCGTGGCGGTGGGCGGCGGAGCGGCGTGAGCTGACCTTCGACGCGCAGCGGGCCCGGTGCCACGCGCACGCCGCCAAGCTCTTGAACCCAGCCCTCCCCCAGTGACGCGAGCGCCTCGGGCATGCTGTTGACCGGCCCCGCCGGAACATCCACCGCCGCCAGCGCATCCACCAGCGAAGCCCGCTCCCACTGACCGATCGCCTCGCCGAGCCACGCCGCCAGCTCTTCGCGCGCCACAACCCGCAGCTCGTTCGACGCGAAGCGACCGTCCGCATCGGTCAGTCCGAGCACGTCCAGCAGCCGTCCGAACTGGGCGTCGTTGCCGACCGCGACGACCAGATGCCCGTCGCGTGCCTCGAAGGCCTGGTACGGCGCGATGTTCGGGTGCGCGTTGCCGTGGCGCCCCGGCGCAACGCCGGTGGCGAGGTAGCCCCCGAGCACGTTGATCAGCGAGGTGACCCCGGCCTCGACGAGGTTGACGCTGACCGATGAACCACCCGCCCCCCGTCCGACGAGCGCCGCCAAAGCGCCGACTGCGCACTCGAGCCCGGCGATGAGGTCGAGCAGGGCCACGCCGACCTTCATCGGCGGACCCTCAGGCGACCCCGTGACCGACATCAGTCCCGAGACGGCCTGCGCCAGCAGGTCGTAGGCGGGCCGATCGGCATCGGCGCCGGCGAAGCCGCCGACCGAAGCCACCACCAGCCGCGGATGGCGCTCGCGCAGCGAATCGGTCGAGAGGCCGAGGCGCGAAGCCGTGGCCGGGCGGTAGTTGTGCACCAGCAGGTCCGCTCCAGGCAGCAGGCGGTCGCAGGTGGCGCGGCCGCCATCGGTCCGGAGGTCCAGGACGACCGAGCGCTTGTTGCGGTTGACCGACGCGAAATAGGCGCTGCGCCGGTCGGCCGGGTCGCCCCACCACGGCGGCCCCCAGGAGCGGGTCTCGTCGCCGGCCGGCGGCTCGACCTTGACGACGTCGGCGCCGAGATCGGCGAGGAGCATCGTCGCGAACGGCCCGGCCAGCACTCTGCTGAGGTCGATCACCCGGATACCGTCGAGCGGCAGCGCGGTCACGTCCGTACGGTAGACGGCCGGCTGGCATGCGCGCCGCTAGCATGAGCGCCATGAAGATCGGCCTGATGCTGCCGCTTGGCGCGGACGAGACTCGCGGCTTCGACGAGCTGCGCGAGATGGCTCTGGCGGCCGAGGCGGGCGGGCTCGACTCGGTGTGGGGCGCCGACCACCTCATCTTCCGCGAGGACGGCACGACGAAGGGCATCCACGAGTCGTGGACCGTGCTCACCGCGGTGGCTGCGATCACGAGCCGGGTCGAGATCGGGCCGCTCGTGCTGGCCCTTCCGTTCCGCAACCCGGCGCTGACCGCCAAGATGGCCGCCCAGCTCGACGAGGTCAGCGGCGGACGCCTCATCCTGGGCGTCGGCTGCGGCTGGCACCAGCCGGAGTTCGACGCCTTCGGCTACCCGTTCGACCACCGCGTCGGACGCTTCGAGGAGAGCCTCGAGATCCTGGTCCCGCTCCTGCACGGCGAACGCGTGAGCTTCGAGGGCCGATACCACCGCGCGCAGGACGCTGAGCTCCTGCCGCGACCGATTCGCCCCAAGGGACCGCCGATCCTCATCGCCGGCAAGCGGCCGCGCATGCTCGGCCTCGTCGCGCGCCACGCCGACCAGTGGAACGGCGCCTGGTACGGCTTCCCTGGCGAGGCCGATGAGCTGCGCACGCGCCTGGAGAACGTCCGACGCGCGCTCGAGGACGCCGGCCGCGATCCGGCGTCCCTGACGCTCACCGCTGGCATCTCGGTCGTCTTCGAGGGGGCGAGCCCGAAGGCGCCGGAGCGCGCGATCCGCGGCACGTCCGACGAGATGGCCGACGCGCTGGCCGGCTACGCCGAGCTGGGAATCGAGCACCTCATCACGCACGTCTACCCGCGCAGCGCCGACAGCGTGCGGCGCCTGGCGGAGGCCGCCGCGCTCGCGCGGGATCGTCTCGGAGCGCCGGCCGCGGTCTGACTCGCCTAGGACGCGACCGCGGTCATGAGCACGTGGCGCACCGAGCGCCGCGCGTTGCGGACGCGTCGCAGGTTCGGCCCGACCACCCGCTGCCGGCAGACCGCGCACACCGACCAGCGGCCGTCGCGTTCGAGGCGGATGGCGTGCTCGGGGACGAGGACCCGCCATCGGCGGCGCGGCCGCGCTCGCAGCCCGGACCGATGCGCGGTCAGGGCCTCAGCCGCCCCTGCCACGCCCAGCGCGGCCGCGTGGCCCAGTGCCGATCGGTAGCGCGCCGACTCGAGGCGCACCGCATCGGCGTCGGCAAGCCCGTGGCGGCGGTACAGCTCGAAGGCAATGGCATAGAAGGCGCGCCCATGGTGGACGGCACGCCGGCGCGGCGCGCCCAGCCGGGGCGATCCAGTGCGCCAGCTCGTGGAGAAGCGTCAGCCGCTGGTCGAGCGGATCGCTGCCGGCGCGGACCGACACGGTCCCCTCGGAGCGGCGCGCGACGCCGGTGGACGCATCGGCGCGGCGGGCGCGCCACAGGAGCCGCGGCGGTGCCACGCCCGCATCGGCACAGACGATGGCAACCAGCTCGAGCGCCCAGGGCGGCGCGCTCATCGGCGGTCGCGCAGCAGCCGGCCGACCTCGAGCAGCCAGGCGTCGAGCTCCGGATCGGCATAGCGCGCCTCGTCGTAGGTGAAGCCGGCCATGTCGGGGCCATGCTTCGCGACGTAGTCCGCCGGCGAGGACGTGCGGTATGGGAACGCGCGGAGGGCGAGGGCCTCGCGCTCCGGATCCGCCTGCGGACGGTCGGCAGGAAGGCGCGCATCGTGGCGCGCGCGCCATCGGTCCGTCAGATCCTCGAGGCGTTGCCGGTTCACGCCACGAGCCTAGCCGACGGCGGTCAGGTCGGCGCGGGCTCCGGGACGCCCTCGTACAGGCCGAGCCGTGCGACCCCACGCTGCACCCAGCGCGGCGCCCACCAATTCAGGGATCCCATGACCCGCATGAAGGCCGGGACGAGGATACCGCGCACGATCGTCGCGTCGATGAGCACGGCGAGCGCCATGGCGAATCCGAGCGACTTGATGACCATCACCGACGAGAGCGCGAAGGCACCGAAGACCGCGACCATGATCAGCGCCGCGCCGGTGATGATCCCGCCGGTCACGCCGATGCCCTCCGCCACCGCCCGGGTGTTGTCGCCGGTCGCGAGGTAGCGCTCGCGGATGCGGGAGAGGAGCAGCACCTCGTAGTCCATCGAGAGGCCGAAGAGGATCGCGAACATGAGGATCGGCGTCGAGGCGACGACGGTCCCCGACGGGTCGAAGTCGAGCAGCCAGGACAGGTTGCCCTCCTGGAAGATCCAGATCAGCGCGCCGAAGCTGGCGGTGATGGACAGCAGGCTCATGAGGACCGCCTTGATCGGCAGCAGGACCGATCCGAACGTCAGGAACAGCACGATCGCGGTGACGCCCATGACGATCGCGATCGCCCATGGCACCGATGCGGTGAAGCTGGCCATGAAGTCGTGCGAGCGCGACGACAGGCCGCCGGTCAGCACCTCCTCGCTGCCCTCGGGAGCGGGAGTGGCGCGCACCTCGTCGACGACCGCCCGCCCATCGTCCGAGTCGGGCTGCGCCGAGCTGAAGACCTCGAGACGGGTGACGTCATCGGCGACCCACTGCTCGATCCAGGCGGCGAGTCCGGCCGCCTCGGCCGGTCGCTGCGACTCGGGTAGCGAGATCAGCTGGCGGTAGATCGTCGCGTCCATCCCGGCCGGCGGGTCGAGCACGCTGGAGATCTCGGTGACGTGCTCCACGGTCGCGAGGTCGGCCTCGTAGGCCTCGAGCTCCGCGACCCAGGCCGGATCGAGGGCGCCATCGGGCGCGATCGGCTCCTCATAGCGCACGCCGACCTCGATCGGGTCGGCGCCGCCGCCGGGGAACTCGTCCTCGAGCACGCGGAAGCCGGTCACGCTCGGAGAGTCGGGCAGGTCGTCGAGGTTGCCGCCGGTCGAGAGCTGGATCGCGAAGAACGGCAGGCCGGCGAGGATCAGCACGATGAGGAATGGCGTCGCGATCGCGACCGGGTGGCGCATGACGAGGCGCGCGATCCGGGCCCAGTAGCCGTGGCCCTGGCGCGCATCGGCGGCGACCGGGTCGTCCTCGATGAGGCGCAGGCTCCGCGGCAGCGGCACCCGCAGGCGGTTGACGCGCGGCCCGAGCATGCCGAGCAGCGCCGGCAGCACGGTCAGGCCGAAGACGAGCGTCGAGAGGACGGTCACGACGCCGCCGATGCCCATGCTCCGCAGCGCGGCAGACTCGAACACGATCAGGCTCGACAGGCCGACGGCGACCGCGATCCCGCTGATCGCCACCGCCTTGCCGACCGTCGCCATGGTGTGCTCCACCGCGTCGGCAACTGGCCGGTGCCGCAGCTCCTCGCGGAAGCGGCTGACGGTGAACAGTGAGTAGTCGATCGACAGCGCCAGGCCGATCATCGTCGCCACGTTCGTGACGAAGATGCTCATCTCGGTCACGCCGGCCAGCAGGCCGATGGCCGCCATCGCGCTCGGCAGCGCCAGGCCGGCGATGATCACCGGCAGGGCCGCGCCGACGAGGGTGCCGAACACGGCCAGCAGGATCAGCATCGCGATCGGCAGGCTGATCAGCTCGGCGCGGAAGAGGTCCTCCTCGATCGCCTCGTTGAACTCGTGCTGCACGAGCGGGATGCCGGTCACGATGGTCTCGACGCCGGCCGGCGCGTCGACCAGGCCGGCGAGGTGCTCGGCGTCGTCGACCGCCTCCTCGACCTCCTCGTCAAGGCGGACGAGGGCGAACGTCCTCGTGCCGTCGCGGCTGAGGAAGGAGGGGTCGCCGACGTCGGCGTAGGTCAGGATCTCGCCCACCACCGGCTCCTCCGCCAGCGGCGCGACCGAGTCGGCGACCGTCGCCTGGAACTCGGGGGAGGCCGCATCGCCATCGGGGTCGGTGAGGATGACGATCAGGCTCGTCGCCTGCTCGCCGAAGCGATCCGCAACCAGCGCCTCGGCACGCGCTGCCTCGGAACCGTCGATCTGCCAGCCGCCCTGGCTCAGCTCGGCGCCCACCGTCGCGGCCCAGACGTTGAGGCCGATGACCAGCGCGATTCCCGCGATCGGCAGCCAGCGCCGGTGTCGGTAGGTGGCACGTCCGAGCGCGGCGAAGATGCCGTTGTGCCCGATGCGGTCGTCGGGCGTCGCCGGGGGCGGCGGCTCGGGCCGCTCGGGCGCCGCCGGCGGGTCGAGCGGGTCGCGGCTGCCGCGGATGACGAGGAAGGCTGCGGCGACGACCGCGAGGATGGCTCCGAGGATGAAGGGTCGGCGCATCGGTATCGGTGAATGCTCGTTCAGGGGATGTTGCGCGAGATTACCCCTTGCGGATCGGCGCCGTCAAGTGCAAAATGAACAAGAGTTCATCAACACCGAGGTTCAGCCGAGTGCCACGAACGAGCGCCGCCCATGCCAGCGAGATGCGCCAGCGCATCCTCGACGGCGCGTATCGGGCCATGCTCGCCGGAAGCTACCGCGGCACGACGATGCCGGCCATCGCCGCCGAGGCCGACGTGAGCGTCGGCCTGCTGTATCGGTACTTCGACAGCAAGGAGGAGCTGTACCTCGCCATGTGCGAGGGCGTGACCCAGGCCCAGCTCGACGAGCTGGCGGCGCACCTGGGCACGATCGCCGACCCGCGCGAGCGGGTGGCGGCCGCCGTCCGCCACTTCGTCGAGAGCCTCGAGGCCGAGGGCTGGGGCGCGATCGTGACCACCGGCTGGGCCGAGGCCGATGTCCGCCCCGCGCTGCGCGACATCCTCCGCCGCCGATGCGACCAGATCCGCGCCTTCGCCGCGATGTTCCTGCGCGAGTCGATGGCGCGCGGCGAGGTCGCGCCCGAGGTCGACCTCGAGGAGCTCAGCCTGGCGACGGCGATGCTCATGGACGGCGTCATCGCCCACCACGCGGAGAACGGCGACCGCTTCGACGCCGAACTCGTCCAGCGCTCGGTGAACGCGCTCCTCGATCCGGTGATGCGCCGCTAGAACCGCCGCGTATCATCGGCCGCGCATGACGCGTGGAGCCGAGCACCTGTGACCGTCCTGGCGCCGGCGACCTGGTGGCGCGGCCTCGGCGGCCTGACTCGCTCCGGCAGCGCGGTCGAGGGCCTGGCCTGGGCACTCTACGACTTCGCGAACACGATCTTCAGCTTCGCCATCGTCAGCTTCGCGATGAGCCTGTGGGCGACGAGCTTCCTCGGGGAGACCGAGGGCCAGCGCTGGTTCGGCATCGCCGTCAGCGCGTCGGTGCTGGTCAACGCGGTCGTCTCCCCCGTCCTCGGCGCGATGAGCGACCGGACCGGCCGCCGCAAGCCGTTCCTGCTCTTCTTCACGGTCCTGACGATCGTGCCGACCGCGCTCATCGGCCTCGTCGACATCGGCCTGGGACTCCTCTTCTTCGCGCTCGCGAACTTCGCCTACCAAGCGGCGCTCATCTACTACGACGCGCTGCTGCCGGACGTCGCGCGGGCCAGCACGCGCGGAAAGCTGTCGGGAATAGGGGTCGGGCTCGGCTACCTGGGGACGATCGTGTCCGGCCTGCTCTTCCGCTTCACGACCGATGGCGACGGCAGCTCGACCGCCGCCAGCTTCGTGCTCATCGCCTCGCTCTTCGCCATCTTCGCGGTGCCGCTCTTCCTGATCGTGCGCGAGCGAAGACCGGCCGGCGAGCCGTTCCGGGCCATCGACGCGGTCCGCAGCTGGTCCCAGCTCGCCACCAGCATCCGCCACGCGCGCGAGACGCCGGGGCTGCTGCGCTTCCTGGTCGGGCGGTTCTTCTACACCGATCCGGTCAACACCGCGATCGTCGTCATGAGCGCATTCGCCGTGTTCGCCGTCGGCTTCACCCAGGCCGAGGCGCTGAACATCCTTCTCCTGCTCACGGTGGTCGCCGTGATCGCGTCGTTCGGGTGGGGCTGGCTCAACGACCGGATCGGCCCAAAGCGGACGCTGCTCATCGTGCTCGGCACGTGGGCGGTCGGGCTGCTGGTGCTGACCGTGACCCTCGAGCCGATCCCGTTCCTCCTCGCCGGAGCCGTCCTCGGCGCCGGGCTGGGCGGCGTCGGCGTCACGGATCGGCTCTTCGTGCTCCGGCTCACCCCGCCGGAGCGGATCGGCGAGACGCTCGGCGTCTATGGGCTGGTCGGCAAGCTCAGCGCGGTCATCGGGCCGCTCGTGTACACGACCATCGTCGCCACCCTCGAGCCGAGCCTCGGCGACGGCGCGTACCAGATCGCCATCGGCAGCCTCCTCGTGCTGCTGGCCATCGGCGTCGCGTTCGTGATCGGCGTGCCGCCGGGACAGGCGCCCATCGACGAGGCCGACGCCCTGGCGGTCGAGCCGGCCATCGTCCCGCCCGGCGAGGCGATTCGATGACGATCATCGTCGCCCACCGCGGCGCATCGGCCCGTGCGCCGGAGAACACGATGGAGGCCTTCAAGCTGGGCATCGAGGCCGGGGCCGATGCGATCGAGCTCGATGTCCACCTCACCGCCGACGGCCAGCTGGCCGTGATCCACGACGACACCCTCGACCGCACGACCGACCGATCCGGCCGGATTGCCGAGCTCACCATGGAAGAGATTCGCAGGGCCGATGCGGGCGCGCGCTTCGCGCCGCTCGGCGACGCCGTCTCACCGTTCGCCGGGCGCGACCTGCGCGTGCCGACGCTGCCCGAGGTGCTCGACTGGCTCCCCGACACCAGCGGGCTGGTGATCGAGATCAAGGCCCGCGCCGCCGCCGACGCGGTCGTGGAGGCCGTCGCGAGCCACTCGGCCCGGACCGATGGCAGGCTCTCGGCGATCAGCTTCGACGAGGGCGCCATCGATCGCATCCACGAGCTCGATCCGGATCTGCGGACCGGGTACCTCGTCGCTCCGGGCCAGCCGATCGACCCGGCCCTGACGTGGGCGGCCGGGCGAGGCCACGCCGGTGTTCACCCGTGGGAGGGCGACCTCGGCGACGACCCGCTGCCGCTGCTGGCGCAGGCCAAGACGCTCGGGCTCGAGGTCGGCTGCTACGTCGTCAACGACCCGGTCCGGATGCGCTTCCTGTCCGACACCGGGCTGTGGGGATTCGTCACCGACGTTCCCGACGTCGCCGTTGAGGCGCTGGGGCGGCGGCCCTAGATCGGCTGGCTGCCGGTGGCCGCGAGCTCGCCGAGCGCCTCCCGGGCGCCCGCCGGGTCGTCGACGCCGATCGCGACCGTGACGCGCGACCCCTGCACGCCGGTGGTCATGACGAGCTCGATGTTCACCCCGCGATCGGCGAGCCGCCGCGCGGCCGCGCCGAGGGCGCCGGGCTTGTCCTCGAGGCTGGCCGAGACGATCTCGCAGTCACGATAGGTGAGCTCACGGTCCTCGAGCACGGATCGGGCGCCGGCGTCGTCGTTCGTGATCACGGCGAGGGCCCCTTCCCCATCCCACGTGGTGCCCGACAACCCGCTGATGTTGATCCCCCGTTCCCCCAGCGCTTCGCCGAGATCGGCCAGCGACCCGGGCCGGTTCTCGAGCTTGACGATGAACGCGCGCACGCCACCACCTCCAGTCGACGCGCCGGCTCGGGCATCGGTCCATGGAATGTGGGGCCGACGAGGCCGGGCCAGCCAGGATGTGAGTGTAATCGGCCTGTCAGCCCCTTCCGCTCACGGATAGGGCTCGCCGAGCGGGGTCGTGCCCGCCAGCTGAGCGGCCTCCGCGTCGACGGTCTCGACCGAGACCAGCTCCTCGCGCCCTCCACCGCCGGAGACGCCGAGGACGAGGACCGGACCGATGTCGGGAGCGTAGAGCTTGTACTCGAGCACCTCGGGCTGGATCGTGCTCGTGTCCTTGGTCATCAGGACCTCGGTGAAGTGACCGTGAGGCACCTCGACCTGCTCCTCGGTGCTCAGGACCTCCCCGTTGTCCTCCGCCTCGCCGGCGTAATACTCCTGTCGGTAGCGCATCCCGTCCACAGGATCGGCCGGGACGATGACGCCGGGGAGGGCGCCGTCGACGCCCGCCTCCCACGAGCCCTCGGTCGTGGTGACCTCGCCGCCCTCGAACTCGGCGGTGTCCTCGCCGAGGTACCAGACGTTGCCGTCGGCGTCCTGCGCGTACCAGTCGAAGGTGTCCTCGATGAGCTCGCCGTCGGCAGTCACCGTGTCTCGCACGATGACCGCGGTCACGCCGTTGGCGATCTCCCGGGTCTCCGAACTGACAGTGACGACCACGACGACCTCGTTGCCCTCCTCGTCGATCTCGCGGTAGGTCCACCGCGTCCCCGGCGCCATCGGCCAGAAGCGGTTCGTGATCTCGGTCGTGAACGCGGCCGGGCCGAGGTCGACGGCATCGCTGGCCTGTGGCAGCGCCGCGCCGGCCGCAATTGGGGACGGTGTTCCGCCGCTCCCCGTACCGCAAGCGGCGAGGACCAGGGCGCCGGCAAGGGGCCATGCGGCCGCGAGCCGGATGCGACGCGGAGTCGCACGATCACTCATCGTCGAGTTCGTCGCCGGCGACCGTGAAGTCGGCGTCGACGTGAACCTCGACCTGGCGGCCGTCGGGCAGGAGCACCTCGACGCCGAAGGCGGCGCCGTCGTCTCCGGCCTCGACCTCGGTCACCTCCCCACCCTCCGCGTATTCGCGATCGGTGTAGTCGAGAGCGGCGGCCGCCGCGCGGTCGGCATCCGAGCCCGTGATTGGCTCGTCGGAGTCGAGTCCCTCGGACTCGGCCTCGTTCGGCCCGTCGAACGCGCTCGACGCGATGCCGACACCCACTCCGGCCGCCACGAGGGCGAGGCCGAGCGCCGCCGCCAGTAGCCAGCGCAGCTTCGTCATTGGTCAAGCTCCCTTTTGCGTGCGTGGTCTTGCCGCACACGCTAGTCCGCGCATCCTGAGGGCTCGCTGAACGCCTCTGCTCAGCGGTCGGGTGGAGCGAGCGGCAGCGCGACCTCGAACCGTGCGCCGCCGATCGGAGCTTCGGTGGCGACGACGCTCCCGCCGTGCTCCCTCACGAGCTCCGCGACGATCGCGAGGCCTAGACCGACCCCGCCGGTCTCCCGCGTGCGAGCTTCGTCGAGGCGGACGAAGCGCTCGAAGATCCGAACTCGATCGGCCTCGGGAATTCCGGGGCCATCGTCATCGACCCGCAGGCGGGCCATCCCATCGGCCGCGGCCAGCGACACGACGACCCGGCCTGCTGCGCTGCGGATCGCGTTGTCGAGCAGGTTCCGCACCACTCGACGGAGGCCTGTCCCGTCGCCCATCACCCGTGCGGCGGTAACGGCCGACACGTCGATCCGTGGGCCGGTCTCCGGGCTCGCTCGCCGCGCCTCGTCGAAGACGAGGTCGTCGAGATCCAGCGGCCGGGCGTCGAGCTCGAGCGTGCGCTCGTCGGCACGCGCGAGCAGCAGGAGGTCCTCGACGAGGGCCTGGAGTCGCAGTGCATCGGCATGGACAGAGGCGGCCACCGCCTCGATCGCCATCCTTTCGGGATGCGCGAGCGCCACCTCCGCCTGCTCGCGGATGGAGGCGATCGGCGAGCGCAGCTCGTGGGAGGTGTCGGCGACGAATTGCCGCTGCCGGGCCGCTGACGCCTCCAGCCTCGCCAGCATCTGGTTCAGCGTGCGCCCCAGGCGAGCGATCTCATCCTCGGAATGCGGCATCTGGACGCGCCGATCGAGCTCCCCTGCACCGATCGCATCGACCTGGGCGCGCATCCGGTCAACCGGCGCGAGGGCCCAGCCGACCACGAGCCAAGTCGTGAGGGCGACGAAGGCGAGCACGAGTGGGAGCCCGACGGTGAGGAGGCCGGCCACGAGTCGGGTTGCCTCGGCAACCGGCTCGAGCGTCCGTCCGACGATGATGCGGTAGGCGTCGTCGCCGGACTGCGCGGCGACCGTGTAGGCGAGAAAGCGCTCGTCATCGAACGGGACGTCGGTGGTCGTCCACTCGCCGGCGTCGAGACCGATGACCGGCGGCTCGCCGCCCAGCCCGGCGCTGGCAGCGACCACGTCCCCATCGTCGGTGACGACCTGGATGAACTCGTCGTCGGCGACATGCTCCTCGACGAGCCGGTCCGTCGGCGTCCCCGACTCGACCAGCGTCGCCAGGTCGGCGGCACGCGTGCCGACGCTGGCCTGGACCTCGGCGGTGAGCGATCGCTCGACGATGCCGACGAAGGCCACCGCGCCGATCAGCAGCGCGACCGCCACGACGAGCATGGCGACGAGCGTCGTCCGTACCCGCACCGAGCCGCGCGTGGCGAGGTTTCCGAGGTTAGCCACCGTCGGCCTCCAGCCGGTAGCCCGCCCCGCGGATGGTCTGGATCGCGCTCCGTCCGAACGGGCGGTCGAGCTTGTTGCGCAGGTGGCGGACGTAGACCTCGACGATGTTCGGGTCTCCCTCGAAGTCGTAGTCCCACACGTGCTCGAGGATCTCGGTCTTGCTCAGCACGTCGCCGCGCCGGCGCATGAGGTACTCGAGCAGTGCGAACTCGCGCGCTGTCAGCTCGATCTGGGCATCGCCGCGCTGGACGCGACGTGCGGCCGGATCGAGGACCAGGTCGCCCGCCTCGATGACGGCCGGCCTTTCGCGAGCGCCCCGCCGCAGGAGTGCACGCAGCCGGGCGACGAGCACGACGTGCGAGAAGGGCTTGGTGAGGTAGTCGTCGGCGCCGGAGTCCAGCGCGGCGGCCTCCGACGAAGGACCCTCGCGCGCAGTGAGCATGAGGATCGGCGTCCAGTTGCCGGCCTCACGTAGGCGAGCACAGATCTCGGAGCCGGTGAGCTCGGGGAGCATGATGTCGAGGACGATCGCGTCGTACGGCTCCTCGGTCGCCAGCCAGAGGCCGTCGGTGCCATTGAGGGCGACGTCGACGGCGAAGCCATCGGCCTCCAGGCCGATCCGCAGGCCGGCGGCCAGCCGTTTCTCGTCCTCGACGACCAGGACGCGCATTGCGACATCGTCGCCGATCGCGCCTGAAGGCGCGCTGAAGCGACGCTGAATTGCAGCGCGGCTATCGGCCCTTGAGAACGCCGAGGATACTGCGCAGGATCGTGTTGAAGGTGCCCGATCGCGCGAAGCGCGCACCCTCCTGCGCGACGTCGGCCCAGTCGACGCCGCGCTCTGGCGCCCTGGTGGGGCGCATCTTGCGCTCGGCCGGCGACTCGGGATCCTCGACCCCCTCCATCGGCTCCTTCGCCGCTTCGGTGGCGCGGGCGAGGCGCGCGGCGAGCAGCTCCTTGGCCGACTCGGGGTCGCTGTCGGTGGCGTAGCTCGCAACGATCGCCGAGGCGCTCACAACCGAGTCGACCACCGCCGGCGCCACCTGGGCCATCAGCGACATCGGCGGCCGCATCATCGTGCGCGCCGTCGGCATCGGCCTGCCCTTGAGGTCGAGGGCGGTAATGAGCGCCTCACCGGTGCCGAGGGCCGTCAGCTCCTCCTCGACGTCGTAGTGCGTGGTGGTCGGGAAGGTCTCGGCGGTGGCGCGCACGACCTCCAGGTCGTCGGGCGTGAACGCGCGGAGCGCGTGCTGGACGCGGTTGCCGAGCTGGCCGAGCACCTCGGCGGGAACGTCCGACGGTGAGTGGCTGACGAAGAAGACGCCGACGCCCTTGGAGCGGATGAGCCGCGCCACGAGCTCGATCTGCTGCATGAAGGTCTTGTTCGCGTCGCGGAAGAGCAGGTGAGCCTCGTCGAAGAAGAAGACGAGCTTCGGCTTCTCCGGGTCGCCGATCTCCGGCAGCGACTCGTAGAGGCTGGCGAGCAGCCACATCATGAACGTGCTGAAGAGGGCGGGCCGGTCCTGCATGTCGGCCAGCTCGAGGACGCTGATGATGCCGCGACCGTCATCGGTCAGGCGCAGGAAGTGCTCGACCTCGAACTCCGGGGCCCCGAAGAACGCATCGGCCTCCTGCTGCTCGAGCTCGACGATCTTGCGGATGATCACGCCGGAGGTGGCGGTGGCGATCCCGCCGTACTCGGCCATCTCCGACTTGCCGGCGTCCGAGTTGAGGTGGTTGAGGAGCGCCCGCAGGTCCTCGAGATTGACGATTGGCAGCTGCTTGTCGTCGGCGTACTTGAAAACAAGCGCCAGCACCGACTGCTGGGTGTCGTTCAGGTCGAGCACCTTCGACAGCAGGATCGGCCCGAAGGAGCTGACCGATGCGCGCAGCCGCACTCCCTTGCCATCGCGATCCAGGGTCAGGAACTCGACCGGGAAGGAGCGCGGCGCATAGTCGGCGAAGCCGATGGCCTGGGCGCGGGCGGTGAGCTTCTCGTTGAGCTCGGCGGGGGCGGCGAGCCCGCTGATGTCGCCCTTGATGTCGCTGATGAAGACCGGCACGCCGGCGTCCGACAGTTGCTCGGCGAGCACCTGGAGCGTCTTCGTCTTGCCCGTTCCGGTGGCCCCGGCCACGAGGCCGTGGCGGTTCATCATCGCCAGCGGCACTCGCACCTGGACCGACGGCAGCGCCTCTTCGCCGCGCATCCCCGCGCCGAAGGTCACGCCCGGCGCGTCGAAGCCGTAGGCCGTGGAGAGCTCGGCCTCGAGATCGGCGCTCATCGCGAAGTCTACCTACCCGTACATGGTATATGCGTAAATACGCTGCAGGCTAGCTGCGGTGCGGGTCAATTCTCGGCATGCGGGTCTTGCCCTCGACCAGGAAGTGGCGGAACCACTCGTCGATGAGCCGCAGGTTGTCGACCCGCCGAAACGGCGTGCCGGATCGGGTCAGCTCGTGCGTATCGTCCGGGGTGCGCATGAGCCGCACCGTCTTGCGCAGCGAGCGAAGCACGGCGAACAGCTCCTCGGCCTGGGTGATCGTGCAGCGCAGGTCCTTCTCGGCATGCTGGATGAGCAGCGGGGTCGTCACCTCGGTGGCGTACGTCAGCGGCGAGTGGCGGTGGTAGAGATCCCAGTCCTCCCACGGATGGACGCCGTAGACGAAGAGGCCGAAGGTCGGACCGCCGATGTCGCCCGAGAGCATCTGGCTGATGAGGTCGTTGACCGATCGGCAGGTGACCGCCGCCTTGAACCGATCGGTGTGGCCCACGATCCACGACGTCAGGTAGCCGCCGTACGAGCCGCCGGTGACGCCCATCCGGTCGCCGTCGACGAGGCCGTCGTCGATGAGTGAGTCGAGGCCGGCCATCACGTCCCGCATCGGTCCGTCGCCCCAGTCGCGGACGTTCGCGTTCAGGAATTCCTCACCGTAGCCCTGCGAGCCGCGCGGGTTGCAGGCGTAGACGCTGATCCCGTTGGCGGCCATGACCTGCCACTCCCACATCAGCGACCAGCCATAGAGCGTGGCCGGCCCGCCGTGGATCTGGAGCACGACTGGCGCCGGGTTGCGCTTCGTGTTGTTCGGGGCGGAGATGAACCAGCCCTGGATGCGGCGACCGTCGACCTCGTGCCAGCGCTCGACCGGCGCGACGAGCTTGATGTCGTCCCAGGCGCTCATGAGGTTGCTGACGTCTCGCAGCTCAACCGATTCGGAGCCGCCCAGCCGGCCGGCGGGGATGTCGCCGACCGCAACCTCCGGGGCACTCGTCGCGGTGATACGCGATACCGCCACGCGGGCACCGCCGCGCTGACGGCCGACGATCGACGGACGCCCCAGGTAGTGCCGGCCGCGGGTGAGCCGCTCGAGCCGCCCGCCCTCGATCTCCACGCGCCACAGCTCGAATGCGCCGTCGACGGGCGCCGAGAAGACGACCCACCGGCCGTCGGCCATCCACCCGGGCCGCACCGGCAATCCGCCCTGGAGGTCGCTGTTCATGCCGGCGGCGGCCTCGAGGTCGGCGTCGGCGGGGATGACGTTCTCGTCCTTGCCATCGCGCACCCGGAAGCGCCAGACCGATGCCTGCGGCAGCTCCCCGCGGCGCCAGTCGCGCGTCCCGATCGCGGCCACCCAGCGCCCGTCCGGCGACCACGAAGGTGCGGCCCAGCCCTGCCGGCCACGACCCGGAGACAGCTGGCGCGGCGCGCCACCGCGGACGTCGACGAGGTAGATGTCGCTGCGCCAGCCCAGATCCGGATTCGGGTGGCGGTCCGAGACGAAGGCGATCTGCCGCGCGTCAGGGGACCACTGCGGATCACCGTCGTGGTGGTTGCCGCGCGTCAGGAGCTCCGCCGCACCGCTCTCGGCGTCGATGAGCCAGAGGCGGGTGAACCGATCGTGGATGAAGCCCGCGCCGTTGAACTGGTAGCTGAGCGTGTCGATGAGCCGGATGTCGGGCGCGGGGCCGTCCTCCGGCTTGCGTTCCGGCGTCTTCTCCGGCTCGGTGGACTCCGCCGTGCTCACGATCGCCATCCGCTTGCCGTCCGGCGACCACTCCAGGCCCTCGACGTCCTTTGGCAGGTCGGTGAGCTGGCGCGCCTCGCCGCCATCGGCGAAGGGAAGGATCCAGACCTGCGTGCCGCCCTCCTTGGGCGCCTCGGGCTTGCCCGCCTTCGCGCCGCCGCCGCCGGCCTGGAGCACCGCGCCGCGGTCGGAAAGAAAGGCAAGGCGCGACCCGTCCGGCGACCAGCGCGGGGCAGTGTCGTTCTTGCTGCCGACGGTCAGCTGCCGCGCGGGCGCGCTGCCATCGGTGGTGCTGAGCCACAGCGAGCTGCGGTAGCCGTCCCTGCCCGGAGCCACGCTCTTGACGCTGAAGGCCACGAGGCGCCCGTCGGGCGAGAGGTCGAGATCGGTGGGGATGCGCAGGTCGTAGAGGTCCTCGGGGCGCGGCGCACGTGCCATCGGTCGATCGGCCTCCTACCAGTTCGTGGCGGTCGAGGCCTCGATCTCGCCGACCGATGCGAGCCATCGCTCGGCGTCGATGGCTGCCTTGCAGCCGTCGCCCGCGGCGGTCACCGCCTGGCGGTAGTGATGGTCGTGGACGTCGCCGGCGATGAAGACGCCCTCCACCTTGGATCCGGTCTCGCCCACCACGTCGAGGTAGCCGCCGGGGCCGATGTCGAGCTGCCCGGTGAACAGCTCGGTGTTTGGCTTGTAGCCGATCGCGACGAACATGCCCTGCACCTCGAGGTCACTCTCCTCGCCGGTCGCCGTATCCCGCAGGCGCAGCGAGCTGACGGTCATCTCACCGCGGACCTCGGTGACCTCCTTGTTGAAGACGATCTCGATCTTGGGGTCCCGCGTGGCGCGGTCCTGCATGATCTTGCTGCCGCGGAACTCCTCGCGGCGCACGAGCATCGTCACCTTGTCCGCGAAGCGCGTGAGGAAGGTGGCCTCCTCGAGCGCGGTGTCGCCGCCGCCCACCACGGCCACCTCGCGACCGCGGAAGAAGAAGCCGTCGCATGTCGCGCAGGCGCTGACGCCACGTCCGCGGAACTCCTCCTCCGACGGCAGCCCGAGCCACAGGGCCGATGCGCCCGTGGCCACGATGACGGCATCGGCGCGGTACTCGTCCTCGCCGACCCAGATCCCGAACGGGCGCGACGCGAAGTCGACGCGTGTCGCGTCGCGGTCGAGGATGGTCGAACCGAAGCGCTCGGCCTGATCGCGGAACTTCTGCATCAGCTCCGGCCCCTGGATGCCCTCGGGGAAGCCGGGGTAGTTCTCGACGTCCGAGGTGATCATGAGCTGGCCCATCGGCACGTTGCCGGCGATCACGAGCGGCTCGAGGTTGGCACGCGCGGCGTAGATGGCGGCGGTGAGGCCGGCAGGCCCGGAGCCGATGATCACCACCGTTCGGTGGCGGGTGTCGGTGCGGTCGTTTTCGGGCACGTCGGTACCGGGCGGAGCAGTCGCGGTCATCGGCGCTCAGTGTACGTCAGCGCCCGGCCCCGCTTCCGGCCCCCAGCCGACCCTCGCGTTGCGGATTCCGCGTGCGGCGTCGAAGATTGCCAGATGGCCATCGGCATGCGTCGACTGTTTGCCCTCGGCGCCCGGACCGATGCGGCCGAGCTGCTCGACTCCGGCAGCCTCTCGCGGTCGGAGGTGGAGGCGAACCTCGCGGACCTGGCGCGCATGAACCGCCTGCCGGGCGGGACCGATGCGAGCGTGCGCGCCATCGAGCGAGTGATGGGAACCGGCAACGCCACTCGTATCCTCGACGTGGGAACCGGAGCCGGCGACATGCCGATCGCCTTCGCGCGCCGTGGCTGGCAGGTCGTCGCGGCGGACGTCAACCCCCTCGTCCTCGACATCGCGAACGCCGGCCTCGCCGGCATGACGGGGATCGAGGTCGTCGAGGCCGATGCCGTCGCCCTGCCGTTCGACGACGGCGCCGTCGACGTGGCCCACTGCTCGCTGCTCGTCCACCACCTGGCGCCCGAGGCCGCCGTCATGGCCCTGCGCGAGATGCGACGCGTCGCCCGTCGCGGCGTGGTCGTCAACGACCTCCGGCGCGGGCTCATGCCGCTGGCCGCGACCTGGGTGACGGTGATGGCGCTCGGCCGCAGCCCGGTGACGCGGGCCGACGGCGTGGCCTCCGCGCGCCGCGCCTACACGATCCCCGAGCTCGACGGCCTTCTCGCCGAGGCTGGGCTCAGCGTGCGCTGGCGCTCGTCCGCATGGCTGCCGCGCGTCGCGACCGCGGCGACGGCATGACCCGCTGCGACGTGCTCATCGCCGGCGCCGGGCCGGCGGGCTCGGCGCTGGCGGCAGGGCTCGCCCGCTCCGGCGCGCGGGTCATCCTCCTCGAGGCCGCCCACCACCCGCGCCCGAAGGCCTGCGCCGAGTACGCGAGCCCGCGGATCGTCGAGGAGCTCGCTCGAATCGGCCTCGCGCCGGACGCGTGGCAGGCCGACGCGATTCCGCTGGCCGGCATGCGCATGGTGGCCGGCGATCGGAGCGCGATGATCACCTATGCCGACTCACGAGGGCCGCGCGTTGCCTGGGGGCTCGATCGCACCCGCTTCGACGCGCGCCTCGCGGCCCACGCCGCGGAGAGCGGCGCCGAGCTCGTAGAGGGCACGCGCCTCGTCGGGCTGGAGGTCGACGGCGGGCGCGTCACCGGCGCCACGGTGCGCACCGGCGACGGCACCAGGCGCAGGATCGACGCCGACCTGGTCGTCGGCGCCGACGGCGTGCGCTCGACCGTCGCCCGGCTGACCGGCGTCGAGCGCCCGGTCCGATTCCCGCGCCGCCTGGGCCTGGTGGCGCACTACTCGGGCGATCCAGACCTGGCGGACCACGGCGAGATGCACGTCGGCCGCGGCTACTACGTCGGGCTGGCCCCGCTGCCCGACGGCCAGCTGAACGTCGGCATGGCACTGCCGATGAACGGTCGCACCCCCGCGGCCGAGCGCTTCGCGGCCGCGATCGCCGGCATCCCCGCGGTGGCCGCGCGCCTCGCCGGACGTGAGCGGCTGACGCCCATCCGCGGTGCGTCGCCGATCGGGCATCGCGTCGCCGACGTCGCGGGCACGGGCTGGCTGCTCATCGGCGACGCGGCCGGCTTCGTCGACCCGTTCACCGGCGAGGGCATCCACCGCGCCCTGCGCTCTGCGAGGGCCGCCGCCGACGCCATATCCCGCGGCACCGATCCGTCTCACGCCTACCGACGCGAGCGCCGCGCCGCCTTCGCGGCCAAGTCGGCGCTCAGCTGGCTCGTGCAGGGCTTCCTCGCCGTGCCGCCGCTTCTCGAGCACGCCCTCGCCCGCCTCGACGATCGGCCGGGCGCGGCGCATGCGCCTGGGCTCGGCACTCGGCGACTGCCGCCCGGCGACCGACGCCCTCGCACCGCGCGCGCTGCTCGAGGTGCTCAGTCCGTGAGGAGCCGCATCCACCAGCTCATGCACGCGCCGTACGAGCGCGTCTTCGCGCTGGCAGCCGACGTCGAGCGCTGGCCGGAGCTGCTCCCTCACTACCGATACGTCCGCCGCCTGCCGAACGGCGGCGGAGCGCCACTTCGAGATGGGCGCTCGGCGTGGCCCGATCCCCGTCCGCTGGAGCGCCATCCAGCGGCCGCTCCCCGACGAGCGCCGTATCGAGTTCGTCCACACCGCCGGGGTGACGAAGGGGATGGAGGTCGCGTGGCACTTCGAGGAACGCGACGGCGCCCTCGACGTGAGCATCGAGCACGAGCTCGAGCTCGACTGGCCGCTCATCGGCGAGTTCGCCGCCGGCCACGTCATCGGCCCGCAGTTCATCGAGGCCATCGCCGGGCGGACGCTGCGCCTCGTCAAGGAGCTGGCGGAGGCCGGCGGCCGATGAGCGACCGACGAGTGGCCATCACCGGCATCGGCGCCGTGACGCCCATCGGCACGGGTGTCGAGGGGCTGTGGAGCGGCGTGCTCGCCGATCGGTCGGCGGTGCGGACGATCGACCGCTTCGACGCGTCGGCCTTCCCGTCGCGGATCGCCGCGCAGATCGACGACTTCGACGCGGCCAGCCACCTCGACGCGCGGCGCGCGCGGCGGCTGGATCGGTTCAGCGCCCTCAGCGTCATCGCCGCTCGGCTGGCGGTCGAGCACGCCGCCCTGCCGTTCGACAACGGGGTCGCCTCGCGGACCGGCGTCTGGATCGGCTCCGCCCTCGGCGGCGTCGCGTACGGCGAGGAGCAGCACGCCGGGTACGTCGCACGAGGCACGCGCGGCGTCTCGCCGACCCTGGCGCTCGCCGTCTTCGGAGGCGCCGGCGCCAGCAACGTCGCCCTCGACCTCGGGCTGACCGGTCCGTCGGTCGGCAACGCCAACTCGTGCGCGTCGGGGGCGATGGCCATCGGCCAGGCCTTCCACGCCATCCGCGACGGCACCGTCGACCTCGCGCTGGCCGGCGGCGCCGAGGCTCCGCTGGCGCCGTTGACCTTCGGCGCGTTCGCGCTCATTCGCGTCCTCTCGAGCCGCAACGACGACCCAGAGTCCGCCTCGCGGCCGTTCGACACCGACCGCGACGGCTTCGTGATGGGCGAGGCGGCCGCCATCCTCGTGCTCGAGGAGCTGGAGGCCGCCCGCAGCCGCGGTGCGACCGTCGTCGCCGAGGTGCTCGGCTTCGGCGCCAGCAACGACGCCTATCACATGACTGCCCCGCGGCCGGACGGTCGTGACGCGGCCCGAGCCATCCGCGACGCCCTGGCCGATGCGAACCTGGCTCCCGCGCGGGTCGGCTACGTCAACGCCCACGGCTCGAGCACGCCACTCAACGAGCCGGCGGAGGCCCGCGCCATCCGCGTGGCGTTCGGCGCCGATGCCGGCGGCATCGCCGTCTCCGGCACGAAGGGCCTCTACGGCCACGCGCTCGGCGCATCCGGCGCGGTCGAGGCCGCCATCACCGCTCTCGCGCTCCAGCGCGAGATCCTGCCGGGCACCTGCAACCTGCGCACGCTCGACCCCGAGATCGACCTCGATGTCCTCACCGCTGCGCGACCGGCGCGCGTCGAGGTGGCGGTCACCAACTCGTTCGGGTTCGGCGGCATGAACGCCGTGCTGGCCCTCGGCCGCGCCTAGAGCGCCGGCTCCGCGCTCCCGACGCGGCTGGCCCAGTCGAGGGCACGCTCGAACGGCTCGGTGCCCTCGGCCTTGTCGACGACCGTGGTGTGCGCGTCGTCGGTGATCATCGACGGCAGCGCACCGGCGGCGTGCCCGGTCCAGTAGATGACCGGCAGGCGCGGGTACCGATGGCGCGTCGCCAGGAACAGTGCCGCGCTCAGCTCGTGCTCGAGCCGCCAGTCGAGAACGACCGCGGTGGGCTGCGACCGATCCCGGAGCGCGGCGAGGAACGGAAGGGGCGCTCGAAAGACCGATACCTGCGCGCCCCAGCCCTCGCACAGCTCGGCAGCCAGGGTCGCCGACGCTGGCTCGTCCTCGACGATCCAGACGTGCCGGCCCCGGACCGGATTGGTCGCCGCGCGCTCGGTCACGTCGCGGGCCCTGCACACGGTATGCCGGTCGGAAAGGCTCGCTTTACCATGTCAACGATGAGCGTACCCTCACGGCGAAATACGCCGACCGTGCTGGTGGGTGGCGTGCCCGTCGGATCGGCCCACCCGGTCGTGGTGCAGTCGATGACGAACACCGACACCGCCGATGCCGACGCCACCGCCATCCAGGTCGCGCAGCTGGCCCACGCCGGATCCGAGCTCGTGCGGATCACGGTCAACAACGACGCGGCCGCGCAGGCAGTGCCCGTCATCCGCGCCAAGCTCGACGCGCTGGGAGTCGGCGTTCCCATCATCGGCGACTTCCACTACAACGGGCACCTGCTGCTCACGAAGTACCCCGAGGCGGCAGCCGCGCTTGCCAAGTACCGCATCAACCCGGGCAACGTGGGCACCAAGCGGCGCGACGAGCAGTTCGCGACGATCATCGAGGTCGCCATCGCCAACGGGGTGCCGGTCCGCATCGGCGTGAACTGGGGTTCGCTCGACCAGCAGCTGCTGACCGAGATGATGGACGCCAACGCCGCCTCCGCCGAACCGCGGGACAGCCGCGAGGTCATGATCGAGGCGATGCTCGAGTCGGCGCTGCGCTCGGCCCGCCTCGCCGAGGAGGTCGGCCTGCCGCACGACCGGATCATCATCAGCGCCAAGGTGTCGGGCGTGCCGGACCTCGTGGAGGTCTACAGCCGGCTGGCGGATCGGTGCGACTACCCGCTCCACCTCGGCCTGACCGAGGCCGGCATGGGCGCCAAGGGCATCATCGCCTCCACCGCCGGGCTCGCGGTCCTCCTCCAGCGCGGGATCGGCGACACCATCCGGGTCAGCCTCACCCCGGAGCCCGGCGGCGACCGGACCCAGGAGGTGCAGGTCGCCCAGCAGGTGCTCCAGTCGATGGGCCTGCGCTCCTTCCTGCCACAGGTCTCGGCCTGCCCGGGCTGCGGGAGGACGACAAGCACCTTCTTCCAGGAGATGGCCCGGGACATCCAGGACTACCTCGTGGAGCAGATGCCACGATGGCGCGAGGCGCATCCGGGAGTCGAGGAGCTCCGCGTGGCGGTCATGGGCTGCGTCGTCAACGGGCCGGGCGAGTCGAAGCACGCCGACATCGGGATCAGCCTGCCCGGCACCTTCGAGGAGCCGGTGGCGCCGGTGTTCGTGGACGGCGAGAAGACCGAGACGCTGCGCGGCGACGACATCGTGCCGCGCTTCCTGGCCATCCTCGACGCCTACGTCGAGCGCCGCTATCCGACGCCCGGGAGCGCCGCGGCCTCCTGAGGCGCGAACTTCCCGGACCGATCCCGGCCCGGCCGGGACATTCATTCCTTGTGCGCTCCTCCCTCCGTGGCTATACTTGCTCATGTCAAGTAGCACATAAGCGGAGTCCAGACCGATGCATGCCATGACCCACAGCACCCGAGCCGGCACGGCGCTGGCGGTGGGCCTCACCGTCGCCATCGTCGACCTGGCGCTGATCACCGCCTACATCCACCTCACGCTGGGCGGGACCCTCTTCACGCTCAACGCGATCGGCTACGCCGCGCTGGCGGCGGCGCTGGTGGCCTCTGCCCTGCCCCATCCGTTCGTTCGGCGTTTCGCATGGGTGCCGCGGGTCGGCCTCGCGGGCTACACCGCGGTCACGATCGTCGCCTACCTCGTGATGGGCCCGTACTTCAGCCTCGGCTGGGTGGCGAAGGGCATCGAGGTGGCGATCATCGCCCTGCTCGCAGCCGACCTGGTTCGCCTGTACGGCTCGCCGGCCGGCCTCGTCCAGGCGGCGCTGAGCTCCCTTCGCCCCGGGGCGCGGCCAGTGGCTGCGGCCTGAGGACCACATCGGCCAATCTGATTGGCCTGGTGACCGATGTGGAGCGGTTCACCGGTCGCCTGGCCAGCACGATTGGCGCGACGACCGAGGAGTGGCCGTTCTGCGGAGCTCCTCGGTCGTAAGGCCAACCACATTGGCCCGAAGGATCGGCTCAGCCGCCGGCGGCGAGGAAGGTCCAGGTGGCGATGATGAAGGCGAGGATGATGAAGGCGACGAGCGCCAGCGGCAGGAAGGCGACGTTGATCGGCTGACGCCGCGGCAGCGGCTCGGCGGGGGCCTCTTCTCGCACTGCCAGCGGGGCATCGGGCCGGGTGGCGGGAAGGTTCGAGTCCATGCTCACTCCTCGTCCATGATCGCTGCCACCTTGTCCTGCAACGAGGCGGCCGTGAACTGACCGATGTGGCGCGCGACGATCCTCCCGTCGCGCCCGATGAAGTACGTCTCCGGCGGCGCGAAGATGTTATACGCCGACGCGACGCGCTCGTCCGGATCCATCGCCGCCGGCCAACTGCCGCCGTTGCGTTCCATGAAGGCGCGCGCCGACTCGGATCGGTCCTGGTAGACGATCCCGAGCACGACCAGGCCGTCGTCCGCGTGCTCCTGCGCGGCCTCGCGCAAGAGCGGAAACTCCTCCACGCACGGGCCGCACCACGATGCCCAGAAGTTCACGATCACCGGGCTCCCGCGGTGGTCGGCCAGGCGGACCGGGTTGCCGTCGAGGTCGGTCAGGCTGAAGTCGGGCGCGATGGTGCCGATGGTGGTGGGTGACGTGGGACCGCCACGCAGGTAGAGCGCGAATGCCGCCGCGCCAAGCACCACGAAGGGCAGCAGCGCCGCGTACACCAGGAATCGCCGCGGTAGGCGCCGCAGATCCACGCCGCGGCTGCCGGTGGTCATCGAGGGGTCAGTGAGCGGCGTGGTCGTCGTGAGGGGCCTGCGAACCGTGACCGCCATGCTCGACCTCGCGCCACTCGCGGTTGGCGGCGCGCACCCACCACAGCACGCCGAGCACGAAGATGACGAGGCCGGGAATCACAAGGAACAGGTTGGCCAGCTGGTCATCGGCGCGGAACGCGAGCCCGGCGCCCATGAGCGCCGCGCCGATCGAGATGACCACCGGCAGGAAGCTCGGCGGGGGAAGGTGCACGCCGTCCGGTGGCGTGGGGCGGTCGCCGGCAGGGCGCGGGCGGGACGAGATGGCGAAGACGACGCCAAGCACGACGAGCATCGCGATGCCGACGATGAGGAAGCCGATGGCGGTATCGGTCATCGGTCCATCCCTAGCCCAGCAGGTAAATCGTGCTGAACACGGCGATCCAGACCACGTCGACGAAGTGCCAGTACACGCTGACCGCCTCGACCGCGACGTGGTTGCGGGCGCTGAACTGGCCGCGCATGGTCCGCGCCAGGATGATGGTCAGGCCCACCGCCCCGCCGAAGACGTGCGCGCCGTGGAAGCCGGTGAGCGTGTAGAAGACCGTGCCGAAGACGCCGTCGGCGATCCCGAAGCCGAGCTGGCTGTAGTCGTAGAGCTGGCCGGCCAGGAAGAGGATGCCGAGGCCGAGGGTGATCATCGTCCACAGCCGCAGCTTGCCGGCGTCGCCGCGGCGGATTGCCCACACCCCGAACTGCATCGTGAAGCTCGAGGCGACGAGGATGGCGGTGAGGACCGCCGCTAACGGAAGGTCGAGGTGGCCGCCCTCGGGCGGATGCCAGCTGCCGGGGCCGACCGAGGCCCGCGCGTTGAAGTACGTCGCGAACAGGCCGCCGAAGAACATCACCTCGCTGGCGATGAACAGGAGCATCCCGACCATGGGGGTCGGCATGCCGGAGGCTCCGTGCGCCAGTACCGCGGCCGCCTCGTCCTCGCCCGCGGGGTGAGCCTGCATCGTGCGCGCGGTCATACCAGGCCTCCGCGATGCTCGACGTCGTCGGCCTCGTGCTCCTCGAGGTCATCGGGCCGGGCGGCGGCGTGCCCGTGCCCGTGGGTCAGGAAGAACAGTGGCCGCTCCGAGTGGATGGGCGGCAGACGATCGAAGTTGTACGGCGGCGGCGGGCTGGTCGTCGCCCACTCGAGGGTGTTTCCCTCCCACGGATCGTCGCCGGCGGGCTCGCCGTTGATGAGGCTGGCGATCACGTTGATCAGGAACGGGATGACGCTCACCGCGATCATGAACGCGCCGACCGTCGAGAGCGCGTTGAGGATCGTCCAGCCCGCATCGGGGCTGTAGTCGCTCACGCGACGCGGCATGCCCGAAAGGCCCAGCTGGTGCATCGGGAAGAAGGCGAGGTTGAAGCCGATGAAGTGGATCCAGAAGTGGACCTTGCCCAGCCCGTCGTTGAGCATGCGGCCGGTCATCTTCGGGAACCAGTAGTAGGCGGCCGCGAAGACGCCGAACACCGCGCCGCCGAAGAAGACGTAGTGCAGGTGCGCCACCACGAAGTAGGTGTCCTGGACGTGGAAGTCGATCGGCGGCGAGGCGAGCATCACGCCGCTGATGCCGCCGATGAGGAACATGCTGATGAACCCCAGCGCGAACAGCATCGGCGTCGTCAGTGTCAGCTTGCCGCGGTACAGCGTGCCGAGCCAGTTGAACATCTTGATGCCGGTCGGGATGGCGATCAGCGCGGTCATGAAGCTGAAGAACGGCAGGAAGACCGAACCGGTCGTGAACATGTGGTGCGCCCACACCGTCCAGCTCAGCAGACCGATGCCGATGGTGGCGAAGACGAAGGCCTTGTAGCCGAAGAGCGGCTTGCGGCTGAAGACCGGCAGCACCTCGCTCACCACGCCCATCGCCGGCAGGATGACGATGTAGACCTCCGGGTGGCCGAAGAACCAGAAGATGTGCTGCCACAGGATCGGGTTGCCGCCGACCGACGGGTCGAAGAACGACCCGCCGTAGTTGCGGTCGATGAAGAGCGCGATCAGCCCCGCTGTCAGCACCGGCGTGGCAAGCAGGATCAGGACGGCGGTGACGAGCACGGTCCAAACGAAGATCGGCATCCGGAACAGCGTCATGCCCGGAGCGCGCATCTTGAAGACGGTGGTGATGAAGTTGACCGCGCCCAGGATGGAGGCAGTCCCCACCAGCGCCAGGCCGATGATCCACAGGTCGGTGCCGACGCCCTCGCTGATGTTCGACAGCGGCGTGTAGGCGGTCCAGCCCTCGGCAGCGGCGCCGCCGAAGAGATAGCCGCTGAAGATCAGCAGCCCGCCGAGCGGCAGGAGCCAGAAGCTCAGGGCGTTGATGCGCGGGAAGGCCATGTCCGGCGCGCCCAGCTGGAGCGGCACGATGTAGTTCGCGAACCCCGAGAGCGCCGGGATGACGAACAGGAACAGCATGATCGTCCCGTGCATCGTGAACGCCTGGTTGAAGGTGTCCTGGTCGACGAGCTGGAGCCCCGGAACGGCCAGCTCGCTGCGGACCACGAGGGCCAGGATCCCGGCCGCGAAGAAGAAGAGGAAGCTGTTGACGATGTACAGGATCCCGATCTTCTTGTGGTCGACCGTCGTCAGCCATTCGATGACCCACGACCGCCGATAGGCGGAGGCGCCGGCCTGGGGTTCGAGGGTCGTGGTTGCCATGGTTCTTCGCGCGCTCCGCTGGGTCCTACTCGCCGACGACCAGGTCGCCGGTCATCGTCGGATGGATGGTGCAGTAGAAGGTGTAGTCGCCGGCCTCCATGGCCGGGATCACGTACGTGAAGGACTCGCCCGGCTGGACGTCCTCGCCGTCGAAGCCGGTCTCCTCGATGCCGATGTCGTGCACGACGGTGTCGTTGTTCGTGAACTCGATGCAGAAGTCCTCGCCCGGTGGCACCTCGATCGTGTCGGTGTCGAACTGGAGCGTCTCGATCGCAGCCACCTGGATCGTGGTTCCGCACTCCCCGCCCCCGGGCGGCGGAGGCGGCGGCTCACCGGCCGCGAGGGCCTCGACATAGGCGTCGTAGTCCGCGCGCGGCATGGCCTCCACGGTGAAGACCATCTCGGCGTGCGAGGTGCCGCAGAACTCGGCGCACTGGCCGGCGTACGTGCCCTCCTCGGTGATCGTGAAGGTCAGCTCGTTGGGCTCGCGGATGTCGCCGAAGTCGATGACGTCGCGCTTGATGAGGAATTCGGGGACGAAGAAGGCGTGATTGACGTCAAGCGAATCGAGGACGAGGCGCACGGGCTCGTCGATCGGGAGGGCCAGGATGGGCGGCTCGCTCGCGCTGCCCGTTGCCTCGGCGCCGCCCTCGTAGCGGAAGGTCCAGCCCCAGGAGAAGGCCTCCACCTCGACGGTGGTGGCGCTTTCGACGTTCGAGCTGGCCTCCACCTCGCCAAGCGTGAGCATGCTGAAGAAGAAGAGGATGAAGACGATGACGGTGGGGATGGCCGTCCAGATGATCTCGACGGTGTTGTTGCCGTGGAGCTGCTCCGGCAGTACCTCGTCGCCAGGCTGTCGCCGGTAGCGGAAGGCCGCGTAGAGGATGAAGCCTTCGACGCCGATGAAGACGATCGCCGCCAGCCCCAGCACGATGAGGTACAGGTTGAAGACGTCCTGGCCGGCATCGGTCTTTGGCGTCGGAGGCAGGAGGCAGCCGGCGAGCAGGACGACGAGCGTGAGCGGCGCCAACCGGCGGACGATCGTCCGCAGCCGGGTGCCGGGCGCCGTGGTGTCCATCGGCTCGATCTCGAGGGCTCCTCAGGTCAGCATTCGGCAAGGGGCGTCGGCCTCGCGCGTCAGGCACGCACGCCACCGTGGGCTGACGGGCGACACGGACCGCATTGTACCGAAGGGCGTCCGAGCGGCGCCATCGGACCCTGCGGCGCCGATCTATCGGTGTTCTGCCAACTGGACCGCGTGCCAGGTTGCGTTTCTTCGCTGTATAGGTGCCCGGTGAGCGTGAGGTGCACGTGCGGGTGCACCCCGTGCGGCAATGCCTTCAGTGCAGCGGCGAAACCGCACCCAAGGGCGGACTCCCGTGAGAAGTCACCGATCTAGCGGCGACGCGACCGACCGCTAGCCGGAGGCGATCTCCTCGGGGCAGGTCGTCTCCTCGCCGGGAAGCAGCGGACGCGGCAGGACCGTGAAGCGGTCATCGCCGTCGGAGGTCCAGATCGTCTGCTGGGTGGAGGCACTGAGCTCGGTGAACCAGGCCGCGGCATCTTCGCCTTCCACGACGCCACAGCGAGTGCCGTCGCCGAAGACCGGAAGCTCCTCGCCGAAGGTGGCCGGATCGTCATCGGTCGGCCATTCGCGCACGACGCCGGGCAGCTCGCCGCCCTCGATCGGCTCGCCAGTGACGTCGCGGACGTAGAGGCGGAACGCGGTCGGGATGTACGGCCGCCAGCCCTCGGCCTCCCACGCGTCGCCCGGCACGGAGGTCTCGATGGTCATCAGCGCGTCGCGCAGCTGGCCGAGGACCGCATGCGCGTCGATCTCCGACTGGTCAATGCCCTCGAAGTTGCCACCGAAGGCCGGGTCGAGCAGGCCGAGGCCATAGACAAGGACCGTGACCTCGTCGCCATTGGCGTTGAGGCGGAAGACGGTATCGGTGGCGTCGGCGATGACGTTCATGGCGCCGCGCATCTCGAGGTCGCCGGTGAAGAGGTTCGTCTCCTCGACCGCCTCGAGCACCGCCTGGATGCCCTCCTCGGTCATCGTGCGCTCGATGAGCGCCGGCAGGGCGGGGCCCGGGAACTCGAGCGTCTGCACGCCCTGCATGATCACGCGGCCGTCTCCGTAGAGGGCGAAGGTCGGCACGCGGGTCGCGATCATCTGCGGCATCGCGAAGCCGCCGACCTCCTCGACGATCAGGATCGGCTCGTTGGCGCCGGTGGGATGCTCGATGCCGCCGGTCTCTCCCCCACCGTCGGACGCGCTGGGTGGCGGGGGCGAAGAGCCGCCGCCTCCATCGGTCTCCGAGGCTCCGGGCGAGCCACCGGGGCTGGCGCACGCCGCGAGGAGAACGAAGAGCACGACGAAGAGGCCCGGGGCAGTTCGATTCATGGCGCCATTGACGCCGCGCTCGACACGTCGGTTCCCGCGAATTCGGGCGACAATGAGACCGATGCGCCGCATGGCCCTCCCGTTCGCGCTCCTGCTGCTCGCCGTCGCGCCGGCAACGGTGCTGGCCCACGGGGCCGAGGCGCCGCCGCCGGACTTCCCCGCGGTCCTGCTGGCGTGGCGGTTCGACCCGCTCGTTGTCGTGCCGCTGGTGGCGACCGCGGCCGCCTATCTGTGGGCGGTCCGGACGGTGAACCGCGCGCACCCGCGCAACCCGCACCCGCGAGCCAGGACGTGGTGCTTCATGGGCGGCCTGGTCGCGATCGGTCTGGCGCTGGCGTCACCGATCGAGGCCTACGAGGGCGTCCTCTTCAGCGTGCACATGGTCCAGCACCTGCTGCTGATGCTCGTCGCCGCGCCACTGCTGCTGGGAGGCGGACCGATCACGCTCACGCTGCGGGTCAGCACGCCATCGGTGCGGCGGATACTCCTGTGGGTGCTGCACAGCCCGGTCGTCAAGGCGATCTCGTTCCCCGTCGTGACCTGGGTGCTGTTCGCGGCGGTGAACTGGGGCTGGCACTTCAGCACGCTCTACGACCAGGCGCTCGAGAACGAGCTGCTCCACTACGCGCAGCACGCGACCTTCCTGGCCGCGGCGCTGCTGTTCTGGTGGCCGATCACCGGCGTCGACCCCTCGCCCTGGCGCATGCCGTACCCGGTGCGGCTCTTCTACCTCTTCCTGGCGCTTCCCCAGAACTCGTTCCTCGGCGTCGCCCTGCTCAGCACCGGCACCGTGCTCTACCCGCACTACGTCACGAACGTCCGCGCCTGGGGGCCGACGCCGCTGGAGGACCAGCACCTCGGCGGGATCCTCATGTGGGTCGCCGGCGACATCACGTTCCTGGTCGGGATGGTGATCGTGCTCTGGGTGTGGATGCGGGTCGAAGAGCGCAAGACCGCCCGGCTCGACGAGCGGCTGGCCGCCGAGCGCGCGGCCAGTGGCGAGGAGCCCTGGACGCCGCGCGTGCCGCGCGGTCAGACCGGCAGGTAGACGAGGGCGTCGACCGCGACGGCGGCGAAGAGCAGGGTCAGGTAGCTGATCGAGTAGCGGAAGAGGCCGATGGCGGCGCGGCCGCTGGCGGCATCCGCCCGCAGGATCAGCGCGCGCCACAGGAACAGCCCGCCGAGGACGACCGCAGCCCCGAGGTAGATCCAGCCCATGCCGGCCGCCGGGAAGAGGAGGAGGCTGACCGCCACCAGCGCGATCGTGTAGAGCACGATCTGGCGCGCGGTCTCGGCCTCGCCGCGCACGACGGGGAGCATCGGCACCTTCGCCGCGGCGTAGTCGCCGCGGTAGCGCAGCGCGAGCGCCCAGAAGTGCGGCGGCGTCCAGTAGAAGACGATCGCGAAGAGCACGAGCGCCGGCAGCTCGACCCCGCCGGTGACCGATGCCCATGCCACCAGCACCGGCACGCACCCCGCTGCCCCGCCGATGACGATGTTCTGCGGCGTGCTCCGCTTCAGCCACAGGGTGTAGACGAAGACATAGAACGCGGTGGCGGAGAGGGCCAGCACCGCGCTCAGCAGGTTGACGGTCAGCGCCAGCCAGGCGAACGCGGCCACGCTGAGGCCGATCCCGAACGCCAGCGCGGCGCGCGGCTCGACGGCGTGGCGCGGGAGCGGCCGATTACGGGTGCGACGCATGAGGTCGTCGATGTCGCGGTCGACGTACATGTTGATCGCGTTGGCCCCGCCCGCCGCCATAGTGCCGCCGAGGATGACCGCGGCCACGAGCCACGGCGAGGGCAGTCCGCCGGCGGCGAGCACCATGGTCGGGATCGTGGTCACCAGCAGCAGCTCGATGATCCGCGGCTTGGTGAGCGCGACGTAGGCACGCACCGTGTCGATCGGTCCGGGCTCCCCCTTAGCGACCCGCACGCGCATCTCGGCAGGGCGCAGTCGACGGGTCGTGAGCAGCAGCCAGACCGATGCGCCCCACAGGGCGGCACCGACCACCAGGTGCGGCACGACGAAGAAGGCCGACAGCCGCGACGCCACGTTCAGCAGGCCCAGGGCGATCTGGACCGCCACGAGGGCGGCGAGCACGATCGCCAGGCGACGCGGGAAGGGAGCCTCCGTCGAGCGCCCGATGGCGATCGCCGTCCAGGCCACGAGGGCCGCGACGACGAGGCTGAGGGCTCGGTGGGTTGCGTGGATCGTCTGGCTCTCGGTGGTGACCTGCGGGACAAGCGCGCCGCCCATGAGCGGGACGTCGTCGAAGGCCAGGCCGGCGCCCTGGCCGGTGACCCACGAGCCGAGCAGCATCTGGGCGAAGATCGCGACGGTGGTGACGGCGACCAGGCGGGTGAGGCCCGGCCGCGCGTGCGCGGCGGGCATCGGTCCGTTGGCGGCGCGCTCGGCGACGAAAATGACCGCCGCGAGGACGGTGAGCGCCATCGCCAGGTGGGCGGTGACGAGCCCGGCGGCGAGACCCTCGAGCACGACCGCCGCGCCGAGCAGGGACTGGGCGATGACGAGGACGCCGGCCACGACCGCGGCCGCGAGCAGCGGGCGATCCCGACGGCGGCCGCTGAAGATGGTGAGCAGCCCGACCGCGGCGATCAGGGGACCCACGAAGGCGGCGGCGATCAGGCGATGGCTGTGCTCGATCCAGGCGTGGAGCTCGGCCGGCGGCAGCCAGTCGCCGAAGCACAGCGGCCAGTCCGGGCAGCCGAGGCCCGAGTCGGTGGCGCGCACGAGGCCGCCCACGGCGATCAGGACGAAGGTCGCGACCGCAGCTGCAACCGCGAGCCTGACGAATCGGGTCAACGTCGGAAGTTCCCTCGATGCCGCTTCGGTTGGGGCCGATGCCGAGCGGGCGCCGCCATGATAGCCGCGCGAGTACGATCGGCCGATGCAGCGTGGCCGGCTCCTCCAGGTCAACGTCTCGGCCGGCGGCGTGCCGAAGCGGCCCGTCGATGCCGCGCGGGTAACGACGCTCGGCGTGGAGGGCGACCGCCACGCCGACGTCACCGGTCACGGCGGCCCGAACCGCGCGGTCTCGCTACTCGGCATCGAGGCGATCCGCCGGGTCGCGTCCGAGGGGCATCCCATCGCCCCCGGCACGACCGGGGAGAACCTGACGATCGAGGGATGCGACGTCTCGACTCTGCCGATCGGCACACGCCTGGCGATCGGCGACGAGCTCGTTCTCGAGCTGTCGGCCGCGACGACCCCATGCAGCACGATCCGGCACTCGTTCACCGACGAGCGTTTTGGGCGGCTCGGCATCGCGACGCACCCGGGCGACAGCCGCATGTACGCTCGCGTCGTCAACGAGGGCACGGTTCGGCCGGGCGACCCCATCGCCATCTCACCGCCCGTCGATGACGCCGCGGAGCAGCGCGCGATCGCGAGGCGCCTGGAGCGCGCCGAGCGGGCGTCGACCCTTGCCATGTGGAGGGCGGCCGCCGCCGCGGGCCATCGGATCGAGATCGTCGACGACGGCGAGCTCGCCATCAGCGCGGCACCGGACCTCCCCGGCCCGCCCTTCAACCTCGGTCACGGCTTCGCGGAGATGCCGCACCTGCTCGGCCGCGCCCGCGACCACTTCGCCGCCAACGGCGTGATCGGATGGGTCTGGACCGATGCCGCGCCCTGGCCGGGCGCCGAGCCAGAGGCGACCGCAGCCTACGGGGCGGTGACGGTGGATGCCGTGATCGCCGAGGATCCGCCCGGTGACGTCGTCGTTCGACGGCTCGGCCGCGACGAGGTCGGTCCGTGGGGCGCGATCGTCGCCGAGGCTGGCGGGATGGAGGGCGCAACGGCCCGGGCATTCGCGGACCTCGAGGCCGACCTGGCGACCGAGGCGCACCACCACCGGTTCGTCGCCGAGCTCGAGGGCCGGGCCGTCGGCACCGGCAGCCTCCATACCCACCACCAGGTCGGCTGGCTCCGGGCCGGCGTCGTCCTGCCGGAGGCGCGCGGTCGGGGCATCCAGCGTGCCCTGATCCGCGAGCGCGCGGCGCATGCGCGGCAGCTCGGCTGCGACCTCATCGGTGCCTCGGCAAACGCCGGCGGCGTCTCCACGCGAAATCTCGAGCGGGTCGGGGCGCGGATCGTGGCGGTGCGCGGCCGATACCGGATCGAGCCCACGTCGCCGATCGGCTGATCAGCGGCGTCCAGGGCGCCGCACGCGGCGCTCGGCGGTTCGCGCCTGGGGCACGAAGCGCAGCGGCGGAGGGACGAGTGGCAGGGTACGCCGGCTCACGGCAGCCAGGCGCTCGACTCCGCGAACGCGCCCTTCCGACCAGCCGATGCCGTACTGGCGCCGCAACGGTTTGGGCAGGGTGGCGATCGAGATGAGGTGCGCGGCGTCCCAGGCGACCCTCGGCACGAGGCGGCTGGGGTAGAGGACCGTCCGCGCGACCTGGCGGGCGGCCGGGGTGACCCGCACGCGCCCGCTCTCGATCATCTCGGCCATCCAGGCACGCAGCTCGGGGACGTCGGAGGGCAGGTCGGCCGGGAGCACGCCCAGCCGCTCGGCCACGACCGCGGCCTCGCGCAGGTACTCGCGCTCCTCGACGGGCGTCAGCGGCCGAACGAAGCGCGAGTAGGTCCGCAGCGCGGTGTCGATGAGCGTGGCGTGCACCCACAGCAGCGCCTCGGGATCCCTGGCGGTGTACTGCGCCCCGTCGGGGAGCCGGCCGCGAACGGACGCGTGGATGGCGTTGACGCGGCGGATGGCGGCATCGGCGCGCGAGCGGGTGCCGAAGACGACGTCGAAGCTGCTGGCCAGGGTGCGTCGGAGGCGGCCGAACGGATCGGTCGCATACGTCGAGTGCTCGACGACTCCCGCCGCGACCACCGGATGCGCGGCCTGCATCAGCAGCGCGCAGGAGCCGCCGGCCAGGACGATCACCTCGCGATCGACCCGCCACGCGACGCTGCCGGGACCGAACAGCCCGGCCGCCTCCCCGCCGGCCGTGCTCATCCGTACGCGGAGGCGGGCATGCCGCGCGGGCGGCGCGGCTCGTTGAAGACGATGCGGAAAAGGAGGCCGGCCGCGGCGCCTGCCAGGAAGCCGCCGATGTGTGCCATGTACGCGACGCCGCCTGCCTCTCCGGTCAGGTCTCCGAAGCCGGCGATGACCTGGAGGGCGGCCCACATCCCGATCGCCACGATCGCCGGCACCGGCACGACGGCGCGGAGCAGGAATACGTTCACCCGGTTGGTCGGGAACATGACGAAGTACGCGCCGAGCACGCCCGAGATCGCTCCCGAGGCGCCAAGAGTGGGAATCACCGAATCGGTGTTGACGAGGATCTGGGCCACGCTGGCGATGACCCCGACGAGCAGGTAGAAGCCCAGGAAGAGCCCGTGGCCGATGCGATGCTCGACGTTGTCACCGAAGACCCACAGGAAGAGCATGTTGCCGGCGAGGTGCAGCAGCCCGCCGTGCATGAACATGCTGGTGATCAGCGTCAGCCAGATCGGGCTGGGCCCCGGCTCCTGCGGCACGAGCACGGTCTGGCCGTCGATCGTGATCGGTTCCGGTTCGGTCAGGTCGACCTGATTGACGATCTCGACCGGGACCGCGCTGAAGCCGTAGGTGAACTCGGCGCCCGCCTGGCTGGCACCGGCTCCCTGGAGCACCAGGAAGACGAAGATGTTGAGGCCGATGAGGGCCAGGCTGACGAAGGCCGGCCCGTGGCCGCGCTCGTTCTCGTCGCCGATCGGGAACATCGGTCCGAAGGATAGAGCAGTCCCTCCCGCCATAATCGGCGCATGGAAATCGACGTCCGCGCCTTCACCGGGGACCCCAACGACTTCTTCGAGGCCGCCGAGCTCGCCTTCAGCGAGCATGGTCGCGAGGAGGACCGGGCGAGGTGGGCGACCGCCTTCGAGGCCGATCGAGCCATCGCCGCCTACGACGGCGAGCGAATCGTGGGGACGGCCGGCATCTTCAGCTTCGAGCTGACGATCCCCGGCGGCGTGCTGCCGGCAGCCGGCGTCACCGTCGTCGGCGTCCAGCCCACCCATCGGCGCCGGGGAATCCTGCGCCGGATGATGCGGCTCCAGCTCGACGCCATCCACGAGCGCGGCGAGCCGCTGGCGATCCTGTGGGCATCGGAAGGCAACATCTACCAGCGCTTCGGCTACGGCCTCGGCACGCTGGGCATGGCGATCAACCTCGCGCGGGAACGGAGCGCGTTCCGCCAGCCCCACCTCCCGGCCGGCACCGTCCGCTTCGTCGATCTCGACGAGGCGAAGCGCGCGTTCCCACCGATCTACGAGGCGGTCCGACCGTCGCGACCCGGATTCTTCACGCGCTCGGCGGCCTTCTGGGACTCCGAGTTCTTCGCGGATCCCGAGCATTGGCGGCGCGGCGCCAGCGCCGCCTTCCACATCGTCCACGAGGTGGCCGGCGTCCCCGACGGCTACGCGCGCTACCGGGTCCGCGACGAGTGGGACAACTCCGGGTCGAAGTCGGCGGTGGTGGTCGCCGAGCTCATGGCCACCAACCCGGCGGCGCACCTGGACCTGTGGCGCTTTCTGATCGACATCGACCTCATGACGCGGATCGAGGCGTGGAACATCGCCGTCGACGACCCGATTCTGCTCAACATCGCCGAGCCTCGGAGGCTGCGGGGCGAACTCGGTGACTCGCTGTGGACCCGCGTCGTCGACGTTGCGCCCGCGCTGGCAGGCCGCCGCTATGCAACGGACGGACGGCTCGTCCTCGAGGTCGCCGACGAGTTCTGCGAGTGGAACGACGGCGTCTGGGATCTCTCCGTCGAGGACGGGGTGCCCGTGGTCCAGCCGGCGACCGGGGCAGCCGACCTGGCATGCGACATCACCGACCTCGGGGCCGCGTACCTGGGAGCCTTCGGCTTCCGGCAGCTGGCCGACGCCGGGCGCGTGCGCGAGCTCCAGCCGGGCGCCATCGCGCGGGCCGATGCGCTCTTCCGCACCGAGCGCCCGCCCTGGTGCCCGAAGGTCTTCTGATCAGCCGGGCGTCGCGGACGGCTCGGCCACGCCCTCGAGCTCGCGCGACGATGGGTTGCGGATCCCGAACCCGTTGATCGCCGCCCCGACAAGGAGCAGCCCGGCCGAGACGATCATCGCCAGGCGAAAGGCATCGGTGCTGGCCTGCGTCGCCGCGTCCGCGATCTCCGGATCGACCTCCTCGGGCACGCTGGTGAGCGGCTGGACCTGCTCACGGAGCGCCGGGTCGTCGACGTCGACGCCTGGCACCAGGCTCGCCAGCGACGGGTAGAAGGTCGCGGTGATGGCGATGAACAGCAACGCGCTGACGAGCGGCGAGCCGGCGCGGCTGACCGCGTTGTTGATCGCCGAGCCCAGGCCCGCGTTGCGGACCGGAACCGAGCTCATGAGCGCGGTCGTAAGCGGCGCCACCAGCAGCGCGATGCCGAGCCCGAACAGGAAGAGCGGCAGGATGACGTCGACGATCGTCGCGACCGGAGGAACGAGCGTCGCCGGGTTCGAGGGGTCGGCCACCCAGGCCGTCGAGTCGGGCGGGACACGCGCCAGCCACAGCAGGCCCGCCGCCATGACCAGCGGACCCACGGTCATGAAGATCCGGGGCCCGATGCGCGCCGAGAGCTGTCCTGCCGGCGTCGACAGGAACGTCAGCAGCAGGGCGATCGGCAGGCCGACCGCGCCGGCCGCGAGCGGCGTGTACCCGAGCGTGCCCTGGAAGAAGAGCCCCTCGAAGGCGAACGACACGTACAGCGCTCCGTAGATCACGAACGTCGACAGGTTGACGACCGTGAAGTTGCGCGACCGGAAGAGCCCCGGCGGGATGAGCGGCCGCGGCCGGGTCAGCATCAGGATCGGCACGGCGACGATGGCCACCAGGCCGATGACGAGCGCCGCCCACGCGATCGGGTCCTGCCAGTTCTGCTCCTGCCCGCGGGTCGCGCCGAAGGCCAGGCCGCCCACGCCGACCGCAATGACGGCCGCGCCGAGCCAGTCGAAGTTGCCGCTCGCCTCGGTGTCGCGGCTCTCCGGGACGCGGGTCGTGGCCCACAGCGCGAGGAGCACGAGCGGGACGTTGATCAGGAAGGCGAGGCGCCAGGTCAGGCCCTGCACGAGGATGCCGCCGAGCAGCGGGCCGATGATCGAGGTCGCCGAGGTGCCGGCGGCCCACATGCCGATGGCGCGCCCGCGCTCCTCGCCATCGAAGGCGGCGGTGATGATCGAGAGGCTGCCGGGGACGAGGATCGCGCCGAAAGCGCCCTGCAGGATGCGCGCGAGGATCAGGACCTCCATGGTCGGCGCCACGCCGCAGATCACCGACGCCGCTCCGAAGCCGACGAGGCCCACGCGGAAGGTCCGACGCCGCCCGTAGTAGTCGCTGATCGCGCCGGCCAGGATGAGGAGGGCGGCGAGGACGGCGAAGTACGCGCTGTTGACGTAGGTCAGCCCCTCGAGGCGAGCGACGAAGGTCACCGGCAGCTCGCGGCCGATGGTCTCGAGCGCGACGTTCACGATCGTCGCGTCGAGGAACACGATCGCCGATCCGAGGATCGCGGCGATCAGGATGGCCGTGCGCTGGCTCACGAGCCGGATCGTACCGGAGCCTCCGATTGCCGAGCGCGCGACGCAGGCGTAGCGTGGGCCGATGAGCAGCGCCGCGCTCGATCGGCTGCTGGCGATCCTGCTCGTCGTGCAGCTGGCGAGCGGCCTCCTCACGCTCCGCTCGGGCGTCCCGGCGACGGCGCCGCTGTTCTGGTTCCACGGCCTCGTCGGCGGCGCGCTGCTCATCGCGGCGGTGGTCAAGCTGCGCCGCAGCGTCGGGCCTGCCGTGCGGCGCCACCGATGGGGCCGGCTCGCGCTCGGCGCCCTCCTGACGCTCCTCGTTGCGGCGGCGCTGGTCGGCGGCTTCGCGTGGGTGGCGAGCGGGCGGATCCTGTCGATCGGCCCGTGGACGATCCTCACACTGCACATCTGGGCCGCGCTCGCCCTGATCCCGGTGGCCCTCTTCCACCTCGCTCCGCGCCGGTTCCGGCTCCTCCGGCCACCCGCGCGCGTGCCTCGGATCAGCCGCCGGACGTTCCTGGCCACCGGCGGTCTTGTGCTGCTCGGCGCCGTCGCGTGGGGGACGGCAAACGTCCTGGACCGGGTGATGGGCGGCGCCCGCCGGTTCACCGGCTCGCGCTGGCTTGCGGCGGGCGGCATCCCGCCCCCGACCACCTTCTACGGCGAGGGGACGCCCGAGGTGGATCTGCGGACCTGGCGGCTGCGCGTCGACGGGCGCGTCGAGCGACCGATGGAGCTCGACCTCGCGGGCCTGGAGACGCTCGGCACGACCGAGCGCGACGCGACCCTCGACTGCACCTCGGGCTGGGTGATGACGACGCGCTGGCGCGGAACCCCGCTGCGGTCGGTCCTCGACGCGGCCGGCGCCGACGCCTCCGCGCCGATCGTCCGCGTTCGGTCCGTCACCGGCTGGAGCGTGAACCTCGAGCGCGGCGAGCTGGATGACGCGCTCCTCGCCACCCACGTCGCGGGCGAGCCACTGCCGGCCGCCAACGGGGCGCCGCTGCGGCTCGTCGCGCCGAACCGCCGCGGGCTGGATTGGATCAAGTGGGTGGAGACG
Organism: uncultured Chloroflexia bacterium; assembly: GCA_963753125.1. Taxonomy (GTDB): domain Bacteria; phylum Chloroflexota; class Limnocylindria; order QHBO01; family QHBO01; genus JACDBZ01. The sequence goes on from CAVWAU010000004.1 coordinate 969,128, forward strand.
ATCGAGGTGGCTTGACGTCCCACGCTCTGTGCGCATACTTGTGCGCATGAACGTGCGCACGAACCTGCTGCTGCCGAAGGAGCTCGTCGAGGAGGTCGACCGCTACGCCGGCCCCCGTGGACGATCGCGCTACGTGGCCGAGGCCCTTGCCGATCGATTGCGGCGGGATCGGCTGCGCGAGGCGATCGAATCGACCGCCGGCGCGTTGCGAGGCGCGAACTATCCGCACTGGGAGAGCAGTGAGGCGGTTGTCGCGTGGGTCCGCGAGCTCCGCTCCGAAGAGACCGACGCCGGGCCTATGGACGACCGATGAACCTGGTCGTCGACTCGTCGTTCGTCATCGACCACTTTCGCGGCAACCTCGACGCCGCGAAGCGATGGGCACGAGTGTTTGCCGCGGGCGATCGGCCCTTCATCACCGAGATCGTGGTCTGCGAAGTTCGGGCGGGCCTGCGGGACCGCGACGAGCACTATCTCAGCACCTTCCTTCGCCCGATCGAGTTCGTTCAACCGGGTCCCGATGCCGCGATGCAGGCAGGTCGCTGGCGGTACGCCGCGCACCGGGACGGCCGCATGCTGAGCCTGCCGGACGCGCTGATCGCCGCCGCGGCCGAGAGCCTCGGCGCGGCGATTCTCACGCGCAACGTTCGTGACTTCTCACTGACGCCGGTCCGCGTCGAGACTTACTGAATCGGCTCGAAGCGGGCGGTGAAGTGGCGCAGGGCAGCGGGTTGCTCGACGATCCGCATGCCGCGCAGCTCGCCGGCGCGCTCGGCGACCCAGCGGATCACCTCGATGACGTAGTCGACGTGCGACTGCGTGTAGACCCGGCGCGGGATGGCGAGGCGGACAAGCTCCATCGGTGCCGGTGACTCGGTGCCGTCGGGGTGTCGCCCGAACATGACGGTGCCGATCTCGCAGCCACGGATGCCGCCCTCGCGATACAGGGCGCACGCCAGCGACTGGCCGGGGTACTCGAGCGGCGGGATGTGCGGCAGCAGTGTCGCCGCGTCGAGGTAGACGGCGTGGCCGCCGATCGGCTGGACGCACGGCACTCCCGCCTCCACCAGCGCCTCGCCGAGATAGGCGGTCGAGCGGACGCGGTAGCGCAGGTAGTCGTCCTGCACCACCTCGCGCAGGCCGGCGGCCATCGCCTCGAGGTCGCGGCCGGCGAGCCCGCCGTAGGTCGGGAAGCCCTCGGTCAGGATGAGGACGTTGCGGCACTGCTCGGCCCAGGCATCGTCGTTCATGGCCAGCCAGCCGCCGATGTTGGCGAGCGCGTCCTTCTTGCCCGACATCGTCATCCCATCGGCCAGCGAAGCCATCTCGCGCACGATGTCGGGGACCGATGCGTCCGCGTAGCCGTCCTCGCGCTGCTTGATGAACCACGCGTTCTCGGCGAAGCGGCACGCGTCGAGGAAGAGCGGCAGCCCGTATCGGTCACAGATGGCGCGCACCGCGCGCAGGTTGGCCATGCTGACCGGCTGCCCGCCGCCGGAGTTGTTCGTGACGGTGACGAAGACGACCGGGACGCTCTCGGCGCCGCGCTCGGCGATGAGCGCGTCCAGGGCATCGGTGTCCATGTTGCCCTTGAACGGATGAATGGCCGATGGTGATCGCCCCTCGGAGATGACCAGGTCGATCGCCTCGGCGCCGGTGAACTCGACGTTTGCCCGCGTGGTGTCGAAGTGCGTGTTCGACGGCACCACCTTGCCCGGCCCGGCCACGACGCTGAAGAGGATCTTCTCGGCGGCGCGGCCCTGGTGCGTCGGGATCACGTGGCGGAAGGGGAAGAGCTCGGTGACCGCGGTGAGGAAGCGGAACCACGAGGGCGAGCCGGCGTAGGACTCGTCGCCGCGCTGGATGCCGGCCCATTGCTCGGCGCTCATCGCGCCGGTGCCGGAGTCGGTCAGCAGGTCGATCAGGACGTCCGCGGCGTGGAGGTTGAACAGGTTGTAGCCCGCCTCGCGCAGGTGGGCCTCGCGCTCGGTCACGGTCGTCATCCGGATCGGCTCTACGCTCTTGATCCGGAACGGCTCGATGATCGTGCGCCAGTGCTCCATGGGCCGATGGTAGCCTCGCGCACCGCGCGCGGGCGTGCATGATGCGGCCACATGGGTCGGCTTCTCGCGATGTGTGGCTGGTTGGCGTGGCAGGTGCGGCGACCGTTCGGCCGCCGGTCCGGCGCGCGGCGCGCGGCGCCGTACGTCCTCGCCGCGCTCCTTGTCGTCCTGGCAGCGGCGCCGATCGTCGTCCCGATGTTCGATCCGCAGCCGCAGGACACCACCGTCCAGGACATCGTCGACCGCGCCATCACGGAGCCCAGCGGCTGGGTGCGCCTCCGGGGCCGGGTCGTGCCGCTGCGCGAGTCCCCCACCGACGAGCCCGGACGCTACGCACTGCTCGTCGACGAGGCCGATTCGCTCGATGCCATCGTCGTGCGCGCCGCCGAGCGGCCCGCCGCGACCGCCTCGACCGTGGTCACCGGCCGCGTGAAGCCGGCCATCGCGCTGGTCACCGAGGAGCTGCCGATCGAGGCGACCGTCTTCGGGACGCCGCCGCAGATCGTCATCGATCGGATCGTCGAGCTCGACCCCGTCGCGAAGACCGAGCGCGTCACGTGGTGGCCGCTGTCGATCCTGCCGCCGATCCTGGCGATCCTGCTCGTGATCGGTGCGCGGGCCGGCTACCCGATCTTCCGACCGACCACCGAGGTCGACGTCCTCTCAACGCCACTCGGCCCGGGGGAGCGGCTGCCCGCGGCCTGGGGCGGCCGCCTCGGCCCGAACGATCGCGACCTCGGCGATCCCGGCGCGGCACTGCTGGTGGTGCGGCCGGGCCCGAAGGGCAACGTGCTCACGGCGCAGCCCCTTCCGGACGACGACACTCCGGCCCCGCCGCCGGTCGCGATCGGCGGTGGCTGGACGAGCGGTCGGGTCGGCTACGTCCACACCGCCACCGAGTCGGTGCCCGCGCTCATCGTCCGCGCCGAGTCGATCGACGCCACCTTCCTCTTCGCCCGCACCGGCGAGCGCGACCGCGTCGCCGCGCTGGTGGCGGTCGAGCGCGGCTGAGTTCCTTCAGGAGGTTTACCGATGAGCTGGGAGTCGCTGGGGGGAGCGCTGGCTTCAGCGCCGGCCGTCACGAGCTGGGCGCCGAACGAGATGGAGGTCTTCGCCATCCACGGGGACGGCGCGCTCTGGAACCGCTACTGGGACGGCGAGTCGTGGCACGGCTGGGAGTCGCTCGGAGGTGACCTGCTCGGCGACCCCGCGGCGTGCAGCTGGGGCGCGGATCGGATCGACCTCTTCGCGCGCGGCCGCGACGGCTCGCTCCAGCACTGCTGGTACGAGCCCGCGGGCTGGCAGCCGTGGGAGTCGCTCGGCGGCGAGCTCGCCTCCGACCCGACTGCGTGCAGCTGGGGCCCGAACCGCATCGACGTGTTCGCGCGCGGCCCCGGAGGCGACCTGCTTCACGCCTCGTGGGACGGCGAGCGCTGGTCCTGGGAGGGCTGACCGCGCTCGGTCAGAGCAGCCGGGTCACGACGATGGTGACGACGTAGGCGAGCAGCAGCAGCCCGCCGACGATCAGGTTCAGGTTCACGTTGAGGCCCATGGTTGCCATGAGCGCGTATGGGCTGTCGTAGTTGGCGCGCAGCCCGGCGTGGACGCGAAAGACGATCGGCATCGCCGCCAGCGCGACCAGCGTCGGCCACGGCAGCAGCCCGGCGACGACCCCGGCGACGACGATCGCGAATGCGCCGAGCCCGGCGACGAGGTAGCCGCCGCGGATGGCGTCGGGCGAGAACCGGGTTGGAAGGGTCCGCTTTCCGGCGACCGCGTCGCTGACCCGGTCGGGGATCTCGTTCACGAACAGGATGAGCCCGATGAGGATGCCGGGCACGAGCGACAGCAGCAGCGGCTCGGGGTCGATCCGACCGGCCTGGACGACGTACGCGCCGAGCAGCATGATCGGCCCGAAGCCGATGGCCACCGCCACCTCCCCTAGCCCGCGATAGACGAGCTTGAGCGGCGGCGCGGTGTAGGCGAGCCCGAGAGCGATGCCCGCGACGCCAATCCACAGCAGCGTCGTCGACTGCGTGACCCACACCAGCAGGAGGCCGATGGCGGCCGCCGCAGCGAACAGCCCCGCGGCAAGCAGCGCGAGGCCTCGCACCGAGACAAGGTCATAGATCGCCACCCGCGATCCGCCCGAGAACTGGGTCGGGGTGGGGTTCGCGTCGTCGGCGCCCGAGAGGGTGTCGAAGATGTCGTTGGTGACGTTGATCGCGAGGTGCGCGAACGAGGCGCCCACGAGTGTGAGCAACGCGGTCCACCAGCTGAAGGCACCGTGGCTGGCGGCCACCGCGATGCCGAGCAGCACGGGGACGGCGGTTGCCGACAGGAATGGCAGGCGCGTCGTGCGCAGGGCCAGCCAGAACGGGCTCAACCGCGGGCGGATCGTCCGGCCCTTCTCCGCCGACAGCGCGGTGAGGTACCGCCGAGACTGCGGCACCGAGCGCTCGGAGTACTCGAAGAACGGCATCTCTGTCTCGTTCCAGCCCCACGCCCGGATGGGCGCGAGGCGCACGCCATCGGCCACCCGGCCCCAGAGCTGGAGATAGCGGCGCTCGTCGTAGCCACCGCTCGTGGGGTGGATATGGCTGCCGACGATGCTCACTTCGCGGTCGTCGGGGATGGGCATCCCGGCCGGTGCGGCGAGGCGCGCGGTGCCGGCGTCAGGATCGGTCTCGAGGCTGGTGGCGACGCTGGTCGGGAAGCCGTCGCCGTCGACCCAGCTGACGACCACGTGCGAGTACTCGGCCAGCTGACGCAGGTCGTCGGCGGTCGGCGCATGGGCGGAGCCGGTGCCGGATCGGGTGGCAATCGGGGCGGGTGCGGCCGCGGCCATCAGGCCGCCTCCCGCGAGGGCGCTCGCGTCTCGACCGGCGGCGCATCGGTCCGTCCGCCGGCCCAGTAGAGGCAGCGGACCGGCGTGATCTCGATGACCGAGCGCTCGAAGAAGAGCGGCAGCGCCACGCGGACCTTTAGGAACTCGTCGATGACGGGCTCCTTGCGGCGCCACAGGTCGAGGATCAGCCGCTCCCAGTCCGAGTGCGGGTCGTCCTCGATCAGCCGCGCTCTGCCCTGGATCGTCGCGCGATCCGGGTTGCCCCTGGTGGCGACCGGGTCGGTGATGGCGAGCGACACGCGTGGGTCGCGCTTGATGTGCTCGAGCTTCTTGCTGAACAGCGTCGACGAGTGCAGGTAGATGCGCCCGTCGTGGTGGAGCGGGATGAGCGGATGGGTGATAGGCCGGCCGTTGCGCCCGACGACGGTCAGCTCGCCCACGAGCGCCACGTCGAGCAGCTCCTCGACGGGGGCCGGTAGCCATCCCATTGCTCGTCTCCCGATAGCGCCAATAACGTGTTACCGCAGTATAGCGCATTTCGTCTCACTTGCCCGTTGCAACCAGTGCAACCAAAGGCGAATGAGCCCGGGGTTCCGACGCTACTGGTCGCACCGCGTGCAACGGGCGACGAGCGAGCCGCCGCTCGCTCGGACTTGGTTGCATCCGTCGCAACAGACGACACGCAACCCGGATGGCGTGCCGGTGAAACGGTCGCCTACACTCCGCTCGCCATGCCTACCGCCGACGACTCGCTCGTCATCCTCGCCCGTCATTCCGATGGGAGCGTCGAGCAAGTCACCGTCGAGCGCATCGACGAGATCGACCGGCTGATCGCACGGCCAGGGACGCTGGTTTGGGTCTGCGTGGCGAACCCGAGTGACGGGCTCATCTCCGAGCTCGAGCGGGAGTTCGGCCTCCACCCGCTCGCCGTCGAGGACCTGCGCAAGCGCAACCAGCGCCCGAAGCTCGACAGCTACGAGGGCCAGCACGTCCTGGTGGCGTACGAGGCGGTGCCCGGAGAGGTCACCCAGCTCTCCGAGCTCCACATGTTCTTCGCCAAGGAATGGGTGCTCAGCGTGCAGTTCGGGCCGATGCCGATGGTCGACTCGGCCCTGCGGCGCTTCGCCGATGGAAGCCCGGGCCTGGGCGACTCGGTCGACGCGCTCGTCTACCTCGTGCTCGACGCCGCGGTCGACAGCTACTTTCCGGAGCTCGATCGGCTCTCCGATCGCATCGACGCGCTCGAGGATCGCGTCCTGTCCGGCGACGCCGACCGGCGAGGGCTGATCGAGCTGATCGACCTGAAGCGCCGCCTCCTCGAGCTGCGCCGGGTGCTGGCGCCGATGCGCGACACGGCCAACGCCCTCCTTCGCCGCGACATGGGCATCGTCGGCGACAAGACGCTGCCCTACTTCCAGGACCTGTACGACCACCTCGTCCGCGTGCTCGACCAGCTCGACCTGTACCGCGACCTGCTCGCCACCGTGGTCGACGCGCGCATGACGATGGCGAGCAACAGCCTGAGCGCGATCATGAAGCGGCTGACCGCCTTCACCGTGATCCTGATGGTGCCGACCCTCATCGCCGGCATCTACGGCATGAACTTCGAGTACATGCCCGAGCTTTCCTGGCCGCTGGGCTACCTGTTCGCGCTGTCGCTCATGGCCGGGACGGTCGTCGTCGCGATCACCTGGTTCCGGCGCAACGGCTGGTTCTGAGCGCCGGGCACGGCCGATGCATCGGCTGGGGAATGACCATTCAGAACCCACCCAACGACGAGAACCCGCCGCCGTTGCCCGACACCGATCCGACGCCCATGCCGGCGCCGACCCCGATCGACACGCCGGCCGATCCGGAGCAGCGAGCTCCCGGAGCCGATCAGCCGCCGCTGGGCGCCCCGCGCGACGAGCCCGACCCGGAGGGCTGACGATCGCTCCGAGGTGGAACCCACCAGGCACGGTCGAGCGTCCTGACTGACCGATGAGTCGAAGACCTGCATCCCTCCTGCTCGCCGCGCTGGCGCTCACGCTGGGCGGCTGCGCCTCGCAGCTCCGGGCGTCGCCTTCGTCCGAGCCGGGCCGGCCGGTTCGCAGCGCGCCGGAGCTCCCGACCGTCCCGCCCTCCGACGAGCCGGTCACCGGTGAGGTGCCGGCCGAGATCATGGCCGACCTCGTGGCCGATGCCGCCGAGCGCACCGGCGCCGACGCCGAGGCGTTCGAGGTCGTCCAGGCCATGGCGATCACCTGGAACGACGGCTCGCTCGGCTGCCCCGAGCCGGGGATGGCCTACACCATGGCACTGGTGGAGGGCTACCACGTCATCCTGGAGTCGGCCGACGAGGAGCTCGACTACCGGGTCACCGCGGACGGCGGCTTCAGGCTGTGCGAGACCGGCGTCCGTCCCGCCCGCTGAGCCTCAGGCCAGGCCGGCGATGAGTCGGATCAGCAGTCGGACCGCCACCAGCGCCGAGGCCCCCGACTCGTCGAGCGCCGGGACGTACTCGGTGATGACGGCGCCCGCCAGCCGCGGACCGATCCCTCCGACCAGCCCGGACGCCTCGGCGTAGCTCAGCCCGCCGGGCGCGAGCGCGGACACCGCCGGGAAGACCGACGGGTCGAGCCCGTCGCAGTCGAGTGACAGGAAGACCGATGCGTCCCCGGCATCTGGCCGAGCACCCATCCCACCCCACGCTCGTGGAGCTCCACGGCCGTCACGAGCAGGTTGCCGGCAGCACGCGCGTCATCGACATCCGAGGCGCGAGCCGATCCCACGCCGCGCAGCCCGACCTGCAAGATGCTCGACACGTGCTCCATCTCCGACGCGCGGCGCATCGGCGACGAGTAGCCCTCTCGCACGCCCTGCACCTCGTCGCGGAAGTCCAGGTGCGCGTCGACCTGGAGGACGGTGAGCGGTCCGCGACCCGCGTAGGCGCGCAGGATCGGAATCGGCACCGAGTCGTCGCCGCCGATGCAGACCGGCACCGCCCCGCGCTCCAGGATGGCCGCGACGGCCGCGGTCGTGGCGGCCGCGTTGCCGGGTCCGTCACCCGGATCGCCCGGGACGTCGCCGGCATCGGTGATGCGGGGCGTGGCGTCAAGAGGCAGCATCGGTCCATCGGTGTCGAAGTCCCAGTTTCCGCGGAAGCGGGCGAGGCGCTCGGCGCTGCGCCGGATGGCGGCAGGCCCATCCACGCAGCCGGTCGTGCTGCCCGGCCGCGGATACGGCCATCCGAACGGCACGCCGAGGATGGCGACATCGGCCTCGATGCGCTCCGGATCGGTTTCGACCGGGGCGCCCAGGAAGCCGGAGGCCGGAGCGTTCAGTCCCACGCGCCGAAGGCTAGCAGCGGTCAGTCGCGCGCCGCGGCCGCGCAGCGACGGCATCGGCCCACGAGGGTGACGTGGCCGATGTCGAGCTCGAAGCCGTCGCCCGCACGGAGAGCCGCGGCAACCGCCTCGCCGCGCCCCTCGTCGATCTCCCAGGTGTCGCCGCAGACCGAGCAGTGGAGGTGGCCGTGCTGGCCGGCCGGCAGCACGTGGAACTCCTCGCGCCCGTCGGCGCCGTGTCCGTGGCGCACGAGCCCGATCTCCTCGAGCATGTCGAGGGTGCGGTACACAGTCGACGGGGTGGTCGCCGCGTTCCGCGAGCGGCATCGCTCCACGAGCTCTGCGCCGGTGATGTGACCGTTCGACGCCGCGAGCACGTCGACGACGGTCTGGCGCTGCGGCGTCCAGCGCAGGCCGCGGCGTCGCAGCAGGTCGCCCACCGACATCCCGATGATGCGAGCTCGTTCATCGGGCGTAGTGTATGGTGGTGGGCGCTAATTGCAACGTGTTGCAATAACCTCTGCGGAGTTGCTTCGTGACTCAGTTCCTGGCCCTCGCGGGATTCGGCTTCCTGCTCGGCATGCGCCACGCGACCGATGCCGACCACGTCATCGCGGTGACCACGATCCTCAACCGCAGCCGCCGCTTCGCGCACATGACGCTCATCGGTGCCCTGTGGGGTCTGGGCCATACGATCACGGTGGTCCTGGTCGGCGTCGCGATCATCGTCTTCAACGTCGTGATCCCGCCGTCGGTCGGGCTGGCGATGGAGTTCGCCGTCGCGGTCATGCTCATCGCGCTCGGCATCCTCAACCTCACCGGCGGGCTGCGCCAGGTCACCGAGCGCTTCACGCCGCCGGCGCCGATGCATGGCCATCCACATGCACACCTGCACGCCCACGAGGCCGAGGAAGACGAGCACCCGCACCGCCACGCCCACCTGCACGGACATGGGAGCGATGCCGCGCTGAGCATCGTCGAGACGTTCGGCTGGTACCAGCTGCTCCGCCCGGTCTTCGTCGGGCTGGTTCACGGCCTCGCCGGATCGGCGGCGGTCGCCCTGCTCGTGCTGGCCACGATCGACGACACCGGGGCGGCGCTGCTCTACCTCGTCATCTTCTGCGTCGGCGTCGCGGTCGGCATGGCGGTGCTGACGACGGCGATCGGCATCCCGTTCTGGGTCGCCAAAGCGCGATCGGCCCAGATCAACCGATGGCTGATGATCGGCTCGGGGCTCCTGTCACTGGGCTTCGGCCTCTATCTCGCCTACCAGATCGGCTTCGTCGACGGCCTCTTCACCGGCGACTACCACTGGGAGCCCGCGTAGCGTCAGGTTTCCGGACACATGAAGAGGGACCCGCCTCGCGGCGGGCCCCTCGTTCGCTGAGGCCTGGATCAGCGCCGAGCGATCAGTCCCCCATCGCCCGGTGCAGGAAGGCCGTCATCTGGCCGCGGGTGACCGGGTTCTTCGGGCAGAACTTGGTCGCCGTGCAGCCGAACGAGATCTCCGCCTCGCGGATCCGGTTGATGGCGCCCTCGTGGCTGCTGGCCTCGTCATCGGTGAAGAAGTCGTTCGCCGTGGTCGGTGGGTCGAACGCCCGATCGAGGAAGGTGGCCATCTGCTCACGCGTCACCGGTGAGTTCGGGCAGTACCTGTTCGTGCCGCATCCGAAGGCGATCTCCGCCTCGCGGACCCGGTTGATCGCTTCCTCGTGCGGAGCTGGCTTCGTCATCGGTGAAGTAGTCGTCGGTCGCGTCCGGGAGGTCCAGCGCGCGATCGAGGAAGGTGGCCATCTGGCCTCGCGTCACCGTGCTGTCCGGGCAGAACAACGGCGGATCGGCGGAGCAGCCGTTGGCGATGCCCTGCTCGAACGCCCAGACGATGTCATCCGCGAACGTGTGGCCGAGGATGTCATCGAACGGAAGGTCCGAGCTGACCCGGACCACCAGGGCCTCGTTGGCCTGCGGCGACCCGGTCTTGGCGAACACGTCCAGGCGCGACCTGGAATGTGCCGTCGGTGAAGAGCAGCATCCCGGTCTCGCTGGGGTTGGTGCCCTGGACACCGAAGTCGAGCGCGGTCAGCTCTGCCGAGCCGCCCGCGGGAACCACTCCGGCACCGAAGCTGCCGTCGATCACCGGGAAGAAGCGCTCGCCCAGCGGCGAGAACTCCATCCCGAGGATCTGGTCGGTGACACGACCGGTGAAGTAGAAGTCCACCGCGAGCACGTCGGCGCTCAACGGCGTGAAGAAGTCATCGCCGGTGAGACCGATGTCCTCTGCGCAGATCGTGAGCGTCGTGTTGGCGCTGTTCGTGGCGTGGTCGGTGAAGAACACCGGCGTGGCCACACTGGTGCCGATCTCGTTGACGAACACGACGTTCCGGCCGTCGGACCAATCGAAGTTGAAGTCGATGTTGAACACCGCCCAGTCGGCCTCGCCGTCCTGGTCGATGTCGATGTCCCACTCGAACAGCGAAGGCGCGTCCGCGTGGGTCTGGCGCTCCCAGGTGTTCACGGCCAGGAGCAGGAGGAAGGAGCAGGAGCCTGCACCAACCGGGATTGTCTGCACGCCCGCGTAGCGCAGGTCGACGGTCGGCAGCCCCGCGCCGGCATCGCCGGTCGGCAGCTGCGAGCTCTCGCCGATGAGGGAATAGCCCTCGACGACGGAGTCGTTCTCGCCGACGTTGTTGAGGAGGGTCTCGCCCGACGGCGATGCCCTCGGTCTCGCCGGTGAGCTCGATCGTGTCATCGGCCGACGTCGTCTCGCCGGACTGGCGAGGCAGCACGTGCCAGGCCAGGTGGAGCTCGTCGACCGATCCGTTGTCGAGTCGCACGTAGCCGTCGTACTCGAGCAGGTCGAACGGCGCCGGGTTGGCGCCGTTTTCGCCCGAGTTGGCGGTCCAGTCGCGGAGGCCGGCGGCATCGATCGTCAGGGTGACGTCGAACGTCGCCGTGCCGGGCGTGGTGGTGGCCGCGGGGACCATCACGTTCGCCGGCGTCGAGATCGCGACCGCTCCGCCCGCGTCGTTCGCGAAGCGGAACTCCGAGCTGATGTCGAGGGTCTGCGGGGTGGCGCCATAGTTGGCGACGGTGACCTCACGGGTGAGGACCGCATCCTGTGACGAGTCGACGAACCCGAACGACAGTGCTGCCGTCGGAGCGTCGGAGTCCCACGCAGCGAGCTCGCCGCCGTTGAACGAGCGGTCGACGCGGACCTCACCGCCGCCGATGCGCTGGATCGCGGCCAATGGTGAGCTGACCGGTGGATCCTTGGGGCCGTTGTGGATCTCGGTCTCCGCATAGTTCATGAGGAGCGCCTTGATCTCAGCCGGCGAGCGGTCCGCGAACGCCTCCACCAGGAGTGCCGCGGAGCCCGTGACCATCGGCGCCGCGCCCGAGGTGCCGCTGAACGGCGTGGTCTCTGTTGCGGTGCCGACCTCGGCCGAGACCGATGCACCCGGTGCGCCGATTTCGGGCTTGATGATGTTCGTCAGCATGGTCGGCCCGCGCGATGACGAGCTGACCATGGTCTGCTGAAGCGGCAGGCCCGCATCGGGGTCGAACTCGATCGTGACCGTGCCTTCCGCATGGGCGGCCTGCAGGTCCTCGCTGAGGTCCTGGTGGATCATGTAGCCGGGGATGTCATGGCAGGCATCCTCCTGGCAGTCGCCCAGTGCACCCGAGAAGGGCTCCTCGTCGGTGACCAGGCCGATGACACCGATCTCGCCACCGGCGAGCGCGATGTTCGCGATCTTCTCGCTGAAGTTGCAGGCACCGCGCTCGACCAGAACGATGTGCCCGTCGAGCTCACCGGGCGCGAATGGGTTCGGCCCGGCTGGATTCGGGGCCTCCGGGTCGTCACCGTCGAGCCGACAGCCGAGGCGCCGGCCGTTCGTGGTGTCGTCGAAGAAGAGATCCTCGTTGACGAGTGTGGTGAGCTCGGCCGACCAATCCTGGTGGGTCGCCTCGTACTGTCCCGCCAGCCCCGCCGGAGCGATCACCTCGAGGAGCGCCAGCTCCGCTGTCGGGACGGCGGTCTGAGCGACGGACAGGGCGCTCGGCGCGGCCGCCGGCGCCCCGCTCACGTACGGCTTGTCGGAGCCGTTGCCGGCCGACGCGACGGTCAGGACGCCGACCCCGGTCGCGTTCTCGACGGCCTGCGACAGGTCGTCGTCGTGGGCCTGGCCGTAGTCGGAGCCGAGCGACATGTTGATGATGTCGACGTGGTCGTCGGTGACCCCGTCGGCGTTCGGGTCGAGGGCGTAGTCCATGCCCAGCAGCAGGGCGACGCCGCTGCAGGAGGTGGCGACGGCCGAGCAGACCTTGACGGCATGCAGCTCGACGCCGGGAGCGACGCCGATCTCGCCGCCGATGATGTCCGCCACATGCGTGCCGTGGCCGCCATCGCAGTTGGTGAGGCCCGGGATGTTCGGGTTGACGTCCTTGCCGCCGCAGTCGATCGGGTCGGGATCGGGGGCCAGGCGTCCGAAGGGCCAGACCTCGCCGACGAAGTCGAAGCCGTCCACGACGTTCGTGTCGGCGTCGATCGCCGCCCAGTCAGGATCGGTCTTGTTCGCCTCGTCGGAGGTATCGGCGCCATAGGCCTCGTCATAGGCCTCCGCGGTGCCGGGGCCACCGAACGCGGCGTGGGTGTAGTCGATGCCGCTGTCCAGGACGGCCACCGTCACGCCCTCGCCGGTGATGCTCGGGTCACCCTCGTGAAGGGCGGTCGCGCCGATGTACGGGACGGTGTTCTCGAGATCGTTCGTGTAGTCGATGACCGGCGAGATGGACACGACTGACGGGTCCGCAGCCAGCTCGGCCAGCCGCGCCGCGTCGACTTCGAGGACGACGGCGTTGAGGGCGATCTCGGTCCTGCCGAGGACGGTGCCCGGGGCGGCGCTGACGAAGCTTTCCTGCTGCGTCTTCACGGCCTGGAACGCGCGCCGCTGCTGCGTCGGGTTAGCGCCGGTGGCGGCGACCTCGCTCACGGCCTCCTCGCTGAGGCGCACGACCACTTGTCGAATGCCGCTGCGCCGAGAGGAGCGAGGCGTCCATCTTGCTTGGCTGTGTGATGCCGGTGACCGGCGGGGCGTCGATGCGCTGGCCGTCGACCCCTGCGGGTATCGGGCGGCGGCCGGAGATCTCGGGGTCGGCGGCCAGCGTCACGGCCGCGCCTCCGAACAGGGACATGAGCAATACGAGTACTAGCGCTAAACCAGGAGCTCGGCGCACGGGAGTAGTTCCCTCCAAGGGTCACGACACGGCTCGGGCCCGGGGCGAGGTAGTGCCCCGAGGGTTCGTGGGACCGCGACATCCTAGCGAATTTCGTTAGCCTTGTTCAAGGTCCAACGCTGGTTGACAAGGCGCCGTGCAAGCCCTCGATCGGTCAGCGGACGCCCTCCTGCGCGGGGTAGCTGATCTCCAGCGGCTGACCCGTCTCGAGGACCGTCTTGAGCCCCGAGAGGACCGGCACCCAGCCGTGCGCGACCGACTTGAACGTGTCCGTCTCGCCGTCGAAGTCGTCGTGGGTCAGGGTCAGGAGCGTCGCCGCGCCGCGCGGCTCGATCGTCCAGGTGCAGCGGGACGGCGACTCGTCGGTGCCGGGAAAGAAGAAGGTGTGGACCAGGTGGCGGGGCGCATCGGCCTCGACGATCTCGCAATGGATGGCCTCGGTGCCGTCGGGGTTGCGGTAGACGAGCGACGACCCGGGCTTCCAGTCCGACTCGACGGTGTTGCCGTAGTAGTACTGCTTCGTCAGCTCCGAATCGGTGAGGGCGCGCCAGACCTCCTCGGGCGTGGCGCGGATGTAGACCTCGTAGACGTGTTTGGGTGACTCGGTCATGGCTCGCTTCTCCACGGTGTGCTTGACGTCCGCCATCGCGTCGACCAGCGGGGCCGCGTAGCGGCTGATCCACCGGTCGGCGATCAGGCGGATCGGGACCGGGTTGAGGAAGTGGAGCTTGCGGCGGCCGTCGCGGCGGGTCGTCACGAGATGCGCGTCTTCGAGCACGGCGAGGTGCTTCATGACCCCGAACCGTGTCATCTGCGGCAGCGCGTGACCAGCTCCCCCAGCGCCAGGCCGTCTCGCTCGCGCAACCGGTCGAGCAGGGTGCGCCGATGCGGATCCGCCAACGCCCTGAATGCCGGCTCCAGCTCCTCCATTGTCGCTGACTATATGTGACCGACCGGTCACATGTCAACGGGCCGATCAATCGGGCGATCTCGCATGTTCGGCCTCTTGTCGGCCACAATGGAGGACCGCGAGAGGCGCGTGACGATGTCGACCACCCGTGCCGCGGATCCACCGCGCCCCCCACCCGCCTGGCTGGTGCTCCTCGCCCTGCCGATGGTCGGGCTGGCGGTGCTCATCGCACGACCGGAGCTCGACGTTGAGTGGCGCCACCAGCCGAGCCACTTCTGGCTCGTCCTCCTCGTGGCGGTGGTCAACGTCGCGCTCGCCTACCTCACCAACGAGGCCGCCATGCGCCGCCGGGACGCGCGCCTGTTCCTGATCTCGCTCGCCTTCGTCGCGAGCGCCGGATTCCTCGGGCTGCACGCGCTCGCGACGCCGGGCGTGCTGCTGCCGGGTCCGAACCTCGGCTTCGTCATCGCCACGCCGGTGGGCCTCACGATCGCCGCGGTGCTGGCGGCGACCGCGGCGCTGCCGCTCGGCGGGCCCCGAGGCCAGCTCGTGCTCCGTCACGCCGGCCTGCTGCGCGGTTCCCTCCTGGCGGTCGTCGTGGCGTGGGGCGCCGCTTCGATCCTCGGGGTCCCGGGATTCATGGCTGAGGCCGCGCCGGACGAGGTCGCGCCGCCGCTCCGGCTGGGCGCGATTTTGGCGGTCGCCCTCTACGCGTTTGCGGCCTGGCACTTCCTCCGCCTCCTCGCCCTGCGGGGCCGGCCGCTGCTGCTTGCCGTCGTCGTGGCCCTCGTCCTCCTGGCCGAGGCGATGGTGGCGGTCGTCTTCAGCCGCGACTGGCACCTGTCGTGGTGGGAGTGGCATCTCCTGATGGCGCTCGCCTTCGGCGCGGTCGCAGTCGGGGCGCGGGTCGAGTATCGGCGCGAGGGCTCGCTGACCGGTGCCTTCGGCGGCCTCTACCTGTCCGGCACGCTGGAACGGCTTCATCGATGGCACGCCGAGGCCCTCTCGGACCTCGCCTCGGCGCAGGCGGAGGGCCGTTCGATCGACCGCATCCTCGACCGGCTGAGACTCGACGGTGCGACGACCGAAGAGCTCGCCCTCCTCGAGCGGGCGGGGACGGAGCTGCGACGCGTGGACGAGCTCTTCCGCCCGTATGTGCCGGTGCAGTTCGCCGACCGCGCGCGGACCGATCCGGGGCAGGCGCGTCTCGGCAGCGGCGAAGAGCGCGAGGTGACCGTCCTCTTCGCCGATCTCTCGGGCTTCACGTCGTACAGCGAGCGCCACGCACCGACCGAGGTGGTCGAGCTGCTCAACGCGGTCTGGTCGGCCGCCGTGCCGGTCGTCGCGGCGGAGGATGGGCTCATCGAGAACTTCACCGGCGACGGGCTGCTCGTGATCTTCAACGCGGTCGGCAACCAGCCCGATCACCCGCAGCGCGCGGCGCGCGTGGCGATCGGGCTGCGCGGCGCGATCGAGGCGCTCGGCACCCAGCGACCCGAGGAGATGCCGCTATTCCACATCGGCATCAACACCGGGCCGGCCTTCGTCGGGAGCGTCGGCGCCGCGGGCCGGCGCAGCTTCACCGCGATCGGCGACACCACGAATCTCGGGTCGCGGCTGCTCGGCGTCGCCGGTCCGGGTGAGATCGTGTGCCGCTCGAGCCGCTGCGGTCAAGGGAGCGGTCTGGCCGCGCCTGGCGTTCGAGCGCTAGTCGCGCACATTCATCGCCTGACGTGGCGGCGGAAGGTAGAGGGAGTAGGTCCCCAGGCCATCGCGTCGAGCCGCCGCGGCTCCCAACGGGCGGAGCGTGCCGACGTGGCGATCGGTCCGGACCAGGATCCTGCTGCGGCGGATCGCCCGCCACGTGAAGACGATCAGGAAGGCAAAGCGCCGCCGTGAGGTCCATGTGCAAAGTGTGGATGCCGGCCGTCGGCTCGACAAGAGGTGGGGCCCGTCTAGATCCTGCGAGCTCGTCGGTCTCGGGCTCCTCGAGGGAGCGGGCACAGGTCGGACACCAGAGGCGTGCCTCGACGGGCGTGCCGCACAGGGCGTGGCGCATCGGCTCGGCGTGGGCGGAGCCGCGCGAGCCCCAGTCGGCGAGGAGGCGCAGGACGCCGGCGAGCTCGTGGCCCTCATCGGTCAGGGCGTAGGTGAAGCGGGGCGGGCGCTCGGAGTAGGGCGTCGCGCGGACGATGCGCTCCCCCTCCAGGCGACGGAGGCGTTCGGCCAGGATGTTCGGCGCGATTCCGGAAACGGCGCCCGACAGCTCGCCGAAGCGGCGCGGACCCTCCAGGAGCGCCTCGATCAGGAGCAGGCTCCATCGGTCACCCACGCGCTCGAGGGCCGCAGCGAGGGGCGAAGTGGCTGCCACGGGCCGATCGTAGGGCATCGGTCTTGACAGGTGCTGTCGAAGGAGTAACTTGCGCATTGCAAGTCACACCTTACCAGCGGAGAACAAGCAACCCATGGCAACCCTGGCTGATGTGGGTCGGGAGATCGGCGAGATCGCGGAGCGCGTCGGACCGTCGGTGGTCGGAATCGGCAACCGATGGCGCGGCGGCTCGGGCGTGGTAATCGCCGAGAACCGGATCCTGACCAACGCCCACAACCTGCACGGCGACGAGGTGACGGTCACCTTCGCCGATGGACGAACGGCCGATGCGACCGTCGCCGGCGTCGACGGTGATGGCGACCTGGCCGTCCTGGAGGCTTCAACCGAGGGGGCCTCCGCGCTCGAGCTCGGGACCGATTCGCCCGGCGTGGGCACGCCGGTCGTGGCGCTCGGCAACCCGAACGGGCACGGGCCGCGCGTCACCTTCGGCTTCGTGAGCGGCACGGGCCGATCGTTCCGAGGACCCCGCGGGCGTCGCGTGGCCGGGGCGGTCGAGCACACCGCGCCGCTGATGCCGGGTTCGTCCGGCGGTCCGGTCGTCGACCTGGACGGCAACCTGCTCGGCATCAACACGAACCGGCTCGGCAACGGCTTCTACCTGGCCATCGCCACCGATACGACCCTGCGCGACCGGGTCAACGCCCTCGGCCGCGGCGAGTCGCCGAAGCGGCGCCGGCTCGGCGTGGGGCTGGCACCCTCGCACGTCGCGAAGCAGCTGCGACGGGCCGTCGGCCTGCCGGAGCGCGAGGGACTGTTGGTGCGCGAGGTGGAGGACGACTCCCCCGCCGCCAAGGCGGGCATCGCCGAGGGCGACCTGCTGGTCGCGATCGGCGGCAAGGAGATCACCGGCGCCGACGACCTCTTCGAGGCTCTGGCCGGAGAGGGGCCGCTCGAGCTGACGCTCGTGCGCGGCACCGAGGAGCGGACGGTGACGGTCACCCCGTGATGGCGGCCGTCGACGATCGGGTGCGCCGCGCGCTGGAGCGCGGCCACCGGATCGACATCACCACCACCGGGCGCAAGACGGGTCAGGCGCGGCGGATCGAGCTCGTCTTCCACAACATCGACGGGCGCATCTTCATCAGCGGCCGTCCGGGCTGGCCGCGTGGCTGGATCGCCAACCTGCGCGCCGATCCGCAGATGACCTTCCACCTCAAGGGACCGATCGTCGGGGCCGACCTGCCGTCCCAGGGCCGGGTCATCCTCGACCGCGAGGAGCGCTCGCGGGTGCTGGCGCCAATCGCGGCGAGCTGGGGCTATGAGCTGGAGCGCATGGTGGAGTCCGCGCCGCTCATCGAGGTCACCTTCGACTGAGGGCGGGCCGGCCGATCCCCGTCGGACGGCCGCCATCGGTCCGGACCTGGCGCTGACCATCGCGGATGACGACCACCCGCCCCGGCCCCGTCGCCCGCCATCCGACGCCGGCCCGCCACACTGCCGCGGTCCGGGTGTCGAGGCCCAGGAGCGCGGCGCCCGTCCTCGGCGGGGCGAGCGAGGGAAGCCATCGCTCGCCGAACTCGTCGAGATGGGGGACGACCGCGACGTTGCGCAGCAGACCGAGTGCTGGCGCGAAACGGCGGCGATCGTGCGACATCCCGGCGCGGATGAGGGTCCACTCCCCGAGGGCCATCGCGCCGGCCGATGAGCCCGCAAGCGCGGCACCACCTCGCCAGGCGTCGACGACCGCGGACCAGGCCGGTGTCCCGGCAAGAAGCTTGACGACCAGCCCTGGATCGCCGCCACAAAGGTAGAAGCCGCGTCCGGCCCGCGCCCCCTCGACCGTTGACGGGTCGGCGGCTTCCCGGCGGCCGCGGAGACGAAGCTCGGTGACCTCCAGCCCGAAACCGGCGAACCATCGACGCGCGGTGGCCAGCGCGCGATCCGGATCCTGGCGCACCGCGGCCGTGGCGATGACGTACGCGGGGCCGGCCGCGGCCGCATCGGCGAAGAGGCGGTCGTGTGGCTCGTTGCCGGGCAGGAACTCGGCACCACCGACCAGGATCAGCGGTCCGGCTGGCATGCGTACCATGCTCGCATGGCCGGACCGACATCGACGACCTTCGATCTGGTCGTCATCGGTGGCGGACCGGCCGGGGTGACGGCGGCCCTCCGCGGTGCCGAGCTTGGCGCACGAGTAGCTCTCGTCGAGCGCGATCGGCCCGGCGGCACCTGCACCGACGACGGCTGCGCGCCCACCCGCGTTCTGGCCAAGGCCGCGCGCCTCGTGCGCGACGCCGAGCAGCTCGCCGACTACGGCCTTAGCGCGCCGCCCCCGACACTCGACCTGGCGGCGTTGATGGCCGCCACGCAGCGCACCGTCTACGAGCTGCACGAGAAGAAGCAGCTGGTCGGGCACCTCGAGGGGGCCGGCGTTCACGTCGCCCGCCGCGAGGGAGCCGCGAGGTTCGTCGACCCGCATCGGCTGGAAGTCGGCGGGACGGCCATTCGAGCGGATCGGGTGCTCATCGCGTGCGGTGGCCACGCGAGGCGGCTCGAGTTCCCCGGCAGCGACCTGTCGCTCACGCACAGCGACATCTGGGCGCTCACGGAGGTGCCGGCCCGGCTCTGCATCGTCGGTGGAGCGGCGACGGGGCTCCAGCTGGCGTCGATCTTCGCAGCCTTCGGATCGCGCGTGACGGTTTTGGAGATGGCTCCACGGATCGTGCCGGCCGAGGATGCCGAGATCTCCGCGGCGCTCGCCGCCGCATTCGGGGCGAACGGGATCGAGGTGGCGACCGGGATCGGCGGCGTGGACGAGATTCGCGGGACCGATCGCGGCCTCGCCATTCGCCACCGCGTCGACGACGGCACCCGCGAGATCGAGGCCGACGCGGTCGTCATGGCCGTCGGCTGGCCGGGCAACGTCGAGGATCTAGGGCTGGAGGCCGCCGGCGTGGCGACGGCTCGCGGCTACGTGACCGTCGACGACTCGTTGCGGACCTCGGTACCGCACATCTGGGCCGCCGGCGACGTCACCGGGCGGATGATGCTCGTGCAGAGCGCGACCTACGAGGGTCGGATCGCCGCGGAGAACGCGCTCGGCGCGTCGGACCGCGCGCTGCACCACGAGATCGTCGCCCACGGCGGCTTCACCGATCCGGAGTACGGCAGCGTCGGCGTCATCGAGACCGATGCGCCCGACGACGCAGTGATCGGTCGCGTCGCCTACACCGACCTCGACCGGGCGGTGATCGATCGGCGCACCGAGGGGTTCTGCAAGCTCGTCGTCGATCGGTCCAGCCGTCTGATCATCGGGGCGCACGTGGTCGGCGAGCAGGCGGTCGAGGTGGTCCAGATCGCCGCGGCCGCGATGGCCGCGCAAATGCCGGTCGAGCGCCTCGCCGAGGTCGAGTTCGCCTACCCGACCTTCACGTCGATCGTGGGCCTCGCCGCGCGCCAGGTCGTCCACGCCCTGCGGCTCGGACCAGAGGCCGAGGCATGGGAGGCGATGGGACGACCGCGGCAGACCGAGTGGGAGCGGCGCGAGGCATAGACTGCCGCTCATGTTCGAAGCGGTTCATGTCATCGGCACCGGCCGGGCGGGGGGCGCCATCCGCGGTCGGCTGCTCGAACGCGGCCTCGCCGTGACCGATGGGCGCGAGGTCGACCCGAGCGCCGAGCTGGTGCTGCTGTGCGTGCCGGATCACGTGATCACCGAGGTGGCGGCCGGGGTCGGCATCGGTCCATGGCTCGCCCATGTCAGCGGCGCGACCCGGTTGACCGCCCTGGACCCGCACGAGCGACGCTTCAGCGTGCACCCGTTGCAGACGCTGACACGGGAGCGCGGGCCGGAGCAGCTCGACGGCGCGTGGGGCGCCATCAGCGCCGAGACCGATGACGCCCTCGCGCGTGCCCGCTGGCTGGCGGAGGCGCTCGGCCTGCGATCCTTCGAGGTGGCCGATGCAGACCGCACGCTCTACCACGCCGCGGCGGTCATCGGCGGCAACTTCCTCGTCACGCTGTGGCGCGTGGCCACGCGGCTGCTCGAGCAGGTCGGGGCGCCGCCGGAGGCGATCGTGCCGCTCATGACGCGGACGATCGAGAACGGCTTCGACCTGACCGGGCCGATCGCGCGCGGCGACTGGACGACCGTCGAGGCGCACCTGGCGGCCCTCGAGGAGCGCGATCCGGACCTTGTGCCGCTGTATCGGGCGCTGGCGGAGGCGACGCGGCCGTGAGGGTCGTGCGCACCGTCGCCCAGGTGCGCGAGGCGCTTCGCGAGCCGCGGGGGCGCGGCAAGCGCATCGGACTGGTGCCGACGATGGGCGCCTTCCACGCTGGCCATGTCTCCCTGATGCGCGCCGCACAGGAGGCATCCGACGTGGTGGTTGTCAGCCTCTTCGTCAACCCGTCGCAGTTCAACGCGGCCGAGGACCTGGCGCGCTACCCGCGCGACGAGGCGGCCGACGCCTCCGTGGCCGAGGCGGAGGGCGTGGATCTCTTGTTCGCCCCGGCGGCGGACGAGCTCTTCCCCGATGGCTTCGACACGTGGGTCGAGCCGGGATCGCTGGCCGACGTGCTGGAGGGCGCGTCGCGTCCGGGGCACTTCCGCGGGGTCGCGACGGTGTGCGCGAAGCTGTTCGCGATCGTCGAGCCCGACGCAGCCTGGTTCGGGCAGAAGGACGCGCAGCAGGTGGCGGTCGTCCGCCGGATGGTGGCGGACCTGAACCTGCCACTCGAGATCCTGGTGGCGCCGACCGTGCGCGATCCCCGCGGCCTGGCGCTGTCGTCACGGAACGCGTTCCTGACGGCGGCCGAGCGAGAGGTGGCGCTGGCGCTGCCGCGGGCGCTCGAGGCGGGAGCGGCGGCCGGCGATCCGGTCCTGGCGGCGCGATCGGTCCTTGACGCCGAGCCGGGGCTGACCGTCGACTACGTCGCGGTCGCCGACCTCGGGGCCCCGACGTTGGTGGCGGCGGTGCGAGTGGGCGGGACGCGGCTCATCGACAACGTCGTGCTCGCCGATTCCTGACCTACGTGCGCGACCTCTACGCCGCGTCACATTGACAAGCCACCGATCACGACGGACGCTGCGCGACATGGATGAGGCAGTCGCCGCCCGCGCGATCACGGACTTCGCACAGATGAAGCGCGACGGGTCGAAGATCGTGATGGTCACCGCCTACGACGCGCCCAGCGCGCGCCTTGCGGACGAGGCAGGCGTCGACATCGTGTTCGTCGGCGACTCGGCGGCGAACAACGTGCTCGGCTACGCCGACACGACGCCGATCAGCATGGACGAGATGGTCATGCTCGCTCGTGCTGCGCGCCGGACGACCAAGCGAGCGTTCTTCGTCGTCGACATGCCCCTCGGCGCGTTCCAGGAGAGCGACGAGAGTGCCGTCCACAACGCCATCCGCTTCGTAAAGGAGGCCGGAGCCCAGGGTGTCAAGCTCGAGGGCGGCGGACCGATGGTGTCCCGTGGCCGGGCAATCGCCGCCGCCGGCATTCCGGTCATGGGGCACCTGGGCCTCACGCCGCAGACGGCGACTTCGCTCGGCGGATACAAGGCACAGGGCCGCACCGGGGCGAAGGCGCGCCAGATGTACGTCGACGCGCTCGCCCTCCAGCAGGCCGGGTGCTTCGCGATCGTGCTCGAGGCCGTGCCGGCGCGGGTGGCGGGCCACATCAGCGGCGCGCTGTCGGTCCCGACCATCGGCATCGGTGCCGGGCCCGACTGCGATGGGCAGGTGCTGGTGTGGCACGACCTGCTCGGCATCACCGAGGGGCCGATGCCGCGCTTCGTCAAGCGCTACGCGGATGTGGCGGGCGAGATCCGACGGGGCCTGGCCGGGTTCGCGGCAGAGGTCCGCGACGGGACGTTCCCGAGCACCGAGCACACGTACAAGATCAGCGACGAGGAGTACGCGCTCTTTGCCTCGGAAACTCCGTCCGAGGTGATTGCCGGCGACGACTGGATCTAGGAAACACTCCGTTCGATCGCCTCGCCCACCACATCGACCGCCGCCGCGCCGAAGGCCATGAACGGCTCGAGGGCCAGCCGCGAGCCGTCGCCGGTGCTCATCGTGAAGACGACGTCCCCGTCGAACAGGGTGTGGGTCGGCCGGATGCCGATTGCCAGCGCGTCGTGGCCGAGCTCGGCGAGCTTGCGGCACTGGGCTCGGTCGAGGTTCGCATCGGTCCCGATCACGACCAGCGTCGTGTTGCCTACCGGCGGCTGCGGGGCGCCGGACGCCACAGCCATCGGCGTGCCGTCGCGGGCGTGGATGTCGCCGAGGGCGTTGTTCGCGACCAGCGCGCCGAGCGTCGAGCCGTCGGGAAGGCGGCGTGCCGCGCTGCCGACACCACCTGGCTTCGCCGCCTGCGGACCAGCCATCTTGGCGACGGTCGCTCCGGTCCCGGCACCTACGCGACCCTCGATCGGCCCATCGTTGCGCTCGGCGGCGGCAGTCGCGGCGTAGCCCGCATCGGCATCGGGAAATGCGAGCGGGTCGCCGACGCCGAGGTCGAAGAGGATCGCGGCCGGCACGATCGGCACCGGGCGCACGCCGGTCGCGAATCCGATCCCGCGCTCGGCGAGACGGCGCATGACCCCATCGGCCGCGGCCAGTCCGAAGGCCGAGCCGCCGGCGAGGCAGATGGCGTTGACGCGCTCGACCAGGGCGGTCGGGCGCAGGAGATCGGTCTCGCGCGTGCCGGGCGCCGAGCCGCGAACGTCGACGCCGGCGACCGCTCCTGAGTCCGGCGCCAGGACGACGGTGCAGCCGGTCAGCCCGGTCGTATCGGTCCAGTGGCCGACCCGGAGGCCGGGCACGTCGCGCAGCGAGAGGCGGGTCACCCGCGGATGCTATACGCTGCCGGCCGGCCGAAAGGAGACACGAAGGATGCGGGAGTACCGAACTGGCTGATCCATCGATCGGGCGCCAGTGGCTGGTGCACCCGCTTCTGGTCGGTGCCTTCCCGGTCCTCTTCCTCTTCGCTCAGAACATCACCGAGCAGTTCTCCCTCAACCCGCTGTGGGAGCCGCTGGCCCTGGCAGTCGGTGGTGCCGCCTTCGTGCTGCTGGTCGCGCTTGGCATCGGCTGGGCCATCGGCGGCGGCGTCGAGCGCGCCGCGTTGGCGGCCTCGCTGCTGATCCTGCTGGCGATGACCTACGGACACGCATGGAACCTCGTCGGCGAGAGCCTGCGGATGCATCGGTACCTGCTCGCCATCTGGACACTGATCGCGGTGGTCGGCCTGGTGCTCATCTGGCGATTGCCGGCGGGGGCCGTGCGGCGCGCGACGATCGGGCTGACCGTGGCGGTGGCGGCGCTGATCGTCGTGAACGTCGTCCCGATCGCCGGGCTCGCCATGCGCAGCGTGGCGGCCGCGACGCCGGCGAACGTGGACGCCGGGCCGTCGGGCGAGCCCGCTGCCGGCGAGGGGCGCGACGTCTGGTACATCGTTCCCGATCGCTACGGCGGGGCGGATGGGCTCCAGGAAACCTACGGCTTCGACAACACGCATTTCCTCGACGCGCTTCGCGAGCGCGGCTTCGAGGTCGCCGAGAGAGCTACGGCGACGTACCTGAAGACCTCGCTCAGCCTGCTGTCGACGCTCAACCTCGAGGAGCTCGACTTCGACTCGCTCGAGGCGGAAGCGACGGGGGGCGACGATTACGGGCCGATCCACCGCCGCCTCCAGGAGTCGCACGCGGTCGAGCGCTTCCTCCACGAGCGCGGGTACCGCTACCTGCACGTCGGCAGCGTGCAGGGACCGACCGCGGGCAACGCGGCCGCCGACGAAGTGTTCCTCTACGGCTCGACGACCGAGTTCGGCACCGTCCTGGCCGAAACGACGCTCCTGCGTGCCCTCGAGCGAGTCGCCCCGCGCGCGATCGTCGCCGGGCGCCAGGAGCTCATTCCTGCGCAGACCGTCTACCAGTTCGATACGCTCCACGAGCTCGCCGATGCGCCCGGGCGCAACTTCGTCTTCGCCCACTTGCTCGTCCCGCATCCGCCGTACGCCTTCAACGCCGACGGCAGCCGCGTGACCGATGAGCAGCGGGCGTCGCGCACCGTCGACGAGCAGTACATCGAGCAGCTGCAGTTCACCAATGCGAGCCTGCTGGCCCTCGTCGATCGCCTCCACGCCGGGCCGCCGGAGACTTGGCCGATCATCGTCATCGCCGCAGACGAGGGACCGTTCCCGAATCGCTACGTCAGCGAAGAGGACACCTACCAGTGGCTGGAGGCGCCGCCCGATGAGCTCCTTCGCAAGTTCTCGGTCCTCAGCGCGGTGAGCGTCCCCGGGGTGGACCGCGCCGGCCTCGAGTCCGCCGGCTTCGGCGACGAGATGACGCTCGTCAACCTGTTCCGCATCATCTTCAACGCGGCCTTCAGCACCGACCTGCCGATGCTCCCGGAGCGGAACTGGGTCTTCGTCGACGGTCTCCACATCTACGACGAGGTCGACGTCACCGACCGTCTTCCGACCTGACGCACGGCCTCTGCGATGATGGTCGGCGCATGACCACCGATCCGCGATGAGCCCGCGCCGTGGGTTCCAACCACGCCGCCGCAGGGCCGCCTGGCCACGACCGTCGACCGATGCGGTCCAGGCCAGCCGCTCCGCGGCTGACCTCGCCGCCGACGCGCGGCACGAGGGACTGGCCGTCACGCACCGGTTCGATCCTGGCCCGGAGGGCGCCCCGTTCGCGGCGACCGTGCGGTTCAGCGGGCGGCGCGACGGAATCCACGGCAAGCCGCAGTCGGGGGACACGTTCACCGTCGACGAGCGGATCGAGCGGGTCGTGCCGGGAAGCGGGCCGATCTCGGTGACGACCAAGGCCTATGGGCTCAACCCCGGCGGCTGGAACGTCACCGCGCAGCTCAGCCGATCCCCGTCGCTCGGCCCCACGCGCGCTGCCGCGGCGAAGAGCGGCCAGACGCTCCCCCGCGCCAGGTGGTCATGGCTGCGCTGGCGGCTCGGCGAAGCTCCCTTCGGGCCGGTGCACACGCGCTGGAGCCCGCTCGTGCGCCTGACGGCGATGCCGGCCGTCATCCACGGCAGCTGGACGGCGCTCTGCGCGCTCGGGATCGTCGTCGGGATCCTCGCGCTGCTGTGGTTCCTCTCGTTCGAGGGCATCGCCGCAGGCCCCGCGGTCGTCGTGGCGGTGGTGGGCGTCCTCGGCGGGATCGTCGGGGGGAAGCTGTGGTACATCGTGCTGCGGCCGAGAAACTGGCGGCAGTCGCTCGGCGAGGGCTGGTCGATCGACGGGTCGATTGGTGCGGCACCGATCGCAGCGGTCATCACGATGCTCGTCCTCGACCTGCCCGTGCTGCCCTTCCTCGATGCCGCGGCGCCGGCGTTCTTCGTGGGCGTCGGCATCGGCCGGCTGGGGTGCTTCTTCACAGGCTGCTGCGCCGGCCGATGCACCGCGTCGCGATGGGGCATCTGGTCGTCGGATCGCCGTGTGGGCGCGCGGCGCATCCCAACCCAGCTCATGGAGGCCGGCCTCGGCATCGGCCTGGCGGTCATCTTCGGCTGGCTGTCGATCGTCGACATCCTGCCGGTGGACGGCCTCGTGTTCGTGGTCGGCATCGGCTCGTACCTGGCCGGACGCCAGCTGCTGCTGCGGCTGCGGGCGGATGCGCGAAGCTCGTCGCTGGGCATGGAGGGCCGGAGGCGGGCAACGGCCGCATGAGCTCAGCCGGCCGGCGTCACCACGCGGAAGCCCTCGCGGCGCGCGGCATCGGCAAGTCGATCGTCGAGGGTGACGATGTCGAGCTGGGCCGGGTCGTCCCCCGACGCCACGCGAGCCGCCGCGAGCTGGAGCGCGTCGGCCGCGCGGAGCAGGTGCGTCCGGAGCAGCCGCGTGGCCACGCGTCGAACGGGCTCGGTGGGCTGGATCTCCCGCCACTCCCGGGCCAGCGCATCGAGCCGTTCGAGCGAGATGCCCACCGCCGTGGCCGCCAGCCGTCCCTCCCGCTCCAGGCGCGCGACGGCGGACGCGCACTCCACGGGGCTGGCCCACCACACCATCAGTTCGGGGTCGTCGCGGTGTTCCCGCTGCACGGCTTCGGTCGTCGGCTCCTCGATCAGCAGCGGGACGATGGCGGAGCTGTCCCAGAACCTCACAGCCCGGACTGTCGCTCCTCGATGAGCGCATCCACGACGCTCGGGCCGGGCGACGGCCGAGGCGGAGGCTGCGCGATCAGGTCGAGCGGCGGAGCGGCGTTCCCCCGCCGGAGCACTCCGGACCGCTCGAGACGCGCGAGCCGGCCGTCAGGGTCGTCCTGCGCGCCGACCGGCTCGAGGCGGGCCACCGCGACCCCGCGATCGAGGATGAGCACGCTCTCCCCGGCGCGCACCCGATCGAGCAGCGCGCTCAGCTGGTTCTTCGCATTGGTGACGCTCGACGTCTTCATCTGGCCTTTCTAGCCAGATCGTTCTTCGCTGTCAAGCGCCTTTCTCGATTCTGCGATCATGAGCCCCTCATGTCCGACCTCCGCCAGAGCGAACGGGCCAAGCTCCCCGACAGCGCCTTCGCCTACGTCGACTCGGCCGGCAAGCGCCGCCTGCCGATCCACGACGAGGCCCACGTCCGCAATGCGCTCGCCCGCTTCAACCGCGTCCTCTTCGAGGACGACGCGGCGCGAGATCGCGCCCGCACGCGGCTGCTGAAGGCGGCCAAGCGCCACGGCATCATGCCGGTCGGGTTCATCGACGGCCAGATCCGCCCCAAGCTGCCGACCGGGCAGCTCACCCTGCTCTTCGCCGATATCGAGGGCTCCAGCACCCACCTCGCCGAGCTCGAGGACCGATACGGACCGATGCTCAATGCCGTCCGGCGCATCGAGCGCGCGGCCGTGCGCGACGGCGGTGGCTTCGAGGTCGATGCCCGCGCCGACGAGTTCTTCGCGGTCTTCCGGGCCGCACCCGCCGCCGTCGAGGCCGCTCTCGAGATACAGCGCGCGATGGCCTCGCACGCCTGGCCGGATCGCCGGAAGGTGCGCGTCCGGATCGGCCTTCACACCGGCCGTCCGACCCGCACGCCCACGGGGTACCAGGGCATCAGCGTCAACGCCGCCTCGCGCCTGTGCGCCTGCGGCCATGGCGGCCAGATCCTGCTGTCGCGCAGCGTGCAGTCGGCCCTGGCCGATGCCTCCACGTACGAGATGCGCCACCTCGGCTCGCACCGCCTCCGCGGCATCCCCGATGAGCACGACATCTACCAGCTGCTTGCGGCGGACCTCGCCGACGGATTCCCGCCGCTGCGCCTAGAGGAGGCTGAAACCGCCAGCTACCGAATCCCCCACTGAGATCGCTTCGGTGGCTCCGGCCTCGCACTTGCAGCATGTACGCCCGTCGAAGAGCGGTGCGAAGGCGCGCCGCCAACATGGGGAGACTTCCATGGGCACAGGACACCCCACCTCCGTATCGCGACCGCTGTCAATCGCGGTCGCCGTCGTGGTCGCGCTCGCGGCTGCGATCATCATGGCCGGCGTCGCCAGGGCTGCGACCTTTATCTATGGGTTCGAGCTGACGGCCGAAGCAGAGGTTCCGACTCCCGGTCCGGCCGGGGCTACCGGGACCGCGGAAATCACGATCGACGACGAGACGAACGAGGTCTGCTACGTGCTCACAATCGATGGCCTCGGCAAGGGCGATGCGGTCGTCGCTGCGCACATCCACGCGGGGGAGGAAGGCGTGGCCGGCGACGTGGTGGTGCCGCTCTTCACCGAGCCTCCGACTGGCGAGATGACCGGCTGCGTGCAGGACGTCGACCCCGCCGTCGTCGACGCGATCACGGCCGATCCGGCCGCGTTCTACGTCAACATCCACACCGAGCAATATCCCGACGGCGCGGTGCGCGGGCAAATGGGGAGTGTCCTCCCGGGAGGGGATTGCAACATCACCCTGAGCCCGTCCACCGTGGCGGACGGCGGACAGGTCACCGTGTCCGGCGACTTCGGCGGCGCGGAGATCCACTTCGTGCAGGGCGAGAATGCGACCGTCCCCGAGGACAGCGAGCCGGTCGCGACGACCCCGGTGGACCAGGCGTCGTTCAGCGTGACGATCACGATGCTGTCCGGAAGCGTCGGCACCTGGACGGTGTGGGCCTTCATCGAGGGCAGCGAGTGCGGCGATTCGGCGATCCTGACGGTCACCGCGGGCACGCTCCCGGACACCGCGGCCGGACAGACCTCGTTGCCGCTGATGGCACTCCTGGGATCGCTGCTGCTGATCCTCGGCGCATCGAGCGTCATGCGCCTTCGGCGCAGCTCCCGCTCGGTAGCGGTTCCGGTCCCACAGTCGAGAGGCCTCCGGTCGAACCGGAGGCCTCTTTCGCGTTCGTGAGATGGTCGGGGCGAGAGGATTTGAACCTCCGACTTCGTCGTCCCGAACGACGCGCGCTACCAGGCTGCGCCACGCCCCGACCGAGCGGCCATCCTAGCAGGCGACCCCAGCCCGGTCCAACCACAGCGACCGTATAGTCGCGCGGATGTTCGACCGCTTCCTCGACCGGACCGATGCGCAGCTGCTGGCCTGGACGCTCCTCACGAAGGTGGGCGTGCTGGCTATCGGCTACGCCGCGCTGTGGGCGGCGACGGGTGCGCAGCCGGGGCTGCTGGACCCGTGGCACCGATGGGATGCGCCGCACTACACCGATATCGCCGTCTTCGGGCTACATGGCGAACGACCCCGGCAACCTGAGCGCGCCCGGCTACGAGCAAGCCT
The DNA here is from genome assembly GCA_963753125.1 of uncultured Chloroflexia bacterium. Lineage (GTDB taxonomy): Bacteria > Chloroflexota > Limnocylindria > QHBO01 > QHBO01 > JACDBZ01. The sequence goes on from CAVWAU010000004.1 coordinate 998,586, forward strand.
ATCCCGGCGACCTCGACCTCTACATCGTCTTCCTGCCGCTCTTCCCGTGGCTGATCGCCGCGGTGAACGCGGTCGTCGGCGACCCGATCGTCTCGGCGTTCGTGGTCGCGACGGTGGCATCGCTGTTCGTGGCGCCGGTCCTGTATCGGCTCGTGAAGGAGGACCTCGGCCACCGCATCGGTCTGCTGGTCGGCCGGACTGCTGCTCGTCTTCCCGACCGCGTACTTCCTGCACATCGGCTACACCGAGAGCCTCTTCCTGGCGCTCGCCTTCGGCTCGCTGTGGCTGGCGCGGACGAACCGATGGTGGCTGGCCGGCCTCCTGGCCGCCCTGGCCGCGCTGACGCGGGTGAACGGGCTGATCCTGTTCCCGGCCCTGGTGGTCGAGGCGTGGCTGCAGTGGCGCGTCGACCCTGCTCCCAGGCGGCTGCGGATCGAGTGGCTGGCGATCGCCGGGGTCGGCATCGGTTTCGGGGTCTACCTGGCGGTCAACCAGGTCGTGTACGGCGAACCGTTCGCGTTCAGCGAGATCCAGCGAGAGCACTGGTTCAAACAGCTGACATGGCCGTGGGATGGGATCGGCGTGGTGCTTGGCTGGTTCGGGGACGGGGACGCCGATGCCGCCTTCATGTACGGCGCGATGGAGCTGCTGTTCATCGCGATCGGGCTGGTGGCGACGGTGGCGACCGCGATCTGGCTGCGACCGACATGGGCGGTCTGGATGGCCGGCAACTGGATCCTCAGCGTGAGCACCGGGTTCGTGCTCAGCGTGCCGCGATACAGCCTGGCGCTGTTCGGGATCATGGTGTGGGCGGCGATCATCGGCGAGCGCTGGCGCGTGGTGGGCTGGGTGCTGGCGGCGGGATCGGCCGCGGCGATGGCGTACTTCGCCTGGCGCTTCGGCTCCGGCCGGTGGGCGTTCTGAGGCCGGGCACGCAAGTGTCCCGAAGGAACTGCGGCGATCGTTGAGGTGATCTCGGATCGGCCAGCCGCCCCTTCAGGACGATTGGAGCATGGCCGATGGGCGCGCGCGAAGACAAGTCCCGTTGTCCACGAGTTGGCTAGCATTCCTCGCAGTTATCCACAGGCCGTCCCAAGCGAGGTGACCCGACCGATGCCCGCATCGACTGCCCGGCGTGGCGCGCTGGCCGTGCTGCTGGCGGCGCTGATCCTGTTCGTGCTCGGGTCGATCGAGATCGCGCGGGCGGCGACGCACGCGGTGACGATCGCCGACTTCGCTTTCTCGCCGGCGACGCTGACAATCACCGCCGGCGACACCGTGACGTGGACGAACAACGACCAGGTCGTGCACACCGCGACGAGCACGACCGGCGCGTTCGACTCCGGCGACCTCGACCAGGGCGAGTCGTTCAGCTTCACCTTCACGAACCCGGGCACGTACGACTACCTGTGCACGCCACACCCGACCATGACCGGGCAGATCGTGGTGCAGGCGGCGGCGCCGGCACCGACAGCCGCTCCGACGGCGGCTCCCGCGACGCAGCCTCCGCCGGGTGGGCCGCTGCCGGACGTCGCGATGCCGGCGGAGTGGCCAGCGAGTGCATTCCTCGCGACCGGGCTCCTGCTGCTGGGCGGGGCCGGGCTGGCGGTCATCGCGAGGCGCCCTAGAGAGTAGCGCGCCGCTGGTGAGCTGACGGATCTGCCGATCAGCCCTGAATCCACCGGTCGGTGTACCCGCCAGCATGCATATCAGCCACTCAATGGCGGTTTGTACCCGTTTGGCAACAGATCGTGATACTCGGTGACGCCCAAGTACCCATCAGGCAACACCTGGGAAGGTGAGTGTCCGATACGTCTCCTGAGCGTTACACGAACGGGCGCGAGACGGCCCTGCCGCTAACGCCGCTAGCTCAGGGCGCCATCGAGGAGCGCCTCGAGCGCGCGAGGAGTGGCGTTGGCCAGTGGCAGGCTGGCCGCGACGTGGCCATCGGGCCTGACGAGCCAGGCCCGGTCGCGTCCGTAGGCGGTGGCGTCGCCAAGCTCCACCAATTCGACGCGCTCGGCTCGCTCTCGCATCCGCGGAACCACGACAACGAAGGCCCTTCCGAGGCGATCCCGCAGCCGACCACCGCCCAGAAGCGGCACATCCGGGGCGACCGACCCGGGGCGCACCGAGTCGGCCGGTCCCCCTCCGGCGACGGGGTAGGTCGCCGGCTCGGCCAGCCGCCCGGAGTTCACGCGGCGTCGGAACCAGGCGCTGTGCGGCGCCATCCGCAGCACGAGGTCGCGCCACGCCCGCCGCGCCGGTCCGTGCGGCGCCATGAAGCGCATCGTCGCGTCGGTCACGGCGAGGTTCTCGGCCGCGACCGGCCGCCGCTCGGCCTCGTAGGTGTCGAGAAGTGATGACGGGGCCTCGCCGCGGAGGACCCAGGCCAGCTTCCAGGCGAGGTTCTCGGCGTCGGCGACGCCGGAGTTCAACCCGCGCGCGCCGAACGGCGACATGACATGCGCGGCGTCTCCGGCGAGGAAGCACGCGGCCGAGCGCGGAACGCATCGGCCAGGCGCTGGCTGAAGCGGTATGCGGTGACCCAGACGAGCTCGTGGTCGGCGCTGGCCACGACCGCGCGGATGCGCGCGTCGAGACGACCGGACTCTCGCTCGGCGTCCGCATCGGTCTCTGGGGGGACCTGCCAGTCGATCCGCCACACGCCGTCGGGCTGGGGATGGATGAGGACCTGGCGGCCCGGGTTCCAGGGCGGGTCGAAGTGGAAGTGGCGCTCGTTGGTGAAGGGCAGCTCTGCGCGGACATCGGCGATGAGGAAGCGGTCGTCGAAGCTGTACCCGGCGAAGTCGATGCCGAGTGCGTGACGGACGGTCGAATGGGCGCCATCGGCGCCGACCAGGAAGCTGGACCGATGCGTCACGGTGCCGTCATCGGTGTCCAAGGTGGCGCTGACGCCGTCGTCGTCCTGCGTGAGTGCGGTGAACCGGTGGCCGCGATGGATGCGCACGCCGAGCTCGGTGGCGCGAGCCTCGAGTAGCTCCTCGACCTCCGACTGGCTGATGTTGACGAAGGGCGGGAAGTGCTCGTCGTCGCCGGGGAGGTGGACCTCGAACAGCTGGCGGCCGCGGAAGTAGGTCCGCCCGATCCGCCACTGGATCCCGCGTTGCGCGACGCGCTCTCCGACGCCCAGGCGAGCCCAGATCTCGAGGGTCTCGCGCTGCATGCAGATCGCCTTCGAGCCGATGCGCTCGCGCGATGGCTCGGCCTCGAACAGGTCGACGCTGGCGCCGTGCTGGGCCAGGCGCCCGGCCAGCGTCAGGCCGACCGCGCCGGCACCGACGACCGCCACGTCCGACATCGGCGTGCATGATAGGCATCGCCGCGGCGGTAACCGCCCGCGTAGAGAGTGGCGATCCAACAAGAGAGTCGAGGACTGAGGCAGAGATGCGACGCGCTACCCAGACCATGACCATCGCGGCGGCCGTGGTGCTGATCGCCGGCTGCGCGCCTTCAGGCGGCGGGGCGAGCGGAGACGCTGACGCCGACGACGGCCTGCAGACGCTCGGCATCGTGGTTGCCGAAACCGACGCCGGTCCATCGCTGGTGGGCCCGGACGGGATGACGCTCTACATCTTCACGCAGGACACCGATGGCACGAGCACCTGCACCGATGACTGCGCCGCCGCCTGGCCGCCGTTGACAGTCGAGGCCGGAGCGGAGGTCGAGGGCGGCGACGGCGTGACCGGCGACCTCGGCATCATCGAGCGCGACGACGGCACCTCGCAGGTCACGTACGAGGACATGCCGCTCTACTACTACGCGGAGGATGCCGAGCCCGGCGACGCGACCGGCGAGGGTGTCGGCGACGTCTGGTTCATCGCCTCGCCTGATGGGCAGTCGGAGGCTGAGCCGACCGACGACGCCGAGATGACCGACGAGGCCGAGGAGACCGACGACGCCGATGCGACACCGTACGAGTACTGATCGACCGGCCTAGTCCTGGAGCGCGGCCCACACCTCGCGGTCGCGCTCCGCGGTCCAGATGCGTGGGTGGTCGATGCCGTCCAGCTCGTCCCACGTGCGCTGGACGTTGAACGGCATGCAGTGCTCGAAGATCGGGAAGCCCGCGTAGCGCGGCGCGAGCTTGGCGTGGACCGACTCGAAGGCGTCCTTGAGGCTGCCGCCTGAGTCCTTGACGGCGCGCGTCCCCTCTCGGGTCGTGCGCAGGAAGGCGCGCGTGTCCTCGATGGCGGTGGCGACGTCGCGGTCGCGCACGACGGGACCTCTGCCGCCGACGAGCTGGGCCGGTTGGAGCGCGGCTACGTTGTCGAGGGTCGTGGTCGACCAGTCGGCGACGTGGGCGTCGCCCATGTACGGCGCGGCCTGCGCCTCGACGAGGTCGCCGGCGAAGCAGATGCGCTCGTCGGGGAGCCACACGACGAGGTCGCCCGAGGTGTGCCCGCGGCCGAGGTGTCTGAGCTCGACCATCCGGTTGCCGAGGTCGAGAGTCAGGTTCTCCTCGAAGGTCGTCGTCGGGTGGGTGAGGCCTGGAATCGACTCGGCGCCGAGGAAGAGACGCGGCATCCGACCCTGCTCGCTGGCCCAGTCCTGCTCCCCGCGCTCGTCGATCAGCGCCTTCGTGTTGGCGTGGGCCACGATGCGGCGGGCGTCGAAGGCGCGCGCACCGAGCGTGCGGACCGCGTGGTAGTGGGTCAGGACGAGGTCGCCGAACGGGAGCGGACTGACCTCCGCGCGGATCACGTCAATCCAGCGTTGGGCCATGACCGGCGTGGCGCGCGCCTCGATGGCGACGATCGCATCGGTCCCGACGATGCATCCGACGTTGGGGTCGCCCTGCGCGGTGTAGGCGAACACTCCCTCGGCCAGGCGCTCGAGCGTGGCCTCCTTCTCGGCCAGGTCGGCGGACGACGCGAAGGGCTTCGGGCTCATGCCGCGGGCACTCGCAGCTGCTCGATGGCGGCCACGGCATCGGTGAACTGCAGCCGCCGGGCCAGGGCCCGCGACGGCAGCGCGTCCAGGATCGCTCGCATGACAGCGAACGCGGGCTCCAGGACGAGGTCGCTGCGGACTGCCCACGCGATGTACGGGGCGGGAAGCCCGGCGAGAGTGCGCTCCATCACGCTCCAGTATGCCTCCGGGCTGCGCCAGGCTCGGTCGAGCTGGAGCGGCCGATGACGGGGCTGGCCCACGAACCGCAGCCGCCGCGCCGCGCGCCGTATCGGCGGCAGGGCGGGTCCCGGATCGCCGGCGGTGAGCGGGAGCAGCCACAGGCTCGAGTCGCGATGCGGCTGTGGTACGGAGCGCATCGAGAGGTAGGAGGGGACCATGCCGGTCGCAGGCGCGGAAAGGTCGACCCGCTGCTCGCCGCGCCGACCGGGCTCGGCGGTGAGGTCGACCGTCGCGCCGAGGCCGGCGACCAGATCCAGCGCCTCCGGACTCGACCAACGGTCGCCGAATCGATGCTGCCGACAGGGTGCGCCGAACGCGGTTGCGAAGGCATCGAACGCGGTGCGCGTGCAGTGCTCCATCCAGCCCGGATCGCCATGATCGACCAGCCAGGAACCGGCAGCTTCGTCCCAGCGGCCGCCGTGGGTGTGCAGGCCGATCCCATCCCCGCGCTGCACCAGCCGATCGAGCCACGGCCGGGCCAGATCGACGATCGCCGACGCGTGGCCGCCCATGGCCTCGATCTGGGGGTCCATGCGCACGAACCACGCGACGTTGGCCGGCTGCCCGGTGGCCGCCTCCAGGCGCGGACGCAGCCCGTCGAGCCAGGCCACGGTCGCGGCGAGCCCGTCAACACGGATGGGGTCCCGCCGGCCGTGCGGCTTGCCGTCGGGCTCGACGTCGATGGCCAGCACCACAGGGATCGACCCGTTCGGGCCGATCGGCTCGAACGCGGTGCCGCGTGGGTGTTCGGGCACGGCGCCTACCTCAAATCGTGGGGCAGCTCCACGACGCGGGCCTCGGCGATCCCATCCAGCGTCCGCAGGCTGGCCAGCACCGCCTCGGTTATCGGGTCGTCGACCGATACGAACATTACCGCGTCGCCGCGAGCTGACAACCTCGAGAGCTCCAGGGACGAGATGTTGATCCCGGCATCGGCCAGGATCGTGCCGACCGCGCCGACCACCCCCGGTCGGTCGTGATGGCGCGTCACGAGCAGATGCCCGGTGAGTTCGGCGTCGATGGCGAAGCCGTCGATCCCGGCCAGGTGCGGGCGACCGTGTGCCGTGGAGCCGGTCAGCTCGAGCTCGGGCGGCGCACCGGGGGTGCCAACGCCCAGGCCGACCAGCGACGCCCACGGCTCCGAGGACGGCGTACGAGTCTCCCGGACCGTCAGGCCGCGCTCGTGGGCGACGACGTCGGCGTTCACCGCGTTGACGCGCTGGTCGGTGACCGCCTCGAGGATGCCGGCGATGGCGGCGGTGCGGATCGGCGCGCACTCGCCCGCCGCGATCTCGCCGGCGTAGGTCAGGGAGACCGCGTCGAAGGCGCCGGGAGCCAGCTGGCGCGCCAGGATCGCCAGCCGCCGGCCGAGCTCGACGTACGGCCGCAGGCGCGGCTGCGTCTCGGGCGCCACCGAGGGCGCGTTGACCGCATACGGCGGCGTCACCCCGGCGAGCGCCATCAGGACCTGCTCGGCCATCTCGATGCCCACACGGTCCTGCGCCTCGGCGGTCGATGCTCCCAGGTGCGGCGTGAGGACGAGGTTGGGCGTGGCACGCAGCGGGTTGTCCGGCGCCATCGGTTCAGTGGAGAAGACGTCCACGGCGGCGCCGGCCAGGTGGCCGGAGGCGAGCGCATCGGCCAGTGCCGACTCGTCCACGATGCCGCCGCGGGCCACGTTGAGCACGAATGCACCCGGCTTGGTGGCATCCAGCTGCGCGCGACCCAGGAGGTGCCGCGTCTGAGCGGTCAGCGGCGTGTGGACGGTGATCACGTCGGACCGATGCAGCAGCTCCGCCATCCCGACCAGCTTCGCCCCGGCTTCGGCCGCCTGGTCCTCGGTGAGGTACGGGTCCGAGGCGAGGACGCGCATCTCGAAGCCGGCCGCCCGTCGCGCGACCGCACGGCCGATCTTGCCGAGGCCGATGATGCCCAGCGTCTTTCCACGCAGCTCGTGGCCGGTGTAGCGGGCTCGATCCCACTCGCCGGCCCGGACGGAGGCATCAGCGTCGGGCACGCGGCGGAGCAGCGCCAGCATGAGGGCCATGGTGTGCTCGGCGGCGGCGATCGTGTTGCCGGTGGGGGCGTTGACGATCATCACGCCCGCCCGCGTCGCCGCCTCGACGTCGATGCGGTCGATCCCGACGCTCGCCACGCCCACCACGCTCAGGCGCGGGGCACCGGCCTCGAGCAGCTCGCCGTCCACGCGGGTCTGGGAGCGGACGATCAACGCGTCCCAGCCGCCATCCTCGCGAAGGGCACGGAGCAGGTCGGGACGCGCCAGGCCGAGGCGGACCTCGCTGTCGTGGGCGGCGGAAAGTGCGTCGAGCCCGGGCTGCGCCACGGGCTCGACGACGAGGATGCGGGCCATGCCGGCCCGAGTCTAGCGATCGAGCCGGCGTCTCAGCGGGCCGGCCAGGCAACTTGCCGGGTCGACCAGTGGCGAGGGCGTGGCCTCACTCACCGGCGGGCTGGAGTGTCGACTCCCCGGACGCGGAATCGGTCGCGGCCACAGTGAAGGCCCCGGGCGTCCAACGGGCCGTCAGGTCCATGAACGCGGCGCTCACCGCGTTCCCCGCGCCGAACTTGGTTGCGCGGAGGTGGTACGTGTGGCTGCCGGCCCCCGAGACCTCGAAGATCCATTGCTGGGAGGTCTGGCCGACGTGACCGTCGACACTGTCCACGGTGGTTCCCTGCCGTCCAAAGGGGACGAGCGACGTATCAGTGAGCCACGAGGCGACCTCGCAGTTTCCGCAGTCGGCATCCTGCGTGAAGACGGTCAGGTTCCCCCGGACCTCCACGAGTCCCGGGCCAGGCGCGTCGATCGTCACCGAAACGAGCGTGGTATCGGTCGGGGTCGTGGAAAGCGCGGTTGTCACGTCGGAACGAGCGATGCCAAGGACGTTCAGCTCGCCGGAATCGTAGCCGTCGAGCTTCGCGGCGTTGACGACCGGGGGCTTGGTCGGGCCGAGGGCGCCCAGCCGATTCAGGAACGCGGCCATCTGGCCACGCGTGACGAAGGAGCTGGGGCAGTAATTGCTCCCGTCGCCGCAACCTCCGGTGACGCCCGCGTCAGCGACGGCGGCGATGTCGTTGTGGAAGGGGTGACCGGTGGGGACGTCGTCGAAGTCGTGGCTGGCGATGACGCCCACTGGAAGCGCCAGGACGAGCGCGGCGATGAAGACGACGATGGCGGCTCTCCGCCTGGACATGCGCGGGACAGGTGACATCGGGACCCTCCTGGCAGCCAGAGGACTCCCCGGGATGCTCGTTGCCCGGGCAGGCAGCGCCGTCGGCTGCTACAACGGCACCCGGGCCGCATCCTACGCCGCCCCGAGTGACCGCCGCATCGTCCGATCTTCGAGCGGGCGGCAAACCTTCGTTCGAGTCGCGCTCGGGCTACCATGCCGCCTGATGGTGACTGCGCTCGCACGGCCGGCGGCAAGGCGGGCCGTGCTCGAGCGGCCCGGGCTGCGACCGGCAATGATCGGTGCGGTCGCCGCGCTCGCCGCGCTCATCGGTGTCGGCAGTCGCAGCCTCTGGTTCGACGAGGCCTTCAGCCTGCGGGTGGCCCACCTGCCGGTCGGCCGGTTCGTGAGCACAGTCCTCAATGCCGAGCCCTTCAACGGCCTGTACTACGGGGTGCTGAAGGCCTGGATCCGGGTGGCGGGCGACTCGCCAATCGCGGCGCGCATGCCATCGGTGCTCGCCGCGGTGGTGGCGGTCGTCGCCACCTATCTGGTGGGGCGTCGGCTGCTCGGCGAGCGGGCGGGGGTCATCGGCGCCGTCTTCCTGGCGTTCCACGGCCTGCTGCTGCAGTACGCGCAGGAGGTCCGCGCCTACGCCCTCGCCACCGCGCTGGTGGCGGTCGCGACGTGGCTGCTGCTGCGCGCGGTGGAGCGACCGACCATCGTGCGCTGGGGGGCCTACGGGGTGGCGGCCGTGCTGGCCGTGTACGGGCACTTCTTCGCCGCCTTCGTCGTCGCCGCTCACTTCGTCGTGCTGGCCGTCACGCCCGACTGGCGGCCGCGGCCGTGGCTGATCGCCGCCACCTACGCCGTCGTCGCCGTGGCCTCAGCGCCGCTCGCCTGGTGGCTGCTGAACACGACGGTCAGCCGCGGCTGGATGGACCCGCTCGGCCCGCAGTCCGCGACCTACGTCTTCCAATGGCTCGGCGGCGGCAGCGGCGTCGGCGACGTCCAGCTGGGCCGGCTGCTTGCGGTCTCGGCTGCCGCGCTGGCCGCGATGGCGCTGATCGTCGGCGGCATGCGCTGGGCACGCCGGGCGCCGGACCGCAACGGCTGGCTGCTGCTGATGGCCTGGTTCGCGCTGCCGATCCTGGCCGCGGTCACGATCTCGATCCTGGTCCGGCCGGTGCTCGCCTACCGCTATCTCATCGTCGGGCTGCCCGCGTTCGCGTTGCTGGTCGGCGGGCTGGTGGCGACCGCATCAGGTCCGTGGCGGCGGCTGGCGGTGGCGATCCCGCTGGTGGCGATCATCGGCATCGGCACGACGCACGCCTACCTGTCACCGTTGAAGAAGCCTGCATGGGGCGAGGCGACCGAGATGGTGCTGGCCGACGCCGAGCCGGGCGACGGGCTGATCGTCTGGCCGAACTGGCAGTGGGTCCCGCTCGAGTACGCGTTTCGCCAGGCCGATGGCGAGGGAACGGCGCCCGAGCGCGTGGCGGTCAACCCGGCGGTCGGCGACGTGGACCAGACCCTCGACGACCTCGCGGCGCACAGCGACCGGGTGTGGCTGCTGATCTCGCAGGGCGGGCAGGTGCCCGACCTCGATGCCTTCGCCTACCTCGACGAGCTCGAGGAGCGCTACGACCTCGTAAGCGATACGTCGGAGTATTACGTCCGCATCGCGCTCTTCGAGAAGTCCGACTGAGGCCCCGCAGGGGAGGCCCCAGGGCGTCAGTCGAAGGCGCGGTTCAGGAACGCCGACATCTGCTCGCGGGTGACGATCGAGCCCGGGCAGTAGCGCGTGCCGCCGCAGCCGAAGGCGATCTCCCACCGACGGACCCGGTTGATGTTCTCCTCGTGGATCGAGCCCTCGTCGTCGGTGAAGTAGTCGTTCGCGGTATCGGCCAGGTTCAGCGCCCGCGAGAGGAAGCTGGCCATCGGCCCGCGCTTCACGGCGACCCCTGGGCAGAACTTGTTCGTGTCGCACCCGCCGGTGATGCCGGCTTCGGCCAGCCGGTTGATGTCGAACTCGTGGATCGAGTTGTTGTCATCGGTGAAGTAGTCCCGGCTCGGGCTTCCCAGGTTCATGGCACGGGCGATGAAGCTGGCCATCTGCCCGCGCGTGACCGATCCCTTCGGGCAGAAGCGCCCGCCGCCGCAGCCACCGGTGATCGAGTTGTCGTGGATCCACTTGATGTTGTAGTAGAAGAACGAGTTGGTGATGTCGGAGTAGGGCGGCGCGACCACCTGGTACAGCGTGCCGTTGCTCAGGTCGACGGCGTAGATCTCCTTCGACTCGCTCTCGCCGAACGAGCTGATGTTGCGCGCCGTGTCGCGGTGGAAGACGAGCCCCGAGCCGCCGGCCGGGATCGTCCAGATCCGGCCCGAGCAGTGGTCGGCGAGGACGTAGTGGCCGACGAGATCGGTCTCCTTGGAGCCGCGGTAGACGTGGCCGCCGGTGACCGAGCAGCCGAGCGAGTGCCCGTACTCCGCGATCGGTCCATGCCGGTTCCCGTTCGACGTCGCCGAGGCCGGGGCACGGCCCGCCCTCGAACGACTGGGTCCCCTCGCAGTCGTCCCAGCCGTAGTTCAGGCCGCCTGCCGTCCCCGACTCGCGGTTGACCTCCTCCAGGGCGTTCTGGCCGACGTCGGCGATCCACAGGTTGCCGTTCGCGCCGTCGCGCGAGGCGCGCCACGGGTTGCGCAGGCCGATCGCCCAGACCGCGTCGTCGCCGCCGCCGCCGACGTACGGGTTGTCGCCCGGGATGCGTGACCCCGCCGCTCAGGTTCGGCGTGACCCGCAGGACCTTGCCGAGCCGGCTGTTCGGTGTCCTGGCCGTTCTCGCCGGGGTCGCCGCCGCTGCCGCCGTCGCCGGTGAAGATGTAGAGGTTGTTGCCGACGAACAGCAGCTGTCCGCCGTTGTGGTTGCCGAACTGGCTGTGCTCGATGGGCTGGATGATCGGATTCAGGGTGCTGACGTTCGCGGACGTCCTGGCCGCGTTGGCCGTCATCTCGGCGATGACGAGGTCGCCGTCGCTGCGGGTGTAGTAGACGAACAGCTTCTCGTTCGTCTCGAAGTCCGGATGGAAGGCGAGGCCGAGCAGGCCCTGCTCGCCGCCACTGGTGAGGCCCCCTTGCGAATTCCCGCGGATGTCCAGGAAGAAGCCCGGTTGCAGATCGCCGCCGCTCACCACCCGGACGGTGCCGCGCCGCTCGACGACGAAGAGCCGGTTCGAGCCGTCGCCGGCGTTGGTGACGCCGACCGGCGAGCTCAGCCCACCGGTGATGGTGCGCAGGTCGACCTGGCCGGTCGAGAGGGCGCCCGAGGCCTCCGGCGCATCAGCCTGCGGAGGGGTCGGCCTGGCCGAAGCTGAACTCGGAATCGAGCCTCCGAGCGCCACCACCAGGAAGGTCGCCAGCGTTACCGCTCGCACCATGGCCCCTCTCATCGCGTCCCCTTCTGCGTCGTTCGGCGGCTGCGCGCCAGTCGCGAGCCCGCGGCATACTATGGCACCGCGAGACGGGCGGGCAGCGGCACTTTCGTCCACCACTCGCTGGGACGGCAGGGCGAGGCGCGATGATTCGACGGCACCTGATGGCGCTCCGCGTCGGGCTGATGGTCGTGGACGGCCTCAGCGCGATCGCGGTCTTCCTGCTTGCGTCGGTGCTGCGCTGGCGCGACGGCGACCCCGAGTACCTGTGGGCGCTCATCGGGATCGACGTCCGGTTCGCCGCCGTGCTCTTCGCGATCACCTGGGTGGTCGTGCTGTGGTTCAGCGGCCTCTACCGCATGTCGGTGAGATGGCAGGTCTGGTCAGAGGTCGGGGATATCGTCCGCGCGACACTGCTGGTCGCCGCGATCACGCTCTCCGGGCTCTTCCTCTTCAAGCAGGGCGACGTGAGCCGGCTCTTCCTGGGCTTCCTGTTCATCGGTCAGGCGGCGGTCACGCTGTTGAGCCGCGTGCTGCTGAGGACCGGCTTCGAGGCCGCGCGGCGCGGCGGCCACGACGCGCGCTACATGGTCGTGGCCGGGGCCGGTCGGCTGGCACAGGACTTCGCCGACCGCGTGGAGAGCCACGCGGGCCTCGGCATCCAGATCATCGGCCATCTCTCGACGCCGAACGAGACCGAGCGCGCCGTCACGCGCCCGATCCTCGGCACGGTCCATGACATCGAGGATGTCCTGCACGCCAACGTGGTCGACGAGGTCGCCGTCTGCCTGCCGCCGTCGGACGCCCACTTCCTCGAGCCGATCACCGGCCTGGCTGCCGGCGAGGGGAAGACGGTCCGCATACCGGTGGACCCGACCCAGGAGATCCTGCCCGGAGCGACCTCCGAGGAATTCGACGGGTTCGTGGTCCGCTCGCTCATCCACGATGGCCAGCGCGAGCTCGGGCTGATCGTCAAGCGCATCCTCGACGTCGTCGGCTCCGCGCTCGGGCTGATCCTGCTGAGCCCGCTCATCATCGGCGCGGCGATCGTGATGCGCGTGCGCGAGGGCCCGCCCATCTTCTTCCGCCAGGAGCGCGTGGGCCTTCACGGTCGGCCGTTCACGATGCTGAAGTTCCGCACCATGGTGCCCGACGCGGAGGAGCGCCTCGACGACCTGATGCACCTCAACGAGCGGAGCGGTGCCGCATTCAAGTTGGAGGACGACCCACGCATCACGGGGGTCGGGCGCTTCCTGCGCAGGACGTCGATCGACGAGCTGCCGCAGCTGTGGAACGTGCTCACCGGGTCGATGAGCCTGGTCGGGCCGCGCCCGCCGCTCCCGCGCGAGGTGGCCGAGTACGACATCTGGCACCGCCGGCGTCTCTCGATGAAGCCGGGCATCACCGGCCTCTGGCAGGTCGAGGCCCGCCACGAGCCGGACTTCGACCGCTGGGTCGAGCACGACCTGATCTACATCGACGGCTGGTCGATCTGGCTCGACCTCAAGATCCTGCTCCGCACGGTCCCCGCGCTGCTGACCCACGGCGGGCACTAGGCCCCGCAGGGCCGGGTAGAGTACGGCCCGATGTCACCCACGCGCCCGATCGGCGTGCTCTTCGGCACCCGACCCGAGGCCATCAAGCTCGCCCCGGTCATCGCCGAGCTGCGCGCCCGCGAGGTGCCGACGCTGGTCATCGCCACCGGCCAGCACCGCGACATGGTCGGCCCCGTGCTCGACCTGTTCGACATCCGCCCCGATCACGACCTCGCGCTCATGCGCGACCGGCAGACGCTCGATTACGTCCTCAGCAGCGTCGTCGCCGAAGTCGGCGCCATCCTTGCCGATGCGCGCCCCGCCGCGCTGGTGGTGCAGGGCGACACCTCGAGCACGCTCGGCGGCGCGCTGGCCGCGTTCCATCACCGCGTCCCGCTGGCGCACGTCGAGGCCGGCCTGCGATCCGGCAGCCTCGAGCTGCCGTTCCCGGAGGAGATGAACCGTCGCGCGACGAGCATCGTCACGCGCTGGCACTTCGCCCCGACCGAGGGCGCGGCCGAGAACCTGCGCCGCGAGGGGGTCACCGACGGAATCGTCGTCACCGGCAACACGGTCGTCGACGCGCTGCGCCACATCGCGGAGCGCGCGCCGGGGACGACCAGCCAGCTCGGGGCCTTCGCGGCCGAGGGGCCGCTCATCGTCGCCACCGCCCACCGTCGCGAGTCGTGGCACGGCGGGATCGAGCGCATCGCCGGAGCGCTGCGCGCGGTGCTCGACGAGCTGCCTGACCACCGGCTCGTCTTCGCGACCCATCCGAACCCGGTTGCCAGCGGCCCGGTGCAAGCCGCGCTCGGCGACGAGCCACGCGCGCGGGTTGTCACCGCGCTCGACTACGCCGAGTTCATCGGGCTGCTGACGCGGGCGAGGCTGGCGGTCACCGACTCCGGCGGCGTGCAGGAGGAGGGACCGACGCTCGGCGTGCCGGTGCTCGTCACACGCCAGGTCACCGAGCGCCCGGAGGGCCTCGAGGCCGGCGCCGTTGCCCTGGTCGGCACGGACCCGGAGAGGATCCGGAGCCTGGCCGTCGAGCTGCTGACGCAGCCGGACCGGCATGACGCCATGGCGCGGGCCGGGCGCGGGATCTACGGCGACGGCACCGCGGCGCGCCGGATCGTCGACCGCCTGGTGGCCGATCTCGCGGAGTCGCGGTGACGGCTGACGCCGGCGGTGGCGGTCGGTTCGGCGCGCAGGTCGTGGCCCTGGCGGCCGCCCGCCTCTCCACGGTCGCCGCCTTCTTCTTCATCACCGTCGTCGGCGCGCGGCTCCTGAGCCCCGAGGCCCTCGGGTCGGCGGCGGTGGGCCAGACCGTCGGGATGATCGCCGCGCTCGTCGCCAACGCCGGGATCAACATCTCGACGATCTACTTCCTCCAGCAGCGGCCGGCGGAGCGCGCGCCGCTCGTCCAGCGGCTCACCGCGATCGCCATCGGCGCGGTGGCCGTGGCAATCGGCCTCGCGCTCGTCTCGGCTCCCCTGGTCTTCGGGCTCGTGCTCGAGGAGACCGATTGGCCGCTGCTCGTGGCGGCCGCGGCGATGGGCGCCACCATGATCGCCTTCGAGTTCTCCGGCGCGCTCCAGCTCGGGCTCGATCAGCCGGGTCGGTTCACGACCCTCGAGCTCGTCCGCGGCTGGGGCTCGCTGCTCGCCGTCAGCCTGCTGCTCATCGGTCCGGTGCGCAGCGACGCCGGCTTCGTAGTGGGAATGGCGCTGGGGTATGCTGCCGCGGCTGTGATGGGGCTGGGCTGGACACGGCGCTCCGGGTTCTCGCTGGCTCCCCGGGTCGACGCGAGCTTCAGCCGAACGGCACTCGGGTTCGGGCTGAGGGGCCAGATCGGCAACGTCTTCCAGTTCCTCGGCGTGCGCCTCGACCTGCTGCTGGTGCCCGCGCTCCTCGACCTGCGGACGGCCGGGATCTACTACGTTGCCGTCCGGGTCTCCGACGTCGTCGGCCAGGCCGCCACCGCCGCCGCCTCGCTGGTCTTCCCGCGCGTCGCCGCCCTGGCCGACCGGCGCTCGACGGTGCTGACCGAGCGGGTGACGCGGATAACCCTGTGGCTGGTGGCCGCGGCCGCCCTCGTGCTGGCCCTGGCCGGCGAGCTCATCCTGCGCATCTTCTTCGGCGTCGCCTACGTCGGCGGTGCCGTGGTCCTGCCGATCCTGCTCGTCGCGATCCTGCCGCTCTCGACCGGGCGCATCATCGCCGCCGACCTGAAGGGCCGCGGCCGGCCCGAGCTGGTCTCGATCGCAGCGCTGGTCGCGGTGGTGACGACCTTCGCCTTCCAGCTCATCCTCATCCCCGCCCTCGGCCTCACCGGCGCCGGGATCGCCGCGGTGCTGGCCCACACGGGCAGCGCGGTCATCCTGCTGCTGGCCTACCGCGCGGTCACCGGGGGGCACCTGACGGCGCTCATCCCGCGCCCGGCGGACATCGGCGTCATGGTCGAGACCGTCCGGTCCGCCCGTCGCCCGAGCACCGATGCGGCGTGAGCCCTGATCCCGGCCGCGTCCGATTCCTGGGCCTGCCCCTCGACCCGCTGGACATGGACGGCACGATCCGGGCGATCGAGGCGCACGTCGAGCGTGGCACGCCGGGCGTGCACGTCGGCGTGAACGCGGCAAACCTCGTGGCCGCCCACGACGATGCCGACTACCGCGCCGACCTCGCGGCCGCCGACCTCGTCACGGCCGACGGGCAATCCGTAGTGTGGGGCGCGAGGCAGTTCGGCTTCGGAGTGCCGGAGCGGGTGACCGGCATCGACCTGATGGAGCGGTTGCTGGGGGTGGCGCGCACCAGGGGATGGGGCGTCTACCTGCTCGGCGCGAAGCCCGAGACCGTGGTGCGCCTCGCGGTCCGGCTGCGCGACGCCGGGGTGAGAGTCGACGGCTACCGCGACGGCTACTTCGGGGCCGATGCGTCCGACGCGGTCGCCGGCGAGGTGCGACGCAGCGGCGCGACGCTCCTGTTCGTCGCAATGCCGAGCCCGCGGAAGGAGCGCTTCATGGTCGGGCACGCCCGGCCGGCGGGAGTCCCCTTCTCGATCGGCGTCGGCGGCGCATTCGACGTCCTGGCCGGTGAACTGCGCCGCGCTCCGCGGGTCATGCAGCGCAGCGGGATGGAGTGGCTCTACCGACTGGTGCAGGAGCCGACGCGGCTCTTCGGCCGTTACGCCTCGACGAACTCGCGCTACCTGCTCCTCCTGGCACAGGCCGCGTCTCGACGCCGGCTGCGGCTGGGCCGATGAACCTCGTTCGCCGGCGGTCGGCCTGGCCGTGGATCGCGATCGTCCTCGGGCTGCTGGCCATGACGCCCGCCATCCTGGCGCGGGCCGCCGTGGAGCAGGCCAGCTCCACATTCGAGCACTCGATGCCCGAGGAGGAGCTCACCGCGCTGATCCGGGCGGGCCTCGACCCCGACGCGGTGTACGGCGACCTGACCGATGCGGGCCTCGGATCGGTGGCGCTCGAGATGCTGACCCTCGAGGACCTGGCCGAGGACGGCCGGCTGATCACGCTCACGCCCTCCGAGATGCAGGCCCTGCTCCTCTTCGCCGACGAGCCGGCCACCATTCCGCCCGGCGACGGGACCTTCCTGTCGATCCCGAACGGCGACACCTGGATCCTCGACCGCATCCTGGCGGCGAGCCCGTCACTCGACATCGAGTCGGTGACGATCGGCGACGACGAGTTCCACTTCGTCAGCGGGACCGACGAGCTCGAGATGATGGCGATCGGCTACGACGACGACCGGATCGCTGAGCTCCGCGAGCGCGGGCTCGCCGTCACCGCCCGCATTCCGGAGGTGACCAGCCCCGAGTTCCTGCGCGGCGAGCTCGACCGGGTGCACGCGACCTTCGGGATCGATCGGATCATGTTCGCGGGCGTGGCCACGCCGTTCGTCGCCACGCCGGCGGAGGACGCCGCCCTGGCCGAGTGGCTCGAGGAGAACGGCTTCACGATGCTCCTCATCGAGCTCGTCGAGCAGCAGGGCGTGGGGACGTACGCCGAGCGAATGAGCAGCGTCATCCGCCTCCACGGGCTGAGCTTCGCGCAGGAGACCGATCCGCAGGCGCGCGTCGACCGGGCCGTCCGCGGCCTGAAGGAACGCAACATCCGCGTCCTCTTCTACCGTGGCACGCCAGGGCTCAGCGCCGATGAGCGGCTGGGCGAGCTGGTGGACGTGATGACCGGCACGAACGAGGCCGCGCCCGCGGGGATGAGCCCCGGCATCGCCGAGCCGTTCGACGAGCTCGTGCCGACGCCTCTCCTGGCGGTCGGCGGGATCCTCGTGGCCGCCGGAATCGGCGCGGCCGCCGGCGGCGTCCTCGGTGCACCGTTCATGGCGCTCGGTGCCGCCGGCATGGGCCTGCTGGCGATCGCCGTGATCGTGACCGGCAGCGGTGGCCTGGGCGACCTGCTGCGGCTCGGCGTGGCGGTGCTCTTCGCGTCGGTGGCAGTCCTGGTGGCGACGCCGGCCCGGCGCCTCGGTCGGGCGACCGTCGAGTACGCCAAGGCCGGGCTGGTGACCCTGGCCGGGGGCTTCGCCGTGACCGGCCTGGCCTACGACGCGAGCTTCCTGACCGGCGCCGAGGACTTCTGGGGCGTCAAGGCGCTGCTGCTGGCGCCGCCGGCGCTGGTGGCGATCGTCGCCGCCTACCGGGTCCTCGACCGCCCGCGCTGGTCCGACACGGTCACCGTGCTCAACCTCGAGGTCCGCGTCTGGCACATGGCGGCGCTGGCCGTGGCCGCCGGCGCCGTGGCCTATCTCGCGCTCCGATCCGACAACACCGGAGCCGCCTTCGACATCGAGCTCGTCTTCCGCCAGGAGCTCGAGAACCTGCTGTACGTGCGGCCGCGCACCAAGGAGTTCCTGATCGGCTTCCCGGCGCTCCTGCTGGCGATCGTCCTCACAACGCGGACGCGCTACGGGTGGTGGCTGTACGCCGTCGCCGCGATCGGTACCGCGTCGGCAATCGACACGTTCACCCACTTCCACGCACCGCTGCTGGCCTCGACGGTGCGCACGGTGCTGGGAATGGTCATCGGCTTCGGGATCGGGGTCGTGCTCGTGTGGCTGCTCGGCCTCGGCGAGCGCGGCGCGCGCTGGGTCGGGATCATGCCTCGCCGATGAGGCTCGTCGTCTCCGGATACATCGGTCATGGCAACGCGGGGGACGAGTGGGTCTTCGCCGGCCTGCTGCGGACCTTCCGCCGGGTGGACGCCGGTCTGGAGGTCGTCGCCATCTCCGGCAACCCGCGCGAGACGGAGCGCACGCACGGCGTCGAGGCGGTCGGTCGGACCGACCTGGCGGGCATCGCACGAGCCATCGCGCTCGGCCGATGGGCTCGTCAGCGGTGGCGGGAGCCTCCTCCAGGACGCGACCAGTGGGCGGCCGATCCCGTACTACGCCGGGGTGATGCTGCTTGCCCGCACGCTGCGGCGACCGTACGTCGTCTACGCCCAGGGCCTCGGACCAATACGGCGGCGAACGCATCGCAGGATCGTGGCCGGAGCGCTTCGCGCGGCTGCGGGCGTCTCGCTGCGCGATCCGGCGTCGGTGAGGCTGGCGCGGGCGCTGGGCGTTCGCCGGCCGATCTCGCTCGCGCCGGACCCGGCACTGGCGCTCACGCCGCCGGCGTCGGCGGTCCCGGGGCAGCTGGTCGTCGCGGTCCGCCCGTGGGCGTCGCCCGTCCCCTACCTTCCCGCACTGCGGGCGGCCATCGGCGAGCTCGCGAGCGAGATGCCCGTGCTCGCCGTTCCGATGCAGGAGAGCGTCGACCGGGCGCCCTCGATCGAGGTCATCGACGGGGTTCCGAACGCGTCGGTGATCGACCCCGGCGCGTCGCTCGACGAGCGGCTGGCAGCGATCGGCTCGGCGCGCCTCGTTATCGGGATGCGCCTGCACTCGCTCGTCGCGGCGGCCGCGGCCGGCGTGCCGTCGCTCGCCATCTCGTACGACCCGAAGGTCGATGCCTTCGCGGCACTCGTGGGCCAGCCGGTCGTCGCGACGGTCGGCGCGGAGATCGATCCCGGCGGCGTCGTGGCCGCCGCGCGCGGGGCATTGGCGGCCGACCTGGTGCCGTACCGGAAGCTCGTCGAGGAGATGCGGGCCGACCTGCAACGGAGCGCCGAGTCCGCCGTGGCCGCGCTCCGATCCGGCGCGGCGAAGCGGTGAGCGCGGATCACCGGCCGGGGACGATGCGCCAGATCTCGCCGCGCTCCACGTCGGCCAAGTAGAGCTCGCCGGACTCGTCCACCCCGAAGGTGCTCATCGCAACCCCGCTTTCGAGCAGCACCGATGCTTCGGCACGGTCGCCGTCGGTCGCGATGGCGCGGATGAGGCCGCTGCAGTAGTCGCCGAACACATAGGCGCCACGCAGCGCGGGAATGGCTTCGCCTCGGTAGACGAACCCGCCGATCACGGCGCAGTCGCCGGATTGGAAGCCCGCGCCCTCGAGCACCAGGACCGGTGGCTCGGCGCCCGAGAGTGCGGAGCAGTCGAGCTCTTCGCGGACCACCTCCCGACGGCACTCGTAGCCCTCCCAGGCTCCCCAGCCGTAGTCGAGGCCCGCCGGCTCGCTCGCTCGGTGACGGTCGATCTCCTCGTACCGCTCGGACCCGACATCGCCGACGTACAGGTCCCCGCTGTCGGGGTCAACGCTCATCCGCCACGGATTGCGCAGCCCGACGTCGAACACCTCGGGTGGGCCGTCACCCGGCGCGAACGCGTTGCCCTCGGGGATGCCGTACGGCCGGTCCGGCGTCCCGGGATCGTCGACGTCGATGCGGATGATCGTCCCGCGCAGGGTCTCGGAGAAGTCCGGCGTCGTCAGACGCGGCCAGGCGTCGTCGCCGATCGTGACGTACAGGAGCCCCTCCGGGCCGAAGGCCATCGCGCCGCCCTTGTGGAAGTTCGACTCCTGCGGGAGGCGGAGGAGCTCACGCACCGATCCCGGATCGGCGACCGCCCGGTCCGTGGCGACGTACTCGGCCACGATCGTGACGCGTTCGACGCTGCTGTAGGAGACGTAGAACCGCCCGTTCTCCGCGAACTCCGGGTGGAGGACGATGCCAAGGAGACCCTGCTCGCCGCCGACCAGGACCACGTCGGACAGGTCGAGCACCGGGTCGGGCTGAAGGACGCCGTCCACGACGAGGCGGACCACGCCTCCCTGCTGGCCGACGAAGAGCCCGTCGGACGGACCGCCGTGGAAGGCCAGGCCGACAGGCCGGTCGACTCCGCGCGCGAAGGGCTCGAGGCGCACCTCCACGTCGGGTGGCGGCGCCGCCATGACCGGGGACGGGACCGGCGAGGCGGCGGACGACCCCGCCGGAGCGCGGGCGATGAGCGCGATGACGACGACGATCGCGAGTGCGGCCACGGCGACGAGGACCAGCCGTTCGGAGCGCGTCATGAGCGGGAACGATAGCGGCCGCGTGCATACTGGGCGGCACATGGGCGAACCCACCCGCGAACTGATCGAGGTCACCGTCGAGATCCCGTCGGGCAGCCGAAACAAGTACGAGTTCGACCATCGTCGCCATCGGTTCGTCCTCGACCGGACGCTCTACTCGAGCGTGCACTACCCGTGCGACTACGGCTTCATCGAGGGCAGCCTTGCCGATGACGGCGACCCGCTCGACGTGCTTGTCGTCATCGCCGAGCCGACCTTCCCCGGGTGCGTCGTGCGGGCGCGGCCGATCGGCGTGCTCGACATGGCCGACGAGAAGGGCCACGACTACAAGATCCTGGCGGTGGCGCACGACGACCCTCGCTGGGAGTCGACCGATGCGCTCGAGGACCTCTCGCCGCATCGGCTGCTGGAGATCGAGAACTTCTTCGAGACCTACAAGACCCTCGAGAACCGACCGACCGATGTGAAGGGCTGGCTCGGGCTCGAGGACGCGTGGCGCATCATCGACGCGGCGATGGAGGCGGGCGCCGCGGGCGATCTCGGCGAGGGCGGAACCTGGCGCTGATCAGTCGTTGAGCGCGCGATCGAGGAACGCCGCCACCTGGCCGCGCGTCACCTGGCGGGTCGGGCAGAAGCGCGACGCAGCGCAGCCGCCGGCGATTCCAGCCGCAGCGGCGCGGTTGATGTTGCCCTCGAAGATCGACCGGGAGTCATCGGTGAAGAAGTCGGACGTCGTCGACGGCAGGTCGAGGGCGCGATCGAGGAAGGCCACCATCGCGCCGCGCGTGACGTCGGCGTGGGGGCAGAACCGTCTGGGCCCGCAGCCGCCGGTGATGTTCGCCTCGGCGACGCTGTTGATGCTGCTCTCGAACAGCGAGCCATCGTCGTCGTCGTAGTGGTCCACCGTCGCGCCCGGCAGTCCGAGGGCGCGGTCCAGGAAGGCCGCCATCTCGCCGCGTGAGATCGGGTTGTTGGTGCAGAACAGCTCGGGACCACATCCGCCGGTGATGTTGGCCTCGAACATCCAGGCGATGTGCGACGCGAAGATCGTGGTCGACCAGTCGTTGGGGCAACCGCGAGCACGCTCGTGCAGGTTCACCGCGTTCGAGGAGGAGCCGAAGCTCACCTTCGCATAGGCGCACTGATTGCCCTCCTGGGACTCCTCGAAGTAGCCCCATGGGTCGACCTTCGAGCGCAGCGTGTAGGTCCCTGCCGACAGCCCCGTGATGTCGATCCACTGCCAGGCCAGGTACCACTCGTACTCGTCGCCCATGCCGATGCTGATCCCCATCTTGTTGCTGAGCGCCGAGGGATTCGTGCTGCAGAATGAGCCGACGTAGAAGCCGCCGCTGTAGCCGGGCCGGGTCGAGTCGGCGACGTCGCTGTCG
Source organism: uncultured Chloroflexia bacterium (assembly GCA_963753125.1). Lineage (GTDB taxonomy): Bacteria > Chloroflexota > Limnocylindria > QHBO01 > QHBO01 > JACDBZ01. The sequence goes on from CAVWAU010000004.1 coordinate 1,020,718, forward strand.
AGGAAGCAGAACCCGACCTTCGCGCCGCGGAAGGTTCCGTCGCCGCCCCACAGGTCGTACCGCATCATCTCCTGGACGTGCCAGTGGTTGTGCCCGTCCCCGGCGTACTTGGCCTCCGCATCGGTCACGACCTGCCGGCTCACGTTCGTGTGCGAGGTGTCGGCGAAGATCACCTGTCGCATCACCATCGGCTGCCCCGTCGATCCACGGCTTCCGCGCACCTCGAAGTGACCCGGGCCGATGTTGACCATCATCGCCGTGAACCTCAGGAGCCGCCGTCCGTTGACCCACTGGATCTGGAAGTCCTGGAGCGGGGCCATGGCGAGGTCCGGCAGGGCCTCGGCCCCCGCCCGAGCCGGCTCGACGCGAGTCGAGCCCGTCATCGCTCCCAGCGCGATCACCCCGGCGAGCGCGATGGCCCGGGCGCGCGTGGCGTGTCTCGAGCCCCGGAGGCGCTGGACGAGCCCCTGGGCGTCAGGGGAAGGCGGGAAGGTTCGGCGCTGACGTGGCAATTGGGTCGGGGCCCCCGAGCGAGTGCTCCGACCATTGTGCGGCGCGGCGTCGAGCGGGTGGGTGGAAATTCGCATAGGCGCCTACGTGACCTTTGGGTGGGCTAGATTGCGTCGTAGATTGCCCGCAGCGTGTGGGCCGGCGCGCTCCAGTTGTACCGATCGATCACCGCCGCCCGTCCGCGTGCGCCCATCGCGGCGGCCTCGGTCAGATCGGCGAGCACCCGCCTGATGCCCTTCGCGATGGCTTCGGGGCGGGTCGTGTCCACCACCACGCCGCACTCCGCGCCCTCGACCACGGCCCGCACCTGGCGGAAGTCGCTCGCGACGACCGGGATGCCGGCCGCCATGTACTGGAACAGCTTGTTCGGCAGCGAGTAGCGGTAGTTCAGGCATGACGGCACGATCGGACTGACGCCGACGTCGGCCGAGGCCGCGTACGACTCCACGAGGTCCGGCGCCACGGGCGCCAGGAGATGGACCGATGCCCCCGCGGCGTCGGCGCGCGTCCGCAGCGCCCCCTCCTCGGCGCCGCTGCCGAGCAGCACGAGCTGGACCTCGGGCACGAGGCCGACGGCATCCACCAGCTGCTCCAGCCCCCGCCCGGCCATCAGCCCGCCGAGATAGAGCACGACCGGCCGTTCGGGGTCGATCGCCTCGCCGCCCGGCAGGTCGCGAAGCTCGCGCCGCTCGACCGGAGCGCCGACCTCGGGGTAGTTCGGGACGAGATGGACGACCGGCAGCCCGTAGCGACGGCGCAGGTGGCCGGCGATCGGCGGGCTGACGGCGAGGACGGCCGCGGCGCGCGGGACGAGCAGCCGCTCGACGAAGGCGTGGTAGAGCTGGCTGAGGGCGAAATAGAGCCGTCCGCGCTGGCGACGGGGGCGACCGAGCCACAGGTCATGGGCGTCGTAGACGTACCCGATGCCCAGGCGCGCCGCGGTGAGCGCGACCGGGACGAGGGCGTTCGTGTCGTGCGCGTGCAGGACGGTCGGACGCAGTGCCCGCAGGCGACGGGCCAGGCGCCACTCGTGGATGACGAAGCGCAGCCCCGGGATCCGCGGCCCGCGGCGCGCCACGCGGTGGACGTCGCTCCCGCCGCGGGTCTCGCGGGCGGGAAGGCCCGGCGCCGCATCGGCGACAATGCTGACCCGGTGGCCCGCTTCGACCAGGGTGCGCGCCTCCTTCTCGACACGCGTGTCGTGGGTGTAGGCATTGCGCACGAGCATGACAACGTGGTGCTCAGGCATCGGGGCTCCCATCGGTTGGGGCGACCTCGTCCCAGACGCGTGCCATCGCGTCCTGCCACGCCGCGAGGCTGTAGCGCTCGACGGTCGATGCGATGGCGTAGGGGTCGTAGTCGGGCACGCGGGCCAGCGCGCCGGCGAAGTCGCCATCGGTCACGAGCGACCCGTTGACGCCGTCGCGGACGATGTCGGGCAGCCCGCCCACCGCGCTCGCCACCACCCATCGACCGCTGGCTATGGCCTCGACGGCGACGAGCCCGAACCCCTCGGCCGCCGACGGCACGAGCACGACGTCGTGCGCGGCGATGAGCGCCGGGACGTCTACGGGGTCGACGTCGCGGAGCCACGGGCCGACGAGGGTGTCGGCGAGCTCAGTCGCAACCTCGTGGCCCTTGCCCTCGGTGCGGCCGCCGAGGTAGAGGACTCGCCGCTCCGCCGGTCGCGGTGAGGGCGCGAAGCGTGCGAGGTCCGCGCCCGGCGGCACCACCTCGGGACGCCCGCCGAGCTCGCGCAGGTGGGCGGCGGTGTCCTCGGAGTTCGCGAGCAAGCGGTCAGCGCGGCGCGCGACCTGCCCCGCCAGCCAGCGCATCGGGGCGGAACGGCGTCCCCAGCCGCGGGCGTCACCACCGTGCGAGTACACCACGAGGGGCACGCCGCGCAGCTGAGCGACCACGAGGCCAACGAGGCCGGTGGGCATGAGCATGTGGGCCTCGACGCCACGGATCGGACCGGCGCGGAGGGCGTCGACGAGCAGGAGCGGGTAGATGAGCGGCCTGGGCAGTCCCGGTCGGCGCGGCCGCACGAGGTGCAGGCCCGCGACACCGGTGGCGCGCTCGCGTACGAACGTGCCGACGCTCGGCCGGTCGCGCGTCGGCCAGATGCGGGTCAGCAGGAGGATCGGCCGGCGGGGGCTCATCGGCGTCGCAGGACCCGGAGCAGCTGGCGGGCCTGCGTCGGCCGCACGATGCCGGTGCCGATCAGGATCGGCGGGTAGAGCAGGATCGTGCCGAGCCTCCACAGCGGATGGTCGGGGCCGAGGAGCGCGAGGGCGCTGAGCGCCGCCGCCAGGCCGAGGATCGCCACCGCGCGCGGGAGCTGCCAGGGCACCGGGTAGTGCCTCTGGCTCTGCCAGCCCGCGAGGATCGCCAGCAGCGCGTAGCCGACGACCGTGCTGATCGCCGCACCGTACATGCCGAGCAGCGGGATGAGGACGAGGTTCAGCCCGAGCGCGACGGCCGCAGCGACGAGCATCGTCGTCGCCACGAGCGCGTTGCGCCCGACGATGCTCAGCCCGGTGGCGACGATCGTGTACGCACCGTACAGCACGAACCCGAAGGCGCTGAACGGCACGATGTAGCGGGCATCCTCGAACCCGGGCGCGAAGAGCAGCCGGATCACATCGGTGCCGATGGCGCTGAGGAACAGGGCGACGGCTGAGGCGAACGCCAGGAACCAGGTGAGGGTGCGCGCGAACGTCCGCGGCGGGTCGTCGGAACGCGAGACGTCCCAGAAGGTCGCGCTCCACGTGAGGCCGAACGGCTGGATGACGAGCGCATTGATGACGAGGCCCGCGGTATAGCCGAGCGTGTACACGCCGACGAGGGCATCGTCGCCGGTGAACACCTGCAGCAGCGGCCGATCGGCCAGGTTGAGCGTCCACCCGGCGAGGGCGGCCGGCACGAGCGGGAGTGCGAAGGTCAGCATCGCGCGGGAGAGCTCCTGGTCGACGATCGGTCGCCACATCCCGGCGCGCCAGAGGACCCATGCACCGATGGCGGCGCTCAGCGCCGCCGCGATGGCCGATCCCAGCGCGACCCCGGCCACGCCGTACTCGAGCGCCACGACCAGGGTCACGATCAGCACCGTGCCGGTGACCGCGCGGGTCATGCTGATGACGACGTAGTCGCGCGGTCGGCGTTCCGCACGCAGGAACGAGAGCGGGATGCCGTTGAACGAGTCGAACAGCACGATCGGCGCGGCGAGCGCGAAGACGACGAGGTTCGCCCCCTCGTAGAGGAGCGCGGTCAACGGCAGGGCCGCCAGGAGCACGAGGGCGAAGCCCGCCAGCGACGCGGCGATGCGGATCGCGAGCGTCGTCTTCAGCACGTGAGCGCGCTCATCGTGATCGGTGGCCTCGCGCAGGTACCAGCGGAAGAACGCCTGCGGCAGCGCCAGTCCGACGAGCATGAGCGCCAGCGAGGTGATCGAGTTCAAGACCCCGGTGACTCCGACGCCCGACTCGCCGAGCACGCGGGCATAGATCGGGACGAGCAGGATCGCCACCGCCTGGTTGGCCATACCGCCGAGGCCGTAGACGAACGAGTCGTTGGCGATCCGGCTGCCGAATCCGCGCCCGGCCGTCGTCTCCGTCACGGCGCGGCCTCCGTGGCAAGCGCCATGAGCCGGCGCTCGAGCTCGGGCTTGTCGCCGACTCGCAGGCCGCCGATGCCCGCCGCGTCGAGCAGCGCATGCACCGCCTGGCGCAGGCCCTCCTCCGACATGCCGGCCCCGTGCGGCGCGGTCACGCCGCCCGGCTCGAAATTCCAGTCCTCCGGCACATCGCCGCCCATGATGCGCAGCACGCGCGCGGCAACGGCCTCTGGCGCCCAGCGCTCCGCCACGAAGGCGCGCGCGCGCTCGCCGAGCTCGGTGCGGTATGGGTGGTCGGTCGCCAGGCGGGCCACGGCCTCGGCGAGCTCGTCGGGACGGCAGAGATGCGACGGCGGCAGCAGCTCGGCCGGCGTGGCGGCGCGCAGCTCCTCCCAGCCGAGGCCGCCGACGATCGCCGGGCGTCCCAGCACGGCTGCCTCGGCCGCGAACGCGGCCATCGGCGTGTCGCTCCACGGCTGGTCGATGACGAAGTGACAGCGCCCCAGCGCGACGAGCACTTCGTCATTGGGGCGCCCGCTGACGACCTCGAGCTCGACGTTCACCCCCGCCGCCCGAGCCGCGTCGACCGCGGCGCGAACCAGCTCGGTCCCCTTGCCGGCCGAGCGTGACGGGGCGTGCAGCGCGCGGACGGGGCCCGCAGGCAGAGGCGGCACACCAGCCGGCGCCCGGGGGATGCCGACGGCCAGGAAGGCGATCGCGCGGCGCGCGTGGAGCTGGGCGGACATGACATGGCATATGACCGCTGACGCCTCCCGCTCCGTGAGTTCGACCATGCGTCGGCGAGCCGCCGTCGCGGCGGCCAGCGCCGCACCGTTCGGGTGGCGATCGACCTCGGCCCCGTTGAGGTACGGCGGCCGCGAGTCGGATCCGAAGAAGACCACCAGCACCGGCCGGCCGAGGCGGCGCAGGAGCGCGAGGTCGCGCAGGTTGAAGAACGAGTCACCGCCGCGGAAGACGAAGGCGTCGTAGCGCGCCAGGGCATGGACGAAGAGCCACGCCATGCCGAGCCGGTGCAGGGCGGTCCAGGCGACCCGCGGCCCGGGCCCATCGCGCCGGCGCTCGCCCAGCCAGCGGACCACCCGAGCCCGAAGCGGACGCTTCGCCGTGTAGCCGAGCGGGTCGGGGCCGAGATCCAGGTGGTCGGCGCGTACGCCGAGCGCGCGCAGGCCGGCGACGAGCTGGGTGCACCAGCCCGCGGTCTCGCCCATGCCGACCAGGACGCTGCGCGGCGTGCGGCTCACGCGCGCGTCAGTCGTAATCGAGTGTGACGCCGCCGTCGGGGTCGACGCGCACCCGTCCGATCGGCCGCGCCGGCACACCCGCGGCGACCGTGTAGGGCGGCACGTCGCGATTCACGAAGGCGCATGCGCCGATCACCGAGTGGTCGCCGATCGTGACCCCCTTGGCTACCACCGCGCCGGCGCCGATGTGGCAGCGGTCACCGATCGAGGTCGGCGCGTGGCTGATCTCGCGGCGGCCCTCGGAAAGCACGCGCTCGACGGTGTCGTGGCTGTAGATCTGCGCCCCGGCGCTGATGTCGCAGCCGGCACCGATGCGGAGCCCGCCGCTGCCGTCGAGGAGCGCGTTCGGACCGACCCAGGTTCCCGCGCCGACGCTGACGTCGCCGTACACGTATGCCGATTGGTAGACGCTCGAGCCCTCGCCGAAGCCCAGGGCGCGAGCCCGCTCCCATCGGTCCGTGAGGAGGTCCTGGAGCGGGAGGTCGCGCTGGAAGCGCTCGGCCATCTCGGTCCTGAGGCGTGCGTGCAGGGCGCCGAGCTCCTCGTCGAGTCTGGGAGCGGGTCATGGCGCGGAGGATAGCCGCTCCGACGCTACCATCGCGCCACGCAGTGGAGACCCGCATGGCCGATCGGCCCAGCCTGGCCGGCAAGAGCGTGCTCGTCCTCGGAGGGGCCGGATTCATCGGCAGCCATCTCGTCGACCGGCTCGCCCAGGAGGGCCCGCGACGCGTGAGCGTCGTCGACAACCTGTTCCTCGGCCGCGAGGAGAACCTCGATAACGCCCGCACCGGGCTCAGCGATGCGCTGCGCTTCCACCAGCTCGACGCGACCGATGCGGACGCGCTCGCATCGGTCATGCGAGCCGACGAGACCGAGGTCGTTTTCAACCTGGCAGTCGTGCCGCTGCCGGCCTCGCTGGAGCGTCCGATGTGGAGCGTCGAGCACAACGTTCGCCTCGCGCTCGTTCCCTGCGAGCTCCAGCGCATCGGTCTGTTCGAGACCTTGGTCCACGTCTCGTCGTCGGAGGCGTATGGCTCGGCCGCATACGTGCCAATGGACGAGGATCACCCGCCTGTGCCGTCGACCCCGTACGCCGCATCCAAGCTCGCCGGCGATCAGATCGTGCTCTCGTACCAGCACACCTTCGGGCTCGACGCGGCGATCGTCCGGCCCTTCAACAACTTCGGGCCGCGCCAGAACGCCGGCTCGTACGCCGGGATCATCCCGATCGTCGTCAACCGCGCGGCCGCCGGTGAGCCGATCGAGATCTTCGGCGACGGCGAGCAGACCCGCGACTTCGTCTTCGTGCGCGACACCGTCGACGCGGTCATCCGCATGTACGAGGAGCCGGCCACGCGCGGACGGATCGTGAACGTCGCCAGCGGGCGCGAGGTGAGCGTCAACGAGCTCGTGCGTCTCCTGCTCGATGCGCTGGGCGCCGACGTCCCCGTCCACCACGTGGACCCACGCCCCGGCGACGTGCGCCGCCACTGGGCGTCGATCGACCTGGCGCGTGAGCTCATCGGCTACGAGCCGCGCACCTCGTTGCGCGACGGGCTGGCCGAGACCGTGGCGTGGTACGCGCGCTCCCCGAGCCCCGCCCATGGACGCTGAGCCGCGCATCTGGCTGACCCGGCCGCAGACCGACGAGGCCGAGATCGACGAGATCCGCGAGGTGCTCGCCTCCGGCACGCTGACCCAGGGACCGAAGGTCGCGCAGCTGGAGCGGATGGTCGCCGAGCTGGTCGGCGTGCCGCACGCCTTCGCCACGACGTCGGCGACGACGGCGCTGCACCTGTCGCTGGTTGCGCTCGACATCGGTCCCGGCGACGAAGTGCTCGTGCCCGACTTCACCTTCCCGGCCACCGCCAACGTCGTCGTCCAGCAGGGCGCCACGCCGGTGCTGGTCGACATCGGCCTCGAGAGCTTCGCGCTCGATCCCGACGACCTCGAGCGTCGCGCCACCCCGCGCGCGAAGGCGGTCATGCCGGTCCACCCGTTCGGGCTGGCGGCCGACATGGTCCGGGTCGGCGAGATCGCCGCGCGCCACGGCCTGGCGGTGGTCGAGGACGCCGCGTGCGCCCTCGGGGCGACGCTGGGTGGCCGCCAGGTGGGCGGATTCGGCACGGCCGGCTGCTTCAGCTTCCACCCGCGCAAGTCGATCACCACCGGCGAGGGCGGCATGATCACGACCGCCGACGACGCGCTGGCGGAGCGCATCGGCCTCCTGCGCAGCCACGGCGGGGTCCGCGAGAGCGGGCGGTTCCGCTTCGAGGCGGCCGGGTTCAACTACCGCCTGAGCGACATCCTCGCCGCGGTCGGCGTGGCCCAGATGCGCAAGCTCGATTCCTTCCTCGCGGCGCGGCGCAGGGTCGCCGGCTGGTACGACGGCGCGCTCGCCGACCTCGACGGAGTGCGCCGGCCGATCACCCCGGAGGGCGCGACGCACACCTATCAGTCGTACGTCGTGCTGCTGGACGAGCGGATCGACCGCGACGGCGTGATCGCCGCACTGCGCGCCGACGGCATCGAGACGACGATCGGCACCTACGCGCTCCACGACCAGCCGTTCTTCGCGCGCACCTTCGGCCTGCGTCCGGGTGACCGGCCGGGCTCGCACCGCGCCTTCACGAGCGGCCTTGCGCTGCCACTGCACGGCGGAATGCGCGAGGACGAAGTCGAGATCGTGGTCGAGGCCCTGCGTTCAGCGCTCTAGCGGATCCGCCGAACCGCCGAGCGAACAGCGGGCGCACCGGTGCAAGGACCGATGCGAGCCCGACCACGAGCCAGGCGAGTAGCACCGGCATGTTCCCCTCGAAGATCATCTCCGTGAAGCTGTGCAGGCTCGCCACCATGAGCATCGTGGCGGTCCCGGCGAGGATCACGAACCGGAGGCCGTCCGAGCGCCACGCCGCGCGCACGAAGCGAATCAGCAGCCCGACGACGATCGCCAGGAAGACCGCCGTGCCGAGCACGCCGCTCTCGCCGAGCAGGTGCAGCCAGAAGTTGTGGACCGTGCGGTAGCCGTACAGCTCGACGTCGTACTCGGTGTAGACCGGCGACTCGATGATCTTCGCGGCGCCGCCGCCGTACCGCCCCGGGCCGACGCCGAGCCACATGTGGTCGTCGACGATCCGCAGTCCGTCGCGCAGGAAGCGCCCGCGGGTGTCGTTGCGATCGGCCAGGTTGCCGATGCGATCGACGGTGCTGTCGACGATCGACGGCCCGCCGCCGCCTCCGCCGCTGCCGCCGGTGGCCTCGGGCACGAGCAGGCCGCGCGGCATCACCGTCGAAGCGCCCCACGCCAGCACGAGCGCGACCGCGAGGATCGGCAGGGAACGCCAGTCGAGCAGCAGGGTGCCGACGACCGCGCCGATGCCGACGGAGATCCACGCCCCGCGCGAGAAGGTCAGCACGAGCGCCCATGCGAGGACGAACAGCGCCGCGCGCGCGGTCCATCGCAGCCGCGCATCGGTCAGGTGCCGGCTGCCGAACAGCGCGAAGGGCAAGGTGAGGCCGATGAGCGCCGCGACCAGGTTCGGGCCGCCGAGGATCGAGCTGATCCTTCCGCCCTCGCCGAACTGCCCCTCGAACGAGACGAACCCGAAGAGGTCCGGGTCGAGCAGCACCTGGGCGATGCCGAACAGCGAGATCGCCACGACGGCCGCCACGACCGCACCGATCGCGATGCCGCGAGCCCGATCGTCGGCGGGCACCATGCGCGCCACGAAGAAGATGGCGATCGCATCGATCGTCATCAGGATGCCGAAGAGCGCCACCAGCGGAGGCGTGGCGTTGACGACCGCGGAGACGGCGGCAAGTGCCACGAAGAGGACGAGCAGACCGGCGACCGGGTCACGCAGCGCGCCGCCGAGCGTCCCGCGCCGAACCGCATCGACGGCGATCACCGCGCCCGTCACGGCCAGCATCGGCTCGCTGATCCCGATCGGCCCGAGCTCGAGGCCGTCGGGCAGGATCCGCGGCGTGATCTCCGGATCCGCGAGGGTGGCGATGGCGGAGGCGACCAGCGTGGCCATCGGCCAGCGGATGGCCGCGAGGCCGACAGCGACCAGGGCGAGCACCGAGACGGCGAGGAAGGCCGTCGTCGAGAGGCGTCCCGCCAGAACGACCGCCACGCCCAGCAGGCCGATGAGGACGACCGCCACACGAGCATCGGGGACCGGCAGCCGAGCCGCCGGTCGAGGCTCGGCGCTGGATGGGATCGAGGTGCTCACGTGCCTCCCATGATGACGTCGACGATTTGTCGGGCCCGATGCTCCCACGACGCGGCCCGGGCCGCATCCTGCGCCGCCACCGACCACGCCCGCCGCTGCTCGGCCGATGCCTCGATGACGCGCCGAATCGCCGCCGCCATGTCCACCGGATCGTCCCCCATGACGATGCCCGCGCCGGCCTGGTTCACCACGGCGGCCTGCTCCGCGCAATCGGTGACGAGCAGCGGCCGGCCGTACGCAAGGTAGTCGAAGAGCTTGATCGGCAGCGCGAGGTCGTTGTATGCGTTCCGTGGCCGCGGGATGACGGTTGCCACCACGTCGGGAAGCAGCCTCGCGATCGCCTCGCCCTCGGCGCGCTCGACTCGCAGCCATTCCGGATGCGGCGGGTCTGGCTCCTGTCCCGGACGGCAGACGATGACCAGCGAGACCGCCGCCCCGCCGTCCTGCGCGCGACCGACGGCCTCGATCAACCGATCCGTCCCCTGCGCCGCCAGGCGCGCGTCGCCGACGTAGAGGAGCGCGTCGGCATCGGCCTTCGGCGCGACCTCCACCGGCGCGGGCGAGCCGGGGGGCAGGAGCAGCGCATCGGCGCCGTCGTCACCGAGCACGGCGTCGGCGAGGCCTCTCGTGGGAAAGGCCAGGCGGCTCGAGACGGCGCGGAGCGCGCGGATCATCGGCCTGAAGGCGGCACGAGCGGCTCGCTGGCGGAGGGTGCCGGCGGAGCCGTAGTCGTCGAACAGCTGGTAGGCGTCGCGAACGTAGGTGAGCACCGGAATGCCCAGCGCGCGCGCCAGGCCGAGGAAGGCGATATCGGTCTCGGCCGGCATGAAGGTCGAGGTCTCGACGTAGATCCCGTCCAGGCCGCGCAGGCGTCCCGAGGTCGCGTACCGCGCCAGCGCGAGCCGGCGGGAGCCGCGATAGCCGTCGACCAGGTCGAGGTCCACCAGCCGCAGCAGCTCGTCGCGCAGGTGCGTGATGCGCACCGTCGGACCCCACAGGCCGCGGTCGAGCGGGTACATCGACACCAGCAGCAGGCGCGGCCGGGAGCTCGTCAGGGATTCACCTCGATTTATCCACGCCGGGCGGCACGGCGGCGCCGCAGGTGTCGCAACCTATGTTCAACCATGTGGTTGAACATGCCTCGCAGCCCTCGCTCGAGCGCCCCCTAGAACGCCTCGAGGTAGCGATCGACCTCCCAGGCCGAGACCTGCATCCGGTACTCGTCCCACTCCTCGGTCTTGGCCTCGACGAAGCGCTCGAAGATGTGCTCGCCGAGCGCCTCGCGGATCACCTCGTCGCGCGACAGCTCGTCGAGCGCCTCGCGCAGCGTGCCGGGCAGCTGGCGGATTTTGCGTGACTCCAGCTTGGCACTGTCGAAGTGGTAGAGGTTCTCCTCGATCGGCGCGGGCGGGGTGAGCTTGCGCTCGATCCCGTCGAGCCCGGCGGCGAGCATGGCCGCGAAGGAGAGATACGGGTTCGACGACGGATCGGGGCATCGCAGCTCGATGCGCACCGAGTTGTACTGCCCTTTGCTGCTCTGCGGGATGCGGATGAGCGCCGAGCGGTTGATCCGCGCCCAGCCGACGTAGACCGGCGCCTCGTAGCCGGGCACCAGCCGCTTGTACGAGTTCACCAGTGGCGCGAGGACGGCGATCATGCCGCGCGCGTGCTCCAGTGTCCCGGCGATGTACTGGCGTGCGACCTCGGACAGGCCGTAGTCGTCCTTCGGGTCGCTGAACGCGTTCTTGCCCTTCTTGATGTCCCACAGTGACTGGTGGGTGTGCATCCCCGAGCCGTTGATGCCGAAGAACGGCTTGGGCATGAAGGTCGCGTACAGTCCCTTGGTCGCCGCCACCGCCTTGAGGGTGGTCTTGAAGGTGACGGCGTTGTCGGCGGTGCGGAGCGCATCGGCGTACTGGAAGTCGATCTCGTGCTGCCCGGTGGCGACCTCGTGGTGCGCCGTCTCGACCTTGATCCCGAAGTCCTCGAGCGCGTTCATCATTTCCTTGCGCACCTCGGTGCCGAGGTCCTCGGAGAGGTCGAAGTAGCCGGCCGCGTCGTGCGGCAGCGGCTCGACGACCCCGTTGTCGCGCTTCAGGAGGAAGAACTCCAGCTCGGGCCCGGTGTTGAGGATGTAGCCCTTCTCGCGAGCACGGGCCAGCTGGCGCTTCAGGACGCCGCGCGGGTCGCCCGGGAAGGGGTCGCCGTCGGGCGTGAAGACGTCGCAGATGACGCGGGCGCTGCCGGTGTGCAGCCGCTCCTCGCCATTCGTGCCGATGCCGGGCTCCCAGGGAATGGCGCTGAAGGTGTCGAGGTCGGGCACCAGGAACATGTCGGACTCGGCGATGCGCGCGAAGCCCTCGATGCTCGAGCCGTCGAACCACTTGCCGTGCTCGACCGCCTCCTCCAGCTGGTGCATCGGCACCTGGACCGATTTCACCTGGCCGACGATGTCGGTGAACTGGAGGCTGACGAAGCGCAGGTTGCGTTCCTCCGCCAGCTTCAGGGCAGCGGCAAGCTTGGTTGGGGCCACAGGGAACCTCCGAAACGGACATGTTGGGTGGCCACCTACGGTAGCCGCAGGCGGCGTTGATGGACCGATGCCGGCGCCGGTTCGGCGTCGGATTTCTTGTGCATCCCGCACAACTCGGGCAGGACGCCGAGTGCTCAGTCCCTCGCGTCGGCTTCGCGCAGCAGCCGGAGGGCGTCTTCCGGCCGCCTGGGGTCCACTCCAAGCTCGACCGATGCCCGATGCAGGCGGTACAGCACCGTGTTGCGATGCACGCCGAGACTGCGGGCCGCCGGCGCGATCCGTCCGTTCGCACGCGCCACGGCCAGCAGCGTGTCGCGCAGCGGGTCGCCGGTCGAGGGCGGCAGCCGGGGCTCGCGGTCGGGACGTCCCAGTGGCGGCTCGGAGGGGCGCCTGCGCAGCAGCGCGCGCAGCGTGATCGCCAGCGCGTCGAGCGCGACCGCGTCGACCGCGGCGAACGGCAGGTCGTCGAAGAGCCACGCCGCGGCCGACTGCCCGACCGGCCGCTCGAGGATCCAGAGCCCGTCGCGCGTGCGGCGCGCCGCGCTGCCCGGAGCGGCCCGCTCGCCAAGGAGCCGGACGTGGGCGGCCGCGAAGCGCGTCGCCAGCGCCCGGCCCGCCGGGCGTGGGTTGAGGGAGGCGAGGGCGCCGTCGACCGTGACGGCGACGCCGCGACGCAGCCGGGCGGCGACCACCCCGGCCGGGGCGGACGGCTGCGGGTCGGCGAGGGCGGCCTCCGCGCCGGCGAGGCGCAGGTCGGCCGCGAGGGCCGCCAGCCACTCGCGCTCGCCGTCGAGGTAGGCGACCGCCGACTCGGCACGCGCCGCGGCGATCCCGCCGCCCGCCAGCACCGGCACCGGCTCTCCGGCCGGCTCGAGCGCCGGCAGTGCCTCGCCGACCAGCCACACCGCCGCCGGGTCGAGCCCTGCCTCGCGCAGCCCGGCCAGCAGCTCGTCGATGCCCGCGGCGGGGAGCACCGCCGCGTCGGCCACGAGGAGCTGGGCGTCGGCGGACGCCGGCAGGTGCGGCGGCGCGGTGCGGGTACGGGCGATCCCGCGCACCGGACGCGCCAGCCGTTCGAAGTCGCCCGAGACGAGCCGCGCCTCGGGATCGACGGCGCGCCAGACGTCGAGGACGGTCGTCACGCCGCACCGCCGAGGCGCTGCGGCCAGGCGCGCCAGCTCATCGGTCGGGCGGTCGAAGCGCTCGCCGCGGAGCACCAGCCGGGTCCCGCCCGCCGGCACCGGGCGGATCGTCACCCGCCGGCGCGGGAGCCAGAACGCGACCGCCAGCGTGGCCGCCAGCAGCGCCGCCCCGCCGAAGAGGAGCGCGAGGCCCGGGTCGCTGCGCGACAGGAAGGTGACCCACGCGTCGAACCGGCCGAAGCTCACCTCGAGGTCGCCGATGCGGGCCGCCTCGCCGGGGAGCAGCCGGGCGCCGTCGACGAGGCCGGACGCGTCGAGGACGCTCACCCCGAGCTCGCTGGTGGCAGGGTCGGTGAGGGCCAGCCCCACGACCAGGCCGACGCTGGGCAGCTCGGCCGAGCCGACCGGCAGCCCATCGCGCACCTCGTCCAGGGGCACGGGGGCGTCCAGCAGCGCGCTGCCGTCCAGCGTCGTGACGCGGAGGCGGGCCGCCGGCCCGTAGGTCCAGGGGTGGACGAGGTAGCCCTCGAAGTCGCCCGGCTCGTTGACCCGCAGGACCTGCTCGCGCACCGGCGCCCCGTCGCGCAGGAAGGTGACGTGGGTGTCGATGCGGCGCGGGCGGGCATCGGGCCCGAACTCGGCATCGAGGGCATCGAGCCGGACGGCGGCCGAGAAGCCGGGACGCGGCACGTCGAGCAGCGCCTGGTCGCCGGGCAGGAGGGTGAAGACCGACTCGGAGCCGAAGGCCGCGCCGATCGCCGCGCCCAGCACGATTGCCACGAGGGCGAGGTGGCTGAGCATGCCGGCGAAGCGTGACCAGCCGCGGCGGACGCCGTGGATCGCCCAGCGCTCGCCGCGCCCGCTCTCGATCCTGGCGCGGTACCCGGCGCGGGCCAGCGCGGCCAGCAGCAGCTCGGGCTCGGCGGACGGCAGGGAGGACTTCGAGCGCGCCGGCACCCGGCTGGACCGGGCCGGGACGCTGCCACTCGCGCCAGGCGGCCGGGGCGCGGACCGCGACCGCCGCCACGCCGCTGAGCGCGAGCGCGCCGAGCAGGAGCGCGTACCAGAGGCCGTCCAGCAGCGCGGGGCCGGCGGGCAGGAAGGCGGCGACGGCGTTGGGGAGCCCGGTGGCCGCCAGCAGCGCCAAGCCCACGCGGCCATCCCCGGCGACCCGCAGGAGGCGCTCGGCAAGGCGCGCCAGGCGCTCACCGGTGGGTGCCGCTCCCACCTCCGCGCGGGTCGCCGCCATCAGGATGGGTCGGCGGCGGCCACGATGTCGGCGATCAGGTCCTCGGCATCCTCGAGGCCGATCGAGACGCGCACGGTGCCGGGCGAGAGGCCGGCGCCGGCGAGGTCCGCATCGGTCAGCTGGCGGTGGGAGGAGCTGGCCGGATGGCTGACGAGGGTCTCCACGCTGCCCAGGCTGGTGGCATGGACCGCGACCCGCACGCGATCGAGGAAGCGTTCGCCGTGCTCTCGCCCGCCGGCGAGCTCCAGGGCGAGCATGCCGCCCGCCATCCCGCCGCGCAGGACCCGGCACGCCAGCTCGTGCTGCGGATGCGACTCGAGGCCCGGGTAGCGCACGCCGGCGACGCCGGGCGCGCCCTCGAGCGCGCGCGCCACCGCCAGCGCGTTCGACGAGTGGCGCTCCATGCGCAGCGCCAGGGTCTTCAGGCCGCGCAGGGCCAGGAACGCCTCCCACGGCGAGGCGTTGCCGCCGGTGTTGACCATGACGTGGCGCGCGGCGCCGACGCGGTCCGCCGTTCCGACTACCGCGCCGCCCATCAGGTCGGAGTGGCCGCCGATGTACTTGGTCGTCGAGTGCACGACGACGTCGGCGCCGAGGGCGAGCGGATTGGCCAGCGCCGGTGAGGCGAACGTGTTGTCCACGCCGACAAGGACGCCGCGAGCGTGCGCGAGTTCCGCCAGGGCGGCGACGTCCGCCATGGCGGTGGTGGGGTTGCTGATCGTCTCCAGCCACAGCAGCTTCGCGCCGCCCTCGAGGGCGGACTCGACGGCAGCGTGATCGGTCGTGTCGACCGTGCGGTGCCGGATCCCGGAGCGCTCGAGCACCGACTTCGCCAGGCCGATCGTGCCGCCGTAGACGGCGCGCGGAATGACGATCTCGCCGCCTGTCCGAAGGACCGACAGGATGACGGCATGGATGGCGGCCATGCCCGACGCGGTGACGAGCGCGGCCTCACCGCCCTCGAGCTCGGCCAGCGCCCGCTCGAGCGCGTCGTGGGTCGGGTTCGAGTAGCGCGTGTACGAGTGGCCCGGGCGCTCGAACTCGAGCAGCTCCGCGAGCTCGGTGGCGCCGGACACCTCGAACGTGCTGGTCGCGTAGATCGGGACGTTCACCGGCGGCTGCGGCGCGTCCGGCACCCGGCTGGCCGCCTTGATGGCGCGCGTCGAGAAGCCCGGCATGGTGGCTGAGTCTACCAGCGGAGACTGACGATCCCGCCCGGACCCGCTAGGATCTCCCACCGATGCACTTCCTCCGATCCCGCGGCGCCCTGCTGCTGGGCGCCGTCGTGGCGATCGTCGTCGTGGCCGCCACCGCCTTCGCCGTCGTCAACGCCACTCCCGAGCCGACCCCCACCCCGTCGCCGACGCCATCGCCGACGCCCTCACCCTCGCCGACCCCATCGCCGACACCCTCGCCGTCGCCGACCCCCTCACCGACGCCCGAACCGACCCCGGAGCCGACGCCTGAGGCACGCTGCCCCATGAACGGCACCGCGTTCAGCGACCCGGCGCTGGCCGATCGGGTGCCGATCATCGCGCAGATCGAGAACAACCCGATCGCGCGGCCACCGTCCGGCCTGAACCTGGCCGACCTCGTGATCGAGGCTCCGGTGGAGGGCGACACGACCCGCTTCATGGCGGTCTTCATGTGCAGTGACCAGGTCGACGCATCGGTCGGGCCGATCCGATCGGTCCGCTACTTCAACGCCGACCTGTACCAGCAGCTTCGCGGCGTGACGCTCCACTTCGGCGGGGCCGGCAAGGTCATGAGCCGCCTCGACGCCAGCAACGTCCGACGCGTGAACGGCCTCTCCGAGGGCTGGTACTTCTTCCAGCGCGCCGGCGTGTGGGGCGCGCCGCACAACGTCTTCCTCGACGTCGACGCGGTGCGAAGCGAGATGGAGGACGGCGGGCTGCA
Organism: uncultured Chloroflexia bacterium; assembly: GCA_963753125.1. Lineage (GTDB taxonomy): Bacteria > Chloroflexota > Limnocylindria > QHBO01 > QHBO01 > JACDBZ01. Next base: position 1,037,182 of record CAVWAU010000004.1, read on the forward strand.
GGAGATGGCGGACAAGATCCCGGACGCCGGCCGCGCGCCATTCGAGTTCGAGCGCGACGTCGACATGCCGGATGGGCGCGGCGTCAACAGCATCGGCCTCAGCACGTCGAGCTTCTGGCACTTCGGCTGGCAGTGGAACGAGGGCAACGGTCGATGGCTGCGCACCGATGGCGGTGCCCCGAACTTCGATGCCGTCACCGGCGACCGCATCGCGGCGAAGACGGTGATCGTGCAGGTCGTGCGACAGGACGTCCTGCCCGGCGAGCTCGACCCCGGCGGCTTCCCACGCCGCTACCAGTACCTCGTCGACGAGGGCGTCGGCGTGCTGTACGTCGACGGGCGGGCCCACGACGTTCGCTGGTCGCGACGGGACCCGAAGGACGTCACGACCTGGACCTACGCCGACAGCGGCGACCCGGTCGTGCTGCCGCCGGGCAAGGTGTGGTGGGAGATCGTGCCGCAGGGCAGCGCCATCTCCGAGGGGTGACGAGGGGGAGCGCCCCGCATCGGCGAGCTTGGCGCCACCGTCACGGATTATGTCGTTAGTGATATATCCGGTGACAGACGCGCGCTGGGACTTTCCGCGGGCACGGGACTTTCCCCTAGTTATCCGGGCGGTCGCGCTCCGCACCGCCGGGCGACAGGAACGCGTCCATAGCCCGGCGGATCTGGTGGTCGGGGTCGAACGAACGGCTGGCGGCCTCGATCTGGCGCCGCACGTCCTCCGGTTCAGCCTCCGAGTCGTCGCGTGGCCCGTCGGCCGAGACGATCGGCCCCATCTCGACGGCGACGGCCCGGTCCTCCCGCGGGGCGGTGACACCGTTGCGCGCCGGCTCGGTGGCGACGACGGGTGCGATCGGCGCAGCCTCCACCGGCGGCGCGACCTCCGGGATGCTGCGACGCGCCAGGAGGGCGGGACGCGGCCGAGGATTGCCACTGATCTGGTTCTTGCCGAGCTTCTTGGCCTGGTACATGGCCCGATCGGCGGCCACCAGCAGCTCCTCAGCCCCCAGCCCGTCCTCGGGATGACTGACGAGGCCGATGCTGACGCTCGTGATCGGCTCGCCGCCTCCGGCAACCAGGCCGACCTCCTCGGCGCCGATGCGGATCTTCTCGGCGACCACGAAGGCGCCCACGATCTCGGTCTCGGGCAGGAGCACGACGAACTCGTCGCCGCCATAGCGGTAGGCGGAGTCGACGGTCCGGATCGAGCCGTGGATGACGGTGCCGAGGGCGCGCAGCACCTCGTCGCCGCGGAGATGGCCGGCGCTGTCGTTGATCGCCTTGAGCCCGTCGACGTCGATCATCAGCACGCAGAACCCGCGCTCGCTGCGCCGCGTGCGGCTCACCTCCTGCTCGAGGGTCAGGAACAGCTGGGAGCGGTTGAAGAGGCCGGTCAGCGGATCGGTCCGTGACAGGTCGAGCACGCGCTCCATGGCGCGACGCTGGTGCCCGGCGTACGCGATGGCCACGAAGGCAAGCAGCCATGTGGCCAGGAGGCCGACCGAGAGTCGCAGCACGTCCTCCGGCCCGTACAGGCCAAGGTTCGGATCGACGGCCAGGACCCCCGCGAAGGCGGCAGTCGCCAACGTGGCGGCGGTGATCCCGGCGCCCGGCCCGTAGGACAGCGCGGCCGCCACGCTGACGAGCGCGAAGAGCATGGCGAACGGGGACGATGCGTGGCCGGTGAGCGCGAGGAGCCCGGCAATGAGCACGATGGCCGCCACCAGCTCGGCCAGCCGTCCGAGGGCGCCGCGCGGGCCGGTGACGAGCTCGTGGAAGACGACGACCGCCAGCACCGCGGCTCCGCCGAGCACGAAGATCGGCGCCTGGTCGGCGGCGAACGAGCCGCTGATCCCGACGCCGAGCATGACGATCGTGATCGTCAGCCACCAGACCACGCGCAGCGTCGCGTCGGGGCCGGACGATGCCTCGCCGGCCCGCGGCTCGCCGGGCACGAACGGCGTCAGGGTGGCCGCGTCCGAGGTGGGCGATGAGGCCGGGCTGCGGCGCCCGGCGAGCAGGATTCCGACCAGGAGGAGGCCCGCCAGCAAGGCGGTGACGGCGATGATGGTCAGCTGGAGTGGCACATGATCCTCGTCCGGCGGTCGAGATTTGGATGCTCCGAGCGGCCCCACGGCCGGAGCGGCAAGTATGGGGGCCGGGCTCCGGATGGCGCAAACGTACTAACCCACCCGTACTACCCCAACCGTGGACAGAAGGCACCACATCGGGCGTCCAGCGCTCTCTTTGTTAGAGTTGACGACCCCATGTCGCAGCACCTTGCGGCCCCCGAGGTCGGGCATCTGACGCATCGACCCTGGCTGGCCGCCTTCCTCTCGTTCCTATTCCCGGGCGTTGGCCAGGGATACGCGGGCCGGCCCCTGCTGGGGGTGCTGCTGGCGATGCCGATCGTGCTCGTTCTGGCGGCCATCATCGGGATCGTGACCGGCGAGATCGGTGGGTTCCGCAACAGCATCTTCGCAAGCGAGTTCCTGGTCGGGATGCTCGTCGTCAACGGCCTGGTGCTGGCCTGGCGCGGGATAGCGATCGCCCATGCCGGGCTCACGCCGTGGGCGAGCATCCACGGGCACGACCGGCGCGTGGCGCTCATGGTCGTGGGCGCGCTGCTGGTCCTCGCCGTCGGGATGCACGCCTGGGTCAGCGCGGTCGTGCTCCAGTTCGACACCACCCTGGCGCAGGTCTTCGAGCCCGGGCAGCGCGCGACGATCTCCCGGCCCGAGGTGGTGCCCGGAGACGGGGAGGAGCCGGAGGAGCCGGTCAACGAGCCGGAGTTCGAATGGGACGGCACCGAGCGGATCAACATCCTGCTGCTGGGGACCGATGCCGCTCCGGGGCGCGACACCGTCCTGACCGACGTCCTGCTCGTGGTCAGCGTCGACCCCGTCACCGAGACGGCGGTCATGATCTCGGTCCCACGCGACACCGGCTACGTGCCGCTCCCCGACGAGACGCTCTTCGAGGGCGGGCTGTATCCGGACAAGGTGAACGAGCTCGCGCTCCAGGCGGCGCTCGACCCCGCGACATGGTGCCCGGACCTCGCCGACGACCCCGAGGCCTGCGGCCTGCGCACGATCGAGCGCTCGATCGGCCTCTACCTCGGCTTGGAGATCCACCACTACGCGCTGGTCGACATGGCCGGCTTCGCCGGGATGATCGACGCGATCGGCGGGGTGGAGCTGTGCCTGGATGGCCGCCTGGTGGATCCCGAGTTCGACGGCAGCCTGACCAACGACGAGTCGAACCGCGGGATCGTGCTATCGGCCGGGTGCCGCACGTACAACGGCCTCGACGCCCTGGCCTACGCGCGCAGTCGGCAGGGCTACATCGAGATGCCGGACGGCGAACAGGTGCCGCAGACCGATTTCGACCGCGCCGAGCGCCAGCAGCGGGTGCTGCTGGCCATGCGCCAGGAGCTGACCGAGGCCGATACCTTCCTCGAGCTGCCGCAGCTGCTGGCGGCGATCGGCCAAACCGTGAGCACCGACTTCCCCCGCGACCAGGCCGGTGACTTCGCCAGCTTGCTGCCGCTGATCGCCGGGCCCGACATCGAGCGCGTCGTGCTGGGCTATCCCGAGTTCGTCGACCTGCCGCTCGATCCGGCGGCCAACTACCTGCTCATCCCGAAGCGAGACGCGATCCGCGAGGAGATGGCGCGCCTCTTCGGGCTCGAGGAGCTCCAGGGCTGGTACCTCGGCTCGACCGCGCCGGGCCCGACCGGCGACCCGGCCGCCGGAGCGGAGACGCCCTAGCCGACGCCGAGCAGCACGGCGACCACCGCCAGGGCGGCCGAGACGGCGGTGAGGGTCAGCATCGCGTCGCGCTGGCTCAGGCCCGCGCGGAGCAGCTGGTGGTGGATATGGCCGCGATCGGCCACGAAGAACGGCTCGCCGCGCGCCGTGCGGCGGATGACCGCCCACGCCGTGTCGGCCAGCGGGATGGCGAGGGCGACGATCGGCACGATCGGAGGCTGCGGGTTGAGGCCGTCCTGGGTCAGCGAGATGGCCACCGCGCCGACCACGAAACCCAGGAACATCGAGCCGGTGTCGCCCATGATGATCGAGGCCGGATGGAGGTTGTAGGCAAGGAAGCCGATGGCCGCGCCGCCGGCGGCGGCGATGATCGGCAGGGTCGGATCGACCCCGGCCGAGGCCGACAGCAGCCCGAAAGCGCCGAGCGCAGTCAGCACCACCCCGGTGGCGAGCCCGTCGAGCCCGTCGATGAGGTTGATGGCGTTGATGATGACCACGATCCACGCCACGGTCAGCGGCAGGGCGAGCACCCCGAGATCGACCGTCCCCCACGGCATCTGGAGCTGCTCGATGCTGAGGCCCATCGCGAAGGCGAGCACCGCGGCCGCCACCTGCCAGAAGAGCTTCACCATGGCGCGCATGCCGCGCACGTCGTCGATGATGCCGACCACCACCAGCAGCAGCGCCCCGGCCAGGATGGCGGGCGCGCGGTTCGGGCGCAGGCTGCCGACGGCGTTGAGGTCCTCGGTCGCCAGGGCCGCGAAGCCGATGGCCACGGCGAAGGCGATCGCGATCGCCACGCCACCGAGCCGCGGGACCGGGAACTGGTGGATCTTGCGCTCGGCGTCCGGCTGATCGAGCAGGCCACGCCACTCGGCAAAAAGCCGGATGACGGGGGTGACCGCCAGGCTCACGACCAGGGCAACGGCGGAGGTGAGGGCGGTCAGCATCGGCCGCGATGGTAATCGTTGGTCGGGGCGGCCGGATTCGAACCGGCGGCCTCCTGCTCCCAAAGCAGGCGATCTGCCAGACTGATCTACGCCCCGCCGTACCGGTGAATCCTAGCGCCCCGCCGACGTGAGGCGGTCGACGACGGCGAGGTAGCGCGACTTCTGGTGCTCCCAGTCGTAGGCGGTCGCCTGCCGCTGTGCCTCGAGGCCCATGGCCACCGTGGCCTCGGGATCGGCCGCGAGCTCGACGACGGCGCTCGCGAGCGCGGCGGGATCGCCACCGGGGACGAAGCGCAGGGCTGCATCGGTGAAGTGGTGGCGGGTTGTCGTGAGGCCGCTGGCGACGGCCGGCACGCCCATGGCGGCGTACTCGAGCAGCTTGGTGCTGAGCGAGTACTGCATGTACGGCTCGGGCAGCGAGGGCACCAGGCCGATGTCGGCGCCGGCCAGCAGCGCCGGCAGGTCGTCGATGAGCACGCGGCCGTGGAGCGTCACGCGGCCGGCGGTGCCGGACTGGGCGATGGCGGCCTCGATCGGCCCGCGCCACGGGCCGTCGCCGTAGACGTCGAGGCGCCAATCGAGGTCCGTCGGCAGGAGGGCCAGGCCGCGGATGGCGACGTCGATGCCGTAGATGCGCTGGAGGTTCGAGTGGTGGACGAGGCGCAGGGTGCCGTCGGCCATGAATGGACGCCGGGGGTGGCGCGATGGGTCGAAGAGGCGCTGGTCGGCCGAGTTCATGACCACCTCGATCTTGTCCGGCGCCACGCCGCGGGCGATCGAGAGCTGGCGCAGCGGCTCGTGGACGGTGATGAGCTCGTCGGCGACGGCCGCCGAGGCGCGTGTCACGCCGGAGACGAGCGGCATCAGCGGCCGCAGGAGCGGCGCGCTGAATCGGTCGCGGAAGAACTCGGGCATGTCCTCGTGGAGGTCGAGGAGCAGCGGGACGCCGGCGAGCTTCTCCGGCAGCGCCGCGAAGCCCAGGAAGTCGGGCACGGTCGCGACCTGGATCAGGTCGTATCGGCGGCGGCGGTGCTCGCTCGCGAGGCGCCAGGCGGCCATGGCGGTGAAGGCGGCGTACTCGGCGAGGTGGCCGGCGAATCCGGTGAAGAGGCGGTTGAGGGGCAGGCGGACGATGCGCTGCGCGCCATCGGTCTCGTCGGTGGGCTCGCCGGGCTGGCGGAGGGCGAAGACGTCGACCTCGTAGCCGGCATCGGTCAGGGCGTCGCTCTGGCGGCGCACGCGTGGGTCGCCGGGATAGATGGCATGGACGACGATGGCGATCCGGTGCGTGGGCTCAGTCATCTCAATTGAATGGGGCGGGCGCGCACAGGCTCCCTGGCGTGCGCGATTCCCTCGATGGACTGAGCGGGCGCGGGCACCGGGTGCGCACGGGTGCGGGCGTCGTGCGTGCCTGCACTCGATGGAGTGCGAGAATCGCGCCCCAACGGGCGGCTGGGCGCAATTGCCTCACTTCAGCGAGCGTCACGCCCCCTTCACCTCGTCCCAGAGGACGTCCTTCTCCGCGAGCGAGAGCGCCGCCAGGTCAACGCCACGCTCGGCGGCAAGGCGCTCGACGCGACGGTAGCGGGCCAGCCAGCGGTGGTTCGCCGAGCGCAGCGCCTCCTCCGGGTCGACCTTCATCCAGCGCGACAGGTTGACGAGGGCGAAGAGGACGTCGCCGAGCTCGTGGAGCATCTCGTCGTCGGTCGAGGCTGTGCGGAGCTCCTCGAGCTCTTCGGCCACCTTCTCCCACACGCCCTCGATCGCCTCCCAGTCCCAGCCGAGGGCGGATGCGCGCTCCTGAATCTCGCGGCTGGCCGGCAGCGCCGGGAGCGCGCGGGCGACGCCGCCGAAGGCATCGGTGCGCTCCTTGCCGGCCTCGGCGCGCTCGTCGGCCTTGATCGTCTCCCAGTTGCGGACCACCTGCTCGACACCGTCCGCAACCACCTCGCCGAAGACGTGCGGGTGACGGCGCACGATCTTGCCGGCGATGGACCGATACACATCGGTCAGGTCGAAGGCGCCCTCCTCTGCGGCGAACTGCGCGTGGAGGATCACCTGCAGCAGCAGGTCGCCGAGCTCCTCGGCCAGGTCGGCGGGCGAGCCGTGCTCGATGGCGTCGACCGTCTCGTAGGCCTCCTCCAGCAGGTACGGCCGCAGCGTCAGGTGGGTCTGCTTGCGGTCCCAGGGGCAGCCGTCGGGCGCGCGCAGGCGGGCGCTGATGGCGGCCATGCCGTGCGGGCTGGCGAGGTTGTCGATCGGTCCCAACGGCGGGACGAGCCAGTCGTCCGCGGCCAGTGCGGCCTCCTCGACGGAGTCGAGGGTCAGGGTTGCGTCGTCGGAGAGGCGCCGCAGCTCGTGGGACGGTGGGTAGAGCGCCGCGAGGACCGCTCGAGGGCCGCGACGCGCATGACGTCCCGGGAGCGTCTCGGCCGCCGCAGTGCCGCCGCGCATGACGAGGAGCGGCAGCGACGGGTCGAAGGCGATGGCCGGCAGCCGGTCGACGGCCACGGCCTGCACGCCGTCGGCGGGGTCGAGGCCGGCGCGGGCGAGCAGCTCGTCGATGCCGCGCGAGGGCGTCGCGCTCATCGGTCAGGCGGGCGTGGTGGAGGTTTCGAACTGCGGATCGGTCCAGGTCTCGACACCGACGCGCACGACCTCGTCCAGCCAGCGCTCGAAGCCGTTGGTGCGGATCTCCTCGAGCCGATCGTCGGGGATCTCCTCGCTTTCGCTGGTCTCGAGGAGCCGATAGATGACGATCCCGTCGGCCCCCGCGTCGACGACGGGGCTGACGTCGCCGACCTCGGCGAGGTTGAAGACCGCGTCCTCCTGCGCCCGGCCGAGCTCGTAGCGCGCGACCCAGCCGAGCTCGCCGCCGTCGGCTGCGGTCGCGGCGTCTTCGCTGTGCTGCCTGGCAAGCTCGGGGAAGGCGTCGGGGTCCTCCTCCAGCTCCGCGGCGATCTCGGCGGCCTGCGCCTGCGGACTCTCGCGCTCGCCGGTCTTCTGGATCACGTGCCAGCCGAAGTCGCTGCGCACCGGGTCGCTGATCTCGCCGACCTCGAGCTCGGCCAGCGCCGCGGTGAACTCGGGGACGTACGGCGACTGCGCCGGGTCGGACCAGCCAAGGTCGCCGCCACGCGCTCCGGATCCGGTGTCGTCGCTGTGCTCGGCCGCGATCGTGGTCCAGTCGGCATCGGGGGCCGATACGAGCTCCTGGACCTCGTTCGCCTCGGTGAGCGCGGCCTCCCACTGCTCGTCGGTGGCCTCGGCCTGGTCGGTGAGCTCCGGGTCGGGCTGCACCAGGACGTGCCGTGCGCGCTCCTGCGGGACCGGGGTGCCGGTGACCGGGGCGATGAGGATCTGGGCCACGCGCCGCTGCGGTGCGGGCGTGACGACGACCTCGGTCTCGAAGTGGTCGCGATAGGCCTCGGGCAGGATGTCGCTGCGGACGTACGCGCGGTACGCGTCGTCGCTGATGCCGTTGCCGCGCAGCATGTCGACCAGCGGACCCTCGCCGGTCGCCTCGCGGCGCTCGACCAGCTCGAGCAGCGCGGCACCGCGATCGGTCTCGATCGGCCCGACCAGGTCGCCTTCGCTCGCATCGGCCAGGGCGTCGAAGTACTCGTCGTAGGCGACGTCGCCGTCCTCGAACCAGCCCATCGCGCCGCCGGTCTGGGCGGTGAAGTCCTCGCTGACCTCGGTGGCAACGGTGGCGAAGTCCTCGCCGTCCTCGATTCGCTCCTTCGCGGCCTGCGCCTCGTCGACGGCGGCCTGGAGCTGCTCCTCGGTCGGCTCGGTTCCCGGCTCGGCGTCCTCGGGCAGGGCCACGATGAGGATGAGGTTGGCGTTCACCCGCTCGGGCAGCGCGAGCCGCAGCGCGACCTCGGTGTCGACCTCGTCGTCGGTCACGGCCACGTCGAAGGCCGGCCTGCGTGGCGAGCACCTCGCCGTCGACGAGCGAATCCACCGCGGTCGTGCTCAGGCTGCTGGCCTGCTGGTTGAGGGCCTCGATCTCCTGGTTGATGATCTGGTCGCGCGGGCCGCCGGTGAGCTGCGCCTGGAGCTCCTGGAGCTCCGCGACGAGCTCCGAGGTGATGATCGTCTCGCGCTCGGCGAGGTCGGCGCGGTCGAAGCTGGTGCCGGCGACGTCGGCCACGGGGCGAGAGTGCGCCTCCCAGTAGCCGTTCCAGGCCGCGGCCCCGAAGATCCCGATCGCCACCGCGATGGCGATGGCGAAGCCGACGACGATCAGCTGCTGCGTGCGCAGCTCGTCCTGCCAGCGCGGGCGGTGCCTGCGGTCGAGAACCGGTCGAGAGCGGAGTGTCATCGGCAATTGGTCATGCGGCGGCTCGGCGTGCGGCCCTCATCGGCCGCGGGATCGGGCGAGGCGACATGCTAGCCGATGATCCGGGGCGATGCAGCCATGCCTACCTACGCCGAAGCCAATCGGCCACCACCGTCATGCGCAGCCGCAGCACGAGCACCATCGCCTCACGGACGATCCCGCCGGTCATCTTCGAGGTCCCCACGGTCCGGTCGCGGAAGACGATCGGCACCTGGACGATGCTCGCACCCCGGCGATGCGCCCACCAGGTCGTCTCGACCTGGAACCCGTAGCCCGACCCCGAGGTCTCGCGCAGGCGGATCGCGTCGAGCACTTCGCGCCGCCAGGCCTTGAAGCCGCCGGTGAGGTCGCGGTACGGGAGGAGCAGGACCGTGCGCGCGAAGAGCGTCCCGCCGCGGCTGATGAGCTTGCGGTACCACGACCAGCCGACGGTCGCGCCGCCGGGCATGTAGCGCGTGCCGAGCACGAGATCGGCGTTGCCCATGAGCGGGGCGAGGAGGCGTGGCAGGTCGGCCGGGTCGTGGCTGAAGTCGGCGTCCATCTGCACCACGGCCCGCACGTCGGGACGCGCGAGCACCCAGCGGAAGCCCTCGCGGTAGGCCACGCCCAGGCCCTCCTTGCCCGGCCGATGCAGGACCGATACGCGCGTCTCGCGCGCGGCGATCGTGTCGGCCAGCTCGCCGGTGCCGTCTGGCGACGAGTCGTCGACGATGAGCAGCGACGCCTCGGGCAGGGCGGCCAGGATGGCGTCGGCCATGCGCTCGACGTTCTCGCGCTCGTTGTAGGTGGGGAGGACGACCCACACGCCGCGTCCCGCGGCCAGGCCGACGGACGGCAGGCCGTGCCCCCCGTCAGCGGCCAATTCCGACATACCCCACTCCGGCCCGGTCGAATGGCTCGCGCTCGAGCGCGTTGCGCCCGTCGACGAAGAGCTCGAGGCCGGGCATGTCGGCCGGGTCGAGCGACCGATACGCCTCGTGCGCCGCCTGGAGGATGGCCACCCGCACCGGCACGCCGGAGCCGAGCTCGTACGGCTCGAAGCCGTGCTCGCGGAGGTGATCGGCCGAGAAGTGCGGGTCGTGGGCGTGCACCCGCGCGCCGGCCGCGCGCAGCTCGTCGCGGATGCGGAAGGCGGAGCTGAAGGCGTCCTCGTCGACGTCGCCGCGGTAGGCGATGCCCAGCACGAGCACGGACTGGCCATCCAGCGAGCCGATGCGATCCTCGATCGAGTCGACGGTGAAGCGCGCCATCGACTCGTTGATTCGGCGCGCGATGGGTGGAAGCTGCAGGTCCGGCTCGCCGTTGAACAGGAAGTGCGGGTAGACCGGGATGCAGTGGCCGCCCACCCCGACGCCCGGCTGATGGACGTGGCTGTACGGCTGCGAGTTGGCGGCACCGATGACCTCGGTCACGTCGATCCCGCGTCGCGCCGCGTAGCGCGCGAGCTCGTTGGCATACGCGATGTTCAGGTCGCGGTACGTCGTCTCGGCCAGCTTCGTCATCTCCGCGGTCTCGGCATCGGTCACCGCCCACACCTCGGTGCCCTCGTCGAGGACCGACCGGTAGAACTCGACCGCGCGGCGCGTGCTCTCCGGGCTCGTGCCGCCGACGATCTTCGGGTAGCGCTGGAGGTCGAGGAGGACGCGCCCGACGAGCACGCGCTCGGGGCTGAAGGCCAGGTACAGGTCGCGATCGAGCTCGAGGCCGCTGCCGTCGGCCAGCATCGGCCCGAACCGACCACGGGTCGTCCCGACCGGGAGCGTCGTCTCGTACAGGACGAGGGCGCCCTTCGACACGTTGGCCGCGAGGTCGCCGGTGGCCGCGTCGATCGGCCCGAAATCGATCTCCCGCCGTTCGTCGACCACGACCGGAACGATGACGACGACCGCCTCTGCCGATCGCGACGCCGGACGGGTCGGCCCAGGTCGTGGCGCGCAGGCGCTCATCGGCCACGAGGCGCGGCACCCGCTCGACCAGCGCCGCCTCGTCGGCATGCGGCGACTCGCCGCGGTTGACGGCCTCCACGATCCGCTCGTCGATGTCGACGCCGGTCACCTCGTGCCCGCGCGATGCGTACTGCACCGCCAGCGGCAGGCCGATGTGCCCCAGCCCGATCACCGCGACCCTCATGCCAGCACCGCCTCGAGGGCCCGCCCCGCGATGGCCTGGCCGGTCTCGGCGGACTCGACCATCTTGCGCGCCAGCAGCAGGGCGACCATGGCGTCGTGCGGGTCGACCGGCGGCGGTCCGCCGTCGCGCACCGCGCGCGCGAACTCGCGCAGCTCGACCGCCAGCGGCTCCTCGCGGCGCACGGCGCGACGGGTCATCTCGCCCTCGGTGACGGTGGTGATCTCGGCGCCCGCCTCGGGGTTGGCGTAGAAGACCAGGTCCTGGGTGATGTAGTCGGCGACGTACATGCCGCGCTCGCCGGTCACGGTCAGCACGCGCCGCTTGGTGGGCGTCACCCAGTTGATGTTCAGCACGCCGAGGACGCCGTTCGCGAACCGGACCGTGCCGTTGAAGAGGTCCTCGTGGTCGGTGTGGATGCGCTGCTCGGTCTCGGCGTAGATGCGCACCGGCTCGGCGCCGACGAGGAATCGCATGATGTCGAGGTCGTGCGGAGCGAGGTCGACCACCACGCCGACGTCGCGGATGCGCGCCGGGAAGGGACCGAGACGGGTGGCGCTGATCTGGAAGATGCGACCCAGCTCGCCGGCGTCGAGGCGGCGACGGAGCTCGCGGATGGCCGGGTTGAAGCGCTCGATGTGGCCGACCGTCAGCATCCTCCCGGCCGCCTCTGCGGCGACGATCATCGCCTGAGCGTCGTCGCGGGTCGCGGCGATCGGCTTCTCGACCAGCACGTTGGCGCCGGCGCGGAGCGCCGCGAGCGTGGCCTCCAGGTGGAGGCTGGTCGGCGCGACGATGCTGACCAGATCGAGCTCCTCCTCGGCCAGCATGCGCTCGGCGTCCTCGAAGCCCCGGGCGCGACGCCCGGCGGTGGCACGCCTGACGGCGCGGGGATCGGGATCGGCGACGGCGACCAGGTCGGCCTCGCCGACGACCTCGTCCCACACGCGCACGTGGTTGCGGCCCATCATCCCCAGGCCCACCACGCCGGCGCGCAAGGGGCGGCCCGCCGAATCGGTCATCCGGCCGCCGCGGCCTCGAGCGGGCCCAGCTCGGCGGCGGTCTCGTTGACGGCGCCGATGACCGTCGCGACCTCGTCATCGGTCAGCGACGGGTGGACCGGGATGCTCAGCACCTGGTCAGTGAGGCGCTCCGTGACGGGGTAGCGCTGCGAGCCGTAGCCGAGTGCCTCGAACGGCTTCTGGCGATGGACCGGGATCGGGTAGTAGATGGCGCTGCCGACGCCGCGATCGGCCAGGCGCTGCGCGAAGGCGTCGCGGCCGGCGACGCGGATCGTGTACTGGTGGTAGACGTGGGTGACGCCGGGGCGGACCGCCGGCGTGATCACGCCATCCAGCTCGGCGTCATAGCGGGCGGCGATCGCGCGGCGCCGCTCGTTGAAGCCGGCCAGCTTCGGCAGCTGGGCCAGGCCGATGGCGGCGGCGATATCGGTCATGCGGAAGTTGTAGCCGACGATGTCGTGGTGGTAGCGGACCTTCATGCCGTGCTCACGCAGGAGGCGCATCCGCTCGGCCAGCTCGGCGTCGGCGGTCGTGATCATGCCGCCCTCGCCGGTGGTCATGTTCTTGGTCGGGTAGAAGCTGAAGGTGCCGGCGCCCCAGCTGCCGCTGCGCCGGTCGCCGATGGCCGCGCCGTGCGCCTGCGCCGCGTCCTCGATCAGAGTCAGGCCGTGGCGCTCGGCGATCGCCTCGAGCGCCGGCATGTCGGCCGGCTGGCCGTAGAGGCTGACCGGCATGATCGCCCTCGTGCGCGGCGTCACGGCCGCCTCGACACCGGAGGGATCCATGGTGAAGTCGTTCTCGCGCACGTCGACGAGGACGGGGCGCGCGCCGGTGTAGAGGACGCTGTTGGCGCTGGCGATGAAGGTGAACGGCACGGTTATCACCTCGTCGCCGGGGCCGATGTCGTGGCCGAGCAGCGCGAGATGCAGCGCGGTCGTCCCCGAGCTGGTTGCGACGGCGTGGCCCACCCCGACCATCGCTGCGAATCGCTCCTCGAACTCGGCGACGCGCGGTCCCTGCGCCAGCGTGCCGGAGGCCATCGCCTCCCAGACGCGCTGCTTCTCGTCCTCGCCCATCTGCGGGCGAGCGATCGGGATCACTCGGGTCGCCTCCTCTGTGGCTCGCGCTCATGGTGTCGTCCGAGCGCGGCAACGATACGCCGAGCGGCATCCCCATCGCCGAAGAGCGGGGGCCGAGGGCGGTCGCGGCTCATGAAGGCTTCGTCGGCGAGCGCGGCTGCCAGCGCCGTCGGATCGGCGTCGACAACACGATTCCAGCCGGCCTCGACGGTCTCGACCCACTCCGTCTCGCCGCGCAGGGTGATGCATGGCACGCCCGACAGGTAGGCCTCCTTCTGGACGCCGCCCGAGTCGGTTGCGATCGCCTCGGCGGAGGCCTCGAGCGCCACCATCTCCAGGTAGCCGACCGGCTCGATCGGGACGACGTTCGGCGGCAGCTCCAGGCCGGCCCGGTCCAGCGCGCCGCGCGTGCGTGGGTGGACCGGGAAGACGACCGGCAGCCGGACCGCCAAGCCGTCGATGACCGCGGCCAACCGCTCGGGATGGTCGACGTTCTCCGCGCGGTGGAGGGTGAGCAGCAGGTATCGCCCGAGCTCGGCGACGAGCGGCGGCAGGCGGGATGCAGCGTGCGCGGTGGCCCAGGCGTGGGCATCGACCATGACGTCGCCCACCAGCTCGGCCCGATCGGCGAGGCCCTCGCGGGCCAGGTTGTCCATTGCCGCCGGCGTCGGCGCCAGGAGGAGGTCCGCGAGGTGGTCGGCCACGACCCGGTTGCGTTCCTCGGGCATGCGACGGTTGAACGAGCGCAGGCCGGCCTCGACGTGGGCCAGCCACGGCCGCCGGCCGTCGTCCAGGGTGAGCTTGGCGGCGGCGACGGCGCCGGCCAGCGTCGAGTTCGTGTCGCCGTACACGAGCACGCCATCGGGCCGACGCTCGAGGAGCGCGGGCTCGAGGCGGCGCAGCATCTCGCCGGTCATCGCGCCGTGTGGGCCGCCGCCGACCTCCAGGTTGAGGGCCGGCTCGTCCATCTCGAGGTCGCGGAAGAAGGAGGCGCTCATCGCGTCGTCGTAGTGCTGGCCGGTGTGGATCACGACCTCCTCGTGACCGGCGCCGGCGAGCGCGCGGCTGACCGGCGCGGCCTTGACGAACTGCGGCCGCGCCCCGACGACGGTGACGACCCTCATGGTGGGAACGGGCTGCCGCAGGCCGGGCAGTCGCCGGCGAAGGGCTCGCCGTCGGCGTCGCGCAGCGCCTGGCCGCAGGCGCAGGCGCTCCCCAGGCGGCGCGCGGGGTTGCCGGCGACGAGCTCGTGGTCGGCGACGTCGCGGGTGACGACGCTGCCGGCGCCGACCATCGCCCAGCGGCCGATCGTCACGCCGGGCAGGATCGTGCTGTTCGCGCCGAGCGCGGCGCCGGAACGGACGAGGATCGGCGAGACCTCCCAGTCGGCATCGGTCTTGGACGAGCCGTCCCGGTTGACCGCGCGCGGCACGCGGTCGTTCGTGAAGCAGACGTGCGGCCCGACGAAGACGCCGTCCTCGACGGTCACGCCGCGGAAGAGGCTGACGTTGTTCTGGACCTTGACCCGGTCGCCGATGGCGACGCCGGCGTCGACGTACACGTTCTTGCCGATCACGCACTCGGCGCCGATGCGTGCGTCCTCCCGCACCTGGGCCTGGTTCCAGATGCTGGTGCCGGGACCGATGACCGCGTCGGGCGACACCTCGGCGGTCGGGTGCACGCGCACCCCCGCACGCTCGACCATCTGCTCTCCTCTGGGGGGAGCGATCATTCTAGCGGCGCGGGGTCGGGTCCCTCCGCTCGAGCGGATGTCAGTCGCGGAAGGCGCGATAGAGGAAGGCGGCCATCTGCTCGCGGGTGACGCCGCTGGTCGGACAGAAGCTGTCCGCGCCGCAGCCGCCGACGATCCGGGCGTCGGCGAGGCGGTTGATGGCGTTCTCGTGGGTCGATCCGTCGTCGTCGGCGAAGTGGTCGACCTCGGTGTCGGGAAGGGCCAGGGCGCGGGCCAGGAACGAGGCCATCTGCCCCCGCGTCATCGTCGCGCTCGGGCAGAAGCGGGTGGGCGCGCATCCGCTCGTGACAGCGGCATTGGCGAGTCGGTTGATGTCGCCCTGGTGTGCGCTCTCGGCGTCGTCGGTGAAGTAGTCGCTCGGCGAGGCCGGCAGCCCCATGGCGCGGGCCAGGAAGCTCGCCGCCTGCTCGCGCTTCACCGGCGCAGTCGGGCAGAACGCGGTCGAGCTGCAGCCTCCGGTGATGCCGCTGGCGAGCAGCCACTCGATCTCCGTCTCGAAGGTGGTGCCGCCGGTGTCGACGAAGGACGCGGTTCCGGTCGTGAACGTGACCCTCGTGGCGGCGATCGGGTTGCCACCGGCGTCACGGATGCCCGCGCTCACCTCGAAGCGGTACACGTGACCGGGCAGCAGCCGGTCACTCGCCGCGAGGCGCGCACGACGCGCGGCGGCGTCGTAGAGGATCTTTGCCGGCACGACCGTGTTGGCCACCATGTCGCGCAGCCGGATGTTCTCCGATGAGGCGCCCGTGACCCTCTCGCTGAAGGTGACGATCGGATCCACGAAGCGGCTGACGTCGGTCGCAGCCGCAGCCGGCGCTGCGATCGTCGCCACGGGCTTGACCGTATCGACGAAGGTCGGCGTGACGGTGTAGCCGGCCCGGTTGCCGCTCGGATACCAGTTGAAGATCCGCACGAGGATGCGCGTCGAACCGGGCACGTGCACGGCGGCCAGCTCGGTCCCCCCTTCCCACACGTTGTCGACGCGCTTGATCAGGGCGCCCGCACCGGTGTAAAGCTCGACGATCGGGTCGATCGGGAGGCCGCTGCGGTGCCACGGGTACGCGCGAGAGTCGACGATGCCCGAGACGCGGACGTCCAGGCGGCCACCGCGCGGGACGTCGACGGAGAAGACGTCCACGTCGCCGGCGGGGTAGATGCTCGGCCGGGCCGTGCTGCCGAGCGGCAATTCGGGCGCGTTCGACGTGACGACGTTGTTGCCCTCCATCGGGTCGCCGGCGGGGACCGACGCCGCGGGCTCCCAGCCACCGACCGCGCGATGGGCATTGACGCGTCCGCGGCCGTAGCGCTTGTCCCATCCCGGGGAGCCGAGATCGTCCACGGTGGTGAAGAGCCGCTGCGCGACCTCGTAGGGCGTGTAGCTTGGGTACTTGGCGCGAATGAGGGCCACCACGCCTGCCACGTTCGGTGTCGCGAAGCTCGTGCCGCTGATGTACGTGTAGCGGTTGTCGCCCGACATGTCGTGCTCGTTCGGCTTGCACGCGGCGCAGTTGGTGGTGAGCACCGAGGAGCCCGGCGCGCTGACGTCGACCTTCGGCCCGTAGCTGGACCAGTTGCTGAACTCGTCCTGGGGCTGCGTCGCGCTCACGCTGATGACGTTGTCGAAGCTGGCGGGGTAGAAGTTCTCCTCTCGCCGGTTGTTGCCGGCCGCGCCGACGAGCACGGCGCCCTTGCCGTGGGCGTAGTTCACCGCGTCCTGGAGCTGCTGCGAGTACGGGAATCCGCCGACGCTCATGTTGATCACGTCCGCGCCCTTGTCGGCGCTCCAGCGGATGGCGGCGAGGAGGTCGGCCGTGTTCCCGGTGCCCTGGGAGTTCATGATCTTCACCGGCAGGATGCGGTCGGTCCAGCTGATGCCGGCGATGCCGAACCCGTCGTTGGTGTTGGCGGCGATGATGCCCGCCACCCATGTCCCGTGGCCGTTGTCGTCGGCCGCGTTCGTGTCGTCGTTGACGAAGTCACGGCCCTTCGCCACCCGCCCTACCAGGTCGGGATGGTTGCTCTGCACCCCGGTGTCGAGCACGGCGACGAGGTTCGAGCCTCCCTTGGTACGGCTCCAGGCATCCCGCACCCGCATGCGGTCCAGCGAGTACTGCCCCGTCGTCTTCGGATCGTTGACGGCAACGCCGGTGGTCGTGCCCTCGTCCGCCAGGTAGACGCGGTAGTTCGGCTCGGCCACCAGCACCGATGGATCCGCGCGCAGCTCGCCCAGGACCTCGGCCACCGAGCGGCCTCCAGTCGAGAGGAGCGCCGGCGCCGATGAAGCGTCGCTCGACGCGGGATCTCCGAGCCGCTGGACCAGCTCCAGGCCCCGCACTTGGGAGGCATCGGCCACGAAGCCGCCTCGATAGCTCACGATCACCTCTCCGGGAATCACCTCGCCCTCGAGCGGCGGTGCGGTTTCCTCGGGCTCGCGGGCGACCGTCGGGGTCGCCGCGGCGGCGAGCAGTGCGACGAGGATGAGGAGGGTCGAGAGGGCTCGGGACAAAATGCGGTGGCTCCGGTGCGGTTAGATCGGGCCAGAGCGATCCGCTCGGACTCCGAAGGACCCGGGAACGGTATGCCGGCGAGCACCGCAGTTCGACCCGACTATGGTTCCGCGCCGAAGCGGGACCGATGGGCTAGTTGTGCTCCAGCAGATCGGCGAGGCGAGGAAGGGCCGCGGCCACGGCGCGGCCGCGGTGGCTGATGCGGTCCTTCTCGACCTCGGGGAGCTCGGCGGTGGTGACGCCGGAGGGCAGCAGGAAGATCGGGTCGTAGCCGAATCCGCGCTCCCCACGCGGTGACGACGCCACGCTGCCGTCCACCACGCCGGCGAAGATCTCGACCGCCGGATCCGGGTCGCCCGGCGCCGCGACCGCCAGCGAGCAGACCATCCGCGCGCGGCGATCGGGGTGGTCGCCGACCGCCGCCACCAGCTGCTCGGCCTGGCTGCCGGCGCCGCCACCCCAGCGCGCGCTGCGCACGCCCGGGCCCCACTCGAGGGCGGCGACCTCGATCCCCGAGTCGTCGGCGACCGTCACCAGGCCCGAGGCGCGGCAGTAGGCGACCGCCTTGTCCGTTGCGTTCTCGTCGTAGGTGAGGTGCGGCTCGGGGACGTCGAGGTCCAGGCCGATCTGGTCGGGGGTCACGACTTCGGCGTCGATGCTCGCCAGCAGCCGGGCGAACTCGCGTTGCTTGCCGCGGTTGGTGGTCGCGACGAGCAGCCGCCGGCTCACTCGCCGGGCGGGGCGTCGATGGCCGTGCGCTGCATCGCGAAGAGCTGCCGGATGCCGGCCGCCGCGAGGTCGACCATCTGGTCCATCTGCGGGCGGCTGAAGGACCCGTGCTCGGCCGTGCCCTGCACCTCGATGAGCCGGTCGTCATCGGTCATGACCACGTTGAAGTCGACCTCCGCGGTCGAGTCCTCCGAGTAGTCGAGATCGAGATGCGCCACCCCGTTGACGACGCCGACGCTGACCGCCGCGACCTGCCCGGTGAGCAGCTGGGCCATGCCGTACTTGTTGAGGGCGCGCGCCAGGGCGACATAGGCACCGGTGATGCTCGCGGTGCGCGTGCCGCCATCGGCCTGGATGACGTCGCAGTCGAGGGTGATCGTGCGCTCGCCTAGCCGCGCCATGTCGACGACGCCCCGGAGCGAGCGGCCGATGAGGCGCTGAATCTCGTGCGTCCGCCCGCCGATCTGGCCGCGCGCCGCCTCGCGCTGGCTGCGCTCGGTCCCGGCGCGCGGCAGCATGCTGTACTCGGCGGTGACCCAGCCACGGCCCTTGCCGCGCATCCAGCCCGGGACGCGATCCTCGATCGTCGCGGCGCAGATGACTCGCGTGTCACCGACGCGGATCAGGACGGAGCCCTCGGCGAACTTCAGGTAGTCGGGCACGATCTTGACCGGGCGCAGCTGGTTCGGGACCCGACCGTCGGCGCGCTTGCCTGCGACCGGAGTCGGGGTCGGGGTGGTGGTCATTGCCGTGCCGATTCTAGCGGCCGCCGACCTGTGCGCCGCGTCGTCGCGCCGAGGCACTCAGCCATCATCTCTCCGGGTGCCGCTCACTATGTTCAACCAAGTGGTTGAACATCAGGTGGACGTCCTCCGCGGACTGGTTACGCGTCCCGCCTTAGTCCACGCCTGGGATAACCAGCGCGACCGAAACGGTCGCCCAAGCGGAGGGTCGGTCAGTTGAGGGCGCGGTGGAGGAAGGCGGCCATCTGCTCCCGGCTCACCTGGCGATCGGGACAGAACCGACCGGCGGCGCAGCCGCTGCCGACGCCCGCGTCCGCCAGGCGATTGATGGCGTCCTCGTGCATGTTGCCCTCGTCATCGGTGAAATGGTCGGCCTGCGCGGCGGGCAGGTTCAGGACACGGGCCAGGAAGCTCGCCATCTGGGCTCGCGTGACCGAGGCGGATGGGCAGTAGCGAAGCGTGTAGCAGCCCCCGGTGACCGAGGCGAACCGTGCGCGGTTGATGGCCGACTCGTGGATGCTCGAGTTGTCATCGAGGAAGTAGTCGGCCGGCGCAGCGGCGAAGTCGAAGGCCCGGTTGAGGAAGGTCGCCATCTGCGCGCGGGAGACCGGGGCCTGGGGGCAGAAGCGATTTGCGGCGCAGCCGCCGGTGATGTCCTGCTCCACGAGCCACTCGATCTGGTCGATGAAGATCGAGTTGCCGAGATCGGTGAAGCCACTGGTGGTCGGCGTGGAGCTGCTGGCGTTGCAGAGCTTCACGAACACCATCACGCCGTACCAGCGGTCCCCGACCCGCTCCCGGCTGCCCCCGGCATGCGTGTAGTCGCCGAGCATGATGTTGCGGTGCGTGGTCGAGTTCATCCACTGCGTGCCGAAGGCGGCGAAGTCGCCGGAGCCGTTCATGGCCACGATCTCGCCGAAGCCACGCCAGCAGACGCCCTCCTGGTCGAAGCGGCGGCGCAGGTAGTCGAAGTCGTGCCCGAGTTGCTGGTCGTCGGCGATCTGGCGGCCGCGCTCGACGGCGATGGCGTCGATGGTCGCGTGCAGCCCCACCGGGCCGAGGCCGCGGTCGCTGCGGTGCCCGTTGGTCATGCTCACGAAGCCTGAGCCGCCCGCCGCGCCGACCGGGGCGGCGGTGACCGGAAGCAGGGTGAGGACGACGAGCGCGGCTGACGCGAGGGCGGCGATGCGCCGGCGCGGACGAAGGTTGGGCACTGGGTTGGGCACTCCGAATGGGACCGATGAAGACGCCGGCCACGCTACGGACGCCGCCGGGGAAGGGCCATAGGCCGATGGTGCCCGGCCCGATGGGCCGATCGGTGCCGCCGGACGGATTGGCTACGGGGCGAGCGCGCGATGCAGGAAGGCGGCCATCTGCTCCCGAGTGAGGAGCGTGGATGGGCAGAAGCGCCTGGTCCCGCAGCCGGCCGCGACCCCGGCGGCAGCCACCCGGTTGATGGATGCCTCGTGGGTCGAGCCGTCGTCGTCGTCGAAGAAGTCCTGCGGCGTGTCCGGCAGCCCGAGGGCGCGATCGAGGAAGCTCGCCAGCTGCGCCCGCGTGACGCGTCCGGAGGGGCAGTAGCGAGCAGTTGCGCACCCGGTGGTGATGCCGGCCTGGGCGATCCGGTTGATGCTGTGCTCGTGGAGGCTCCCGTCGTCGTCGGCGAACGCGTCGGTGCCACCGCCGGGCAGGTCGAGCGCCCGTGCGAGGAATGCGGCCATCTCCGCCCGGGAGACGTGGGACCCCGGGCAGAAGAGATCGGCGCTGCACCCGCCGGTGATGCCCTCGGCGGCCATCCAGAGGATGTCGTAGAGGAAGATCGAGTCGTCGATGTCGCGGAACGGCAGGTCGCCGTAATTGCGCCAGAGCTGGTCCCACAGCGCGCGCCGCGCACCATCCATGGTGAGGTGCCAGATGCCCACACCGCGCAGGCCGTTGGCGATGACCATCTCGTGCTTCACGTCGAGCGACGCGGCGTCGTCGTAGTAGCCCTGCACGTTGGCGGCGTGCGTGTTGCTCCAGTACGTGTACCACGGCACCTGGCCGCCGGCGTCCCAGCGCCGGCCGCGTTCGGCGGCGACGACGACCGCGTCGTCGTAGCGCACGGCCCAGCTCGCCGCGGTGCACGTGCCGGCGCTGCGGCACGTCCTCCCGTTCAGCGTGGCGCCCGTGGTCGTCCAAGAGCGGCCGTAGTACGGGACGCCCCAGATCTGCTTGTCGGGCGCGACTCGCGCGCGGAAGTCGGCCATGGCGGACCGGACGTCGAGCGTGTAGGGGCTGTCGATCGGCGACACGCCACCTGCACGGGCCGAGCCCGACCAGTTGAAGTCATAGGCCATCACCATGAGCGCGTCGGCGGCATTGGCGGCGGTGAGCCCGGCCAGGTCGTAGCCCTCGTCCCACGTCGCCGCTCCGCCGGTGGTGGCGACGCTGAGATGGGCGTTCGGGCCGAGCGCGGTGCGCACGTCGCGCACGAACTGGGTGTAGACGGACTGGAGCGAGTTCGGCATCGGCTCGAAGTCGAGGTTGACGCCGTCCGCGTTGCGGGCCGCGACGGCCGCCGCGATCTGGCCGGCGAGCTTCGTGCGCCGCGCGCCGCTGTTGAGGAGGGCCGACATGGCACGCGTAGTCGTAGTCCCAGGCCATCATCGTGACGGTGAGCACGACCCCCACGCCCTCGGCGTGGGCGCGCGTTGATGACGTTCGTCATCGTGGCCGAGTTCCAGGCCGTCCAGCCGGCATGCGACTTCGACAGGTCGCCGGTCCCGGTGGCGGGGACGCCGAAGTAGGCGATCGTCGAGAGCAGGTCGTAGTCGAGGTGGGCGACCATCTCGGCGGTCACCGCCCAGTACGGCAGGTAGCCGAGCACCTCGTGGCTGAGACCGTTCGGCAGCGCGTCGCCGCCGGCGAGGGTCACGCCGCCATCGGTCGCGGCGGCGTCGAGCGCCTGCGGGCGTGGCCCGACGGCATGGGTCGCCGGGTCGAGCCGGTGCGCGGCCTCCATCTCGGCATGGATGGTCGGCGCGCTGGTGACGTCGGCCTCGGGTGCCTCGGGCGAAGGAGTCGGATCGGCGGCCGACACCGGTGACGCGACCAGGACGAGCAGGAGCGCGAGGAGCGCGGCAACGGGCCGCCGGCGACGAGTCAGCATCATGCGGCCCCGAAGGCTAGGGCAGTGAGGTGGGGCGGAGAATAGTACGGATGGGTCCGCCGGTGATCGGCGGATCAGACGAGCGCGCGATGCAG
Organism: uncultured Chloroflexia bacterium; assembly: GCA_963753125.1. Taxonomy (GTDB): domain Bacteria; phylum Chloroflexota; class Limnocylindria; order QHBO01; family QHBO01; genus JACDBZ01. The sequence goes on from CAVWAU010000004.1 coordinate 1,059,456, forward strand.
GAAGGCCGCCATCTGGCCGCGGGTCACGGAGCTGCCGGGGCAGTAGCTGCCGGCGCTGCAGCCGCCGGCGATGCCGGCCGCCTTCACGGCATTGATGTTCGCCTCGTGCATCGAGCCGTCGTCGTCGCCGAAGTAGTCCTCGGTCGCCGGCGGCAGGTCGAAGGCGCGGGCGAGGAAGCTCGCCATCTCGCCCCGCGTCACGGCGTCGTTCGGGCAGAAGGCGCCATCGCCGCAGCCACCGGTGATGCCGGCCTCGTGCAGCGCGTTGATGTTGGGCTCGTGGATCGACGAGCCGTCGTCGGTGAAGTAGTCCTGGCTCGCAGCGGGCAGGTTCAGGGCGCGAACGAGGAAGCTGGCCATCTGGGCTCGGGTCACGGACGCATTCGGGCAGAACAGGCTCGGCGCGCAGCCACCGGTGATGCCGGCCTCGTGGAGCCAGAGGATGTCGTGGTAGAAGGCCGATCCGGCGATGTCGCTGAACGGCCCGCTGCCCGCCCCCGGCGTGCGATTCGGGTCACCAGCGAAGGCGTACCAGTAGTCCGGATCGCCGAAGTGGAATCCGGAGATCACGGTGCGCTGCACCCAGACCCTGGCACCGGACACAGTCCGGATGGCTCGAGGTCTGCAGGTTGCCTCCCGAGTACCCATCGCCCGCCTTGAAGATCTGGCCGTAGGTCGAGTTGGGCTGGGTCAGGACGCGGGTGACGATCTCGTCGGCGTCGCTGTAGGCGGTCGCAATGAAGGCGCCGCCGCCCAGCTGCAGGACCGGCGTCGAGTAGTTCGAGACCCGCTGGCGCGCCTCGCTCAGGGTGGTGAGCGGGTCGCTCTCCTCGTAGCGCTCTCCGAAGCCGGGGGCGTAGTGGGCCTGGGCGTAGATCATCGTGAAGCCGGGCGCCGGGGTGATCGGCCCGCCGCTGCAGTACTGGCGCTGGACGGCGCCGTCCGAGGCGGTGAGCGTGCCGAGGAGCGCCTTCTCGCCGCAGTACGCCAGCGTCGTCGACCAGTTGTCGCCATCGCCGTTCGTCGTCGTTCGGTTCAGGCCCCAGCCGTTCGTGCGGTCGGCGAGCTCGACGCTGCCGTACGGGTTTGGGTAGCCGTTGCCGTGGCCGAAGTAGACGATGACGTCGGCGTCGTTGACCGCCGAGCGCACGTTGCCCCAGGTCGCGTTCGGCGAGTAGACCTTGACGACGCTGCCGCCGGCGGCGAGGGCCGCGGCGGCGACCTCGTTGGCGCGGCTGCGGTAGTTCGAGGTCAGGCTCCCGACGGGCCCGACGATGATCGCGACCTTCGGGCCGGCGGCGAGGGCCGACGAGGGGCGCAGGACGGGCACAGCTCCGGCGGTGGCGGCGAGGGCGAGAAGGACGGCGAGGGCGAGGGCGCGCGCTCGAACGGGCAATGGAGGCTCCTGGATCGGTTCTCGAGGTCAAGAACCACCCTACGGGCGCGGGCGGCGAATCCCCATGGCGCGATGGTCCGCATCGGCGGCGGACCCATCGGGCCATGTGCCCGACAGCACCGCCGTGCTCAGCCCTGGCTGAACTCGAGCACGATCAGCAGGCGCTCGGCGCTGCCGACGTCGAAGGCCGGGCGCACGAACGCGGTCTGCGTCAGGGCGTTGTCGTCCTCCTCGACGGCCTGGACGGTACCGATGAGGAGGCCGCCGGGATAGCGGCTGGCCTCCTCGCCGAAGGTGAGCCCGGCGCTGACGATCGTGTCCCCGACCTCGACCGTCTCGGTCACCGGCACGTTGCTCATCACCAGCTGTCCGCCGGCCTGTCCGCGCACCTCGCCAAGGGCGCGGCTGGCCTGGTCGAGCGCGATGACCGACGAGCGGGTGTCGACGATGAAGCGGACGCGCGCCGTGTCGTCGGTGACGCTCACGACGGTGCCCGCCAGCGCGCCCGCGCCGTTGGCGTTGGCGACGACCGGCATGCCGACGCGCACGCCGTCATCGGTCCCGGCGTCGACGCCGGCCTCCCACGCGAAGTTCGACGGGTCGCGGCTCGTGATCCGCACCGGCAGCAGCTCCATCTCGAGCGCCTCGGTGATGCCGAGCAGCTGGCGCAGCTCGTCGTTCTCGCGCGCCGCCTCGGTGAGCTCGGCGATCCGCTGCTCGGCCCCTGCCAGCGCGACGCGCAGCTCCGCGTTCTCGCCGCGCAGCCGATCGATCTCGCCGATCGTGCCGAACAGGCCAGCCACGCCCGAGCCGATGCCGGTCAGCGTCTGGCGCACAGGATCGAGAGCGCGGGTCGTGACGCGCTGGAGGGTCTGCGCCGGCTCCGTGGAGCTGGCCAGCAGCATCAGCAGGCTGGCGATCGTGAAGGCGGCGAACCAGAGGCCCACCCTGCTCCGTCGGTGCGGGCTGGAGGGCCCGTACATGTCGCCCTAGGGCCGCCGCGTATATATGTATATACGCGCGAGCATCATCGGGGGGCGCGGGTGAACTGCTCGCTGACGAGAACGCGCTCGAGCGTGTCGAGGTCCTCGAGCACCCGCCCGGTGCCGCGCACGACGCAGGTGAGCGGGTCGTCGGCGATGTGGACCGGCATCTGGGTCGCCTCGGCAACGCGCCGGTCGAGCCCGGCCAGCAGCGCCCCGCCGCCGGCCAGCACGATCCCCTGGTCCATGACATCGGCCACGAGCTCGGGCGGCGTCTCCTCGATCGTCTCCTTGATGGCGTCGACGATCTGCGCGATCGACGGCTCGAGCGCCTCGCGGATCTGGTCGCCGCCGACCTCGACACTGCGAGGCAGCCCGGTCAGCAGGTCACGGCCGCGGAAGGTGACGGTGCGCTCGTCGGCCTTCTCGTCCGGATAGGCCGATCCGACCGCGATCTTGATCTCCTCGGCCGTCCGCTCGCCCATGAGCAGGTTGTACTCGCGCCGCGCGAAGGAGACGATGTCGGTGTCCATCTCGTCGCCGCCGATGCGCACGCTGCGGCTGACGACGATGCCGCCGAGGCTGACGACGGCAACCTCGGTGGTCCCGCCGCCGATGTCGACGATCAGGCTGCCCGACGGCTCGCTGACCGGCAGGCCGGCACCGATGGCGGCCGCCATCGGCTCCTCGATGAGCCGCGCCCAGCGCGCGCCGGCGTTGATCGTCGCGTCGCGGACGGCGCGCTTCTCGACCTCGGTCACGCCCGACGGGATGCCGACTAGCACGCGCGGCCGGGGGAGGCGGGCGTATCGGTCATGGACGCTCTTGATGAAGTAGCGGAGCATCTGCTCGGTGACGTCGAAGTCGCTGATCACGCCGTCGCGCAGCGGCCGCATGGCGATGATGCTCGCCGGCGTGCGGCCCACCATCCGCTTCGCCTCGGCGCCGATGGCGAGGACGCGCTTCGTGCGGGTGTCCATGGCGACGACCGAGGGCTCGCTGATGACGATGCCCCGGTTGCGGACGGTGACGAGCGTGTTCGCCGTCCCGAGGTCGATCCCGACGTCGTGGCTGAGGAGGCCGAGCAGGCCGTCGAAGAATCCCAAGGTCCCTCTCGTGTTTGCTCTCGGGTCGCCGGCGGGCACGAACTGGGCGGACGCGCTGTGTTGACCGATGTTGACCGACTGGTGCGTGCGGGCACCCCCGACGCGGCGCTACCCTAACACGCTGCCGGGCCCGCGCCGGGCGTACGATCGGACCATCGGAGGCAACCGACCGCGTGAGGACCGACCCGCTCGAGCTCGCCCTCACCGCGATCCTGATCGGGGCGATCGGCATCTTCTCGCCCTCCCGCCTGGCGCTGTCGGTCCTCATGCTCACGAGCGCGACCGCCCCCTGGGGAAGGGCCCTGGCCTACGCGATCGGGAGCACCGCCGTCTTCGCCGTGGCCTCGATCATCGGCCTGCTCGGAGTGGAGGCGGCCGGCCTCCGCGGTGTCGCTCCCGGGGTCAACATCGCCCTCGGGATCGTGATGATCGGCGTCGCCATCTCGATGGTCGTGGTCCACCGGCGACGCCAGGACCTGCCGGCAGAGGCGTCGCGCCACCCGGTGCTCGCCGCGGCCGGCGTCGGCGCCGGGGTGGCCGTCCAGTCGTTCGGGCGGCTCCTCGTCCTGCTCGCCGGCGGGTTCCGCATCGGAACGCTGACGGACGGCTTCGTGCCCGGGCTCGCCTTCGTGGGGCTGATGCTCGCGATCTGGCAGGCGCCGGTCTGGTCGCCGATGCTGCTCTACGTCTTCTGGCGCGAGCGGTTCGACGCCCTGGCGCGGCGCGCACAGCCCGCGATCGACCGGATCGAGGAGGGCATCGTCGGCGCCATCATCGTCGGGCTCGTCGGCGCCTGGATCCTCATCCAGGGCCTGGCCGCCTGACGGTCGGTCCTCGCGCGCGCCAGCTACCTGCTCTGAGGCGGGCCGGCGTCGCCCTGCTCGTGTGCGATCCAGGCCTTCAGCTGCCGGTGCAGCGCCGGCGCGCCGTAGATCGGGCCGTCGGGCTCGGGCCACGACGACGGATACACGAGCGAGGCCTGCGTCTGCCAGCCGCCGAGGCCGCCATGCGAGCCGATCAGCTCCTCGAAGGCCGCGACCTCATCGGTCGAGGGATCGAGCATGCTGATGAGGGCGAGGTCACCGACGTGGGCGATCTCGTCGAGGCGCCGGAACTGGATCGGCGCCAGCTCGCCGTACGGCGCGAGCGGATCCTCGCCGGAGACGTGCCCGTCACTGAGCCGATACATCCCACCCTTGCCGAGGACGACCGACCCGTCGCCATCGGTCCGGACCAGGACGAGCCCGACGCCGGGATGGGCGACCAGGTCGTCGATCAGGCCCGCATGCCCCGCATCGATCTCCTCGCGCGAGAGCCTGCCCTCGCCGATCCCGAAGTAGACGAGCGCCAGGTTGCCGGAGGCACAGACCACCAGGTCCGGCAGCCCGTCGGCATCGGCGGCATGCTTCTCCTTCATCGGTCCGAGCTCGACGATGCCGTCGCGCGTCTGGTCCTTGAGCGCGCGGCGCGCCATGCTCGGCACGGCACCCTCCGAGGCGCTCACCTCGGTCAGCACCGCCGACATCTGCCCCCACTGCTCGGTGGGCGCGGTGGCCTCGACCACCACAGGCGCCGCCATGCGGGTGCGGAGCCAGTCCTCGATCGTCTCGCCGAAGCGCTGGCGGAACGTTGCGCCCTGGCTCTGCCCGTGGTCACTGACGACCACGATCCGGTACGGGCGCGGGCAGTCCTCGACGAGGCGCTCGAGCCGGCCCAGCGCGCGGTCGATGCCCTCGAGGGCGTGGATCGCCTCGATCCGCTCCGGGCCGGAGTGATGCGCGATCTCGTCGTAGTCGAGGAAGTCGACGTAGATGCGCGGCGTGCCGCGCAGCATCTGCTCGGTGACGAGGGCCAGGTTCAGGTCGCGCAGGGCGACGTTGGTCGCGGCGCGCAGGAAGGGATAGCGTGCCGCCCCGGTGCATGCGCGGCAGGATGTCGCGGCTGCGCTGCTGGCGAGCCTGGTACACCTCCTTGACCGCCTCGGCCAGGGTCCGCACCACCATCCGGCCCAGGCTGTACGGGTTGAGCAGGAAGTAGTAGAGGCTGCGCGTGGCGCCGGCCTGGTCGTTGTTCTTGCCGACGGTGCTCATCGTCAGGCGGCTGATCGTCGCGTCGCCACTGAACAGGTTGTCGATGCTGGCGCCCCCGTTGGCCAGCAGGCCCTCGCCGGTCGACAGCCGCGCCTCGATCTCGCGCGCGTCGGCCGAGTGGTTCGAGACGAGGAGGCGCCGGTCCGCCTTCTCGTACCAGCGGAAGGCGGGGATGCCGTCGTTGCTGCCGAGCAGGATGCCGGCCTGGCTGGCCGAGGTCTGGGACGGCAGGAGCGCTGTCCAGCTCGCGAGCCGGTGGCTGCCGTCGCGGATCCAGCGCGACAGGGTCGGCAGGTTGCCGGCGCGGACCTGCGCGCGCAGCAGCGGCGAGGCGAGGCCGTCGATCTGGATCATGAGCACGCCCGGGACGTCGGTGCGAGCCGGCGACTCGTCGTCGCGGATGACCTGCGCCACGACCCGCTGCGAGAAGCTGTCCTCGTCCGACATGCCGATGAGCCCGCTCAGGGCGGTCAGCACGGCGCCGTAGATGAACGACGCAATGACGATCGAGAGGAAACCGTCGACCTGGTATCCCGCGGCCGGCAGCACGATGGCGAAGATGCCCACCCGGAAGAGCAGCCCAAGGATGCCGACCGCGATCAGCCCGATCGGGAGCGCGACGGCCATCAGCAGCGGCCGCAGCGCGACATCGATCACGCCGAGCAGCAGCACGGCGGCGAGGACGCTCGGGTCGCCCGCCTCGCTGACGCCCGGGGTCAGCCAGGTTGCGATGCCGAACGCGATCGCCGACGCGATCACCGACAGCAGGATGCGCAGGATGAGGCCGGGGATGCTCGTCGAGAGGCCGCCGAGGGCATGCCACTGCGCCCGGTACAGGCGCCCGATGCGTCCGAGCATCAGGCCGCCCCGCCGTGCGCCATCGGCAGCTCATGGGACTCGCCCGGCGCCAGGATCACGACCCGCGTCGGCACGTCGAGGGCGGCGACCGCGCGGGCCATCCGCAGCGGCGGCTCGGTGAGGTGATGGCGCCGCCAGAACATGGCGATCGGCCACAGCGTGCCCCAGTGGATGGGGATGGCCGTGGTCGGCCTCAGCAGCGCGACCGCCTGTGCGGCGCGCTCGGGGTCGAGGTGGCCAGGGCCGAGACGCGGTCCCCACCCCCACACCGGAAGCAGCGCGAGGTCGAGCCCGTCCCGACCGATATCGGCCATTCCTTCGTACAGGTCCGTATCACCGGCGAAGTACACCGTGCGCCCATGGCCGCGAATGACGAAGCCGATCGCTTCGGCCATCGGCCCGTTGGGCGGGCGGAATCCGGAGTGCTCGGCGGGCGCCGCGCTGATCGTGAGACCGCCAACGGTGGTGCTGTCGTGCACGGCGAGCTCCTCGACGTGGTCGAACCCCCACCCTCGGACGAGCGCGCCAAGCCCGGGCGGCACGATGACCGGCACGTCGGCCGAGACCATGCTCAGGGAGGCGCGATGGAGGTGATCGTGGTGGCCGTGGGAGACGAGGACACCGTCCGGTTGGGATGAAAACGCCGGGCGATCGCCGATCCTGCGAATGAAGGCCACCCGCCCGGTGAGCACCGGATCGGTCAGGATCCGGCGGCCGCCGATCTCGATCAGCACGGTCGCGTGGCCGAGGTAGTGGACGCGGTCGCTCACCATCCGGCCCTCCGTACGATGCCGCGACCCGCGGCAGATGCCCTTTCCACCCTCGCGCCGCCGTGCCGTGAAGCGAGCAAGCCGGTGCCTATACTACGGTCGCCAACGCGGGTGAGGAGGGTCTGCTCGGTGGATTCGTCGCCGGTTCCCAGCGTGTCCGACCCCGCGCCGAAGCGCGTGGAGCTCCCGCCGACGTGGCATGCGGTGATCTTCGGCGGCGTCCTGGTGGGGCTCGCGGTGCTGGTCATCCTGACCCAGGAGGCGCTGGCGCCGTACATCATCGGCCTGATCCTCATCTTCCTGATGAGCGGGCTCGTGGACCGGCTGCAGCGGGCGGGGGTTCCGCGATGGGGCGGCACGCTGATCGCGATCCTCGCCCTGATCGTCGCCGTCGTCCTGTTCGCCTGGCTGATCCTCGATGCCCTGCTCGAGCAGCTGGACACGCTCATCAGCAACCTGCCGGAGATCTTCGCCGAGGTCGGCGAGTTCCTGCGGAGTCTCGGGCTGCCGGAGAACATGGAGACGGCGCTCACGGAGTGGGTCGAGTCGCTGCCCGCCGCGGTCCCGGACCTCCTGGCCGGCCTGTTCGGCATCGTGGCATCGGGCGTGGGTGGGATCGTGGCCCTCGTCATCGCCTGGGCCGGGATCCCGTTCTTCATCTTCTACGCGCTGTCCGACAGCCCGGCGCTGCTGAGCGGCCTGCGCGCGGCGGTCCCCGGCTCCTTCCGTGCCTCGGTCTTCGCCATCCTCAAGATCCTCGGCGACGTCTTCGGAGCCTGGGCACGCGGAACCGCGCTCATCGCGGGGATCGTCTTCGTTCCCTTCGTGATCGGGTTCTACCTGTTCGGGATCCTCATCGACCCCGACATCGGCGAGTACGCGCTGCTGTTCGCCGTCACGCTGGCGCTCTCCGAGCTCATCCCCATCATCGGGCCGATCCTCGCCGTCATCCCGATCCTCGTCATCACCGCCGTGATCGCCGGCCTTCCCGGAGTGGTCGCCGTCGGCCTGCTGTTCATCATCATCGAGCAGATCGACGGTGCCGTGGTCCAGCCGAAGGTCCAGGGCCACGCGCTCGACCTCCATCCGGCGATCATCCTGCCCGCGCTCGTCGTCGGCTCGGCCCTCGCCGGCATCATCGGCGCCATCCTGGCGCTCCCACTGACGGCGGCGGCACGCCAGACGATCGCGTACCTGCTGCGTATCACCGGAGGGGAGCCGCAACCGGCGCCGGAGACGGCCGACGGTACCGTGCGCGATGCCGTCCCCGCCGAGCCCTCCACCGCCCGATGACATTGCCGTCGATCCTCGGGCCACTGGCGGGCGTGCTCGCGGCGCTGCTGGCGGCGGCCTGGTGGTTCGTGCTGCGATTCGGGCGCCGCGTTTCGCCGTCAGCCGACTCGGGCCCGATCGAGGTCGGCGATGCGATGGAGTACGCGCGTCGCGCGCTCGAGGAGCCCGGCCCGCAGCACGCTGACATGGCCCGCCTGTGGGCACCGTCGACCGCGGCCGATGTCGAGGTGCTGCCCGAAGGGCGCGTCTTCTACCCGCGCATGCTCGAGGACATCGGCAAGGCTCGCCACTCCGTGCACGTCATGCAGTACGGCTTCCAGCCGGGCGTGATCGGCGACCAGTTCGCGCCGCTGTTCTCGGCGAAGGCGCGGGATGGCGTCGCGGTGCGGATGATCGTGGACGCCCTCGGCAGCCATGCGTTCACCGGGTCCAAGGCGATGTTCAACTCGCTCGCCGCCGCGGGGGTCGAAGTGATGCTCCACGACCTGATCCCACCGGATCGTCATGGGCCGGTCGGCTCGAGGCGCCTCGTGCCACGCCTGCGGCAGACCGGGCGCGTGGAGCACCGCAAGCTCGTGCTCGTCGACGGGACGGTCGGATACGTGGGCGGAGCGGGGCTCGAGGATCACTTCTTCGACGGGCGCTTCCACGACGTCTACATCCGCTTCACCGGCCCGGTGACGCGGCAGCTCCAGGCGATCTTCCTCGCCAGCTTCGCCTACCACGGCGGGCGTCTGCCCGAGGGCGACGGCGTGCTCGAGGGCTACTTCCCGCCGATCACCGAGGAGGGCCCCCACGCGGTCAACGTGATCATGAACTGGCCGCGCGGCTGGCTGCCGTTGACCGATGCCGCCATCGACCTCATCCGCACCGCCGAGCGACGGCTCGACATCATGAACTACTACATCGGCGACGCCCTCGTCATCCGCGAGATCCTCGAGGCCGCGCGGCGCGGCGTCCGCGTCCGGCTGGTCGTCGCCGACCAGGGCCATGCGAACGGCGTCACGTACGGCGCGTTCCTGCACCACTACGACGAGCTCCTCGCCGCCGGGGTCGAGATCTGGGAGTACCCCGCCGTAGTCCACGCCAAGGTGATCGTCAGCGACGACCGCGCCCTGGTCGGCACGCTCAACCTCGATGCCTTCGCGTTGTACCGCAACCCGGAGATGGGGCTGCTGTTCGACGACAAGGCCGTCGCCGATCGCTTCGTCTCGACGCTGTTCGAGCCCGACATCGCCATGTCCACCCCCGGGATCGCTGCCAGCGGGCGGTTCCGGCGGGCCCGCAACCGGCTCTTCGCGAAGGGCAACTACGTCTACTAGCCGCGCGAGGGCTATCGTTTGCGAATGACCTCTGGCGCGCTCGAGCTGGGCCCCACGACCGAGGAGCGCCTGCGCATCGCGCGCGGCGAGCACCACGACCCGCATGCCGTCCTGGGATCCCACCCGGCCGCCGGCGGCACGGCCGTCCGCGCCTTCCACCCTGACGCCACGGCGGCCTGGCTGGTGGCCCCCAACGGCGGCACGGCGCCGATGGAGCCGCTCGGCGATGGCCTGTGGGCCGGCCACGTCCCGGACCTGGCGCCGGGGCAGTTCGCCTACCGCATCCGCTTCGGTTTTCCCGACGGCAACACCTGGGAGCTCGACGACCCGTATCGGTTCGCGCCGACGCTGGGCGAGGTCGACCTGCACCTGATCGGCGAGGGAACGCACGAGCGCCTCTACGATGTGCTCGGCGCGCACCCGCGCACGCACGAGGGCGTCGCCGGCGTGGGCTTCGCGGTCTGGGCGCCGAACGCGCGCAGCGTCCGCATCGTCGGCGACTTCGATCGCTGGGACGGCCGCCTCATGCCGATGCGCTCGCTCGGCGCCACGGGCGTGTGGGAGCTCTTCGTGCCGGGCGTCGGGTCCGGCGAGCTCTACAAGTTCGAGGTGCTCGGCGCCGACGGTAAGCTGCGCCTGAAGGCCGACCCCTTCGCCTTCGCGATGCAGGTCCGACCGGAGACGGCGTCGCGGGTCTGGGACCCATCGGTCTATCCATGGACCGATGACGACTGGATGCGGCGGCGAGCGGGCACCGATCCGTATCGCTCACCGATGGCGGCCTACGAGGTCCACCTCGGCTCGTGGATGCGCAACGCGGATGGATCGTGGCTGGGCTACCGGCAGGCGGCAGAGAAGCTGGTCGAGCACTGCCGGCGCTTCGGATTCACTCACGTCGAGCTGCTGCCGGTGGCGGAGCACCCGTTCGACGGCTCGTGGGGCTACCAGGTCACCGGCTACTACGCGCCGACGTCTCGGTTCGGCAACCCGGACGACTTCGCCGCCATGGTCGATCTGCTGCACGGCGCCGGGATCGGCGTGATCGTCGACTGGGTGCCGGCCCACTTCCCGACCGACGACTTCGCGCTGCGGCAGTTCGACGGAACGGCTCTGTACGAGCATGCGGACCCGCAACGCGGCGAGCATCCCGACTGGGGGACCCTCATCTTCGACTTCGGCCGCGCCGAGGTGCGCAACTTCCTCGTCGCCAACGCCCTGTTCTGGTGCGACCGCTACCACGTCGACGGGCTGCGCGTGGACGCGGTGGCCTCGATGCTCTACCTCGACTACTCGCGCAAGGCCGGCGAGTGGACGCCGAACGTCCATGGCGGCCGCGAGAACCTGGAGGCCATCGCCTTCCTGCGCGAGATGAACGAGCGGGTCTATGGCCGGTTCCCAGGCGTGGTGACGATCGCCGAGGAGTCGACCGCCTTCCCCGGCATCACCCGGCCCACGTACCTCGGCGGCATCGGCTTCGGCTTCAAGTGGGACATGGGCTGGATGCACGACACGCTCGAGTACTTCAGCGAGGACCCGGTCCATCGGCGCTACCACCACGACCGGCTCACCTTCCGCGGCCTCTACGCCTCGACCGAGCACTACGTCCTGCCGCTGTCGCACGACGAGGTCGTGCACGGCAAGGGCTCGCTGCTGCGCAAGATGCCCGGCGACGAGTGGCAGCGCTTCGCCAACCTCCGGGCGCTGCTCCTGAACATGTGGGGACAGCCGGGCAAGAAGCTGCTCTTCATGGGCTCCGAGCTGGCTTCATGGGACGAGTGGTCGCACGACCGCGCCCTGCCATGGGACCTACTGGGTGAATCGATGCACGCCGGCGTGGCGCGCTTCGTCGAGGATCTCGGCCGCGTGTATGCGGCTTCGCCGTCACTGTGGGCGGCGGACCACGAGGCCGATGGCTTCGCGTGGATCGACGCGTCCGACGTCGAGTCGTCGGTGTACTCCTGGATCCGGCGTGGTTCGGGCGAGGTTGCCGTGGTTGTGCTCAACCTGACGCCGGTGCCGCGCGTTGCGTACCGGCTGGGGCTGCCCGCTGGTGGTCGCTGGGTCGAGGCCCTGAACTCGGACTCCGAGCACTATGGCGGCTCGAACCTCGGCAACCTCGGCGGCGTCGAGGCGGTCGAGGAGCCGTGGCACGGGCAGCCGTTCTCGGCGACGCTGGTGCTGCCCCCGCTGGGCGGGCTGATCCTCGGCCAGGCTGAGGGCGCACGTACGCCGCCAAATGCGTATGCAGTGCGCACGCTGCGCGGCTCCGGGGCGCTGTCGTGACATTTCGGCCCGTCCTGCCGCACCTCGTGCGAATCTGACCGAATGCGTCGTCAGAACAGCGCGCAATGCGCATCTGTTGCGCATCTGACTTGGCGGACTGGCGTTTCAAGCGAGACGCGCCGCCGGCTCAGCCTCGGCGATCGAGCGCTCGAACCAGTGCGCGGACGCGGACGTCGCCACCGAGATCCTCGACCGGCACGGGCAGCGGGATCGACCAGTTCGGTCGTTGCGCGGCCACGGTGCCCGGCATGTTCGGCCGACGCTCCACGCGCAGCGCATCCTCGAGCGTCGCGACCACCAGCGCCGACGGCGACGCCGCCAGCGCCGCATGGAGCCGAAGCACCACCTCGTCGAGCCCGGCATCCTCGTCGACCCCGGCCGCCGCCAGCAGGCGAGCGCGGAGCGTGGCCAGCCCACCGGCATCGGGCTGGACGCCTGACGCGGCCTGGTCGTCGAGGTCGGAGCCGGTGAAGAGGCCGGCGATCGTCGGCAGGTCGTGGGTGGTGACCCCGGCGAGGGCGTGTCGCGGGTATCGGTCCGGCGGATCGCGCTCGAACAGCGCAAGTCGGGTCGAGAGCATCCGCCTCCGCCGAAGCTCGCGACGGACGCCAGACGGCACGGTGCCGAGGTCCTCGCCGATCACGATCGCCCCGGCGCGGTGCGACTCGAGCGCCACGATCTCGAGGAGCTCATCGGTCGGCTGGCGCACGTAGGCGCCATCGGTCATCCCCTTCGGCACCCACCACAGCCGGAAGAGGCCGAGAACGTGGTCGATCCGCAGCCCGCCGGCGTGCCGAAGCTGGGCGCGGATGGTCTCGATGAATGGCCGATACCCCGCCTCCCGCAGCCGATGCGGGATGAAGGGCGGCATGCCCCAGTCCTGGCCCTTGACGCTGAACCGATCGGCCGGGACGCCGACGGAGGCGCCGAGCGCGAGCTGCTCCTGCCAGTCCCAGGCGTCGAAGCCACCCGGATCGACGCCGACCGGCATGTCGGCGATGCGCCGCACCTCGGCCGACGCGGCCGCGAGCTGGAGGTCGAAGCACCACTGCACCCAGGCGTGGAAGCTGATCCGATGCGGCGCTTCGGCCGCCACCTGCTTCGCTGCCGGATCATCGGGGTCGTGGAGCACCGACGGCCACGACGTCCAGCCCGGGCCGTGGCGCTCGGCGAGGACGCAGAACAGTGCCCAGCGCTCGAGCGATTTGCCTTGCACGGCGCGCCACGCCTCGAAGGCGGCGCGATCGAAGCCACCATGCGCCCAGGTCCGCTCCAGTGCCTTCATCTTCAGGGCCATCGCACGGCGGCGGTCGATGAAGCGCCCGCCGTTGAGGGCCCGCCCGGCCTCGGCCAGCTCGTCGAGCTCGAGCGCGCCGGGAATCTCCTCCGCCCGCAGCGCGAGCGGGCTGCCGAAACGACGCGTGCTCGCGAAGTACGGGCTCGGCTCGGGCTCGGCGGTGGGGTTCGGCGCGGCGAGCGGGCTGACGGTGACGAAACCGGCGCCGACCCGGCGCGACCAGGCGGCGAGCTCCCGCAGGTCGCCGAGATCGCCGATGCCCCACGACTGCCGCGATCTCGTCGTCGCCAGCTGGACCGCCCAGCCCCACTCGCGCAGGCCGGGCGGAAGGTGGCAGCGTCCAGGCCCGGAGATGACGAGCGCCTCGCGGCCGTCGTCGCGGGTCAGGCGGTGGTAGCCGAGGGGCGCGTCCTTGGGAAGCGCCTCGATCCGGCCGAGCCGGGTGCGGTCCTCGAGCACCAGCTCGCCCGGTTCGGGCAACCGATCTCCTGGACGCGCGATCACGACGCGGCCTGCGTCGTCGGGCTCCTCGTCGGGCGCCGGGCCCATTGCCGCCAGGACCGCGGCGCGCACCTCCGGCGCGATCGTGCGCCGCTTGCGGTACGCGTCGACGTAAGACTCGGGGACGAGATCCGAGGCGCTCATCCCTCGGTGATGCGGCGCACGCGCGGCAGCCGGCGCAAGCAGACCACCGAGCGCTCGGCGACGCGGTATGAGGCGCCGCCATCGTGCTCGCCGTGGGCCGCGGTGAATGAGGCGTGGACGGTATCGAAGACCACCTCCCAGCGGCGAGCCGCGGCGTGGTTCGGCAGCGTGAAGGCCACGGGCCGCTCGTCGGCGTTGAGGATGACGAGCAGGGTGTCGTCGGCGATCTTCTCGCCGCGCGGCCCGCGGTCGTCGATCGCATCGCCGGCGAATTGGATCGCCAGCGTCCGAGCGCCGGGAGCGCGCCACTCCTCATCGGTCATCTCGGTGCCATCCGGGGCGAACCAGGTCAGGTCCTTCACGCGCGAGCCGCGAATCTGGCGGCCCTGGAAGAACGTCCGCCGCCGCAACACGGGGTGGGCCTTGAGCAGCTTGATCAGCGATCGAGTGAAGGCGAGCAGCTGCCGGTCGCGCCGGTCCAGCGACCAGGAGAACCAGCTGATCTCGTTGTCCTGCGCGTAGCCGTTGTTGTTGCCGCGCTGGGTGCGGCCGATCTCGTCGCCGCCGAGCAGCATCGGTACCCCCTGGCTCATCAGCAGCGTGGCGAGGAGGTTGCGCTTCTGCTTCTCGCGCGCCTCGATGATCGCCTCGTCATCGGTCTCGCCCTCGACTCCGAAGTTCATGCTCTCGTTGTTGTCGTCCCCGTCGCGGTTGCCCTCGGCGTTGGCCTCGTTGTGCTTGCGCTCGTAGGACACCAGGTCGTGGAGCGTGAAGCCATCGTGGGCCGTCACGAAGTTGATCGAGGCGTGCGGACGCCGACCCGACATCGCGTAAAGGTCGGACGAGCCGCTGAGCCGATACGCCAGCTCCCCCGCCTGGCTGCCGATCCCCTTCCAGAAGCGGCGAACCGTGTCGCGGTACTTGCCGTTCCACTCGGCCCAGCCGACCGGGAAGTTGCCGACCTGGTAGCCGCCGGGGCCGACGTCCCACGGCTCGGCGATGAGCTTCACCTGGCTGATGATCGGGTCCTGGTGAATGATGTCGAAGAAGCTGCCGAGCTTGTCGACGTCGTGGAGCTCGCGCGCCAGGGCCGATGCGAGGTCGAAGCGGAAGCCGTCGACGTGCATCTCGGTGATCCAGTAGCGCAGCGAGTCCATGATCAGCTGGAGGACGCGCGGCGAGGTCGCGTCGAGGGTGTTGCCGGTACCGGTGTAGTCGATGTAGCGCGACTTGTCGTCGGGATCGAGGCGGTAGTAGGCGTCGTTGTCGATGCCCCGGAACGCGAGCGTCGGACCGTTGTGGTTGCTCTCGCCGGTGTGGTTGTAGACGACGTCGAGGATGACCTCGATGCCGGCGTCGTGGAGCCGCTTCACCATCGTCTTGAACTCGCCGACCGGGTCGCCGGTGGCGCTGAAGCGGATGTCGGGCGCGAAGAAGCCGATGGTGTTGTAGCCCCAGTAGTTGACGAGGCGGCGCTCGACGAGGTGGCGCTCGTCGACGTGCTGGTGCACCGGCAGGAGCTCGACTGCCGTGATCCCCAGAGACGTCAGGTACTCGATGGCCGATGCCGACGCCAGGCCGGCGTACGTCCCGCGCAGCTCGTCGGGGACCTCTGGGTGGAGCTGCGTGAAGCCCTTGACGTGGACCTCGTAGATCAGGGTGCGCTCGAGCGGCGTTCGCAGCCGCGCGTCGCCGCCCCAGACGAAGGCCGGATCGACCACGACGCCCTTGGGCACGAACGGCGCCGAGTCTCGCTTGTCCGGCTCGTCCGCGTCGGCGCCGATGCGGTAGCCGAACAGCGAGTCGTCCCACTCGACCGCCTTGTCGATGCGCTTGGCGTACGGGTCGATCAGCAGCTTGGCCGGGTTGAACCGATGGCCCCGCCCGGGCTCGTAAGGCCCATGCACGCGATACCCATAGCGCTGCCCCGGGCGGCCATCGGGCAGGTAGGCGTGCCAGACGAGATCGGTCTGCTCGGTGAGGCGGATCCGCTGCTCCTCGCCGCCCTGCTCGTCGAAGAGGCAGAGGTCGACCGCGTCGGCGTGCTCGGAGAAGATCGCGAAGTTGACCCCCGATCCGTCCCAGGTCGCGCCGAGCGGATACGGGTCGCCGCGCCAGACCCTCAAAGCCACGGCGGTCCGGCGCTGCTCACGCGTCGAAGGTTAGCCGCCTCCGTTCAGCGGGGCCGGGCGCATGCGCATGAACTCGCTGACGCGCATGAGGCCAAGAACCTGGCGCACTGGAAACGGCATGAGGCGGCGCTCCGGATCGACGATTAGCTGCGGGTCGACGAGGCGGATCTTCCGCCGGCGGATCTCGAGGGTCGCATCGCCGGCGGCAATCACGTTCTTCACCCACTGCACGTCCGACCCGTAAGTAAGGGCGAAGACCCAGTCGTCGCCGTGGCGAAAGACGTTCATGGGCGTGCGGTACGCCTTGCCGGACTTCCGGCCGCGGTAGCCGAGGATGCCGAAGCCCGGCAGCCACTTCACGAAGAGCCGGCTGATTCGGTTGAAGACGTGCGTGGTGAACGGCCGGATCACCGCCAGCGGTGGACGCGGTGGCCTGGCGGTCATGCGACCAGCCGCTCGACGGCGGCCATCGGCAGCCACAGCCAGTCAGGCCGCATGCCGGCCTCGTAGCGGATCTCGTAGCAGGCCTTCTCGAGCTCGAAGGCCGCCAGCAGCCCCCCGTCGGTCGGGCCGTAGGCTCGAGGAGCGCATCGCGGGCCTCGGACAGCCACGCGTCGGCGGCCTGTCCGCTCATCGCGCTCAGCGGTGCGCGCCGCGTAGTCGAGGCTGCGCAGCATGCCGGCCACGTCGCGCAGCGGCGAGGACGGATGGCGGCGCTCTGCCAGTGGCCGAGCCGGCTCGCCCTCGAAATCGATGACGGCCAAGCCGCCGTCGGGCCGCGCCAGCAGCTGGCCGAGGTGGTAGTCGCCGTGGATGCGCTGGACCAGGGCGCCACCGCTGGCCGACCCGAACGCGTCGGCGAAGCGGGCGCGAACGACCGGGGCGAGCGCGACCAGCCGATCGTGGTCGACGCCGCGCAGCGCCTCGATCGCCAGCGTCAGCTGCCGTTCGGCCGACGCTCGCCACCCCGCGGTCTCCTCGACGGTGGCCGGCCGCGCCGGGAAGGCCGGGTCGTCCGGGCGGGATGCGAGACAGCGATGCAGGCGCGCGGTGAGATCGCCGATCCGCTCGGCCATCCGGACGCCACGCTCCGGATCTGGCGCCAGCACCGACAGCATCGCGCCCCATGCATCGCCGGCGCCGGGGATGTAGGCCTGGAGCATGGCGGCCGAGGCGTGGGTCTCATCGGCCTCGTAGGTGATGGATCCGGCCAGGGCCGGGGTGTCGGCGAAGCCGGCATCGGTCAGGAAGGCGCTCACCTCGAGATCGGGGTTGTCGCCCGGCTCGAGCAGGCGGTAGAGCTTGAGGATGAGCCGCTCGCCGAGCACGATCGAGGTGTTCGACTGCTCGACCGTCAGCCGCCGCTCGTCCAGCGCCCCGGGTTCGAAGCCGGCCGCGCGGCGTGCCACGAACCGACCGATGCGCTCCTCCCGCCCGATCGCCTCCGCCAGCGAGCTCCACAGGCCCTCGCCGTCGGCGGGTTCGCGGCCGTCGACCATCGGCGTGAGGTAGCGCTCCGAGGGCCCGCCGTCGGCGAAGCCGACCTCCAGGACGACGAGGGCACCTGGCCCGATCGGCGCGCGGTCGACCTCGGTGACGGCGGCGATCGGTCGCTGCTTCGAGCGGAACCAGCGCTGCGACGCGAGGTCGGCGGGCGTCATCCCGATCCGTTCGACGGCCAGTCGATGCGGAACCTCACGATCGGGCACCCGACGCCGCCGAGCACCCAGTCGTGGCTGGGGACGTCGATCACGAGGCCCTTGCGCTCGTAGAAGCGCAGCGCACGCTGGTTGGCCCGGAAGGCCCAGACCACGAAGGGATTGAATCCCCGCTCGCGAAGGTCGGCCACGGCGTGGTCGTAGAGCGCGCTGCCGACCCCGGTGCCGATGGCGTCCGGGTCGAGGTACAGGTTCGTCAGCTCGCCTGAGCCGTCGGGCGGCGGCAGCCACCAGTCCTTCCCGGGCGAGGTGGTGGCGTAGCCGATGACGACGCCGTCCCTCTCGGCGACCCACGGCCGCCATGGGCTGTCGGCCTCGCGCTCGTCGAATGCCTTCTGCCACGGCGCCGCGGCGTTCTCCATCCACTCGTCGAGGACCTCGGCCGGAACGATGCCCGGGTAGGTCGCGCCGAATGCCAGGCGGCTGACCCTCGCGATCGCCTCGATGTCGTCCGGCGTCGCGAGCCGGATCGAGACGCCCTCCGGTTCAGCCATCGGTCAGCTCGAACCAGAAGAAGTCGTGCGGCCCGAGGGTGAGCAGGTAGGGCAGGTCGCCGATGGCCGGGAACTGGACTCGCCCGATCATCTCGACCGGCACGCGTCCGTGGAATCGTGACAGGTCGAGCTCGACGTACTGGGCGAAGCGGCTCAGGTTCGCGACGCACAGGACCGTGACGCCCTCGTGCTCGCGGAGGTAGGCCAGCACGCGCCGGTTCTCCGGATGGAGGAACTCGAGCGTGCCGCGGCCGAATACCGGGTGCGCGCGGCGGACGCGGATGAGCCGCTTCATCCAGTTCAGCAGGGAGCCGGGAACGCGTTCCTGGGCCTCGACGTTGACCGCCTGGTAGCCGTAGACCGGATCGGCGACCAGGGGCGCGTAGAGGGCGTGGACATCGGCGCGGCTGAAGCCGGCGTTGCGGTCGCCGGTCCACTGCATCGGCGTGCGCACGCCGTTGCGGTCGCCGAGGTAGACGTTGTCGCCCATGCCGATCTCGTCGCCGTAATAGATGATCGGCGTGCCCTTCATGCTGAAGAGCAGCGAGTTGAGCAGCTCGAGGCGGCGGCGGCTGCGGTCGACGAGGGGAGCCAGGCGGCGGCGGATGCCGACATTGATCCTCATGCGCGCGTCGGAGGCGTACTCGGCGTACATGTAGTCGCGCTCTTCATCGGTCACCATCTCGAGCGTCAGCTCGTCGTGGTTGCGCAGGAAGAGCGCCCACTGGTTCTCGTCGGGGATCTCCGGCGTCTGCGACATGATCTCGACGATCGGGTAGCGGTCCTCCCGGCGCAGCGCGATCCAGATCCGCGGCATGAGCGGGAAGTGGAAGGCCATGTGGCACTCCGGCGCGCCGGGAGCGCCGAAGTAGGGCAGCACGTCGGGCGGCCACTGGTTCGCCTCGGCCAGCAGCATCCGGTGGTCGTAGCGCTCGTCGACGGCAGCGCGCAGCCTGCGCAGGATGTCGTGGGTCTCGGGCAGGTTCTCGCTGTTCGTCCCCTCCCGCTCGACGAGGTACGGGACCGCGTCGAGGCGCAGCCCGTCGACGCCGAGGTCGAGCCAGAAGCGCATGACGCGCAGCACCGCGCGCACGACCTTCGGGTTGTCGTAGTTGAGGTCCGGCTGGTGGCTGAAGAACCGATGCCAGTAGTACTGCTGCGACTCCTGGTCCCATGTCCAGTTCGAGCTCTCGGTATCGGTGAAGATGATCCGCGCGTCGGCGTACTTCTGGTCGGTGTCGCTCCACACGTACCAGTCGCGCTGTGGATTCTGACGAGACGAGCGCGACTCGACGAACCACGGGTGCTGGTCGGACGTGTGGTTGACGACGAGCTCGGTGATCACGCGCAGCCCGCGCCGATGCGCCGCGCGCACGAAGCTCCGGAAGTCGCGAAGTGTGCCGTACTCGGGGTGGACGCGCGTGAAGTCCGCGATGTCGTAGCCGTCGTCGCGCAGCGGTGAGGGGTAGAACGGCAGCAGCCAGATCGCGGTCACGCCCAGTCCGGCGATGTAGTCGAGCTTCTGCGTCAGCCCGGCGAAGTCCCCGATTCCGTTGCCGCTGGCGTCGTAGAACGCCTTGACGTGGAGCTGGTAGACGATCGCGTCCTTGTACCAGGTGGGGTCGTCGCGCAGGAGCTGCGGGTGGCGGCCATCGGTCGCCTCAGCCGGCCGCGGCTCGTGAGCGTCGCCGGCGCGAGGACAGTGCCTGATCGGTCGTGGTTGGTCTGGTCAACTCAGCCTCAGCGCTCGAGCGCCGAGATGGTGAAGATCCGGAACGGCTCGGCGGCCGGGTCGAGGTCAACGGGCAGGTCCGCGCCTCGCTCTCGCGATTGAAGTTCCCGAGAGCAGATCGGTCAGACGATACGGCTCGTCCCAGCCGATGCCGATGGCCGGAAGGTCGGGGTGCAGGATCGCGCGCTCGGCGGTCACCGGATCGGTGTTGACGGCAACGAAGACGGGATCGCGCCATCGGTTCGGGAAGCCGGTGAGCGGGTCGACCTTGCCGTGCGCCATGGCCTTGCGATAGAAGAGCGTCCGCTCGCCGGTGACGTCCTGGAAGCGCAGGTTGTCGTATCGCTGGAGGGCGGGCCGCTCTCGCCGCAGCCGGTTGAGGTCGGTGATGAGCGGCTTGATGTTGTCCTTGGCGTCCCAGTCGCGAGCCCGGATCTCGTACTTCTCGCTGTCGAGATACTCCTCGCGCTCGCCGAGGCGGGCGTTCTCGCACAGCTCCCAGCCGGAATAGATCCCGTACGAGCTCGACAGTGTGGCGGCGAGGACGGTGCGGATGATGAAGGCGGGCCGGCCGTGATCGAGGTGATGCGGGTTGATGTCCGGCGTGTTCGTGAACAGGTTGCCGCGGAAGTACTCGCGCATCTCGCTCTCGGTGAGCTCCGTGAGGTACTGGCGCAGCTCCCATGCCGACTCGCGCCAGGTGAAGTACGTGTAGCTCTGGCTGAAGCCGATCTTGGCAAGCGTCTGCATCATCTTGGGCTTGGTGAACGCCTCCGACAGGAAGATCACGTCGGGGTGATCGGCCTGGACCTCGCGGATGAGCCAGGCCCAGAACGCGATCGGCTTGGTATGCGGGTTGTCGACCCGGAAGATCCGCACGCCGTGACCGATCCAGACCTCGAAGATCCGCTTCCACTCTCGCCAAAGAGCGGCTCTGGAGACACGGTCGCCTCCCCCGAAATCGATCGGGTAGATGTCCTGGTATTTCTTCGGCGGGTTCTCGGCGTACTTGATGGAGCCGTCGGGCGAGTGGCGGAACCACTCCGGGTGAGCCTTGACCGATGGGTGGTCGGGAGCGGCCTGGATGGCGATGTCCATCGCCAGCTCCATGCCGTGGGCCTCCACCCCCTTTCTGAAGCCGATGAGCCCCTCGATGCCGCCCAGCTCCGGCGCGACGGCGTCGTGGCCACCATCGGCCGAACCGATGGCGTACGGCGAGCCCGGGTCGTTCGGCTCCGCGTCGAGCGTGTTGTTCCGACCCTTGCGGTTCGTGCGGCCGATCGGGTGGATGGGCGGCAGGTAGACGACGTCGAAACCCATGGCCGCGATCCCGGGCAGCCGCCACTCGGCCTCGGCGAAGGTCGTCGGCCGCGGCCTCTTGGGGTCGCGGCCCTGGGAGCGCGGGAAGAGCTCGTACCACGCGCCGAACCGCGCCCGTTCGCGGTCGACGACCAGCGGCAGCTCGGTCGAGCGGGTTGCGAAGGACCGGTCGGGATGGCGACGCATCGCGGCGAGCACGTCGTCGGTGTCGAGCGCGGCGACGCGTCCGGCTTCCGATCGGGCTCGACGGAGGGCCGACAGCGCGGATCGCAGGATGCGCAGGTCATCGGCCGCCTCGGCATGCTCGGCTCGTGGGAGCGTGGCCTCGATCAGCAGACGCCCCTCCTCGATCTCGGTCGCGACCGGCACGCGCGCCTCGACCTTCTTGTGCAGCCCGTGGCGCCAGCTGGCGTACGCGTCGCGCCAGGCCTCGATCGCGTACCGATGCCAACGGTTGCGGGTGAGCTCGACGTGGCCCGACCAGCGGTCGTCCTCGATCGGCCGCATCGTCGCGGTCTGCCAGGCGTCCTCGTCGTCGGCGCGGAGCAGGAGGACCGCGTCGAGAAGGTCGTGGCCGTCGGCGAAGATGTCGGCGGTCACCAGCAGCTGGTCGCCCACCACGCGCTTGACCGGATGGCGGCCACCGTCGAGCTGCGGGCTGATGCGCTCGATCACGATGCTGCGCCGCGTGCCGACCTCGCCGGCGTCGGGCTCGCGCGCGTCGATCACGGCCTCCGCAACGCGCCGCGCGCTCTCCTTCATCGTCGTCATGGGTGTGGCGCAACCCTACCCGATCGGCCACCATTGAACCGATGAAGGCCGTCCCCCGGCTGCGCGCGGCGCCGGTGCTCGCCGTCGTGCTCGCAGCGTGCTCGCCCTCCTCGCCTTCAGCCGCACCCGCGAGCGTCTCGACGCCGGATGCGACGACGGCGGCGTCGGGGACGAGATCACCCGAGCCGACCGGCACCGCGTCGGAGACGCCCGGCAGTGACCCGATCGCTGAAGAGCCGCCGTCCCTTGCCCTCGAGGAGGTCGCCAGCGGGTTGGAGGCCGTGATCAACATCGCGGGTACGCCCGACGGCTGGCTGCTGGTGAACGAGCAGCGTGGACGGGTCGTGGCTCTCGACCCATCGAGCGGTGCCACGAGCGTCATCCTCGACATCACCGACCGCGTCCTCATTGGCGGCGAGCAGGGGCTGCTCGGGCTGGCGCTCCATCCCGATTGGCCGCGAGGAGGGCCGGGCCTACCTCCACTATTCGGCGCGCGAGGGGGACGGCGACACCGTCCTGTCCGAGTTCCGCGTCACCGACGAACCGTTCCCGCCGCCCCTCGACCCGACCACCGAGCGCGTGCTGCTCACCTTGGACCAGCCCTACTCGAACCACAACGGCGGCCAGCTCGCCTTCGGCCCGGATGGGTACCTGTATATGGGCCTCGGCGACGGCGGGTCGGGCGGCGACCCGCACGGCAACGGCCAGAACCCCGACGCCCTGCTCGGCAAGATCCTGCGCATCGACGTCGACGGCGATGCCGAGCCCTACGGCATTCCGGAGGACAACCCCTTCGCCGCCGGCGGCGGCGCGCCCGAGGTGTTCCTGACCGGGCTTCGCAACCCGTGGCGCTTCAGCTTCGACCGCGGGACCGGGCTGCTCTGGATCGGCGACGTCGGCCAGAACGCGGCGGAGGAGATCGACCGTGTCGATCCGGCGGCCGATGCCGGAGCCAACCTCGGCTGGAACGTGATGGAGGCCTCGCAGTGCTTCTCCGAGTCGGACTGCGAGACCGGCGGGCTGACCCTACCGGTCGCCGAGTACGGTCGCGAGGGCGGCAGCTGCTCGGTCACCGGCGGCTACGTCTATCGCGGCGAGGCCATCGACGACCTGAGCGGCTGGTACCTGTTTGGCGACTACTGCACCGGGTCGCTCTTCGGCGTCCCGTCCGACGCCGAGGGCGTGATCGGCCCACGCACCCTCCTCGAGACCGGATTCAACATCAGCACCTTCGGCGAGGGGGCGGACGGCGAGATCTACATTGCCGACCACGGCGGCACGATCTACCGGATCGTCGCCGGCGACTGACCGAGCGACGCCGAGCGCTCGCAGGCTCGTCCAGCGGCCGCGGCCGATGACGAGGTGGTCGAGCAGCTCGATGTCGAGCAGGCGCCCGGCCTCGGCCAGCTCGGCGGTGATGCGCAGATCCTCGCCGGACGGCGCCGGATCGCCGCTGGGGTGGTTGTGAGCCACGATGATCGCCGCCGCGCAGGCACGGACGGCCTCGCGGAACACCTCGCCGATGCGGACCGACGACCCGGCCAGGTTGCCGCGGTACACGGTGCGCTGCGCGGTGACGACGTTCTTCGTGTCAAGCAGCATCACGCGCAGCTCCTCCCGCTCGAGCGCGCCCATGGCGTCGACCAGTGGCTCGGCGACGTCGGTGGGGGTGCGGATCAGCCACGGCTCGTCAGGCCAGCGGCGTGCCAGCCGTGAGCCGATCTCGACCACCGCCGCCAGCCGCGGGGCGGCCGCTGGTGCGACGCCGGCGAGGCGCAGCTCCGCGGGGTGAGCGCGGGCAACCTCGCCCAGGCCGCCGAACCGATCGACGAGGCGCCGCCCCAGCCTCCGGGCTCGATCGCCACCTCCGAGCAGCACGGCCAGGAGCTCCTCGTCGTCGCAGGCATCGGGCCCGAGGCGTTCGAGGCGGCTCACGAGCGGGCCGGCAGGCCGCTGCTGGCGCTCGACGGGAAGGCGGATCGGCTGCGTCGTCATGGGTGCCGACCATAGCGCCGCGGCGATTTCCCGCCGCTTACCAGCCGATTATCGAGACGGGCAGCTCCACCCCGCTGAAGCGCACGACGAGCGCCAGCGCCACCGAGATGCCGTTGACGGTGGTGTGCATCGCGATCGGCGCCAGGAGGTTGCCGGTGCGTTCGTAGACCCAGGCCAGCGCAAGGCCGAGCAGGAAGATCGGCACCAGCGAGACGAGCGAGAGGTGGATGACCGCGAAGAGCGCCGCCGACCCGATGTAGGCCCAGCGCCGGCCCGACTCTCGCCGCCAGGCGTTGAAGACGATGCCGCGGAAGAAGAGCTCCTCGGCGATCGGCGCGAAGAGGACGATCGCGATCACCACCAGCCACGGGTCGAGCATCGCGATCGCCTGCTCGGCCGGACCGACCGGAGGCGGCTGTCCGATTGCCGTGAGGAGCGCCGCCATCAGGAACAGCGCCACCGTCGAGCCAATCCAGGCAAGCACCCCGAAGCCGAGCCCGGCGGTAATCGCGCCCCCGGGATCGCGCCCGGGAAAGGACGGCAGCGCGGCAAGTGCTCGCGGCCGGACGACGAAGAGGTAGCCGACGACGAGCAGCCCGACCTGGGCCGCCACCAGGATCACGGCGGAGCCGAGAAGGCTCAGCTCGCCCTCACCCTCCTGGAGCGCAACCGCATCGGCGGTGAAGGGCGCGCTGAGGACGGCGCCGACGGCCAGCGCGAGCGCCAGGAGGATAAAGACCGATGGACCGCGGTAGCGCTCCGGCGGCAGGACGCGGCGAATCCGGATCTGGCGGATGGCGGTGTAGACGAGGCCAATGACGAAGGCGATCGCCCCGACCAGCAGGACGAGGCCGATGGTGACGAGATCGACGCTGATGTCACCCCGGCGGTCCAGCTCGGCCGCGACGAGCGCGCCGACCGCGAGCAGGCCGCCGCCGACGATCAGCAGCAGGCCCGGCCACCCCGGCATTCGGGTGCTCGTGGGCCTGAGGGTCGGATGCGGCCCCCTCGGAAGCGCGCCGGGCACTTCCGGGCCGGAAGGCCCGGCCGGCGGCTCGGTCAGGTGTTCGTCACCTCGCGCAGGCGCGCGCGCTCGGCGCTTCCCTCGAGCGGGGCCTCGACAGCGCCGACGGGCTCCTCCACGGGTGCCGTCTCACGCGCGCGGGCCGCGGTGCGGGCGGGGCGCTCGAACTCGCGGCCGCAGAACGCGCAAAGCGGCCAGGTCGGATCGGCCAGGCGGTTGCAGGACGGGCAGACCCGGTGCAGCCGGGTACGGCAGTTCGGGCAGACCAGCCAGTCGCTGTCGACCCGATCGCGGCAGACCGGACAGAGCTCGTTCTTCTCGACCTCGGCAAGCAGGCTCTCCTCGGCCAGCGACCGCTCGTAGACCTCGGCCAGCGTCTCGCGCGGGCGAACGATGAGGTACAGGACCACGGCGAAGATGAAGAGCAGCGGGGTGAAGAAGATGATCAGCGCCGCGGCGAAGTACGGCAGGATCGGGTTCTCGGTGCGCGCCTGCATGTCGCGGAAGGCCCAGTAGCTGGTGCCCAGCCACAGCAGGACGACGTAGATGATGCTGAGCTGAACGACGGCGACGACGATCGGGTTCGAGATGAACCCCTGCCAGAACTCGCCAATCGGCTCGAGGATGGCATCCATTCCGGGGTAACGGCCTCTTATGCGGGATCAGCGCCGCTCCCGGCGCCATCGGGAATGCTAGCACGGGTCATGCCCCGGAGCCGTCGCCGCATCCGGTCGCGGGCCGCTCGACGGCGGACTTCATGGGGTGAAGTTATCAACCAAGCTGCGCCGCATTCGAGGTTGAAAATGGTCACGCGTTGCACCACCTGACCGGTTCGGCCATCCATGGCGGCCTGCTTGGTCGTTACCTCCGTGGGGTGAAATCGCCGTTCAGCCGAGCTCTCGCAGCGTCGCCACCAGCAGCCGATGCTCCTCGACCAGCACCCGCGCCTCCAGCGTGTCGGCGTCATCGTCGGGCAGCACGGGCACCCGAACCTGCGCCAGGATCGGTCCGGCGTCGAGGTCGGAGGTGACCTCGTGGATCGTCGCGCCGGTCTCGACGTCGCCGGCGCGCAGCACGGACCGATGCACTTCGACGCCCACCATCCCCGCACCGCCATGTGCCGGCAGCAGGCTGGGATGGATGTTGATCGTGCGCCCGCCGAACGCGGCGAAGTACGACGGCCGCAGCAGCTGGTCCCAGCCCGCCAGCACCGCAACCTCGACGCTCGCCTCCGTCAGCGCCGCACCGATCGCCGCATCCCGTGCGGCTGCGTCGACGAAGTCGGCTCGCCGCAGGATGCGGGTCGGAACGCCCGCCGCAGCCGCGACCGACAGCGCCCGCACGCCGGGACGGTTGCTCACCACCAGCGCCACCACCAGCCCGGCGTCGAGGATGGCCTCCAGGTTGGAGCCGCGCCCGGAGACGAGGACTCCCAGCCTCATGCGAAGCGGACGCGCGCCTCTCCCGCAGGGACCTCGATCACCCGACCGATGCGGCACGCCTCCGGCAGTGCCGCGAGCGCCGCCTCGACCGCCCTGGCCGGAACCACCGCGGTCATGCCGATGCCGACGTTGAAGGTGCGCACCATCTCGTCGTCGGCGATGTCGCCACGCACCTGGATGAGGCTGAAGATCGCCGGCACCGGCCACGATCCGGTCTCGACCTCCACCCCGAGGCCGTCGGGCAGGGTGCGCGGCACGTTGCCCTCCCAGCCACCGCCGGTGATGTGGGCGAGCGCCCGGACGTCGGCCCGCGCCTTGCGCATCGCCCGCCGCAGGATGCGGACCTCGTCGAGGTACGACCGATGCGGCTCGAGCAGGCCCTCGCCGATGCTGCGCGACCCGTCGGGCAGCGGCTCGCCCCAGATCGACTCGGGCAGGACCCGGCGCGCCAGGCTGTAGCCGTTCGTGTGCAGGCCCGACGAGGGAAGGCCGACCAGCACGTCGCCGGCTCGCACCGTCGAGCCGTCGATCAGGTCGGCGCGGGCCACGACGCCGACGACGAATCCGGCGAGGTCGTAGTCCTCGCCGCGGTAGAGGTCCGGCATCTGGGCTGTCTCGCCGCCCACCAGCGGGATGCCGACGGCAGCGCAGCCGGCCGCCACGCCGCCGACGATCGCCTCGACGGCCTCGGCGCGCAGGTCGCCGAGGGCGAGGTAGTCGAGGAAGAAGAGCGGGTCGGCGCCGTTGACCACGATGTCGTTGACGCACGCGTTGACGAGGTCGATGCCGATCGTGTCGTGCCGGCCCAGCGCCAGCGCGACCTTCAGCTTCGTGCCGACGCCATCGGTGCTGCTGACGAGGACCGGATCGGGGTGGGTCGACGGGTCGAAGCGGAAGAGGGCACCGAAACCGCCCACGCCGCCGAGGACGGCCGGGGTGGCGGTCGACGCGGCCGCGTCGGCGATGCGCTCGACGGCGCGAGCCGCCTCATCGCGATCGACGCCGGCGTCGCGATAGGTGCGGGCCATCGGCGTCAGCGGCGCTCCATCGCCAGCTTGTCGAGCTCGAGCGGCACGTCGGTCGGATAGATCCCGTCGAAGCAGGCGGTGCAGCGCGCATCGGTCCGTCCGCCGACCGCGTCGAGAAGGCCCTGGCGCGAGAGGAAGCCGAGCGAGTCGGCGCCGATCACCTGGCGGATCTCGTCGGTCGCGTGCGTCGAGGCGATCAGCTCGCCGCGGCGCCCGGTGTCGACGCCCATGTAGCAGGGGTGCCGCATCTCCGGCGAGTGGATGCGGACGTGGACCTCGGCCGCGCCCGCCCGACGCAGCATGGCCACGATCGGTGCGGTGGTCGTGCCCCGCACGATCGAGTCGTCGACGACCACCACCCGCTTGCCCCGCAACAGCTCGGGCAGGGGGTTGAACTTCAGGCGCACCGCCTCCTCGCGGCTTGCCTGCGCCGGCTGGATGAAGGTGCGCCCGACGTAGCGCGACTTGATCAGCCCCTCGCGATACGGCAGTCCCGCCTCTTCCGCGTAGCCGATGGCGGCTGGAATGGCGGAGTCGGGCACCGCGATGACCAGGTCGGCGTCGGCAGGGTGCTCGCGCGCCAGCGCCCGCCCCATCTCGATGCGCGCCTCGTACAGCAGCCGCCCGTCGATCACGCTGTCGGGGCGGGCGAGGTACACGAACTCGAAGACGCACAGTCGCTCGCGCTCGGGGCCGGCCGTGGGCGATCGGAAGGTGTCGATTCCGTCGGCGGTGATGGTCAGCACCTCGCCGGCCTCGACGTCACGCACGAATTGGGCGCCCATCGCGTCGAGCGCCGTGCTCTCCGATGCCACCGCCCACCCGCCGCCCGGCAGCCGTCCGAGGGCCAGCGGCCGGAACCCGACCGGGTCGCGCGCGGCAACCATGGCGTCGGCGGTGAGCATCGTGAACGTGTAGGCGCCGGTGGCGCGATGGAAGGCATGGTCGACACGCTGGGCCCAGGTGCGCCCCGGCGCGTGGGCGATGAGCTTGGCCAGCACTTCGGTGTCGCTGGCGGAGGCGAACTCGACGCCCTGCTCGCCGAGCTCGTCACGCAGCCATCGCGCGTTCGTGAGGTTGCCGTTGTGCCCGAGCATCAGCTCGCCGCGGTCGGTCTCGGCGTAGACCGGCTGCACGTTGGGCAGCGTGTTCGAGCCGGACGTGCTGTAGCGGGTGTGACCGATGGCCGCCTGCGGCGGCGCGCTCCGGTCGTCGCCACCCTCGAGGCGGTTCAGGGTCTCCTCGTCGAAGACGCCGCTGACGAGGCCGAGGCGCTTGTGCAGTAAGAGGCGCGCCCCGTCGCTGACGGCGATGCCAGCCGACTCCTGGCCGCGGTGCTGCAGCGCGTGGAGCCCGAGGAACGCGGTGCGTGCCACCGAGGCTCCCGGCCACCAGACGCCGACGACGCCGCACTCCTCGCGCGGGCCCCCATGGAGGTATTCGGGCCGGTAGGTGGGTAGCGCCTCCCCCGATCGGTGCGGCAGCTCGATTGGCGCTCGCACGTCAGGTTCGGGCAGCTCGGGGCGTGCTGTACATCCACGGCCATGATAGCGGCGGGGTTGCGCCCCGCCGCGGCCACTTCGACACGGCAAACGGAGGTACTCCGCGGGTACTGCACCACTCCCCACCAGGGCCGCCGCGGCGTCGATGGCCGCTGTGCCGCCGCGCACCGAGGGACCATCGAGCCATGGCCGAGCGGGACCCACCGCCTCATCCTCGCAGGCAATGCTCAGCTTCGTTCGCGCCCTCGGGTTCCTTGCGCCCCTGGCCGTGGCCGCGTTCGTGACCGTCGCGCTGGGCGTGGCCGTCAACCTTCCGGAGCCCCAGCGACCGGCGCTGGTCATCGTGCTCGGGGTGGCGGCCGCGGCCGGCATGACGACCACGGCGCTGTTCGCGTGGAGCTACTTCGGCTGGCGCCTGAGCCGCATCGCCAGGGCGCTCGAGCACACGCTCGAGACCGATCGGCCGACGCATCTGCGGGAGGCGGGCATTCCGGCCGAGCGACGCCTGGCGCGGGCGTTCAACGCCGCCGCCGGAGCCTTTCTCCAGACAGAGGCTCGCGCCACCCACGACCGGCTCACCGGCGTCCCGAACCGGGAGACGCTGCTCGCCAGGCTCGTGACCGAGGTGGAGCGCGCCGGCCGCTACTACAAGCCGCTGAGCGTCGCCTTCATCGACATCGACCGATTCAAGCCGATCAACGACACCTTCGGGCACAACTCCGGCGACGCCGTCCTGCGACAGGTGGCGGGGCTCCTGGCCGGGTCGGTGCGGGCCAGCGACAGCTTCGGCCGCTACGGCGGCGAGGAGTTCATGCTGATCCTGCCGGAGACGCTGCCCGAGGACGCGGTCGGGCTGGCCGAGGAGCTCCGCAGGCTCGTCATGTCGCAGCACTTCACGATCGCGGACAACCAGTCGCTGAAGGCGACGATCAGCATCGGCGTCGCCGGCGGGCGCGGGTCGGAGCTGCAGATCGACATGCTCGTCGACCGCGCCGATGCGGCCATGTACGCGGCCAAGTCGCTCGGCCGCAACCGCACCTACCTGTACCGCGAGATCGACGACGAGGCGCCGGTGCACCGTGCGCCGATCTCGGCCGAGCACCGGGCGCAGGCCACGGCCATCGGCCAGTGGGCCAGCGACACCGCCACGCAGGCGCTCGCATCGGTCCTGGCCCCGCAGCCGCAGCACCGCGGACGGCCGTCGGACATGATCGCCTCACTGGCCACCGGCATCGCCCTCGAGATGGGACTGCCGCGCGAGGAGATCGAGCGCATCCGGATCGCGTCGCTGCTCCATGACCTCGGCAAGATCGCCATCCCCGAGGAGATCCTGGACAAGCCGTCGACCCTCTCGGACGCCGAGTGGCAGACGATCGGCGAGCATCCGCGCATCGGGCAGGTCATCCTCGAGCAGGCCACGACCCTGCGTGAGGCCATCCCGGTCGTGCTCCACCACCACGAGCGGTTCAACGGCGGCGGCTACCCGCACGGGCTGCGCGGCTCCGAGATCCCGCTCGGCGCCCGGATCGTCGCGGTCGCGGACGCGTACCACGCCATGGTGCACGACCGTCCCTACAGCTCGGCGCTCGACCACGAGCAGGCGCTCGAGGAGCTGCGCAACCACGCCGGCACGCAGTTCGACCCGAAGGTCGTCGAGGTCTTCTGCGAGATCTACGATGCGGCCGTCCCGCCCGACGGCCTCGAGGAGGTCTATCGCCTCCACGAGCGCGCCCGCGGCGGGCTGCCGCACCTCGACGACGGGACCCACCCGCATCCGCATCCGCTTCCGTACACGAACGGCGCGCCGCAGCCGAAGCCGGCGGCGGCGACCGAAGCGTCGGGCTGATCTCTCCCATGGACATGCTGGTGCGCGCGGCGCTCTCGGGGGCGGCGCCGCTCGCGTTCGTCACGGTGGAGGCGCTCCTCCTCGTGGCGGCAGGGCTCGCGGCGGTCGGGGCCGCGCTCACGGCCGTGCTCGCCTACCGCGCCGCTCGGGGCAGGGCCGAGCCCAGCGAGAAACCGCTCCGCCGCGGGCCGTCACCATCGAGCGTCGGGCTGGCCGACGATCCGATCGTCGCGGCCATCGACGCGGCGGCTGAAGCGGGCAGGCGCCCTCGGCGCGTCCGTCACGTCGACCAGATCGACCCCTAGAAGGGGCGGCGCCAGGTCTCGCTGAGCTCCTCGAGCGCGACGGTCATGGTCGCGCCGCCGGACGAGATCTCCAGGCTGTCCCCGCCCGCGACCCCGAGGCGGCGCGCCGGCACCCGCGTGTCCGCTAGCGCGTCACCCAGACGTGCGGCTTCGCCGGGCCGGCAGCCGACGATCACCCGCCCGGCCCGCTCTCCGAAGAGCGCGGCAGTCGGTCGGGAGGTATCGAACGCCACCCGGGCGCCGCACCCGGCCGAGATCGCCATCCTCGCCAGGGCCACCGCCAGCCCGCCGACCGAGAGGTCGTGCGCGGAGACGATGACTCGCTCGGCGGCGAGGCGCGGCAGCAGGCGTGCGAGCCGGCCCGCCGCCTCGAGATCGAGCGACGGCCGGCCGCCTCGCAGCGCCCGACGCCAGGCCAGCTCGGAGGCCGCCAGGGCGCCGGCGTCGTCGCCGAGGTCGCCGATGAGCCAAAGCTCGTCGCCGGCTCCCCACGCCATCGGCACCGCCAGCGATCGGTCCTCGAGCAGGCCGACCGTGCCGACCACCGGGGTCGGCAGGATCGGTCCATCCGGCGTCTCGTTGTAGAGGCTGACGTTGCCGGACACGACCGGCAGGTCGAGCAGCCGGCAGGCATCGGCGATGCCGTCGATGGCCCGTTCGAGCTGCCATGCGCCCAGATCGGTCTCCGGCGAGCCGAAGTTGAGGCAGTCGGTGATGCCGATCGGCGTCGCGCCAGTGCAGGAGACGTTGAGGGCGCCCTCGATAACGGCCGAGGCGCCGGCCAGGTACGGGTCGAGCGCGCCGAGGCGCGCGGGCCCCGGCCCGTCGATCGCCAGTGCCAACCCGCCGCGAGTCCCCTTGAGGCGCAGCAGGGCGGCGTCGCCCGCGCCCGGCCCGACCAGCGTGTTGGTGCCGTTCATGTGGTCGTACCGATGCCAGATCGGCTTGCGGTCGCGCGCATTCGGCGAAGCCATCAGCTGGAGCAGGACCGATGCGCTCGCCGGCTCCGCCGCGAGCGGCTCCAGGTCGACCTCAGCGGGCTCACGACCCACGCCGCTGATTCGGTAGCGCGGCGCGTCGTCGGCCAGCGCCCGCCCGGCCACCTCGCACACGACCTCGCCGCCGGCGCGGCAGCGGATGAACGACCCGTCGGTGATCTCGCCGATCGCCGCGGCCTCGAGCTCGTATCGGCTGAACACGGCGCGCGCGTCGTCGACCGCGTCGGGCCGAACGACGACGAGCATCCGCTCCTGGGACTCGGAGAGGAGCACCTCGTACGGCGTCATGCCGCTCTCACGGCGTGGCACTCGGTCGAGGTCGACCTCCGCGCCGACCCCGCCGCGGGCGGTCAGCTCGGCCAGCGCGCAGGTGAGCCCGGCGGCGCCGAGGTCCTGCATCGCCACCACGCCGTCGAGGCTCGCCAGCTCGAGGCAGGCCTCCATGAGCAGCTTCTCGAGGAACGGGTTGCCGACCTGGACCGCCGGCCGCCGCTCCTCGCGGTCCTCGCCCAGCGTGGCCGATGC
Organism: uncultured Chloroflexia bacterium; assembly: GCA_963753125.1. Taxonomy (GTDB): domain Bacteria; phylum Chloroflexota; class Limnocylindria; order QHBO01; family QHBO01; genus JACDBZ01. The sequence goes on from CAVWAU010000004.1 coordinate 1,092,331, forward strand.
GAACGACGCGCCCTGGATCCCGTCGCGCCCGGTGGCCGCGCCGACGAGCAGCAGGACGCTGCCCGTTCCCGCCGCGCGAGCCAGCGTGATCTCGTCGTGGCGCGCGATCCCCACGCACATCGCGTTGACGAGCGGGTTGCCCGAGTAGGTCGGGTCGAAGGTGACCTCGCCGCCGACGTCGGGGATCCCGATGCAGTTGCCGTAGCCGGCGATACCCGCCACCACGCCGCCGAACAGGTAGCGGTTGCGGGTGGCGGTCGGCTCGTCGGTCTCGTCGTCCGCGTCGAGCGGGCCGAAGCGGAGCGAGTTGAGGAGCGCGATCGGGCGAGCGCCCATGGTGAAGACATCGCGGATGATGCCGCCGACACCGGTGGCGGCACCCTGGTATGGCTCGACCGCGCTCGGGTGGTTGTGCGACTCCACCTTGAAGACGACCGCCAGGCCGTTGCCGATGTCGAGCGCCCCGGCATTCTCGCCCGGCCCGACGAGCACCCGCTCGCCGTCCCGCGGCAGCCGCCCGAGCAGCGGGCGCGAGTGCTTGTAGGCGCAGTGCTCGGACCACATCGCGCCGAACATCCCGAGCTCGACCTGGTTCGGGATGCGGCCGAGGGCCTCGACCGCGAGGGCGTACTCGTCGGCGGTCAGGCCGTGGCGCTGTTCGACCGGCGGGGGCGCGACGGTCATGCTCTCGTCAGCGCGACGGACCGAGTGGCTGGTCGCGACCGAGCTCAAGGATGATGGCGCCCATCGCGGCTGCCGCCGTGCCGAGGAAGAGCAGCAGCTCGCCGGCACCGGCCCCACCGAATCCGAGGCGGTCGAGCGCGATGCCGAACCCGATGAGCGCGACCACCAGCGTCGCCAGCCGCAGGTTCGGGAAGCTCGTCAGGGTGGTCGAGAAGAAGATCGCCACGCTGATGCCGATGAGCGCCAGCAGCAGGATCAGCTCGATCGGGTTGAGGACGCCGTCGAACAGCCCGATGATGATGCCCAGGCCCCCGATCAGTGCACCGACGCCGATCAGCCAGCCGGACAGGGTGACCGGCATGGTCAGCGGCACGCTCACCGACGGGCCGGCGGTTGAGGCCGGTGCAGCCGGGGGCGGAGCCGCCGGCGGGGGCGTCTGCGGCCGATCCTCGGTCCGCGCCGGGTCGGCGGCGGCCTCCCACTGCGGCGGCGGTGCATCTGCTGCGGGCGCGTCGGTCGGCTCGGGCCAGGCCGGGGCCGGCGGCATCTCCGTCTCGGCGACCTGGTCGATCGCCTGGCCACACGTCGGGCAGAAGACGGCGGTCTCGTCGACCTCGGTGCCGCAGTTGGGGCAGTAGCGCACGGTCAGCTCCGACCGAAGCGCGTCAGCGTCCCGATCATCACGATCAGCGAGGCGAGGAAGAGGATGATCCCGCCCGGCGTGAGCAGCCGCAGCACCTCGACGATGCCCCCGCTCCAGTTGCCGAAGACCTCGACGATGACGAACATCACGGCCAGCCAGACGCTCCAGGCAAGTGCGATCACGAGGCCGGCAACCTGGAGCGGCCCGGGCCGCGCGCGCATGAAGCCCGCCACCGCCAGGATCACGAGGAGCACGGCCAGGATCGGCACGGCGGCGGCCAGGCCGAAGTAGATCGCGTCGGCCAGGCTGGCCTCGGACGGATAGGCCGTCCAGAAGGCGATGCCGTATCCGCTCGCGCCGAAGGCGCGCTCGTAGAGCGAGCCGTCACCGTAGGCGAACGGCAACAGGTAGCCGGTGACGAGGCCGGCGAGGCCGATGAGCAGCACCACCGGACCGAGGACGGCGCCGCCGGTCCGGACCTCGGCCGTCTCTGCTGCCGCAGCGCCGGCCACGGCCGGCGGCACGTAGCCGGGCGCGGTGCCCCGCAGGTTGGCGCCACAGTTCTGGCAGAAGGCCACGCCCGTCCTGTTGTGCGTCCCGCAGCGGGGGCAGGCCATCGTGCCCTCGGGCGTCCCGGGGCGCTCGACGGTGGTCGCCACGCCGGCGGCAACGAGCCGTTGCCCGCAGTTGCGGCAGAAGGCGAGCCCCGCCGGATTCTCGGTGCCACAGCGCGGGCACTGGGTGCTCTCGCCGGTCGCCGCCTCGGCATCGGGGACGCCATGTGCGGCCGCGCCGGCGGCGGCCACCGATGCCGCTGCCGCGGCCGGGTAGGCCTCGGCCTCGCTGGGAGGTGGCTCGACCTCGGCGTCCGACGCCGCGGCCGCCGCGGCCGCCGCTCCGGCAGCCGGCCATGCCGACTCGTCGGTCTCGGCCTCGGCCTCGGCGGGCGGAGTCGCAGCCGCGGCACCGGCGGCCGCGGTCTCCTCCGGTGGCCATTCGGGTTCCGGGGCGCCGGCTGCCGCTCCCGCGGCCGCGGCCTCGTCACCGCGTTCCGGCGCGCTGGTCGGCCAGGTTCCCTCCTCCGCCTCGCCGGCCTCCGGCGGCTCGGTCGGCCAGGGGCGAGTGTCGTCCGCCGCGGTCGGCTCACCCTCCGGCTCGGCCGCGGAACCGGCTTCCTGGCTCGGCCAGCTCTCGATCTCGGAGGCTTCGGGCTCGGAGGGAGCAGCCGAGTCCGGCTCGGTGGGTGTGGACTCCGCCTCAGGCTCGCTCGGGGGCTCGTCGGCGGGCGGGGGCGGCGCCTCGTCGCTCGGCGCCTCGGCGGCCACGTCCTCCGGCCTCTCCGGTTCGCGCGAGTCGCGTGGATCCCGCGGGTCCTGGTCCATGCGTGGTTCGCCCTCCTGCGGCCGGGCTATGGGTTCCGGCCGATCATAGCCGACGCTCCGCGGCCGCCGGCAGCTCGTGCAGCCAGCGTTCCAGCGAGCGGAAGAGGCGCAGCCCATCGGTCCCGCCCACCTCCGGCTCGGACGCCCGCTCGGGATGCGGCATGAGGCCGAGCACGTTGCCGCGCTCGTTGACGATCCCGGCGATCCCGCGCTCCGAGCCGTTCGGGTTGGCGGCATCGGTGACCTGCCCGCCGTCGTCGGCGTACCGAAGGACGACGCGTCCGGTGGCCACGAGCTCGTCGAGGGTCACCGGATCGGCCACGTATCGGCCCTCGCCGTGGCTGATGGGCAGGCGGATGAGGTCCCCGTCGTCGAGGTCGCCGAGCCAGGCCGGCGACGAAGAGCACGACTCGACGCGCAGCGTCTGCCAGTCGCAGCGGAACTCGAGGTGGTCGTTTCGCGTGAGCGCGCCGGGCAGCAGGCCGGCCTCGGCGAGGATCTGGAAGCCGTTGCAGGAGCCGATGACCGGGCCGCCGGCGTTCGCGTAGGACTCGACGGCGGTCATGATCGGCGAGAAGCGGGCGATCGCCCCGGTGCGCAGGTGGTCGCCATGGGCGAACCCGCCGGGAAGGACCACCGCGTCCGGGGCGCCGAGGTCGGTCTCGGTGTGCCACGCCAGGTGGGCATCCCAGCCGAGCACCGAGGTGGCGACGTGGGCGAAGTCGCGTTCGCTCCACGTGCCGGGGAAGACCGCGACGGTCACTCGAGGGGGTCGTGCGCCCAGCGTCATGGCAGCGCCGGAGGCTCACCGATCTGCTCATCCGAGCGGATCTCCCAGCTCGCCGTCTCCATCACCGGATTGGCCAGGAGCCGCCGGCACATCTCGGCCACCTCGGCCTCGGCGGCGGCGTGGTCATCGGCCACGAAGCTGATGCGCATGAGCTTGCCGCTGCGCACCTCGCTGACCGAGTCGTAGCCGAGCGAGCGCAGTGCCGAGCCGATCGTCTGACCCTCGGGATCCGCGATCCCGCCACGCAGCGAGACGTGAACCTCGGCCAGCCAGCGCACGCCGCTCACTCCCAGCGGCGACCGGTGAGACGCTCGTAGGCGGCGACGTACCGCTCGCGCGTGCCGGCGATCACCTCGGTCGGGAGCGTCGGCGCCGGCGGCTCCTTGTTCCAGCCCGAGGCGGCCACGAAGTCGCGCACGAACTGCTTGTCGAAGCTCGGCGGGCTCTGGCCCGGCGCGTACCTGGAGCCATCCCAGAAGCGCGACGAGTCGGGGGTCAGCACCTCGTCGATGACCGCCAGCTCGCCGTCGATGAAGCCGAACTCGAACTTCGTGTCGGCCAGGATCAGCCCGACCGCCTCGGCCCGGCGCGCCGCCTCGACGTAGAGTGCGATCGAGCGTTCCTCGAGCTGCTGCGCCAGCTCGACCCCGACCATGCGCGCCAGCTCGAGGCGAGTGATGTTCTCGTCGTGGCCGACCTCGGCCTTGGTCGAGGGCGTGAAGATCGGCTCCGGCAGGCGATCGGCTTCGCGCAGGCCCCCCGGCAGCGGATGTCCGGTGACCGATCCGCTGCGCTGGTACTCCGCCCAGCCCGAGCCGGCCAGGTAGTTGCGGACGACGCACTCGGCGTCGACGCGCTCGGCGCGGCGCACGAGCATCGAGCGCGGCGCCATCTCGGGGTCGCGCGCCGCCTCCGGCAGGTCGGCGGGATCGGCGCTCACGAAATGGGATCGGCCCAGGTGGGCGAGCTCGTCGAACCACCAGGCGCTGAGGCGGGTGAGGACCGCGCCCTTGTCCGGGATGGCCTGGTCGAAGACGACGTCGAAGGCGCTCAATCGGTCGGTGGCAACCAGGAGCAGGTGGCGATCGTCGACCTCGTAGGTCTCGCGCACCTTGCCGCGGTGCACCAGGCGCATCCCGGTGAGGTTCGTGGTCGTCAGGGTCACGTCGTCTCCTCGTCCTTCTTATTCGTGTCCGGTTCGTCATCATCCGGCGGCCTGTTGTCGTCCGGTCCCAGCCCCATGCGGCGCCGCGCATAGGACTCGGCCCAGTCGAAGAGTGACAGGATGACCAGCATCAGCACCGTGCCGATCACCGCCACGCCATAGAGCCCGGCCCCGGCCGCCATGCCGATGCCCGCCACCGACCAGAGGCTGGCCGCGGTCGTCAGCCCGCGAACCTGCCCGCGCGACTGGATGATCGTCCCCGCGCCGATGAAGCCGATCCCCGACACGATCTGTGCCGCGATCCGCGTCGGATCGGAGCCCGGCCCGCTGAAGGCGTAGGCGCTGACGACCGTGAAGATCGCGGCGCCGAGCGCCACCACGCTGTGGGTGCGGAACCCGGCCGGCTGGCTGTGCAGCTCGCGCTCGAAGCCGATGACCGCCCCGAGCAGGAGCCCGACAGTGAGCCGCAGCGCGAGGTCGAGCTGGTCGGCGAGGGTGAGCTCCGGGGTCACGGGCGGCTGCGGCTCTCCATCTGCGCGACGGCCCCATCCTCCGATCGCCGCGGGTCGAGGAGGCGCGTCCATGAGACCGACCCCCACGCGTGGAGGGCGCCTCCCGCGAGGACGAGGCAGAGCCAGATCGCCACGAAGCCTACCAGCAGCAGGATGACCGGGAGCCCGAATCCGTCCTCGGCCAGGCGGGTGTCGATCGGTGCCCACAGGACCCGCAGCAGGATCGTCGCGAGAACGAGGTAGCCGATGCGCGCCGCGAGCAGCGCCAGCACCTGGGCCACCGCAGCCGACCCCGCACGGCGCAGCACGGCCGGCGCGGCGACAAGCGCCTGCCCGGGACCGATGTCGTCGAGCAGCGCTCGAACGGCGGCGGCGTGGATCGCGGCGCCGAGCACGGCGGCGAGGAGCATCGCGGCCACATACGGACCGAGTGCGAGGACGGTGCGCAGCAGCGGATCGACGTCCGACTCGGGGTCGTTGAACTCGCCGGGGGCGATCGGGAGGAGCGCCAGGCCGAAGGCGAGGGTCGCGGCGAGGAGCGGAATGATGCAGACCAGGCCGATGAAGAGGATCGCGCGCACCTCGGCGAGGCCCGTCCGCGGGCCGTGAAGCAGGACCGCCTCCGCGATCGAGAAGAGCGCGACGGCCGCGCCCGCCACCAGCAGCCCGCCGACGACGATGGCGATCCCGTTCCACGGCCACATCCCCGAGGTGAAGATCGCCGCCCCCAGAAACGTCACCTCCGCCTCTGTCGCCGGCCGCGCGACGCCACCGATCAGCGCCAGCCAGCCGACCGTCACCATCCAGGCCAGCGCCCCGGGCACCCACATGCCGGACCGATCGGCGACGTGCGACACCGCCTGCCTCGACGCGGTCAGCCAGCGGCGCATCGGTCAGTCTCTGGCCTGGCGGGCCTCGTCGAGCCCGAGGGCGCGATAGGTGACGCCGATGCCGGCGAGGTGGTGGTCGAGGTCCATGGCCCGCTCGATGTCGTCGGCGCTGAGCCACTCGGCGACCGCGGGGTCGTCGCGGAGCGCCTCGCGGAAGCCGGTCTCATCGGTCCATGCGCGCTTTGCGGCACCCTGGATGAGCCGATAGGCACCCTGACGGTCGGCGCCCTTGGCGACCATCGCCAGGAGCAGCGCCTCGGAATAGACCATTCCGCCGAGGCGCTCCAGGTTGGCGCGCATCCGATCGGTGTCGACCTCGAGCCCGTCCAGGATGTCGGCAGTGGTGCGGGTGGCGTAGGCGGCCACACCGAGCGCGCGTTCGAAGACGAAGCGCTCGGTCGAGCTGTGGCTGATGTCGCGCTCGTGCCAGAGGGCCATGTTCTCGAGGCCGATGAGCGCGTCGGCGCGCAGCAGCCGCGCCATGCCGGTGACCCGCTCGGCGAGCACCGGGTTGCGTTTGTGCGGCATCGCGCTGCTGCCCTGCTGGCCGGAGCCGAACGGCTCGAAGGCCTCCCCGACCTCGGTGCGCTGAAGATGGCGGATCTCGGTCGCGATGCGCTCCAGCGTGCCGCCCAGGATGGCGAGGGTCGCGAGCAGCTCGGCGTGGCGGTCGCGGCTGACGACCTGCGTGGGCGCGGGGTCCGGCTGGAGCCCCAGCTCGTCGAGGACGTGCGCCTCCACCTCGGCGCTGACGTTGGCGTGCGTCCCGACCGCGCCCGAGATCGAGCCGACGCTGACGACCTCGCGGGCCCGCGCCAGGCGCTCGGCGTCGCGCTGGAGCTCGGCCAGCCAGCCGGCGGCCTTGAAGCCGAAGGTCATAGGCTCAGCGTGGATGCCATGTGAGCGGCCGACCATCGGCGTGTCGCGGTGCTGGAGCGCGAGGCGCCGAACGACCTCGACCAGCCGCGCCAGCTCGTCCTCGACGGCGCGGGTCGCGTCCCGCAGCACGACGGCGGTGGCCGTGTCGAGCACGTCCGAGCTCGTCAGGCCGTAGTGCAGCCAGCGGCCTTCCGGCCCGAGGCGCTCGGTGATCGAGCGCAGGAAAGCGATGACGTCATGCTGTGACTCGCGCTCGATCTCCCGCGCACGTTCTGGGTCGACCTCGCCGACCTCGTGCCGGATCCGCTCGTAGTCGGCCTGCGGCACGACGCCCGCCTCGGTCAGCGCCTCGAGCGCCAGCATCTCGATCCGCAGCCACAGCTCGAGTTTGTGGCGCTCGCCGAAGATCTCGCGCAGCTGCGGCAGCGCGTAGCGATCGATCATGCCCGTGGATCGACCCGCAGCTCGGCCTTGCCGGCCTGGTCGTCGCGGAAGGCTCGCACCCGCTCGGCCACTGCCTCGTCCGACAGCGCGAGGATGCGGGCGGCGAGGTGCGCGGCGTTCTTCGCTCCCGCGCTGCCGATGGCGACGGTCGCGACCGGCACCCCGGGCGGCATCTGGACGACCGCGTAGAGCGCATCGGCCCCGCCCAGCGAGCCGCCGTCGAGCGGGACCCCGATCACCGGCTTCGCCGTGAGGCTGGCGAGGACGCCCGGCAGGTGCGCGGCGAGGCCGGCCGCGCCGATGAACAGCCGCACGCCGTCCGCCTCCGCCTGCGCGACGTAGGCGTGGAGCGCATCGGCCTGGCGGTGGGCGCTGATGACCGATGCCTCCCAGCTGATGCCGTAGCCGTCGAGCGCGTCGAAGCAGCCTTTCAGCGCGGGGAGGTCGGATCGGGAGCCGCAGATGACGGCGACGGTCGGCATCGGTGGCGAAAGGATACCGGCACACAACATTCACGAAGCGTTGTGCTGGCTGGCTCACCGTCTGCAGCACCGAGGACATCAGCCATCCGCCACGGAGGTCCCTGCCATATGTCCGTCTCCATCCCCCGCGCTGCGCGGACGCCCGCCGCGATCCTGCTTGCGATGATCCTGCTGCTCGGCGCCGTCCTGGTCGCCGCTCCACCGATCGCCGCCGACGATGACGACGACGACAACGACCCCGTCCGCTTCGCGACCTTCAACGCCTCGCTCAACCGCAGCGTCGAAGGCGAGGCGCTTGACGATCTGGAAGAGCCGTTCGATCCATCGGCCCCGGTGACTGGCCAGAACGGCCGGCGCAAGCAGGCGGCAAACGTCGCCGAGATCATCCAGCGCGTGCGACCCGAGGTGCTGCTCATCAACGAGTTCGACTACATCGACGGGCCCATCACAGGCAACGACCTGACGGCCGCATTCCAGGACAACTACCTCTCCATCGGCCAGAACGGCGCGCAGCCGATCCACTACGACTACGTCTTCGTCGCACCCTCGAATACCGGCATCTCGTCGGGGTTCGACCTCAACAACAACGGCGTGACCGACGACACGCCCGGCGATCAGGCCTACGGCGACGACTCGCTGGGCTTCGGCGAGTTCCCAGGAAAGTTCGGCATGGCCGTCTTCAGCCAGCACCCGATCGACTACGACGCGGTGCGCACCTTCCAGAACTTCAAGTGGAAGGACATGCCCGGCGCGCTCCTCCCCGACATCGCCTCCACACCAGCTCCGAATGACTGGTACAGCGCCGAGGAGCTCGCCATCTTCCCGCTCTCGAGCAAGAGCCACTGGGACATCCCGATCCAGATCGGCAGCCAGACCGTCCACTTCCTGGCCAGCCATCCCACGCCGCCGGTCTTCGACAGTGCCGAGGACCGCAACGGCAAGCGCAACTTCGACGAGATCCGCCTCTGGGCCGATTACATCCGCGGTGGCAACCGGGCGGCCTACATCTACGACGACGCCGGTGTCTTCGGCGGGCTTCCGCGGGGAGCCTCGTTCGTCATCGCCGGCGACCAGAACTCCGATCCTCGCGACGGCGACAGCGTGCCCGGCGCAATCCAGCAGCTGCTCGACAACCGGCGCGTCAACGACGGTCGCACGCCGTCGAGCAAGGGCGCGAAGGAGGCGTCGCAGCTCCAGGGCGGCCTCAACACCTCGCACCGCAGCAACCCGAAGTACGACACCGCCGACTTCTTCGACGGCGCGCCCGGCAACCTGCGGGCCGACTACGTGCTGCCCAGCCGCGACCTGGGCATCGACCGCTCCGGCGTCTTCTGGCCCGTGCAGGCCGATGATCTCTTCCGGCTCACCGGCGTCTTCCCCTTCCCAAGCTCGGATCACCGGCTGGTTTGGGTCGACGTCGAGCTGTCCGACGATGATGACGACGACTGAGCTCTGACCTCGGTTCCGAGCGGGCTCCGGTCGATCCGGGGCCCGCTCGTTCGTCGTCAGGGCGAACAAGACGATCGTGAGGACCCCGATGAAGTTCCTGCTCCTGCTCCACGGCGACGCCGCCGCCGAGGCTGCCATGACCGATGACGAGCGCCGCGCCATCGTCGACCAGCACATCGCCTTCGGACGGCATCTCTCCGAGCGCGGCGCCCGGATCCTCGGCGAGGCGCTCCGACCGCCCGAGGAGGGCCGCACGATCCGCTTCGAGGGCGACAGCCTGCTCGTCACCGACGGGCCGTTCCTCGAGACGAAGGAGGCGCTCGGCGGGTTCTACGTCATCGAGGCGGGCTCGATCGAGGAGGCAACCGAGCTCGTGCGACCGGTGCCGCGATCACCCGGCCTCGTCGTGGAGCTCCGTCCCATCGTCGACATGTAGCTTGCCGACGTCGCTCCGGTTCTGGGCGTCGTCGAGGCGAATCTCCTCCACGCCGCGGTAGGCGGCCGCGCGTGCATCGGCGAGCGTCGGCCCGCGTCCGACGAGCGTCACGACCCGGCCGCCGGTCGTCTCGACCGTGCCGTCGGGCAGCCGGCGGGTCGCGGCGTGGAAGCACAGCAGGTCGCCGTCATCGGACGGCGAGGAGGGCTCGGCACCCTCCAGCACCCGCCCGGTGATCGCCGCGTCGGGGTAGCCCTCCGAGGCGACGACCACGCCGACAGCGGCGCCATCGGCCAGGCGCACCGATCCCTCCATCAGCGAGCGGCCGCCGATGGCGCAGCCGAGCAGCGCCGCCGAGAGCTCGCCGTCGAGCAGCGGCAGGAGCACCTGGGCCTCGGGATCGCCGAAGCGAGCGTTGAACTCGAGGACCATCGGTCCGTCCTCGGTGAGCATGAGGCCGGCGTAGAGCACGCCGCGGTACGGCATGCCATCGCGCGCCATGCGCCAGGCTATGGGCTCGAAGATATCGGCCGCCGCGCGCTCCAGCGCATCGCGGCCGAACCACGGCACGGGGGCGAAGGCGCCCATGCCGCCGGTGTTCGGGCCCGTGTCGCCGTCGCCGAGGCGCTTGTAGTCCCGAGCCGCGGCCAATGGCACGACGGTCGCATCGCTGACGAAGGCGAAGGCGCTGACCTCGGTGCCCTCCAGCCGCTCCTCGAGGACCAGCCGGGCACCCGGCGCCACCCCGGCGAACAGGTCTCGCACGGCGTCTCGAGCCTCCTCGATGGTCTCGGGCACGACGACGCCCTTGCCGGCGGCCAGCCAGTCTGCCTTCACCACCGGCGGGCGATCGAGGGCTCGCAGGTGGGCGAGCGCCTCATCGGGATCGGTGAAGGTCGCCGATGCCGCCGTCGGCACCCCCGCGCGCTCCATCTGGCGCTTGGCGAAGGCCTTGCTCGACTCCAGGCGCGCCGCGGCGCGCATCGGTCCGAACGCCGGAATCCGTGCCGAAGCAAGCTCGTCCGCCACGCCTGCGGCCAGGGGCGCCTCGGGGCCGATGACGACCAGGCCGTAGCGCTCGCGCGCCGCGTGCCGGGCGACCTCGAGCGGGTCGGTCGGGTCGAGGTCGACGCTCTCGCCGACGGCCACGGTCCCCCCGTTGCCGGGGGCGTTTCGTACAAAACGCACTCCGGAATCGCGCGCCAGCCTCCAGGCCAGCGCGTGCTCGCGAGCGCCCGATCCGAGCACGAGGACATCCATGCCCGCCGAGTCTAGGGATCTGGCAGCGCCCGCATGGCACGACGTTTGAAGCCGATCCCTCCGGTCCCGAACCGGAACTCACTGGAGACATGTCTCAAATGTCGACTGACGCCCACATTCTTCGACAGGTGCGCCTACCGATCGCGATACTGCTCGCGGCGCTGCTGGCGATCACGGCGCTCGCCACCGGCGCGCCGCGCCCCGTTCAGGCCGCCGGGTCCGCGCGGATCGCGCCCGCGGTCTCGGCCTGGCTGGCCGAAGCCGCCGACGACGCCACCCTCACCACCATCGTCACCTTCCACGACCGCTCCGGGCTGGCGCGCCTCGATGCGCTCGGAGTAGGCGGCAGTCGCTACGCCGCGCTGCCGATGGCCGTTGCGAACCTCACGCCGGCCCAGATCGCCGAGGTCGCGGCCTGGCCGCAGACCCGCAGCCTGTGGGAGGACACGCAAAACGAGTTCATCCTCGACGAGAGCGTCCCGCTCATCGGGGCGGACCGCGTCCACCGTGGCGAGCGCCTGCGGTCGCCGTACACCGGCGCCGGGATCGGCGTGGCCGTGATCGACACGGGCATCGACTCGACGCATCCCGACCTCGCCACGGCGATCAGCTACCAGGTTGCCGGCGATCCGGAGAGCAAGGACGGCGTGGTGATCGTCCAAGGCCCGACAGTCGACACCTATGGCCACGGCACCCACGTGTCATCCACCATCGCCGGCTCCGGCGCCGCATCCGGAGGCCGCTACCTCGGCGTGGCCCCCGGCGCGACCGTCCACAGCTTCAAGACCGATGCGGGCCCCTTCCTCATCACCAGCTGGGCGCTGCGCGTCTTCGACTGGATCCTCACCAACCCCCAGGCCAACATCCGCGTCAGCAGCAACAGCTGGGGCTCGGGCGACGGCACCGACTACGAGCCGGACAACCCGGTCAACGTCGCCACCAAGATGCTCTACGACGCCGGCGTCACCGTGGCCTTCGCCGCCTCCAACTCAGGCGGCCCGAACACACTGAACCAGTACGCCACCAGCCCATGGGTCGTCAGCGTGGCGGCCTCGGACAAGTCGCTGGCACTCGCCTCGTTCAGCAGCCGCGGCCGGATCGACGACAACTGGGATCGCGCCCACGCCCAGGCCACGAACACCGGCGTGTATCGGCCGACCGTGACCGCGCCGGGCGTGGCGATCAACGCTGCCAAGAGCGCCCTGGCAACGCTGATGGCTCCGGGCGTCGACCCGGAGAACCCGTTCTACACAGCGGCCGACGGCACCTCGATGGCCACGCCGCACGTGGCGGGTGCCATCGCGCTCATGCTCGACGCGCGCGAGGCACTCCGGCCGGAGCACGTCATCGCCATCCTGGAAGGCACGGCCGACGACATGCCCGCCTACCAGGTCTTCGAGGTCGGCGCCGGCCACCTCGATGCGTGGGAGGCGGTGCGCGCCGCCGAGCGCGGCAAGCTTCGCTTCAAGCCCGACTCGGGTGTCACCACGTTCACCCAGACCTCGTCGACGGCGTTCGACGGCACGGTGCTGCTGCCCAATACCTGGCAGCTGGCGCAGTGCCCGGACCCGACCGGCGTGCTGAACCACCACGAGTTCACAGTTACCGCGGGGACCGGCGCGATCTACGCGGAGATCGAGTGGGAGCTCGAGGTCAACCTGCTCTACCTGCGGCTCTACGACCCGAACTGCGAGGTGGCCGGCGAGTCAGCCGCCCTGCTCGATATCGGAGCGGTCACGCACCGCGCGCTGGTCGTCACCGACCCGGTACCGGGCACGTGGACGGTGGCCATCTACGGCCGAATCAACGGTCCGACCGCGTACACGGGAGCCTTCAGCACGTACGACACGAACTGAGGGTCAGGCTAGACCGATGGCGCCCCGCGGGCTCACCCCCGCGGGGCGTTTCGTCGTATCGCTACAGCGTGACGAGGCGCCGCATCGCCATCACGACCGCGCCGGCGAAGATGCCCCAAGCAGCGATCACGATGATCCAAGAGACCGACGAGCCAGGGTTGGCGCCGCGCACCCCGGTCACCGGCGCGAAGAGGAGGAAGACTCCAAGCGCGCTCATCGGACCCACCCACACGAGCGTGAGCCAACGCCGCACTCCTCGATACGGCGGATGAGTATTCATCACTTCGAGGAGCCATGAGGGCAGCCGTAGGTCGGCCAGGACAACCAGCAGCGCTGACCCATAGATCAGCGCGAGCGCCAATCCGGAACCTATGAGCAGGAGGGTCTCGGCCGGATTCACTCCCCGGCAAGCTCCGCCAGCGCATCCAGCACCTCGGCGAGCTCGTCGATCCGCTCCTGGTACGTACCCAGGTCACCGGCCGCCAGCGCGTCCTGCGCCTCGTCGTAGAGGCGCTGCGCCTCGACGATCAGCCCCTCGATGTCGGCGGGCAGCTCGCCCGGCGACGGCGACGGCTCGGGTGACTCGCCCGGCGAGGGCGACGGCTCCGGGCCCTCGGGCTCCTCCGGCGGCGGCGGCTCCGCCTCGCCGAGGAGCTGGCGAAGCCCCTCCTCGACCGACTCAGCGAACGCGACGCGGCGCTGGTCGACCATGATTACGCGCACGAACTCTGGGAATGGCGCGCCGGCGGCCTGGAGGAAGATCGGCTCCACGTAGAGCAGGCCGTCGTCGCCGATCGGCAGCACCAGCAGGTTGCCACGCACAACCTGGGATCCGGCGTTCGACCACAGCGTGAACTGCTCGCTGATCGCGTCGTCCTGGCCGATGCGAGCCTCGATCTGCTCCGGGCCGTGGGTGGTCGTTCCCGTCGGGAACTGGAAGGCGATCCGCTCCCCGTACGTGCCGGGATCCATGCGAGCGGCGACCCAGGCGATCATGTTGCGCCGCCCCTCGGGCACGATCGGCTGGATGAGGACGAACTCGGCCTCGTCCTCGCCGGGGATGCGCATGATCACGTAGTACGGCTCCATCGGCGTGTCGGCGCCGGAGGAGGCGTCGGTCGGGATCTCCCATCGGTCCTCCTGCCGGTAGAAGGTCGTGGCTCCCTGCTCGGTGTCAGGCAGGTGGTAGAGCAGGAATGCTTGGTTCTGCGCCAGGAAGAGGTCCTCTGGGTAGCGCAGGTGGGCGCGCAGCTCGGCCGGCATCGCCTCGAGCGGCTCGAAGAGGTCGGGGAAGATCCGCGCGTAGGCGGCGATGATCGGGTCGTCCGGATCGGTCAGGAAGAAGCGGACCGTGCCGTCGTAGGCATCGATCACGACCTTGACGCTGTTGCGGATGTAGTTCGCGCCGGGGAAGGCGCCGCTCGCCGGCTGGGGCTGCGCGTTCGGATAGCGGCTGGTGAGGGTGTAGGCGTCCCAGACCCACAGCAGGCGGCCATCGGCGCTGACCAGGTACGGGTCGTGGTCGTAGGCGAGGAACGGCGCGATCTTCGGCACGCGCTGGGTGATGGCGCGGTCGAAGAGGACCTGCGACTGATCGGTCAGCTGGTCGCTGATGAGCAGGTTGAGGTCGCCGAAGCGGAGCGCGAAGAGCGCGCGCGTGATGAAGTTGCCGATGCCGACGCCGGTGGTGCCCTCCCAGACAGTCTCGGCATCGGTCGACTCGTCGCCGGTGTCGATCGGGTAGTCGAACTCCCTCGTGTCGGTGCTGGTGACGACCCAGGTGTCGGTCACCTCGCCGAAGTAGATTCGCGGCTCGACGAGCGGCAGCTGCGGCTCGCTGTTGATGCCGCTGACGAGGTAGTCGGGCGTGCCCTGGTCGGTGACCGCGTCGACCGGCACGGCAGTGATCCCGTAGCCATGGGTGTAGACCAGGCGCTCGCTGGTCCAGGTGCTGTCGGTGCCGAAGTTGTCGAAGTTCAGCTCGCGGGCGCTGAGCATGATCTGGCGCTGCTCGCCGCTGATGTCGTAGCGATCGATGTCGACATCGATGAAGTCGTAGTAGAAGCGCAGGATCTGCTCCTGCCCGAACGTGGTCAGCAGCGGCCGGTAGTCCCACAGCCGCAGGTTGTCGATGGTGGCCGTGTCGGTGGCGAACACGTCGCGGGTCAGCTCCTGCTCGCCGGTGAAGCCGCGCGTGTCGATCGTGTCGAGGTCGTACGCCGCTCGCGTGGATGTCAGGTGGTTGATGAGGTACGGCCGTTCGACGTTCAGCTCGTTCGGGTTGACCTGCACCGTCTGCACGAAGGACGGGTAGAGGCCGCCGACCACGATCGACAGCACCAGCCACGCGCCGGCCGCCAGCCCCAGGAGCCAGAGGGTGCGGAACCAGGTGTTGAGCACCAGCAGGCCCGCGGCGACCAGGGCGACGCCGGTGAGGATGACGAAGGCCGGCACGCGCGCGTTCATGTCCGTGTACAGCGCGGCCTGCACGTTGCCGTTCCAGCCGTTGGTCGAGTAGGCGAGCTCGGCGATGTCGAGCTGGTAGCCGGCGGCGATCACGACCAGCAGCAATGCACCGATGACCGACAGGTGCGCCCGAACCGGCGCCGAGAGGTGGAACTGCCAGTGCAGCGCCCGCGCGGCGTAGGCGCCCAGGGTCAAGAGGCCGATGATGATCAGCGTCGTCGACGCCCAGCCGAGCAGGAAGCGCCAGAATGGGAGGTCGAAGACGTAGAAGCCGATGTCGCGACCGAGGGTCGGATCGACGGTGCCCCACGCCTCGCCGTTGATGAAGAGGAGGATCGTCTCCCACGAGCCGGTCCACGCGGCTCCGCTGCCGAGCGCCAGCAGCACCGCGACCGCCACCAGCGCCAGGCCGATGAGCCGCGAGAGGTCCGGCAGCTCCATCTCTCCGATGCGGCGCACCGGCGCCTGCGGCGCGATGCGGCGCGCCAGCCAGACGCTGATGAGCACCGGCACGAGCATGGCGGCGAAGCCGATCGCGAAGAGGGCGATCTGCGCCCACAGCCGGGTCTGGAGGACGTCGCGACGCCCGAGAGCGTCGTACCACATGATGTCGGTGATCAGGGTGACGGCGCCACCCAGCAGGCCGAGCACGACGATGAGCGCGACGAATCCGCCGCCGATGAGGACCCATCGGCGCCACGGCACGTCGCTGCCGAAGACCGGCCGCGCGACCGGCGGCCCGCCGCCCGGGCCGTTCCCGTCGCCGTTTCCGCCACCGCGGCGGCGCGAGGCGCGGCGCCCCTCCTCGATCGGCGTGACGTTGCGCTCCGGTGGCCTGCCCTCCCGCCGCGCGTCCTCCTCCGCCTGGCGGCGCTGGAGCTCCTCGAGTAGCTTGTCGAACCAGCCAGACATCAGGGCAGCTCGTACGTTTCGAGGATCTCGCCGCTGAGGGCGAGCGCCTGGATGTGGGTCGGGGTGCCGTCGGCCGGCATGAACGCGACGAATGCCTGGCCCTCGAGGCCGGCCTCTTCGAGCGGCATCAAGGTCGCTGGCAGGCGCCCGACCTGCTCGTCGATGACCCAGACCGTCACGATCTCGTCGCTCACGATGCCCTCGACGGGAGTGACGCCGTTCGCGAGCGGGTCCAGGGCTCCCGCGGCGCCAATATGCTCGCCCTCGGCGGGCAGCAGGTCGGGCCCGCAGCCAGTGGTCGTGACCTCGACCATCTCGAGCTGCTTGCACCACCCGTCGGCCGACTCGTAGATCAGGTAGCGCCACCCCATATCGAATGCCTGGCCGTCGCCGAGCAGGGTGACCGGTCCGGTTGCTCCATCGACGATGGGCTCGCCGGACGGGATGGCGGCCGGATCGGGCGTCTCCACCACGGCGACGGTGCACGCGGACATCACGGGGAGCAGGGTCGCGCCGACTCCGATCGCGCGCAATGTCTTGAGCACGTTCCGGATGCTAGCGCCTACCGGCCACTGACGCCGCGAGACGCATGGGAATCAGCGCCAAGGAGCACGTCGGGGCGGGCCGGCAGTCCCGCGTCCGGATGGAGGACCGCGGCGAGCGCCTCGACGCAGTCGACCAGCCGCGGCCCCGGGCGGGCGAGGTCGACCGCGACGACCCGCCGGGCGAGGAGCTCGGGAGGGACGAGGCCGCGCGCCTGCGCAATCGCCTCGGTCGACGGCATGCCGCACGGCGCCAGGACGACGACTTCGGGATCGGTGAGGATGACCTCCTCCCACGTCGCGGCCCGCGAACGGCCGCCGGGATCGCCGAGCAGCGGCTCACCGCCGGCCGCGGCGATCACGTCGGGTACCCAGTGGCCGGCGGTGTACGGCGGGTCGAGCCACTCGAGGACGAGCGTCGGCACCGGCGGGCGGCCTCGCACCGCCTCGCGCACGGCATCGAGCCGCGCGTGGAGCGCGGCCACGAGCTGTCGACCTCGGTCGGGCTCGCCGGCGGCATAGGCGACGTCGGCGACGGATGCGATCACCTCGTCGAGGCGCTGCGGCTCCAGGGTGACGACGGTGGCTGGGCAGCCGATGCGGGCCAGCGCCGCATCCACGTCGCCGGTGGGCACGGCGCAGACCCGGCACAGGTCCTGGGTCAGCAGCAGCTCGGGCGAGATCTCGGCGATCGCGGCGTCGTCGAGCCGATAGAGCCCGCCGTTCGGCGCCTCGGCCCGCACCCAGTCGTCGATCTGGCCCGGCGTCAGCCCCGCCGGCTGGCGCGAGCGGACGACGACACGCTTGGCCCGGGCGGCATGCGGCCAATCGCACTCATCGGTCACGCCGAGAAGCTGGTCATCGAGGCCGAGGGCGAAGACGATCTCGGTCGCCGACGGCAGGAGCGAGACGATCCGCATCGCGATCCATGCTAACGAGGCCGGGGAATCGTGATCCGGTGCCTGCGTCGGAAACGTACGCAGGTCAGGGGAAGAACCGAATCACCGCGGGGAACTGAGGTCGGACGCCACGGACCAGCGCGTAGACCCTCCGTATCGAGACGCCGCCGCGATTGACGCCGTACGCAGCGTCGATGTCGTCACCAGGCTCGGCGCGGTGATGCTGGGCGCAGGTTCACCGACGGACGACGTCGAGCGCGCGATGCGCTCGGCCGCGGCCGGCCTCGGCCTCGATCGGACGACCGCAGCGGTTTCCTTCGGAACGATCTGGCTCTCGTACTCCCCGGGCCCAGCGGCACAGCCGATCACGGCCATGGTCCTCGTCCCCGAGCAGGCGACCGACTATCAGCGCCTTGCAGCGGCGGCCGGCCTCGTGACCGAGCTGCGGACCGGGACGGTGGACCTGGAGCGGGCGGCTGCCGAGGTCGAGCGGGTCGCCTCACTCCAGACCGCCTGGAGGGAGCCATTCACCAGCCTCTCGCAGGCGGTCTCCGCGGGGGCATCGACCGTGCTCTTCGGGGGGTCCGCCCTGGACGCGCTGGCGACGCTGCTCATCAGTGCGGTCGTCCAGCCGATCGTCGTGCGACTTGACGGCTCGGGCCTCCCGCCGTTCTTCCGGAGCCTGATCGGGCCGCTCGTCTCGTCGCTGCTCGTGGCGCTCACGGTCGCGCTCGACGCACCGATCAATGCGGCGCTCGTCCTGACCGGCAGCCTCCTTCGGTTCCTCCCCGGTGCGGCACTCGTGGCCGGCATGCGCGACCTGATCGACCAGTCGACGATCAGCGGCTCGGCGCGTCTGGCGAATGCCTTCATGCTCGGCGCGGCCGTCGCCGCCGGCACCGCGATCGGCATCGGCCTGGCGAACCAGTTCGGCGTGCCGCTTGTGGTCGGGATCCCCGACTCCGACGCGAGGGTGGAGGCCGTTCAGGTCGCGGCCGCGGCCATCGCCTGCGGCGCATGGGCCGTCCGGCTCGGCGAGCCGCGCTTCGCCCTGCTGACCGCGAGCGCGCTCGGAGCCCTCGGGTGGGCGGCCTATCTCGCCGTCATCCCTTTCGGCATCGGCGGAGTGGGCGCAACGGCCCTCGCCGGGCTGGCAGTGGGTGCCGGTGGTCGGCTGCTGGCCAGGCGGCGCGACGCTCCCGTCGTGCTCTGGGTCGTGCCGGCATCGCTCCCACTCCTGCCCGGCCTGCTGATCGTGAACGGCATGCTCTCATCGGACGCGATCGCCGGATTGCTCCTGCTGACGACCGCGGTGGCCACCGCGCTGGCCCTGGGTGCGTCGATCGCGTTCGGCGACATCCTCGTCCAGACGGCTCGGCAGGTGCGCGACGAGATCATCGACCCGGTCATCGTCCAGCCCATGACCGACGTCGTGCACACCGGCATCCGAGCGGTAACCCGGCCGCGCGCCGACCGCGAGACAGACGAGAGCGATCCCCGGCGAGATTGACCGTGCGGCGTACGATGCCGCCACGCCCGAGCACCTGGCGTCCGACGACGCGGACCGTCGAGTGGTGAGTGAGCATGCGCGCTTCCGCCTCGCGGTCTTCGATCCTCGTGCTCGTGCTTGGCCTGGCGGCGTGCTCGACACCGTCCGAGTCCGGGCCATCGTCGACGGGCGAGCCGACCGATGCCGAGCCGTCCCCGAGCACCGCAAGCGATTCCCCCAGCCTTTCAGATGCGGCGGGGGAGTCCGTCGAGGAGCGGGCCGACGTCGTCTTCTCGCTCGAGGGTGAGCCCGACTGGCCGTTGGAGGGGTTCGGCTCGATGTGGGTCCTGGCACCCGACCAGGACGAGCCGGCCATCATCCGAATCGACCCCGAGGCGAACGACCAGGTCGCTTCCATCCCGCTTCCCGGGCAGGTCTGCCAGGGCTTCACCATGAGCGATGACGCGGTTTGGGCCTGTGTGACCGCCGGCGTCGTCCGCATCGATCCGGAGACCAACGAGATCACCGACGAGGTGGAATTCGAGACCGGCGCGGCGTTCGGTAGCCTCGCCTTCGGCAGTGGCTCGGTGTGGGCGCTGGGCGCCGAGGGCGGCGTGGTGAACCACCTGGTGCGGATCGACCCGGCCGCTATGGCTGCGACGACCATCCCCCTCGGCCATGGCGCCTCGACGCTGGCCTACGGCTTCGACGCGGTCTGGGTTACCGCACCCCAGGACGGGCTGGTGCTGCGCGTCGACCCCTCGACGGGGGAGGTCACCGAGCACACAGTCGACCTTGCGCGACCGCAGGTGATCAAGGCAGGCCCGGACAGCATCTGGGTGACCCTCCAGGGCGCCGAGGAGATGCCGCCGGACGAGCCCACGGTCGTGCGCATCGACCCCGACGACGGGGCCGTCCACGCCGAGATCGCCACCGGCGCTGCGCCGGGGCACCTGTGGGCCGAGGCCGACGCGGTATGGGTGTGCGCGCGCGACCTCTTCCTGGCTCGGATCGATCCAGCGACCAACGAGGTCGTCGAGACCCTCAGCGGCCCACCGAGCACATGTGCGGTGACCGTCGCCTTCGACTCGCTGTGGGCCACCGCAGGAAACGCCAACCAGGTCTATCGGCTGGCGCCCTGATCACTCCCACTCGATGGTGGCCGGCGGCTTCGAGCTGACGTCGTACACGACGCGGTTGACCCCGGGCACCTCGTTCACGATCCGCGACGAGATCTTCGCCAGCACCTCGTACGGCAGCCGTGCCCAGTCGGCGGTCATACCGTCGTCACTGGTCACCGCCCGCACCGCCACGACGTTCGCGTAGGTCCGCCCATCGCCCATGACGCCAACCGACCGGACCGGCGTGAGGATCGCGAACGACTGCCACAGGGACCGATACAGCCCGGCGGCCTTGATCTCGTCGATGACGATCCAGTCGGCCTCGCGCAGCGTGTCGAGCCGCTCCGCGGTCACCTCGCCGATGATCCTGATCGCGAGTCCCGGCCCCGGGAATGGCTGGCGCTGCACCATCGCCTCCGGCAGGCCGAGCTCGGTGCCGACCTTGCGCACCTCGTCCTTGAACAGGTAGCGCAGCGGCTCGATGAGCCGGAACCGCATGTCGGGCGGCAGGCCGCCGACGTTGTGGTGGGTCTTGATCTTCTGCGCCGTCTTCGTCTCGGCGGTCGTGGACTCGATCACGTCGGGATACAGCGTCCCCTGGGTCAGGAAGTCGATCTGCCCGAGCTTGGCGGCCTCCTCCTCGAAGACCCTGATGAACTCGTCACCGATGATCCGCCGCTTCTCCTCCGGATCCTCCACGCCGGCGAGTCGCGCCAGGAACCGATCCCGAGCATCGACCATCACCAGCTGCATGCCCAGGTCCCGCTCGAAGGTGACCCGCAGCAGCTCCGACTCGCGCTTGCGCATGAGCCCATGGTCGACATAGATGCAGGTCAGCTGGTCGCCGATGGCCCGGTGCACGAGCGTCGCCGCCACCGCACTGTCGACGCCGCCCGACAGGGCGCAGATGACATGGCCGTCGCCGACCCGCTCGCGGATCTCGGCGACCGTCGTGTCGACCAGGTTCGCCGGCGTCCAGGTCTGGCGCATGCCGGCGATGCCGACCACGAAGTTGCGCAGCACCTCGCGTCCGATCGGCGTGTGCACGACCTCGGGGTGGAACTGGATGCCGTACAGGTTGCGGCCCGGATCGGCCAGTCCAGCGTACGGGCTCGCATCGGTCTGGGCGGTCGCTCGGAAGCCCTCCGGCGGACGCAGGATCGAGTCGCCGTGGCTCATCCACACCGGCTGCTCGCGATCGATGCCGGCGAAGAGCCCGTCCGCATCGGTCAGGCTGACGGTCGCCGGTCCGTACTCGCGCTTCTGCGACGGCACGACCTCGCCGCCGAGCTCGTGGGCCATGAGCTGGAGCCCGTAGCAGATGCCGAGCACCGGGATGCGGCCGGACCACAGTGCCGGGTCCGCCCTCGGCGCGTTCTCGTCATAGACCGATGACGGCCCGCCCGACAGGATCACGGCCTTGACGCCTCGCCGCTCCAGCTCCGCCATCGGCGTGTCGTGCGGCAGGAGCTCGGAGTAGACGTTCAGCTCGCGCACGCGGCGCGCGATGAGCTGGGCGAACTGGCTGCCGAAGTCGAGGATCGCGACCGTCTCGGGCTGCTCGGGCGCCTCGGTCTCGACGCGCTGCGGCGGCGGCGCGTGGAGCGCCTGCTCGAGGTACGCCTCGACCTCGGCGTCGTCGGGGGCGAGGACGCGGTGGCCGGCGTTGGCCGCCTCGCCGTGGACCGTCCGTCCGCGCTCCTTGGCCGCCCGGCGCATTTCGCGGTCGTCGGTTGGTCCTTGGCCGTTCGGGTCGCTCATGGGCTCAATCAGCGCGGGTCGTCATCGGTGAGTCTAGTGCCGGCCATCCTTGTCGACCGTCGTTTGTCGGTGCGCCTGGCGGACGTGGGACTCGCGAGGTCCCGTCGGAACCCCGCGAGTGAGCTGTTCCTATGTCAGTCCGACATGGGCCACATCCTCAGGCTTGGCACTGCCCCTTGTGCTGCCGCGCGTTGTTGCCGGCGCTCACCGGCGCTGGATCGTTCTCGAAGCACTCGAGGGTCGCTTCGATGTCGTTGTCGGCGACGTTGATCGGGCCTGCATTCTTCAGGACGGCGACGTTCCCACTCACGATGTTCCGCTCGATCAACCCGATTCCGTCGATCAAGTTGTTGGCGAAGGTGAAATTTCCGCCGATGGTGGTGTCGCTCACCTCGAAGTCGTTCAAGGTCCCCGCCTCTCCCTGGCTGTCGCGGATGGTGACGTTGCCACCCACCACGCTGCTCCCAATGAAGCTTCCGAACCCTTGACTCGACGTGCCGAACGGGCGCAGACCGACGACCTCGATGTTGCCCCCGACTGGAGCTGGCGCCCGCCTGCAGCACTCGGCAGCCGTCGCACGCGTAGTTGCCGCCGATCGACGACTCCTGGGTGTTCGCGAGGACGCCTGACTTCGCCTCCACGTTGCCGCGGACCTCGGAGAAGAAGATGAACACCTTGGAGCCCGGCAGGGCGACGACGTTCCCGCGCACCTCCGCGAACAGAAGCACGCAGGTCAATCCCTCCGGGACGACGACGTTGTCGAACGTCCCGGAGATCGCGATATCAGGGGTCGGAAACTCTTGGTCCACCCCGCACCGCGTGTCTCCGGCGGCAGCAGGCGAGGCACCGATCAGGGCTCCACCGAGGGCCAGCAGGATGGCCAGCAGGAGCGACCGGAAGCGGTCGGCCGATTGAATGTGTCGTGACATGGGAATCCTCCCTTGGTTGTTGGCCGTCGGGGACAGCTATCCGCCGGCGAAGCGATAGGTGACGTCGTACGTACCGTCGAGCTGGGCGTTTCCCGTGAGGCGGAGGCCCGCGAGCTCACCCGATCCGCCGAGGAGCGAGAACCCGATGCTTCCGCCAAACGGCGCGAAGGTGATCCTGCCAATCGATGGGCCGGCCGCGGTGCCATCACGCCCGCCGACGTCTCCGCTGAATCGGCACCAACCCACGAAGCGGAGGCTGCTGGGACCCTGGGCACCGAGGACGGTGACGCCGTGGACGGTGCATGCCGCCGTCCCATCGACGGTTCCGTCGAACGTGATCACCTCTGTCCAACGTGAGAAGGCGAGCGAGCCGACCGTTCCGAGGTCATCGTTCGTCAGCCGTTCGATGGCGTACGTGCCGCCGCCGGTCTGCGTCGAGCTCGCGGAAACGGTCCAGGCGCTGCCGGCGAGAATCAGCGCTGCACTCAGCAGCGCGAGAACGGTCTTTCGCATCGGTGTCGCTCCTTCCTGCGGCTCGAGTGGCCGCCCAACTACGGGACGGTCACCTTTGCCATCTGACGGGCGTAGTCGTCGATGCTCGAGAGGCGAACGCCGAACGCCCGAGCCAGGTCGCTGATGTCCATGGGCGAGTCGTAGGTGTCGAGCGAGGCCAGCAGTCCGTGGATCTGTTCAGGGACGCCGGGGACGGGCTGCTCGGGCGGGACGCCGTGATGCTCGATTGGGCGGTCGAGCGCGCGCTCGAACGCGGCGACGGCGTCACGCCAGCTGATCGGTTCGGGCCCGGCCAGTTGCAGCAGCTGGTTGCGGGCGTCCGGGTGGTCGACGGCGGCGGCGGCGAACTCGGCGACATCGGCGACCGAGATCATCGAGTGCTTTCGCTCGCCACTGCCGACGTACGTCACCGGGTTCCCGCTCAGCGCCGGGGCGGCAACGACCATCCCCACCCAGATCTCGAAGTAGGGCTGGGAGCGGAGGATGGTGTATGTCATCCCGCTCTCGCGAAGCCGGACCTCCGACTCGGCCTTGGCCCGGACGAACGGGATTGGGCTGTCGAGCGAGGTGCCGGGGCCACCCGACATGAGGACGAACTGCTTCACGCCCGCCTCGCGAGCGGCCTCGATAAGGCTCCGGTTCCCGTCCAGGTCGACTGCTTCGACCGTGTCCGGCGGCCCGCGCCGCGCGGAGTTCGCGGTGGTGATGACGGTTCCAACGTCGCGGCACGCAGCAGCCAAAGTGTCGGGTTCCTTGAGGTCGCCGATGACCGGCTGCGCGCCGGCGCGCTCGAGTTCGGCGTAGTCCGATCCCGGCCGGACCAGGATGCGGACCTGCTGGCCTCCTTCGAGGAGCCGCTGCGCGATGCGGCCACCCAGCATTCCCGTCGCTCCAACCACCAGGATCATGTCGCACTCCCTTCTGTTGGACGTCGATCACGGTCGCCGGCGACGGAGATGGGCATTGGCACGTCACCGACGGCCGGATCGAGCATCGCCACGATGCGTTCTGCGTCGGGGCCGCGAAGCGCGACCCTGGCGCCCGACTGGATCCGCTCGATCTCGACCCGAGCGCCACCGTGGTCGACAGGCATCGACCAGACCCGGACCACGAAGGAGCGGTATCGGGAGCTCTTTCACCCGCCTACCATCAACCGCCCGCGTTCCCCCGGCGTTCCTGCGGTGTGGCGAGCGAGCGTGGATGGCGTGCGGACGGGTTTGATTGTGCGCGTATGTTGGTGGATTCTGGTGTGATGGCGCGAATGCAGAGGAGGGAAGACGACATGGACACAATCGGCGAGGATCGGCGCATGCTTGAGCAGGGGAACCTCGCACTGTTGGATGACCCGGTGGCTCGCGAGCTGCTGCGTCGCGCATCCCGGCACGGCTGGCCTATGTATGGAGAGACGGAACGCCGCGCGTGATTCCCATTTGTTTACACTGGGACGGACGGGAGGTCGTGGGTGGGGACGCCACCGACTGCACCCAAGCTCCGGGCCTTGCGGCAGGGCTCCAGGGTCGCGGTGACCATCGACACGGAGGCGCCGCCGTACCACGCGCTCGATGATTCGCGGGAAGCGTGAGCATCACGCGATGCTGATACCGTCACTGACGAGTACGCCGCATCCGCCCGGCGATACAGCGGTCGGGGTGACGGCGACGCCCTGGTGGCAGCAGATGCGCGAGCGCGGTGAGGCGATGACCTAGATCTCGATCAAGCCCGATTGGGTCGGGATCATCGACTTCGAGCGCCGGTTCCCGAGCGCGATGGGCTAGAGGCACCCCTACATACCGATCGTGGCCCCGCCGAGTTTCGCCGACCGTCTCACTCGACGGCCGCTACTGGCTCATCGGCTGCCAGCGTTCCGCGGCGAGGTAGGCATCGATTCGGCGACCGAAGTCCGGGTTGGTGGCCGATGCCTCCGCCGCCAGAGCACGTGCCAGCGCCTCTTCCTCGCGCATTGCGTCGTGTCGGTCGGCTCGTCGCGCGATGTGCGCGAGGTGCACATGCGCCAGCGCCTCGTGGCGCACGTTGCCGCCGAGCCCTGCTAGCAGCTCGAGCTCGCGACGGCGGAGGCCCTGGGCGGTGACGTCGTCCCCCAGCGCATACGCCATCTCCGCCGATGCCCACGTGGCGACTGACTCCATGTACGGGTCGCCGACCATGTCCGCGACCCAGATCGCGCGGTCAAGGTGCGGCCGCGCCCGCCCCGGCGTCCCGCCGATCACCATCCGGAACCCGATGTGAGTCCGGATGCGCGCCTCCCACGACACGTCGCGCAGGCGAAGGGCGATCGCGAGCGCCTCGTTGAGCCCGGCGAGGGTCTCGTCTCCGCGACCGAGCGACTCGAGCGGGCCCCACAGGCAGTCGAGGACCTCCATGCGCAGGACGTCCGACCCGGCCCTGGCCAGGATCGCTTCCGCCGCCTCGAGCTGGGCCAGCGACTCATCGAGGCGCTGGTGCCGAAAGTTCAGGAACCCGGCCTCCATCATCAGGACGCCACGCAGCACCTCGTCGTCCTCGTGGAGCGCGATGCCCTCGTCGAGGATGGCGATCGCCGATTCGTAGTCGCCATGCCGATAGGGCAGCCAGGCCAGCCCGCGGTAGGCGGTACCCATCTGCTCGGCGTTGCGCGCCGTGGCTATCGCCTCCCTGAATGCGGCTTCGGCTGACCCTTCGTCACCCGTGTGCGCGAGGATCTCGCCGAGCATCCACCACGCTGTCGACGCCTCGTAGGCTGACTGGTCGGGCGACGGCAACCGCTTCCAGGCCTCGAGGGCGAGCCCGAGGATCCGCCGTGCCCCCTGGCGGTCGGACAGCCGGATCTGCCCTGCGGCGGCCGCAAAGCCGAAGGCGATCCCGAGTGGGCGGGCCTCAGCGACGCCGTCCTCGACGGCGTTCAGCGCTCGATCAGCGACGCCGACCGGGTCCACGCCGGCCGCCACCGCTGCCCGAACCGCCGCCGGATCGCGCGGGTCAGCCTCGCCGGCCAGGGCTCGGGCCAGCGACAGCATCATCGGGCCGCGCTGCGACCGCGCAGTCTGGCCCTGGAGTGCCGCTCTGAAGAGCGGGTGGGCAAAGCGATAGCCGCCGCGCGCCTCGACCACCAGTGATGCCTCGAGGGCCTCGTCGATGGCGCCAACCACCGCCTCTGGCTCAGCGCCGGCGGCACGCGACGCCAGCTCATAGTCGATCAGGTCGCCCAACTCCGCGGACAACGCGAGGATGCGGACGGTCTCCGTTCGCAGGCGCGCGCAGCGTCCCGCCACGAGCCGTGCGACGCCACGAGGGACATGTGCCGGCTCGTCCGGCTGCCGCTGGCGCCAGGTGGCGCCCTCGAGGTCGATGCTGCCGCGGTCGCGCCCATCGCGGGCGAGCTCGAGGCAGAAGAGGGGGTTGCCGCCGGAATGCTCGACGAGGAAGGTCGCCAGACGGCCATCGACCCGGGCGCCGCCCAGGTGGCGGACGACGAGCGCAGGGACATCCCTCCCACGAAGAGGGGCGAGGTCCAGGCCCTCCGCACCCGGCATCGCAGACAGCCGGTCCACGAGCTCTTCCACCGCCGCCGATCGCGGCTCGTCCGAGCGGAGGCTGACCGCGACCAGCAGCGGACGATCAACCGTACGGTGCGCGACATCGGCGAGGAGATCCGCAGAGCCATCGTCGAGCCACTGGCCGTCGTCGATCAGGAGAGCGACCGGCGCCGTCGCGACCAGGCGGCCAATGACCTCGCCCACCGCCGTGGCCAGTGCGCGCGGCTGCTTGAACGGCAGGGCTGGCTCGAGGCCGAGCGCCGGCACCAGGGTCGCCGCTGCACTCGCGGCGGGCTCTGGCCAGGCGGCGACCGCCTCTCTCCGCAGCGTCCCGGCAAGAGCCTCTCCCACAGGCGCGAAGGACAACCCCGGTGCCGACTGGACCGCCCGCGCCTCGAGGACGTGCCAGCCCGACGAGTCACCGTAATGGGCCACCTCTTCGAGGAGCCGGCTCTTGCCGATGCCGGCGGGTCCACGCACGACGAGGACCGCGGGACGCCCAGCGGCGATCCGATCGAAGGCGAGCTCGAGCCTCGTGAGCTCCGCCTGGCGGCCCACCAACTCGCCACCGCCTGACACGACCCGCCTCGGACGTGTGAGCGCAGCCGCCTCGGCGGCCCCGAGCGCGCCCACCGTTTCGCTCGACGGCGCTATCCCCAGCGCGGCAAGCTCGGTCCGACACCGGAAGAACTGGCGGCGCGCCGCGTGGTGTTGCCCCAGCGACCCATGCAGCTCGATCGCTAATCGGTGGGCGTCCTCGTCGGCGGGATCGCGGAGCAGGACCTGATCGAGCAGCGGCTGCGCGGTCTCAGCGGATCCGGCGGAGATCCGCTCGCTCGCCACCCCCAGTGCGGTGTCGCGCCAGCGCGACGAGAGACGCTCACGCTCGCCGGCCAGCCAGTCCTCGTATGGGTCATCTGGTAGGAGGTCATCGGCTCCCAGGGCCAGCACGGTGTCCCTGGCAGCGACGATGGCATCGGTGGTGTGGCTTGCTCGATCGTCGAGCACCTCGATCGCATCACGCAGGCGATCCAAGTCCAGGTCGAGCGCCGCGTCCTCCAGGCCGAGCAAGTGGTGATCGGTCGTCAGGATCTCCGGCGCGTCACCTGTCGGCTCCAGGGCACGTCGAGCGAAGTGCACGGCCTTGCGCAAGTTGACGGCCTGGTGGGCGGGGTCGGCCTCGGGCCACAGCTCCTCGGCAGCCGCCTCGCGGGAGATCGTGTGGCCATTCGTCACCAGCAGCAGCTTCACGAGCCGCACTGCCGAGATGCGCCGCCAGTCGGACGGAGGCACCGGGCGACCATCGACGGTCACCGCGAAGCCGCCCAGAACCTTCGCCTGGACGAGTCCGGTGCTCGTCTGCCTAGCGGATATCATCGTCCCCCTCACCCCTGTCCGACGATCCTAACCAGACCTGGTCGCGTAATCCAGCAGGAGATGAGACCGATGATCACCGCCGAGATCCGCGAGCTGACTCCCCAGCCGACTGCGGCCGTCCGCGTGACGGAGCCGATGGAATCGATGGACCTGGCAGCCCTCTTCGACGAGCACCTGCCGAACATTGCCCACCGCCTGGCCGACCTGGGCATCGAGCCGGCTGGCCCGCCGTTCGGCCGCTACCACCAGTTCGGACCGGAGCAGGTCGACGTCGAGATCGGCATCCCGGTCAGCGCGCCGGCATCGACACTTCGTTCCGCTGACGAGGCCGAGCCGGGTGAGCTGTTCGCCGGCGAGCTGCCGGGCGGCCAGGTCGCGATCACCATCCATCGCGGCGCATACGACGGACTGTCGAAGACCTACGACGCGCTCCACGATTGGATCCATGAGCAGGGTCGCGACGAGGGTCCCGGCCCCTGGGAGTCGTACGTCGACGATCCCGGCGAGGTGGGTATGGAGGAGACGAAGACCGAGGTGATCTGGCCGTTGAGCTAGGCGTCGAGCCACTCTCGCGGGTGGACCGCCAGGAAGTCCTCGACCGGGATCCCGCCCGCGCCGACGATCAGCGACCGCGCCCCGCGGTGCGCGTGCGTGAACGCGACCGTCCCGCGCGAGCCGCGCGGGTGGCCGGGCTTGACCTCGATAGCCATCGGTGCATCCCGCGAGCGCATGAGCTTGCCCGGACGGACCACCCAGTCGACCTCGTTGTTGCCCTCGCGCCACCAGCCGAGCTCGTCGGGATCGGCGTGGGCCCACAGGTGGGCGCCGACCGCGGTCTCGACCAGCCGCCCCCAGAGCTCCGGATCGGCCTTGGCGCGCTTGAAGGTCGTGCGAGCCGCGGCGGTCATGAGCGCGGTGTTCAGCGCCAGCAGTTTCGGTGACGAGGCCCGTCTTCGAACCGCCGACCCCGAGTACTTCCCCACCCCGGTCACCATCCCGGCGCCGCCGAGCAGCTCGAGGTAGTGAGCCAGGGTGACGGTGTTGCCCGCATCGGTCAGGGTGCCGAGCATCTTCGTGTAGCTGAGGACCTGGCCCGAATACGTGCAGGCCAGCCGGAAGAGCTGTCGCAGCAGCGCCGGCTTCTCGACCCGGTTGAGCAGCAGGATGTCGCGCGACAGGTTCGTCTCGACGATCGCGTCGAGGATGTACTCCGCCCATCGGTCGTGGCTCTTGATGAGCGGAGCCGCGCCGGGGTAGCCGCCATGGAAGAGATAGGTGTCGAGGTCCCAGCCGAAGGCGTCGCGCATCTCGCCGTAGGTCCAATGCGTGACCCGGATGATCTCGAAGCGGCCGGCGAGCGAGTCCGACAGGCCCTGCCGAACCAGCAGCGGGGCCGAGCCGAGGAGCATCACCCGCAGTGGTGTGCCGGCCGCCGAGTCCTCGTCCCACAGCTGCTTCACGACGTCGGACCAGTCGCGGATCTTCTGGACCTCGTCGAGCACGAGCAGCCCGCCGGCCCGCCCGCCATGGGCCGCCGCCTGCCGGCCGATCGCCCACTGCGTGTAGAGCCAGCCGATGTCCTCCGGATCCGGCGCGTCCGCCGAGGCGAAGTGCCCCGGGATACCGATCGCGTCCATGACCTGGCGCGCCAGCGTGGTCTTGCCCACCTGTCTCGGGCCCGCCAGCACCTGCACGAAGCGACGCGGCTCGTGGGCCCGCTCCAGGATCTCGTCGTAGACCGGGCGGCGGTAGACCTTGGGCAGCTTCATGCTTTACTCACTTCACTGAGTTGATTTACTCAGTATGGTGAGGAAGTTTACTCACTCAAGAGCCTCGCGCCAGGGCGAGGTCACGCGCCGAGGCGAACGGCAGTGCCCGACGCGGTCACCATCAGCATCGAGCCGTTGCCGACCGTCTCGTAGTCGAGGTCGATGCCGACGACCGCATCGGCCCCGCGCTGGCTGGCCTCGGCGGCCAGCTCTTCCATGGCGATCTCGCGTGCCTTGCGCAGCTCCTCCTCGTACGCGCCGGCACGGCCGCCGACGATGTCGCGGATACCGGCGAACAGGTCGCGCACGATGTTCGCGCCGAGGATCGCCTCGCCGGTCACGACGCCGAGGTACTCGCTGATCGTGCGGCCGTCGACGCTGGGAGTGGTCGTTTGGATCATCGGTCCTCCTTGAGCATGTAGAACTCGTGGAATGCCCGGCAGCGGCCATCGGGCGCGAACTCGAGCACGTAGGCGTTGTGGTAGAGGCGTTCGGGCTCGTCGGAGGTCGCCGCGTATCGGCTCCAGCCGAGCGCGACGGCGCGATCGTCCTCGACGGCGAACGGCTCGTACTTCGCGTCCCAACCGTCGGGCGCGTCCGGCTCCTCGAGCCAGCTGTCGGCGATCGCCTTGCTGCCGCGCACGGTGTGCTCGTCGCTGTCCCACGGCCGGTAGCCGTGGACGGCATCCTCGGTGAAGAGGGACTCGATGTCGGCGCGGTCGTTGCTGCGCCATGCGGTGACGTAGCGGTCCAGCCAGGCCTGGACGTCTGCGTGGTTCATTGGCCCATCGTACGCCGGGGGTTCAGGCGTGGAACTCGGCCAGGCGGTGGGCCTCCTCCTCGAGCGCCGCTCGCTCGGTCGCCCGGAGCCGCCGGAACGGTGACAGCCGGATCTCGCCGTCCTCGTGCTTCCACGTGCCGGCCACCTGGCCGTCGACGAGGAACGTCGGGTACGACGGCGGCATCTTGGTGTGGAAGACGAGCGGCCGATACGCCTCGGGCAGCACCTGCGTCCGCCGGGCATGGACGAGCAGGATCGAGTCCCAGGTCGGCAGGAACCGCACCGGCGCCTCGGTGTCGGGGTCTGGCAGCGGGCCGTTCTCGACGTCCAGGAGCTCGGTTCCGTCCTCGTCCCGGAAGTGGCGCAGCTCCATCGCCGCCACCAGCGCCTTGACCGGCGAGAGGTTCATGCCCAGGAACGATGCGGTGTCTTTCGGCGACGCCGGGCCGTATGCGGCGAGGTAGCGGCTTATCACGGCCGGTAACGCCTCGGCCTCGGGGACGTCGCCCGGACCGATGACGTCGTCGGCGAGCGCGCAAAGGTCGGCACGTCGCCGCATCCAGGTGCCCGATGGCGGCACCCGCAGGATGGCGAGGTCGGTGTCGATTGATTGGCGCACCGCCTGGTGCTCCTCGCGGAGCAGAGGGTCGAGGTCGGGCCGCTTCATCCGTCCCTTGGCCAGGGCAGTCCGGACGCGCGCGAGCGCGGCCGATCGGTCCAGCGTTGGAGGCGCCTTCGTCACCTTGGCGCCCCATTCGCGCTGGGTGCGCTGGATCGCGCCGAGGAAGGTCCGATAGTCACCCCGCGCCACGGCGTGGATGGTGCCCCGCATCAGCGTGCCCTGGACGACGGTCGCGTCCTCGTATGCGCTCGTGAGGTCCTCGCGGCGGAAGCCCTCCAGGCACGACCAGAGGCGCAGGTACGCGTTCGGCGCGTACTGGTTCTGGATCCCGGCCAGCCGCGACAGCGCCTCAGGGATGGGCAGCGTCGAGCGCTCGAGCAGGAGCTGTCGGGCAAGCAAGGCACGGTTCAGGGCGCGGGTTGACAGCTTGGGCTCCGCCACAGGCCGATGCTAGCCTTGCTTCACCGATGCCTGCCGCCAAGCAGACGAACGTACCCGCCGACCGCCTCCGGCTGTATCGCGCGCTGCTCGACGCCGTGCCGGGCGTGGCCGAGAAGTCGAACTTCGGATCGGCCTACACCGCGGTCAACGGGAACATGTACTCGATGATCAGCAAGCACGGCCTGGTGGGACTGCGGCTGCCGCCGGACGAGCGTGCCGCGTTCATGGAGCGCTACGGAACCGACCTCTTCCGCGGCGATCCGGCCTGGCCGCCGGCGAAGGAGTTCGTGGCCGTGCCCGACGACCTGCTCGAACGGACCGATGAGCTGGCCCCGTTCCTCGAGCGCAGCTACGAGTACACGCTCACGCTGAAGCCGAAGCCCACGAAGCGCGCTGCTGGCTGATCCTTATTCGCGGCCGGCGAGCTGCCAGGACTTGCCCTCGGTGACGATCGACGGCGCGATGACCATCTCGACGTCGTGCATCTCGCGGATCGTGCGCGCGCCGAGCGCGGCCATCGACTGGCGCAGCGCGCCGACCAGGTTCTGCGTGCCGTGGGTCGTCTCCGCCGGGCCGAACAGGATCTGCTCCAGCGGTAGCCGCTCGCCGACCTTGATGCGCGTTCCTCGCGGCAGCGTCGGCGACGGCGCCGCCATGCCCCAGTTGAAGCCGCGCCCGGGCGCCTCGAGCGCGCCGGCGAATGGGGAGCCGAGCATGACGGCATCGGCCCCGGAAGCGATGGCCTTGGCGATGTCGCCGCCGGTCTTCATGCCGCCGTCGGTGACGACCGGCACGTAGCGCCCGGTCTCGCGCTCGTACCGATCGCGGGCCGCGGCAACCTCGAGGGTGGCGCTCACCTGCGGAACGCCGATGCCCAGCACCTCGCGCGTCGTGCATGCCGCGCCCGGCCCAACGCCGACGAAGATGGCCGCGGCGCCCTGGTGCATGAGCTGATAGGCGGCCTCGCCGCTGACCGTGTTGCCGACCAGGACCGGCAGCTGCAGCCCACCGGTGAGATCGGCGAGCGAGAGCACCCGCGTCGAGGTCGAGATGTGCCGCGCGCTGGACACCTGCGACTGGACGAGGAAGAGGTCGGCACCCGCATCGGCGGCGAGCTCGGCATGGTGCCAGGCCGATGCCGGCGTGGTCGACACGCCGGCGATGGCGCCCTGCGCCTTGATGCGGGTGATGACCGCGGTGATCAGCTCGTCGCGGATCGGTGCCTCGTAGGCCCCGGCCAGGATGTGGGCGGCGGCCCGCCCGTCCTCCGCGGCCGCCACGCGCTCGATGATCGGCGAGGCGTCCTCGTAGCGCGTGTAGAGGCCCTCGAGGTTGACGAAGGCGATCCCGCCGAGGCGCGCGATGCGAACCGCGAAGTCGGCATCAGCGACCGCATCCATGGCGGCGGCGAGGAACGGGATCTCGAGCCGGAAGCCGCCGAGGTCGGTCGCCAGGTCCACCTCGGCCGGGTCGACCGTCACCGCCCCGGGCACGAGCGCGACCTCCTCGAAGCCGTACGCGCGACGCAGGCGGGAGTCCGTCGCGATCGGTGGCTGCTCGATCATCGCGATGCCCCCGAAAAGCGAAAGACCCGCGCGGCATGGCGGCGCGGGCGGTGGTCGGGCTTGGTCGCGGTGACGGCGCGGATCGGGTTCACGGCGGGCTTCGCGGAGCGGCTTTGGCGGAGTATAGCGATGCGGCGGCCGCGTGGCCGCCGCATCAGGGTCAGATCCGAGGTTGGGAACTAGGCGGTGACGCGCTCGTCGCTGGCTGAGAGCCAGTTCCACAGCGTCGGGAGCAGGCCGATCGCCGAGATGCCGACGAGGACGTAGACGATGCTCGACAGCGGGCTCGTCTCGCCGAACTCGTTGCCGGTCAGGGCGG
The DNA here is from genome assembly GCA_963753125.1 of uncultured Chloroflexia bacterium. Taxonomy (GTDB): domain Bacteria; phylum Chloroflexota; class Limnocylindria; order QHBO01; family QHBO01; genus JACDBZ01. Next base: position 1,126,242 of record CAVWAU010000004.1, read on the forward strand.
CGACGAGGTCGAACCCGGCGAGACCGACCAGCAGCCAATTGATGCCGCCGACGATCACGAGGGTGAGGAAGAACGCGTTCAGGTAGCGCATTGGTTCAGGTGCCTCCATGGGTTAGCTTCGGGGGATTCAGGATCGGGTGCGGCGCACCGCGAGCGGCATTGCTGTTGCGGCCGCCAGGACCACGAGGGCAAGGCCGATGAGCGCAATCGGCGTCGTGCTGGCCGTCATGGCCGTGTCCGGTGAGGCGGCCATCGCCTCGGTCGCGACGATCACCTGGACGGGGACCTCCGCATCGGGATCGTCCATCGCGATCGCCGTGTAGTTCTGGCCGGATTCGAGGGTCGCCTCAAGGCTGAGGGCCGCTGCTTCGTCTCCGGCAGCACGGATCTCGAGTGGATAAGTGGCGGCGTCGACGGTCAGGTAGTCGGTCGCCTCCGGATACGCCAGCGCTTCGACGAGGATCGGGCCGTCGGTGACGGCGACGTCGACCTCGGTCGGTGCGCTCGGCGACGCGTGGAAGACGCGAAGCTTCGCCTGGCCGTCGGCCGGCATGCGGTCGTCGGTCAGGACGGTCGCCGTGATGTCGGCCAGTAGGCCGGTGGCGGCCACGGTGTACGACGTGCTCGCCTCGAGCGTCAGGTCGGCATCGATGACGGGATCGGTGCTGCCGGTGGCGGTGACCTGCACGTTGTAGGTACCGGCCGGCAGCGCCAGGTAGTCGCTGACCGCCGTGAACGGCACATCGGTAAGGGCGATCTCGCCGTCGACCCAGACGTCGACGTTGGGTGCGTCGGGCGAGGCGTGCACGACACGAACGAAGGCCTCGTTCTGTGCAGCGACCGGCATCGCCATGACGGCGACCAGGCCGAGGGCTCCGGCCAGGCCGAGGGCACGCTGAATGGTGCGGGGCATGGGACTGTTCTCCTTTGATTAGGCGTTCCCGTGACGAGCGCCACAGGGGTTTGTACAGTGTCTGTATAGCCCCGTGCTGGCGCCTTGTCAAGCGTCTGTCTACCCCGTACCATGCACGAAGCATGTACACCATCAAGGAGGCATCCGCCCGCAGCGGCGTCGGCGTTCCACTCCTCAGGGCGTGGGAGCGGCGATACGCGGTCGTCGCACCGACGCGCACCGCCTCGGGCTATCGCCTCTATGACGACCTCGCCATCGTGCGGCTGCGTGCGATGCGCCAGCTGATCGCGGACGGCTGGTCGGCGCAGCAGGCGGCAGAGCACGTCCGCCAAAGCTCAGACGTCGAGCTCTTGGCCCTGGCGCATCCGGTCGTGCCGGCGGCGACCGACGTGGAAGAGCCCGTCGCCTCCGAGGCGGCTGACATCGAGAGGCCGGCGGCCGGCGCGCTCGTGGCGCGCATCCTCGACGCGGCGCGGACCATCGACGCGTCCGAGCTCGAGACCGCGCTGGATGAGGTCTTCGGCTCCGCGCGTTTCGAGGTGGCCGCCGACCACGTGCTGATGCCGGCGCTGCGAGCGATTGGCGACGCGTGGGAGCGCGGCGAGGTCTCCGTCGCCGGGGAGCACGCCGCCAGCCACGCCATCCTGAGGCGGATGGCCATGGCGTTCGAGGCGGCTGGCAGTGTCGATGGCGAGCGCCCGGTTCTCGTCGGGCTCGGCCCGAAGACGCGGCACGAGCTTGGCGCCCTCGCGTTCGCGGTCGCGGCGCGGCGGGCCGGTCTGCCCGTCCTCTACCTCGGGCCCGATCTGCCCCTGGAAAGCTGGATCGCGGCGGCGACGGGACGCTCGTCTCGCGCCGCCGTCATCGGCGTCCCGACTCGATCCGACGTCCGGTCTGCCGGTGCTGTCCTCTCCGCGCTTCGCGAGGCGCGCCCGAGCATCGTCCTGGCCGCGGGTGGTGACGAGGCGGCGAGGGTATCCCGGGCTACCGGCGCGATCGAGCTACCCCCGCGACTGACGGACGCAGTCGCGACCCTGCGCGGAGCCATCGGCCCGGAGCCGAGGGTCGGCTCAGATGCCGCCTGAGATTCCCGCCAGATCGACGCCGGCGGCGCGCGCGTCCTCGGCCAGCTCCTCGAGCGCCGCGTCATTGTCCGCCGAGGCCTGGAGCAGGCCCATCACCCGGCTGACGCCCAGCTCCGCATAGGCGCGCAGCAGCTCCTGCCGCGCCGAGCCGCCGCCGCGCCAGGCATCGGTTCCCCACCAGACGTGGACCGACACGGCGAGGGAGGAAGGATCACGGTCGATCTCCTCGCAGCGTGCGCGGATCGTGGGCAGCGCCTCGCGGACCTCGTCGGGCGAGAGGCCGTCGACGTTGAGCTCGTCTGCGTAGCGCGCGGCGAGTCGCCAGGTCACGTTCGGGCCGTTCCCGCCGACCATGATCGGCAAGCCGTCCGACTGGACCGGCTTCGGCACGTTGCGCGCACCGGCCGCGCGATGGTGGCGCCCGTCGTAGGTCGCGTGGGTCGTCTTGCCCGGCTCGAGCATGCGGCCGACGACCTCGAGGGCGTCGTGGAGCATCGCCAGCCGCTCGGCGGTCTCGGGAAAGCCGTAGCCGTACGCCAGCCACTCCTCACGCTTCCAGCCGGCACCGATGCCCAGCTCGAACCGGCCGCCGCTGATGGCGTCGAGGGTCGCGGCCATCTTGGCGGTGAGCGCCGGGTTCCTGAAGCCGTTGCAGATGACGATATGACCGAGCCGCACCCGCTCGGTCAGCGCCGCCAGCGCACTGAGGCTCGTGAACGACTCGAAGGTGATCTCGTCGGTCGGCCTCGGCACGGTGTGGAGGTGGTCGAAGAGCCAGATCGACTCGTACCCGAGCCGGTCCGCCTGCTGCGCGACCTCGACCGTCCGCCCCCAGGCGCGCTCGGTCTCCCACCCGTCGTACTCCCCGGTCCATCCCTGCGGGACGATCACCCCGAGCTTCATCGGTCACTCCTCACGATCATCTGGTCGCGTTCGGGCCCGATGCTGACGTGCGAGATGGGCACGTCCGCAAGCTCCTCGAGCCTCTCGACGTAGGCACGGGCCGGCGCCGGAAGCGCCTCCCAGGAGCGGCAGGCGGTCGTGTCGGTCTGCCAACCCGGGAGCTCCTCGTACACCGGCTCCAGTCGCTGATAGACCGATGTCGACGCCGGCACCGTCGTCCACTCGCGCCCGTCGGCCGGGTCGCGGTAGGCACGGGCCAGCCGGATGCTCGGGTAGCCGTCGAGCACGTCGAGCTTCGTCAGCGCCAGGCTCGAGTAGCCGGCCAGCCGGATGCTGAATCGCACGGCGACCGCGTCGTACCAGCCGCAGCGGCGCGGGCGGCCGGTGGATGTGCCGTACTCGGCGCCTCTCTCGCGGAGGTCGTCGCCGTCGGGGCCGATCAGCTCGGTCGGCAGCGGCCCGCCGCCGACGGCAGTGACGTAGGCCTTGGCCACGCCGAGCACGCGGTCGATGCGCACCGCCGGCATCCCCGCGCCGAGGCTCGCGCCGCCCGGGATCGGGCTCGAGCTGGTGACGAACGGATAGGTGCCCCAGTCGATGTCGCGCATCGTGCCCAGCTGTCCCTCGAGCAGGATGCGGTCGCCGCGCTCGAGCGCCTCGTCCACCACGGCCAGGCCGTCGACGACGTGCGGCCTCAGCCGCTCGCCCGCCGCCAGGTAGGCTTCGCAGATCCGGCCGAGGTCCGTCGCCTCGGTGACGAGCGCGTCAAGCTCCGCGTCGCCGCCGGGGTAGCCGGCAACGATCCGACTGATCCGCGGCAGCGCCGCGTCGAGCCGCTCGCGGAATACGGCCGGCTCCATGAGGTCGATGACCCGGATCCCCCGCCGCGCGACCTTGTCCACGTAGGCCGGGCCAATGCCCCTTGACGTCGTGCCGAGCTTGCCAGCTCCCCGTTCTCGCTCCTCGAGGCGGTCGAGAAGGACGTGGTAGGGCATGACCAGGTGAGCGCGGTCGCTTATGAGCAGGTTGTCGTAGCCGATGCCGGCCGCATCGAGCCCGTCGAGCTCGGTCACCAGCGCGGGCGGGTTGATAACCACCCCGTTGCCGAGCAGGTTCTTCGTGCCGGCCGAGAAGATCCCCGACGGGATCAGGTGCAGCTTGAAGTGGCCGTGCGGGTTGACCACCGTGTGGCCGGCGTTGTTGCCGCCGCCGTACCGGATGACGAGGTCCGCATCGGCCGCCAGGTAGTCGACGACGCGGCCCTTGCCCTCGTCTCCCCATTGCGCGCCGACGACGGCGGTGACGGACATGGCGCGGCGGCGACGACCTCGGCTGCGGGGTGGGACCTCCCAATCCTACTCGCGCGGCGGCCGGGCGCTCCAGCCTGTAGCCACAGGGTGACCGCGAGGACTGCGAAAGGCGCCGCCGAGGCGGCGCCTTCATCGGTCTGGAGCGCGAGTGGATCAGGCCCTGGCGCGCACCTTGTCGAAGCAGTTGCTGCAGTACACGGGCCGGTCGTTGCGCGGCAGGAACGGCACGAGCGCCTGCCCGCCGCACTCGGCGCAGACAGCCGCGTGCATCTCGCGCTGGCCTCCGTTTCCGCCGCCCGTGCCGATGCCTAGCGCGCGGTTCTGCTTCGCGATGGCGCGACAGCTCTGGCAGCGCTGGGGCTCGTTGACCAGACCCTTGCTGGCGTAGAACTCCTGCTCACCGGCAGAGAAGACGAAGTCCATCCCGCAGTCCCGACAGCGGATGGTCTTGTCGGCGTACACCTTTCCCAGAGCCTCCTGTTTCGCACGCCCGGTCCTAAATTGGACGTTCGCGGTCTGCGAGCGGGCCGCGATCTGCGTGCGACGGGGGCACTGGATCGAGGGGACTCAGATCAGACGCTATGAACCGGTCGTTCTGGCGTCGGAGTGTACACCGCGATTTCAAGCCCCCCGCCCTCATTGACTGGCCGCAAGGCGACCTATCCGGGCCTCGGGGAACGCGGCGAGCCGTTCCGGTTCCACGCGGGTCCCACGGCCTCCTGCCGATGCGCCCGGTGAAGCAGCGCCAGCAGCTCGCCTCGCGTCACCCAGCCGGTGCCGCCGTCGTCGCCGGCCGACAGATCGAACGCACGCGTCGCGAGGCTGGCCATCTCGGCGCGGCTGACGAGGCGTTCGGGGCAGTAACGACCGGATCCGCAGCCGGACACGAGGCCCGCCGCCGCGAGGCTGTTGATGGCAGCCTCGTGAAGGTTCCCGGCATCGTCGGCGAAGGCGTCCGTGGGCGCGGCCGGCAGGTCGAGGCCGCGCGCCAGCAGGCCGGCGAGCTCGTCGCGTCGAATGGGCGTCGCGGGACAGAACCTTCCGGCAGCGCAGCCGGCGGTGATGCCCTCGCGATACGCCCACTCGATGGCGGGGTAGAAGGCGCCCCCGCTGTCACCGGGGTCGTCGAGCACCGCGCCCGCGCTGCGCAGCCGGGCCTGCAGCTCTGCGATTGGAACGTCCTGAACGGGGATCCCGCGCTCGGCGGCCAGCGCCGCGGCCACACCGGCCGCCTGGCCCATGATCATGAACTGTGGCTCGACGCGCACGGACGCGTAGGCGACGTGGGTGGCTGAAGCGGCGACTGGGACGAGCAGGTTGCGCGCCTGTGTCCGCTTCGGGGTGAGGGCGGCATACGAGATCGACCAATGGCGCTGTCGGGGCGCGCCCATGCTGCCCTCGACCAGCAGGCGTCCGCCGGTGTCGATCCAGCGGGACACCACGTGCGAGTCGATCGGGTACGACGCCAGCCCGATCGTGTCGGGCTTGCTGACGAGCATCGTGGCATCGTGCTGGGTCAGCACCCGGGCACCGACCATCCGGCGCCCCTCGCGGACGTACAGGAGCGGCGGCCAGTTGCCGGTCTCGATGAACTCGTCGGCGCACAGCCCGAAGCCTGCGACGTCGTTCCGGATCTCGGCCGGCACGCTCGGGTCGCCGGCCAGGAAGTACAGGAGGCCCTGCTGGTAGGCGCGGTGTTCGGCCTCGATCGCCGCGCGCGTCGCATAGGTTCCTTCCGGATGCCCGCCGTTCGCGCCCGGCAGCCCCAGCGTCACCGCGCCGTTCTGGTTGAGGTCCCACTTGCCATCGACGAGGGGGTCGAGGTGCAGCACCCAGCTCTTCGTCGGCGTGCCGCCAGCCTCGGCCTGCCGGTCGATGTAGGCGGCCACCGCCGCAAAGCGTTCGGGGTCGTAGCCCGGCGGCGCGCTGAACGGCACCCGATTGCCCGGATCAGTGCTCAGGCACACCCGGTAGTTCGAGGACTGGATCCGGTCGTCGGCACTGCCGACGTCGCCCGGCGGGTCGAGCGGGAAGCCGAGATCCATGCCGGGCGGCACGCGCATCGCCACACGCGCGGGCCGCACGCCGGCAAGCGACTCCCCGAACTCGTCGTTCGCCTCGCGCCCCACCCGGTAGTCGACGCCGGCGCGCGCCATCAGGTCGCCCGAGTAGTCGGCGTCGATGAAGACGTCGGCGGCGTACACCCGGCCCGATTCCATCCGGATCTCCAGGATCTGCCCGCCCCAGGTCGCCACCGCATCGGCCGACTCGGCCAGGCGCTGCCCGAGCACGACCGTGACGCCCGCCTCCGCCGCCATCGCCTCGAACACGACGGCCGCCGTCGACGGTGCGAACGCGTAGCGCCCGTGGGCGGATCCCTCAGCAGCCTGGATTCGGTCGAAGACCTCGCGCGCCAGTCCGCCGATGACGCCGATGTCGCCGCGATCGGTCCAGCTCAGCCCGCTGCTCATCATCCCGCCCAGCCGATCGGACGGCTCGATCAGGATGACGCTGGCGCCGGCCCGTGCGGCCGCGATCGCCGCCACGACGCCGGCGGGGGTGCCGCCGTAGACGACGACGCTGGCCGATGCCGGGGCGGCGGCGGCGGCCGGCGGCCAGGCGTGGGTGTCCGGTCGAGCAGCGGCAGGCGCGACGCTCGCGACCAGGAGCGCGATGGCGAGTGCGGCCGGCGCTGCTCGCCGCAGACGGCTGCCGGACGCGATCGATGGCACGCGGATGCCCCCTCCAATCTGCTCGGGCGCGCGGCGTCAGTACGTGGCGATCTCCTCGCGCGCGGCGACAGTGTAGAACCGCGTGTTCTCCTTTCGGAACTGGAGTGGCACCTCACCGATCGGGCCGTTGCGGTGCTTGGCCACCTTGGCCTTCACGAGCTCGACCTCGGAGTCGGCGTTCTGCTCGCCCTCGCGGTAGAGGAAGACGACGACGTCCGAGTCCTGCTCGATTGCGCCTGACTCTCTCAGGTCACTGAGCCGAGGCTCCGCGGATCCACGCTGCTCGACGTTTCGCGACAGCTGGCTGAGGGCGAGCACCGGCACCTTCAGCTCGCGAGCCAGCGCCTTGAGGCCGCGGCTGATCTCGGACACCTCCTGGACCCGGTTGTTGTCCTTGTTCGGAGTCGAAGACTGCATGAGCTGCAGGTAGTCGACGATCACCAGATCGAGCCCGTGTTGCTCGGCATCGAGGCGCCGTGCTTTCGTCCGCAGCTCCATGACCGAGAGCGCCGCCGAGTCGTCGATCCACATCGGTGCACTGGCCATTGCGTTCATGACCGTCGCGATCTTCGACCAGTCCGTCTCGTCCACGAACCCGGTCTGAAGCGGCCGCGGGTTGATGCCGGTCTCGGCGGAAAGAAGCCGAAGCGCCAGCTGCTCCCGGCTCATCTCGAGGCTGAAGATGGCGACCTTCTTGCCCTCGCGGACGGCGGCGTGGTGACCGATGTTGAGCGCCAACGACGTCTTCCCGACCGATGGCCGCGCCGCCAGGACGATGAGGTCCGACGGCTGGAGGCCGCCGAGCAGGGCGTCGAGCTGCGAGAGGCCGGTCGGGACGCCGAGGATCTGGCCACGGTGCTCGTGAAGGTACTCGAGGCGGTCGTAGGCCTGGCCGAGCAGGATGGACAGCGACTCGAAGCCGCCATCGGTGCGGCGCTGGCTGATCTCGAACAGGATCGACTCGGCCCGATCGATCGCGACCTCGGCATCGTTGGCTTCTTCGTAGCCGACAGCCGCGATCTTCCCGGCGGCGCCGATGAGGTTGCGCAGCACGGCCTTGCGCTCGACGATCCGCCCGTAGTGCTCGGCGTGCACGGCGGTCGGCACCGTGTTCATCAGGCTGGTCAGGTAGGCGGGCCCACCGACGTCCTCGAGTCGGTTCCGCCGGCTCAGCTCGTCGCCGAGGGTGACCAGATCGATCGGCTCGCGCTGGCCGTGGAGCGCGAGCATCGCCTCGTAGATGTCGCCGTGCTGCGCCCGGTAGAAGTCGCCGGGCTTGAGGAAGTCGCCGACGCGGAGGATGGCATCGGCGTCGATGAGGATCGAGCCGAGGACGCTCTGCTCGGCCTCCACCGACTGCGGAGCCAGCTTGTCGATGCTCATCGGTGTCGCATGGCGGGCATGGCGAGGCAGGCTCCGGCTGTGGGCGAGCGAAGCGCCCGGCCGATCCGCGTTGGTGAGGATCGTCGGGGACCGGGCGCAGGCACATGCTGGGCGATGGCCCGCGCTGGCTCAATGCACTTATCAACGAACCCTGTCCACAGCGGTGTGCACATCTCGCCCTCCGGTGTGCGGAAGGCCATCGGACGGTACCTCGCGGTGGCTTACCGCCCGATTACCGGCGACCGATGCGACAGGTTGGGTGTCGCGCTACGCGAAGGGGCACTTCGGGTGCGGCTCGCGGCGCTCGCCGAGCTGGTTCCAGGAGTCCCACTGCTCGACGACCAGGCCTTCGGAGTCGAAGCGGATGACCGACGTGCCGGCGAGCGTCGAATCGGCGCCCTCCTCGCGCAGCGAGGCCCACCAGGTGATAGCCGCGCGGTCGCCGTCGACGATCGGCTCACCGATCCAGACGCGCGGGTCCTCCTCCTCGGCCAGCACCCCCTCGACGTAAGCGCGGACGTCTGCCGCCCCGCCCGACGGCTCGCGGAACGGCTCGGTGAAGTGCACCGCGTCGGGTGCATAGCGGGCCATGATCGGCTCCGGATCGAGCGCCTCCCAGCCCTCTTTCCAGGCGTTCGCCCAGAGGCCTGCTGCTTCGCGTGCGTCCACGATCAGGACTCGGCGGGCACCACGCTGAGGGCGACGACGGCCTCGACGCCCGGCACGACGCGGACGTCGATCTTGTACTCGCCGAGCGCCTTGATCGGCTCGCGCAGGTGCAGCGCATGGCGGTCGAGGTCGATGCCGGCCTTGGCGATGGCGTCGGCGATCTGGTGCGACGTCACCGCGCCGAAGAGGCGGCCGCGCTCACCGGCTTTGACCGGGATCTCGAGGCGCAGCTCGCGGAGCTTCTCGGCGGTCGACTCGGCGTCGGCGCGGGCGGATCGGTCGCGTTCCTCGCGCTGCTCCTTGTGCCGCTCCCAGTTGGCGAGCGCCCCCTTGTCGGCGAGCGCCGCCGCGCCGGTGGGAAGCAGGTGGTTGCGGGCGTACCCGTCCTTCACCTCCTTGAGGTCGCCCTCGCGACCCAGGCCCTTCACGTCCCGCTTGAGGATGACCTTCATTCGAGCTCCTTCGGTGTGGTGGCCTGAGCGCGTCGCATTCGCCACGCCGCCAGGGCGCGCTTCAGCTCGTCGGGATCGCGCATCCGTCCGTATCGCTCCAGCAGCTCGGGCAGGTTGTCGCGGATGCGGTCGTATCGGTCTCCGAGCAGCTCTCGCAGCCGCGCCAGGTCGCGGTCGAGGTCGGCGGTGCCGTTGCGCGCCCTCGCGGTGTGCTCGGCTCGCACGTCGGCAGGGGCGTTCTGGAGGAACAGGTCGAGGACGAGCAGCAGGACGGTCAGGTCGTCCGCATGGCCGAGCAGCGGGATGGCGTCCGGGATCAGGTCGACCGGTACGACGACATAGGCCAGCGCCGCGGCCAGCATGCCCTTGAGGCCGATGGGAGTGCGTGGATCGCGCATCAGTCCCCACACGATGCGGGCGTAGGTCGGCAGCCTGACGATGATTCGCGCCAGGCGCAGGTACCGCGCCGAGGATGTCAGCTTCAACCGCGAGGCCTCCAGCGGTGATTGGTGATGGGGAACGGGATGATAGCAGCGGGTGCCGGATCGGTTTGACATTAGAACATCCGTTCTGCTAGGGTGCCTGCAATGACAAGGCATGACGTGGAGCGCCGCCAGCGCATCGTCGACTGCATTGCCCGCACCGTGGAGGAGCGTGGCTATCCCCCATCGGTGCGCGAAATCGCCGATGCCGTCGGCCTGGCCTCCACCAGCGCCGTCCATCACCACCTCATCGCACTCGAGCGTGACGGCCTGCTGGAGCGCGGTGGCAAGCACTCGCGCGCGCTGCGCCTCACCACCCGACCTCAGCCGGTGCCGAGCGACCCTGCCGCGCAAGATGAGGGCGCAAAGGTCACCCCGTTCCGCATGCCGGTGGAGCGCGAGACACTGACCCTGCCGGTCATGGGCGAGATCGCCGCCGGCCAGCCGATCGAGGCCTACGAGGATGCTGCCGAGACGCTCGCGGTGCCGGCCTCGATGGACGCGCGCGAGGACTCGTACGTCCTGCGCGTGCGCGGCAAGAGCATGATCGACGCGCTCATCGACGACGGCGATTTCGTCATCGTCCAGCCCCAGGCCACCGCGCGCGACGGCGACATCGTGGTAGCGCTGCTGGAGGACAACGGCGTCACCCTGAAGCGCTTCTTCCGCGAGAAGGAGCGCATCCGCCTCCAGCCTGCGAACGCGGAGATGGAACCGATCTACGCCAGCGAGGTCCAGATCCAGGGCAAGGTCGTCGGCGTCATCCGCCGCCTCGCGTAGCCTCACCCCGCCCGTGCCGACTTGAGGTCGGGCCGATGGCGCCACGCACCATCATCCACGCCGATCTCGACGCGTTCTACGCCAGCGTCGAGCAGCTCGACGATCCATCCCTTCGCGGCAAGCCGGTCATCGTCGGCGGCCGCCCGGGCGACCGGGGCGTGGTCAGCGCCGCCTCGTACGAGGCGCGCGCCTTCGGCGTCTTCTCGGCGATGCCGCTGCGCACCGCCGCTCGCCGCTGCCCCGAAGGGGTCTTCGTGCCCGGCCGGCCGGATCGGTACCGCGAGGCGAGCGACCAGGTCATGGCGATCTTCGCCGAGTACACGCCCCTGGTCGAGCCGATCAGCCTCGACGAGGCGTTCCTCGACGTCACCGCCAGCACCCCCGTCTTCGGCGACGGCAAGACGATCGGCCGGCAGATCAAGCAGCGCGTGCTCGACGAGGTCGGCCTGGTCGTCTCGGTCGGGGTCGCCACCAACAAGCTTTGCGCCAAGGTCGCATCGGACCTGCGCAAGCCCGATGCGCTCGTTGTCGTGCCGCCCGGCGAGGAAGCGGCGTTCCTCGCTCCGCTGCCGATCCGCCGGCTGTGGGGCGTCGGTCCGCAGGCGCAGGCGGCGCTGGCGGACTACGGCGTGGTGACGATCGGCCAGCTGGCGGCCGCGCCACCGGGCACCCTTCATCGCCGCTTCGGGCGCTTCGGCGACGACCTGTCGGCGCGTGCCCGCGGCATCGATCGCGGCCGGGTGGAGGTAACACACAGCCCGAAGAGCGTCGGGCACGAGCACACCTTCGACACCGATTCGGCGGACGTCGGCCGCCTCGAGGCGACCCTGCTCGACCTGGCCGAGTCGGTGGGCAGCCGCCTGCGCCGCCACGACCTGGCGGCCGGATCGGTCCAGCTCAAGCTTCGCTACGAGGGCTTCGAGACGCTGACCCGCCAGGCGCCGCTGCCGCGCCAGACCCGCGAGGCACGGGTCCTGTACGACGCGACCCTCGCGCTCCTCCGCAAGACGTTGGTGGCCGGGCGAGGAGTTCGGCTGATCGGCCTGACAGCCATCAACCTGTCCGACGGCCAGCAGCTCACGCTCTTCGACGCGCCCGATCGGACCGATCGCCTGACGAAGTCCATCGATGCCGTCCGCGGCCGGTTCGGCGAGCGCGCGATCACCCGCGCGCGGCTGCTGCGCGAGGCGCCGCGCCGCCGTTTCGACTTCGGCGAGCGCCCCGAGGCGCCGTCCAGCGGGGACGATGAAGGGGCTTGACGAGTAGAACATCCGTTCGATATAGTGCCTCCAGAACCGAACACCTGTTCGAGTGCCCGAGCAGGACCGAACGATGTGGGAGCACGCAAATGGCACTCGTCCAGGTACCCCCGACCCAGGCTCGCGTCCGTTGGGACCGCGCCGCCAACCGTCCGTCCGAGGTGAGCGTCGGTGGCCGCCACCTCCAGATCGTGGACCTAGACGCGGTCCGCGACGAGCGGGCCGCCTATCCCGCCGGTCGCGGGCCACGGTTGACGATGGTGCTGCGGACCCGGGACGGTGGTCGCGCCGCCATCACGTTCGACGGACGCCGCTGGTTCCTCGAGGCCCTCGAGCCGGCGGCCTGACCGATCCCGGATCGTCCGCCTACAATCGGCCCGGCCGCCCAGCCGGGCCGTCTTCCTGCGTTCGAGAGGCGGCCGCCGCACCCGGAGAGCCACTCCACCCATGGACCCCGACCGCCTCAACGACCTGCCCGCGCGCCAGCTGATCGAGCGCATGGCAACCGGCGACCCGATTCCGGGTGGCGGGAGCGCTGCTGCCCTCGCCGGCGCGATGGCTGCCGCGCTGATGCGGATGGTGGTGGCCCTCACCGCCGGGCGACCGCCGGCCGCCGAGTACGAGACCGAGCTGACCGAGATCGCTGTGGCGGCTGCGAATCTCCAGTCCGAGCTCCTCAACCTCGTCGAGCTCGACGCCGCGGCCTACGACGGCGTCATCCGCGCGCGGCGGCTTCCCCGCGAGAGCGACCTCGAACGCCAGGCGCGCGCGGTGCAGATCGCGGCCGCGACCCGCGAGGCGACCCGCGCCCCGCTCCAGACCGCGCGGCTCGCCGAGCAGGTCCTCTCCCTCGGCGAGCGGCTCGCGCCGATCGGCAGCCGCAACGCCATCAGCGACGTCGGGGTCGGCGCGCTGCTCGCGACCGCCGCGCTCCGTGGCGCGGTGCTCAACGTCCAGATCAACCTGCCAGCCCTCGACGCCGACGACGCCCTGCGCACCGAAGCCACGGCAGACGTGGACGAGCTCCTCGAGCGCCTGGACGAGCGCGAGCGGACCGTCCGCGACAAGGTGGAGGCCGCGCTCGAATGACGGCCCGGCTCCTCGACGGGCGGGCGCTGGCGACCCACCTCCGCACCGAGCTGCGCGAGCGCGTCGAGCGCTTGGCGGCGACCGTCGGCCACGGCTCACCGCCGGTGCTCGCCATTCTCACCGACGGCCACCACGGCTCCGCCTCGCTGTACGCCGCCAGCCTTGAGCGGGCGGCGAGGAGCGTCGGCGTCGAGACCGAGGCCATCGTCGACGGCGACTCGCTGGTGCCGGCCATCGAGCGCCTGAACGCCGATCCGCGCGTCGCCGGCATCGTCGTCGCCCAGCCCTTCGAGGACGCGAGGGCAGGGCGCAAGTTGGTGGAGCACATCGACCCGGTGAAGGACGTCGACGGTGCCACGCCGACGAGTGCCGGGCGCCTGGCCCGCGGCGAGCCGGCCTTCGTGCCGGCCACGGCGCTGGCGGTCATCGCCATCATCGAGGAGTACGAGGTGCCCGTGGCCGGCCTGCGCGCGGTGATCGTCGGACGCTCGGCGGTTGTGGGGCGCCCCGTCGCCTCGCTGCTCCTCGCGCGTGACGCCACCGTCGTGGTCACGCACACCGCCACGCGCGATCTCCCCGCGGAGACCCAGCGGGCCGAGCTGCTCGTCGCGGCAGCCGGCGTCCCCGGGCTCATCCGCGGGCCGATGGTGCCGCCCGGCGCCATCGTCGTCGACTGCGGTATCAACGCCACGCCAGACGGGATCGTGGGCGACGTCGCCTTCGACGAGGTCGCCCCGCTGGCGAAGGCGATCACGCCGGTGCCGGGCGGCATCGGTCCGGTAACGCCGATGATGGTGCTCCGCCAGCTGGTCGAGGCCGCCGAGCGACGGGCGGCGAAGTCAGCCGCCCGGTAGGTCGGTGACGATCATCTCGGTGAGCGGGACCGACCCGTCGATGAAGCCGAGGCGCTGCATCGTCTCGTAGCCGGCGGCCCACAGGTCGTCGTCGATGGCCCCGTCGGCGAAGCCGTCGCCCTCCCACAGCTCGACCGTCGCGTCGAGGACGGCACGCGCCACGTCTGGGTTCTCGCTGATCTCCGGCACGGCGGCCTCGGCGGCGGCGTACCCGAGATCGGGATTCGCGATCACCTCGGCCTGCGCCGCGGCGGTGGCCTCGACGAAGGCGCGGACGAGCTCGGGGTCGGACGCGAGCAGCTCGTCGCCGACGATCATTCCCGGCCCCGGCAGCGGCGCCACGTCGTCGACCGTCAGCAGGTCGACGCTCATGCCGCGTCCGGCGAGCTGGAGCGGCTCGTTGTTGCGGAAGCCGGTGATGAGGTCGACGTCGCCGTTCGAGATGCCGTCGACCTGGTTGAACTGCGGGTACTCGCGGACGGTGATGTCGTCGGCGGTCAGCCCGCCGGCGTCGAGCAGCGCGAGCAGCGCGTGCCACGACGAGCCGAACTGGCCCGGCGTCCCGATGCGCAGCCCGGCAAGGTCGGCTGGATCGTCAGGCACCGTCCCCTCCTCACCGATGAGCGCCACCGGGAAGCTCTGGTACAGCGTCGAGACGTAGCGGATGGGGATGCCCGAGGTGCGCGCGATCATCACGTCGGTCGCATCGGCCACGCCGAACTCCGCCTGGCCGTCGGCCACCAGGCGCTGGACGTCGGGCGCCTGGCGATGCTCGATCGTCACCTCGAGACCGGCATCGGCGTAGTGGCCCTCTTGTTGCGCGACGTAGAACGGCGCGAACTGCACGTCCGGGCCGGAAGCCGAGCAGCAGTTTCACCGCCCGCAGCGGTTCGCCGACGGATGCGGTGCCGCCAGGAGCCGGCGAGACGCATGCGGCGAGCGCGAGGGCGAGGAGGATGACGAGGGCGCGGGTCGGACGCATCGGTTGTCCTTTCATTGGCTGACGAGCCGTCGCTCGACCATCACCACGCCGCCGTAGAAGGCGAGGCCGATGATCGCCAGCACGGCGAGGGCGACGAACATGAGCGGAGTGTCGAAGAGACCCTGGTTGGCAATGTTGATGAGCACGCCGACCCCCGTGTCGCCGGATGATGCCCACTCGGCAACCACCGCACCGATGACCGCCAGGGTCACGCCGACCCGCAGCCCGCCGAAGATCACCGGCAGGGCCGATGGGATCTCGAGCAATCGGGTCCGCTGTGACGGGGTGGCGCCGAGGCTGCGGAGCATCTCGTCGAGCAGCGGATCGGTCGAGCGGATGCCGACCATGGTGGCGATGGTGATCGGGAAGAAGACGATCAGCGCACAGACCACCACGCGCGCACTGAGCCCGCCGCCGAACCAGATGTCGAGCAGCGGCGCGAGGGCCAGGATCGGGATCGCCTGCGCGGCGACGATGTACGGCGACAGGGCGCGCTCCACGAATCGGCTCTTGGCCAGCGCGATGCCGGCGAGGATGGCGAGGATCGCCCCGACCGCGAAGCCGAGCACGATCTCGAGCAGGGTGACGCCGACGTGCGGCCAGAGCACGCCGGAGCCGACCGCCCGCGCTCCTCGCTCGAGCACGACCTCGGGCGCCGGCAGGATGTACTCCGGCAGGTCGCCCACCACCGTCACCAGCTTCCAGATCGCGAGGAACACCGCCAGGCTGATGAGCGCGGAGCCGATGCGCCTCATGCCGCTCCCGCCTCCGGCGCCTCGGCCCACGGTCGCAGCTCGAGCGCATGGACCGATGCGAGCGCCTCTCGCACCTGCGTTGCCAGCTCCGCGGCTCGCGGGTCGCGGTCGACGCCCGTCGCTCGTGGCCGCGGGAGGTCGACCTCGACGACGCCCGCGACTCGCCCGGGCCTGGGAGTCATCACCACCACCCGGTCGGCGAGCGCGACCGCTTCAGCCACGCTGTGAGTGACGAGGACGACGGTGCGCGGCCGCTCGAGCCAGAGGCGCTGGAGCTCGGCGTCGAAGGTCTCGCGGGAGAGGGCGTCGAGCGCGCTGAACGGCTCGTCGAGGAGGAGCACCGGCGGATCGCCGACCAGCGCCCGCGCCAGCGCCGCGCGCTGCGCCATGCCGCCGGACAGCTCCCGCGGCTTCAGGTCCGCGGCCATGGCCAGGCCGACCTGCGCGAGCACGTCGGTGGCCCGCGCGTGACGCTCGTCGGGCGCGACGCCGGCCAGCTCCATCGGCAGGGCGACGTTGTCGAGCACCGAGCGCCATGGCAGCAGGCGAGGCTGCTGGAACGCGAGCCCGACCCGTCCATCGCCGGCGACCGGCTCGCCGCCGCCCACCAGCACGCGTCCGGCATCAGGAGCCTTGAGCCCGGCGACCAGCCGCAGCAGGGTGCTCTTGCCGCAGCCGTTCGGACCGATGACCACCGTGAGCGCTCCGGCGCCGACCTCCAGGTCGAGCCCGGCCAGGGCGTCGATCGTCCCGCCCGCGGTCGTGAAGCGCGCGTCGACGCCCTCGAGGGAGATGCCGAGGCCGGTGGGGTTCCGAGTCATCGAGGCTCCGTGGCGTGGCTGGCCATCGCGCGCGGGGCATCGGACCGCGGTCCACGCGACGGCCCGCGTCACAGGACGCATGGCGTTCACGCGGAGCGCGCTCGCCTTCTCCCTTCCGGACTGTGACCGTCGGCCCTGTCTGCCCCGGCGAACGCCGGAGGTCAGGTCGGCCGCATCGGTGACTGGACCGATGCGGTTCGCGGGCTGGCTCGCCGTTGGGCGAGCCGACCGCCGGTGGGGACTTTCACCCCGCCCCGAAGACGATGGATGGTTCGATTGGGCCGATCGTGGCAGTTGGGCTGTCCGAGGTCAACCGGTCGCGGCGGGTGTTCCGACTGATGTTCAACCACTTGGTTAAACATGGGTCAGGGCTCAGTTGCCTGGGGCTCCCTCGCCGCGGCGCGCGGCGCTTGCCGATCTGCCAGCGCACGATCACCAGCACGATCAGACCGATGACGACCGCGTAGATGACGTACTCGTACGGCTTGATGGCGGCCTCGATCTGCGGGTAGTTCTCGCCGACCAGGAAGCCCGCGCCGATGAGCGCGGCGTTCCACGGCAGCGAGCCGAGCGTGCTGAACAGCACGAACCGCCCCAGGGGCATGCGGGCGATGCCGGCGGGGTAGCTGACGAAGGTGCGCACCGAGCGGCACCATGCGGCCGAGGAAGACGGCCCACGAGCCCCAGCGCTCGAACCATCTGTCCGCCCGGTCGAGGTCCTCGGCGCCGATGCCGACGTAGCGTCCGTATCGGTCGAACACCGGTCGTCCGCAGAAACGCACCGATGGCATAGCCGACCAGAGCGCCGACCAGGCTGCCGACGGTGGCGAAGGCGACGGTCAGCACGAAGCTCCATGGCTCGCCGGTCAGCGGCTCGACCACGGAGGGATCGGCGGCAGACTGGCTCACCTTCCAGCCCGCCATCGGCAGGATCACCTCGGAGGGGATCGGCGCAACGATCGTCTCGAGCGCGACGGCGACGGCCACGCCGAGATAGCCGACCGCGTCGTACATCGACAGGATGAACGGGATGACCTCGCGGTCGATGAAGTCGAGCAGCGATCAGCCCTCGACCGGCTCGTTGGGCGCGATCGCCTTCGCGGCGCCCGCGTCCGGAGCGTTCCTCCGCGGCACCGCGACGCGTCGTGGGGCGGTCGTTGCGCGGGCACGCTCCTGCTCGTCCGCACGCTCGTCGACGCGGAGCACATGGACGGCGACCAGGATCGAGAGCAGGGCCGCGCCGGCGATCCAGCCACCGAGCACGTCGATCGGGAAGTGCGCGCCGAGATAGATACGGGTCGCGCTGATGGCGCCGATGAGCACCACCGCCACCGCGTAGGCGGTCATGCCCTGGCGGAAGTCATGCGCCAGGCGCGCGACGCAGAAGGCCGCCAGCCCGTACAGAACGGTCGCGCGCAGCGCGTGGCCGGCCGGGAAGTCGGCGATGTCGTCGAGGCCGATCTCGTTCACGTCGAAGAGGGCGTTGACGAGGGTCTGGAGGCTGATCGCCTCGGCCGAGGTGAAGTACTTCAGCGCCCACTCCATCGGGAAGCAGAGCGTGCCCAGGGCGAGCAGGAATGCGAGGTCGCGCCTCCCGCGCGAGAGGGCCAGCAGGCCGAGCGCGGCGAAGGCGAGGGCCACGAACCAGCCGCTGCCGAGCGCGCTGATGCCGACGATGAGCGTGTCGAGCAACGGGATATTGGCCTCGACCCACGCCGAGACCGGCAGCACGACCGTCCGCATCAGCCACTCCTCGGGCAGGGTGGAGCCGCCGGTGACGGTGCGCTTGAGCATGATCAGCCAGAACAGCGCGGGCAGCGCGATCATCGACAGCAGGAAGGCCGCGGCCGGGCTGGGGACGGCTCCGCCCAGCCGATGTGCGGCCTCGTCATGGACGACGAGGCGGCTCATGAGGTCCGGCAGCCGTCGCACGGACCGTAGTATGGACCGATGCCGCCCCTTCCGTTGACCGGCCGGGACCTCTCCATCGCCAACGTCATCGAGGTCGCGCGGGGCCGGCGGGCCGTCGCGCTCGACCCCGCGGCGGCGGATCGGATGCGGGCGTCGCGAGCCGTGATCGAGCGCCTGGTGGCCGAAGGCGCGACGGTCTACGGCGTCACCACCGGGTTCGGCGACCTGGCGGACACGCGCGTCGACCCGGGCCAGACGGCGGCCCTCCAGCGCAACCTCGTGCGGTCGCACGCCGCCGGCGTCGGCGAACCGCTGCCCGACGAGGTGGTGCGGGCGATGCTGCTCCTGCGCGCCAACGCCCTGGCGGTCGGGCTGTCCGGCGTGCGTGTCGAGATCGTGGAGCTGCTGGCGGCGATGCTCAACGCCGCCGTCCATCCGGTCGTCCCCTCGAGCGGGAGCCTCGGCGCATCGGGCGACCTGGCCCCTCTGGCGCACGTCGCGCTCGTCGTCATCGGCGAGGGCGAGGCGACCGTGGACGGCGCCGGACCCGGACCCGGCGGTGAGGCGCTCGCGCGCGCCGGACTCGAGCCGATCGAGCTCGAGGCCAAGGAGGGGCTGGCGCTGTTGAACGGCACGCAGCTGATGGGTGCCATCGGCGCACTGGCCCACCACGACGCGATGCGGCTGGCGCTGACCTCCGACGTCGTCGGCGCGATGAGCCTGGAGGCGATGCTCGGCACCGGCGCCGCCTTCGCCGAGGAGCTGATCGCCGCCCGGCCGCACC
The DNA here is from genome assembly GCA_963753125.1 of uncultured Chloroflexia bacterium. Lineage (GTDB taxonomy): Bacteria > Chloroflexota > Limnocylindria > QHBO01 > QHBO01 > JACDBZ01. The sequence continues at coordinate 1,145,406 of CAVWAU010000004.1, forward strand.
CCGGCCAGGTCGCATCCGCCCGCCACCTGCGCGAGCTGATGGCCGACAGCGAGATCTGGGAATCGCATCGGGCCGACAGCGAGCATCGCGTGCAGGACGCGTACAGTCTGCGCTGCATGCCGCAGGTCCACGGCGCGGCGCGCGACGCATTGGCGGAGCTCGAGCGCGTCCTGCGCGTCGAGATCAACGCCGCCACGGACAATCCGCTCGTCTTCCCGTCGGGCGAGGTGATCAGCGGCGGCAACTTCCACGGCGAGCCGCTGGCGCTGGCCCTCGACTACGCCACCCTGGCGGTCGCCGAGCTGGCCTCGATCTCCGAGCGTCGCACGTCGCGATTGGTGGACGCGCACCTGTCGGCCGGCCTGCCGCCGTTCCTTGCCGAGCGGCCGGGCATCGAGAGCGGGCTGATGATCGCCCACTACACCGCGGCAGCCCTGGTGAACGAGCTCCAGACGCTGGCGCATCCCGCATCGGTCGACAGCATCCCGACCAGCGCCAACCAGGAGGACCACGTCAGCATGGGCGCCACGGCGGCGCTCCACCTGCGGGCGGCCGTCGACCGCGCCGAGCACGTGATCGCCATCGAGGCGCTCTGCGCGGCGCAGGGGATCGACTTCCGGGCGCCGCTGCGGCCGGGAGCCGGCGTCGCCGCCGCACATGCCGCCCTCCGAGCACGCGTCGCGCATCTCGACTCGGACCGCCCTCCGTCCCCGGACATCGCCGCCGCCCGAGACCTCGTCCACTCTGGCGAGCTGCTCGCCAACGGCGCGACCCAGCGAACGCATGCCTGAGCTCGAGCACGTCCTGCTCGACGAGGCGAGCTTCGACGAGATTCCCGACCCCGCACAGCCCGGCGCCCGGTGCCAGACCTGCGACTACTGGGAGCGGCTCGACGGAGGACGCGAGGCACCGGCCGCCGACGCCACCGATGCGATCGCGCGCGCGAGCCTCAAGCGCCAGCGGCTGCTGGGCGGCCGCGACATGTCGGGCGCGTACGCGATGCTCGCCTATCGCACCGATGCCGTCACCCGAACCGCTGTCGGCTACGCGCAGTTCGGCCCGCTGAGCGCCTACCCGCGCGCGCAGACGATTCGCGATCGCTATCCCCAGCTGCCGGACTCGCCGGCCCCGTGGGTGATCACCTGCCTCCAGGCGACCGGCGACGTGGAAGAGCGAGACACGGCCGGGGTCGAGATGCTGAACGCTGTCTGCGCCGAGCTCGACCGGCGCGGCATCATCGCCGTCGAGGCCTACCCAGAGGGCGTGCCCGAGCCCTGGCTCCCGTCGCCGGGTCCGGCATCGGTCTACGAGGCCGCCGGCTTCGAGCGCGTCGCCGGCGACGAGCGCTTCCCGGTCTATCGGCGCGAGCTGACCGGCGAGACCGATGCGGACGCCTGGTCCGACCTGCTGCGAGCATCGGCGCCGGACGAGGGCGACGACTGGCCGCTGCCACTGCCGCCGAAGGGAGAACCCGACGACCTCTTCCGCCTGCCGCCGGAGGGTCCGAAGCGCCCGAACCCGTTCGGCGAGGACTGATCGGTGCTGGAGGCCGGGTTCTGGGGCCTCCTGGCCGGATCGTCGCTCGTCCTCGGCGCGGCGCTCGGGATCTGGCTGCCGATCTCGCGGCGGATCGTGGCGCTGGTCATGGGCTTCGGCGCCGGGGCGCTGGTCTCCGCCCTTGCGTTCGACCTCACGGCCGAGGCGTTCGAGGAGGGCGGTGCCGCGCTGACGGCCATCGGGCTGGCGGCCGGTGGGCTGACGTTCTTCATCGGCGACGTCCTGATCGAGTCGGGTGCCGGCAAGGCGGGGGCGGCCGGCCTGGCCATCGTCCTGGGCGCACTGCTCGACGGCCTGCCCGAGTCGTTCGTGCTCGGCGCGTCCCTCATCGGCGGCGCGGGCGTATCGGTCTCGTTCCTCGTCGCCGTGCTGCTGTCGAACCTGCCTGAGGGCCTCGCGGGCGCGCGAGACCTGCGTGCCGCCGGGCACTCCGCGCCCTGGATCCTCGGCCTGTGGACCGGCGTGGCCATCGCATCGGGCGTCGCCGCGGCGCTCGGCTTTGCCGTCATCGGCTCGATGGCGGGCGAGCCGCAGGGAGTCGCCAAGGCGTTCGCCGCCGGGGCGATCCTGACCATGCTGGCCGACACGATGTTCCCCGAGGCGTACGAGAGCGGCGGCAAGGGCGTCGGCCTGACGACGCTGCTTGGCTTTGCGCTCGCCTTCTTCCTGTCCGCAATCCCCGAATGACCGCGCGGACCTGAGGACGGCTGCAAGAATTCCCGAACCCCGCCTGTTGTACGGGGTGTGATGGAGGGTATCGCCTGGATGACGGACCTCCCGCGCGTGACCGCCTTCGAGGATGCGGTGGACCTGCACTACCCAGGACTCGTGCGGCGGCTCACGGTCGTGGTCGGGGGCGACGTCGAGGCCGGGCGCGACCTGGCCCAGGAGACGTACACGCGGGCCTACAAGGCATGGGATCGATTCGACGGCACCGATGTGCGCGCCTGGCTCCACACCATCGGCCTCCGGCTGGCGTTCAACGAGCGCGACCGGCGCCTTCGCTGGCGGCATCTGATGGGTGGATCGGTCAAGAGCGCGACGTGGGTGGCGCCGGAGGATCGTGGCCTGCACGAGGCGATGAGCGGCCTGCGGCGCGAGCACCGCGCGGCGCTCCTCCTCACCGTCGTCGACGGCTACACCCAGGCGGAGGTGGCGGCCATGCTCGAGGTCGCCCCGGGCACCGTGGCGAGCTGGGTGTCGCGCGCCAAGGCCCAGATGCGCGAGGCGCTGACCGATGACTGACGACGACGATCGCCGCCTTCGCGACCGCCTCCGCGCCTACGAGTCGCGCGTGCCGGACTCGCCCGAGCCGACGGTGACGCTCGGCAGCCGCCCGCCCTGGGGCGTGTTCGCCGCCGTTGGCGCAGCGGCCGTGCTGGCCATTGCCGTCATCGCCAACAACCTCGTGAACGACGACGTTGGCCAGACCGACGCGACGCCAACCGCGAGCCCGAGTGCCTCGGCAACGCCCGAGGAGTCGGCGGCAGCGACACCGTCGGCGAGCCCTTCGCCGTCCCCCAGCGCGACCGCCGCGGAGTCGCCGTCGCCCGGGTCAGGAGTTACTGGCGTGGCCTGGTCAGATGAGCCCGCCGCAACGCTCGGCGGCGAGATCTTCCGCGTGACCGCAGAAGGTGGAAGGTTCTACGCACTCGGGCGTACCGACGAGTCCGCTGCGATCTGGTCCTCGGCCGACGGTGCCTCCTGGCAGCGGGTGGATCTCCCCGATCCGGCGGATCGCGGCGAGGGCTTCGTGTACGTCGACGAGCTCGCAACCTCCGCCGGCGGCGAGCTCGTTGCCATCGGATCGACCGGCCTCAACGACGCGCTGAGGGTCGCGGTCTGGACCTCGGCCGACGGTGGCGCGACGTGGACGGAAACCGACACTCGTGGATTCGGCGCGGCCGCGTACAACGTCCACGACGTCACGAACGGGCCGAGCGGGCTCGTCGCCTTCAGCCACCAGTTCGGAGCCGGCACGGGCAGCGCGTGGCGCTCGGATGACGCCGGCCAGACATGGGCCGAGCATCGCCCACCCGGCGACGGCATCGGGCTTGGGGTGACGGTCGGAACGGGGCGCGGCTACCTCATCGGCGGCCAGGTCGGCGCGGACACGGAGGCCCCGTCTCCACGGATCTGGTACTCCAACGACGCGATGACCTGGACGCAGGCAAGCCTCGAGGGCAGTGGCGGCCGTGGCCAGGTCGAACAACTGGCGATCGATGACGCCGGCCGCTGGGTGGCCACCGGCGTCCTCGACGATCGGATCGTCGTGTGGCGCTCCACCGACCGGGGCCTGTCGTGGACGGTCGCGGCCGACCTCGGGACGACTGACTCGGGGCAGGCGGATTCCTCCTCGCGGGGGCGCCCGGCGGCTACATCGCCTTCAGCGCCACCGATCCGGGCGTAACTTGGACGAGCCCCGACGGGATCGCGTGGACGAGCGGCTCACCCGTGACCTTCGATCCGGCCGAGGAGACGGACATCGGGTGGGCGCGCGGGATCGCGCGCATCGGCGACACGCTCGTCGTCGGGGGAACGCACGTCGGCGACGGGTCCTCGGCGGAGTCATCGCGGACCTGGCGTGGGACTATCCAGCGATGAGCGGGCCAGAGCAGGTGGGGCCGGAGGGAGCGGGGTCGGTCGAGGAGACCGGCCCCGGCACCACCGAGGGTCGTGGCGGCCCGCCCCGGCCGGCCCTCATCGGCCTCGGCCTTCTCGCCGCGGTCGCGGCGATCCTCCTTCTCGTATTCCTCCTGCAACCGGGGCCTGATCCCGTCGGCGAGGCCGGACCGAGTCCGTCGGCCACGCCCGCGTCGCCCACCGCTGAGCCGACTCCCGCGGCCTCGACGGCGACGCCCGAGTCAACCCCGTCGCCCACGGCCGAGTCGGTCGCCGGCTGGCAGGAAGCCGGGGCCTTCGGCGCCGAGGGCACGATCGAACGCGCGGAGTCCGCCGCGCGGACCTCCGACGGGTTCATCGCAGTGGGCACGAGGTACGGCGTCGCGGACATGCCGCACTCCGGGCCTGTCCCGCAGGAAGGACGGGTCTGGCACTCGGCCGATGGGCGATGGTGGACGGACGTCACTCCTGAGGGCACCTTCGCCGATGCCGCTCTGAGCCACGTGTACGTGGCGGATGACGGGTCGATCATTGCGGTCGGCGCCGTTGGCGAGGGGGGCCTGGATGCGACGCCGATGGCCTGGGAGTCGGCGGACGGTCGCAACTGGAGCCAGACGACGATCGGGCTGACCGGATACTGGGGCGTCAACCGCCTGGTCCACGGCTCTCGCGGTTACCTCGCGCTGATCAGCGTCGCGCCGGATATCTCCAGTGAGGCCGAGCGCGGCCTGTGGCTCTCGGCCGATGGTCGCAGCTGGGAGCTGGTTCGCGCCTCCGAGTCTGGCGAGCAGTTCTTCGACATAGGGGCCGGGGACGACGGTTTCGTGGCCACCGGGAACCTCTACGAGGACGTCGAGGCTTTCGCGATCGCATCGGGTGATGGCCGATCCTGGATCGAGGCGACGGCTGCACCGGTCGGGAGGGCGACGATCGCGGACCAGAGTGGCGACTGGGTCGCTATCAGCCAGGCACTCGTCTTCGAGACCCCACCCACGGAGGCGTCGGTGTGGTCCTCCGCCAACGGGCTGGAGTGGGCGGAGGTCGGGAGCATTCCGCTGTATCCGGTCGCGCCGGAGCCCGACGGGACGGTGGTGTGCTCCGACATCGTCGTCGACCTGCACTCAGCCGGACCGTGGCTGATCGCGAATGCCGCGGCGGGGTACGGGCTCTGCAGCGAGGGTCGCATCGAAACGTATGGCAGCCAGAGCCTCTCGCGTGACGGTCAGTCCTGGGAGGTGCTGCCCTTCCCCGCCTTCGCCTTCGTCGAGGAGGGTCGGCGCGAGGGATCTCAGGTCAACGCCGCCTTCGTCGAGAGCGACATGCTGATCCTGATCGGGCACGCCGGATCGCGAGCGATGTTCTGGTTCAACGAGGCTCCCTGAGGACAGCGAGCCGTATCATCGGCGCATGACGGCCGTCCGCCCTCGCAGCGGTCCACGCACCGTCCGCGCACCGCGCGGCACCGAGCTCTCCTGCAAGGGATGGCAGCAGGAAGCCGCGCTCCGGATGCTCATGAACAACCTCGATCCCGAGGTGGCCGAGGACCCCGACAACCTCGTCGTCTACGGCGGCACCGGTCGGGCCGCGCGCAGCTGGGAGGCCTTCGACGCCATCGTTTCCGAGCTCCAGCGGCTCGAGAACGACGAGACCCTCCTCATCCAGTCGGGAAAGCCCGTCGGCGTGTTCCGCACCACTCCCGACAGCCCACGGGTCCTGATCGCCAATGCCAACCTCGTGCCGCACTGGGCGACCTGGGAGAAGTTCCGAGAGCTCGAGCGTGCCGGCCTGACGATGTATGGCCAGATGACCGCCGGCTCGTGGATCTACATCGCGACTCAGGGGATCATCCAGGGCACGTACGAGACCTTCGCCGAAGCCGCACGCCAGCACTTCGGCGGCAGCCTGGCCGGGACCGCGACGATCAGCGCCGGCCTGGGCGGCATGGGCGGCGCCCAGCCGCTGGCGATCACGATGAACGGCGGCGCCGCACTCATCGTCGAGGTGGACGAGGCCCGCGCCCGCCGCCGCCTCGACGCTGGCTACGTCGACGAGCTGACGGCCGACCTCGACGATGCCGTACGCAAGGTCGACGGGTTGCGGCAGGACGGCATCGGTCAGTCGGTGGCCCTGGTCGCCAATGCGACCGATGTCCTGCCGGAGCTCGTCCGTCGCGGATGGCACCCGGACCTCGTCACCGACCAGACCAGCGCCCACGACCCGCTCAACGGCTATGTTCCCGCCGGCCTCTCTCTGACCGATGCGCTCGCGCTGCGCGCGAGCGATCCCGACGACTACGTCCGTCGCGCCAAGGTCTCGATGGCCGATCACGTGCGCGCGATGCTCGCGTTCCAGGCGTCAGGATCGGTCACGTTCGACTACGGCAACAACATCCGCGCCTTCGCCCGCGAGGCTGGCGTCGAGAACGCGTTCGACTTCCCTGGCTTCGTGCCGGCCTTCATCCGCCCGCTGTTCTGCGAGGGCAAGGGGCCGTTCCGGGTCGCGGCGCTGTCGGGCGAGGTGGCCGACATCGCACGCATCGACCGCGCGCTGGCCGAGCTTTTCCCCGAAGACGAAGGGCTCCAGCGCTGGCTTCGCCTCGCCGCCGAGAAGGTCCCGGTCCAGGGGCTGCCCGCGCGCATCTGCTGGCTCGGGTACGGCGACCGCGCTCGAGCGGGCGCTGCCATCAACGATCTCGTCGCGACCGGCGAGGTTCAGGCACCGATCGTCATCGGTCGCGACCATCTCGACGCGGGCTCCGTGGCCAGTCCCAACCGCGAGACCGAGGCGATGCGCGATGGATCCGATGCTATCGCCGACTGGCCGATCCTCAACGCCCTCGTCAACACCGCCGCCGGCGCCACCTGGGTCAGCTTCCACCACGGCGGCGGGGTCGGCATCGGCTATTCGCTGCACGCCGGCATGGTCGTCGTCGCCGACGGCACCCCCGAGGCCGCCGCTCGCCTGGAGCGGGTGCTGACCAGCGACCCCGGCATGGGCGTCCTCCGTCACGCTGACGCCGGATACGAGCGCGCCATCGAGGTGGCCGATGAGCGGGGGGTGCGCATCCCGATGCGCCCCGACGCCTGAGCCGAGTGGCGCTCATGGCCCTCAAGCCCTTCTGACCCGCCCGATGCCGCGAACGCCTCATCACCCGCTGCCCGGCGCCCCGGAGCCGTGGGCGCCGTCGACCATGCCGCCATTCCGATCGCGGCCGCCCTACGTGATGAGCGAGATGATCGCCGCGGAGCCGGCGGTCGCCGAGCGCCTGGTTCGTCGGCTGGCGAAGGACGCCGCGCTCGATCGGGTGGCGGCCGAGATCCGCGAGGCGGCCGACGCCGGCCGTCCGGTCGTCACCACCGGATGCGGGACGAGCGAGCACGCGGCCATGGCCGTCGCGATGCTCGTCAGCGATGCGCTCGACCTGCCCGCCGGCCGCGAGATTCGCTCGGCGCAGGCGCTGGAAACGCTGCGACGGCCGCTCGACAGCGGGCTGCTGCTGGCGGTTTCGCACGAGGGCGGCACGCACGCGACCAACGAGGCGATCGGCGCCGCAAAGTCCGCCGGCGCGACTACCGCGCTCATCACCGTCGGTCCCGGGTCTCCGGAGCGGACTCGCCGATCACGTCATCACGACCGAGGAGCAGGACCGCAGCTGGTGCCACACGGTCGGCTACCTGGCGCCGCTGGTGGTCGGCATGGCGCTGGCCGCGAAACTGCGCCGATCGCGGCTCGATGCGGCGGCGATCCGCGCGCTCCTGGACGTCAGCCAGGACGCGCACGGCCCGGCCGAGATCGCCGCGGCGCTGGCCGGGACCGATCGGATCCTCGTCGCGGGCTCCGGTGCCGACGCCATCAGCGCCCGCGAGCTGGCCCTCAAGATCAGCGAGGGACCGCGCCTGGCCGCGAGTGCTCTGGAGCTCGAGACGGTGCTGCACGGCCACCTCGCCGCGGTCACCCGCTGGACGGGGCTGGTCGTCGTGCTGACCGACGGGTCGCCGTCCATCCTCGCGCGAGCGCACAAGCTCCTGGCCGCCGCGAAGGCGCTCTCGGTGCCGGCCGCGGCGATCATCGGCGACGAGATCACCAGTGAGATCGATCCCGACGAGACGCCCGCCGGCCGCGATCGAGCTGCCGCACACCGGCCGCGTGCCCGCGCTGGCCGGCTCGCTCCTCGCCTCGGCGGTCGCGCTCCAGCTGCTCACCGAGCGCCTCGCTCGCGCCCGCAACGTGAACCCGGACACGCTCGGCCGCGAGGACGCCGCGCAGGCTGCCGCCCACGCCTGAGCCGCTACGAGCGGAGCAGCTAGAAGAGGCGAACGTAGAAGCGCAGGTTGTGGAGCGTCGCCAGGCGCTCGGCCGAGACGTCGCCGACCTTGAACAGGTGGTGCAGGTAGGCGGTCGAGTGGCGTGAGCAGACCGGGCAGTCGCAGCCCTCCTCGATCGGTCCATGCGCGACCCGGTACGGCGCGTCATGGATGCGGACGGCGCGGTAGAAGTCGTCGCCGGGCGCTGGCCGGCGTGACGACCAGCCATCGCGGAACGCGTAGAGGCGGCCGTGGCGAGCGTCGCGGGTCGGGAGCGCGCAGTCGAACACCGAGTAGCCGAGCGCGAAGGCGCTCACCACGTGATCGGGCCTGCCCACCCCGAGCGCGTGCTTGGGCGCGTCGGTCGGGAGCGACTCGACGACCCAGCGCATCGGCTCGGCGAGAAGGCTCCCATCGGCGGCCAGCGGCCAGCCGCCGAATCCGTAGCCGTCGAAGCCGATCTCGGCCAGCGCGGTCGCGCACTGGCGCCGCAACGACTCGATCCGACCGCCCTGGACCACCGCGAAGATCCGCGGCGGGGCCCCGCCACGCTGCGCGACCTGGCGATCGAGCTCGTCCCGGCAGCGTCGTGCCCAGCGCACCGTCCGCTCCACCGAGCGCTCCTGCTCGGGTTCCGGGTCGTCCGCATCGGTGCAGTCGTCGAGGCAGACGACCACGTCGCTGCCCAGCTGGAGCTGGAGGTTCACGATCCGCTCCGGGGTCAGGTTCCACTTCTCGCCGGTCGCCGGCTCGCGGAAGATGACCTCGTTGTCACGGATGACGCCGCGGTTCGGGTCCTGGCGAATGAGGCTCCAGACCTGGAAGCCGCCAGAGTCGCTGATGATCGGCCGATCCCAATCCATGAACCGATGGATCCCACCGGCCGCCTGCACCACCCGCGCCCCGGGCCGCCGCAGGAGGTGGAAGGCGTTGACGACGACCCCCTCGACGCCGACGGTCCGCAGGTCCTCGCTGCTCACTCCGCGCACGCCGGCGCGCGTCGCGTCCGGCAGGAATGCCGGCACCGCCAGCGTGCCGCGGCCGGTGACGAGTGGCTCAGCCATCGAGGGTGAGCACGAAGACGAGCTCGTTCGGGACCGATGCCTCACGCACCTCACCGATCCCGAGCTCGGCGACGAGCTCGTCGAGCCGATTTCGATAGGTGGCGGCCATGCCGCGACGCCCGCCGCCCAGCGACCGCGTCGGGAAGGTGACGACCGCGTATGCCGCGTCAAGCGCGCCGAGCACGCGCGTCGCGGCCGACGGATCCTGGCGATCGAGGAGCGGGACGAGCTTCAGCAGCAGTGCCATGTCGGCGCGCACCGGGGGTGGGCCGTCGGCGACGAGGTCGCGCGCGTGGATCGCGTGCGGCTGCCCGACCAGCCCGAGGAAGTCCTGGGCCACCGCGAGCGAGCGGCGGTCGACGTCGCAGGCGTGGTACGTGGCGCCGCCCGCGAGGCCCATCCAGGGCAGGGCCAGCGGCCCGAGCCCGCAGCCGAGGTCGAGCAGCGAGCGAGGCGGCCGGCCGGTGAGCTCCCAGATCAACGGGTAGAAGCGCTCGAGGTGCGGCAGCCGCTCGGCGGTCGAAGCGTGGCTGCGCATCACCTCGGCGCACCCGGCGCGGAAATGGGGATCGGCGACATCGCCCGCCCAGGCAGCGCGAACGGTCGCAAGCGGGTCGGAGGGTCTCGCGCCCGCGGTAGGCGCCGACGGCCTGGTGAAGCCGGCGTTTCACGCGCTTCACCGCGTCGTCCGGGTTGCGGGCCTTCGGCAGCTCCTCGGCCGCCAGCCGGTCGAGCAGGGCGCGGTCCACGTCGCGGTAGCGGGCCGAGCGGAGCACGCGCTCGACGATCGGCTCGGTCATTCGCGTCGCAGCCGGAGGACGAGGTCGTAGGCCGCCCGTCGTGACATCCCGCGCCGATCGACGAGCAGGGCCTGGACCGCGCGCGCCGGCGCCCCGCCGCTGAGGAGCAGCCGGGCATCCGCTTCCGCCTCCTCGCTCGGCTCGGGCGGACCCGTCGCCCCACCGATGACGATCGTGGACTCGCCGCGCACCTCGCCCTCCGCCTCGAGGTCGGCGACCAGCTGCGACAGCGGTCCGCGCTGGTAGCGCTCGTGCGGCTTGGTCAGGTTGCGCGCCAGGCACGCGGGGCGGTCACCGAGGGTGGCGAGCGCGTCGCGGAGCGCATCGGTCAGACGTCGCGGAGCCTCGAACGCGACGAGGGTCGCCGGGTCGCTCGCGACGGCCTCGAATGCCGCCCGCCGTGCCGCAGCCGTTCGCGGCAGGAAGCCGATGAACCGGAACGGGTGCGGTGGGAGGCCCGACGCCGCAAGCGCCGTGATGACGGCGGACGCGCCAGGCACGCTGGTCACGCCGATCCCGGCGTCGATCGCCGCGCGGACCAGCCGGTAGCCGGGGTCGCTGATGAGGGGCGTGCCGGCATCGGTGACGAGCGCGACGTCGTCCCCGGCCTGGAGGCGGCCGAGCAGCTCGGCCGTTCGATCGGCCTCGTTGTGGTCGTGGTAGCTGACCGCACGCGGTGCCAGGCCGTGGTGGCGGGCGAGGGTGGCGAAGTGGCGCGTGTCCTCGGCGGCGACGACCGTCGCGGCGCGCAGCGTCTCGCGGGCACGATGGCTGAGGTCGTCGGGATTCCCGATCGGCACGGCAACGAGGTACAGGGTGCCGGTCATGCGGCGGAGCCTAGCAGGGCGTGTCCGCCTCGTCCGGCCAGAACCGACCGGCAGGACTTCGGTACTGCCCATTCACGCCGCGAATGTGCACGCAACGCACCACTTTGCGGCCATCGGGCGCCATCAGTACTGCCCGTTTCCGCACCTCTCCTCTCGTCAAGGCTCACTTGACCCATTTGACAGCGGGACAGGGTACTGATTCAATCGCGGTACTTTCGTCACGGGTCCCGAGCCCCGTCGCACCCGAGCGTTCGCAGCGTCTGACGCGCGAACGGCGACGCCTCCCCGTCGACGAGGAATAGGTCTCTGCCAGACCAACGGAGGAATTCATGCGTCACTCGTCGCCGGGTGCTTCGGTGCTCAACCGGCTCGTCTCGATGGCCCTTACGGCGTCGATGCTCGCTTCATTCATGACCCTGGCTATCGCGGCGCCAACGTTCGCGAACCACAGTGCATCAGACTTCTTCATCTTCGCCAAGGGCGCCTATGGCAAGGCCGCGCAGGCCGAGGGCTTCACCCCTCCGCAGACGCCGGTCTGCGACGGCGCCCAGGACATCACCGCCGAAGTCTCGGGCAGCGACAACAAGATCTTCAACCGCATTCATAGCAATGCCGACTGGAACGGCGGCGGCCAGAACAACGACTTCTTCGCCGCGGTCACCTACGGCACGCACGCCGAGAACTGTACGAACAACCCAGGTGACAACGACTACAACACCGCGACTCCTGCCAACGACGGTTCGCCGACCGAGCTGGACGGACCACCGGAGGTCCTCGGAATGCACGGATGGCCCGGCAACCTCGGCTCGTTCCTGAATGCGGACGGCCTCCAGTTCAGCACCATCGAGCAGGTGCTCGGCATGGGCGCCACCTGCGACCAGGGGACGAGCCTGACCTCGGGCAACTACGTCATCACCGCGGCCGACAACAACAAGGTGATCTGTGGAGGCTCGTCCTCGACAATCACCCTCGGCTCGCAGGGCCTGAACATTGCCGTCACCGTGGTCTCCCACGGGTATGTTGACTTCAACGCGTCGAACTCGACGCTGAAGGCCTACAAGCACGGCATCCTGGCCTGGACCGATATGGACTCCTTCGCCCAGGAGCACGCCTTCAAGCTCCAGGGCAGCAACTTCCACGTCGGCCCCGCCATCGTCTTCACCCCGCGCAGCGGGCAGGACATCTCCGGCTCGACCGGCAGCGAGGACTGCATCCAGCACATCGGCCAGGGCCAGATCAAGGTCCAGGGCAGCTCGTCCGAATTCGGGACTGGCGCCTGCGGCCCGCAGCCCGGCGAGCTCACCATCACCAAGCACGACGCCGCCGGCGCAGCTTCTGGGCGGCGCGACCTTCAGCATCGACCCCGACCCGACCGACCGCGTCGGCGTGGTGAGCGTGACCGATAACGTCGCGCCGGATGCCGACCCCACGGCGGGCCTCATCAACATCGAGAACGTCGTCCCCGGCAGCTACACCGTCTGCGAGACGGCTGCACCAACCGGCTACATCCGCGACACCCATTGCCAGACGCTCACCGTGGCCGCGGGCCAGAACGCCTCGTTCGGCCCATGGGTCAACACCCTGAGCGCCATCGCGTGGCTGAAGCTCGACGACGAGACCGGCCTGAAGCTTCCCGGCGCGACCTTCGAGGTGGTGGGCATCCTCGGCACCGTCTTCGGACCGATCACGGTCGTCGACAAGACCAATCCCAACAACGGCACGAACGACGCCGATCCGGACGCCGGCGAGTTCCTGGTCGGTGGCCTGAAGCTCGGCTCATACCGCATCACCGAGATCACGCCGCCGGCCGGCTACATGCTGCCGACCCCCGCCTTCCAGGTGGTGACCCTCGATGGCGACCCGGTAACCGGCTCGCCTGAGTTCCCGTTCCGCGATCCGCCGATGCCGGTCCTGGTTGTCGTGAAGTCGCCGGACAACGCCACGCCAACCGCCGGTGACGCCGTCACCTTCAAGATCGTGACGACCAACAACGGCCCGGGCACCGCGACGAGCGCCACGCTCTTCGACGACCTCCCCGAGGTCGCCGGTGACTGGGCGGTCGTTCCCAACGACGACCCGGCCGCCGCCGGCTGGGTCACCTGCACCGTGAGCAGCGCCCCGGTCAACGTCGACACCGACGCGGAGCTCGAGAACGTCGGCCAGTGGCTGGGCTGCGCGGCTGAGAACATCGGCCAGGGCGGGACGCGCACCGTCACCGTTGGCGTGACCCTTCAGGCGGGCGATTGCGCCAACCTGCCGAACCTGGCTACCGCCGATGCGACCAACACCGCTCCGGCATTCGATAACGGCTCCATCGATCCGCGGTGCCCCGACATCGAGGTCGTCAAGACGCCGGATGCCGGCGTGGTCGACGCACCGGGCACCGCGACGTTCAGCATCGTCACCACCAACGAGGGTGATGGCGAGGCACGGAACTCGAAGCTGTTCGACAACCTCCCCGAGGTCGCCAACGGCTGGGACATCGTGGCCAACCCCGGTGACGCTGCCCCCTGGGACAGCTGCACGATCTTCGACACCGACCATCCCGAGCTGGGTGACATCGGCGAGTGGCTGAGCTGCGGCCCTGAGACCATCCTGGCGGGTCAGGCTAAGACCCGGACCGTGACCGTCAGCACGACGGTGACGACGGACGACTGCGGCGACCTTCTGAACCTCGCGAAGGTCACGACCTCGAACAACGGGACCGATGAGGACGCGGGCGCGATTCACGTGAAGTGCCCCGACCTCGACATCACCAAGACCGCCGATGACGCCACCGTCAACGCTGGCGAGGACATCGGCTTCAGCATCACGGTCTCCAACAGCAATGCGGCTGGGACCGGGGTGGCCGACAACGTCGTCCTCAACGACAACCCGCTGCCGGGCAGCCTGGCACTGGGCGTCGACTGGACCATCGACGCGGTGATCTTCAACGGGGGAGAGCCGATCGAGGACCAGACCCTGTGCGTGATCAACGGCAGCCCAGCCACCGAGACGCTCGTCTGCAACTTCGGTGACCTCAACCCCGGCGACGACTACGAGGTCCAGCTCTCCAGCGACACCTCGGCGCCGACCGGCTGCAACAACGCGACCCTGCCCAACACGGCCAAGGTCAAGGCCGACAACCATGCCGAGATCCCGGCCAGTGCCTCGATCACGGTCCAGTGCCCCGACCTCGACATCACCAAGACCGCCGATGACGCCACCGTCAACGCTGGCGAGGACATCGGCTTCAGCATCACGGTCTCCAACAGCAATGCGGCTGGGACCGGGGTGGCCGACAACGTCGTCCTCAACGACAACCCGCTGCCGGGCAGCCTGGCACTGGGCGTCGACTGGACCATCGACGCGGTGATCTTCAACGGGGGAGAGCCGATCGAGGACCAGACCCTGTGCGTGATCAACGGCAGCCCAGCCACCGAGACGCTCGTCTGCAACTTCGGTGACCTCAACCCCGGCGACGACTACGAGGTCCAGCTCTCCAGCGACACCTCGGCGCCGACCGGCTGCAACAACGCGACCCTGCCCAACACGGCCAAGGTCAAGGCCGACAACCATGCCGAGATCCCGGCCAGTGCCTCGATCACGGTCCAGTGCCCCGACCTCGACATCACCAAGACCGCCGATGACGCCACCGTCAACGCTGGCGAGGACATCGGCTTCAGCATCACGGTCTCCAACAGCAATGCGGCTGGGACCGGGGTGGCCGACAACGTCGTCCTCAACGACAACCCGCTGCCGGGCAGCCTGGCACTGGGCGTCGACTGGACCATCGACGCGGTGATCTTCAACGGGGGAGAGCCGATCGAGGACCAGACCCTGTGCGTGATCAACGGCAGCCCAGCCACCGAGACGCTCGTCTGCAACTTCGGTGACCTCAACCCCGGCGACGACTACGAGGTCCAGCTCTCCAGCGACACCTCGGCGCCGACCGGCTGCAACAACGCGACCCTGCCCAACACGGCCAAGGTCAAGGCCGACAACCATGCCGAGATCCCGGCCAGTGCCTCGATCACGGTCCAGTGCCCCGACCTCGACATCACCAAGACGACGTCCACCCCGGAGATCAATGCCGGTGCGCAGGCGTCGTACACGATCACCATCGAGAACGACGGTGATGGCGATGCCGTCGGCGTCGACCTCAGGGATCAGCTGCCGGCCGGTGTCACGTGGAGCACCACGAACGAGGCCTGCACGATCACGGACGGACTGCTCGAGTGCCTGGATCTGACGATCCCGGCCGAAGGTGACCCGTTCACCGTGACCGTGACCGGCTTCACCGATGAGGGCGAGTGCCCCTCGATCCTCAACCGCGCCACGTTCACCTCGGAAAACGCCGGCAGTGGAGCCTCGGCCTTCGAGGGCCAGGGCACGCCGATCACGGTCAACTGCCCGGATCTCGAGGTCGAGAAGGAGTGGGTCGACGAGTTCGGTGTTAAGACCGAAACGCCTGTCACCGCGGGTGAGAAGGCCTACTTCGCGATCAAGGTCACCAACACCGGGCTCGGCACCGCGTTCGACGTCGACGTGCTCGACTTCGCGCCGGACGGGACCACCTGGACCGTCGAGGATGACGGCGGCTTCGACTGCCCGGCCATGATCGACGACGCCGGAGACACCTGCACCGCCGAGGAGATGGCACCTTCGCCACCATCGGCGACCATCCTGCTCAGCTACCTGACCGGGCCCGAGGACTGCGGAACCCTGCAGAACGACGTCGAGGTCTCGGCGAGCAATGAGCCCGCCAACAAGGTCGACGTCAAGAATGCGGACTCGGCGACCGCGGTCGTCGCGTGCCCATTCCTGAACATCGTGAAGATCGCCGACGAGGATCCGATCGATGCCGGTGACGAGGCCAGCTTCACGATCACGATCTGGAACGACGGTCCGGGCGACGCGCGCGAAGTCTTCTTCCATGACGATCTCCCGGCGGGCATCGAGTGGAACATGGAGATCCTGAGCGGCCACAAGTTCGGTTGCGAGTTCGCAAGCTCCCAGGTCGAGGGCAGCGAGTTCCAGCAGTCGATCGGCTGCCTCATCGGCGACCTCGAGCCGAGCGAGATGGAGGACGGCGTCGAGATCCGCGTCTGGGCGATGACCGATCGCACCGACTGCGGCACGCTCCTCAACGAGGCCACGGTCAATGCCAGCAACCTGAGCCAGGAGCTCGAGCTGCTCGGACATTGACGAGCCGGAGGGAGGGATCCCGGCTTCGGACACGATCACCGTGTTCTGCCCGACGATCGAGCTCGACAAGGAGAACAATACGGACGGGTCGGTCCTTCGGGAGACGGACGTCACCTACACGCTGACCCTCAGCGTCGGTGACGAGACCGAGGTCGGCGAAGACAGCATCGCGGAGAACGTGGTGGTGAAGGACGTCCTTCCGAACCACCTCGAGAACCCGACCGACTTCCGCGTCGATGGCGAGCCCTTCGCCGCCGACTTCAACTCCGCCACGCGGACGATCACCTGGGACCTGGGTGACCTCCCGCACGGCACGTACGGCCTGACCTACGAGGCCACCGTTGGCCTCGGGGCCGCGCACGGCGTGCCGCTGGTCAACAGCGCTGCAGCGGCCAGCCCGAACTCGCAGTGCCCCAACTTCCAGACCCTCGGTCCGGAGTGCGAGGACACCTCGACGGTGACCCCGCGGGTCCCGACGCTGGTGATCGACAAGGTCGCCAACATCGAGGTGATCCGGATCACCGGCCCGGCAAATGCCCCCGTGGCGTCGCCGAGCGTCGTGACCTGGACGCTGAGCTACACGCTGACGAACGGCCCGGTCACCAATGGCGGTGATCACCGATGAGGTGCCGGCCGGCTTCATCTTCCTCGACGCCTCCGAGGGCGGCGAGGAGGAGGATGGCGTGGTCACGTGGACCTTCGACACCCTCACCGAGAGCGGCAGCGTCAGCTTCCGCACGAC
The DNA here is from genome assembly GCA_963753125.1 of uncultured Chloroflexia bacterium. GTDB lineage: Bacteria > Chloroflexota > Limnocylindria > QHBO01 > QHBO01 > JACDBZ01. The sequence continues at coordinate 1,162,509 of CAVWAU010000004.1, forward strand.
GGTCGATCTCCCGAACCTCGATCGGGCCAACCCGACCGTGAACACCGCGGTCATCGACTCCGAAGAGACGACGCCGGACGACGGCGAGGACAGCATCACGGTCACGGTCGAGCCTCCGCCGCAGGGCGGCAACCCGACCCCGAAGCCGTCGCTGCCCGACACCTCGGTCGGTACGGGTCTGGGCGGTGAGCCGGTGAACGTGCCGGTTGAGCTGCTGGCGTTCGTGTTCATCGGCTCGATGGGAGCGCTGACCTTCGCCAACGTCCGTGCCCGGAGCCGCCGCCGATAGGCGACCGGCGCAACCGCGCGGGGTCTGCCCACGACGGGCGGCCTCGCGCCAACACATCCCCCTGGCAGGGACCGGGGTAGAGGCTTCGGCCTCTACCCCGTCTTCATGCCCGGGCGCTAGGATCGGTCCCGTGCCGGGATTGATCGAGTGCGTCCCCAACTTCAGCGAGGGACGACGACCCGAGGTCGTCGAGGAGATCGTGCACGCCATCGGTCAGATCGACGGCGTGGCGGTGCTCGACCATTCCCTCGACCCGACCCACAACCGCAGCGTGGTCACCTTCGCCGGCAGCGCCGAGCCGGTCGTTCGCGCGGCGACCGCGGCCGTCGGGCCGCGCACTCGAGCTGATCGACATGGAGCGGCACACCGGAGCGCATCCCCGGATCGGCGCCGTCGACGTCATCCCGTTCGTGCCGCTCGGCTCGACCCGCCTCGAGGAGTGCGTCGACCTTGCGCGGCGCTTCGGCGAGCAGATCGCGATGCGCTTCGACCTCCCCGTCTACCTCTACGGCGCGGCGGCCCTGCGCGCCGATCGCCGCCGCCTTGCCGACGTGCGCCGCGGCCAGTACGAGGCGATCCGCGACGAGATCGCGTCCCTCCCGGCTCGCGCCCCCGACTTCGGTCCGCTCCGCGTTCACACGCGCGGCGGCGCGGTGGCGGTCGGCGCCCGCAAGCCGCTCATCGCGTTCAACATGAACCTGAAGACCGACGAGCTGGCGACGGCCATCAAGATCGCCACCGCCATCCGCGAGAGCTCCGGCGGCCTGCCCGCCGTCCAGGCCATGGGCGTGCTGCTCGAGAATCCCGGGATGCCACCGATGGCGCAGGTCAGCACCAACCTCGTCGACTGGGAGCGCACCGGCATCTCGGCCGTCGTGCGCGAGGTTCGGCGGCTGGCCCGCGAGGCCGGCACCGACATCGACCACTGCGAGCTCATCGGCCTGGCGCCGACGGGCGCCCTCCTCGAGGTCGCCGCCGACACGCTCGGCCTCGTCGAGTTCAGCACCGATCAGGCCCTCGAGCTGCGCCTGGCGAAAGACCGATAACCGATAGCCCGATGCGGTGCTCGCCGGCACCGATGATGGCAACCGGCTTGCAATGGGTGCGGCGTGGGGAACGTCACGAATGCAGCCATGAAGCCAAGAACAGAGACCGCGACCACTGGACGCCCGAATCGGATCCTGGTTGCCCTGGCCGCCGCCTGGATGATCCTGTCGCTCGCCATCGGTGGAACCGTGGCGGCCGACCCGGCCGACCAGGCACCGCCGACGCGGGCAACCGCCGACCAGGCCCAACGCTAGGCCTCAGCCGCGCTCCAGGGCCCGGACGCTAGACTCCGAGGCCCATGAGCCTCCGGTCCGAGATCTCCCGAGCGATCGCCGATGCCCGCGACCGCGCCGCGGCGTCCGGCGCGCTGGCGATCCCCGATGACGCTCCTCTCCCGCCGATCGGCCTCGAGCAGCCGGCCAACCCCGCGCACGGCGACTGGGCCAGCAACGCCGCAATGCAGCTCGCGCCGGTGGCGCGCGCCGCGCCGATCCGCATCGCCGAGACCCTGCTCGAGCACTTCGAGCCACCGCCCTCCGTGGCCGAGGTCTCGGTCGCCGCACCGGGCTTCCTGAACTTCCGGCTCGACCCGGCCTGGGTGGCGGCGCAGGTCGGACCGATTCGCGACGCTGGCCCCGACTTCGGCCGCCTCGAGCCGGATGAGCCGAAGCGCATCAACGTCGAGTTCGTGAGCGCGAATCCGACGGGACCGCTCCACGTCGGCAACGCCCGCGGCGCCTTCGTCGGCGACGTCCTGTGCCGCGTCCTCGAGGCGGCCGGGCACGACGTGACGCGCGAGTACTACTTCAACGACTTCGGCGGCCAGGTGAAGGCGCTCGGGGGATCGGTCCGGGCGCTTCGCGAGGGGACGCCGCTGCCCGAGGACGGGTATCGCGGTGACTACGTCAAGGAGATGGCCGCATCGGTGCCTGGCGGAGATCGTGCGCGAGGCCGAGGCCGCCGGCCCGGATGAGGCCGACTGGGTCTACGGGCGCTGGGCGTCCGAGGTCCAGCGGCGCGGGATCGAGTCCAGCCTCGAGGCCCTGGGAGTTCACTTCGACGTCTGGACGACCGAGAGCTCGATCCACGACGATGGCTGGGTGGCCCGTGGCGTCGAGCGGCTCCGCGAGGCCGGCTTCGTGAACGAGGCCGAGGGCGCCACCTGGTTCCGCGCGACCGCCTTCGGCGAGGACCGCGATCGCGTGATCTATCGGTCCGGCGGGCAGCCCACGTACTTCGCCGCCGACATCGGCTACGTCAGCGAGAAGTTCAGCCGTGGATTCGACGAGCTGATCTACGTGTGGGGCGAGAACCACCACGGCGCCGTTGCCCGCCTGCTGCACGCGGCCGGGGCCCTCGGCCACGATCCGGACACGGTGCGCATCATCCTCTACTCGTGGGTCCGTTTCGTCCGCGAGGGCGAGGCGGTCAGCATGAGCAAGCGCTCCGGCGAGTTCGTGACGCTCGACGATCTCATGGCCGAGGTCGGCGCCGACCCGGTGCGCTGGTTCTTCAGCTCACGCGCCTTCACGAGCGGCATCGACTTCGACCTCGAGCTCGCGAAGCGGCAGAGCCACGAGAACCCCGTCTACTACGTGCAGTACGCGCACGCCCGCGCCGCATCCATCCTCCGCCACGCCACCGACGTCGGCGCCGAGCCGGACGCGGCGCGCACCGGTGATCTGCTGACCCACCCATCGGAGCAGGCGCTCATCCGCCACCTCCTCGACTTTCCCGACGCGGTCGCCACCGCCGCCGATCGACGCGAGACGCACGAGGTGCCGCGCTACGCGTACGAGCTGGCGAGCGCGTTCAGCGCCTTCTACCGCGACTGCAAGGTGCTGAGCGAGGATGCCGAGCTGACGGCCGCGCGGCTGGCGCTGGTGGACGCGACGCGATCGGTCCTGGCCAACGCGCTCGGGCTGCTGGGCATCTCGGCGCCGGACTCGATGTAGGCGACGACCTCAGTCGTCGGCGGCGTCGACGGTGCGGCGCAGGATCTCCTCGCTGCTGCCGTGGGCGACGAGCACCTCGCCGCCATCGAGCTCGGTGACCGACGCCGGGAAGCCAAAGCTGGAGATGGCCGTGGTGTAGGCCTCGACGAACTCGTCCGCGTCGCGAGGGTTGTCCCAGGCCAGGCGCCAGGCGACGGCGAAGGCGTCGTCGGGGCCGGTCGCGACGACCGCGCGATCGCCACCCCAGCCCTCGGTTGCCTCGAGCGCCTCGGGGCGCTCGATCCCGTGGTACTCGAGCATCATCCGCAGGAAGGCCTGGCCCATCGGCGTGTCGTCGACCTCGGTCCAGCCGTCGCCGAGGGCCGCGGCGAGGTCGACGACCTCCACCGGGATCGGTTCCTCGCGCGGATCCCACTTGGCGATGTCGATGATCTGCTCGGTCGAGTCGGGCGGATCGTCATAGGCGGCATCGACTCTGGGTGAAGTTCGGGTTCGTCGGATCGCCGGTCAGTGCGCCGGCCCACAGCAGGCCCTCGTTGTACGGGAAGACGACGAGGTACTCGACCAGCCACGACGGGATGCCGGTGGTGTCGGGCGGCGGCGTGCTGGTGATCTCGACCAGCTCCTCGGGGCTGAGGTGTGCGAAGGCCCAGGCCAGCATCACCACCGATGCATCGCCCTCGAGGAGCGCGGTGCGTGCCAGGCCGCGATCGTCCTGCCCCTCGGCGTCGCGTTCCAGCGAGTCGATGCCGAACGACGCGTCCTGGAGTGCGTGCGCGTATTCGTGGGCGTACGCGAACTTCGCGAGAGCGTCGAGGCCCTCATCGGTCACGATCACCATCCGCTTCTCGTCGTCGTCGTAGAAGCCGTCCACCGCGTCACCGAGCAGCTGGAGCTGGAGCTCGGCGACGTCCTGGTCCGGCTCCAGGAGCCCGAGCGCGCGGAGCGACGCATTGTCCTCGTCCCGCTCCTCTTGCGGGTAGTCCTCGTCGAACGTGGCGAGCAGCTCGACGCGGAACTCGTCTCGCGTCAGCAGGTCGGGGGGCTCGAGGTCCGCCGAGGGCAGCCCGCGAATCGCCAGGACCTGCTCCTCGATCTCGGCGAGCGTAGCGAGCACATCCTCCTCGTCGGCCGGCGACGGCTCATCGGTGGGCGCTCCGCTCGGCGAGGGCACAACGGACGACGAGACCGATGCGGACGGGCTCGGATCGGCGGCCACGCCACCGTCGGCGAGGTTCAGTGCGACGACCGCGATCACGATCACGACGATGACGGCGACGGCGATGGCGGCGAGGCGTTGGGCAGCGGACATTTGCGGCGCATTCTGCCATGCCATCGCGAGGGCGCCGGAACGTTCAGGTTTCTTAAGGTGCGGCAAGCCCGAGGTTTAGGCGCTGCCCCGTAGCCTCGTCGGTGCGAGATAGAGATCCACCTCGGGTTTCTGCCTCCACCCTCCCTCCTTCGAGCCCCGGTGTCATTGGGCGGGCACCGGGGCTCGTGCTATCTCCGCTACCATCCAGCGACCGATGGAGATCACCTGGTATGGGCGCGCCTGCTTCCGGCTGAAGGGCCGCGACGCCACCGTCATCACCGACCCGTGCCCACCGTCGACGGGGTTCGTTGCCGGCAAGCACGACGTCGACCTGCTCACCATCAGCCACGCCCACCCCGACCACAGCTACACCCGCTCGATCACGGCCGGCCTGACGCTGACCCGCCCGGGCGAGTACGAGTTCAGTGACCTGCTGGTCATCGGCATCCGCACCTACCACGACGGCGAGGGCGGCGGCTCACGCGGCGAGAACATGGTCTTCGCCGTCGAGATCGACGGGGTCCACATCTGCCACCTCGGCGATCTCGGCCACCTGCTTACCGATGAGCAGCTCACCGAGCTGGGACCGATCGACGTCCTCCTCGTGCCCGTCGGCGGCGAGACCACGCTGACGCCCACGGAGGCAGCCGAGGTGGTTGCCCAGGTCGGCCCGAAGATCGTGATCCCGATGCACTTCGGGGTCGACGGCGCCTCCAAGGACCTCGGCGGACCAGAGAAGTTCCTGCACGAGATGGCCGCCGAGCCGATCCGCCAGCCGAAGGCCCAGGTGACGGTCAGCTCCCTCCCCGACGAGACCCAGGTCGTCGTCCTCGAGCCCCGCGGCCGGACCGGCTGAACCTGGTCCCCGCGCTGCGTCGGACGGCGCACAGGCGTTGTCCGGCCGCACCGGGACTGCCGCCGTACCGTCGGCGACCGCACCGAACCCCACCGGACCTCTCCAGCGTGTGGATATCTCGTCGGAATGACGTATATCCGGGGGCTGGACAGGGGTCCTATACTCGCGCTCCGATCATCGCCGAAAGTACTAGACACGTTCGAGTGAACGTGCCACGCTGCGGCGGCATTTATCCGGGTCCGTGACCCCATGAGCAAAGAGCGAGAACCGAGCATCGACTCACTTCGGAGGCACCACCCCGCCATGACCGGCACCGCCGTATTTCCGCGCGCGTCAGGACGAACGCTCCTGGCGTTTCTTGCACTCCTCTCCCTCATCCTCGGCACGATGGCGCTCGTCATCGCCCAGCCGACGCGCGCCGCCACGGTCCCGGCCGTGCTTGCGCTCCAGGGAGACCTGCCCGAGCGACAACACCCAGATCCTATGGCCCGGCAGTGACGTCGACGTCGTCGGGAATATGCACTCGAACGCCGGCATCATCGTCAGCGGCGCAAACAATGACGTCTCCGGCACCGTTACCTTCGATGACGAGAACTGTGGCTTCGAGCCGCAGCCTCCAGGCGGTAATGGCCACACTGGCGGTCTCGACGCGCCTACGCACGCAGGCTCGATTGCTGACCCAGCGTTCGCGGCGCCCACCGCGGCGGAGTGCACCTTCTCCTGGACGGGCAGTGGCGACATCGATCTCCATACCCAGGACGGCGGTCCGGGCGAGTTGGATGTATGGGCAGATAGCGACACCCTGAAGACCGGGAACTACTGCCACCTCGGTACTGGCAAGCTCCAGCAGAGCCGGCAGTTCGGCAACGGCACGGTGAGCTTCTTCGCCAACGGCTACATCGACCTCTCTGCCGGCAGCAACGTCAACTACACCCCGTTCCGCGCGGACGGCGTGCTGACCCACTCGCTCGCCAACAGCCCTGACGGCGTGACGCTCGCGGGGCAGAACAGCGTTTACGCCGGCATCGTGTACGTCCCGAACGGCGAGGCGGAGGCTGGGGGTTCCAACAACCAGATCGGCTGCCTCGTGGGCGAGACGGTCAAGATCGACGGCAGCCTCAACACGATCGGCACCAACTGCGAAGGGACGCCTCCCGAGCCGCCGGTCCTCGAGATCCTCAAGGTCAACAACACCGGCGGGGAGCCGGTCAACCCGACTGACCCGGTGAACTTCACGATCACCGTCAACGTCACCAACGGCCCGGCCGAGAACTCGTTCATCGAGGACTTCCTGCCCGACGGCTACGACACGCCACCCACGAACATCAGCGACGGCGGGGTGTTCAACGAGGTGAACAACTCGATCCAGTGGGGCCCGTTGACGGTCACCGATGGCGACACGTTCACCTACACGGCCACGGTAAGCGCGGACACGACCGAGGCGGATTCGCCGCTCGTCAACAACGTGTTCATTACCAGCCCGGGCACGAACTGCCCTGGGCTCGTGCTCACGGGCGTCGACGTAGACGACCCATGCCACGCCGACTCGACCGTGATCGTCGAGGTTCCGGAGGAGCCGGATCCGGTCATCTCAATCGAGAAGACGAACAGCACCGAGGGCCCGCCGCAGACGACGGTGGAGCCTGGCGACCCGGTGAACTTCACCATCACCGTAAGCGTGACCAATGGTCCGGCCGAGGGCGCGATCATCGTCGACGAGCTGCCCGACGGCTATGACGCGCCGACCGTCATCAGCGACTCTGGTGTCTATGACGAGGGGGACCCGAGTGTCAGCGGCGACGAGACGATCACCTGGGGACCGCTGACGGTCGCCAACGGTGACACGTTCACCTACACGGCCGCGGTCAGCGCCGACACGACCGAGGCGGATTCGCCCCTCGTCAACCGCGTGACGATCACGAGTCCGGGCACGAACTGCCCGCCGCTTGACCAGAAGGAGCTGTTCGGGACCCAGGGCGACGACCCGTGCGAGGACGACTCGATCGTCATCGTCGACATCCCGCCGCTCGAGCCCGCACTGCTGGTCGACAAGGTGGCCGACACCGAGACGATCACGATCAGCGGTCCGGCGAACGCGCCGGTTGCGACCCCGTCGGTCGTGACCTGGACCCTGACCTACACGGTCACCAACGGGCCGGTGCACAACGCCGTCATCACCGATGAGGTGCCGGAAGGCTTCGTCTTCCTCGACGCCAGCGTTCCCGGCACCGAGGCCGACGGCGTGGTGACCTGGGAGCTCGGGACGCTCACTACGGGCGGCAGCGTCAGCTTCCGCACGACGGTCGATCCCGAGACGATCGATCGGGTCAACCCGACCGAGAACGTCGCGGTCATCGACTCCGACGAGACCGAGCCCGACGAGGGCGAGGACAGCGTGACCGTCACGGTCGTAGCTCCGCCCCTGGGCGGCAACCCGACCCCGTCTGGGAGCGTGCCTGACACGGCGTTCGGCTTCGGTCTCGGAGGTGAGACGATCTCCGTGCCGCTCGAGCTGCTGGCGATCGCGTTCATCGGATCGCTCGGCGCGCTGACAGTGGCGAACGTGCGGGCCTGGAACCGCCGCCGCTAGGAAACCGACGGGCGGGACCGCGAGGTCCCGTCCGGTTCACTCCGCGATCCGGAAGTCCTCCGGCTCGAAGGTCTCCAGGATATTCAGCACGGCCAGCAGGCCGTGCTGAACGTTGTCGACCCGGATGCGGTTGTCGTACTCAGTCGTGCGCAGGCCCCCGGCCACCCGGTCGCGCTGCGAGACGTAGAACATGTCGACCTCGTCGGCGAACTGGAGCTGCATGAGGTGCCGGAGCCCGCGGACGATGGCCGTCCGGTAGGTATCCGCGCGGTCATCGTCGTCGACTTCCACGGCCAGCCGGTATGCCGCGATCAGCCCCTCGAGGTAGACGCCGTCCGACGAGGCGTGCGGCGGCCCGTAGTCGGGGTGGTCCGGGCTGTAGAACCGACCGGCGGCGTCGTCTGACGGGGCATCGTCCCACTGCTGCATCTCGTCGACGAGCCAGTCGTTCATCTCGAAGGTGAAGTCGCGCAGGTCTGCATCGCCGGTCAGGCGCCAGACCGTCTCGTAGGCCATCGAGTGCCAGGGCACGAACGCCGGGTTCGGCTGCTCGCGGTGCCAGGCGCGGTAGTACTCGAAGCTGCGCATGAACCGATCGAGCAGGTCCGGATCGGCCTCCTCCTCGAGGGTGACCGCCCACAGCAGGAGGGCCTCGCCGGGATAGAAGTTCTGGTTGTCGGTGCGGCCGGCCGGCATGTAGAACGTCTCGAACGACCCGTCGGGCTGCCAGAGGTGGTCGACCATCCGGCGCAGCGCTGCCTCCTCGGCGGCCCAGCGATCGCGATCGGGATGCTGGCTGATGGCGAGTGCGGCAAGGGCGACCGCACCCAGCTTCACGTCGCCGTCCGGATCGGCGATGAGGCCGAGGTCGCCATCGGTGCTGTAGGAGATGCCGAGGTTGTAGTCGATGTTGTCGCCGATGCGGTCATTCAGCGAATCGTCATCGGCCGCGCGGATGAGCGCGAGCGTCGCCATCCACTGGCGGATCATGTTGTTCGCGTCGGACTCCTCGCCGCGGCTGGGGAAGTACTCGTAGACCATGCGACCGTCGTCGTCCAGCTGGCGAACCAGCCACTGCGTCATCCCGTCGGCCAGGTCGCGGACAGTCTCCCGGTTGACGTCGCCGACGGGGACGAGCTGGTTGCCGCGCTCCATGCGGGTCACGGCGCCGGCGTCGAGGTGCACGAGGAACTGGGCGGCCGGGAAGAGCCGCACCTCGGACTCCGCGAGCTCCGCCTCGGTGGCCACGCCGTCGGTGACCATCCGCTCGAGGACGCGCTCGAAGCTCGTGTTGTCGGCGATCATCTCCGTCGGTCCGGCGATGAACTCGCGGCCGTCGGGCAGGGCCACCGAGATGCCCTCGACACCGCGGTCGAGGTTGTCGAATCCGTCGTCGGGGTCCACGCGCGCCGCGTCGCCACCGATCATCGCCTCGACCGTGTCGACCTCGACGCCCCGATCCTCCTCGGCGACATCCTCGAGCGCGCCGGTCAGCGCTGAACGGAACGCCTCGTTGGAGTCTGCACCGACGCTCCTGGCCTCGCCGATGCGCAGCCCATCGGCACGGAGCGCGATATAGGCGACGCCGCGGCCTCCGTCGGCGAGATCGGCCGGCAGGCGAAGGTCGGCGGACTCGCCGCGAACGACGGCAGCGACGGATTCGACGAACGCGTCGTCGGTCGGCCCAGCCGGGCGCGCGGATGGCATCAGAAGCGCAATGGCGGCAAGACCCAGGATCGCCAGCACAACCAGGCTGCCAAGGACCCAGGCCGACGATCGACCGTTCACGATCGGTCACTCACAGCAGGAGTCTGCCGGGGCTCGCAGGCCCGGCGTTGGCGTCAGCTGCCGTTCCCCTCGGAGCGACGGTCCTCCGAGTCGTCGTCGTCGTCTTCCTCGTCGTCGTCGTCGTCCTCACGCTCCTCACTGACGCCCGGATCGGTCCGATTCGACGGAGCCAGGGCATCCGCGTTCGGCTGCGCGTCCGGGACGGCAGGAGGCTCGGCGGGAGACTCCGGCTGCGCCGGAGCGGCATGATCGCCGGAAGGCGAGGGCTCGGGCTCGTCGGCGTCGACCACGGTGATCGCCGACGGCAGCCCGGGCATGAGGCCCGTGACGATGGCGCGCAGGCCGGCGGGGAGCGAATCGACGAGGCGGGCCACCACGGTGAGCCGGTGCCCGAGGAACTCCGAGCGCATGCTCGTTCCCGCGGCCAGCAGGCGCTCGAGGTCGGCGTACTGACGCTCGATCGCCGGCACGAGGGCAACCGCCTCGGCCGCCGCGCCGGAGGCCGCGAGGCGCTGCATCTCCTGGATCCGCTCGGCGAGCGCATTGACCGCGAGCTCGTCCTGGAACTGTGCGGGGAGCACCTCGATCCGCAGCTCCTCGATCCGCAGCTTGACCGCGTAGAGCGGCTCCCCCGGCACCGCCTGCGAGGATGCTGCCATGACGCCGGCGACGCTCGCGAGGAGCGCGACGCTGGCGTAGAGGCACGCACGCCCGAGCGAGCCCATCCGCTTGCCGAACCAGCGGCGACGCGGGCGCTGCCCGAGCCCCTCGCGCGTGGCGACCCAGGCGTTCATCACGTCGGAGCGCAGGCGGCGGCGGAACAGCGGGTCCGGGTCGAGCCGCGCCCCCGTTTCGCTCAGCCATCGCTCGACGGCCTGATCGGCGGAGCCGGTCGGATCGCGGGAGGTGCGACCCACCACGCTCACGGCTGCGCTCGATCCTCGAGCTGGCGCCGCAGCGACTCGATGGCCCGGAACGTCAGCCCCCGAATCGTGCCGGCACGCCGGCCCATGACCCGCGCCGCCTCCTCCGTCGAGAGGCCGGCGGCGTAACGGAGGGCAAGCGCCTCCTGCTGATCGGTCGTCAGGCGACGAATGGCGGCGCGCAGCTCGCGCACTTCCTCGCCGCGGACCGTGACGTCGTCCAGCCCGTTGCCCGCCGACGGCTCCGCCACAGCGCTGAGCGGCTCGGTCGGGCGGACACGGCGCTGGTGGTCGATGACCGCGTTGCGCGCGATCCGGAATGCCCACGCGGTGAACGGCCTGCCGTTGTGCCGGTACTTCGGCAGCCCGCCCACGATCCGCTCGAAGACGAGGTGGGTCACGTCCTCGGCGTCCTCGCGGCGCCGGATGCGAAGGGCGACGTAGCGGTGGATCGGTCCGACGAGGGCGTCGTAGAGGCGGCCGACGGCCTCCGTGTCGCCGCCGGTCGCGGCGAGCGCGAGCTCGTCGATCGTCGCACCCTCGGGCGGGGGCGCGACTCCCGCGCGCGGGACGGCACCCTCGGCCAGCGTGGAGCGTATGGTCGCGCTCAGGGGGCGATCCGGCATGGGTGGCAGCTCAGGAGCGGGGAGGATGAAGGGCGGCACCAAAGGTACCACGCAGGGGCTAGAGGATCGCCAGCTCCCGTCCGACCCGCTCGAAGACCTCGAGGCAGGTGTCGAGCTCCTCGGTCGAGTGCTCGGCCGTCACGATCGTGCGCACCCGGCTCTTCTCCTCGGGCACCGTCGGGTAGCCGATGCCCATGGCGAACACGCCCTCCTCGAACAGACGGTCGCTGAACCGATGCGCCAGTGCCCCCGATCCCACGATGACCGGCGTGATCGGCGTCTCCGACGCGCCGGTGTCGAAGCCGAGCCGCTCGAGCCCGGCCTTGAAATGGCGGGCGTTCTCCCACAGACGATCGATCAGCTCCGGCTCGGTCTCCAGCACGTCGATCGCGGCCAGGCAGGCCGCGGCCACCGCCGGCGGATGGCTCGTGCTGAACAGGAATGGACGAGCCCTGTGCTCCAGGATCGTCCGCAGGCTGGCCGCGCCCGCCACGTAGCCGCCGAGCACGCCGATCGCCTTAGAGAGCGTGCCGACCTGCACGTGCACGCGCCCGTGGAGGTCGAAGTGGTCGACGGTCCCCCGCCCGTTGCGACCCAGCACGCCGGAGGCATGGGCGTCGTCGACCATGACGATCGCATCGGCCTCCTCGGCGGCCTCGACGATCTCGGGCAGCTTCGCGATGTCGCCGTCCATGCTGAAGACGCCGTCGGTGATGACGAGGATGGACCGATCCGCATCGGCCTGGCGCACTTCGCTCAAGGCGCTGCGCAGGGCGTCGATGTCGCCATGCGCGAAGATCTTGCGCTCGGCCTTCGTGAGGCGGATGCCGTCGATGATGCTGGCGTGGTTGAGCGCATCGCTGACGATCGTCGCGCCCTCGGGAGCCAGGATCGGGATGACGCCGGTGTTGGCGGTGAAGCCCGACTGGAAGGTGAGGACCGCTTCGGTGTGCTTGAAGGTCGCCAGGCGCGCCTCGAGCTCCTCGTGGAGGCTCATCGTGCCGGCGATCGTGCGGACCGCGCCGGAGCCCGCGCCGAACCGCTCCACGGCGTCGAGCGCGGCGGCCTTCAGCTTCGGATGCGTGTTGAGGCCGAGGTAGTTGTTGCTCGACAGCGTGATGACCTCGCGCCCGTCGATGACGCAGCGGCTCTTCTGCTCGCTTTCCACCACCCTCAGGCGCCGATACAGCCCCTTCGCCTTCAGGTCGGTGATCTCGGCGTCCAGGAAGGCCAGCGGGTTGCGTGCGCGGGCGCGGGTCGGCGCATCGGTCATTCGTCCGAGTATACGAGCGTCGCGCTGTCGGCTAGGGAACCAGGACCACCTTGCCCGCATGGCGCGACGAGACGAGCTCGAAGGCACGCTCCCAGTCGGACAGCTCGAGCCGATGCGTGATGATGGGCGACACATCGAGCGAGCCGGAGCGGAGGAGCGCCTGCGTGCGCTCCCAGGTGTCGTAGATGCGGCGGCCGTAGATGCCGTGCAGGCGCAGGCCCTGCATGATCACGCGCTCGGAGAGGTCGACCGTCGGCGGCTCGCCGAAGATCCCCAGGAGCGAGATCCGCCCGCCACGAGTGACGACCCGCAATGCCGAGTCGAGCGCCGGCGGCGCACCGCTCATCTCGAGCACGACCTCGACACCGTCACCGCCGGTGGTGTCCATGATCCGCACCTCGGAGTCCGGATCGGCAGCGTCGAGGGCGAGGTCGGCTCCCATGGTCGCGGCAAGCTCGAGGCGGAAGGGCTCGGTGTCGGTCGCGACCACCAGCGAGGCGCCGGCCGCCTTGGCGATCCCGACCGCGCACAGGCCGATCGGCCCGCAGCCGGTGACGAGCACCGTCCTGCCCTCGATCGGCTCGACGAAGGCGGCGTGGACCGCGTTTCCCATCGGCTCCTGGAGCGCGACGACCGCGGGGTCCAGCCCGTTCGACTCGATCGCGTTCGCCTCGGGAATGACGACACGCTCGGCGAAACCGCCATCGGTGTGGACGCCGATCACGCGCAGGTTGCGGCACAGGTGCATGTCGCCGCGCCGGCACTGGGCGCACGTCCAGTCGAAGAGGTGGCTCTCGACCCCGACCAGGTCGCCCTCCTTCACACGTGTGACCCCCTGACCGATCCCGATCACCGTCCCCGCCAGCTCGTGCCCGAGCACCCTGGGCGGCTCGAGGTTCTCGGCGGCCCAGTCGTCCCAGGTGAAGAGGTGCAGGTCCGTGCCGCAGATGCTGGCCGCGTCGACGCGCAGCAGTACCTCCCCCGGCCCGGGTGATGGCGCGGGCCGCTCGACGAGCTCCGCCCCGGGCCCGGGCCGGACCTTGGCCAGCGCCCGCATGGTGCCGACGTCGATCGTCGCGCTCACCGCGCTGGTGCCGCGAGCGAGCCCAGGCCCGCTGCCTCCGCGTGGTCCTCGATGCGCGGCAGCTCGTCGACGACCGGGTTCTCGATCACGCCGATTCCCGCGATCTCGCAGCGCATCACGTCGCCATCGGCCAGGTAGCGCGGCGGCTGCTGGTAGTGGCCCACGCCCGCGGGTGTGCCGGTGGCGATGACGTCGCCGGGCTCGAGGGTGATCGTGCGCGACGCGAAGGCCACAAGCGTCGGCACGTCGAAGATCATTTCGGCGGTGGACGAGTCCTGCCAGGTCTCGCCGTTGACCGAAGACCGCACCCCCAGCGACCCAGGGTCGCCGAGCTCGTCGGCGGTGACGACCGCCGGGCCCATCGGTGCGAAGCCGTCGCTGCCCTTGGCGCGAAGCCACTGGCGGTCCTCGCGCTGGAGGTCGCGCATCGTGACGTCGTTGAGGATCGTGTAGCCGAAGATGACCTCCGACGCCTCCGCCGGACCGATGCGCGACGCCCGTCGCCCGATGACCACGGCCAGCTCGCACTCGAGGTCGAGCTGCTCGGTCGCAGCCGGACGCGTGACCGATGCGCCGGGGTGCGTGACGGCGTTCGCGAACTTGCTGAACATCATCGGGTAGGCGGGAGGCGCGACACCCTGCTCGCGGCAGTGGTCGTGGTAGTTGAGCCCGACGCAGATGATCTTGCCGGGGCGGCGGATCGGTGCCTGGAGCACGACTTCGGCGGGGTCGTACGACTCAGCGCGCGCCTGCAGGGCCTCGACGTTGGCGGCCGCGATCCCCCGCGCCAGCATCTCGCCGACGTCGGTCACCCCGAGGACCGCGGTCAGGTCGTGGATCGTGCCGCCCGCGGCCTCGACGCCGAGCCGGGACCCGGAGCCTGCGTGGAAGTACGTGACGAGCCGCACGCGGCCGAGTATACGGAGGTCAGGCCTCGCTGAAATATGCCCGCGCCGACGGACGCAGCAGGCCGATCAGCAGCCCGGCGCTGATGAGGAGGCCGATCGGCACGGTGAGCGTGTACCACCCGTTCGCGGCCACCGGCGGCATCTCGAGCAGGATCGGCGGCAGGCCGGCGAGGATCGGGACCGGCAGCAGCGCGATGCCGATGGCGAACCGATGCCCGATCCGCTTGCGCTGGAGCGCCACCGTGATCCCGAACAGGACCGCGGCAAGCTCGATCATCATGAAGATGCCGAGCAGGCTGAACGGCGCGCGCTCGCTGAAGTCGACGAACTCGACGATGCGCCCCAGCAGCAGCCCGGTGATCGCCAGCGCGCCGAACGCCCAGGCGAACCAGAGGCGCACGGCCAGCGGCATCGGCGGCCGATCTTCGGTGACCTCCGTTTCGGTGCTCACCCGCCGATCGTAGCGGGGCGGGAGGAAACCAGCTGATCCGAGGCCAGACTAAGTTCTCCGCGCTGACGCCGATCTATCGGGCGATTCCTCGCACGAAGCGGCTTGCTGTGAGATTTCACCCCATCTATCGGGCCAGACACTGCAGGAGCATCCTTCGTGTGAGATTCCGCCCGATCTATCGGGCGCGCATCCGGGTCGCTGGTCGGTGGTGCAAGATCTGACCGATGGACTGGCTCGCGGACCTGTTCGAGACCAACCGCATCATCGTCCTGTCGGTCTACGGCCAGGTCTTCTTCGTGATGGGCCTGGCGGTGGCGCTCCAGAGCCGGCAGCGATCGCAACTGCCGCTGGCCCGCCCGCTCGGCTGGCTCGCCGCCTTCGGCCTGCTCCACGGGCTGATGATCTGGGGCTACCTGTTCGTCCCGATCCAGGCCGGCTGGCTGCCCGCGCCGGTGATCGAGGCCCTTCTCGTCCTCCAGCTGCTCATGAAGCCGCTGAGCTTCGCGTTCCTCTTCCAGTTCGGCGTCGAGCTGTGGCTCGCGACTCGCGGCTCGGACCGGCCGCTGCCGACCGTCGCGGGGCAGCCCGTGCTGCGGCTCGTGCCGGCCGCATCGGTCGCGCTGTGGGCGATCGCCACGACGGTGCTGTCGACGACGGTCGCGGCCGGCTTCGTCCCGGATGTCGGCCCGTGGCTCCCCTCGCCGCAGATCGGGGATGCCCTGGCCGGGGTCGGGGCACCGCTGGCGGTGGGCGACGTCGTGGCGCGCTACATGATCGCTCTGCCGGCGTCGCTGGTCGTGGCCGTGGCGCTGCGGCGGACGACCCGGCTCCTCGCGCCGATGGCGGGTCGCGGCGTGGCCACCGCGCTGTCGGCCGCCTCGATCGCGTTCGTCGTCTTCGCGGTGGTCGGCGGCCTCGTGCCCATGGAGGCGCCGTTCCCGCTGGCCTCGGTGCTCAACGACCAGGTCGTGCTCGAGACGCTGGGCATCCCCATCGAGGTCTTCGTCTCGATCACCGGCCTCGCCATCGCGATCGCCGTCATCGTCAGCCTCGAGCTGTTCGAGCAGGAGACCGATCGCGCCCTCGCCGACGCCCGCCGCCGCGAGCTCCTCCTCCGCGAGCGGGAGCGCATCGGCCGCGACCTGCATGACGGCATCATCCAGTCCATCTACGCCGCCGGCCTGCACCTCGAGCAGGCCTCGGCCGAGATCGGCAACGATGGGGCGCCGGCGCGAGAGCGGATCTCGACGGTCATGGGCGAGCTGAACCGCATCACCAACGACATCCGCAGCACGATCTTCGCGCTGCGCTCCGGCGAGCTCGAGGCGCGCGACGCGGAGGCGATCGTGCTTGCCGTCGCCGACGAGCTCCAGGCGCACACCCTGGTGAAGGTCGACGTCTCCAGCGACGGGCTCTTCCGGCCGCGCCTGCGCCCCGAGCAGGCGGAGCAGCTGCACCACCTCGTTACCGAGGCCTTCAGCAACGTCCTGCGCCACGCGCATGCCCAGAACGTGGGCGTCCGCATGGCCTGCACGCAACGCCGGTTCACGCTCGAGATCCGCGACGACGGCGCCGGTTTCGACACCACGGCCGCCCCCGCACGCGGGCGACGTGGTCGCGCCCAGGGCCTCGAGAACATCCGGCGACGCGCGGAGCTGCTCGACGCGAAGCTCGACGTCGAGAGCGCGCCCGGACGCGGCACGCGCCTCTCGCTTACGATGCCGGTGGCCACCACGCGGCGGCCGACCTGAACCACATGACCGATTCGAACCAGACCGTCGCCCCCGCGGCGACCATCCGCATCCTCATCGCCGACGACCACGAGGTGGTCCGCATCGGCCTTGCCGCCATGCTCGACGCCCAGGACGGCTTCGAGGTGGTGGCGCAGGCCGCCACCGGCGACGAGGCGACCCGACTGGCGCTGATCCACCGGCCCGACGTGGTGGTCATGGACATCCGCATGCCCGGCGGCTCGGGGATCGACGCCTGCCGCGCCATCACCGCCGCTCGGCCCGGCACGCCGGTGATCATGCTCACCAGCCACGCGGACTCCGACGCCCTCTTCGACGCGATCTCCGCCGGCGCTTCCGGCTACGTCCTGAAGCGGATCGGCTCGCGCGAGCTGATCGACGCGGTGCGCACCGTGGCGACGGGTGGCTCGCTGCTAGATCCGGCCGTCACTCGACCGGTCCTCGACCGCATCCGCAACGCCGGTCGCCTGGAGGAGGCGGGCGCCTTCGCCGATCTCACCGACCAGGAGCGCCGGGTCCTTGCGCACATCGCCGACGGCGCGTCGAACCGCCAGATCGCCGATCGGATGGGCCTCGCCGAGAAGACGGTGCGCAACTACGTCTCCAGCATCCTCGCCAAGCTGGCGCTCGAGAGCCGATCGCAGGCGGCGGCGTACGCCATCCGCAACCGGCTCCCCGAGCTCGCCGCGAGCGAGGCATGAGGAGACCGTCCCAGGCGCTGGTCATCGGCCTTGCGATGCTCCTCCTCGCCGGCTGCATCCTTGCGCCATCACCGTCCCCGACCGCATCGCCGACGCTCGAGGCGAGCCCGTCGCCCTCGGCATCGGCCACCGAGACGCCCACCGGCACTGCCGAGCCGACCGCGACAGCCTCGCCGGAGCCGGAGCCGGCGCTCGGCCTGGACCTGCCCGACGAGACCGACGAGCGCGTCGTCGAGGTGGCCATCCAGCCGGAAGTCGGCGC
Organism: uncultured Chloroflexia bacterium; assembly: GCA_963753125.1. Classification (GTDB taxonomy): domain Bacteria; phylum Chloroflexota; class Limnocylindria; order QHBO01; family QHBO01; genus JACDBZ01. The sequence goes on from CAVWAU010000004.1 coordinate 1,180,325, forward strand.
GGATGGCGGCAGGATCGTCGTCACGGTCATCAGCCAGTCCGATGAGATGGTCGAGGAGCTCGTGCTGCGCTGGCCGCGAGAGCTGAACCGAACCCTCCTCCTGCGCCCCTTCGAGCCGTCCGAGCAGCGCATTGCCGAGGGTGGACCGCCCCTGGTCCAGGACTGGACGAAGTGGGTGCTCGGGCCGGGCGAGGAGGGCGAGCCCGCCGGCACTGTCTCGCTCGGCTGGGGTCCGCTGCTGGCAGGCGCGACGCTGACGATCCCGGTGCTCGCCGTTCCACGCGAGGATGGACCGGTGGAATTCGACTTCCAGGTCCTCTCGGACAACGCGATCCTCACCCTGCCGGACGGCGATCCGGCCGAGCTCCGCGTGGAGGTGCCCTGATTCCGGCCATCCTCCCGCCCTGGACCGATGCCGACCCCGTCCTCCACGCGCGCCTGACCGCGGCAATCGACCCCGACCGCAAGGTGCTCGGCGCGCTCGAGCGCATCACCCCGCTCAGCGGCAAGCGCATCGCCGACATCGGGACCGGGATCGGGCACTACCCGATGCTGCTGGCACGGCGCACCGGGACGGACCTACGGCATCGAGACCGATCCCGAGCTGCTGGCCGAGGCCCGGAGGCGCGCCGCGGAGGCGCACCAGCCGAACATCCGCATCGTGGAGGGCAGCCCGACGTCGCTGCCGCTGCGCGACGGGGCGGTCGATGTCGTGCTCACCGCCGGCATAAGCCCCGACGACTCGTCGCTGCCCGCGATCGACGAGGCGCTGCGCGTGATTCGGCCTGGCGGGCGCCTGATCGCCATCGGCTACTACGGGCGAGACGACGTCGCCCAGCTGCTCGAGCCCGAAGTCGTCGCCGCATCCGTCGAGGCCACCCGGCGCCGGACGGGCTGGTGGCTCCGCAACGGGTTCAAGATCAAGGTCGTCCACGCACGCGTCGACCTCAGCGACCCCGACCTCGCGCACGAGCTCCTGCCGCGCCTCTACGGAGATCGCGGCCGCGCCTACCTCATGGGACCTCACCGCCCATCACTGCGCCTCAACCTCGGCCTCTACCATCGCGAACCGATGGAGACCTCGGACTGAGAATCGGTGACGCCGTCCACCACTGACGACGAAATCAGTGCACGAAGAGCCTTGCGGTGGCTGTTCGGCGCGGATATGATCGAACGGTCCGAAGGCCAGGCTCTTCTCCCCCCGGAGCCTGGCCTTCGGCGTTGTCCGGGGCTGGATGGACCGATGCGATAATGGCCGCGCCGGCACGGCCCGCGAACCCACTCCGCAGCGCAGGAGGCGTACGACGCACCGATGGCCACCACGCCGCGCATGAAGGTCACCTACGCCACGCTTTCGGCCGACAACGAGGAGCTCCAATCCGCCTTCGACGCCGCTCTCGAGCGGGCCCGCGCCGACCTGGGCCGTACCTACCCGATGATCATCGGCAGCGAGGAGCGCCTCGGTGACGAGACCTTCGAGGACCGCTCGCCGATCGACCGCGACCTCGTCGTCGCCCGCTTCCCCAAGGGCACGCGCGCCGACACGCGCGACGCGATCGACGCCGCCCGCGCCGCCTACCCGGCGTGGCGCGACACGCCGTGGCGCGACCGCCTCGCCATCCTGCGGCGCGCCGCCGAGCTGATCAGCGAGCGCCAGTTCGAGTACGCCGCGCTCATGGCCCTCGAGGTCGGCAAGAACCGCCTCGAGGCGCTCGGCGACGTCGAGGAGACCGCCGACCTGCTGCGCTACTACAGCGACGAGTTCGAGAAGGCCGACGGCTTCGTGAAGCCGATGGGCTCGCTGTCATCGGCCGAGAAGACGCGATCGGTCCTGCGCCCTTACGGCGTCTTCGGCGTGATCAGCCCCTTCAACTTCCCAATGGCGCTCGCCGGCGGCCCCGTCGGGGGCGCGCTGGTCGCGGGCAATACGGTGGTCCTCAAGCCGAGCTCGGACGCGCCGCTCATGGGCTGGAAGTTCGGCGAGGCGCTGCGCGACGCCGGCCTGCCCGACGGGATCTTCAACCTCGTCACCGGCCCGGGCGAGACGGTCGGCGCCGAGCTGGAGGAAAACCCCGGCATCGATGGCCTCGTCTTCACCGGCAGCTACGAGGTCGGGATGCGGCTGTACCGGTCCTTCACGAAGGACTATCCGCGGCCGATCATCACCGAGATGGGCGGCAAGAACCCGGCGATCGTGACCCGCAGCGCGGACCTCGACGAGGCCGCCGAGGGCGTCATGCGCTCGGCCTTCGGCTTCGACGGCCAGAAATGCAGTGCCAACTCACGGGTCTACGTCGAGCGCCCCGTCGCCCGGGAGTTCGTGGAACGCCTGGTCGAGAAGGCGCGAACCATCCGCGTCGGCGACCCGACCGAGCGCGAGAATTGGATGGGCCCGGTCATCAACCAGAAGGCCCTCGATACCTTCTCGAAGGCGGTCTCCGATGCGCGCGCCGATGGCGGAACGATCGAGGTCGGCGGCGAGATCGACGACAGCCGCGGCTATTTTCCGACCCCGACCGTCGTGACCGGACTTGCCGCTCGACCATCGGCTCTTCCGCGACGAGCTGTTCGTGCCATTTCTCGTCGTCGGCGAGGTCGAGTCGCTGGATCAGGCGCTCGACGAGGCCAACGACACCGAATACGGCCTGACTGCCGGCATCTTCAGCCGCGACCAGGCCGAGATCCAGCGCTTCCTCGACACCATCCAGGCCGGCGTCGTGTACGTGAACCGCCGTGCGGGCGCCACGACCGGCGCGTGGCCGGGCATCCAGAGCTTCGGGGGCTGGAAGGGATCGGGCTCATCCGGCAAGGGCGGCCTCGGCCCGTACTACGTCCAGCAGTTCCTGCGTGAGCAGTCGCAGACCGTCGTCGGGCAGCAGCCATGACGGCCCGTCCGAACGCCCCAGACGAGACCCTCGTCCAGCCCTCAGGCTGGTTCGCCGTCCAGCTGCGATACGTGTACCTCGCGGGTGACCCGGAGGCGGCAACCATGGTCGAGGACCGCGTCGTGCTCGTCGACGGCGAGGACGAGGAGGCCGCCCTCGGCCGTGCCGTCGAGATGGCGCCCGAGTACGAGGACGAGTTCGAAACCGATGACGGCCGCCCGGGCTCGATCCGCTTCGAGGGCATCGTGGCCATCAAGGAGCTCGACGACCCGCCGGCCGCCGGCACCGAGGTCTGGCACGAGTTCATGAACCCCGATCCCTCGCGGCCCGTGCCCGCCGACAATGGCAACGGCGAGTCCGAGTCCCTGCCACCGGTCTACCCGGAGGAGATGGCCTTCCCTCGCGCGCACGACGACTGACCGACCGATGCCGAGCTGGCGCATCGCGGCCTATCGCGCCGCGCGCCCGCTCCTCTTCCTGACCGATGCGGAAGGGATCCATCACTTCACGCTGAGCCTTCTCGGGTCCTCCATCGGTCGCATGCTCGCGCCGATCGCCTCCGGCGCCGGCAACCCGGGCACTGCGCCCGTTGACCTGATGGGGCTGCGATTCCGCAACCGGGTCGGCTTGGGAGCGGGTTTCGACAAGGACGGCCTCGCCATCGCGGGCTGGGCGGCGCTCGGCTTCGGCTTCGTGGAGCTGGGGACGGTCACGCCGAGGCCGCAGCCCGGCAATCCTCGCCCACGCCTCTTCCGACTGAAGCAGGACGCCGCATTGATCAACCGCATGGGCTTCAACAACGCCGGGGCCGATGCGCTCGCGGCTCGCATCGCCGCCGCTCGGCTGACGCTGCCGGAGGGATTCGTCATCGGCGTCAACATCGGCCGCAACCGAGACGGCGGCGTCGACGACTACCCCGCTGCCGCACGGGCCGTGGCATCGGTCGCCGACTACCTCGCCATCAACGTCAGCAGCCCGAACACGCCGGGTCTCCGCGACCTCGAGGATCCCGAGCGCCTGCTCGAGCTGCTGGCCATGGTTCGCCAGGCTGCCCCGTCGCGGCCGCTCCTGGTCAAGCTGTCGCCGGACCTCACGCACAACCAGCGGGCGGAGATCATCCGTGCCCTGGTCGGGGCTGCGGACGGCGTGATCGTCAGCAACACGACGACGGTGCGGGTGGGCCATCGATCTCGATCCGCGGTCGAGGATGGAGGGCTGTCGGGCGCGCCGCTTCGACCCCGGACGCTGGCCGCGACCGCCGAGTCGCGCCGCATCGCCGGGGATCGGCTCGCGATCGTGGCTTCGGGCGGCGTCGACTCCGCGGGTGCCGCGCGCACGGCGATCGACGCGGGTGCCGACCTCGTCCAGCTGTGGACCGGGATGATCTACGCCGGCCCAGGCCTCATCGGTGCTTGCGTAAGAGCCACCCTGACGACGCCCCCGGTCCCGGGGGCTTGATAGCATTGCTGCTATCCGATCCCCGTCGGCCCATGTCGCATCAGATCCCAGGGACGCCAGCGTGACGGGTGGACGAGCGCGAGGCGCCTGCTAGGATGCGTCGGTCTAGCCAAGGTGCGCGGGCAGGACGCGCCGCTCCGTTCACGGAGTGCACCACCTCATGACCACCATGGAAGCCACGTCCTCAGCTGCGGCTGCCCCGGAACCCGTGGCACCACACATCATCACCGAGCTGCCCGGCCCGAAGGCGCGGGCCATCATCGCGCGCGACGAGGCCGTCGCCAGCCCGTCGCTGACCCGCGCCTACCCCCTCGTGGCGGAGTCCGGCAAGGGCCTGGTCGTGACCGATGTCGACGGCAACCGCTTCCTCGACTTCGCCGCCGGCATCGCCGTCTGCTCGACCGGCCACGGCCACCCGAAGGTGGTCGCGGCCATTAAGGAGCAGGCTGATCGGCTCATCCACATTGCCGCGACCGACTTCTACGAGCCGAGATACCTCGAGCTCATGGAGCGGCTGGCCGGGATCGCGCCCTTCAAGGAGAAGGCGCGCGTCTTCCTCACCAACTCCGGCACCGAGGCGGTCGAGGGGGCGATCAAGCTGGCCCGGTACCACACGCGTCGGCCGGGCATCATCGCCTTCGAGGGAGGCTTTCACGGTCGCACGATGGGCTCGCTGTCCCTGACGAACTCGAAGATCAAGCAGCGCGCCGGCTTCGGCCCGCTGCTGCCGATGGTCCACCACGCGCCGTTCCCGCGCGTCCGCGCCTGGCGCGAGCAGTCGGGCGGCGACGGCTCCGCCGAGCTGCTGTACCTCAAGCACACGATCTTCGGCCGCCAGATCTCGCCGAAGGACGTTGCGGCCATCGTCGTCGAGCCGATCCAGGGCGAGGGCGGCTACTTCCCCGCGCCGCCGCAGTTCCTCCAGGGCCTCCGCGAGCTGTGCGACGAGCACGGCATCGTGCTGATCGCCGACGAGATCCAGTCGGGCATGGGCCGCACCGGGCGCTGGTGGGCGATCGAGGACGCCGGCATCGAGCCGGACATCGTCACCATCGCCAAGGGCATCGCGTCGGGCATGCCGATCGGCGCGTTCATCGGGCGCGAGTCGCTGTGGACCTGGCCGGCCGGCGCACACGGCTCGACCTTCGCCGGCAACCCGGTCTGCGCCGCAGCCGCGCTCGCCACGATCGACGTGATCGAGTCGGAGGGCCTGGCGACCGCGCGCGCCATGGGCGAGCGGCTGCGCATCGGCCTCGAGGAGGTCGCCGGCGGAGCCGATGAAGTAGTCGACATTCGCGGCGCCGGCCTCATGCTCGGGGTGGAGTTCGCCACCCACGAGGCCGCCGAGGCCGTCCAGGAGGCCGCCTTCCAGCGCGGCCTGCTGACCCTCGAGTGCGGCGAATCCTCGCTCCGTTTCAGCCCGCCGCTGATCGTGGACGAAGAGGCCGTCGACACGGCGATCCGGATCTTCGCCGACGCGCTCGCTTCCGCGAAGCGCCCCGCGCCCGGGCCGGCCGTCACCGGCGGCTGAGCTTCTCGCCATGGCCGATGCCGGCCGCGTCCTGGTCACCGGCGCCACCGGCGGGGCCGGAGGCGGCGTGCTCGCCGCGTTTCTGGACGCGGATTGGCGGGTGGCCGCCGTCACCCGACGCGACCCGCCGGAGGAGCCGGCCGGGGTGGCCTGGGTCCGGGCCGACCTGACCGATCCGGAGGCGGCGCGGCGCATGGTCGCCGACGCGGTCGCCGAGCTCGGTGGCCTCGACGCGCTCGTCTGCCTGGCCGGCGGCTACACCAGCGCCAAGCTCGAGGAGCTGAGCTGGGCCGACTTCGACAAGCAGATCGCGACGAGCCTGCGTCCGACGGTCGAGGCAGTCCTGGCGGCGCTGCCGGAGCTGCGGCAGTCGAAGGCCGGAGCGATCGTCACCATCGGTGCCCAGACGGCCCTCAAGCCCGGTCGCAACGCGGGGCCCTACGCCGCGGCGAAGTCGGCCGTCGCGACCTGGTCGCTTGCGCTGGCGGCCGGGCTGAAGGCCGGTGGCGTGCGCGTCAACTGCGTGCTCCCCGGCACCCTCGACACCGAAGCCAACCGCGAGTCGATGCCCGATGCCAAACGCGACGCCTGGGTCGAGCCGCGCGAGCTCGGCAACCTGATCGTCTACCTCTGCTCGCCGGCGTCCCGGCCGCTGACCGGAGCCGCGATCCCGATCGGCTGAGCGCTACTGGCCGTCGGCCAGGTCCGAGATCGTCGTCGGCAGCAGCCCCTTGCTGCGCAGGCCCTCGATCATTCCGGGCAGCGCGGCGTGCGTGTTCCAGCCGCCGAGGTGCATGAGCACGATCGAGCCGTTCGTCGCGGTGCCGACCACCTTGTCGATGATCTGCACGGTGGTGGGGCCGCTGTCGGTCGGCGGCGGCGGCTTCCAGTCGATCGTGTCGATGTGCCACATGACCGTCTTGCGGTAGCCGGCCGCCGCGGCCGCCAGCCTGACGTCGCGATCGTGCGAGCCGTACGGCGGCCGCCAGTACGGCACGGCGGACTGGCCGGTGACGTTGAAGATCGTCGTGCCGGCGCTCGTCAGCTGCGATTGGACGAAGCTCCCCGGCTGGCGCGCGACCGGGCAGCCGGTGTCGCCGCCCCCGCGCACGAGGTCGCAATGGTCCTTGGTGTGGTTGCCGAACTCGAACACGGCGGGATAGTTGTCCATGAACTCGAGGATCGCGTTGCCGGCGGGCGTCGCGACGGCGTCGCCGGTCGGGAAGATCGTGGTGCAAACGCCGTTGAGCAGCAGGCGCTTGGCGATGGCCAGGGCCGGATCGGTCCGTCCGCCGAGGTCGAACGTCAATGCCACCTCGGTGCCCGCGCTGGTCAGCCGCGACCAGACGGCCGTGCCGGTCGTCGGGCGCGGGCCGGTGTGGCACGCGAGCCGCCGGGCCAGCTCCCACCCGCCGGAGGCGACCCAGGTGCCGGCCAGCGGACCGTCGATGATGCTGTAGTGCAGCGTGCCGTTGATGACGGCCTCGCCCGAGGCCATCGCCCGCGAGGCGGAGGCGAACTTCGGGATGCGCGCGCTGGCGAAGTTCCAGCCGGCATCGAACTTGAGCCCGATGATGCTCGTCGCCGGGATGCGGATCTCATGGGCCGGGTCCCATGACTTCTCGCCGACGACGCCGGTGACGTGGGCGACGATCGACTCGCGGATCCAGTAGCCGGCAAACGTGCCGTTCGAGATGCGCAGGTGGACGCCGCGCGTTGGGATGGACCTGCGTTCGACGGTCAGCGCGCTCGACGCGCTCCCCAGGACCGCCGCCTTGCTCGAGAGGACCGCGCCCGTGGTCATGTCGAACGTGTAGCCGACGTGCCGGCCCGCCTCGAACCGAACCGTGCGCGGCGCGCTTGGCGTGGGTTCGGCCGCCGCCACCGGGCTTGGCGCCACGGCCGCGGGCAGGCTCACGCTCGAGAGCGTCAGCAGGGCACCCAGCAGGACTCGGACGATCGGTCGTCGCATGGAGGCAACCCCCCTTCGTTGGGTGGACATGGTGGACCTCGTCGCGGTGCCCGTCCATGGGCCGTTGCGATGGGGAGCTCAGTTCAACAGGTCGGAGAGGCTGGTGAGCGTGAAGCCGCGGTCGCGGAGGCCGGGCACGATGAGGTGGAGCGCGTCGAGCGTCTCGTAGCCGCCGAGGTGGAAGAGGACGTTCGAGCCGTTCACCGAGTTGTTGATGACCTTGGCCGCGATCTGCGCGGCGGTGGGACCGCCCTGGCTGATCGGCTTCCAGTCGACGGTGTCGATGTCCCACAGGAACGTCTTCGTGTAGCCGACCGAGGCGACGGCGTCGATGACCGCCTGGTTGACCGACCCGTACGGCGGGCGCCAATAGGGCTGCGGGTTCTGCCCGGTGCCGTCCCGCAGGATCGCCTCGGCATCGGTCAGCTCCTGGCGGATGCGGTTGGCGTCGAACGACCCGACACACGGCGCGGTCGTCGGCGAGCCGCCACCGCCTCGCGCGAGGTCGCAGTGGTACATCGTGTGGTTGGCGATCTCGAACAGATGTGGATTGGCACGGATGATCGCCATTACCTGGCGGCCCTTGTCGGTCTCGCTCATGACGCCGGTGGCGAAGATCGTGGCGCACACCTCGTGCTCGACGAGGACGTTCATGATGTCGACCGCCGGATCCATCCGCCCGCCCATGTCGAAGGTGAGGGCCACGCCAGGTCCGGCGTCGGGGATGGTGCGGAACGTCTGGGACGATCCGGCAGCCACCCGATTGTTGGCGGTGCAGCCCGAGCCCGATGGCGCCGCGGTCGGCGCCGGCAGGGGGGTGACGCCGGGGTCGCCGCTCACGAGCAGGATCCAGCCGGGCTCGATGATGCCCGGACTCGCCTCCAGTGACGGGTAGCGGTCGGCGTTCCAGGCCTGGAGCTGCTGGGCCGTCGTCGCATAGGCTCGGGCGATCCCCGACAGCGAATCGCCACGCTGGACGGTGTAGGTCGTGCCGGCTACCGGCGTCGCGATCGGATCGGCGCTCGGCGAGGGACTCGCGCTCGGCGCTGGCGAGAAGGTCCCGCCGCCCGGGAGCCCGACCGTCGGGGTCGAGGCGGGCGTGGCGGCCGGGCTCGAGCAGGCGGAAACGGCGAGCAGCAGCGCAAGGACGCTCGGTAGCCGCGCGGGTCGCATCGGTCTAGTTCGGGTGGTAGCCGATGTCCGACGGCTGCACCGGTGGCATGGCGCCGTCGTCCAGGAGGCGTGCCTCGCGCTGGAGGAGGTGGAGCTCGGCACGGAGGCGGCTGGCCGCGTCGGGGATCTCGAGCAGGTGCTGCTTGCGTGACAGCTCGATCTGGAGCAGGCCGCCGATCGCGTAGCTCGCGGCGACCGGGTCGTCCGGCAGATGGATCGGCTTGAGCATGCGGTCGAGCGAAGCGGCCACGTCGGTTGGCTCCTGCGGTTCGGTGCGGCCCACAGACGCCGCGCGCACCACGAAACGTTTCACCGTGGCGAGGTACGCATCGAGCGCCGCCTGCGCGCGGGGCATGAGCGCGGAGGCCTCGTCGCCGATCGGATCGGTGAGCTCGGTGACCTCGACCAGCCGGTACGGTTTGCCGCTGGCCTCGACGGGCGCGACACGAGCGCGGGCCACCCCGACGCCGATGAGCATCCATCGGCCGTCGGAGAACTGCTCCGCGGTGCGCACCTCGCAGATCGTGCCGACGTCGTGGATGGTGGCGTCGGCGCCAACCTCGGACCCCTCGGCGATCATGCTCACCACGAAGCGCCCTTCATACGGCGAGCCATCGGCCATGAGGTCACCGGCCATGGACCGATAGCGCTCCTCGAAGATGTGCAGCGGGAGCGGCAGGTGCGGGAAGAGGACGGTGTGGAGCGGGAAGACCGGAAGCTGCATCGCGCGGGCATCCTGCCACCGGTCGCTCATCGGGACAAGCGCCGCACGAGGGTGCCGGTTACACGGCGGAGATTCCAGCCTATGTTCAACCACTTGGTTGAACAAGTGTCGGCGCCCTCCCGATGCGCGAAGCTACCGCGCTACTCCTCGTCGATGAAGGTCGTGTCGATCTGGGCTCGCTGCAGCTTGCCGGAGTAGTCGATGTAGACGCTCTTCCACTCGCTGAAGAAGTCGAGCGCTGCCTGGCCGACCTCGCGGTGGCCATTCCCGGTCGCCTTCGTTCCGCCGAACGGCAGGTGCGCCTCGGCGCCGATGGTGCCGTGGTTCACGTACCCAAGGCCGGTGTCGAAGTCGCGAATGGAGCGGAAGGCCAGGCCGATGTCGTTGGTGAACAGCGAGCTCGACAGGCCGTACTTGACGCCGTTGACCACGCGCACCGTCTCGTCCCAGGAGTCGACCGGGATGACCGACGTGACTGGCCCGAAGATCTCCTCCTGCGCGATCCGCGCGTCGGGCTTCACCTCGGCGAAGATCGTCGGCTCGAAGAACGAGCCTTTTGCCAGCGCGCCCTCGCGCGCCGGCTCGCCGCCGATGACCAGATCGGCCTCCCCACGGCCGATGGCGGCATAGCTCGCGATGCGCTCGATGGCGGCGTCGTTGATGACCGGGCCGACATCGGTCTTCTCGTCCAGGCCGTCGCCGAGCACGAGCTTTGCCACCCGCTGCTGGAGCCGATGGACGAAGTCGTCGTGGATGGACCGGTGCACCACGATCCGCGAGGCCGCGGTGCAGCGCTGGCCGGAGGTGCCGAAGGCGGACCAGACCACGCTGTCGAGGGCCAGGTCGAGATCGGCGTCCTCCCAGATCACGATCGGGTTCTTGCCACCCAGCTCGAGGCTGACGCGCTTCAGCGTCTTCGCCGCGCGGGTGCTGATCTCGACGCCGGTATCGGTGTGGCCGGTGAAGCTGATGACGCGGATGTCGGGATGGTCGACGATGGCGTTGCCGACCTCGCCGCCGGAACCGGTGACGACGTTCACGACGCCCTCGGGCAGGCCCCCCTCCAGAAGGAGCTCGACGAAGCGGACCAGGCACGCCGGCGTGTCCGAGGCGGGCTTGATGACGGCGGTGTTGCCGCAGATGAGCGCCGGGAAGAGCTTCCAGCCCGGTATGGCGACCGGGAAGTTCCAGGGGGTGATGATCCCCACCACGCCGATCGGCCGTCGGATGGCCATCGCGAACTTGTCGGGCATCTCCGACGGCACGGTCTGGCCGAAGAGGCGACGACCCTCACCGGCCATGTAGTAGGCGACGTCGATCGCCTCCTGCACGTCGCCGCGTGCCTCGGGCAGGACCTTGCCCATCTCGCGGGTCATCAGCCGGCTGAGCTCCTCTTTGTGCTCTGCCAGCAGGCGCGCGATGCGGAACAGGATCTCGCCGCGCTTCGGTGCCGGCATGCCGCTCCAGCCCGGGAATGCGCGCTGAGCCGCTGCGACGGCGGCATCGACGTCGGCGGGACCGGATGCCGCGAACTCCCCGACGACGTCGTCGTGGTTTGCCGGGCTGACGCTGGTGAAGGTGGCGCCCGATCCTGCCGGCTTCCAGTCGGCTCCGATCAGGTTCTGGTAGGTCTTGGTCACGAGGGGGTCTGGCCTCCGGGGCGGGCGTGGTTGTTTGGGCGCTGCGAGCGTATCGGTTCCTCATGCTGCACGCCAGCGGTGGATTCCCGGAGCGGGCGGGACATTCGCCCCTTGGGCGTGGCGCGGCGGCTTCGCATCATGGACCCACAATTGAAGAACCGTCGTGGCGGGTTCCTGTAAACCAACGAATACGGGGCTGAAGTAGTGGCACCCCGTCATGACGGCTCGACGCCGACGCCGGTCCTCTGGCCGGCGTCGGTCCGTGTCCAGCGGGCGCGCCAGTAGATCACCGGGCGCCGATAGATCGGGCCAAATCTCGCACGAGAGACGTTCCTGCGTGGAATTGCCCGATAGATCGGGCCGGTTTCAGCAGGAGATCGCGTGCTGCGAAGAATTGCCCGATAGATCGGGCCAACGAATCGAGCCTCGGGCGCCGGTAAGCGGCTGGTAAGCCGCCGAAAAGATACTGGCCGCCATCATGGTCGACGGACATCCGATCGCCGGCTCGCCTCCTCAGAACAGGAGGCTGCCGCCATGTTCTCGAAACGGATCGCGCTGGCCATGCTTGGTGCCGTGCTGATCCTCAGCGCCGGCGTGATGCCGGTATCGGCCGCGAAGCCGACCCGCTCAGCACCCACTGCCGAGCGTCCACTCACCGCCGCGGAGCGGGCGGCGTCGGATCGCAAGATCGCCGCCGCGATGCGCTACCTCGCTTCCGCACATGCACGGTCGTTCGGCCGCGTGACCCTCGCGTGCGCGACACCCAATGGAACGCCGCCCGGTGACCCCTCGGCGAGCAGTGAGGACACGAACGCGCCGGGCGATGCCACCACGAACGCCGCCTGCGCGCCGCCCTCCGACTTCCTGCCCGTCGCCGCTCGCGACCAGATCTTCTGGAACTACTGCGGGCCGGCGGTCGGCCAGGTGATCGCAAACTACACTTGGGCCGTTCCGCTCCACGCCAACAAGTACTCGCAGAACCAGCTCGCGATCTGGATGCGGACCGATCAGCTCGGCGGCACGAGCTCGTACTGGATGGAGCGCGCACTCGAGACGGCCACCGCGAACGCACCGCGCCGCCCGGCCAACTGGGACTGGGTCATCACGAGGCTCGAGGACACCGACCGCGACGGAACGTTCGGCGACCAGCTCCACGACTACGTGCGCTCGAACATCAGCGGCAGTCGGATGGGGCTGGCCATCTCGCTCAAGCCACACGATCGCAATGGGCGGTTCCACCTCAGCAGCTGGCCGGTGCCGGTCGACTCCGTGGGCCATTGGATTTCTGCGTACGGCTGGCGCGGCCTTTACGACGGGTCGGACGTCTCGCGCCTCTACTACACCGACTCATCCGCGGACGAAGGTGGTTCGACCGGACGCTTCTCTGACCCGATGCGACACATCGGCGGCATGATCAGGGACCACACCCAGGTGTTCGTCTGGTGAGGGTTTCGCGGGGCCGGCTGGCGCTCGCAGCCGCTTGTCTCGCGGGGGTGGCGGGATGCGCTCCCGCCACCCCATCGCCCCCGCTCGGAGGTTCGCCGACCCCGCCCGCCTCGGTCTCGCCCTCGCCGAGTGCGCTCGCGACCTCGAGCCCGACCGCGTCACCATCCGGGCTGCTCGCCGAGATGGAGGTCTTTCGGCTCGGGCCCGAGCTGACGGACACCATCCTCGAGTTCGCCAGTGATGGCGAGTCGATCATCTTCTCGTCGGGGCTCGCCGAGGACGTGGGGCCGACTGCCGCGCCGGACCTGTGGCGCATCAGGGCCGGGTTCGACGAGCCGCCCGAATTGCTCTGGCGGAACCCGCAGCGCGACCACTCGATCGTGAAGCTTGCCGGCGACCTCGGCATGATCGCCTTCGTCGACATGCCGCTCGACGGCTCCCGAGCCTGGGACCTGTGGCTCATCCCTCGTCACGAGGAAGAAGCGATCCTGCTCGACACGCATCCCGGAGACGAGAGCGTCCCGAGCCTGGTCCCGAGCTTAAGCGTCCAGGAGACGACGATCGTCTGGACCGCCTTCGACCACCGGCCCGATGGTCCGGTCTCGCAGCTGCTCTGGGCGAGAGAGCCCGACTGGGAACCGATGCTCCTGCTCGAACGGCCCGCGGCCGAGGCCGAGCTGTGGCTGCCGTCGCTGTACGGCGGTCGCGTTGCCTACTGCGAGGTCGTGTACGCGAACGACCGGACGAGCGACACGCGCACGGTCTACCTCCTCGATCTCGGCGTACCCGACGCCGAGCCGAAACAGATGAGCCACTCGGACCTGGCAACGATGCCGATCCTCGTCGGTGAGACCGTCCTCTGGAAGGAAGCCGACCCCGGCTTCAACATGTTCAACTGGGGCAAGCTGTGGCGAACGGAGATCGGTGGGCCGGGGCCGATGCGCCTCGATACGGAGCCCATCGAGGAGGTCAACTATCCGTCCGCCGGCAGCCGATTCGTGGCGTGGCGGTCCTCCGATGCGTTCACGTTCGGCGTGTACGACCTGCTCGAGGACCGGCCGCGTCGTGATCGAGGCCTACACGCCTGCCTCGCAGGCCAACGTGCTCCGACCGCACATCGCATGGGACCTGCTCGTCTGGCTGTACGTCGAGGGCGAGGGTCCCGACAGCTACGCGGAGCTGCGGTACGCGTTCATGCCTCCGGTGCGGTCGCCCTGACGCTTAGGGACGGGTCATGCGCATGACGTCGAGGGCCTCATCGAGCTCCGCCTCGCTGAGCCGGCCATCGCGGACGTGGCCGCGCTCGACCACCACCTCGCGGATGGATCGCCGCTCGGCGAGCGCCTGCTTGGCGACGCTGGCCGCCTCCTCGTAGCCGAGGAATCGGTTCAGGGGCGTGACGATGGCCGGCGAGCCCTCGGCGTACTCGCGCAGTCGCTCGACGTTGGCGGTGATGCCGCTTACGCATCGGTCCGCCAGCACGCGGGTGACCGATGAAAGCAGGCGGATCGACTCGAGGAGGCTGCGACCGATGAGCGGCAGCATGACGTTGAGCTCGAAGCTGCCCGAGGCGCCAGCCCAGGCGATCGCTGCGTCGTTGCCGACCACCTGCGCGCAGACCATCAGCGTGGCCTCCGGGATCACCGGGTTCACCTTGCCCGGCATGATGCTGCTGCCCGGCTGGAGGTCCGGGAGGTTGATCTCGCCCAGGCCGGCACGCGGCCCCGATCCCATCCAGCGCAGGTCGTTGGCGACCTTCGTCAGGCTGACGGCGATCGTGCGCAGCTGACCGGAGAGCTCGACGAGCGCGTCGCGCGCGCCCTGTGCCTCGAAGTGGTCGCGTGCCTCGGTCAGCGGCAGCCCGGTGGCCGAGGCGACCTCGGCGATGACCCGACCGCCGAAGCCCGGTGGCGAGTTGATGCCGGTCCCCACCGCCGTGCCGCCCAGGGGCAGCTCGGCAACCCGCGGCAGCGTGGCGTTCAGGCGCTCGACGCCCATGCGCACCTGGGCCGCGTAGCCGCCGAACTCCTGCCCCAGCGTCACCGGGGTGGCGTCCATCAGGTGCGTGCGGCCGGCCTTGACGACCTCGGCGAACTCATCGGCCTTGGCCTCCAGCGCGCCCGCCAGGTGCTCGAGCGCAGGCACGAGGTCGCGCAGCACGCCGGCGGTGGCGGCCACGTGGATCGATGCCGGAAAGAGGTCGTTCGAGGACATCGGGTGGTTGACGTCGTCGTTGGGGTGGACCGCCCGGCCGAGCCGCTCACCGGCCAGGCTGGCGAGCACCTCGTTCATGTTCATGTTGCTGCTGGTGCCCGACCCGGTCTGGAAGACGTCGATCGGAAACTGCGCGTCATGGTCGCCGCGCGCCACCTCGTCGGCGGCCGCGACGATCGCGTCGGCGACGTCCGGCTCCTGCATGCCCTCCGCGCGCTTGACCGATGCGACCGCCGCCTTGATGCGCGCGAGCGCCTCGATCTGCGCCCGCTCGAGGCGCAGGCCGGAGATCGGGAAGTTCTCCACCGCCCGCTGGGTCTGCGCTCCCCATCTCGCGTCGGCCGGCACGCGCACCTCTCCCATCGAGTCGCGCTCGATGCGTTCCTCGCTCATCGGCTGAAGTCGGGATTGTCTGCGTCGGTGAAGCGGAGGATCGGCGGAATGAGGTACGGCAGGTAGCCTTTCTCGATGTCGTCGAGGAGCCGCCGTGCCTCACCGATGAGCTCGTTGACGAAGACGCCCCGGTATGCCGGCTCGTACGGCCGCAGCTTCTCGAGGCCCTCCGTGAGCTTGTTGCGTGCGCCGCGGAGGTTGCGGCGCTGGAGGTGGAGGAGGCCGGCGGCGACCTGGATGAGGCCCTGGTAGAAGTCGCGTTCCTCGTCGGGTGCGGCGCGCCAGAGCGTCTCCCACGCCTCATGGGCGTGCCAGTAGCGAACGCCGTTGAAGAGGGCCACGCCGCGCCGGAATAGGCGATCGGCCTCGGCCGGGTCGAGCCGCTCGGTGCGACCGGCGGACTGGCGATCGGGCTCCGCGGGGACTGGCGGGGCGGGCGTCTCGCTCATCGTGGCGATCGTAGCAGGCCGCCGCGCCGGCCCCGTCCGCCGGCGCCTGCATCGGTCCAGCGCTGAGGTCGGTGCGTTGGGACAACGCGTTCTGGTACGAAGGTCCCAACCCGACCTCACCCCTCCCGACCTGATCGCATCGGGGTAGCTCCGAGGGTACTTGCTCGGACTGGGACCTTCGGCCTAGCGTCGCTGCAAGGTCGCTCGCCGAGGGAGAAGGCGGGCGACCCACAACTCACCACCCAGCTGCCAGGGAGTGACCGGAAATGGACCTCTACATCACCCACGCCCGCCGGACGCGGACGCCGGCTGGCGCCGCCATGCTGGCGCTCGTCGCCAGTTTGGCCATCGTGCTCCAGCTCCTCATCATCAGCCCAGTCGGAGCGAAAGGGAACCCAGGCGGCAACAATGGGACGCTGAAGGTGCACGAGGCTGGTACGCCGAGTGGGACCGAGTCCAACGATCCCAAGGTCTGCGAGTTCAACTTCGAGGGCTTCGGGTTCGACCCCGACCAGGACGGGTACATCGTCGTCAACGGCCAGGGTCAGACCGACGCGCCGGCAGCATTGACCCTCTCGTTCGGCCCGGCCTCAAGCACCGGGTTCCATGCGACCGCGTACATCAACAGCGACGGCGGCACTCTCGTCCTCGCTGACGGGCACTACAAGGCGACGCTGTACGGCAAGGACGACCGGCGGCGGCGACCCGAACCTCCAGGACGAGAAGGCCAAGTCCAAGGTCTTCAAGGTCGAGTGCCTTGCACGGGGCGGCGATGGCGATGGCGACGGCGATGGCGACGGCGACGGCGACGGCGACGGCGACGGCGACGGCGACGGCACTGCCGGCGGCAACCCGCCTCCAGGCGGTGGCGTCCTCGGCGGCAACCCGCCGACCGGCGGCACACTGCCCGACACCGCGACTCCGAATACCGGCGACGCCCAGATTCCGGCCCTCGGCAGCCTGGCTGTCCTGGCCGCTGCGATCGCATACCGCGCTCGCACGGCCCTCCGACGGGGCGAGGCGGAGGATCGCTGATCCTCGTCCGTTAGGGAAGTGACTGCAAGGGCCCCGGTTCCGACCGGGGCCCTTCGCTATTCCGGGCAGCGCCTCACTCCATCGGTCCGCATCGGTCTAGTCGGCGATCTTGGCCATCACGTGCTTGACGATGGTGTAGTCCTCGATCGAGTAGCTGCTCATGTCCTTGCCGTAGCCGGACTGGCCGAAGCCGCCGTGGGGCATCTCGGACACGATCGTGAGGTGGTCGTTGATCCAGACCGTGCCGTAGCGCAGGGCCTTGGCCGCGCGCAGGGCGCGCTTGATGTCCTTCGTCCAGACCGATGCGGCCAACCCGTATGGCACGCCGTTGGCCCAGCGGATCCCCTCGTCCTCGTCGGCGAAGCGCTGCACGGTGACGACCGGGCCGAAGACCTCGGACTGGACGATCTCGGCGTCCTGCTCCACGCCGGTCACGAGCGAGGGCCGATAGAAGAATCCGCGGTCGCCGAACGTCTCGCCACCGGCGGCGATCTCCGCGCCGTAGCCGCGTGCGCGGTCGATGAACCCGGCGACGCGCTCCTGCTGGGCCTTGCTGACCATCGGTCCCATGTCGAGCTCGGGGTCCGACGCAGGGTCGCCGGCCTTGATCGACTCGACCGCCGGGACCAGGGCCGACAGCGCCCGGTCGTAGCCGTCGCCCATCACGATGATGCGCGTCGCGGCGGTGCAATCCTGGCCGGAGTTGAAGTAGCCGGCGACCTTGATCGTCTCGGCCAGGGCGTCCATGTCGGCGTCGTCGAAGACGAGCACCGGCGCCTTGCCGCCGAGCTCGAGGTGCACGCGCTTCACCGTCTGCGCCGCGGCGGCCGCGATCTCCTTGCCCGTGGCCGTGTCACCGGTCAGCGAGACCATGTCGACGTCCGGGTGACGGATGAGCCGATCGCCGACCACCCCGCCAGGGCCGGTGACGACGTTGAGGACGCCCTTGGGGAAGATGTCGGCCGCCAGCTCGGCGATGCGCAGTGCGGACAGCGGCGTCATCGAGGCCGGCTTGAGGACGACCGTGCAGCCGGCGGCGATGGCCGGGCACAGCTTCCAGATCGCCATCATCAGCGGGTAGTTCCAGGGCGCCACCTGCCCCACCACGCCGGCGGCCTCGCGACGGATCATCGAGGTGTGCGTGTTGACGTACTCCCCCGCCGCCTTGCCCTCGACGACGCGCGCGGCACCGGCGAAGAATCGGACGTTGTCGACGGTGAACTCGACGTCGAAGTCGGCGACGCCCTTCGGCTTGCCGACGTTGGCCTGCTCGAGACCGGACAGCGTCTCCGCATCGGCCTCGATCGCATCGGCAAAAGCGTGGAGCGCCCTGGACCGATCCTGCGGCGTCGACTGCGACCAGCCCTCGAAGGCGGCACGAGCGGCAGCCACCGCGCGGTCCACGTCGGAGGCGTCGCCCTTCGGGACGCGGGCGATCTCCTCCTCGGTGGCCGGGTTGATCACCGCGGCCGTCTCGCCGGAGGCGGCATCGGCCCATTCGCCGTCGATGAACATCTGCGAGCGGGTGGCGGTGAGCGTCATCGTTCGTCGGACCTCGGCATTCTGTGATTCGTGGCTGCGGCCGGTCCGCGCCACCGATCCCGCCGATTCTACCCGTCATTGGTCCGGATTCCACATCCTTGAATCTGCACAAATCTCGGTTCGGATTGCCTTGACTCCGGGGTAAGGGCTGGCTAAGGTCGCGCGGATGGCGACCCACGTTCTGGCTGCCCCGATCATGGCCCGGCTGCGTGCCGAGACGCGACCGCAGCACGAGGCCACCGAGGCGATCCCGTTCAGTGCGGCGATCGTGGCGGGCTCCCTACCGCTCGCCTCGTACGCCGCGCAGCTGGCGGCGTACGTGCCGGTGCACGAGGCACTCGAACGCGCGCTCGCCCGCGGCGGCCATCCCGCGGTGCCCCGGGTGTGGGACCCGAGCATGCGGCGAGTCGATCTCCTCCACGCCGACCTGCTGGCGCTCGGCTTCTCCGAGGCGTCGATGCCGGAATCCACCCGCGCGGCGTCGCACGCCTTCGCGACATGGATCGAGCGGGTGGCTCGGACCGCGCCGGTCGCGCTGCTCGGGGTCCTCTACGTCCTCGAGGGCTCGACCCTCGGCGGCGCCCTCCTGCGCAAGCACCTCGCCGCGACCTTCTCCCTGACCGATGCCGGTTTGCGCTACTACAGCCCGTACGGCAACCACCCGAAGCCGCACTGGGTCGCCTTCTCGACGCGGGTGAACGAGCTCGACCTCACCGAATCGGAGGCCGATGCCATCGTCGAGGCGGCGCGGGAGACCTTCGACCGCATCGGCCGGATCCTCGTCAGCATCGGCGTCGCGGAGCCGGTAGAGTCGGCCGCCTAGGCTGAGTCGTCCCGGACTGGTCGGAAGCCGCCATCGGCGGCGCGCGCCGCGACGAAGAGCAGGTCGGCCAATCGGTTGAGGTAGGGCAGGACCTGCGAGCCCGGCAGCTCGCCCGCCTCCGACAGCGCGACCGCCCGACGCTCCGCACGCCGAACCGTCGTGCGCGCGAGGTCGAGCGCGGCGCCGGTCATCGTCTCGCCCGGCACGACGAACTCGGTCGGCTGCTCGACCAGCTCCTCGAGCGAGTCGATCTCCGTCTCCAGGGCGGCGACCATCTCGGCGGTGACGCACGAGACGCCATCGGTCAGGCGGTCGCGACGGTCGGTGTGGGTCGCCAGCTCGGCGCCGACGACGAAGAGCTCGCGCTGGAGGCGCAGGATGAGCTCGGCCAGTCGCGCCTCGGTCCGGTCGGTGGCGGAGCCGATCGACGCCCGCGCCAGCCCCAGCGCGGAGACGGCCTCGTCGGTGGTGCCGTAGGCATCGGTCCGCAGGTCGGACTTGCTGATCCGGTCGCCGCCGAACAGGAGCCCGGTCGTGCCGGTGTCGCCCTTGCGGGTATAGATGCGCATCAAGGCCGATGGTAGGGCTAGAAGAGGCCCGGCGGCGGCTCCCAGCGCTCGGCCAGCAGGGTCACCTTGACCGGCGGCCCGACGACCTCCTCGGTCTTGGTCTTCACGGTCTGGATCAGCTCGCCGGCCCACGGGCAGAAGGGGGTGGTGAGCACCATCTTGATCTCGGTCGGAGCGCCATCGGTCCCAAGCTCCACGGCCTTGATGAGGTCGAGGTCGACGATGCTCATCCCGATTTCCGGATCGTGGATGTCGTAAAGCGCGGTCATGACCTCGTCCACCTTGGCGAGATCGGAATCAATTGCCACAGCAGAAGGATACGCTTCAGCGCGAGGGAGTGCCCGAGCGCCGCCCTTCACCTCCGCGACTGCACCCCGTGGAGGTAACGACCAAGCAGGCCGCTCTGTTTGGCCGAACCGGTCACCCGGTGCAACGGGCGGCCATCGAGAGCCCCCCATCGGCCTGAACTTGGCCGATACCTTCACCCCGTGAAATTCGGCCAGGGGTAGCTCCGATTCAGAGCAGCCGCGTGTCGTACGTCGGGTGCGGCTGCGGGACCAGCGGGCGGACGCGCTGGTAGCCCTCGTAGATCGGCGCCTCCGAGTCGATCGCGGCGCGCAATGCGGCGATCACATCGGCCATATCGGTCTGGCTGGCATGGCACTCGAGGGCGGCCAGCTTGCGGTCGGCGGAATCGGTGACCTCGATGCGATGCGTGGCGGCCTGCTCCTCCGGAGAGAGGTCGTAACGGTTGCCGCCGGGGTCGAAGATCGGGGTGACGACGTAGACGGCGTTCGGCGCGAGGCCGGATTCGGAGAGGCGCTCGACCGCCCAGCGGGTGGCGTTGCCGACGACGATGTGGTCCGGGTGGCCGGTCACGCCGTGGGGGCCGAAGGTGATGACGGCGGCCGGCCGACGATCGGCGAGCCACTCCGCGATCTCGGTGATCAGCCGTTCGAAGGGCTCATCGGCGACGCCGCCGTCGGCATACCCGTCGAGGATCGAGACCTCGTCGAGACCGATCGCCTTCGCGGCGCAGATGAGCTCCGCCTCGCGCGTGCCCCCGAAGGCCGGGTCCGGCTCGCCGTCAGGGGTGCCGGCCTCGCCACGCGTGGCGACCAGCAGGCGGGTCGTGGCGCCGGAGGCATGGGCGGCGGCCAGCGCCCCGGCGCAGCCGACGCTCTCGTCATCGGGATGGGCGAGGATCGCGGCCAGGCCGCCGGGGGCGATCTCGTAGCTCACCGGGCCTCCTTGGTGGCGTCGGGCTGCGGGTCGTCGGACAGGAAGGTCGAGCCCTGCCGCTCGACCGAGGACCTCATCGTACGCAGGACGGCGAGCTTCGCGCTCGTGACCTCGGCGATGAATCGCCTGGTCCCCTCCTCGTCGAGCAGCGAGCCCGGCGGCGCGCTGTCGCGCCCGACGTTCAGCCAGGCCAGGTGATACCGATCCATCCGGCCCCAGACGCGCTCGAGCAGCCGATCCGACTCGAGCAGCCATGCCCGGAAGCGATCCCATCCCGGCTCCGCCAGCAGCCGCTCGCCGGTCCCGACGAGCTCGTCGGTGGCCTCGAGAAAGGCGGTGCGCGACATGACCGCGCGCGGTCGATCGGTCACGAGTGCCGAGTATAGGAACGGGGCGTTCGTACCATGGCGGGGGCGGGTGCGCGCGGGCACACTCCGGGCATGGACCGCGCCCTCACGCCGCGCGCGCTCAACGTCCTCTTCGCGCTCGCACTGGCGGCCGTCCCGGCCGGGCTGGTGCTCGCCGTGCGCGGCCTGACGCCCGTGGACCTCGCCGAGTCCGACCTCCCGTGGCTGCCCGCGGCGTTCACCGCAGTCCTGGCGGCCGTCGCGGCCCTCGCGGCGCTGGCGACGCTGGTGCCCGCGCTCAGAACCGCCTCGCTCGGCGGTCTTCTCGAGTCGGGCGCGTCGGCCGCCCTGGCTGGCGGAGCGGTGGTGATGCTCACCGGCACCGGCTCGTTGGCCGCGCCGGTGCTCGGATCGGCGGTGCTGCTGGCCGCCGCGTCCTTCGTCGGGACCCGCGTGGTTCCCGGTGGTCCGGCGCGGCTGATCGCCGCGGCGGTGGGGGTGATGGCGGTGGCCGAGGCCGTCGCGCTGCTGACCGTCATTCCGGCGACGGCAGCGCTGCTGACATCGATCACCCCGATGCTGCTCGGGCTGGCCGTCGTCGTCGCCGGCGTCGCGGCAGTGCGCAACGCGGGCCTTCGATCGGCGGGCGCGGCACTGCTGGCGGCCGGGGCGATCGGGCTGCTGGCGGACCGCGATGGCTCGCTCGAGCTGCTCATCGGCCTGGCTGCGCTCGTGGCCGGGCAGCTGCTGGCACTGGCGGCCGCGCTGACATCGGCTCCTGCGGAAGCGAACGACCGTCTGCCGGAGCTGGCGGAGCGCCTGGCCGATGCCGTCCTCGGCTTCGACGGCCACCTCCGGCTGCGCGATTGGAACGCTTCGGCGGCCAACCTGCTCGGGCTCGACGCCGCGTCGGCCGGGGTGCGGATCGACGACCTGCTGGGCGTCTCGGTCGCCGACCTGCCGTCCGGCGACTCCACCTCCGTCTCGCGCGGCGCGGTCGGCGGGCTGGAGGTCGCGATGCATCGGTCTGCGCCGGGCGTCGTCGCCGTCGTCCGCGAGGCGGGCGGAACCCCCGAAGTCGAGCGCCTCGGCAACGAGTTGCGCACCACCATCGAGGAGCTGCTGCGGGCCAGGCGGACGATCGATCTCCAGCGCGGCGAGCTCGAGCGCTCGGCGACGGTCGACCCGCTCACCGGCGTCGCCAGCCGCAGCGCGATCCTGGAGCGGCTGCGGATCGAGGTCGCCCAGGCGCGCCGCTACCGCCACCCGCTGGCGGTCGTGCTGCTCGACGTCGACCGCTTCGGGGAGATCAACGAGGCATACGGCATCACCGGCGGCGACGCGGTCCTGCGCGAGGTCGCCCTGCGGATGCGCCTGCGCGTGCGCGAGGCCGATGCGCTCGGGCGCTCCGGCAGCGACGGCTTCCTGGCGACGCTGCCGCACACCGACCAGGCCGGGGCTGCCACGTTCGCCGATGCCCTGCGCATCCGGCTCGGGCTGCGGCCGGTGCGGGTCGGGGACTCGGAGCTCAAGGTGACGGTCAGCATCGGCGTGGCGACGATGCGCTCCGGCGAGGATCTCGACCTCGACGGCCTGCTTGCCCGCGTCCAGGAGGCGCTCGACAGCGCTCGCGGCGCGGGCGGCAACCGCATCTCAGTGGGCCAGGGGCATGGGCTTGGGCAATTCGACGATCTCGACGTGGTGGACGGGCTCGAGGAAGACCGCGCCGCCGAGTAGCATTGGCGCCAGTCCGGGTTGAGCTACGGGCGTATGACATCGGTGCTAGTGGAGCGACTGCTCCGAGCGTGCCGAGGGGTTCCAGTTATCCACGGAGTGTCATACACTGTGGATACGATCTGTGGATAACCCCGTAGCCAGGCCAGCCGGGCGCTGGCACCGTTGAGGCGACCATGCCGTCGACCTCCTCCGACCTCTCCGCCAAGCTCATCTTCCCCACCAAGGAGATCGTGGAGGAGTTCTACCTGCCGATCATCTACACGGCCTGCCGCACGTGCTACTCCGAGCTCGTGCCCGACAGGATCTGGGACAAGGCCGTCAGCCGCGAGGTCGCCGACGAGAAGCAGCAGAGCCTCGTGCGCAAGGTGATGGAGTCCGGGCACGGCTCGACGATCGAGCACGTCAACTTCACCTTCGCCATCAGCGGCGTGACCAGAACGCTCTCGCATCAGCTCGTCCGGCATCGGGCCGGCACCGCCTTCGACCAGCAGTCGCAGCGCTACGTCAGCTTCAAGAAGCGCGACAACTACACGGTCCCCGAGAGCATCGCCAACGGCGACCTGCCCGATGACCTGGCCGGCCGCTTCGGGCGCGCGATCGACGACAACCTCGAGCTCTATGGCCAGCTGCTCCAGGCCGAGGTGCCCGCCGAGGACGCGCGCTTCATCTTCCCGAACGCGATGCAGACGAACCTGATCATGACGGTCAACCTGCGCCAGCTCATCCACATGAGCGGCCTGCGACTGTGCACCATGGCGCAGTGGGAGATCCGACAGCTCTTCAAGCAGATTCGCCACGAGATCTTCCGGGTCAGCCCCTTCTTCGGGAGCTTCCTCGTTCCGAAGTGCGTGCCGCTCGGCTACTGCGACGAGATGGGCAACCGCGACGAGCACTGTCGCATCAAGCCGCACCGCGACACGGTCATGGCCGTGTGGGACGCCTATCGGTCAGGCTCGCTCGAAGAGACCGATGGACCCGTCGTGCCCGACACGAGCCCATTCCGCCCGAAGCCGCGGCGGGTGCCCCTGCCGGTGGCCGAGGGTGACATTCGACCGACGGCCGCCACCGAGCTGCTCGGCGCCGGGATCGGGCAGGCCGGAGACTCCGACCGGGTCTGACCCGCGCTACGCTCCGCCGATGATGGGGCCTGGGACGACATGAGCACGCGTTTCGCGCATCGCTGGGCGACGCTGCGAACCAGCTTCTGGTTCGTCCCCGGCCTGATGGTCGTCGGGGCGGTCATCCTCGCGGCGCTGGCCCTTGCCCTGGATACGGCGTTGGCCGGTTCCGCGCTCCCGCCATGGGTCTACACCGGCGGCGCCGATGGCGCCCGGGCCCTGCTGTCGACGATTGCCGGCTCGATGGTGACGGTGGCCGGCGTCGGCTTCTCGATCACGATCGTCGCACTCGTGCTGGCGTCGACGCAGTTCGGCCCGCGGCTGTTGGGGCTGTTCATGCGCGACCGCGTCAGCCAGGCGACGCTGGGAACGTTCGTCGGCACCTTCACCTACTGCGTCCTCGTCCTGCGGACGATTCGCGGACCGGACGAGATCGGCGGCGCCTTCGTGCCCCAGGTGGCGATGACCATCGCCATCGGCATCACCCTGATAAGCGTGGGCGTGCTGGTGTACTTCTTCCACCACGTGGCCGTCACGATCCAGGCGCCGACGCTGGTGGCGACGGTGGCGCGCGATCTCGATGTTGCGATCGACCACCTGGTCTCGCCGGGCATCGGGACGTCGGGACCGGCTCCCGCCGCCGATGACCTGCCAGACCCCGTTCACGACGGACGAGTCTCGGCACACTCCGACGGGTACGTCCAGGTCGTGGACGACGCGGCGCTCTTCCGCCTCGCCTCGCGTCACGACCTGTGCGTGCGGCTGCTGACCCGACCGGGCCTGTTCGTCGTGGCGGCGAACCCGATCATCGCGGTCCGTCCCGAGACGGCGGTTGCCGATGCCGATCTGTTGGAGTCGCTGCGCGAAGCGGTGATCATCGGCGACGTTCGCACCGCCGAGGACGACATCGAGTTCAGCATCCGCCAGCTCGTCGAGGTGGCGCTCCGCGCCCTCTCACCCGCAATCAACGACCCATTCACCGCAATGTCGGCGGTGGATTGGCTGGGCGGCGCGCTGGCGCGGCTGGCGTTGATCGAGTGGCCGCCACGCTATCGGTACGACGAGACCGGCAGGCTGCGGGTCGTCGCCGCGGTCCCCACCTTCGGTGGCGTGACGCACACGATTTTCAGCCGCATTCGTCACTATGGCGGGGCGAGCCCGATGGTCCTCAACCGGCTGCTCGAGGCGGTCGTGGCCTTCGGCCCGCACATTCGCGACGCCGACGATCGGGCGCTCGTGCGCGACGAGACCGAGGCCGTCCTGCGCATGGGCCGCGCGCTGATCACCAGCGACGCCGACCTGCGCGAGCTCGAGAAGCGGCACGCAGCCGCCCTGGCCGCGCTCGGCATCGGCCATGAGGATCACGCCTGAGCCTCAGTTGTCGGGTGAGACCCCGTCGCCCAGCGTGAAGCGCCGCAGCTCCTCCTCGCACGCGGTGCGGAGCCGGCGGGCCTCATTGACCAGGAACGTGCTCATCTTCGTCGAGTCGACGATCAGCAGCGTGTGGCCGCGCTCGTTGCGGTCGAGCACGATCCGGTCGTCGCCGTGGAAGCTGATGCCCCAGTTGGCCTGGAGCTGGACGAGCTCGGCGAGCACGACCTTCTCGGCGAAGTACCAGTCGAGGAACTCGGCGTTGAGGGCGGTCACCACGTCGCGCAGCTGGAGGGTCTCGTTGCGCCGCAGGCGCGAGACGAAGTGCACCACGCGGAGGCCGGCGAACGGATCGCCGGACCTCGCGATCTGGGGCGGAGCGAGCGTTGGCTCTGGCATGCCGTCGGGGGCAGGCCCGACCAGCGGGCTGGCGATCGGTTGCGTCATCTGGTGAGGAGTATCGGGTGAGGCGCCGCCCGCGGCAATCGCCGACGCTCAGCCGATGCGCAGGCCATCGGGCGACTCCGGGTCGGGCCGGAGCAGGAAGACCTGGCCGTCGTCGCCCATCGCGCCGAGCACGAGCACCTCGCTGGCGAAGCCGGCGATCCGCCGTGGTGGGAAGTTGAGGACGGCCACCACCTGGCGCCCGACGAGCGCCTCGCGATCCGGATACGTGACGGTCAGCTGCGCCGAGCTCACGCGCTCTCCGACCTCGGGGCCGAAGTCGATTCGGAGCCGGTATGAGGGCTTCCGCGCCTCGGGGAATGGCTCGGCCGCCACGATCCGTCCGACCCGCATCTCGACGCGCTCGAAGTGCTCGAAGTCGATCACGCGGCGAAGGGTACCGGAGCGGGACGGGACCGGTGCGGCGACGCACTGGGCCCTCGCTGGGACTATCGGCCCGGTTGGTCGTACCGAGGGCGCCGCGTACGGTTCGCACACGGCCGCCGATGCCTCGCGGCCTACCTCGACGAGGAGATGACGTTGACGTTCTGGAATTGGCGCCGGAGTCCGGGGCCGACCGCGACGCAGGGCTCGGCCGCGGTGGCCACCGCGCCGGAGCTCGCGCCGATCGAGCTCTATACCGCCGATGCGCGGATCGTTGGCTGGATCGCGCCGCACGGGCAGCGCGTGACCGATCTCCTCGCCACGCGTGACGAGCTGCGGCTGTGGCGCCCGAGCCCCGGCCCGCTCGACGAGACCGAGCTGCCCGGCGACGACGACTCGCCCCCCGGCGGCGAGAACGGCGAGTGGGAGAGCCTGCCGACGGCCCGCGTCGTCCTGGCCATGCCACCGGAGTGGCGCGCAAGCCGCCAGCTGCGCCTCCACAAGCGGCTTCGCCGCGCCGCGCTGGTGGCCGGCCCGTTCAGCGTGACCGGCAACGTCCACCTCCAGCCCGGTGTCGACGTCGGCCCGCACCTCCTGCGCAGCGCCAGCTTCATGCCACTGACCGATGCCTACCTCCTGCACACCGGTGAGCCGCCCTTCGAGCACGTCGTGAGCGTCGTCATCGTCAACGCCGCGCACGTCTCGAGCATCGTTCCGCTCGTCACGCTGGCCTGATCGCCCGGCGATAATCGGCGGCGATGGCCGTCCTGCGCAGTTCGATCGACTCCGAGGCTCCCGCGACGCGCGCGAACGCCGACGCGATGCAGCGCCTGGTCGATGACCTGCGAGCGCGGACTGATGCGCTGACGCGCAACGCGGCCGGCGGCGACGAGCGCTCCATCGCCCGCCACCGCGAGCGCGGCAAGCTGCCGGTTCGCGAACGGATCGATCGAGTGCTCGACCCGGGCTCGCACCTTCCTCGAGCTGAACGCGCTGGCGGCGAATGGCCTGTACGACGACGAGGCACCGGGGGCGGGAATCGTGACCGGCATCGGCCGCGTGGAAGGCGTCGAGTGCGTGGTCGTCGCCAACGACGCGACGGTCAAGGGCGGCACGTACTACCCGATGACGGTCAAGAAGCACCTGCGCGCGCAGGAGATCGCGCTCGAGAACGGGCTGCCGTGCCTCTATCTCGTCGACTCCGGCGGTGCGTTCCTGCCGCTCCAGGACGAGGTCTTCCCCGACCGCGACCACTTCGGCCGCATCTTCTATCAACCAGGCGCAGCTATCGGCTCGGCGCATCCCGCAGGTCGCCCTGGTGATGGGCTCCTGCACCGCAGGCGGCGCATACGTGCCGGCCATGTCGGACGAGACGGTCATCGTCAAGGGCACCGGCACGATCTTCCTCGGCGGCCCGCCGCTGGTGAAGGCCGCGACCGGTGAGGAGGTCAGCGCGGAAGACCTGGGCGGCGCCGAGGTCCACACCACGCTCTCCGGCGTGGCCGACCACTACGCCCTCGACGACGACCATGCGCTCGCCATCGGCCGCCAGATCGTGCGCAACCTCGCGCGGCGCAAGCCGGAGCCGCCGTGGGAGATGGGCGAGCCGTGCGAGCCATCGGTCTCGCCCGAGAGCCTGTACGGCGTCATCCCCGCCGACGCGCGCCAGTCCTACGACGTGCGCGAGGTCATCGCCCGCCTGGTCGACGGCAGCGACTTCCACGAGTTCAAGGCCCGCTACGGCGAGACGCTCGTCACCGGCTTCGCGCGGATCATGGGCTACCCGGTCGGCATCCTCGCCAACAACGGGATCCTCTTCAGCCAGTCCGCGCTGAAGGGCGCGCACTTCGTCGAGCTCGCGTCGCAACGAAAGGTCCCACTCGTCTTCCTGCAGAACATCACCGGCTTCATGGTCGGTCGCGAGTACGAGGCCGGCGGCATCGCCCGCGACGGCGCCAAGCTCGTCACCGCGGTGAGCACGACGAACGTACCGAAGTTCACGGTCATCGTTGGCGGCAGCTTCGGCGCGGGGAACTACGGGATGGCGGGGCGTGCGTACGGACCTCGCCAGCTCTGGATGTGGCCGAACGCCCGGATCAGCGTCATGGGTGGCGCACAGGCGGCACGGGTCCTGTCGACCGTCCGCGGCGGCTTCGAGACCGATGCGGAGCGCGACGCCTTCGAGGTCCCCATCCTCGAGAAGTACGAGCTCGAGGGCTCGCCGTACCACTCGACCGCGCGGCTGTGGGACGACGGAGTGATCGACCCGCTCGACACGCGTCGGGTGCTTGCGCTCGGCATCAGCGCGGCGCTCAATGCGCCGATCCCGGAGCCGGGCTTCAGCCTGTACCGCATGTAGCCCCGTTCGGCATCGGTCATGCGAGGCCGACGGCATGACCATCTGGAGCGAGCGTCCGCTCATGCGCGCCGGCGAGATCCTCGCCGACGTCTCGACGCTGCTGTGGCTGACGATCTGGATCAATCTCGGCGTGCGGCTGTACGGGCTGCTCGCCAACCTCGCCGAGTCCGGGCGCCTGGTGCGCCGCGGCGGCACGGGCATCACCGACGCGGGCGAGACGATCGGCTCGGCGATCGAGGGCGTGCCGCTGGTGGGCGAGGGCGCCGCCGATGGCATCCGGGGCGCCTTCTCCGCCGCCGGGGAGCCGCTCATCATCTTCGGCACGGACCTCGAGCGGCTGCTCATCATCATCGCGGCCGTCCTCGGTGGCCTGCTGATCGCAGTGGCGATCGTTCCATGGCTGAACCGATACCTGCCATGGCGGATCGCCCGCTGGCGCCGGCTGACCGCCGCGTCGCGCGTCATCCGCCGGAAGCGCGCCCGCACCCAGCCGATCCCGGATGCGACGCTCGAGTCGCTGCTCGCCTCGCGCGCGATCCATCGGCTCGAGTACGACGAGCTCCTCGAGTTCTCGCCCGATCCGTTCGGCGACTGGGTAGGCGGACGCCACGACCGGCTGGCCATGGCCGAGCTCGACCGCGTGGGCCTGCGTGGGGTGGCACCGCCGCGCTAGGCTCATCCGACCGATGCAATCCGCTGATCGACCCGCGCCCGGCTCGCACGACCGGTCAGTGCCGTCCGGCTCTCTCGAGGAGAGCGCGGCCAACCTGTTCGACGCCATGCTGGCCGCCCGCGCGGCCGAGGAGCGCGGCGAGCGCGGGCCGCTCCACGCCTTCTACCGAACGCTCATGAGCGGCACCCTGCTCCTGCCGGTGCCGCCCGAGCACGGCGAGGAGGCGAGGGTCGCGCTGGAGTCGGCCGTCAACGACGACGAGCAGGTCGAGATCAGCGTCATGCTCGCCCGCGAGGCCGGAGGAGAGGCGGTGAGCGTCGTGTTCGGCTCCATCGGCGCGCTGGCCGCCTGGGCGCCCTCGGGCAGCGGCAATCTTCCGCTCCCGGCGCGGATCGCGATCGCCAACCTGGCTGCCGCCGGCATGCCGGCGATCATGGATCCCGCCGGCCCGGTCCCCTACCGCTTCGGCACCGATGAGCTCGCTGCGCTTGCCGAGGGCCGCCTCCCCGGCACCGACGAGCAGCTCTTCGAGGCGACCACCCGCTCATCGATCCGGGTTCGCCTGCCCGGCACCGATACCCGCGACCTCGAGCGCCGCCTGGTCGACGAGCTCGCGCCAACCGGGGTCGACGCCGCCTATCTCGTCGAGACCGACTCCGGAGCCGGCGACCGCCGGCTCATGCTGGGTCTGGTGGGCGAACCTGGCGCTTCCGCCACGGTCGACGTCCCGGACGGCACCGACGTCGTGTGGCTCGAGGAGCCGCTGCTGGCCCAGGTCCGCGCGGTTGCCGAGCCGTTCCACCGCCGCGGTCGCGCGGCTCGATGAGCGGCCTCCGCGTCGAGCGCGACGGGCCGTTCGCGCGCGTCACCCTGGACCGCCCCGAGGTCCGCAACGCCTTCGACGCCGATCTCATCCGCGAGCTGCGCGTGACTTTCGAGGCGCTGGGCGGAGAGGGACCCGATGCGTTGCGCGGCGTCGTGCTGGCCGGAGCCGGGTCGGTCTTCTGCGCCGGGGCCGACGTCGACTGGATGCGCTCCGCGGCGGGGATGGGCATCGAGGAGAACGAGCGCGACGCGGCCGCGCTCCACGCAATGCTCGCGGCCGTTGACGCCTGCCCGACACCGATCATCGCCCGCGTCCAGGGTGCGGCGCTCGGCGGCGGGATGGGGCTGTGCGCCGTCGCCGACGTCGTGGTGGCCACGGCCGGCGCGACCTTCGGCTTCACCGAGACGAAGCTCGGCATCATCCCGGCCGTCATCAGCCCGTTCGTGCTGGCGAAGATCGGCGAGTCGGCCGCGCGCGCCCTGTTCGCCACCGGCCAGCGCTTCGATGCCGAGCGGGCGCTGCGTATCGGCCTCGTGCACGAGATCGTGGCCGACGAGGCAGCGCTCGACGTGCGGGTGGCCGAGCTGCTCGACGAGCTGCGCTCCGCGGGGCCCACCGCCGCCCGGTCCGCGAAGGCGCTCGTCCGCGAGCTGCGCGTGCTCGATCCCGAACAGGCGCGCACGCACACGATCCGGCATATCGCCCAGCAGCGGACATCGGCCGAGGGCCAGGAGGGCCTGGGCGCCTTCCTCGACAAGCGGCCTCCGACATGGCTTCGCGACGAGTAGTCGGCGCCGAAAGATCGGGCAGAATTCCACACAGCGAGCCCTCATGCGAGATTTCGCCCGATGGATCGGGCCAGACTCCGCGGGACAGCCTCTGATGCGAGATTTGGCCCGATAGATCGGCGCCCGCCGGATCCCACGATTCGAGTCCTGCGACAATCGCGACATGCCCGATGACCTGACACCGCGACAGGTCGCCGACGAGCTCGGCGTCACCGTCCGGACCGTGCAGCGCTGGATCGCCGACGGCCGGCTGCCAGCCACGCGTGTCGGCTCCCGGGTACGCGTGTCGCGTTCGTCGCTCTCAGCGGTCGCGGAGGGCGCATCCGCCGCGCCGGCCGCCGAACCGATCCGGACGCTGCTCGTCGCCAACCGCGGCGAGATCGCCGCGAGGGTGGCGAGGACGGCTCACATGCTTGGCATGCGGGTCATCGGCGTCCACGCACCCGACGACCGTCCGCCATCGAGCGCCGACGAGACGCACGAGGTCCCCGGCTACCTCGACGGCAGACGCGATCATCGCCGTCGCGCACCGAACCGCCGCCGATGCGATCCACCCCGGCTACGGCTTCCTCGCCGAGAACCCCGACTTCGCGCGTGCGGTGGCGGCAGCAGGGCTGCGCTGGGTCGGGCCGCCGGCCGAGGCGATCGCGGCGATGGGCGACAAGGCCGAGGCCCGCCGCCGCGCGGCCGCCCACGGTGTGCCGACCGTCCCCGGCTACGACGGCGCCGCCCAGGACGACGCGACGCTGGCCGCGGAGGCCGGGCGCATCGGGTACCCGCTCCTCGTCAAGCCCTCGGCCGGCGGCGGCGGCAAGGGAATGCGCGTGGTACGCGACCCCGCCGACATGGCCGAAGCGCTGGCCGGGGCGCGGCGCGAGGCGCATCGGTCCTTCGGCGACGATCGGCTCATCCTCGAGCGCTTCCTGGAGGGCGCGCGCCACGTCGAGGTGCAGGTCCTCTTCGATGCCGCGGGACGTGGGCGTCCATCTCGGCGAGCGCGACTGCTCCGCGCAGCGGCGCAACCAGAAGATCGTCGAGGAGTCGCCGGCGCCATCGGTCACGCCGGAGCTCCGGGAGCGGATGGGCGACGCTGCCCTGGCGGTGGCGGCCGCCGCCGGGTACGTCAGCGCCGGAACGGTCGAGATGCTCCTCACCGATGCGGGCGAGTTCTTCTTCCTCGAGATGAACACCCGGCTCCAGGTCGAGCACCCGGTCACCGAGGCAGTCACCGGACGCGACCTCGTTGCCGATCAGCTCGCCATCGCGGCCGGCGCGACGCTGGCGGACCTCGGACTGGATCGACCTCCACCGATCCGCGGTCATGCGATCGAGGCGCGCCTCTATGCCGAGGACCCGGAGTCGGGCTTCCTGCCCGCCACCGGGCCGCCTGGCGCTTCTCCGCTGGCCCGACGGTGTGCGGATCGACACCGGGGTCGAGCAGGGCGACGCCGTCGGCGACCGATACGACCCGATGCTGGCGAAGGTCATCGCCCACGGCTCGACGCGGGCCGAGGCGCTGGATCGGCTGCGGACGGCGCTCGACGCCACCACGGTGCTGGGCGTGCGCACGAACCTGCGCTTCCTGCGCTGGCTGCTCGATCGGCCCGAGATGCGCGACGGCGAGGTCCGGACCGATACGATCGCGGGCCTCGATTTGCCCGGCCCACCGGTGCCGGAGCCCAGGCATTGGCAGGCCGCAGCCCGGCTTGCGGTGCCCGACTCGGCCGACCCGTGGGCCGGCGGCTGGCGCCTCAACGCACCCGCCGTCCATCGCCTGCGCCACGGTGACGAGGAGCGGGCCGTCGACGCTCGGCGGCGAGGCGCCGAGCGGCCATGCCGTCCGCGACGGCGACATGATCCACGTCGACGTCGACGGGCAGAGCGTCGAGTTCGCCCTCGCGGAGCCGCCGACGGTCGAGTGGGCGGTCGCGCATGCCGCGACCGCCGACGCGGGGGCATCGGTCCTGACCGCGCCGATGCCGGGACGGGTGATCGCGGTACGCTCGACCGAAGGCCAATCGGTTCGCGCCGGTGAGATCGTCGTGGTCATCGAGGCCATGAAGATGGAGCACGCCGTGGTGGCGCCGATCGACGGGACCGTCGAGCGCGTGTCAGTCCGGGAGGGGGACCAGGTCGAGCGCGGAGCGGTCGTGGCAGAGATCGTCTCGGGCGATCGGGATACTCTCAGCCGATGACCGACGTTCGCATCTACGAGGTCGGACCCCGCGACGGGCTCCAGAACGAGGCGGCGCCGATCCCGACCGACGACAAGCTGCGCTTCATCGACCTCCTCGCCGATGCCGGCCTGCGGGAGATCGAGGCCACCAGCTTCGTATCGCCGAGCGCCGTCCCGCAGCTGGCCGATGCCGACGAGCTCATGTCACGCCTGAACCGCCGCCCGGGCGCGCGCTACCCGGTCCTCGTTCCGAACGAGCGCGGCCTCCAGCGCGCCGAGGCGGCCGGGGCCGATGCCGTCTGCGTCTTCACCGCGGCGTCGGAGGCCTTCACCGCGCACAACATCAACATGACCATCGCGGAGTCGATCGACGCCTTCCGGCCGGTCGTTGCCCGCGCGCGAGAGCGCGGCTGGTGGACGCGCGGCTACGTGAGCACCGCATTCGGCTGCCCGTACACCGGCGCCGTCGACGAGGGAGCGGTGGCGGACGTCGCACACCGGCTCCTCGAGCTCGGCGTCGACGAGCTGAGCATCGGCGACACGATCGGCGTGGCCGTCCCGGCCGACGTTCGCCGCGTGGTCGGCGCGCTGGCGGCCGCGGGCATCGCCACGGACCGGCTGGCGATGCACTTCCACGACACGCGGGGCACGGCGCTCGCGAACGTTGCGACGGCGCTCGAGCTCGGGATCCGCTGCTTCGATGCCTCGACCGGCGGCACCGGCGGCTGCCCGTATGCGCCGGGCGCAGCCGGAAACCTCGCCACCGAGGACCTCGTCTACCTCCTCGATCGCGAGGGGCTGGCCCACGGCGTGGATCTCGACCGCCTGCTCGTGGCGGCACGCCACGTCAGCGACACGCTCGGCCGTCCGCTGAGCACGAAAGTGGGCCAGGCCGGCGGCTGGCGTCTACCATAGGCGGCCGATGGACGCCGAGGTTGCGCCCCGCCCAGTGATCCTGGACGTCGACACCGGGATCGACGACATGATCGCCCTGCTCATCGCGGCCACCAGCCCGGAAATCAACCTGCGCGGGGTGACCTGCGTGGCAGGCAACGTCGAGATCCACCACGTGGCGCGCAACACCGGCAAGGTGCTGCGCATGGTCGGCCGAGGGGACGTCCCGGTCAGCATCGGCGCCGCCCGGCCTCTCCAGCGCCGGCTGCGCACGGCGCCCGACACCCACGGTCCGACCGGCACCGGCTACGTCGAGCTGCGCGGCGAGGACCGCGCGCTCGGCACGACCGAGTACACGGCCATCCCCGCCAGCCGCTACATCGGCGCGCACGTGAGCCGCCACCCCGGCGAGATGAGCATCGTCGCGCTCGGGCCGTTGACGAACCTGGCGGCCGCCGTCGTGCACGGCACCGACCTGGCGGGGTCGACCCGCGAGGTGATCTGGATGGGCGGCACGCTCGAGGAGCGCGGGAACACGACGGAGACCGGTGAGTGGAACGCGTGCGTCGACCCCGAGGCGGCGGAGACGTGCCTGCGGGCCGGTGCGATCGACCGCATCTTCCCGCTCGACGCGACGCAGGACGTGGTCTTCACGATGGAGGACCTCAGCGCGCTGCCCAACACGCACCTGACCGGCATCGTCCGCGACGCGGTGCGCTTCTACGTCGGCTTCCACCGCCAGGCCGATGGGATCGACGGCGCCTACCTGCACGATCCGGTCGTGCTCATCGCCTCGCTGCTGCGCCCGGACCTCGTCACCGAGACGGTGACCGAGACGCTGGCCTGCGACACGAGCGCCGACCCGTACGTCGCCGGCAGCCTGTATCGGTCCGAGGACGCGAGCCGGCAGCCGGCCCAGGTCGCCGTCGCCATCGACCCCGAGGGCATGAAGGCCGAGCTGATCTCGCGCCTCGGCCGCGCCGTCAGCGTCCCCTACAGCTGAGTCGCCCGCACACCGGAGAGGAGGGTCCCACCCCATGGTCGTACGTTGGATCGCCGCCCTCGTCGCATTCCTCGTGGTCGTCATCGTCGGGATCGTCGGGATCGGCAACTTCACGACGGGCATCGACCCCGGAGACTTCATCGACAGCGAGGGGGCGAACTCGTTTGCGCTCATCGGCGCCATCGGCGCTCGTTGCTGCGTTCGTCGCCTACGCCGCGGTCGAGTACGCGCAGACGCGGGCGTTGACATCGATCTCGTCGCAGTTCGACACCCGCACGCTGGTGCTCATGCCGATCGCGATCGCGATCAACATCATCCTCGGCGCGACCGTCTCCAACGCGCTGAAGGTCCCGATCTACCTCGACAGCATCGGCACCATCCTGGTCGGCCGCCCTGGCGGGACCGATCCCCGGCGCCCTGACCGGAGCGCTGTCGAACCTCCTCTGGACCTATGTCGTGCCGCCGCCCTTCCAGGCGAGCGCGGCTGCCGCCTTCGCCATCGTGGCCGCGGTCATCGGGCTCATGGCCGGCATGATCGCGCGCGCCGGGTGGCTCCGCCCGCGGCCGAACACGCCCATGGCCCAGCTGGCCGTCGGCGCGCGTCCTGACCGTCGCCGTCATCCTCGGCATGTCCTATCTCGCTTACCTCGGCTGGATCTCCCCCGCCTTCGGTGGCGAGGTGAACTTCGACGTCGCCGGCTCGGAGACGATCTTCACCATCCTCGGCTGGCTGGTGCTCCTGCTCGTGGCCGGCACGATCGTCGGACTGCTGGTCATGCTCTTCGTGCGGCGTGACCTCGCGGCGGCCTACGTCGTGATCGCCGGCCTGGCGACCGGCATCGTCGCGGCGCTCATCAGCGCCCCGATCAGCGCGGGCGTCTTCGGCGGGGTGACCGGCGGGGGCACCGACTTCCTCGTCGCCGCCCTCCGCCAGGCCGGTGCCGACATCGGTGCCGCGACGCTGGGGCAGGGCCTGATCAGCGATCCGATCGACAAGATCACGACCTTCTTCGTGGTCTACCTCATCCTCAGCGCGATGGCGCGGCGCATGAAGGCGCGCTTCCCGCAGGGCGAGCTCCTGCTGGAGGAGACCGATCAGCCGGTGGCCGAGGAGGGTGAATGGCGGGGAGCGCCCGCCTGAGCGACGTCGCCCCCGCGACCGCGGGGCGCCCCGGACTTCCTGGGGCGCCCCGGGCCGAGCGCGGTCCATCGGCTCAACCCGCTCACCAAGGCGACCCTCGCCACCGTCACCGCCATCGCCGCGGTCGTCCTCGGCGGCCTCCTGGGCCCGGCTCTGCTGCTGGCAGTCGCGGTCATCCTTCCGGCGCTGGCGGCGGGCGTGCTCGGCCAGCTGGCCCGACTGACGCTGCTGCTGTCGCTGCCGATCGCCGTCTCGGCGGTGCTGGTCAACGTCTTCTTCTTCCCCGGCGGCACGACGGTCCTGTTCACGATCGGGCCGATCACCGCCACCGCCGAGGGCCTGGCATTCGCCCTGGAGATCCTGGCGCGGATACTGGCGATCAGCGGCGCCATCACGCTCTTCTACCTGACGACGCGGCCGTCGGACCTGGTGATCGACCTCGAGCGCCGCGGCGTCAGCCCGCGCATGGCGTTCGTCGCGAACGCCTCGGTACAGACGGTGCCGGCCATCGTCGAGCGCGGGGTCCAGATCACCGCCGCGCAGCGCGCGCGCGGGCTCGACACCGAGGGCTCGGTATGGCGCCGTGTCCGCGGCATCCTGCCGATCGTCGGCCCGGTCATCCTCGGCTCGATCGCCGAGGTCGAGGAGCGCGCCATGGCCCTCGAGGCCCGGGGCTTCGGCCGGCCCGGTCGCCGCACGCTGCTGTGGGCCCCGGCCGACTCGCGCGCCCAGGCGATCGCGCGCTGGGCGCTGCTCGCCGGGCTGGCCGTCCTGATCGTGGCGCGCCTCGCCGGATGGCTGCCGTGAGCCTCCAGCTCACCGGTGTCGGCTACCGCTACGCCGGCGAGGCACGACCGGCGCTGCTCGACGTCGACCTCGAGCTGCGCGACGGCGAGGTGCTCGGGGTCGCCGGTCGCTCCGAGGCCGGCAAGACGACCCTGTGCCTGGTGGTCAGCGGGCTCGCGCCGCGCACGATCGGCGGCCGCATCCGCGGCAGCATCACCATCGACGGCGAGGTGGTCGACGACTGGCCGATGCATCGGCTCGCGGAGCGCATCGGCATCGGCTTCCAGAACCCGACGACGCAGCTGTCGCAGGTGGCCGAGAGCGTCTTCGAGGAAGCCGCCTTCGGACCGATGAACCTCGGCGCTGCCGCGGGAGGAGGTCATCGATCGAACCTGGGAGGCGCTCGCGGCATTGCGGATCGACGGCCTCGCCGAGCGCGACCCGAGACGCCTGTCGGGTGGGCAGCAGCAGCTCGTCGCCATCGCCGGCCTGCTGGCGATGCGCCCGGAGCACCTCGTCCTCGACGAGCCGACCGCACAGCTCGACCCGGCCGGCACGCGGCTGGTGGCCGACGCCATCTCCCGGCTGGCGGCCGACGGCGTCTCGATCCTGGTGACCGAGCAGAAGACCGATCTGCTGGCCGCCGTCTGCTCGCGCGTCGTGGTCCTCGAGGGCGGCCGCGTGGCGCTCAGCGGAGCGGCGCCGGCGGTGCTCGGCGACGAGCGACTGCCGGGGCTCGGCGTGGCGGAGCCGTCGTCGGTGCGGCTGCGGCGAGCGATCTCGGCGGCCGGGATCGAAGGCCCGAAGGTGGCGGCGGCGCTGGCCGATGCCTGAGCTCACGGTCGAGCGGCTCGTCCACGTCTATTCGCAGGGCGAGGTGCGTGCCCTCGACGGGATCGACCTGCGCATCGGCCCGGGCGAGCGCGTGGCGCTCATCGGCCAGAACGGGAGCGGCAAGACGACGCTGGTGCGCCACTTCAACGGCCTGCTCAGGCCGACCGCCGGCCTGGTGCGGCTGGACGGCACCGATGCCGCGAGGCTGACGGTCGCCCAGCTGGCCGCGCGCGTCGGGCTGGTGTTCCAGGACCCCGACCGCCAGATCTTCTCCGGCTCGGTCCGGGGCGAGGTCGAGTTCGGGGCGCGCAACGTCGGCCTGCGCGACGACGCACGGCGCACGTCGGTCGCCAGCGCGCTCCGGGCCACCGGGCTGGAAGGCGAGGAGGCGACCAACCCGTACGACCTGGGCGGTGCGCGTCGCAAGCTGCTCGCGCTCGCATCGGTCCTGGCGATGGAGACGCCGGTGCTCGTCCTCGACGAGCCGACGACCGGCCAGGACGCGCCCGGCGTGGAGCGGGTGCGCCAGATCGTCGAGTCGGTGTCGGCGGCTGGACGGACGGTCATCGCCATCAGCCACGACATGCGGTTCGTCGCCGAGGCGTTCGAGCGGGTGATCGTCATGCGCGCCGGGCAGGTGATCCTCGACGGCAGCCCCGCGACGGTCTTCGCACGTGACGCGTGGGAGGGGTTGGCGTCCACGTACCTGGAGCCGCCTCGGGCGTCGGTGGTGGGCGACCGCCTCGGGGTCGGCTCGACGCCGACCGACGCCGATCTCGTGGGAGCGCTGCGCGCCGAGTCGGCCTAGGCCGGGTCAGCGGCGGGCGATCGCCCAGATCCAGGCGCCGAGCGCGACCAGGACGCCGAGCAGAGCGAGCCCGATGATGCCCGTGTACCAGATGCTGAAGCCGTCGTAGATGGCGCCGGTGACGGCGATGCCGATCACCGCAATGAACACGCCGATGGCCACGGCCGTGGCCCAGCCAGAGCCCTTCACGTCCTGACTCCTTCTTGCCTCGAGGGTGGCCGAACCGGCGCCCGATGGCGCGAGCGGCGACAGTGCCGCGCTGGGGAGGGTCCCGTAGCCCGGCGCCGGCGGGAGGTTGCCGCCCGCGGCGTCGAGCCGCTCGTCGCTCGGGAGGTCGTCGCGATGCACCCTGCCGTCGATCGGCCCCGAGATGGCCAGCGCCATCACCGAGCTCGGGACCTCGTCGAGCCGGTCGACGATGCTGCGCAAACCCAGGCGACGCAGCGCGGGACCGAAGCGATCGGTGAAGTCCTCATCGCGGAGGAGGCCGAACGTCAGCGACGAGTGGGCGCGGTTGAGGAGCTCGATCGCCCTCGCCGACTCGTAGGCATTGACCTGGTTGAGCCCCAGCTGTCGTTCGAGCGTGTCGAGCGCCCGATTTGCCTCTTTGCGCGTCGCCTTGCTGAAATGGGGCGTGCGGTTCACCAGCAGCTTGGTCCGATAGAGCGCCTCGCGCACCCGGCTGTCGCGATTGAGGAACGCCTGGGTCATGGTTCGAATACTACGCGAGGAGCCCGGCTGGGAGGACGCGCTGGCCCGTGCCCTGGACGTCGCGCCACGCCCGATTCCGCTCGACGACCGGCTCCTGCCGCGCACCCTCGACGGCCAGGTCAGCCGGCGCCGATTCGAGCGCAGCGACTTCCCGCCCGCCCGGCCCGCCGCCACCCTGCTGGCGCTGTATCCCGATGCCGACGGCAACCTGGTCGTGCCGCTGACGGTGCGCCACGGCGACCTGCGAGCCCATGCCGGCGAGGTCTCGCTCCCCGGCGGTTCGGTCGATGCTTCCGACGCCGGTCCGGAGGCCGCCGCCCTCCGCGAAGCATGGGAGGAGGTCGGCCTGCCGCCGGGTGACGTGCGAATCGTCGGGACCCTGGACCCGGTCTGGATCCCGGTCAGCAACTTCGAGCTGCTTCCCTTCGTGGGGACGCTCGCCGCGCGCCCGGCGCTCGTGCCGCACGACGCCGAGGTGACCGCCATCGTCGAGCTGCCCCTCGCCGCGCTGTGGGACCCGGACGTCGTCGGCGTCGAGGAGATCGTGGCGCGGGGCGTGACCCTGCGCGCCGGCGCGTATCGGTACGGCGGGGTGGTGGTGTGGGGCGCGACCGCATTGACCCTCGGCATGCTGGCCCACGTCCTCGACGGCTAGCGTCTCGTCTGCACCGTCGTCCTCACTGCGCGCAGCACCTCGAGCAGGGCGCCGTGCTGCGCGGCCGGCGCGGCGACCACGTTGGCCCGCGGCCCGGTGATGCGGGGGTTCCACCATGGTCCGCCCCGGAGGTCGGTCACCACCGCGCCTGCGCGCTCGGCGATCAGCCCGGCCGCCGCCACGTCCCACGGCGAGAGGCCCCCGTTCTGGACGAAGGCGTCGAAGCGGCCGCCGGCGACGTACGCCAGCGCCAGCGCGGCGCTGCCCATGCGACGGTGGATCCGGATCTGCGGTGCGATCCGCCGCTCCCGCGACAGACCCCCGCGCCCGATCACGGCCAGGCTGACCACGTAGTCACTCAGCTTCTGCTTCGTCGAAGCGGCCACGGGCTCGCCGTCCAGGCAGGCGGGACCATCGACGGTGGCGGTGTACAGGTCGTCCCGGGCTGGATCGAGGATGACCCCCACGCTCGGGCGATCGTCGACCACCAGCCCGATGCTCACGCAGTAGAACGGGATCCCGTTGGCGTAGTTGACGGTGCCGTCCAGCGGGTCGATGACCCACATCCGCCCGTTGCCCGACCCGTCGTCGCGCAACACGCCGGCATGCTCGCCCGACTCCTCGGCGAGGATGGCATCACCGGGGTAGCGCTCCTTGATGGCGCCGATGACCAGCCGTTCGGAGGCGTAGTCCGCATCGGTCACGACGTCGCGCTTGCTCTTGTAGTCGATCGTCTCGACGCGCTCGTAGCTGTCGAGCAGGATGGCGCCGGCCCGCCGGGCGAGGTCGGTGGCGAAGGCGAGCTCATCGGCCCAGGCGCTGCTCATGGCCGGACCGATGCTAGACCGCGCTGTCGTCCTCCGTGGACTTCGGCTGCGGCGGTGGCTGTTCCTCCTGCCCGCCTCTGCCGCGCTCGATGAAGCTGATCTTGCCCTTCGGCTCGAGGATGGCCCACTTCACGTCGCCCATGTGGGCGATCCCCGCCAGTCGCATCTCCGACTCGATCTCGCCCGAGGT
The DNA here is from genome assembly GCA_963753125.1 of uncultured Chloroflexia bacterium. Classification (GTDB taxonomy): domain Bacteria; phylum Chloroflexota; class Limnocylindria; order QHBO01; family QHBO01; genus JACDBZ01. The sequence goes on from CAVWAU010000004.1 coordinate 1,221,493, forward strand.
CAGCCGGTTGCGCCGCAGGTTCCCCGTCAGCAGCTCGCCGTCCCGAACGATGACGCGCGGCTCGCCCTCGAGAAACCGCTCCGCCCGCGGCCACAGGTAGCTCGCCCAGCTCATGACGAGCGCCCAGAAGGCGATCGTCGAGATCGCGATCACCGCTCCCGTCAGGCTGAAGTCGTTCTGGGTCACCCCCTGCTGGATGAGGTCGCCGATGACCACCAGCACGATCAGCTCGAACGGCGTCATCTGGCCAAGCTCGCGCTTTCCCATCAGCCGCATGAGCAGGTACAGCGCGACGAAGATGACGGTCGCGCGCAGCACGATGTCCATCAGGGCAGAACCATGATGCCGATGTCGACCGAAGTGATCGGCCTGTCGCCGTCGTAGACGGTCAGGAGCCCCTCGTTTCCGCCCACGATGTCGGGATTGACCTGCAGGTCGATCTTGAAGTCGAAGGTCGTCCCGGGCTCGATCGGCCCGAAGGTGAAGCGAAACTCGCCGTCGATCCCCGTTTCCTCGGTGGCTGCGGGGATCATCGTGTTGACCGTCATGTCCTCCCACAGCCCCTGATCCACGCCGATTCCCAGATCCTCGATCGCCGCGGCCGTCTCGACGGTGATGCGCAACTCGAAGAACTCGCCGTTGCGCGTGATCTCCGGGGAGTGGACCGTGAGGCTGACGCCCTCTGCATCCGACTGCCAGTCGCGCTCGTGGCCGAGGAAGCCGGTCAGTCCCAGCACGATCACCGACCCGAAGACGGCCAGCGCAAGCGGACTGGCATGGCGGCGCCACCCGTTCCTCGGGGCAACATGCTCCTTGCCGATCCCGTCGGGCAGTGCTCGCTTCTCGTCAGCGTCGCTCTTGCTCATGGCCTGCCCGACCGGTGAGCAAGCCTCTTGCCAGCGCTTCCTTGCGGCCGATAAGCGCCTGGTAACCGGCCAGTAACGACTGATCTGCGAGTGTGTGGGTCTGTTGCACACCTCCATGGCAGACGCTGCCTTCTTCACGCGCCGCCGACGCAGGTCCGTCTTGCGCGACATCACCGACCACCTGCGTCGCTGCATCGTGTCTGGCGAGCTCGGCCCGGATCGGCCGCTGCCGTCAATGCGCCACCTCGCCGAGATGTACGGCGTGAGCCTGTCGACGATGCAGGGTGCGCTGCACGCGCTCGCGGCGCTCGGCTTCGTCCAGATTAGTCACGGCGTCGGCGTTTACGTTTCGCGACCGCGCTCGCTGGCGACGACGCTGGTCTTCGCTTGTCTGGAGGCTTCGCCGTTCGAGTTGGCAGCCATTCGCGCGACGATCGACGAGCGCATGCCGATCCTTGCTGCACAACTCGTAGGCAGCTCGCACGATGGGTGGCTGCCTGCATCTATTCGAGACCTCACGTACTTCGCCGGCGAACGGTCACACAGCCGGCACGACGTGGCTGCGGAGACCTTCGTGAGGGCCGACCTGCGGTTCCATCGGGCGATCGTGGCGTCCGTAAGAGGCATCGAGATCAGCACCAGCGTGTACGAGCAGATCGGCCGCAGGCTCATGCCGCAGCTCACGGCCACGGCGGCCTCGCAGGCGCGGGACCGTGGCCTTGACCAGGCACACCTGGCGCTCGCGGCGACGATCATCGACGGAAACACGCTCGCAACGGCCCGGCTGGCGAGCGCGATTGCGCGGCGGGAGGCTGAGTCGGTGGAGCCGCGCCTCGGCGACCGCTAGGCTACGCCGCATGCCACAGATCCACCTCCGTGCCGAGGAGGGCGACTACGCGCCCCTCGTGCTCCTCCCCGGCGACCCGAACCGCGCCCGGCGGATCAGCGAGCGATTCGACGAGGGCAGCGCCCGACAGGTGAACGAGCACCGCGGCCTGCTCGGCTTCACCGGGACGTACCACGGCACCCCGGTGAGTGTCCAGACCAGCGGAATGGGCACGCCCAGTCTGAGCATCGTGGTCGAGGAGCTGCTGCGCCTCGGCGCCAAGCGGCTCATCCGGGTGGGCACCTGCGGCGGGATCGCCAAGGGTCTGGCCACCGGCGACCTCGTGGTTGCGACGGCCGCCTGCCCGGTCGACGGCGCGACCGCCACCTATCTCCACGGCGAGCCGTACGCGCCGGCCGCCGACTTCGCGCTGACGCGCGCCCTGGTGGACGCGGCCGCGAAGGAGGGCGTGACCGCCAGGACGGGCCTGGTCGCATCGGTCGACGTCTTCTACAACACCGATGACGACTACGCCCAGCGCTGGCGTGACCGGGGCGTGCTCGCCTTCGAGATGGAGGCGTCGGCGCTCTTCTTCCTCGCCGCTCGAGCGGGCGTCCCGGCGGCCTGCGCCCTCACGGTGAGCGACGTGCTCGGCGACGACGTCACCAGCGAGGAGTCGTACCTCCCGCTCGACGAGCTCGATCGGGCCATCGATCGCATGATCGGCGTGGCGCTCGAGGCAGGTACAGCGAGCGAGGTAAGGCATCGGTCCTGCGGTAGACTCGGAAGCCATGACCGATACGCTCCCGCGCGGCGCCGCCAACCAGGCCGGCGCGATCATCAACCCGAACGCGGCCGCCGAGGCGCAGGACTTCCTGCCCCTGAAGGGGATCGACCACGTCGAGTTCTGGGTCGGCAACGCGAAGCAGGCCGCGCACTACTACCGAGCGCTGTGGGGCTTCACGCCGGTGGCCTACGCCGGGTTGGAGACGGGCGTCAGAGATCGGTCCAGCTTCGTGATGGTGCAGAACGACATCCGCTTCGTCTTCACCGCACCGATCTCGCCCGACGGCGAGATCGCCGAGCACGTGGCCAGGCACGGCGACGGGGTGAAGGACATCGCCTTCGCGGTCGACGACGTCACCTCGGCATGGGAGGAGACGACGAAGCGTGGCGCGGTCTCGGCACAGGAGCCGACGACGCTCGAGGGCAAGAAGGGCGTCCTCCGCACCAGCGCCATCCACACCTACGGCGAGGTGGTCCACTCGTTCGTCGACCGCTCCGACTATCACGGCGCCTTCGCCCCCGGCTACCACCGCATCACCAACCCGGCGACGGCGGCGAGCGGCCAGAGCCTGCTCGAGGTCGACCATTGCGTCGGCAACGTCGGGCTCGGCGACATGAATCGGTTCGTCGACTTCTACAAGGATGTGCTGGGCTTCGCACAGCTCATCCACTACGACGACAAGGTCATCCACACCGACTACTCGGCGCTGATGAGCAAGGTGATGCAGAACGGGAACGGCCGGATCAAGTTCCCGATCAACGAGCCGGCTGCCGGCAAGAAGAAGAGCCAGATCCAGGAGTTCCTCGACTACTACCTCGATGCCGGCACCCAGCACATCGCGCTGCGGACCGAGGACATCGTCGGGACGGTCCGCGTCCTGCGCGAGCGCGGCGTCGAGTTCCTCGGGATGCCGCACGCCTACTACGAGTCGCTCCCCGATCGAGTCGGCGACGTCGGCGTGCCGATCGACACGCTCGAGGAGCTCGGGATCGAGGCCGATCGCGACGAGGAGGGCTACCTGCTCCAGATCTTCACCCGCCCGGTGCAGGATCGGCCCACCTTCTTCTTCGAGATCATCGAGCGCCACG
>CAVWAU010000005.1:0-106171 GCA_963753125.1 uncultured Chloroflexia bacterium
CGACCGGGCAAGGTCACGCGCAGGGGAAATGAAGAGCACGCCTGCGGCGCCACATGGCAAGCGCAGTCTATGCGCTTTGATGGTGGCCCCCTGATTGGTGAAGATCACATCACGATAGCGGCAGTACCGCCACGGGTATCGGGCTTCGGGATGACCATTCTTTCGCAGTTCGCGTGCAGACGCCCACCGCCTCGCAGAAGTCAGCGATAATTTGTTGGACCGATTGCGAGTGCAACACGGGGAATTTACGTTTGGCCCACTGCTGCAGACGTTGTTTCGCAGGCCAACGGCCCGCCTGGGCACGGATGCGGTGATGCAGCTTGACCAAGCGTGTCCACAACCGCCCCGCTTCCAAGCGCGCGTCGGTGAAGGTATTCCACTGGCGTTGACTCTCTGGTAACCATTGTATGGTTATCGTGCGATAAGACATGACCACAGTATACGGCCATGTGTCTGGAAAGGCAAGACAAAAAACTCCTCCGCTGAAGCGGAGTCAGGCATTCATCCCACCATTGAAAGGGATGGGCTTTCTGCCTGTGAAGTTCCCAAAGGAGCCCTATGCGACGACGTGCGTTGATGAGTGGCAGCCTCATCCTGCTGCTGTGGATGACGATCCCCGCCCAGGCGTTTACCGATCTGGGGCATATCTGTTTCCAAGCGACACCGTTTGCGGATGTGATTGATTTCCATGTCAAACAAGCGGACCCGGCGGATGTGCTCGATCGGCATGTCAAACAAGCGGACCCGAGTGAGCCGTTCTTTGCCCTGAGCGCCCTGTGGCAAGGCGCTGATGTGTATGCCTTGCCAGGTGGCGGTATAGCCTACGGGAGCTCACATCTGGGCCTCAAACTGTCACTCAGTCACGACACCCCGTTTTTTCAGGGCAACCGCATCTGCCCGTTTTCCGCCACGCTGGATGCGACCCTCAGTGGCCCTTGGGTGCTGACGTGCTACGGTGCGGAAGTGGCCATTGATTTGACGGGCGTGCTGGTCCTCGTGCCGTGTGGAGGACAGTGTCGAGCGGATGACCGAGTCCCTGCAGCACGGTGGCCGGCTGGCGGGTAACGAAGCGAGGAGACTCCATGCCCAATGATTTCATCAAGATTGACCGTACCACGGGGGATATCTACGCCAGCGACCTCTACAGCCTGACCTCGCTGGTGCGGCAGACCATTGATATCGCCGAGAAGGTCAAGGACTATTGTGATCACACCGTGGAGGGGGCCGATTATACCGCCCTGGAAACGCTCTTCAGCACCACAGGCAGCGGCGATGAGGTCTATAACTTGGTCGCCGGCACACTGGGCGCGCTCAAAGGGCAGGTGCAAAGCGCCGATGCCTTGACGCTCATCGCGCGCGTGGGTTAAGTGGCGACCGTCGCGTTTCTGTCCGGGAGCCTGATCGCGAACACGAGCGAGTGGCACGACCGACCGGAGGCACGAGCACGCCAGTGGTCGGAGACCTGATCATCCTCGTCACGGTGCATAGCGGCAATCTCTCGGACAACCCCCCGACGGATGACAATGGCCTCGGGCAGTATACGGCTGCCCGGACGCAGGTCAAAGGGGGGAACGTCGATAAGCTCAAGGTCTGGGTGCGGAACACGCTGATCAGCAGTGCCGTTCCCACGACCTTTACCCATATCCCAGGTGGCCCCTCGGGTGGAGGGATCGCCGCCCTCCGTGTGACGGGCATGACTCAGGTGGGCGCCCTGGCCATCCGGCAGGCTGCGGGTCGAGAGCGACCAGGCCAGCCTCGGTCACGCCGTCGGTGACCTTACGCGGGTGCGGCATTGACGACGAATCCGGTCATCACGGTGGTCTTTAACGGCACACAGGCGTTCAGCGTGAGCGATCCGTCAGGATTCACGCAACTGTTCCGCAAGTGGCTGGGCCAGCCCCAACGCAGGGTGGGCCACAGATGTGATCAACAGCGGCTTCACCGGCAGCACCGTGACCTGGGGCAGCACGTCCCCGACGGCTTTTTGCACCATCGCGGTCGAGCTCGATGCTAGTGCCCCGGTGGCCGAGGTGTGCTCCCTGCTCGTCTCACGGATGGTGGGCATGGGCTAGAGTGCAGGGAGATATCTCACTGTGATAATTTTTACTGACACCTTTGATGTAGGTGCCGATATCAATATCGATGAGTACCCATCGGGCTCCCCCAACTATGCCTATGTCCGGTTTAGCGACACGGCGCTGCGGGTCATGGGCTGCCCACCGGTACGGGTCCTCGTCAATATTGCCGACGCCCGCACCGTGGTCCGCATCATCCATGCCAGCATGCCCACCGGCGCCCAGCAAATGACGGCGACGGTCTCCTGTACGAGTGCGGGGAATGCGAGTTTTGTGGTGGTGCGCGTGGCGGCCACCGGTAGAACCTTTTACTATGGCGTGGATCGATCTCGCGTCAGTCGGCGGAGAACTCCAGCTTTTCCGCCGTGATGAGACCATCAACGTCCTACTCACGAGTGCACCCGCCACCCTTTCGCACCTGGGATCCATACGATGCGGCTCAAGGCGACGGGGACCAATCCTGTCAATCTCGAATTGCAGGTCGACGCCTTAACGCCGCTCACGTATGCCGATAGCGACGTGCTGCGGAAAACCTTGGGGACTCCAGGGTTCGGGGGCTACAGCGCTGACGGCATCGCGAGCGAACATCGAAATTGACAATGTGTCCGTCGATGATCTTGTGGTCGCGGCCATCATGACCCCGGCCCCGATCTATGTCCTGCTGGAGGTGTCGACATGGGCTATCTGGTGCTCGACCATCGGGCCTGCGATCCCGCCATTCAGCGCCCGTATGGAGGGCTGAAAGAGTTCGACACGACGCATTGTCAGCACGGGGAACACGTCATCGTCAAGATTCCTGGAAAGCCTCGGATGCGAGCGCTGTGCTATTCCTGTGGTGAGATTTGTGAGTCCTGTTGGCAGGAGATGCAGCGAAGCGGGGGTTGCGTGAAGAGCAGCTTGCATTTTCGTCGGAAGTTCGATGCGGCGCGTCAACGGCAGCAGTTGTTTGACGCCGCTGGTCTCTAGGGAGACGCCCATGCCTATGTTTTACGGGAATCAAGGGGGCACCGGATTCACGCCGAGTGCCACACAGAACTATGTGCTCTTTGCTGATGCAGCGGGGGACGGTGCCAAGGTGCGGTCGGTGTGGTGGGGCGGCCTCGCCGCCGCCTCGACGCCGGGCATCATCCGGTTTGCCCGGCCCTCCACGGCTGGGGTCACCCCGACGGCCGTCACCAATGGCGTGCAAACGCCAAGTATCCGTCTGGGAACACCAGCGATGAACTTCTGCACTTGTGGCACCCCTCCGGCCTTAGCGGGAGGGAATCTAAAAAGACAGGGTGGAACGCGTTTGGGGGCTTAGGGCAATACACCATGGATGATCTGGAAATGTGGGAACTCCTCTTTGGGGCCACGGGGGGCACCCAGATTGCGTGTGCCGAGGCGTTGAATACCACGGTCAGTACCATGACCTGCGGTATTGCCTGGCTGGAATAAGGAGCCTCCTATGTGTGCGGATTTTAGCGTCATCAGCTTAGATGCGAATATTGGGGACACGGCGACTCCGGTCTATTCCGCCCTTGGGGGCGCGAACACGGAATGGCGCTGGAGCGATACCAATGCGGGTGGCACCTCGACGACCGCCTCTGCGGCATGGCCCGCGATGATTCGCCCTGGCGCCGTCCAGATTGTGCCCTCAGCTACGCGTTTACGGCCGATGCAGTGGGGCAGGGCGTCTATAGCGGCGCGGGTGCGGAAGGCGTGACGTTTACGAACGCGAATCGCCTGCAGGCCCGCTGGAACTGGGATGCCGTAGGTACATTTGCGTCAGCCCCGATTATGACGGCCTATGGCGATAGCAACCACAATACGCCCGCGGCTCGTGGGACGCCTGCGGGTGATATCCTCGCGGGGCATACGACGGATACGGGAGCCACGCAACGGAGTTACCTCAAAGGCGCGCTCTATGGTCAGGTGAGTAGCGTGGCCCCGCCGGCGGCGCCCCGGGCTCAGACCCGTGGGGACCAGTGGAACCACCGGGACAGTGGCCCCGACGGCTGGCGCCAACTGGTCCATATGGCAAGGCTTGATGAGTGACATCGACTACTTACAGGCGGCTGCTATACCAGCGGCCACCGCGGCGAAACCCTCCATTGTATGATCGCGTTGCTCACTGGACCGAATATGCTGCCCGGGACATTGATCCCCAAAATCAGTTTGAAGTACACCTTCCTCTAACCGTGGGGAGCCACATGCTCAGCACCAATGGGGACTATCCCACCACGACCAGAAGCCTGCACGGTGCCGCCATGATGCAGATGGTCAAGCTGTCGGGGCGCCCCTGGTGGGCAGTGCTCTATCGCGATGGGCATCAGCTGTATGAGTGGGGGACATTGATGCACTCCCTCTTGACCCCGCTCGGCCTCGGCCGGACGTCGCGCTGGGAAGAGATCCCCAAAGACGGTATGGTCAGTCTTCGGCTGGTCTGTCCAGATGGGTCCATGGGGGAACTCTGGGGCCGCGCGCACAGCTTTTTCCAGCTCAAGTGCGGCGTGTGGAGCATCGGCGTCTCACGCAGCCGCTGCCAGGCTCACGTGATTGGCGTCGTACAGACGTCCGCCGGTGATTGCCAGTGCTATGCCTGGGAGTCCGCCCGCGGCGTCTCGTGTCGTTTCACGACAATATCTTTGACATGCACTACCAAGGGATCGGAGCGTTGAGCCATGAGCCACAAGGCTTACAGCTCTGAAAAGGCTAGGCCGCTATGTTCGGTGATGTCCCGCGTCGCCGCCGCCCCCGCCGGAAGAGTCTGTTCGGCTTCTTCCTGGTCTCGGTCAGCACGGCGTTCAAGGATGTGGATAGCCGATTCTCGCTGCTGGGCCAATCCATCAAGGATGTGGCCTCCCGCCTACGGCTTACCGTTCAGGGCTCTCGCGATGTGGCGTTGCGGGTCAGACTGTTCGGGGCCCCGGTCAAAGATATCGCTACCCGCCTGGTCCTTGATACGGGCGTGGTCCAGACGCCTGTCCCGCCTGGAGTCGAGGCACCTCGTCCTTCAAGACGCCCACGCCGTAAGAGTCTGTTCGGCTTCTTCCTGCAAGCGATCTTCGGTCGTGTCCAAGATGTCGCGACCCGCTTCTCGTTGTCGGCCCCACCCACGGCTCAGCCGCCAGCCACCACGCTGGAGCTGCCACGGCGCCGCCGCCGCGTCCGTGGCCTCAATTTCGTCGGCTATATCTTGGTGGCGACCGGGGGCGCCTTCAAGGATGTGGCGACGCGGTTCCGCCTGGCTGCTAGCCGTTATCGCGAGGTCTCGAGCCGCATTCACCTGGTCGGCCAGACCGTCAAGGCGGTCTCGACCCGCCTTCGTCTGCAGGTCAGGCAGTATCGGGACCTGGCCAGTCGCGTCCGCCTTGCGGTTCGAGTCTACCGTGATCTCGCCACGCGGGTCATCCTGGTGGTGCCTGGGGCCGCGCTCAAGGATGTTTACACCCGTGTCGCCCTTCGCGTCCAAGCCTTCCGCGAGGTCGCGACTCGTCTGGTCCTACACGTCCGTCGCTACCGAGACAGTAGTACCCGCGTCGTGCTCTGGGGTCAGAACTTCCGCAATGTGGCCTCTCGCCTCCGCTTGGTGGGACGAGGCTTCCGCGATGTGGCCAGCCGCTTCCGGCTGCAGGTGCTCGGCCTGGCCTACAAGGACGTGTCAGCCCGCTACCGCCTGGCCGCGACCACGGTTCGGGATGTGGCCAGCCGGTTCCGCGTACACCTGCGAGCATATCGGGATGTGGCCAGCCGCGTCAGGATCTACGTCCTGCGCTACGGCGAGATCGCCAGCCGTGTGCGGGTATCCCTTCGTGCATTCAAGGATGTGCCCAGCCGTGTCTTGCTCTCCGTCCGCGTCTATCGGGATCTCGCGAGCCGCGTCAGGGTCCTGCTGGCCAGCTACCGAGATGTGGCAGGCCGAGCACGCCTCTCGATCCAGACCGTCAGGGCGGTGGCGAGCCGCGTCCGGGTGCAGCTGGCCCAGGTGTACCGCGAAGTGTCTACACGCTTCTGCGTGGTCATTGGCGGATTGCCACCCCTCGTCATCTTTGACGCACCCGAACGTACAGCCGCCCTCGCGGCGAGTATGGATCTCCTGGTCTTTGACGCTCCTGAGCGTCATACGGCGCTATCGAGTGAGGGGCGCCCATCGATCTTCGACGCCCCTGAACGTCCCACGACGCTCGTGGCGGCACTGGATGATCTCTTCTACTTTGCCGACTCACGGCCCGCGGCACTCAGCAGCACAAGCCGGAGCCTCGTCTTCGATACGCCAGCACGCCATGCGGCGCTGGCCGCGACGGTGGATCACGTCACGTTCGATGCCCCCGCGCGGCCCACGGCCTTGACCGCTGAGGCACGGGGATTGATCTATCAGGTACCAGAGCGCTCCGCCACGTTGGCCGCCGAGGTTGATCTCCTCATCTATGACGCACCGGAGCGACACACGGCCCTGGTAGGTGTGGCGCCCGATGCGGAAGGTAAACGTCTATGCCAACACGCGTCAAGACCCAAATTCAAACAGAAAAATTTCCCGTGGGATTTCGATGAGCTGATAGCCACCGGGGCGATTATTTCGACCGTCGAGGCCTTCATTAGCCGACTGCCATCGTTGACCGCCCCGCTGCTGGGGACGCAATTGGATAATCCGGTGACGGCGGGTGCGACGACCATCGACCTGAAAGCTGATCCCAAGGCCGGCGCGTTGCTGATTCTTGAGCCTGGCAGCGCGGTCGAAGAGCGCTTGAAAGTGGTCAGTGTAGCCGGGGCGGTGGCGCCGTTTGTGTGTACCGTCCGTCCCCTAGCCTGGTTCAGCCATGCGGATAATGCGGCGGTGAGCTATGAACGCGGATGCAATGCCCGCATGCTCCTTGACGACACGCCGACGCCCTCCGGGGTCGATCGTTACGCCGCAGATTCGACGTGGGACGGATGGGCAAAAATATCGGGTGACGGGCTCGTGACGGCAAATAATTCGGAAATCCGCGAGGATGAATTCGAGCTTGATATCCTTGACCCGATCCCAGGCGCTGAAGATACCAAGATCAAACAACCGAGCGAGCAAGTCTTTGTCGCGGCGAACTTCGAGAAACTGCTGAATGAATCGCACCAGGCCGGCGCGACGTTGAATCCGGGAACCACCTTTGCCTCGCTGACCACGACCACGAGCACAACGCTCAATAGCCTCGCGGCGGCTGAAGCGGGGACGATCAGCTTGGTGGCAGACCCTGGGGTTGGGGCGATGCTGGTGATCGAGCCGTCCGGCTTTCCCGAGCGGGTCTATGTGTCGGCCGTGAGTGGCAGCGGTCCCTTTACGGCGACGATTACGCCAACCCTTGAAGAACAGCACGGGGCCGGGACGACTGTCACCGTCTTTAGTGGGGTGACCGGGACACTCTTAGCGTCAGGGACGCCGACGATTCAGAATCTGTTCGCGATCAATACCGCGCGGCGGGGCGCCGCCAACAAGACGTTTAAGCTGGTGTGGGTCGTCACCACAAGTCAGGGAGAGACGCTCTCGCATTAGGAATCCTCAGCACTCTTGAGATGTAAAATGAGGTGGGACATGCCTATAGAAAAGCTCATGCATCGCACCGCGTGGATTGAGGGAACACAGCACCTGGTACTATACGCTGATCCTGAGAGATGAAGTCGGCAACCCGACTGGAAGCTCGATCATCGACACCTTGACGTTGACCTTGTATAGCCTCGATACCGCCGACCATCCGGTGATCCTGGATTGGGATGCGAAGAACGTCAAAGCGGCCAATGGGGGCACCCTCTCGTCGACCGGGAAATTCGAGTGGCGGCTCCCGTTTGCCGATGCGATTCTCCTCGATCCGACACGGACCTATGAGTTACGTGGCATCTTATTGACCTGGACTACGATCACGGGGAAAACCTTTCGCCATGAAATCCAGACGGCCATTGCGAATCTCTCGAAAGTCGGGTAGACGGTCGAGCGCACCGAGGGAGATGGTCCGATGACCTTGCCGACGTTGCCACAGGCCTTTGTGGATACCACGATGCCCGCCCCCAGGAGTGGCGCGACGACGCATGTGTGTACGACCGCGGCGGCACAATTCACCACAGCCCTGTCGAATGCCGTGCTCGGAGACATCATCGAGCTGACGGCGGGTAATACCTTTCGGCTCACGACCGGCGAGTTTGTTCTGGCGAATAAGACGCCAGCCGCGCGCGCAGGCAATCCCGACAATAGCGAATGGATTGTCATCCGCAGCAGCGCGCACGCGAGCTTGCCGCCACAAGGGACGCGCGTCACCGCCGCCAATGCCTCGCAGATGCCCAAAATTGTCGCGGATGGTGGGGTCTATAGCGCGTTCAACACTGTGGCTGGCGCTCACCATTACCGCTTCGTGGGGATTGAAATCACCAATCCCGCCAGTACCGATGACGCCTATCTCGATCAAATTTGGGAATAACCCACAAGAAACCGTGATGGGCCATTTCACGCACCATATCATCATGGACCGGTGCTACATCCACAAGCAAGCCGATCAGCTCGAGTGTCACCTATGGCATCACGAGCTACACCAACCATTTTGCGATCATCGACTCTGAAATCTCAAATATTATCGCGGCGTTTGGGACGGCAAACGACCAATCATCGGCATGCCAGCTCAATGGATTTGGCCCATATCTCATTCACAATAATGCGATGTCATCTGGCTGCGGCATCCTGGGAGGTGGAGGCAACGTCCATGCGGTGGTCAACCAAGTTCCCTCGGATATCACGATTACCAACAACCGATTCTATGGAGAGGATGCCTGGTATGGGACGACATTTCGAGTCGGCAATCGAGGCGAGTGGAAGAAAGGGCAGCGCATCCTCTACGAGCATAACATCTTTGAAAACTTCGGCTACTATGATCGTACCCAGCAAGTGAATACCCAGTATGCCTTACTCTTTGCCGCGAGTAATGGCAACGGAACAGCTGGCGATGTCGATCCCTGGGATTTTGTCGGAGATGTGACTATTCGCTATAACATCTTTCGGCATGTCCCTATTGGCATTGGAATTACGCGCTGGATTGTCCTGGACCCTCCCTACTATCCGCAAGTGTCTGAAACGGTTCCATATTCACGATAATTTAATGTATCATATCTCTGGATCAGAGGGTGGTGATCCAGGATATCTATTCACCATCGCCACAGGACCCCTCGATGTCGTGATTGAACACAACACGATTGAGACTGGATAGACCCAGCTCGCCTTTATTCGTGGCGGCTACAACGCAGATAATTTTGTCTTTCGCAATAACATCATGCAAGCTGGCTCGTATATCCTCTCTGGTGAGGGTGTCGATGGTGATGCTACCCTCTATGCCGCGGCGAGTGGGTTTATCTTCGACCGTAATGCCATCTGGGGACCACCCCCTCCCTTTCTTCCTCTCCCCTCCTCCCCATCGGTGCCACACCGCCTCGCGCACGCGATGCGCGACGGACGACTCGAAGCGCAGGCGGACATGGACCGGCGGCGTCGAGTCCGACGACCAGATGCCCCACGAGTTCGCGAGCCAGGCGTCGGGGTCGAAGTCGGCGGGGATCTCGTATCGGTCCTGGGTCAGCGTCGCCGATCGGATGCGCTCGACCTTGTAGGTGCGCATCGCGGCCGCGGGCTCGTCGTGGCCGATGAGGTAGACGCTGCGCAGGGCGGCATCGGGCTCGAGGAAGTACGGGTGGACACGCGTGCGCTTCTGGTCGCCGGTGCCGGGGTCGTAGACGATCTCGACCACGCGGCCCTCGGCCCAGCCGCGGGCGACCGCGCTGAAGCTCCGCGTGAACGGCTCGTTCGGGTCGTGCGAGCCGACGGCCAGCATCGTGGCGGTCACGTGGCGCGCGATCGGCTGCGGGAGCGCATCGGCCAGCTTGGTGAAGGCGCTGACCACCGCCGCGTCGTACTGGTCGCTCCAGCGCGCGATCAGCCGCGAGGCGAGGAAGAGGACGATCGCCTCGGGCACCGACAGGCGCAGCGGCGGCAGGAAGAACTTGCGGTCGATCCCGTAGTGGCCACGTCCGGCCTGGAAGACGGGGACTCCCAGCTCGTCCTCGAGCGCCCGAATGTCGCGGTACACCGTGCGCGTCGTCATCCCGGTCAGGCGTGCGATCTCGGTCACGGCCACGCCGGCCTCGGTGCCGCCCTTGGAGAAGAGGATCGAGACGACGCTCAGCAGCCGCGCCAGCCGGTCGCGCTTGCGCCCGATCCGGTCGTCGCCACCGTCATCCCACCCCGACCAGCGATCACCTTCGTCCAGCACGGGGCCGATGATAGACCGATGCGGTTCAGCCCTCGGCCGATGCGCTCGGCTCCGCCGAGGGCGACGCCGAGCGCGATGGCACCGGCGTCGGTGTCGGCGCCGCCTCGCCGGGCAGCTCCCCGATGACGGCGCGGTTCACCGCATCGTCGACGCCGATCAGCAGGAAGACGACGTCGCCGCTCGACCAGGTGTAGATATGCGTGCCCGCGGCGGTGGCGTTGTCCTCCGGGCGGACCCAGACCCGCTTGCCATCCACGACCGCAGACTCCCATGGATCGGGGTCGAGCCCGGCGATGCCGACGTAGCGGCCGGCGGTTGCGAGGTGCGGCTCGAGGTCCTCGGTGGCGACCTCGGGGCCGTCGACGCGCATCGCGTACAGCGTCGTGCGCGGCTGCTCGACGTAGGCCAGGGCGAGCGCCGCGAAGCGATTGCCGATCTCGCCGAAGGCAACCGCCACGTCGCCGGGGGTGAGGGCGAACTCGTCGAACGGGGCGACGACCACGGCCACGTTGCCGGCGCGGGTCGGGATGAGCGCCGCCAGGTCGGGATCGGGCTCGTTCGTGTAGCGGGGCGTCGGCGCCGGGGTGGGGCTGGGTGTGGGCGTCGGGGCCGGCGTGATGATCGGGCTCTGCTCGGCGCTGGTCGCGGCAGGCGTGGGAGCCGGCGTGGAGTCGACGCTGGAGCAGCCCGCAAGGGCGATCACGGTCGCGAGCGCCAAGCCCGCCGCCCCGGCCGGGCGCAGCGAAGCAGAGGCGGGAGGTCGTCATCGGCGGCGGAATGATACCTCTCAGGCCGCCCCGCGCTCCTCCTGCGTTCGCGTGTCGGTCCGGCGCCGGCGGCGCCCGACATCGCCGCGCTCCTCGATCAGCGCAGCGAGCGTTCCGAGCACGTCGCGGCGGTAGCCCGCCGGCGAGGCTCGCAGCTTCGTCATCGCCTCGGCACGCCCGACGCGCGCCCCGGTACCGCCGGAGACGAGCTCGTCGTAGTCGTTGGCGGCGCCCACGATGTGCGCGCCGATCGAGACGCGCCGGCCACGCCGGCCTCCGGCCGCCAGCCCGCGATAGCCCTCGATGAGTGCGGCCACCTCGCGCAAGGACGGAATCGGAGCCAGCTCGGCCACGCCATGGGCGTCGAGCAGGTGGAGGCGGCCGGCCAGCTCGATGCTGTGCCGCTCGTCTGCGCCAAGCCCGAGCCGCTCGGCCAGCGCCGACGCGAGGCGGCCGACGCGATCGGCGTGCCCGCGCGCCGCCGCTCCGCGGCCGTCGAAGGAGCGGGCGATCGTCAGCAGCGCGTCGCGCAGCGAGTCCTGGCCGTCGTGCTGCGGTCCGGCCAGCTGCGTGGCGCGCTCGACGAGGTGCTCGACGGCGTGCTCGTCGTCGCCGTCGCGCAGGGCGGCCGCGGCCAGCTCCTCCAGGGTGCCACGCAGGTCGCCCACGTCGGCGGTGAGGCGATCGGCGCGCACGACGCGGTCCTCGCCGGCGCGCTTGCCGTAGTAGAGGGCGGTGTCGGCCGCGGCGATGAGGCCGGCGCGATCGGTGGCGTCGGCGGGGAGGCCGGCCACGCCGGCCGTGATCGTGACCGGGCTCGGATCCGCGGCGGTGATGGCGGAGACGGCCCGCCGGATGCGATTGGCCACGCGGACTGCCTCGGCGACGCCGGTGTGCGGCAGGATGAGCACGAACTCGTCGCCGCCGTAGCGGTAGACGCGGTCGTCGCTGCGGGCCGCGCCGTAGATGGCGGTGGCCGCGCGGTGGAGCAGGGCGTCCCCCGCCGGATGGCCGTGGCGGTCGTTGTAGGCCTTGAAGTAGTCGAGGTCCATCATCAGCACCGCGAGGCGCCGCCGGCCATCCGACTCCTCGACGAAGCGCGCCAGGTCTCGCTGGAAGGCACCGTGGTTGGCGAGCCCGGTGAGCGCATCGGTCTCGGCGCGCTGGCTGACGGCGTGGTGGGCATCGGCGTTGCGGAGCGCGATCGACGCCTGTCCCGCGAAGAGCTGGATGAGCTCGAAGTCGCTCTCGCTGAAGTAGACCTCGGGACCGCCGATGCGCGAGACGTTGAGCGCGCCGAGCACCTCGCCCTCGGCGACGAGCGGGACGACCACCACCGCCTCGGGGTCGGCCGGGGTGCCCGGGATCTGGAGGGCGCGCGGATCGCTGAGGGCGTCGTTGGCAAGGATCGGCTGCGAGTGCTCGACCGCCCAGCCCATCAGGCCGCTCCCGAACGGGATGAGGTAGCGGCCCACCTCGTCGGCGTGGCGCTCCCGAGTCAGGACCGGCGCCATGACCCGCGCGGCCGTATCGGTCCGGTACACGGACAGGTTGTCGTAGGCGACGACGTCGCGCAGGCCGTCGGCGATCGTCTCGAGGACGTCGGCATGGTCCAGGGCCGAGAGGAGCCGCTCGTTGATCTGGAGCAGGCGGCGCTGCGAGTCGGCTCGTCGGGCAAGCTCGCTCGACTGGTCGACCAGCTGCTCGTAGCTGGTGGCGTTGGCCATGGCCTGCGCGGCGTAGCCGGCGAAGATCGACATCGTCTGGAGGTCGTCATCGGTGAAGCGGTTGAAGCCGAGCTGGCTGAGGACGATGACGCCGAGCGCACGGCCCTCGTAGAGCATCGGTACCACCAGCATCGACTCGGGGACGTCATCGGTGCCGTCGATCGTCTTGCCGCGCTCGTCGTCCAGGGCGTCGTTGATGAGCAGCGGCTCGCCGTGCTCGGCGACCCACCCGGTGAAGCCCTCGCCGATCCCGACGCGCAGCCGCTCCTCGGCGTCCTCCGGATCGCCGTCGAGCATCTCGCGGGTGAAGGCGATCGGGTCGCACACGCTTCGCTCCCAGTCGACGCGGTAGATGCGAATGTCGTGGAAGTCCGCGAGCGGGGCGGCCTCGGCCACGATCGCCTCGGCGATCGCCGTCACATCGGTCAGCCGGTTGAGGCGCGCCGACAGGTCCTGGATCGAGCGCATGCGGGCGGCCTGGGATGCCACGGACCGATACAGGCGCGCGTTCTGGATGGCGACCGCGGCCTGGTCGGCGAACGCCTGCACCAGCGCCACCTCCTCGTCGGGCCAGGTGCGCTCGGTGCGGTGGTAGAGGCCGAGCAGGCCGAGCGCTTCGTTGCCGCCGATGAGCGGGACCAGGCACACGGTGCGAATCCCCTCCGCCTCGTAACTAGGGCGCAGCGAGCCGATCGTCTCCGCGTCGTCGATGGACATGGCGAACGGGCGCCGCTGGTTGAGCGAGCGAACGCCGACCGTGTCGGCGTCGAGGCTCAGGGCATCCACGCGCTCGAGGAAGGCGTCGCTCAGGCCGTGGTGGGCGGCGACGCTGAAGGGGTGGTCGACGCCCGGCGTGACCAGCCACAGGCCGGCCTTGTCGGCCTCGAACAGGGAACGGGTGAGGTCGACGACCTCGCCGAGCACGGCGGACAGGTCGAGGTTCCCGGTCAGCTCCTTGGTGACCGATCGCAGCGCCCGGGCGCGCTGAAGCTCGCGCCGTGCTCGCCCGAGCAGCCCGGTGCTGGCCAGCGTGGTGGCCACCGTCACGGCCAGCGAACGACGGAAGGCCGCGGACAGGCCTGCAGCCGATCCGGCGTCGAGGAGGAGCACGCCGACCGGCCCTCGCTTCGTCCTCAGCACGATCGGCTCGTCGTCGCCGCCCGTCTCGCCGGTCGCCCGTGAGGCGGGCGGGGGATCGTCGAAACCGGCATGGGCCGCGAGATAGAACGGTTCGGCCTCGCCGACGTAGACCGCGGCCCGCTCGACGCCGAGCTCGGTGCGGAGCGCCTCGACGACGGAACGGGCGACCGACGCCGTGGTAGGCGAGGCGGCCAGGCCCGCGGCGATGCGGCCGAAGACGGCGAGCTCGCCACTGCGCTCGGGAGGCGCTTCGGCGGTCGGATGCGGCGCGTCGTCGGCAGTCCGGTCCTCGACGAGGAGCCGCTCGACGTCGCCGCGCCGGAAGCGCCGGTCGCCTCGCGAGTTGATGCGATAGGCGGTCAGGCGGCCGGCATCGGTCCAGGTGCGAATCGTGTTGGGGTGCACTCCGAGCAGCGTCGCCGCCTGGGCGACGGTTAGGAGCGCGGGGGCATTGTCGCGGCTCATCGACCGATCCTCTCCCCCCGGCTCGCCAGGCTCACTCGGGGGGCGAATGGAGCTTCTGGTAAGAACCGTGCACCCGATGCTAGAAACGGGATGTCCCGTGCGCGATGACCCGTTGGTACCGGTCGGCACCGGACATCGGCGCTAGAGCAGGGCCGCCAGGAGCGCGCCGATGACGCCGATCGCGCCGAGCGCGACGCCGATGCCGATGCCGATGACGCCGATGGCGGCCAGGCGCCGGCGACGCCCACCGAGCAGGCGCATCGCGTCGGGAATCGCCAGGTTCGTGATGACGAATCCGCCCGCCGGCGGCTCGAGCCGGACGCGGCCATCGTCTCCACGGACGGCGCGGGCGACGACGAGCAGCCGGTCGGTGACGTCGAGGGTGCGGATGACCGATCGTGCCGCGGTCGCGGGACCGTGTCGCTCGCCGAGCCGCGCGACGGCCGACGCGTGCGGCTCCTCGAGCTGGCCCGGGTCGCCGCGCCAGACCTTCGGGATCGCGACGAGCGGCTCGGCCGCATCGGCCGGATCGACGGTGAGCGAGCCGTCGTGGTCCCACAGCTCGAAGGAGCGGGTCTCGCGCAGGCGCTCCACGCTGCGCCACGCGCCGCCGGCAAGCACCTCGACGTCGCGGTGGAAGGCCACCAGGCGTTCGCCGCCGCCAGCCTCGAGCGGCTCGCGACAGCGGATGCGACCGGCCACCCGGAGCGGGCGTTCCGGCAGGTCGGCGGCGTCGAGCAGTCGACCGACCTTGACCTCTCGCGGTCCGGCGAGGCGCCTCGCGAGCGCCGGCTGCGCGCCGGCGGCGCGGAGCGCGACCCCCGAGGCGACACCGATGAGCGCGCCGGCGATGGCGACGAGGACGAAGTACTCCGGCAGATCCACAGTCAGCCGGTCGCGGCGAGATCGACGACGCGGCCACCGCTGGCGCGCACGAGGTCGGCAGGGCGGACCTCGAAGACCGCGTCGGGCAGGCCGGCCGCAGCCCACACCACGTCGTGGGCTTCCAGGTCTCGGTCGACCAGGATGGTCAGGCCGCCTGGGTGGCCGAAGGGCGGGACGCCTCCGATGGCGAATCCGGTCGCGGCCCGCGCCTCGTCGCCATCGGCTCGCCTGGCGGTGCTGGCGCCGGCCGCCGTCGCCAGCTTGTCGAGGTCGACCCGGTTGGCGCCCGAGACCAGCGCCACCACAGGTCGATCGTCGGCCATGAACACGAGCGACTTGACGATCTGCGCGACCTCGCACCCCACGGCGCGGGCCGCATCGGCCGCCGTTCGCGTCCCCTCCGGGAACCGACGGACCTCGATCGCGAGGCCCTCGGATGCCGCGGCAGCCACGACGCGGTCGACGTTGGGGTGCATCGCCCGATCTTAGGTTGCGTGCTAGGCTGGCCGCACAATCCAAGAGACGACAGGGGAGCGCCACCGCGCTGAGAGTGCGACGTCGGACGTCGCAGACCCTCGAACCTGATCCGGGTCATGCCGGCGAAGGAAGTCGATGCAGCCTCATCACGGCGCGCTCAGCTCGGTCTCGTTGACCGCAGTGGGTGCGCCGTTCGTCGTTCTCGCGGACTGAAGACCGATGGAGGACCGATGCGGATCGTGGTCGTCGCCTCCGGCGCCTTGGCGCCGGGCGACGAGGCGTGGCTGGACGGGGCCGACGCGGTGATCGCCGCCGACGGCGGCGCCGCTGCGCTCGATCGTCTCGGGTGGCGGCCCGATCGGCTCGTCGGCGACCTCGACTCGGCCGATCCCGCGCTCGTCGAGCGGCTGGAGACGACGGGCACCCGGATCGACCGTCACCCCGTCGACAAGGAAGCATCCGACACCGAGCTCGCCCTGCGCGCGGCGCTGGCCGAGGGTGCGGGACGGATCGACTTGCTCGGTGCGACCGGCGGCGACCGGCTCGACCACGAGCTGGCGAACCTCCTCCTGCTCGCCGATCCGGCGCTCGCCGGCGTCGAGCTGCAGGCGATCGTCGGCCGGACTCGCGTCCGCGCCGTTCGCGGCGGTCAGGGTCTCGAGCTCGACGGTGGGGTCGGCGATCTCGTCACGCTGCTGCCGATCGGCGGCGACGCGAGCGGCGTCACCACGACCGGGCTGCGCTGGCCGCTCGACGCGGCGACGCTGCGGATGGGCGCCTCGCGCGGCCTCTCGAACGTCATTGCCGCGGCCGGCGCATCGGTCCGGCTCACCGACGGGGTCCTCCTTGTCGTCGAAACCGCATCAGCAGGAGAGCACGCATGACCACGGCTACCTCGCCGGGCCGCGACGGCGGCTGGCGCACCGTCGACATCGTCGTTGCCGCGGCCGTTGCCGTCGCGTTCGGGGTCGCATTCCTGGCCTGGAACGCGCTCGCGGTGGCGACCACGCCGGTCTTCGCCTTCCTTCCGCCGGTCCAGGCGATCCTCAACGGGCTGTGGCTGCTGCCGGCGGTGCTCGTCGGCCTCATCGTCCGCCGGCCGGGCGCGGCCTTCTTCGGCGGTTTCGTGGCGGCGGCGGTATCGGTCGTCCTCGGCTCGATCTACGGTGTCGACGCCCTCGTCTCCGGCCTCGTCCAGGGGGCCGGCGCCGAGCTTGGCTTCGCCCTCGGGCTCTATCGGCGTTGGACGCTTCCCTTCGCGATGCTCTCCGGCGCCATGGCCGGCCTCGCGGCGACCATCCACGACGTGCCGATTTATTACCCTGACGCCGGTGCCGACGTGTGGCTCGTCTACGGGATCGCATCGGTCGCGAGCGGCGCGCTGCTGGCCGGGCTGGGCGCATGGCTGCTCGTTCGCGCGCTGGTGAGGACCGGCGTACTGCGCGAGTTCGCGGTCGGTCGCGAGCAGCGTCCGGTCTGACCCGCACGGCGGCGGCCTGCCGACCGTGACCGGGGTGCGCGTCGAGGCACGCGGCTGGGGGATCCGCCACCCCGGGCGTCGCGCCTGGGCCCTGCGAGGCCTCGACCTCGTCATCGAGTCGGGCGAGCGTGTCCTGCTGCTCGGTCCGTCGGGGGCCGGCAAGTCGACGCTGCTCACGGCGGTCGCGGGGCTCCTCGACCAGGACTCGATCGAGACCGAGGGAAGCCTGCTCGTCGACGGGCTCGAGCCTCGAGAAGCCCGCGACCGGACCGGGCTCCTCTTCCAGGACCCCGAAGCCCAGATCGTCATGGCGCGGGCCGGCGACGAGGTGGCCTTCGGCCTCGAGAACCGATGCGTCCCGGCCGACGCCATCTGGCGACGGGTCGACGCCGCGCTCGCCGCCGTCGACTTCCCCTACGGTCGCGACCGACCGACCCACATGCTGTCGGGCGGCGAGCAGCAGCGGCTGGCGCTGGCGGCGACGCTGGCCCTCGGCCCGGGCCTGCTCATGCTCGACGAGCCGACCGCCAACCTCGACCCCGAGGCGGCGGCCGACGTGCGGGCCGTGGTGGGCAAGGCGGTAGAACGCCTCGGCGCGACCCTGATCCTGGTGGAGCACCGTGTCGGTGAGTCGCTGCCGCTGGTCGACCGGGTCGTCGTCCTCGAGGCCGGCGGCGGCGTCGTCGCCGACGGATCGCCGCGAGCCGTCTTCTCCGACCACGGCTCGCGCCTCGCCGAGGCGGGTGTCTGGATCCCGGACCAGCCCCCGGCGGCCGCCCCGCGCGGGGAGCGACCGCCGCCGGAGACCCTCGTGATCGCCGAGGAGGCAACGTACCGGTACCCGGGCGCAACTCGTGATGCGCTCGCCGCGACGAGCGTTGCCCTCCGCTCGTCCGAGGCGGTCGCGCTCGTTGGGCCGACCGGGAGTGGCAAGTCGACGCTGGCGCTCCTGCTCGCCGGGCTGCTGGCGCCCTCGGGTGGATCGGTGATCGCCGGCGAGGCGCTGGCGGCCGGCCGCGGCCACGAGGCGATCGCGGACTGGCCGGCGCGCGAGCTCGCCGCCCATGTCGGGACCGTCTTCCAGGATCCGGAGCACCAGTTCCTGGCCGGGACGGTGCGCGAGGAGCTGCTGCTCGGGCCGCGCCGCGCGGGCGTGGGCAACCGGGAGGCGGTGGCGCGGGCCGACGAGCTCCTCGAGCGGCTGCGGCTGGATCACCTCGCCGAGGCCAACCCGTTCACCCTCTCCGGCGGCGAGCAGCGCCGCCTGTCGGTGGCGACGGCGCTCGCGACCGCCCCGCGGCTGCTCGTGCTCGACGAGCCGACGTTCGGCCAGGACCGGCGGACCTGGGGCGAGCTCGTCCACCTCCTCTCGGCGCTGCGCGACGACGGGCGAGGCATCTGCGTCGCGACGCATGATCGGGCCTTCGAGCACGCGCTCGCCGATCGGACGCTGAGGCTCGAGGCTGGATCGTGAGCGAGGCCGAACGCGCCCCGCTCCAGCGCGCCAACCCCGTGGCCAAGCTCGTCGCCGCGCTCGTCCTGCTGGTTGCCCTCTTCGTCTCCCTCGACGCCGTCACCGCAGCGATCATCCTCGTCGTGCTGCTCGCGCTCACCGCGGCCTCCGGGCTGTCGATCGGGATGCTCGTCGGGCGCGCCTGGCTCATCGGCCTGTTGGCGCTTGCCGTCGGTGCCTTCAACGTGCTCTTCGCCGCGGAGCAGCTCGGGCCGATCGTTATCGTGATCGGGCCGGTCGAGGTTGGAGCCCAAACCCTGGCGAACGGCGTCGGGCTGGCACTGCGCCTCATCGCGATCTTCCTGGCCGGCATCCTGGCGACCGCCACCTCCGACCCAACCGAGATGGCCGATGCGCTCATCCAGCAGGCCCGCGTCTCGCCGCGCTTCGCGATCGGCGTCCTGGCCGCGCTGCGGCTCGTGCCGGTCCTCGCGAGCGAGTGGCGGATCATCGGGCTGGCGCGGCGCGCGCGTGGCGTCGAGGCAGGACGCTCGCCGGTCGCGGCGGTTCGGCTCCTTGCCGGCCGGCTGATGGCGCTGCTGGTCGCCGCGATCCGGAGGGCCTCGCGCATGGCGGTGGCCATGGAGGCACGTGGCTTCGGCGCTCGGGACTGCCGGACGATCGCCCGCCCCCAGCGGATGCGACTCGGCGACTGGGGCTGGATCGCGGGTGCCCTTGTGCTGAGCGCGGTGGCGATCGCGGTAAGCGTCGCCATCGGTACCTGGCGTCCGCTCCTTGGCTGACCTCAGCGCGGGATGGCGGCGTGGCCCTGGAAGGGGCCGAGCCACGTCGGCGGGTGAGCCACGCCGACGTAGCGCATCGGGTCGAATGGCTCGAGCGAGAGCGTGCGCGCGCGGCCGCCGGCGATGAGCTCGGCGAGCAGCAGGCCAAGGATCGGCGCGTAGGGATGGCCGTGGCCGGTCAGCCCTGCGCCGACGTAGGCGCCCGGCAGCGGCGTGCCGTCCTCGGCGGGGAGGGGCCCGGCCATCGGCATCTCGAGCGAGGCGAAGTCCAGCAGCCCGGCCCAGCAGCGCGCGATGACCGCATCGGCCAGCCGAGGGTGGATGGCGGCGATGAGACCGGCCAGGCGCGGCGGAACGCCGGGGCGGACGCGCATCGAGTACGAGCCGATGCCCATCCCTTCGTCGCTGACGGCGAAGCCGCCGATCACCACCTCGCCTGTGCGCATCTGGCGCCAGTACTCGTTGCACTGGTTCGTCTCGAAGGCAGGCCTGCCGATGCTGAAGGGCAGCATCTCGGTCACGCACACCGTCTCGCGGATCGGCGTCAGGTTGGCGGCCAGGTGCGGCGCCAGCGCCGGCGTCCAAGCGTTGGTCGCCAGCAGCACCGCGCCGGTCGATACCTCTCCGTGCGACGTTGCCAGGCCGGTCAGCCGGCCACCGCTCGCCAGCAGCCGGTCCACCCGAACGCCGGTCGCGACGGCGCCACCCGCCGAGCGCACGGCGTCGAGCAGCGCGATGCAGAGGCGGAACGGGTTGAGCTTGGCATCCTGCGGCGTCCACTTCGCTGCTCGCACTGAGCCGGGAGCGAGCCCGGGGGCCAGGTCGTCGAGCTCCGGGCCGGTGACGATCCGGACCTCGAGCCCCTCGCCGGCCTGGAGCCAGGCCATGTGGCGCACGAGCGCCTCCTCGGCCTCGTCGGTGGCGAGGTCGAGCGAGCCGAACCGATCCCATTCGAATCCGCCCGGCAGCTCAGCGTCCCACGCCTCGAGCATGTCGAGGGAGCGCATCGTGTAGTCGAGGACGGAGCGGCCGCCGGATTCCTGGACGAGCCGGGTGACCCGCGGGAAGTGCCCGCCCAGCCCGGCCAGCGCCATGCCGGCACTGCGTCCGGAGGCGCCCCATGCCGGCGAGTTGGCCTCGATCACCAGCGGTCGCATCCCCGCCCGCGCCAGGTGGTAGGCCGCCGACGCTCCGAGCATGCCCGCGCCGACGACGACCACCTCGGCGGAGGCCGGCAGCTCCGCGCGAGGGTCGGGGACGAACGGGACCGGCTGCGGCGGCGGAGCGAGGACCGGCGCGGGTTGGGTCATGCCGGCGCCGAGCGTACCATCGGGCCGATGCCACGCTCCGAGGAGATTCGCGTACGCGCCGGCGAGATCTCGCTCGCCGCCACGCTCACCCTGCCCGACGGCGAGGCCGGCGGGCGCCTGCCGTGGGCGCTGCTCGTGCCGAGCTGGCTGCCGCGCGGGCGCGACGGCGACTGGGACCGCGCCGGCCACCCCGGCTGGTTCGCGCCCGTCGATGGGCTGCCGGCAGCCGGCCTCCTCGAGCGGCTGGCCGACGCCCTTGCCGCTCGCGGCGTCGCGAGCATGCGCTACGACCCGCGCGGCTGCGGCGAGTCCGGCGGCGACTGGGCGGCCTCCAACCTCTTCACGCGGATCGACGACGCACGTGATGCCATCGGCGCCATGCGCTCGCGGCGGGAGCTCGACCTGCGGCGGACGGCGATCGTCGGCCACGGCGAGGGAGCGGTGATCGCGATCAGCGTCGCCATCGGCGACCCTGCCATCGGCGCGGTCGGGCTGATCGGACCTCCGGCCCGATCCTTCCGCGACGTCCTGCGCCGCGGCGTGGCCGAGCGGCAACGGACCGGGACCGACCGCGAGCACCCGATCGTGGCCGCTTGTGACCTGACCGCCGAGGAGCTGATCGAGCGGGCGCTGCGGCGCGAGCCGGAGGTGGAGCTGGGGCTGGGGGACGCATCGGTCCGGCTGTCGCTGGCAGGCTGGGAGCAGGCGATCCACACGCCGGCGCTGGCGCTGGCGACGATGCTGCACCGGCACGTCGTGATCGCCCATGGCGAGCGCGATGCCTGGGCGCATCCCGACGAGTCCCGGCTGCTGGCGGCCGTGCTGGCCGAGGCAGGCAACGGGCCAGTCCTCCAGCTCGTCGCCGGCGCGGGGCACGACCTGGGGGAGGCGGGTGACGATCGCATCGGTGCCTTCGCCGACGCGCTCAGCGGCGGCATGGAGCCTCGCGAGCTGCCTCCGGTGCTCGTGGCGATCGAGGAGATGACCGGTGACCCGGGCGCGACGCTAGACTCTCGATCGTGACCCGATTGGCCGCCGGTGACCCGGCGCCGGACTTCAGCCTGACCGCGGACGACGGCAGCGTCGTCTCGACCGAGTCGCTCGCCGGCTCGCGCTACGTCCTCTATTTCTATCCCAAGGACGACACGCCCGGCTGCACCACCCAGGCATGCGGCCTGCGCGACAGCTGGTCGCGCGTGACCGATACGGGCGTCGAGCTCTTCGGCGTCTCTCCGGACAGCGTGAAGAGCCACGCCAAGTTCCGCGAGAAGTACGCGCTGCCCTACCGCCTCCTCGCCGACGAGGGCCACGGGCTGGCCGAGGCCTACGGCGTGTGGGTGGAGAAGTCGTTCGCCGGCAAGACCTACTTCGGCAACGAGCGCAGCACCTTCGTGATCGGTCCCGACGGGAAGGTCGAGCACGTCCTGGCGCTGGTCAAGCCCGCCGAGCACGTCGAACAGCTGGTGGGGGCGCTCGCCGCGTGAAGGAGGGGGGCGGCTTGGTCCTGGCCAGCCTCCTCGTCGCCATCGTGATGCTGCTCGTGATCCTCGGCGTGCTCGGGCTCGTCGCCCTCCTCGATCCAGTTCCCTGACGGCGCCGAGTGCGCCGCATGCTCAGCGACCGAGCGCTCGTTCGCTCGCGCTGGCACGCCACGTGCGAGGTATGCAGTCCGTGCGGCGTCGAAAGGCGCCGTAGGGAGGGACGGAACGACTGAGGAGAGAACGATGCTCTGGACGATCATCGCCATCCTGCTGGTTCTCTGGTTGCTGGGCCTGATCGGCAACATCGGTGGTGGCCTCATCTGGCTGCTGCTGGTGATCGCTGCGATCGTGCTCGTCTTCCAGCTGCTCAGCGGGCGACGCGCAGTCTGACCCGCTCCAGCGCCTGACGCCGGCCGGCCCGGTCCCCTGATCGGCATGGGGGGAAGCGGCCGGCTCGGCGCCTGAGACGGACCCGCACGGTCCGCCACGCGACCGATGAGCTGTCACGCTCG
Source organism: uncultured Chloroflexia bacterium (assembly GCA_963753125.1). Taxonomy (GTDB): domain Bacteria; phylum Chloroflexota; class Limnocylindria; order QHBO01; family QHBO01; genus JACDBZ01. The sequence continues at coordinate 22,837 of CAVWAU010000005.1, forward strand.
TCGGCTACGCTTGGCGGGCCGTGGCGACCCATCACCTGCTTCGATCCAAGCCCGGCGTTGATCGCCGGGCTTCGTGCTGCATCACGTCGGCTACCCTGACGCGAACTCCATGAAGCTGCTCCATTTCGCGGACCTCCACCTCGACGCGCCGTTCGCCTGGGCGCCGCCCGAGACGGCCCGCCTGCGCCGCCGCAACCGGCGTGATGCCCTGACCCGGATCGTGGCCCTCGCCGAGGCCGAGGCGGTCGACGCGATCCTGTGCGCCGGCGACCTGTTCGAGCAGGACCGCATCGGTCCCGACACCGTCGAGTTCCTGCGTTCGACGTTCGAACGGACCGATCGCCGCGTCTTCCTGGCGCCAGGCAACCACGACTGGCTCAGCGCGCGCAGCCCGTACGCGCTCGTCGAGTGGTCGCCCAACGTCCACGTCTTCACGGAGGCTCAGCTGCGGCCCGTGGAGCTCGCCGACGGGCTGACGCTGTGGGGAGCCGCGCATCGCGCGCCGGCCAACACCGACGACCTCTTCGCCGGCTTCCGCGTCGACCCGGCGGCAGGCGTCCACCTGGCCCTCGCCCATGCCTCCGAGCGCGCCGCCCTGGCCGTGCAGGAGTCGGGAAAGGCACCCCACGCGCCCTTCGACGCCGCCGATCTGCCGGCGACCGGCCTCGCCCACGCGTTCCTCGGGCACTACCACGTGCCGCGCGACGCCGAGCGCCACACCTACCCGGGCAACCCCGACCCGCTCGACTTCGGCGAGACTGGCGAGCGGGGAGCGGTGATCGCGAACGTCGGCGCGGACGGCAGCGTCACGCGGGAGCGGCGACGCGTCTCGGTCAGCGAGGTCCACGACCTCGAGGTCAACGTCGACGGCGCCACGCACTCGGACGAGGTGGCCGCCGTCGTGCGCGAGCGCCTCGCGGCGCTGACCGGTTGCATTCGCGTCACCCTCTCTGGCGAGCTGGCGCCGTCGGTCCAGCTGGATCCCCGCGAGCTCCAGCGCCTCGGCGGCCATCTCGAAGGGCTGGTCGTGCGCGCGGGCGGGCTGCGCATCGGTTACGACCTCGGTGGCATCGGCGCCGAGTCGACGGTCCGCGGCCAGTTCGTCCGCTCGGCGATCGAGGAGATCGCCGACCCCGAGCTTCGGCGCCGGGTCATCCTCACCGGGCTGCGAGCGCTCGAGGGCCGCGGCGACCTGGAGGTGGCCTGACCGTGCGCCTCGAGCGCGTGACTGCCCACGCCTTCGGCCCGTTCAGCGGCGAGACGCTGGAGCTGGCCCCCGGCCTCACCGTCGTCAGCGGCCCGAACGAGGCCGGCAAGTCGAGCTGGCACGCCGCCATCCGTGCCGGCATCGGTGGGGTGCGGCGCGGGCGCGGCGCCGGGACGAAGGTCGAAGGCGCCTTCGAGGATCGCCACCGGCCCTGGGACGGCGACGGCCGCTGGGCGGTCGAAGTCCGCCTGGCCCTCGACGACGGCCGCACGATCGAGATCAGCCAGGACCTGGCCGGCAAGGTGGCCTGCCGCGCGACCGATGTCGTCCTCGGCCGCGACGTATCCGACGAGATCATGGACGGCACTCCCGATGCCTCGCGCTGGCTCGGGCTCGACCGCGAGGCCTTCGCCGCCACGATCTGCGTCGGCCAGGCCCAGATCGCCGCGATCGCGAGCCGGGACACCGCCGCGTCGCTCCAGGAGCACATGCAGCGCGCCGCCGCCACCCGCGGGACCGATGCGACCGCAGCCGAGGCGCGCGAGCGGATCGACGAGTTCAGGCGCGTGCAGGTCGGCGTCGACCGCCAGGGCGCGCGGGGACCGCTGCGATCGGCCCGCGTGCGCGAGGAGGCGGCCCGCTCCGCACTCGACGACGCCCGCGCGCGCCACGAGGCCTTCCTCGACGCCAGCCTCAGCGCCGAGGCGGCCGAGCGGGACGCGGCCGGCCAGGCACAGCGCACCGCCGCGATCGAGGCCGCGATCGCAACCCGCGCGGCCACCGAGCTCGGCCGCCGCGCCGACCGCGCCGCCGAGCTCGCCGAGCGGCACCCGACCGAGCCCGCCGGGCTCGCGGACCGCGACGCGCGGGCCGATGCCGTCGCCGGCGCCCTGGACGCCTGGCTCGGGCGCCCGCGGCCGGGGCCGCTGACCGGCACGACGGCCGCCGAGCTCGAGGCCGAGCTCGCCGCGCTGCCGGCTGCGCCCGACGGCGACCTCGAGGTGCATGCCACGGTGCTCGAGTCGCGTCGCGCGCTCGACCGGGCCGACGACGCGCTCGGGCTCCTCGGGGCGCGCCCGGCGGCCCCCGAGCCATCGACCCATTGGAACGAGGACGAGCTCCGAGCCCTGGCCCGCCGGCTCCGCACGCCCGACCCGGAGGTGCGGCCGGAGCTCACCGACGAGCTGCGGCTCGCCGAGGGGGAGCTGGCTGCCGGTGGGGGTGGGGGCACCGCTGGGTGGATCGTTGCCGCCGCGCTGGCCGCCCTGGCCGCGATCGCGGCGTTCGCTGCCGGGCAGACGCTTGCCGCCGCCGCGGTTGGCCTGCTCGCCGTGGGCATCGGTGCTTGGGCGTGGCTCGCGGGCCGTGGCGGGTCGTCCGCGGGTCAGGAGCGGGTCGAGCGGGCTCGTGCCGCCCTGGCGCCCGTGGCCCTTGCTCGTGACGCGGCCCGTGCCGAGCGGGATGCGGCGGCGGAGGCGGCACGTGCAGCCGGCCTTGCCGCTGACGCCGACGAGCTCGACCGGCGGGCGGACAGCATCGCGGCCGGGGTGCGAGCCGCGCGCGAGGCGGCAGCCTGGGACGCGCGGCGTGCGGATCTCGACGATGGTCGTGCGCGGGCCGTGACAGAACTGCGCGACGCGCTGCGCGCCCGGGGCGCCGAGAGCGACGACGCCGACCTCGCTTCGGCGGTGGTCGCCTACGAGACGGACTGCCGGCAACGCGCCGAGCGGGCACGCCGCGCCGGCGGTCGCGCCTCCATGGAGCGCGCGCTGGCGATCCGCCGCGAGGCGGAGGCCGCGGCTGCCGAGACCGCGCGCTCCGTCGAGCACGCGGAGCATGCGCTGCGCGCGGCGGCAGGTGAGGTCGGGCTGCCCGCCGACGGAGCGGCGGACGAGGTGGCCGAGGCCCTCGCCGGCTGGCGACGCGAGCGGGGCGCGGAGGCGGAGCGCCTCGACCATGCTCGTCGCGAGTGGCACGAGCTCTCGACGCTCCTTGGCGGCATGCCGCTCCAGCAGCTGCGCGCCGATGCCGATTCCGCCGCCGCGCGAGCCGCCACGCTGGCATCGAAGGTCGACGCCGCCCAGCTTGCCGAGCTCGCTCCACATGCCGAGCTTGCGTCCCTGCTCGAGGTCGAGCGCGAGGAGCTGGCCCGCGCGCGCGAGGGGGCCAGCACGCAGCGCGGAGCGCTGACCGAGATGCAGCGCGACCTGCCCGATGTGGCCGAGGCGGAAGAGGCGCTGGCCGACGCGACCGCCGAGCACGCGCGGGTCATCGGCCTCTCCGACGTCCTCACCGAGACCACCCGTCTGCTGCGGGCAGCCGAGGAGCGCGTGCATCGCGACCTGGCGCCGATCCTGGCGACCGCCATCACCCGCTGGCTGCCGCGCGTCAGCGGCGGTCGTTACGTCGACGCATCGGTGGACCCGGCCGACCTGTCGGTGCGGGTCAAGGAGGCCAGGACCGGTCGCTGGCGATCGGCGCTGCTCCTGTCGGAGGGCACCCGCGAGCAGATCTACCTTCTGCTTCGGGTCGCGATGGCGCAGCAGCTGGCAACGACCGGCGAGACGGCTCCCCTGCTGCTCGACGAGGTCACCGTGCAGGCCGATGCCGAGCGCAAGCAGCACCTGCTCGGCGTCCTGCACGAGCTGAGCGCGGAGCGCCAGATCATCCTCTTCACCCACGATGACGACGTCATCAGCTGGGCCGCGCGCACGCTCGCCGGTCCGCGCGACCGCCTCATCGAGCTGCGCGCCGCGACGGCCCCGGCTCCGCAGGCGGCCATCGGCTGAAGATGCCCGATGACCGGCTGCCCACGCCCGAGCGGGTGCTCGTCGTGGCCGCCCATCCCGACGACATCGAGTTCGGCGCGGCCGGCACCGTCGCGCGCTGGGTGGGCGAAGGGACCAACGTCCGCTACCTGCTCGCGACGCGCGGCGACAAGGGCAGTGATGATCCGAGCACCGATCCGCAGCAGCTGGCCGCGCTGCGCGAGCGCGAGCAGCGCGCCGCGGCCGCGGAGATCGGCGTCGACGGCGTCGAGTTCCTCGACGAGCCGGACGGGCAGGTGCTCCCGACGCTCGAGCTGCGCGAGCGGATCACACGCGCCATCCGCGAGCTCCGGCCGGAGGTGGTCATGACCCACGACCCGACGGTGCTGTTCGTGAACAACGAGTGGGTCAACCACCCCGACCATCGCGCGGTCGGCCAGGCCGCGATCGACGCTGTCTTTCCGACCGCCCGCGACCCGCTGAACTTCCGCGAGCACCTCGAGGCGGGCCTTGGGCCGTGGAAGGTCGCCGAGCTGTTCCTGTGGAGCACGAACGAGGCGAACCAGCTCGTCGACATCGGCGAGACGCTCGAGGCGAAGATCGCCGCGCTCGGCCGCCATGCCAGCCAGTTCCGCTCGCCCGACGAGATCGCCCGCTGGGTCCGCCGCCGCAGCGAGGAGCTGGGCGAGCGTGCCGGCTACCGTGCCGCCGAGGGCTTTCGCCGCGTGACGTTGGCCCGATGACCGGCCGAGGGGGTCGCCGTGGCTTCGCGGCCGTGCTCATCCTGCTACTGGCCGCCTGCAGCGCCGAACCGACGGCGGAGCCTACGCCCGCCCCGACCACCTTCCCGGTCGCCGGGCCCGATGCGGCCGCCTCGGTCGCCGACGCCTTCGCGACCGCCTGGGCCTCGGGCGACTACGCCGCGATGCACGCCGCGCTCGATCCCGGGCTGCGAGAGCGCTACCCGCTCGAGGCGTTCACCGAGCTGCACGCCGCCTTCACCGAGATGGCCGACGTACGCGGCCTCGCTGCCACCCTCGGCGCGCCTGAGACGATCGGCCTGCCCGCCGAGCCGCGCCCCGACGACTTCCCGGTCCCGACCCCGACGCCGATCCCGACCCCGGGCCCGTCCGCCAGCGCCGATCCCTCGGCCACGCCCGCGCCCACCGCGCCGCCGTTCGACCCGGCGCTCCCCCTCGACGGCCCGGTCCCCGCGCTCTCGGTGCCGATGGATCTGGCTGTCGCCTCCGAGCGCTTCGGCGACGTCGACCTCGACCGCGCGCTGACCCTCATCCAGGGGGCCGATGGGTGGCTGGTGCGCTGGTCGCCGGAGGTGCTCTTCCCCGAGCTCGGGCCCGACGGCACGCTCCGGCTCGACCGCGAGCTGGGGCCGCGCGGCAGGATCGTCGGCGGTGACGGCACCGTCTGGGCCGAGAACCGCGACGACGGCGCGCGGGTCTACCCGCAGGAGGCGCTCGCCGGGCAGGTGGTCGGCTACCTCAGCGAGGTTACGGCGGACGACCTGGAGACGCTCGAGGCCGACGGCTACCGGACCGGCGACGTCGTCGGTCGATCGGGCCTGGAGCACGGCGCCGAAGCGCTGCTGCGCGGGACGCCGGGATGGTCGCTCGTCGCGGTGCCGGCCGAGGGCGAGCCATCGGTCCTGCTGGAGACCGAGATGGTCCCGGGCGCCGACGTTGAGACCACGATCCGTCCAGCCGTCCAGCTTGCGGCACAGGACGCCCTGGCGCCGTATGCGCAGGCGGCGACAGCCGTGGTCGACCCCGGCAGCGGCGACGTCTGGGCGCTCGCCAGCCAGCCGGCCTTCAACCCGAACTCGATGACGATCGGCACGACCCTCGGCGGCGTGCCGCTGACCCAGGCGGGGCAGGCGCAGATCTTCAACAAAGCGGTGCTGGCCGCGTATCCGGCCGGCTCGTCGTTCAAGCCGTTCACCCTGGCCGTCGCGCTCCAGACCGGCGTCATCACGCCGGCCAGCACCCGGCCCTGCCCGCCGACCTGGCAGTACGGCGACTTCACCTTCCGCAACTACATGAACCACTCGCTGCCCGGCTCGGTCGGGTTCGCGGAGTCGATGGCCTTCAGCTGCAACACGACCTACATGCCGCTCGCCTTCGAGGTCTACCAGGCCGATGAGACCGCGCTGACCGACCTCCTCAAGGACTTCGGCTTCGGGGCTCCGACCGGCATCGGCTACCTGATCGAGGAGTCCGGGATCGTGCCCGACGACGAGTGGCTCGCGGCGAACGGGCGCGGCGGCTACTCGGGCTTCGAGCAGGTGCAGCTCGCCATCGGGCAGGGCGCCTTCCTCGGCACCCCGCTCCAGCTCGCGAACGCGTTCGCCGCCATCGGCAACGGCGGGACGCTGTGGACGCCGCGGATCGTGACCAGCGCCACGCTGCCGGACGGCACCATGGTGGAGGACGTCGAGCCCGTAGCCGCCAACGACATCCCGGTCGACGCGGCCGACCTCGCCTACGTGACCGATACGCTCCAGGCTGTCGTGACCCTGCCGTACGGCACGGGCACCGCCGCCTTCGCCGGATTCGGGATCCCGGTGGCGGGCAAGTCGGGCACCGCCGAGTCGGGCACGGAGCACCCCCATGCCTGGTTCCCCGCCTACGCCCCGGCCGACGATCCGACCATCAGCGTCGCGACCGTCCTGCCCAATATCCCCCTCGGCACCGGCGGCTCCGACGCTGCGCCGCTCGTGCGGCGGGTGATGGCCACGCACTTCTCGAACTAGGGCGCCTCGGAGGCGCGGCTGACCGCTGAGCGCTCCACGTCATGTTTAACCAACTGGTTGAACATAGGGTGCGACACGCCCCCTCGACCTGGCTCGTCCAATGCGGCCATCCAGCGGCCCCGCCTTGCAGCACGCACGACCGAACGGGTAGCATCGGTCTTGCCGCTCCTGTCAGCCTGATGGTCTAACGCCGCCCGGAGAGAGCGACGACCACATCGTGATCAGCGATACCGCGATTCCACTGAGGTTCCAGACGGCCGAAGTCGGTGTCGACTGGCTTCAGTGCAACATCGAGTGCCAGGAAGGCTGCCCGGTCAACACGAACTGCCGCGGCTACCTCATGCTGGCCGCGGAGGGTCGCTTCGAGGAGGGCTACATCCTCGCCCGCGACCCGAACCCGGTCGCGGCCATCTGCGGCTACGTCTGCTCCGCGCCGTGCGAGAAGGCATGCCGCCGCGCCGACATCGACAAGCCGCTTGCGATCCGCGCCATGAAGCGCTTCCTTGTCGACTGGCACTACGGCAACAACATGCCCGACAACGTCGTCGTCGCGCCGCCCAGCGGACGCAGCGTGGCCGTCATCGGTGCCGGGCCGGCCGGCCTGGCCGCGGCCAAGGAGCTCGGCGGCTGGGGCCACGAGGTGCACGTCTACGAGGCGCTGCCGTCCGGCGGCGGCACGACGCTGATCGGTGTCCCGGCCTTCCGGCTGCCGCGAGACGTCATCGAGCTCGACGTCAACTGGGTCGCCAAGCATGGCGTGCAGTTCCACTACAACGTCGAGATCGGCCGCGACATCACCCTGGATCAGCTCCGCGAGCGCCACGACGCCGTGGTCGTCGCCACCGGCTGCATGTACCCGGTCGCCATGAACGTGCCGGGCGAGGAGCTCGACGGGGTCATCTACGGCGTGGACTTCCTCAAGCGCGCCAATCTCGGGCAGGCGCAGTGGGTCGGCGAGCACGTCGTCATCATCGGCGGCGGCTACACCGCCATGGACTCCTCGCGCACCGCGCTCAGGCTCGGGGCCAAGTCTTCCACGATCCTCTACCGCCGCGGGCCGGAGGAGATGGTGGTCGACGAGGAGGAGCAGCACGAGACCCGCTTCGAGGGCGTGAAGTTCGAGTACTTCGCCTCGCCGGTCGAGGTGCTCGCCGGTCCGGACGGCCGGGTGAGCGGGATGGTCTTCCAGCGCACGCGCCTCGGGCCGCCGGACGCGACCGGTCGCCGCAGCGCCGAGCCGATCCCCGGCAGCGAGTTCACCGTTCCGTGCGACATGGTCATCCCGTGCACCAGCCAGGCCTCGGACAACAACGTCCTCGGCGAGTTCGGCGCGAAGCTCAACCGGCACATCGGCGTGGTCGACACGCGCACCGTCGTCGAGGGCGGGTCGCTCTCCTCATGGCGCACCGAGCCGCTGAATGGGTCGACCCCGAAGGACGCCGATGGGCGGCCGATGAATGACCTGACCTTCGAGTTCAACCGCGGCAACGTGGTCATCAACGCCGACACCTTCGGCACGACCTCGGACGGCATCTTCGCGGTCGGCGACTTCGTGACCGGCCCGGCCACGATCATCGAGGCGGCCGGCCTCGGGCGACGCGCGGCGCGCGCCGTCGACCGCTGGCTGGCCGGCGTGCGAGGCGAGGAGCTCGAGGAGCTGCCGGTCATCAACCGAGCGGTGATCACCCAGACCCTCGACCACGACATGCCGCGCTTCTACGAGGCGACCCGCCGCCAGGAGATCCCGATGGCGCCGCCCGAGCTGCGTCGCGACTTCACCAGCCTCGTCGAGGTCGGCTACGACACGCGCGGCGCCATCGCCGAGGGGTCCCGATGCCTCCAGTGCAACCACAACATCAACATCGACGGGCCCCGCTGTATCCTGTGCGGGCTCTGCGCCGACGTCTGCCCCGAAGGCGTGATCTACATGGTCGACAAGGCGCAGGTCGGCGGCGACGATCCGGAGCAGGACTTCTTCCAGACGTGGCCGCGCGGCATCGCCATGATCATCGACGAGGAGCGCTGCATCCGCTGCAACCTCTGCGTGGAGCGGTGTCCCACCAACTGCATCACCATGGACCGGCTCGAGCTCGAGCGGTTCACGCCTGACGGGAAGGTGCTCTTGGAGAGCTACAAGGACAACGTCCTCGGACAGGTCGGCCAGCAGGCCGGGATGGCGGTCGACCGATGAGCAACGGCGAGCGCAACCCGGTCGTCCGCGCCGTGACCGAGTCGGGGGTCTGGCGCAGCCTCTTCCGCCAGCCGTACCCGAGCACCAGCCGCACCCGCGCGCTGGCGGTGATGAACAACGTCTTCCTGCACCTGCACCCGGTGCGGGTGAAGCGTCACGCGGTGCGCTACACGTACACCTTCTGCCTCGGCGGGATCAGCTTCTTCCTCTTCCTGGCCCTGACCGTGACCGGCCTCTACCTGATGTTCTTCTACGTTCCCTCGATCAGCCGGGCCTACCAGGACATCCAGGCCATCGAGTCAGCGGTCGCGTTCGGCAGCTTCACGCGCAACATGCACCGCTGGGCGGCGCACCTGATGGTCCTGACCGTCTTCCTGCACATGATCCGCGTCTTCTACCACGGTGCGTACAAGCCGCCGCGCGAGTTCAACTGGGTGGTCGGCGTGGTGCTCCTCTTCTGCACCCTGTGGCTGAGCTTCACCGGCTACCTGTTGCCGTGGGACCAGATCGCGTTCTGGGCCATCACGGTCGGCACGCAGATGGCGCAGTACGCGCCGATCCTGGGCCCCGAGACCGGATTCTTCCTGCTCGGCGGCATCCAGGTCGGCGGCGACACGCTGCTTCGCTTCTACGTGATGCACGTGATCGCCTTCCCGCTCATCACCGCCATCTTCCTGGTCGTCCACTTCTGGCGCATCCGGAAGGACGGCGGCATCAGCGGCCCGGTGTAGCCTTGGAAATGGACCGATGACGATCGAGAAGCGACCGAACCGCACCGCCGACAAGAACGCCCCGACCCAGGCGCCCGATCGAGCGCCGATCGTCGCGCCGACCACCGGACCGAAGCTCCCCGGCCCGCCGGGCGTGCCCGGCACCGAGCGCTTCCGCCTGCTCGCCTACGTCAAGCAGGAGTCGATGGTCCGCGTCGACAAGCGCCCCGACGAGACGGTCCTGACCTGGCCGCACCTGCTGCGTGCCGAGTTCGTGATGTCGACGCTCATCCTCGTACTGCTGGTCGTCACATCGGTCTTCATCCGGGCGCCGCTCGAGGAGATGGCCAATCCGGCCGTCACGCCGCACGTCGCCAAGGCGCCGTGGTACTTCCTCGGCCTCCAGGAGATCCTGAGCTACTTCAACGCAACGGTCGCCGGCGTGGTGGTGCCGACCTTCTACCTGCTGGGCCTGGCCGCGATCCCGTACATCGACCGCTCTCCGTACAAGGCCGCGCGCGATCGCAAGCTGATGTGGGTCTTCTTCCTGTGCCTGATGATCGGCGGCATCGTGACAACACTCATCGGCTCCTTCTTCCGCGGACCGGGTTGGAACTGGGTCTGGCCGTGGGAGGGGCTCTTCTTCAACCTATGACCCAGCAGCAGTCGTACGGCGAGGTCCACGGGCCGCCGGTCGGCGAGATCACCCGGCGCACCTTCATGCGCCGCATGCTCGGCGTCGGTGTCGGCCTCCTGTCGCTCGAGTTCCTCGGGGCAACGCTGGCCTTCCTGTGGCCGAACATTCAGGAGGGCCTGGGCGGGGAGATCACGCTCGGCACCGCCGAGGACATGGCGTCTCTGAACCCATCGTGGGCGGAGGGCCTGCCGTTCATCTACAACCAGGCCAACCTCTTCTTCATCAACGTGCCGGCCGCCAAGGCGCGCGTCGACGCTCAGGGACCGCCACCGGAACCCATCGCCGACCCGGGCGCCGACGTCGACGAGGAGCTACCGCTGCCGGACCGATCGGTCCTCGCCCTGTGGCGCAAGTGCCCGCATCTCGGCTGCCAGGTGCCGCAGCTGTGCGAGGTGAGCTTCTGGTTCGAGTGCCTCTGCCACGGGTCGAAGTACTCGATCCTCGGCGAGAAGCGCGACGGCCCCGCCCCGCGAGGCATGGACCACTTCCCGATCAGCGTCGCCAACGGCGCCTACGTCGTCAACACCGCCGAGGTCGTCTCCGGACCCCCGCCGGGAACCGTCACCTTCGACGAGCGCGGGACGGGCGACATCGCCGGCACCTGCTCGGGCTAGCCGATGCGCCTGAAATCGATCGGCGTCCTCGTCACCGTGCTGCTCGCGGCCTTCACGATGCTCTACTGGTTCACCGACGAGGCGCGGCGTGCGTCGCTGGCCGTCGAGCACGAAGAGGAGCTGGCGCATTACGGCGAGGTCATCTTCAGCGATGACGAGACCGAGCCGGCCGCCGCGGGCTGTGCGCGCTGCCACGGCGCCGACGGCTCCGGAGGCGAGATCCCCAACGACCCCAACGGCCGGACGGCGCCGTCGCTGCGCACCGCCAGCCTGGGCGAGAAGCTGCGCGTCAATCCCGAATACGTGCGCCTCGTCGTGAGCTACGGCGGCGTCGTGGTGTCGGGCAACGTGAACTCGCCGATGCCGGCCTGGAGCAGCGAGGTCGGCGGCCCCTTGAACGAGCAGCAGATCGAGGCGGTCGTGACCCTCGTCGAGAGCTGGGCCGAGGAGGCAGCCGCTGAGGCCCCGGAGGAGGTCGAGGACACCGTCGAGGCCGGGCAGGGCGTCTTCAACTCGGCCGGCTGCGTCGGTTGCCACGGTCCAGACCTGACCGGGAGCTCCGCTGGGCCCGACATCTCGACCATCGGCTCCGGCGTCATCACCGACTTCGGTGACGACTTCATCACCCCGTCGGATACCGACCAGATGATCGCCGACTACGAGGAGGATCCTCGCCTCTTCCTCGAGCAGTGGATCCGCGACTCGGCGGGGAACTACAACGGCGGCGAGCCGACCGGCATGCCGCCGCACGACGAGAACCAGGTCAACGAGAGCCAGATGCGCGCCCTCATCACCTTCCTGCTGGCCCAGACCGGCGAGTGAGGCTCGAGAACCGATGAGCACCAGCACGTACCCCGTCTACCGACCGCGCGGCGGCATCAACCGCCTGCTGTCGTGGGGCGACGACTTCATGAGCTGGTTCCTGTACGGCCACGAGACGTGGCTGGTCGCCGTGCTCAAGGGCGTGCCGCTCTTCCTGTTCATCTACTTCCTGATGACGTACGTGCCGAACTACGTCTACTACCTCATCACCGTCGAGCTGCCGTTCCTGCGTCTCAGCGACGACGTCGGCTTCATCATCGCCAACGGCGTCGGCGGCGGTAACTTCGCGCTCATCATCATCCTGGCCATCGGCGTGCAGGCCGCACGAGGCCGGCGCGGCATCGGCTGGTCGTTCATCCGCCTCTTCGTCGGGCTCAACTACCTGGTGGTCGTGCTGCTGCTCATCCCGCTGCTGGCCTTCAACCTGGCCGGTGGCTCGTTCTGGCCGGTGCGCGTCCCGCTCCAGTCGGTCGCGTTCGGCGTGATCGTGGCCGGGCTCGGTGCGGTGGCCTGCGTCTATCTCTACTTCGAGTACAGGCGCATCACGCGACGCGAAGCCGAGGAGGCCGCCCGGCTGAGCCGCGCCGGCACGCCGGCCATCCGCTGAGCCGCTCGCTTCTCGCGCACCTCGCCTGGTCGGCGCTCGTCCTCGGCGCAGCCGGCATGCTCATCGGCCTCGAGCTCGTCGCGGAATGCCCGCCCGGCGGGCCTCTCTCGTTCGGTGCCTGCGACGACGTCCGCCCCTTCTCGGTCGCGGTCGTGGCGCTGGCCGCGACGATCTACGTCATCGGCCTGAGCGCGGTTCGCTGGTGGACGGGCAGCCTGCGGGCCCGCGGCGTGGCCGACGCGCGCGCCGCACGCGACTGGTACCTGCTGGCAGCCGGGCTCGGCCTGGTGATTGCACCACTGCTCGCATTCACGCTGGTTTCGGGCCTTCGGTAGGATGAGGGTGTGAGCATCGCGACCGATACGGACCTGCGCGCCCGTCTGGCCGGCGTCGCCGACATCGGGCCGGACGGGTTGACCGTCCAGGACGAGACGGCCCTGCGCGGCCCGATCATGGACGACCTCGTCTTCGAGGCGGTGTTCAACGAGGACGCCGCGCTTCGCGACGCGGCCCGCTGGGTGATCTGGAGCGCCTCGCAGGCGCTCGGCTGCGGCTCGGCCTCGATCCACGACCTCTACCGCGCCCGCGGCCGCGGTGAGGTGCCCGCCACCGGTTTCACCGTTCCGGCCATCAACGTGCGCGCCGCCGCGTACCTGACCGCGCGGCAGGCCTTTGCCGCCGCACTCGAGCGCGACGCCGGCACAGTAATCTTCGAGATCGCCAAGAGCGAGATGGCCTACACCGACCAGCGCCCCGCCGAGTACACCGCGGTCATCCTGGCCGCCGCCCTGCGCAGCGGGTGGCGCACGCCGGTATTCCTCCAGGGCGATCACTTCCAGTTCAACGCAACGAAGTGGGCGTCCGACCCCGATGCCGAGCTGGAAGGTCTGCGCGACCTGACCGGTGAGGCGGTCACGGCGGGCTTCCTGAACGTCGACATCGACTCGTCCACCCTGGTGGACCTCTCGCAGCCGACGGTCGCGGAGCAGCAGCGCGTGAACGCCGAGAACACCGCCGAGCTCACGCGCCTGATCCGCTCGCTCCAGCCCGATGGCGTCACGATCAGCGTCGGCGGAGAGATCGGCGAGGTCGGCAAGTCGAACTCCACGGAAGGTGAGCTGCGCGCCTACCTGGACGGCTACCTGGACCGATGCGGCTCGATCGAGCCGATCAGCAAGGTAAGCGTGCAGACCGGCACGAGCCACGGCGGCGTCGTCCTGCCCGACGGCAGCGTCGCCGAGGTGAGCATCGACTTCGACACCCTGCGGCGGCTGTCGACGGTCGCGCGCGACGAGTACGGCATGGCCGGCTGCGTCCAGCACGGCGCCTCGACCCTGCCCGATTCGGCGTTCAACCAGTTCCCGGCCAACGGGACCGCCGAGATCCACCTCGCGACTGGGTTCCAGAACATCGTTTACGACGACGACGGCCTGCCCGACGAGCTGCGCGCCGAGATGCTGGCGTGGTGTGTCGCCAACTGCGCCGACGAGCGCAAGCCCGACGAGACCGAGGAGCAGTTCCTGTACAAGACGCGCAAGAAGGCGATCGGTCCGTTCAAGCGCCAGCTGTGGACGCTGCCGGAGGTGAGCGCCGAGCGGATCGGCGCCAACCTGCGCGCGAAGTTCGGGCTCCTCTTCGACGAGCTCGGCATCGCCGGCACGCGAGAGCTCGTCGAGCGCCACGTGAGGGCGGTTGCGGTACCCCGACCGCTGCCGGCGGCGCTGGGCGGCGCCGTTGCCGCAGCGGTCACCGCGGGCGCCTCGGTCTTCGAGGACGACGGCTCCGGGGAGTAGCGAACCCTCAGCCGAGGCCGACGAGCTTCCGCAAAACCGGCTGGTCGGCGAGGCTGATCAGGCGTCGTGCGGCGGCCGGTGAGAGCGTGGCGAGCGACTCCACCGCGCGAACGGTGTCCTCCGGGCCGAGCTCGCCGACGAGGTCCCATAGCCGATCGACGGTGGCATCATCGAGCCGGGCGAGAGCCGCGAAGACGCCCTCGACGGCCCGGGCGTCGCCGCGGACGAAGATCTCCACGCCGCGGTCGAAGCGCTCGACGAACTCGAGGAGCGAGGCGAATCGGTCGCCGAGCCGCGCGAGCTCCGGGTCGGTATCCTTCGCGGCAGCGTCGCGGGCCTCATCGACGCAACGGACGATGACCGGCAGCACCGGGTCGGTCTCGCGCTCCTTGCGGGCGATGGCCACGCGGCGGAACCACTCCCAGTGGTCGTCGACGACGTTCCACGCGGTCGCCGCCGGACCGCGCTGGCCGGACCGTCGCTGGATCTCCGCCTTCTCGATCAGCCCCCATTCCTCGCACTGCGCCAGCGCCAGGCTCGCGGCCCGGTGGCTCATGCCCAGCGCTCGCCGCACCTCCGGCTCGGAGAGCGGGCCGTCGGAGACGAGCAGGTAGCCCTGCACCGTGGCGGTCGACGGCGCCACGCCCCAGGCGGCACCGATCTCGCCCCAGGCCTGCGCGAACGATCGTCGCAGCGCCTCCGCGCGGCTCGGCTCAAACGTGCTACTCATGTGAGCATATTAGCCGTGGCGGGCCGCAAACGGGCCGATAGATCGGGCAATTTCTCGCATGAACGGTGCTTGTGTGACATTCCACCCGATAGATCGGGCCGCAACTCGCAGGAGCGCGACTCGTGCCGGATCTTGCCCGATAGATCGGCGCGAACCACCCTCGCACGAAGAAGCCCCGGCGCCAGGCCGGGGCTTGCGACGTGGAGGAGGGTCAGGTCAGGTCAGTGGGCGCAGCCGCCGGCCTTGGCGGGGGAGCCATCGGTGTTGAACGAGGAGCCGCAGGCGCAGCTGCTGACCGCGTTCGGGTTGTTGATGGCGAAGCCGGAGCCCATCAGTGAGTCGACGTAGTCGATCTCGGCGCCGTCGACGTGCTGCTGGCTGAACTGGTCGATAACGATCCCGACCCCGGCATGCTGCTCGAGGCGGTCGCCCTCGTTGACGCGATCGTCGAAGGCGAGGCCGTAGCTGAAGCCGGAGCAGCCGCCGCTCTTCACGAAGACGCGGAGGTTCGCATCGGTCTTGCCCTCGCGCTCCCGGAGCTCGAGCACCTTCTTCGCGGCTGCCTCGGTGACCGATACGAGCAGCCCACCGGTGGGGGCGGGCCCGGTCATCGGGATCGGGTCGCGAGGCGTCTCGGACATCGTCATGGCGCTTGGTCTCTCCTGTTGGCGTCCCCACCCTGTAGAGCCGGGACGCATCGGTGTCTGAATTCGCTCTGGAAAGTATAGCAAGCGGCGTGCGCGCGCTGGCAATGGGCCGATGGGACCTCCTGCGGCCTATCCGTCCTCGCGAGTCAGCGGCGTACACGTCGCCTCCAGCCAGTGCCAGAACGCCGTGCAGCTTCCGTCGAACCAGATCTCGACCACGTCCACCTCGTCGAACTGGAAGATGGTGCTCCGTAGCTCCGCCAGCAGCTGAAGGCGTCCCGCTGCGGTCGAGGCGTTCGGAATGTCCCCGGAGAAGTCCGCGAAGTCGACGATCGCGCGGCCGGCGTCATCCACCTGAACGCCAT
This sequence comes from uncultured Chloroflexia bacterium, assembly GCA_963753125.1. GTDB lineage: Bacteria > Chloroflexota > Limnocylindria > QHBO01 > QHBO01 > JACDBZ01. Next base: position 38,755 of record CAVWAU010000005.1, read on the forward strand.
TCAGGCTGTCGGCGGTCCCGGATGAGAACCACGAGGTGAGCCCAGCCGCCTCTTCGAGCGGAGTCGGACCGGCCACGAGCCCCTCGAGTGCCGCCGTGAGTCGGTCGGTGACCGCGTCGGCAGATGCCGCCCGGACCACCGGCGCGATCATCGGGGGAGACCCGCATGTGAAGAACACGAGGACCGTGTCCGGCGCGGCGCTCGGCGTCGGCGTGTCGGAGCTGCAGAGCGCGATCTCGGACGCCGATGGAGTAGCGGATTCGGCGTCCAGTCCCGGCGACGACGAAGTCGGAGCCGATGGTGAGGCCGGCTGCATCCCGCAGCCGGCCGCGATGATCAGACCAATGGACCACACGAGTCCGCGGATGGAACCCTTGGCTCTCAACGCTCGATACGCTGACATTGCGCCTGCACGGCTGTCCAGAACTTCTGGCAGCTGCCGTTGAGGCGGTACTCGACAGCCACGACGCGCGAGTCGGCGAACACGACCTGGGCAAGTTCCGCCAGTAGCTCCCGAGCGCCGTTGGTGGTGGACATGGTTGCCAGCGCGGGAAGGTCGCCGAAATCGATGATCGCCACGCCACCTCGCGTCACTCGCGCACCCTTGACGGTGCCGCCAACGGCGACGTGCGGCGGTGCCCGCATCGTTGCTCAGCAGATTGCCGAGATCGGCTTCCAGAGACCGCGCACGCTGACTTCCGGCGGTCGGCTCGTCCAGGAGCACTGAACGGCCGGAGACGGCTGCCGGCGCGGATTCATGGGTCGGGGCGAACTCGGGACACGGGGGGCAGTGGGGGTTGCCGAAGTAGCTGTGGATGCCCGCTCCGATCTTGTTCCCGACGGTCGTGCTCACGCGCAACCAATCGACGTCCGGCCTGAACGTGTGGAATGCCGTCTCCACGTACGCTGCGGGCATGTTCGTGGCGCGCAACTCGTGGAGTGCGAAACCCGCCAGTGCCTGGTCGGTGTCCTTCAGGTCCCAGGTGCCGGGACTCGATCCCTTGAGTGAGTCGAAGATCCTCTGGGCCAGGGTGCTGCCTGACGTCGAACCTGGCTCGTACATCAGCCAGGAACCACCAAGGCCGAAGTTGTATGGCGCCGCGCAGTCGGATGTCGTGGCATTCGAGTGGATCGGGATGTGGACGGTGGAGCCCCATGCGTTCGAGCTCGTGACGTTCTGGGTGTACGTGCCTGATCCAATGCGAACGGCGTAGCCGCGGGCATACAGATAGTCCTTGACCTTGGTGGCGATGCGGCGCGCGCCCGTACTCTCCTGGTAGCCATCGCACCCGATGTTTTCGGGCGAGTGCAGTGCCGGGGATAGATACACCTTGCGGCCATGCCAAGGCGACGGGATGAACGTCGAGTCGGCCGAGGCTGCTGGGGCGTCGAACACCGCAAGGCTGCTGGAGGCGAGGAGCATCGCGATGAATAAGCGGCTCAGGTGTCGTTTGCCGCGACCGACGGGCCGCCGGCGGTTCTTGTCTCCAGTCACGTGATTCGCGGTTGCCTCCTGCTTTCGATCGAAAGTGGGAGGCCTCCAATGGCCCGACTGTATCGGAGTCGCGCTTACTGCCCGCTTACCGGTCGCTTAGTGCCGGACGAGCCACCAGACCGTACTCATCGGTACACTAGGGACCCCGAGCCGATCAGGCCGTCTGCTAGCACTGAGGTCGCACCGTGAGACTCGCGAGCCGCATGGAGCGCATCGGGACCGAGACCGCCTTCGAGGCGGCTGCCCGCGCCCGCGCGCTGGAGGCCACCGGCCGTCACGTCATCCACCTCGAGATGGGCGAGCCGGACTTCGACACCCCGCGCAATGTTTCGGAGCGAGCCGCCCAGGCGCTCCTCGACGAGGCGGCGACTCACTACACCGCCGCCACGGGCATCCAGCCCTTGCGGGAGGCGATCGCGGCCGACGTGAAGCGCTGGAAGGGGATCGACACGACGCCCGATCAGATCATCGTCACGCCCGGCGCCAAGCCGATCATGTTCTACGCGATGCTCGCCCTGATCGAGGACGGCGACGAGGTCATCTACCCGAACCCCGGCTTCCCGATCTACGAGTCGATGGCCCGCTACGTCGGTGGCACCGCCGTGGCCGCACCACTGCGCGAGGCGGACGACTTCCGGATGGACGTCGACGAGGTCGCCAGCCTGATCACGCCGCGCACGAAGCTGCTCATCACCAACTCGCCCCACAACCCGACCGGCTCGATCCTGACCGATGCGGACACCCGCCGCCTGGCCGAGCTGGCCGTCGAGCACGACCTGGTGGTGCTCGCGGACGAGATCTACGCGCGCCTCCAGTACTCCGGCGAGCCGCTCTCGATCGCGACCCTGCCCGGCATGGCGGAGCGCACGATCACGCTCGACGGCTTCAGCAAGACCTTCGCGATGACCGGCTGGCGCCTCGGCTACGGGATCGTGCCCGAGTGGCTCAGCACCGCCTTCAGCCGGCTCGTCATCAACAGCGTGTCCTGCACGAACGCCTTCGCCCAGTTCGGCGCGGTCGAGGCGCTGACCGGACCGCAGGACGCGGCCGATGCGATGCGCGCCGAGTTCATCGCGCGCCGGCAGCTCATGGTCGACGGGTTGAACGCCATCCCCGGCGTGTCGTGCGTCATGCCGCACGGCGCCTTCTACACCTTCCCGAACGTCAGCTCATTCGGGCGGACCTCCAACGAGATCGCCGATCACCTGCTCTTCGACGCCGGCGTGTGCGGCCTCTCCGGCACCGCCTTCGGCGTGCACGGCGAAGGGCACCTGCGCTTCAGCTACGCGAACTCGCGCGAGAACCTGGGGTCGGCGCTGGAGCGCATCGGCGAGTCGCTGGCGAAGCTGGAGCGAACCGGCGAGCTCGTCGGGGCGGCCTCGTGAGCCGGGTCCGGGCGTGGCCTGTGCTCATCACATGAGCGTTGCATCGGACGAGGTCTCGCCCGCTGGCGCTTCGGAGCTCCTCCGCCTGCGTACTGCTCATTGCATGAGCACGATCGCCATCGAGGCCGGTGGCAGGAGCGCTCCAACCGACCCAATGCTCATGACAGGAGCAGACCCTCGTGGCTGATGATGGCCGCCCGCGCGTGCTCGTCACCCGCGTCATTCCCGACGAGGGCCTCGACGCCGTTCGCGAGGCCTGCGAGGTCGACCTGTGGACCGACGAGCTGCCGCCGCCCCGCGACGAGCTGCTGCGACGAGCCGCCGGCAAGGACGGCCTGCTGACGCTCCTCACCGACCCGCGTCGACGACGAGCTGCTCGACGCCGCCGGCCCGCAGCTGCGGGTGGTGAGCAACTTCGCGGTCGGCTTCGACAACATCGACGTTGCCGCCTGCACCCGTCGTGGCATCCCGGCCGGCAACACGCCGGGCGTGCTGACCGAGACCACCGCGGACCTCGCCTTCACCCTGCTGATGGCCGCCGCCCGCCGTATCCCGGAGAGCGTCGACTACGTCCGCGAGGGCCGATGGAAGACCTGGGGACCGATGCTGCTGATGGGAGTCGACGTCCATGGCGCCACGCTCGGGATCGTCGGGTTCGGGCGCATCGGCCGCGAGATGGCGCGCCGTGGCCGCGGCTTCGGGATGCGAATCCTCTACCACGACGTGCATCCGGCCACGCCCGATGAGGAGCGCGAGCTGGGCGCCACGAGAGTCGAGATGGAACACCTGCTGCGCGAGTCCGACTTCGTCAGCCTCCACGTCAACCTGACCGATGAGACCCACCACCTGATCGACGACGCCGCGCTGAGCTCGATGAAGCCGACAGCCGTGCTGGTCAACACCTCTCGCGGCCCGGTGGTCGACCCGGCGGCCCTCGAGCGAGCCCTTCGTGACGGCGAGATCTTCGCCGCCGGCCTCGACGTCACCGAGCCGGAGCCGCTTCCCGCCGACCATCCGCTGGTGGCGCTGCCGAACTGCCTGGTCGTGCCGCACATCGCGTCCGCTTCGCAGGTCACTCGCGGCAAGATGGCCGCGATTGCCGCTGCCAACCTGCTGGCCGGGCTGCGTGGCGAGCGCCTGCCCAACCCGATCAACCCGGAGGTCTACGACTAGGCCGTGCCCGGACCGAACCTCAAGCTCCCCGACCTGTCGGCGCCGCACAAGTACGAGCACCGCCGTCCTCGGCGCCCGCCGCACCTGCCGAAGCGGCTGACGCCACCGCCGGAGCGCGCCGAGCCACCGGACCTGTCGCTGTTCATCTACGCCGGGATCGCAATCGCTATCGTTCTCGTGATCCTGGCGCTGCCCGGCGTCGTCCAGCTGCTGTTCGAGATCCTCTTCGCCTAGGCCTGCGCGGTCCAGACCCAGATCAGGCCGTCCTCCACCTTGACCTCCGGCCGCACGAGATCCGGCAGCTCGACCGGGTAGGCCTGCGCGTCGCCCGGGTACGCGCCTTCGGACCGCCAGGCCCGCCGACCGTTCGCCAGCCGGCCGTCCAGCCCGAAGCTCGCGCCGTGGCAGGGGCATCGCAGGTCCTGCCAGTCGGGCCGGAAGTGGAGCGTGCAGCCCATGTGCGTGCAGACCGATGACAGCGCCCGCACCGCGCCAGAGTCGTTGACGACGAAGCCGTCGAACGCCGCAGTGGTGAACCGGACGGCGCTCCCCGGCGGCACCTCCGCCAGGCGGGCGACCTCGGTCCAGAAGCCGTCGCCGGTGACGAGCTCCTCGTCGTCGCCGATCTGCCGCCGCTGCCCCTGACCGATCAGCGAGACACCGATCACGCCGGCCGCCATCCCGGCGGCGGCACCGATCCCGGCCTGGAGCAGCTGGCGCCGAGAGAGCCGCCAGCGAGCGGTGCCTTCGGCAGCCACCGGCTGCTCGCGAACGGGCGGCGGCTGGCGGATGGCATCGATGCCGGCATCGGCCTCGCGCATCCGGCGCCGCAGCTGCTCGACGAACGCCGGGTCAGGAGCCGACCCGGCTCCGGGGCGGCCGCTGGCGGCGAGCTCGGCGGCCATGCGCGCCATCTCGGCCTCGTCGCGGTCGTCGACCGCGTCGGGTGACGGCCGCCCGTCACCGAGCAGCGCGTCGAGGTAGCCGTCGAAACGCTCGGCGGCGTCCTGGTCGCGGGGCTCAGGTGGCTCGCGGTCAGCCATCGGTAGGCTCCTCGAGGAGGGCGGCGCGGCGCAGGGCGCGGTACTGGAGCACGCGCGCGTTGCCGTTGCTGATGCCCATCGCGCGCGCGGTCTCGGCCACGCTCAGGCGCTGGAGGAATCGCAGCTCGAGCACCCGGCGGTAGTGGTCGGGGAGGCGGCGCAGCAGCGCCTGGACCCGCACGGAGGCCCGGTCGTCCGGTTCGACTGGGACGCCGGACGGCTCGGCGGGCTCCCAGCCCGGAGCGACGTGATCGGTGCCGACCAGCGGCAGCCGGTAGAAGGCGCGCCAGTAGTCCGCGGTGGCGTTGTGCGCCACCCGGTAGAGCCAGGCGGCGACCTGCCCCGGGTCGCGGCTCGTGTCGAGCTGCTCGACGGCACGCACGAAGACCTGGGCGGTCAGGTCTTCGGCATCGGGGTGATTTCCGACGCGGGCGTAGACGAACCGATAGATCCCGACCACGTGCTGGTCGTAGACGCGCTCGAATGGTCCGGGATCGGTGGCGGCCATCTCACCGATGCGGTACGGGGCCGGTTACGAGCGAGGTCGCAGGGGAGCGACCAGCGCCGCGACCTCCTCGAGGAAGCGGGCGTCCATGTCGTCGAAGGCATCGAGGTCGGAGCCGTCGACGTCGATCTCGCCGGTCACCTCGCCGCGCTCGAAGATCGGCACCACGATCTCGCTGCGGGTCGTCGCGAAGCAGGCGAGGTAGCGCGGGTCGGCGTCCACGTCGGGGACGATCTCGGTGCGACCCGAGGCGGCGGCCGCGCCGCACACGCCAGTGCCGATCGGGATGCGAGTGTGCTCGGTCGGCTCCGGGCCGATCCACGGGCCGAGCACGAGGTCGGCGCCGTCCACCCAGTAGATGCCGACCCAGTCGTAGTGCGCGAAGCGGTCATGCAGCAGCTCGACGACGCGCTGCGCGGCGGCATCCGGGCTCGGGGCGTCGGCGATGGCCGCGCGCAGTCCGTTGAGGGCGTCGCCGTGCGCCGCCGGGCGCTCCTCGGCGACCGGGTGGCTCACTGCGTGGGAGCGGCCCAGCGATCGGCCCAGCGGTCGATGCCCGAGATCGCCGCGCGCAGCTCGCTGCCCTTCGGCGTGAGCGAGTACTCGACCCACGGCGGCACGGCGCTGATCGCCCGGCGCTCGATGAGCCCCTCGTCCTCGAGCATCTTGAGCCGCTGCGAGAGCGTGGCCGAGTTCGCCCCGCCGAGCGCGTCCTGGAGCTCGCAGAAGCGCTGGGTCCGATCCCCCAGGGAGCGGATGATGCGCATCACCCACTTCTGGCCGAGCACGTTCAGGGCCGCGGTCGCGGCAGTCTCGGCGCGCAGCGCTTCCGCCCGTCGCGCGGCGCGCGAACGATGCGGGGTCGGGCTGGCGGGCGAGAGTCCGGCGTCCATCAGGACGCGAACCCTAGCACCGCCCCCCGTCGGCCATCAACCGCGTGGTTCCGATCAGCCCTCGACGGTGACGGTCATGTTCATCGCCGGGTGGATCGTGCAGGTGATGTTGTACGTGCCCGGCTCGTCGAATGTGACCTCGATGTCGGAGCCGCCCTGCTCGTCGACGATCGGGTCCTCGACGGCGGTCCCGTTCTCGCCCTCGGTGACGGTGTGCCCGCCGGTATCGGTGAAGGTCACGGTGTCACCCGCGGCGATGTTCAGCGTCGACGGGCTGAACTGGCCGCCCGCCAGCGAAACCGTCTCGCCGGCGGTGGCCCCACCGTCGCCGTCGCCGTCGCCATCGGCAGCGGTCGGCGTGCTCTCGGCGGCGCCGCCGCAGGCGGCGAGGAGCAGGGTCATGATGGCCAGCCCGGTGGCCAGGGTGGCGCGTCGCGGTCGTTGCATCGGTCAGTCCTCTACGGTGATCGTCATCTGCATCGTCGGGTGGATGATGCACGTGATCTCGAACGTTCCGGCCTCGTCGAAGACGACGCGGACGGTGGAGTTGGCGGCGACCTCCTCGTTCACGAAGGCGTTGTCGACGGCCTGCCCCTCGGTCCCCTCGGTGACGGTGTGACCGTAGTCGTCCTCGTTCACGAAGGCGACCTCGGTGCCGGCCGTCACGGTGAGCTCTGCCGGTTCGAATTGCGCCCCGGTGATCAGCACCTCTTCCTCGGCGGCCGCCGGCTCGGACACCGTTGGCTCGGCACCGGCCGTCTCACTCGCGGCCGTGCCCCTCGGCTCCGGCGTTGCAGACACGATGCCAGTCGCGCTCGGCGTATCGCTGCTCGACGCACATGCCGCCAACCCGGCCGCGAGCGCGAGGACGAGGCTCGGGGGCAGGGCGGATCGTGCCCGACTCACCGTCACGGAGCTCCCCTTGGTGGTCCGTCTGGGGTTCTCCTACGACCCCGGTTACGGGGCGCCGGGGATTTGACGCTCCCCGGCCGGGCCCGCATAGTGCGGAAGCCCAAGCTTCGCCCTGCCAAGTCGAGCATGCCGCAGACCACGATCTACGTGTCGCCCCGCTCCTTGGGGGCACCCGACGAACGCCCCCCGGCGGTCGTCACCACCGACCTCGCCCGCCTCTTCGCAGGCAGCCCGGCGCTGGCCGGCGTCTCGCTGCGGATCCGCGCCGGCGGCTGCACCGCGCTGCTCGGCCCGAACGGCGCCGGCAAGACGACGCTGCTGCGGCTGCTGGCCACCGCCATCCGGCCGTCGTACGGCAGCGCGGGGGTGGACGGCCTGGACGTCGGTCGCGACGCTGACCTGGTGCGCGAGCGCGTCGCCTACCTCTCGCACGCCACCGCCCTGTACGACGACCTGACCGCGCGCGAGAACCTCTCGTTCGCGGCGACGATGCTCGACACCCCGGATCCCGGGGCGCGTGTCGACCGCGCGCTGGCCGACGTCGGCCTCGCGGCTCGCGCCGACGACCGCGTGGGAACGTTCTCGGCGGGCATGCGCCGCCGGCTGGCCCTCGGCCGGATCCTCCTGGGCCAGGCCTCGCTCGTGCTCCTGGACGAGCCGACCGCCGCCCTCGACCCGGAGGGATTCGAGCTCGTCGAGCAGCTCCTGGCCGCCTGGCGCGAGGCCGGCGTCAGCGTGCTCGTGGCGTCGCACAGCGTCGACCGCCTGGAGCGCTGGGTGGACGCTCGGGTCACGCTCGATCGGGGCCTGGTGGCCGAGGTGAACGGCGAGGGGATCAGCTGGACGCCACCGTCGCTCAGCCCCCTGCCGCGCCCGGTGGCGGCAGCTCGATGAGCGCGGTCCGGCGTGGAACCATGGTCGCGCTGGCTGTCGCGCGCAAGGACGCGCTGGCCGAGCTCCGAGGCCGGCACGCGACGGTCAGCACCCTCTTCTTCGCTGCCGTCGTGCTCCTCCTGTTCGGATTCGCGCTCGGCCCCGACTCGGCGCGGCTGGCGGCGGCGGCTCCGGGCCTGCTGTGGCTGGCCGTCGTCTTCGCCGGCATCCTGGCGGTCGGCCGGCTCCACCAGCTCGAGACCGATGACGGCGCGCTCGAGCAGCTCGCCGCATATCCGGTGGACCGGCGCGCGCTCTATGCGGGCAAGGCGCTCGGCGGCTTCGCGGTGATGCTCGTGCTTGGCCTCGTCCTGCTGCTGGCGGTCGGGATCCTCTTCGCCGTCGAGGTCGCCGCGGCACCGCTCCCGTTGCTCGTCACGGTCGTCCTCGGCGCGGCCGGCGTGGCTGCCGTCGGCACCTTCTACGCCGGGCTCACGGTCCGGCTGCGCGCCCGCGAGGTGATGCTGCCGCTGCTCATGCTCCCGGTGCTTGCCCCGCTCCTGCTCGCCGCCGTCAAGGCGACCGCGGCGGCATTGGCCGGCGACCCGTTCGGCGAGCTCGGCGCCTGGATCGGCCTGCTGGTCGCCTTCGACGTGGTCATGATCGCGGCCGGTGCCGCGACCTACGGCTTCCTGCTGGAGGACGGATGAAGACCCGCATCCTCGGCTTCGTCGCGCTCGCAGCGGTGGCCGCCGCGACGTTCGTTGCCCTCTTCGTGGTGCCGCCCGACGTGAACCAGGGGGACGCCCAGCGGATCATGTACCCGCACGTGGCATCGGCCTGGCTGGCGTACCTGTCGTTCGGCGTAACCGCCCTTGCCGGCATCGGCTGGCTCTGGAAGCGCGACCTGCGTTTCGATGCCGTGGCCGTGTCGGGGGCCGAGATCGGCGTCATGTTCACGGCTTTCGCCATCTGGGGCGGAATGATGTGGGGCCAACCGGTGTGGGGGGTGATGTGGCAGTGGGAGGACCCGCGCCTGACCACCACGGCGCTGCTGCTGGCGCTGTACGTCGGCTACCTGCTGCTGCGTCGCCTGACCGATGACCCCGAGCGCCGCGCGACGCGCGCCGCGATCGTCGGCATCATCGCCGCCCTCGACATCCCGATCGTCCATTTCAGCGTCGAGTGGTGGCGCGGCCTGCACCAGACCGCCACGATCGGCTCGCCGGACCGGGTGCTCAACCCGGCCGCACCGATGGCCTTCGTTGGCACCCTCCTGCTGATGGTCGGCTCGTTCACCCTTGCGTGGAGCTACCTGATGATCCGCCGCTACCAGCTTGCTCGCGCCGAGGCCGCCCGCGAGGAGGCGGCCCGCGTCGAGCACCTCGTCGCCGCCCGGCGTGTGGAGGTCGCGCGCGGATGACCGATGCGGGCTATGTCCTCGCCGCCTATTCCGTCATCCTCGGCGGGATGGCCCTCTACACGGCGGCCCTCTGGCGGCGGCTCCGGGCGGCGCGGGACCGCGACGACGAGGCGCGATGACCGTCGCTCCGCCCGTCGAGCCGGTGCTGCCGCCGCGGCGACGGCCGTGGGGAATCCTCGTGCTCGTGGCGATCGTCCTCGCCGTCGTCGCGTACCTGGCGTTCTCGAGCATCGGCAGCGCGCTGGTCTACTACCGCACGCCGTCCGAACTGCTCGCGCTGGGTGACGAGGCGATCGGCGACACGATGCGCCTCGGCGGGCAGGTCAGGCCCGGCAGCATCTCTGGTCCGCCGACCGATCTGACCTTCGTCCTCGCGGACACCGAAGCCGAGATCACCGTCCACTCGACCGTTGCGCCGACCCGATCGTTCCGTGAGGGCAGCGGCGCCGTCGTCGAGGGCTCGCTCGGCGAGGACGGCACCTTCGAGGCGACCCGGGTCATCGTCAAGCACGACGAGAACTACGAGGCGCCGGAGCCCGGCACCGACCCGACCGACCGGGTCTTCGACCCCGGAGACGACGAGCCGTGATCCCGACGATCGGCCACGTCGCGGTCCTCGCCGGCCTGGCGTTGAGCGCGTACGCGGCGGTGGCCTTCGTGCTCGCCGGGCGCGGCGGTGACGCGCGGCTGGCGACGAGTGCGCGACGCGCCGTCATCGGCTCATTCGTGGCCTCCGCCATCGGCTGCGCGGCGATGGTGGCCAGCCTGCTGGCACACGACTTCAGCGTGCTCTACGTGGCCGAGAACAACGCGACGACCACGCCCCCGCTCATCAGCGCCATCAGCCTGTGGGCCGCCCTGGAGGGCTCGATCCTGTTCTGGACGCTGCTGGCGACTGGCTGGGCGACGCTCGTGCTGTGGCGTCACCGCGATCGGCATCGGTCGCTGATGCCCTGGGTGGGCGCGACGCTCGCATCGGTCAACCTCTTCTTCTTCGCGGTCATGACCTGGCCGGGCAACCCGTTCGTGCGGATCACGCCGGTGTCGGCCGAGGGGATCGGTCCGAACGCGCTGCTCCAGAACCACCCGTTCATGGCGCTCCACCCGCCGCTGCTCTACCTGGGCTACACCGGCATGGCAGTGCCGTTCGCATTCGGCGTCGCGGCGCTGATCACGAACCGGCTCGACGAGGAGTGGCTCCGGATCGTGCGGCGCTGGACGCTGGTGCCATGGACCTTCCTGACCCTGGGAATCGTGGCCGGGGCGTGGTGGAGCTACGAGGTGCTCGGCTGGGGCGGCTACTGGGGCTGGGACCCGGTCGAGAACGCTGCGCTGCTGCCGTGGCTGACGGCCACGGCCTTCGTCCACTCCGCGATGGTCGCCGAACGCCGTGGAGGCCTGCGGATCTGGACCGTGGCGCTGGTGATCGCGACCTTCGCGCTCACCCTGCTCGGGACCTTCCTTACCCGATCGGGGATCGTCGCCAGCGTCCACTCGTTCACGCAGTCGGCGATCGGGCCGTGGTTCCTTGCCGGGATCGTGGTGGCGTTGACACTCTCTCTCGGTCTGCTCGCGTGGCGGCTGCCGCAGCTCGTCGGCGGAGGACGGCCCTCGCGTCTCGTCAGCCGCGAGTCGGCGTTCCTGCTCAACAACGTCCTCTTCCTGGCGCTCACCTTCGCGGTGCTGTTCGGCACCCTGCTGCCGCTGCTGGTGGCGAGCACGAGCGGGGCGACGATCAGCGTCGGGCCGCCGTGGTTCAACCGCGTGACGGTCCCGATCTTCGTCGCGCTTCTCTTCCTCATGGGCGTCGGGCCCGCGCTGCCGTGGGGGACCGCGTCATGGTCCACGGTTCGGGAGCGCTTCACCGTCCCGCTGCTCGTGGCCGTGGGGGTGGCCGCGGTAGCGCTCGTCCTCGGCCTGCGCGAGCCCGCGCCGCTGGGGACGCTGGCGCTGGCCGCCTTCGTCGGCGGCATCCTGATCGACGAGGTGATTCGCGGGGCTCGTGCGCGCTCCCGCTCCCGCGGAGAGGCGCCGCCGGCCGCGGCCTGGCGCCTGGCGACCCGCAACCGGCGCCGCTACGGTGGATACGCGGTTCACCTCGGAGTGCTGGTCATGGCCGTGGCCGTCGCCGTCTCGTCGGGCCTGGCGGTCGATCGGACCGTGACGCTCCAGCCCGGAGAGTCGGCAGCCATCGGTCCCTACACCGTCACTCATGAGCGCCTGGTGGTCGAGCCGCTGGCGAACGACGCGCGCGTCATCGAGACGCGCGCCGAGGTGACATACGGCGGTCCGCAAAGCGGGACCCTGAACACCGCCCTGCGCGACTACCCGAGCTCGCCGACCGCGATCGCCACCCCGGCCGTGCGCACCTCCCTCGCCGAGGACCTGTACGTGACGCTCCTCGCCTCGGACTCGGCGAGCGGCGCCGTGACGCTGCACCTGTTCGTGAACCCGCTCGTGGTCTGGATCTGGATCGGCGGCGCGGTCGTGGGCATGGGAGCGGTCTTCGCGATCTGGCCGGAGCGCCGGATGCAGCAGATGACGGTCGAGGAGCGGCGGCCAGCCAGCGTTGTGCCGGTGGAAGGGCCGGGCTGATGCGCGCCACCGGCTGGCTACGCTGGCTGCTCGTCCCGCTCGTCGTGCTGCCCGTCGGCTGGCTCCTGCTCAGCGGCTTCGGCCGCGACCCGCTGGAGATCAGCTCGCCGCTGATCGGGCGCACGGCGCCCGAGTGGTCCCTCACCACGCTCGACGGTGAGACGCTCAGCTCCGCCGACCTCGCGGGCCGCCCATACGTGGTGAACTTCTGGGCCAGCTGGTGCGGGCCGTGCGTCGACGAGCATCCCGTCCTGACCGGCACGCAGTCCGATCTCGGCGAGGACCTCGCGATGGTCGGCGTGCTGTACCAGGACAGCCCCGATGACGCGCGCGCCTTCCTCGCCCGATACGGCGACACCGGCTACCGCGCACGTCGTCGACGAGGGCAGCCGTCTCGCGATCGACTATGGCGTGACCGGGCCGCCGGAGAGCTTCTTCGTCGACGCCGATGGGATCGTGCGCGCCAGGCAGTTCGGCCCGCTGAGCGACGACCTCATGGACGAGCGGCTGGCCGCGATCGGGCTGGACCGATGAGACGCCAGCTCCCCGCGGTCGCCCTCGGCGCGCTCCTGGCGCTGCTGGCCATCCTGGCGCTGCTGTGGCTGGCTCCGGCGGTCGCGACCGATGCGGACCGGACCGATGCGCTCGCGGCAGAGCTGCGCTGCCCCGACTGCCAGGGCCTGTCAGTGGCCGACTCGCAGACCGCCTCGGCACGCGAGATCCGCCGCCAGATCACCGAGCTGGTCGGCTCCGGGGCGACCGATGCCCAGGTCCGCGCCCACTTCGTCGAGCGCTACGGGGAGTGGATCCTCCTCGCGCCGACCTCGCCGGCGGCCTGGATCCTGCCGTTCGCCGCGCTCGCGCTGGGCGTGGCGGCCCTGGCGACCTGGCTGATCCGGCGCAGGCCCGTCCCCGCGGCGCGCCCGGCGGTCGACGAGGAGACGCGGCGTCGCCTCCACGACGAGACGGAGGCGCTCGATGCCTGAGCCGATCCTCGTCCTGGCGGCGCTCCTGGTCGCCGGACTCGTCGTGCTCGCGCCGCTTCGACGCCCGAGCCCGGCTGTCGCCATCGACGCGGAGCGCGATGCCGCCGCGGTCCGCCATCGCGTCGCGCTCGAGGCGCTGCGCGACGTCGAGGCCGATCGAAGGGCCGGCTCGCTCGATGAGCGCGGCTACGCCGAGCAGCTTGCCGAGGCCGAGGCGCGCGCCGCGGCGACCGCCGCCGACCTGGACGCCGCGGCGCCGCCGGCGACGGCCGAACCGCGCTCCGGTGCACGGGCCGCGGTCGTCACCGCCGCCGTGGTCGGCGTCGTCGTTGTGGCGGGCTCGCTGCTGCCCGCAGCGGGCATCGCGAACCAGACCGCCGTCAACGAGGCGCTGGCTGCGGCGGAGGCCGCCGAGGCGGCGCGCCAGGCCGAGATCGACCGCCTGCTGGACGCGCTGGCGGCCGACCCGGAGGACGCCGAGACGCTCTCGGACCTGGCCGATGCGTACCTCGCCGACGCGACCGGCGACGATCTCGTCCGCGCGGCCGCCGCGCTCCAGGTGCTCATCGCGCTCGAGCCGGATCGGGCCGACGCCTACGAGCGCGTCATCGGCGCTTATGTCCGCGCGGACGACTACGCGAACGCGCGGCGCGCACTTGACTCGTACGCGGAGCGGGAGACGGCCGACCCGGTGGAGGCGGCCTTCTTCGACGGCCTCATCGCCCTGCGCGGCGAGGGCGACCCCGAGCGGGCGCTGCTCGCGTTCGATCGGTTCCTCGAGCTGGCGCCCGACGATCCACGTGCGGGGATGGTGCGCGGCCTTCGCGAACAGGTCGACTCCCCCTAGGTCGCCGATCCATCGGCGAGATCGCACCTGGGAGCCTCGCCGCGTTGCGTTTCTGCGCTACATCGCAGCCCGCTACGCACGAGCCGCGCGCGGCGGTGCGGTCCACGCTCACCGGACGCCGGTACATCGTCGAAACCGCACGCGAATCGCCGCTCCGGTGACGATTCAGCGATCTGTCGATGTGAACGGCGCTCGCCGGCTACGATCCCGCGATCGGGTCCAGCATGCGCTCGAGGCTCGCCAGCTCGTCGGCGGAGAGGCGGTCGAGGAAGTGCTCCGAGATGCCGCGCAGGTGCGTGGGCGCCGCGGCGCGCAGCCGGCGAAGGCCGGCATCGGTCAGGGCCGCCCATTGGCCACGCCGGTCGTCGTCGCAGGTGATGCGCTCGACGAGACCATCGGCCACCAGGCGGTCGACGAGCCGGGTGACGCCCGAGCGCGACAGGAGCAGGCGGTCCGCCAGCTCGCTCATGCGGAGGCGACGCTGATCGGCGCCGGCCAGCTGGACGAGGACGTCGTAGTCGGTGAGCGCCATGCCCTGCTCGTCGGCGAGCTCGCGCTCGAGACGGCGAACGACCTGCGCGTGTGCGCGCAGGAAGGCTCGCCAGGCGCCGATGCGTGGATCGTCGCGACGCGGATCGGTGCTCATCGGTCCAATAGTTGCACGATCAAGGGTCTGACGCAGCCCTCTGGATGCCGGGGTTCATCGGCATTTATCATTCGGCGCCTATGCTGGAGGGCCGTATGGCCACCACCGCAAGAACGCTCGAGAGCGACCTCGAGCCGGGGCTGCCCGATGGGCGGTTCATCAACCGCGAGCTTTCGGCGCTCGATTTCAACGAGCGCGTCCTCGCGCTGGCCGAGGAGGCCGATGCACCGCTCCTCGAGCGGGTGAAGTATTCGGCGATCTTCGCGAGCAACATCGACGAGTTCTACCAGGTGCGTGTGGCGACCCTGCGGCGCCAGCAGCTGGCGGCGCCGGGCCTGCTGTCGATCGACGGCCTCGATCCGGCGGCTCAGCTCGAGCGCATCGCCGAGCGCTCGTCGATCCTGGCCACGCGCCACGCCAAGCTCTTCACTCGCGACCTCAAGCCGCGGTTGGCCCGCGCCGGCATTCGCGTCCAGCGCTGGCGCCAGGTGTCCGAGGCGGCGAGGACGACGCTCACCGCCCATTTCGTCGAGCGGGTCTTCCCGGTTCTCACACCCCTCGCCGTCGACCCCGGCCATCCCTTCCCGTACATCAGCAACCTGTCGCTGAACCTCGCGGTCTGGCTGCGTGACCCGTCCGATCGACGCTCGAAGTTCGCGCGGGTCAAGGTGCCGCCCCTCCTCCAGCGCTTCCTGCCCGCCGACGACCCCTCGACGTTCGTGCCGCTCGAGGACGTCATCGCCGCCAACCTGGACCTGCTCTTCCCGGGCATGGAGATCCTGGCCAACTACCCGTTCCGCGTGACGCGGGCCAGCGACCTCGAGTTCGACGACGACGCGGCCGATGACCTCCTCCGCGCGCTCGAAGCCGAGCTCCGTCGCCGCCGCTTCAGCCCGGCCGTCCGCCTCGAGGTCGACCGCCGCATGCCCGCCCACCTCGTCGAGCTGCTGACCCGCGAGCTCCAGTTGCCGGAGCAGCACGTCCACCGCCTCGGTGGACCGTTGGGTCACGCCGACCTGTGGGCCTTCGTCAAGCTCGACCGCCCGGAGCTGAAGTACGCGGCCTTCCTGCCCGCTCCGCCCCTCGACATCGTTCGCGACAAGGATGGCGACGTGGACATCTTCGCCACCCTCGATGAGCGCGACATCCTGGTCCACCATCCGTATGACTCGTTCGCGGGCACCGTCCAGGCCTTCGTCGAGCAGGCAGCTGCCGACCCGGACGTGCTGGCCATCAAGCAGACGCTCTACCGCACTTCGGGCGAGAGCCCCATCGTCGATGCGCTCATCGCCGCCGCGGCGGCCGGCAAGCAGGTCGTCGTGCTGGTCGAGATCAAGGCCCGCTTCGACGAGCAGGCCAACATCGCCTGGGCCCGGATGCTCGAGCAGGCAGGCTGCCACGTCGTGTACGGGCTCATCGGCCTCAAGACGCATTGCAAGCTGGCGCTGGTGGTCCGCAGCGAGCCCGACGGCATCCGCCGCTATGTCCACGTCGGCACCGGCAACTACCACCCGACCACCGCGCGGCTGTACGAGGACGTCGGCCTGCTCACGGCCGATCCGGACCTGGCCGCCGATGTCAGCCATCTCTTCAACCTGCTGACGGGCTACTCGCGGCGCACGGCATACGAGTCGATGCTCGTGGCGCCCCTCGACCTGCGCCAGCGCATGCTCGAGCTGATCGCGGACCAGGCCGATCGCGCCGCCCGCGGCAAGCCGGCTCGGATCGTCATGAAGCTCAACAGCCTCGTGGACGAGACGGTCATCGATGCGCTGTACACCGCGTCGCGGGCCGGCGTGGCGATCGACTTGATCGTGCGCGGCATCTGCGGCCTGCGCCCGGGCGTGAAGGGCCTCAGCGAGAACATCCGCGTGCGCAGCATCCTCGGCCGATTCCTCGAGCACTCCCGCATCTTCCGCTTCGGCGAGGCCGATGGCGACGAGATCTGGATCGGCAGCGCCGACATGATGCATCGCAACCTCGACCGGCGGGTCGAGGTGCTCGTGCGCGTCGGCGACCCGGCATACCGAGCCCGGCTGCGCTCGATCCTCGAGCTTGCGCTCGCAGACGGGACTGCATGGGAGCTGGGCCCCGACGGCTCCTGGACGCGCCTCCCGACCGATCCCGGTGCGCCGCGCCTGCAGGCCACGCTGATGGCGCGGGCGGGTCGTGCCATGGTCGACCGGTGACCGAGCGAGAGATCAAGCTCGCCCTTCCGGGCCGCTTCACGATGCCGGCCCTGGCGCTCGACGGCGAGCCGCTGGGCGTCGCCGCGCTGCCCGACCAGCAGCTGCGGGCAACCTATTTCGACACCGCCGACCTGCGCATGGCCCGCCAGGGCGTCACGCTCCGCTACCGGACCGGCGAGGCCGAGACGCCACGTTGGACGCTGAAGCTGCCGGTCGGCGTGCGCGGCTCGGAGCTCGAGCGCGACGAGCTCCACTTCGAGGCCGCTCGCCGCGAGCCGCCCTCGGAGGTGCGCTCATTGGTCACCGCCTATGCGCGCGGCGAGCCGCTGACGGCCGTGGCCACCCTGCGTACCCGACGCCGTCGCGTCCACCTCATTGCCGACGAGGTGCCGGTCGCCGAGGTCGCGGACGACGAGGTCTCGGTCATCGAGGGGCGTCGAGTGGTCTCGCGTTTCCGGGAGCTCGAGGTCGAGGCGCTCACCGAGGGCGTCGACGTTCGCGCCATCGGCGAGCAGCTCAGCGCCGCCGGCGCCACCGAGTCGGAGCCCATCCCGAAGGTCGTCCGCGCCCTCGGCTCGAGGGCGACGGCGCCCCCGGAGATCGGTCCGAGATCCGTTCCGGCCGACGCGCGGCTCGCCGACGTCGTCGCCTCCAGCATCGCCGACGCGCTGACCCGGATCGTCCGCCACGACCCCCAGGCGCGCCTCGGCCACCCGGAGGGTGTCCACCAGCTGCGCGTCGCCATGCGCCGGCTGCGCAGCGACCTGCGAACGCTCGGCGACGCGGTCGACCCTCGCTGGCGCGAGGAGATCGAGCCGCGGCTGCGCGCCGTCGCCGACGCGGCGGCCGACGCGCGCGACGCCGATGTCATGGCGATGCGACTGCGCGCCGAGCGTGACGGCTCGACCGCTGCCCTGGCGCCGCTGTTCGAGACGCTCGATCGGCAGCGGGCGACGGCTCGCGAGCGGCTGATGAACATGCTCGACGGTCCGGAGTACGTCGCGCTCCTGAACGACCTGGTGGCGGCCACGGTGAACCCTCCTGCCGGGCCGGCCGATGCCCCCGCCGGCGACGCGCTTGGGAACCTCGTGCTCGACGCCTGGGACCGGCTTCAGCGCCGCGCCGACGAACTCGACGACGACAGCCCGGCCGAGGACTTCCACCGCACCCGGATCGCGGTTAAGCGCGCGCGGTACGCCGCCGAGCTGGCCGCCCGATCGCTGGACGGCAAGGCCGCCGATGGTGCCGATCGCCTGGGAACGCGGCTGGCCGACCTCCAGGACCTCCTCGGCGAAGTCCAGGACTCGGCCGTGGCCGAGTCACTGGTGCGTGACACCCTCTCCGCTCGTGGCGCAGGGGCTCGGTACGCCTTCGAGGCCGGCCGTCTCGTCGAGCGGCTGCGGTCGCGCGCCGAGCACTCGCGCCGCGCCTTCCTCGACGAGTGGCCCGATGTCCGACGTCGCCGCTGGCGGAAATGGGCGATGTGATCGGGCCGCCCATCCGCGCCGCCGGCGGCGTGGTGTGGCGACGGGTCGAGGGCGTCGACGGGGAGTCGGGGGTCGAGGTCGCAGTCATCCATCGGCCCCGCTACGACGATTGGAGCCTGCCGAAGGGCAAGGTCTCGGCGCGGGAGTCCGACCTCGAGGGCGCCGTGCGCGAGGTGCTCGAGGAGACCGGCTTCCACGTCCGCGTCGGCCGCGGGCTGGGTGAGACGCGCTACGTGAAGGCCGACGGCGCCGGCATGCGGCCCAAGCTCGTGCGCTGGTGGGCGATGCAGGCGGAGGAGGGCACGTTCTCGGCCACCCGCGAGGTCGACGATCTGCGCTGGCTGTCCCTCGCCGAGGCCGCCGACCAGCTCACGCGCGAGAGCGATCGCGAGGTGCTCGAGCGCTTCGCTCGGGGAACGGCGCCGACGCGGACCGTCCTGCTCGTGCGGCACGGGCTTGCCGGCAGCAGCTCGACGTGGGCCGGCGACGATCGCGACCGCCCGCTCGACGCGTGCGGAATCGAGCAGGCCGACGAGCTCGTCCGGCTCCTCTCGCGCTTCGAGGTCGGTTCGATCCTGTCGGCCGACATCCTCCGATGCACGGCCACCGTCCGTCCGCTGGCCGACGCACTGGACCTCGAGATCCGGGGCGAGCCGCTCCTCTCGGAAGTTGCCTACCCCGGCCGTGAGGAGGAGGCCGTCGCGCTGCTTCGGCACCTCGGCGACGCCGAGCACGACGCGGTGGCCTGTAGCCAGGGCGAGGTGATCCCGGACCTCGTGGACCGCCTCGCCACGGCCGATCACTACCTCATCTCCAGGCCGGTGCCCTCGCGCAAGGGGTCGACCTGGGCCCTCACCATCGACGCCGATGGGACGCTCGTCGCCGCCGACTACCTCGAGCCGCCCCAGCCACCGGCCTGCACCGGAGACGGCGCCTAGGCCGATCTAGTCGCCGGCGCGCGGGACCTCGATCCAGAACGTCGAGCCGACGCCCTCCTCGGAGCTGACGCCGACCGAGCCGCGATGCGCCTCCGCGATGTGGCGGACGATCGCCAGGCCGAGACCGGCGCTTCCGCCGAGCTGCTCGGCGTCGGTATCGCGCGCCCGCGAGCGATCGACCTTGTAGAAGCGCTCGAAGATCCGCGCCTGGTGCGCTTCCGGGATGCCGATGCCGTCGTCGCCGACGATGAAGCGAACGCGATCGTCGCCTGCATCCCAGCCGATCCGGACCTCCCCGCCGTGGTGGCTGTACTTGACGGCGTTGTGCGCGAGGTTCAGCAGCGCCTGGCTGAGCCGCCCGGTGTCGCCGAGCGCGCGCACGTCCGGCGTCGCGCGCTGCGAGAACCGGCGCACGGTCACCTCGCGACGCTCGGCGACCGGCGTGATGCGCTCGACGCAGGCGGCCACGACCGTCTCGGGGTCCAGGGCCTCGATCGACAGGGTCGTGGCGCCCGACTCGATCATCGACAGGTCGAGAAGCTCGTCGACGAGCTGAGCCAGGTGGTCGACCTCGCGCTCGATCTGCGTGGCGAAGTCGCGAGTCGTGGCCAGGTCGTCGACCGCGCCGGAGGTCAGCGTCTCCGCCAGCAGCTTGATCGAGGTCAATGGGGTGCGCAGCTCATGGCCGATGTTGGCGACGAAGTCGCGCCGCACGCGCTCCATGCGACGCAGGGCAGTGATGTCGTGCAGGAAGAGGACGAGGCCGCCGGCCGGCAGCGGCACGGCGTCGACGGCGAAGTGGCGGGTGCCGAGGTGTCCGAGATCGGCCTCGCCGGTGGTGGCCTGGTCGCTGGTGATCGCCTGCCGTGCCAGCGCGTCGAGCGGCGCCGAGCCGAACGCGGCGATCAGGCTCATCCCGGCCAGCGACTCCCGCGGACGCTCGGCGAGGAGCGCGGCCTCGGGCCCGGCCCGCACGATGCGCAGCGCGTCGTCGACGAGGAGCAGCAGGTCCCCGCCGCGACGCGACAGGAGCGACTCGAAGGCGGCGGCGGCGGTCGGGTCGATCACGCCGGTCGGGGCGTGAACGCGTAGCCCACGCCGCGCACGGTGCGGAAGTAGTTGTGACCGTCCCGTCCCCGCAGCTTGCCGCGCAGCCAGCTGACGTGGACGTCGACGGTCCGCCCGTCGCCCACGTAGTCGTAGCCCCAGATGCGTGCCAGCAGCTGGTCACGGGTGAAGATCCGGCCCGGCGCGGCGGCCATGTGGGCCAGAAGGTCGAACTCCTTGGTGGTCAGGTGAATCGGCTCGTCGTCGACCCGCACCTCCCGGCGCGCGACATCGATGGCGACGCGGTCGAAGCTGAGCCGTTCCCGCCTCTCCGGCTCGTCGGCCTCGCGTCGGTGGCGGCGCAGGACGGCCTCGATCCGCGCCAGCAGCTCGGGGCGGCTGAAGGGCTTGGCCACGTAGTCGTCCGCGCCGACCTTGAGCCCGACGACGCGGTCGATCTCGTCGCCCTTGGCCGACAGGATGATGACCGGCGTCGTCACTCCCTCGCGGCGCAGGACGCGAAGGACCTCCACGCCGCTCATGCCCGGCAGCATCACGTCGAGAAGCACGAGATCGAGCCGCTCATTGCGAGCCGCCTCGAGGGCCGCCTCGCCGTCGGCGGCCGTGGCGACCTCGTATCCCTCGCGCGCCAGGTTGAAGGTCAGCGCCTGGCGCAGGGTCGGGTCGTCCTCGACCAGCAGGAGGCGGCGTCGCATCGGTCTCGTTGCCAAGCTAGTTATTCAGGTCCTCGATCTGGCCGGTCGCCAGGTACACCACGTCCTCGCCGATGTTCGTGACCCGGTCGCCGAGGCGCTCGAGATGGTGTGCGGTGAAGAGCATGTGGACCGCCTGTCGGGCGCGTTCGGGTGCGACCGAGATGAGCTGGATCGCGTCCTCGTAGACGCTGTTGTAGAGGTCGTCGAGCTCGTCGTCGCCGAGCGCCAGCTCGCGGGCCTCGTTCTCACTGATGTCGACCAGCGCCCGCATCGCGGCGCGCAGCTGCTCGCGGCACAGCTGCTCCATGCGCGGGATCTGGCGCAGGATCGGAATCTCCGGCTCCGATGCCAGCTGCTGGGCCAGCTTGGCGATGTTGACCGCGTAGTCGCCCATCCGCTCCAGCTCGGCGGCGGCATGGTAGAGGGCCAGCAGCTCGCGGATGTCGCGCGCCACCGGCGCCTGCGTGGCGATCACCGAGGCGATCGACGCATTGATCTGGCGCTGGAGCTCGTTGACCTCGGCGTCCTCCCAGCGCACCTTGTCGGCCAGCTCGGTATCGCGATCGGCGAGCGCCCGACCGGCCCCCTCGAGGGCCTGCTCGACCCGGGCGCCGAGGCGCAGCACGTCGTCCTTGACCTGGTCCAGCTGCCGATCGAAGGCGGCGCGGGGTCCCTGGTACTCGGGCTCGATCTCGGCCGCGTCGGCTCCGGCATCCCCCTCTGCGTTGATTGCGCGTTCCATGGTCCTCTCCTTCGCCCGTCAGCCGAACCGGCCGGTGATGTAGTCCTCGGTGAGGCGATTCTCCGGGCTGGTGAAGAGCTGCTGGGTCGGGGCCATCTCGACCAGGTAGCCGGCGCGGTCTTCGCCCATGGTCAGGAATGCGGTGTAGTCGCTGACGCGGGCCGCCTGCTGCATGTTGTGGGTGACGATCACGATCGTGTAGTTCTCCTTGAGCTCGCGCATGAGCTCCTCGATCTTCAGCGTGGCGATCGGGTCCAGCGCGGAGCACGGCTCGTCCATGAGGATCACGTCGGGCTCGACGGCGATCGCGCGCGCGATGCACAGGCGCTGCTGCTGGCCGCCCGACAGCGCGGTACCGAGGTCGCGGAGCTTGTCCTTGACCTCGTCCCAGATCGCCGCCCGTCTCAGCGAGCGCTCGACGAGCTCGTCCATGTCCCCCTTGTAGCTCGCGACCCGCGCACCGAACGCGACGTTGTCGTAGATCGACTTTGGGAACGGGTTCGGCTTCTGGAACACCATGCCGATGCGGCGGCGCACCTCGACCGGATCGACGCCGTCGGCGTAGAGGTCGACCCCGTGGTACATGACCCTGCCGTCGATGTGGAAGGTGTCGATGAGGTCGTTCATGCGGTTGAAGCTGCGCAGGAGCGTGCTCTTCCCGCATCCGGACGGACCGATGACCGCGGTGATCTTGTTCTTCGGCACGCTCAGGCTGATGTCGCGGACCGCTCGGAACGCTCCGTAATAGCACGAGAGCGACTGGAGGCCGAACACGACCTCCTCGTCGGGAAACTCGACCTGGATCGGTCGCCGCTCCGCACCGGGCGCGATGCGCTCGGACTCGTCGGTGATCTGTTCGGTCGCCACGACGCGTATTGTCGTGCCTTTGTGCGGCACCGTGTCGGTGCGCGGTTCCGTCTTCATCTCGATCTCCGCTGTCGCGTGGTCACCACTTGCGCTCGAATCGGTTGCGAAGGTAGATCGCCAGGGCCTGGATGCTCAGCAGCACCACGAGCAGGACCATGATCGCAGCCGCGGTGTTCGCGCGGAAGTCGGTGTCCGGCTGGCGTGCCCAGTCGTAGATCATCGTCGGCAGGCTGGTGTACGGGCCGCTGAGCCGCTCGGGGAGGCTCTCGGCCCCGAAGCTGAAGTTGCCGATGACGGCGCCGACCAGGATCAGCGGCGCCGTCTCGCCGAACGCGCGTGCCAGCGCCAGGATCGTGCCGGTGAAGATCCCCGGCGCTGCGTACGGGATGACGTGGCTGCGCACCACCTCCCAGCGTGTCGCGCCGACCCCGAAGGCGGCCTCGCGGATCGTCCACGGGACGGCGCGCAGCGCCTCGGCGGCGGTGATGATCACGATCGGCAGGACGAGGACGGCGAGGGTCATGCCGCCGGCGTAGACGTTGCGACCGTTGTTGCCGAGGCCCTCGAAGAGCGTCACGAAGGCGAAGGCACCGAGCAGCCCGTACACGATGGCGGGCACGCCGGCGAGGTTGCGGACGACGGTGTTGATCGTCCGCGTGAACCAGTTGTCGTGCGCGTACTCCTCGAGGTAGACGGCCGCGGCGATCCCGAGCGGGAAGGCGATGACGACGACGAAGAGCATGAGCAGGATCGAGCCGACGATGCCCTGCACGACGCCCGCGCGCGCCGCGCGCGACGATCCCTCCGAGGTGAGGAAGTCGAGACCGCGCTCGAAGAACACCGGCAGCCCTCGCGCAGAGATGTCGACCAGCAGCGCCACGAGCACCGCGAAGGCGGTCATCAGCGCCAGGAGCAGAAGGCCCTGGAAGACCATCCCGCCGACGTCGGCCTGCCCACCCTCGAGGCGACGACGAACCGCCGCCGCCGCATCGCTTTGCCGCGTCTGGGCGTCGAGCGCCATCAGATCTGCCTCCGGACGCGACGGACGTAGGCGTCCGCGATCAGGTTCAGCGCCAGCGTGATGACGAAGAGGAGCAGGCCAACGAAGAAGAGGCTGAAGAACGCGGGGTTCCCCGCGGTCACGTTGTCCGAGCCCGTGGCGATCGCGGTCATCGCCGCGGTCATCGTCTGGCCCGGGCCGCACGGGTTGAGCTGGAACAGCGACCCGCCGGTCGCGCCCGCGGCGATCGCCACGATCATCGTCTCGCCGATGGCGCGCGAGACGCCGAGGATGAGCGCGGCGACGATCCCGGAGATGGCGGCCGGGAAGACGACGCGCAGGCTCGTCGTGCGCTTCCGCGCTCCCAGCCCGTAGCTCGCCTCGCGCAGCGAGCGCGGCACCGCGTACATCGCGTCCTCGGCGACCGAGGCGACGAGCGGGGTGATGAGGACACCGACCGCGATACCGGCGGCCATCATGCTGAAGATCCCGGTCGAGCCGGGGCAGATCGGATCGACGACGACCGGGCTGATGAAGGTGAGCGCGAAGAAGCCGAGCACGACGCTCGGGATCCCGGCGAGCACCTCGAGGATCGGCTTGAGCGTCCGTCGCGTGCGGGGCGAGGCGTACTCCGACAGGTAGATGGCGGCGCCCAGACCCAGCGGCGTGGCTACCACCATCGCGATCGCGGCGATGACGAGCGTGCCCGCGACGATGGTCGGCAGGCCGTAGAGCTCGCGGCGTGGGAACCAGCCTCGCTCGCCCAGCTGACCGAGATCGATGGCCGAGACGAAGCTCAGCGCGTTCCCGATCAGCGAGAGCACGATCAGCACGCTGACCAGGATCGAGAGCAGGGCCGCGCCCCCGAACAGCAACCGGATGATCAGCTCACGCCGGCGTCGGGGCGCGCTGCCGCGAAGGTCGGTGAGGCCGGTCGGATTCGGCCCGGCGGCGACGGCCATGAAGGGTGCCTACTCTACTCGGTCATTACGCGAAAACGGGGCCGGACACCAGGCGTGGCGCCGGCCCCTCGATCGGCGCTACTGGGCGTCGGCCCACGCGGTGGCGGTCGCCGCGAGCTCGTCCTCCGGCAGCTCGACGTAGCCGGCCTCGGCGACGGCAGCGTAGCCGTCGTTGAGGTAGAACTCGACGAACGGCGCGAGGGCCGCGTTGTCGGCGAGGTTGCCCGTGTTCACGTAGATGAACAGGGCCCGCGAGAGTGGATAGCTCGCGTCGGAGATCGTCTCGTCGCTCGGTGCGGTGCATCCGCCCCCGCCGTCGACCTCGATGGACTTGACGGTGTCGGCGTTCTCCGAGGCGTAGGCGTAGCCGACCCAGCCGAGCGAGCTCGGCGACCCGGCGATGCCCTGGATGATCACGTTGTCATCGCCGGAGGACTGGTAGTCGGGGCGGGTTGTCCACTCCTCCTCGGGGATGCCGCGTGCCTCGCCGATGTCCTCCATAACGAGCTCGACGAAGCTGTCGAAGGTGCCCGACTCCTCACCGGGAGCGGTGACGACCAGCTCGGCATCCGGGTACGGAGCGTGGGATTCGCCGAACTCGACCGGGTCGAGCTCGCCCGCGAGCTCCTCGGCCAGGCCGTTGGCATCCGACCAGCTGGCGAAGCCCTCCGACTCGGGACCGAGAAGCGCGTACAGGTCGAGGAAGCTGAGGCAGGTGATGTCGGTGTTATCGGGTGATGTCAGGACGCTCATGCCGTCGTAGGCGACCTTGAGCTCGACGTACTCGACCCCTGTCTCCTCGCATTGCGCGATCTCCTCCTCGCTGATCGGACGTGAGGCATCGCTGATGTCACTCTCGCCGGCGCAGAAGAAGTCGGCGAAGCCGGCACCGGTGCCCTCGCCGCCGACCTCGAAGTCGAAGCCCTCGTTGGCGGCCGCGAAGTCCTCCGCGACGATGTCGGTGATCGGTTTGACCGTCGAGGAGCCATGGATCGACACGAAGCCCTCGGCGGAGCCGCCGCCGTCTCCGTCTCCATCGTTCGGGCTCTCGCCCTCTCCGCCTCCCGTGCAGGCCGCCAGCACGAGCATCGACACAACGCTGACGACGAGCAGGGATCGCCACCACGTTCGGTTCACGTTCAATCCATCCTCCGGTGTGGGGGAATCAGTGTGGAGCGGCGGGCACGCGGGACGGCCACTCGCTCACGAAGCACGCCACGAGGATGGCGGGTCCCGTTTAACGAACCCTTAGCGCACCGTCAAGCCTGTGTTAAAGACCGATGCCGGCCGCTCGCGCGGCCAGGCCGACGACGCCTCCAGCGAGCACGAGCAGCACCGACGGCACGCGCCCGACCACGAGCAGGGCGCCGGCGGCCACGCCGATTGCGGCCGTCACCGGATCGCGGATCGCGGTCGCGCCGAGCTGGATCGACACCGCCGCCATCAGCCCGATCGCCGCCGCGTTGACCCCGTCCAGCAGGGCTGCCGTGACCGGCCGATCCCGCACTCGGCCGACCCACGGGCCGACGAGGGCGACGATCACGAACGCCGGCAGGAAGATGGCGATCGTGGCGACCACGGCGCCCGGAACGCCCGCCAGCAGGTAGCCGATGAAGGTCGCGGTCGTGAACAGCGGCCCGGGCGTGACCTGGCCGATCGCGACCGCGTCGATGAGCTGCGCATCGGTCAGCCAGCCCAGGCGCTCGACGAGGTCGCCGCGCAGAAAGGCGACCAGCACGTAGCCGGATCCGTACAGCAGCGCGCCGGCCTTGAGGAAGACGCCGCCGAGGGTGACGAGGTCGATTGCCGCGGCACCACCGGCGGTCAGTGGCGCGAGCAGAGCGGCCGCCGGCGACCGGGCGCCGAGGCGGGCGACCGCCACCACCAGCGCTCCCCCTGCCAGCAGGACGATCTCGTTCACGCCGGCCAGCCACAGCAGCGCGACCGCGACCGCCAGCACGGCGGTGAGCGGGGTTCGCAGCGCGGCGCGGGCGAAGGCGATCACCGCGGCGACCACGATCGCCACGACCACCGGCGCGATCCCGTACAGCAGCGCCTCGCCGGCAGGGGTCGCGCCGTACTCGACATACGCCCAGGCAAGCGCCAGCACGATCGTCGCGGCCGGCAGGATGAAGGCGAGGCCGGCGACCAGCAGGCCGAGGCGGCCGGCGCGCCGCAGCCCGACGAGCATCGCCAGCTCGGTGGAGTTGGGTCCCGGGATGAGGCTGGTGACGCCGACGAGGTCGAGCATCTCGGCGTCGGTCAGCCATCCGCGCCGCTCGACGACCTCGCGGCGCATGAGCGCGACGTGGGCGGCGGGACCGCCGAAGCCGATGATCCCGAGCGTGCCGAACAGCGCGACGAGCTCCCAGACGCGCCCGCGCTCACTCATGCGGTCGAAGGCTAGCGGCTGCGGCTCACGCCTCGCGATGGCCGCACGAGATCACCATGCGCCGATCCTGTACGCGGCGGGTCAAATCGTCGTCAAGTGCGGATTCGGGCCGGGTGAAGGCCCGGCCCGAATCGGTCACGTCAGATCAGGAGCACGGGGTGCAGTCGCAGCCGCCGTCGCAGCATCCGGGGTCACAGCACATCGGCCTCACCTCCTCTCCGGCCTCATCATATTGACGCATGTCAATATGGATAGCGGTCGATATACTGGTTGGACATGAAGCAGATCGACCCCGATGTCCGCCTCCTCGCCGCGCTGGCCGACCCGGTCCGTCTCTCGTTCGTGCGCCAGCTCGTCGAGACCGACTGCATCTGCGCCTGCGACTTCAGCGAGTGCTGCGACGTCAGCCAGCCGACGATCAGCCACCATCTCAAGGTCCTCCGCGACGCCGGCGTGGTCACCAGCGAACGGCGCGGCACGAACGTCGTCTACTCGCTCGCCCCCGACTTCGCGCAGCGCTGGTCGGCCATCGGTTCCAGCCTGTCCGGCCTCGTCGCACTCGCCTGATGGTGGATCTCCCGATGGCCCCCGATCCGCTGGTCGGCGCCGCATGCAGTCTCAGCGCAGAGGATCTGCGGGAGCGGTTGCTCGCCTGGCGCGCGCTCCGCGATGACGCCGTGGCGATCGAGGCTGCCGAAGATGCGATTCGGCTGAGCTTCTCAGACGATCAATCCCTGACGGAAGTCGCGCGGCTTGTGGCGCTGGAGTCGGATTGCTGCCCGTTCTACGGCTTCACGATCCGGGTCGACGGTCCGAGCCGCATCCTCGAGGTCGACGCCGGGCCGGGCAGGCTGCCGGCCGTTCGCGCCCTGCTCGGGTTTCCCGGGTGAGTTCGGCTCCTGGGCGGCAGCCCGAGACCGAGGACGTCGACCGCTCCTACCGCGAGCTCCTGCGCGTCCCGAACCTCGGCCGCGTGCTGCTCTCGATGCAGATCGCCCGCATCGCGCAGTCGATGGTGGGCGTCGCGATCGTCCTCTTCACGCTGGACCGATACGGATCGGCGCCGTTCGCCGGCCTGGTGACGTTCGCCAGCGTCTTTCCCGGCCTGTTGATCGCGCCGATCGCCGGCGCGCTCCTCGAC
Organism: uncultured Chloroflexia bacterium; assembly: GCA_963753125.1. GTDB lineage: Bacteria > Chloroflexota > Limnocylindria > QHBO01 > QHBO01 > JACDBZ01. The sequence goes on from CAVWAU010000005.1 coordinate 67,012, forward strand.
CGGCACGGTCGCCTCCGCCTGGTGCTCCTGGACTACGTCGTGGCGATGGCGGCGATGGCCCTCATCGCCCTCCTGGCGGTCCTCGACGTCCTGCCGGGGCCGCTGCTCGTGGTGATCGCGATCGTCTCGTCACTGACGTCGATCCTGGGCCACGTCGGGCTGCGCTCGCTCTTCCCGGTCATGGTGCCCGAGCCGCTGTGGGAGCGCGTCAACGCCGTCGACTCGAATGGCTACGTCATCGCCAGCATCGTCGGACCGCCGATCGCCGCCGCGCTGGTGGGCATTGCGGGTGGGCCGGTCGCGCTGCTCGCCATCGGTGTCGCATTCGGCATCGCCGCCGCCGCGTTGGTCGGCGTGCCGGACCCGGCGGGCACGGTCGAGACCACCGGACGCGTCCTCGGCGACGCCTGGGCCGGGGTGAAGTACACCTGGAACAACCGGACCCTGCGCGGGCTCGGGTTCTCGATCACGTTCGGCAACCTCTGCCACGGCATGATCGCCATCGTCCTGCCGCTGATCATCCTCCAGCGCTTCGAGCTGGAGCCCTTGGTCGTGGGGCTCGTCTTCGCGGCGTCCGGCATCACCGGCGTGATCAGCTCGTTCGCCTTCGGGCGCATGGACACGCGTGGGCGCGAGTGGGCGCTGCTGGTTTGGCCGATGGTGGCGCTCGTCCCGACGATCGGCATCCTGCTGGTCGCCCTGGCGCAGGCATCGGTGTGGGTCGGCCTGGCGCTGGTCTTCCTCGAGATGCTCCTCGTCGGTGTGCTGATCGGGCCGATGGACATCGCGCTGTTCACCGTTCGCCAGCGGAGGACCGATCCGGCGTGGATGGGCCGCGCCTTCGCCGTGTCGATGGCCTTCAACTACCTCGGCGTCCCGTTCGGCGCCGCCCTCGGCGGTCTGCTGGCGGAGGGCTCGATCGAGCTCGCGATCATCGTGCTCGGCATCGGGGGAGCGACGCTCTCTGCGCTTGCCGCCGCCTTCCTCGTCCCGCGCGAGGACAGCGCAGCGGTGCCGGTCGCGGCCGGGAACGGGAGACAGCCGGCCGGCTAGGCGATCAGCCGGACCAGCGCGGCCGCGGCCGCCGCCACGATCACGACGGCCAGGACCGGCGCGCGCAGCATCAGCGCCACCGCACCGACCGCGAGCCCGACTGCCCGCGCATCGAGCACGAGGTCGTTGCCCGAGGCGAAGGCCGCGGTCGCGACCAGCGCCGCCAGGAGCGCCGGCGCCAGCAGCGCGACCACCCGTTGTACCGTGGTCGGCAGGGGCCGCCCGCCGAGGAGCACCGGGCCTGCCGCCTTGATCGCCATCGTGCCGACGCCCACGGCCAGGACGATGAGCCAGACCTCGTTCACCGCCGCACCAGGCCGATGAGGGCGGCCGCCGCCGCCGCGATGATCGGCACGCCGGGCGGCGTGAACGGCACGAGCACCAGCGCGATGCCGGCGCCCAGCAGGGCCGCTGCGATCGCGCGGGGAGCGTCGAGCTGCGGCACGAGCAGCGCCAGGAACAGCGCCGGGAAGGCGGCGTCCAGCCCGAGCGCCGCGGGGTCGCCCAGCGCCTCGCCCCCGACCACCCCGACGATCGTGCCGCCTACCCAGGCCAGCCACAGCATGATGCCGGCGCCGATCAGTCGGTCCGCCTCGAACTCGCCACCGCCCTTCGCCGCGATCGCCCATGACTCGTCGACCACCAGCTGGGCGGAGAGGAACCGGCGCAAGCGGCCGCCCGGGAGGAATCGGGCGACGCTGATCCCGATCGGCAGGTAGCGCGCGTTGAGCAGCAGCGCGGCGGCGATCGACGTCACCGGTGCGCCGCCTGCCGCGACGACCGATGCCGCGGCGAACTGCGCGGAACCGGCGAAGGTGATCGCGCTCATGACCACCGCGGGTGCGGCGCCCATGCCGCCCGACGCCGCGGACAGCACGCCGAACGAGACCCCGAACAGACCCACCGCGATCGCCAGCGGCAGCGCCGTGACCGCGCCGCGGCGCAGCTCGAACCGGATCGGCGGGGCCTGCTCCATGCGACCGATGCTAGCCCGATTTCTGACGACTTCGCGAGTCCGCGCTATGCTGCGGCGCCGTGCGCCTGCTCATCGTCGAGGACGAGCTCGACCTCGCCACTGCTCTTGCCACCGGGTTGCGCCGCGAAGGCTATGCGATCGACACCGCCGCGAGTGCCGCCGAGGCTCGTGAGCGCCTCGAGGACGCTTCGTACGACGTCGTCTGCCTGGACCTCGGGCTGCCCGACGCCGACGGGCGCGAGGTCTGCCGCAAGCTTCGCGCCGGCGAGCTGGGGCTGCCGGGCGCGACGCCACCGCGTGTCCTGATGCTGACCGCCCGTGACGGTCTCGACGATCGAGTGGGCGGGTTGGACGACGGCGCCGACGACTACCTGGTCAAGCCGTTCAGCTTCGCGGAGCTCGCAGCACGGGTTCGCGCCCTTGCCCGCCGCCCGACGATCAACGGCGGGGCGACGATCCGGCTGGGGAGCCTCGGACTCGACGCTGCGCGGCACGAGGCCCACCGCAACGACCATCGTCTCGACCTGACGCCCAAGGAGTTCGCGCTCCTCCGATACTTCATGCTCCATCCGAGCGAGGTCCTGACACCGGAGCGCCTGCTCGAGCACGTGTGGGACGATCGCGCCGATCCGTTCACGAACACGGTCCGCGTCACGATCAGCAACCTTCGCCGCAAGCTTGCCGAGGCGGGCCCCGGGCAGCCCATCGAGACGGTCACCGGGGTGGGATATCGCCTCGCGGAGGGCGTCGAGTGAGCCCGTCGCCACTCCGGCGTCTCGAAGCGTCCGTTCGATCGGTCCGCTTCCGCCTCGCGATGATGGTGACCGCTGCCCTGCTGGTGACGGCAGGCGTCCTCGTCCTGGGCATGAACCTGGCCCTCGATACGGTGGCCGCGACGATCCCGGAGGAGCAGCCGACCACCCTCGAGGAGGAGCTGCTGCGGGTCCTCGGCATGAGCCTCGCCGAGCTCGACGGAAGCGGGGCCTCGGGGACCGATGCGCTCCTGCAGGTGGAACAGGCCGTCCGAGAGCAGACGCTCCAGACGGTTCGCAATCTGTCGCTCGCGGCGCTCCTCGTGCTGGTGCCGGTCGGCCTCGGCATCGGGTGGGCTGTCGCGGGCCGCGTCGTGAAGCCCGTGGGTACGATGGCCGGCGTCGCGCGGGAGATCGAAGCGACCGATCTGTCGCGGCGGATCCACCTTGATGGTCCACCCGACGAGATGCGCGATCTCGCCGACACTTTCGACGCGATGCTGGACCGGCTCGATCGAGGAGTGCGGACCCAGCGCCGCTTCGTCGAGGACGCCTCGCACGAGCTGCGGAACCCACTGGCGGTCATCCGGACGAACCTCGATGTCGCGCTCTCCGAGCCCGATGACGCCGAGGGCCTGCGCCGCGCTGCCGAGGTCGCTCGTCGGGCGGCCGACCGGATGTCGACCACGGTCGACGAGCTCATGGCGCTCGCCCGGACGAGCGTCCAGCCCGAGCGTCGGGTTTCCGTCGACCTGGCCGAGGTGGTGGCCGAGGTCGCCCAGGAGTACGACGCGGAGGCCTCGACCCGTGGCGTCCGGCTGTCCCGGCTCGCTCCGTCCGGACTGGTTGTCGATGGCGACCGCTCCGCGTTGAAGCGCGCCCAGGCGAACCTCGTCTCGAACGCGCTCCGAGTGGCTCCCGCCGGCTCGGTGGTCCACTGCGGCGCCGGACGTGCCGGTGGATGGCTGTGGTTGGGGGTGCGAGATGTCGGACGCGGCATCGCGCCCGACGACCAGGCCCTCGTCTTCCGTCGCGCCTGGCGTGACGGGGCTCCGACGACGGAGGGCGACGGGCACGGCCTGGGCCTGGCCCTCGTTCGCCAGATCGCCGAGGCACATGGCGGCACGGTCAGCGTGGCGTCGCTCCCAGGGCATGGCGCAAGCTTCGTCGTGTGGCTGCCGGACCGAACGGCGGATGCGAATGCGGTCTCGGTGGCCGAGCTCCGAGCCATGGCCGACCCGCTGTGGACGGTGGACGCGGCCTCCTGACGGGCCTTTAGGTCGCTCTTATACCGTCCGAATGCCCACGTTATCGGCCATCTCCTAGCCTCCCGGATCACTGGCCGGACCAGCATCGGTCCGACCCGCATTCAGCCGTACTCGATCCGGAGGCCCGCTCCCGTGGACGACCCCTTCGCCGGCGACGATCGTCAGCATCGCAGCTGGCGCGACCTGCCGCCGACCCCACCCCTCGTCTGGCCCACCACCCCACCGTTCGCGACCGCGACGGCCGGGGCTGCTGCTTCCCCGATGCCCGCCGAGGGAGCCCCGAGGCGCCGGCCCAGCCGCCGGCTCGTCGTCGGCACGGCCGTCCTGGTCGCCGCGATCGTCGTCGTGGGCACCGGAGTGCTCGCGACCGGCAACCAGCTCGGAGCGCTGCTGGCGGCGACGGCGGCTGGCGGAGGCGCGCCGGACAAGGGGGCCGGGGTGCTCCCGCCGAGCGACGAGCCGCTCGCGGACACGGCTGCGCGGCTCCTGCCCTCGGTCGTGCAGATCGAGGCGGGCGGCGCGGTCGGCTCCGGCTTCGTTGCGGCCGATGGAGGCCTCATCCTCACCGCGTCGCACGTCGTCGGTCGATCGGAAGCGGTCACGCTCACGCTCCAGGACGGCACGAGCGTCTCCGGCACCGTCGTCGCGGCCGACAAGTCCATCGATACCGCCGTCATCCGGGCCGAGGAGAGCGCCGCGGCCGATCTGCAGCCCCTCCCCCTGGGTGCCCTCGCCGACGTGCAGGTGGGCGAGATGACGATCGCCATCGGGAGCCCGTTCGGCCTCAGCCAGACGGTCACCACCGGCATCGTGAGCGCCCTCGGCCGCACCGTCCCGACACCGATGGGCGAGCTGCACGACCTGATCCAGACCGATGCGGCGATCAACTCCGGCAACTCCGGGGGTCCGCTGATCGACGCCGAGGGTCGTGCGATCGGCATCAACACCGCCATCGCGAGCGCCTCGGGCGGCAGCGACGGCATCGGCTTCGCCGTGCCGGTCGACCAGGCCGCCCAGATCCTCGACAAGGTCAAGGACGGCACGTGGAAGCCCGAGGACAACGACCCGGCAGACAGCATGGACCCGCTTGGTGGGCTGTTCGACCAGTTCCTCGGCCCCGAAGGGCTCGACGGTCTGGGCGACCTGTTCGGACTCGGGCCGGACGGGTCGCAGGCTCCGGACGACCCCTCCGGGGGTTCGGAGATGGCCGACCGGCTGCTCCGCGAGCTGCTCGACGCGTTCCTTGGTGAGCTTGCCCCCGAGGCGCAGGCTCCGCAGCCGGCACCGGAGACCACACCGAGTCCGGACGCGACACCCGCGCCGGAGGGTACCGATGACCCGGGCGCCGACGCGATGGAGCGCCTGATGATGCAGCTCCTTGACGAGCTCCTCAAGGAATTGAACCCCAACGGGTCGGAGCCCTTCGCCCCGGATGGGGGCACCGATAGCCAGGGAGGAGCATGACCGTGAGCATCGACCTTTCCACCACTCGCCTCGCTCAGGTCCGTCACGAGCTGGGCCAGGTCATCGTCGGCCATGACCGGGTGGTCGATCGGCTCCTCGTCGCCGTGCTCGCTGACGGGCACGTTCTCCTCGAGGGCGCGCCCGGCCTCGGCAAGACGCTGCTGCTGGCGACGCTGGCGCGGATCCTCGGAGGCTCCTTCAATCGCATCCAGTTCACGCCGGATCTGATCCCGTCGGACATCGTCGGCACCCGGATCTTCCGGCCCTCGTCGGAGGCGTTCGACGTCGAACCCGGGCCGATCCTGGCCAATCTGGTCCTGGTCGACGAGATCAACCGCGCCCCCGCGCGCGTCCAGTCGGCGCTGCTCGAGGCTATGGCGGAGCGGCAGGTGACGGTCGGAGGTCGCACCTTCGAGATGCCGCGTCCGTTCCTGGTCGTGGCGACCCAGAACCCCGTCGAATCGGAGGGCGTCTACCCCCTCGCCGAGGCGCAGCGCGATCGGTTCCTGATGCGAGTCCCGGTCGACTACCCGACCCCGACCGAGGAATGGGCCATCGTCGCCAGGATGGCCGACGAGCCACCCCAGGCGGCCCGCCTGCTGGATGCAGCCGACGTGGTCGACCTCCAGATGGCGGCGCGGCGAGTCGCGATCGACGAGGCGGCGATCGACTACGCGATCCGGCTGGTGCTCGCGACCCGCGACCCGGCGGCGCACGGACTGCCGAAGCTGGTGGGTCTCCTCGAGTACGGCGCCAGCCCGCGAGCCTCGCTGGGGCTGGTCCGGAGCGCCCGGGCCATGGCGCTCCTGCGCGGACGCGAGCGCGCCGTGCCGCAGGACGTCTACGACGTCGCGTACGACATCCTCAACGCGCGCCTCGCGCTGTCCTACCGAGCACTGGCCGAGGGGTTCACGATCGACGACGTCCTCGTCGAGCTGCTCACGACCGTCCCAGCTCCCGGTTCGAACACGTGGCCGCCGGTATCGGCGACACCGGCACCGCCCACCGTCCCGGCACCGGCATACCCGACGCAGGCGGCGCCTGTCTCGGCCGTCAGCGCGCCCACGGGCGCGCCGGCAGGAACGCCACCGATCGTCCTGCCGGGCGATCCACCGGTCGCGAGGTGACCTCCGCCCCAGGAGCCGGTGCGGGTGCCGGTATCGACCTGCCGGCACGGCTTCGCCGCATCGAGCTCGCGGTGAGCCACAAGGTCTTCGGCCGCCGAGACGGTCGTCATCCCTCGCTGGTGCTCGGCCACGGTGTCGAACCCGGGGACGCACGACCGTACGAGCCGGGCGACGACGTCCGCCGGATGGATTGGTCGATCCTTGCCCGGACCGGCGAGGCGCACGTCCGAGACTCGACCCAGGAGCGCGACCTCGACGTCGCTGTCCTGGTCGACCGGTCCGGCAGCCTCGACTTCGGGACGGTCGGCTGGCGGAAGGCCGATCTGGCCGTCAACGTCGCGTCGGCCGTGTCGGCGCTCGCCGTCCTCGGTGGGGATCGTGTCGGCGCGGTCGTGGCGACCGCCGCCGGTCCTCGGATCGTGCCGATCCGCGGTGGTCGACGGCACCTGCTGGGCCTCATGGGCAGCGTCGCACGGTCGCCGCTCGGGGGCCAGGTCGACCTCGGTCGCGCCATCGACGGTCTCCGACACGTCCAGCGACGAGGCGGGCTCGCGATCGTGGTCTCCGACTTCATCTCTCCGATCGACACGTGGAGCCCGGCGCTTGCGCGGCTCGGACGTCGAAGCGAGGTCGTCGCCGTCGAGGTCCTCGACCCGCGCGAGCTCCGACTGCCTGATGTGGGCCTGCTCGTGATCGAGGATCCCGAGACTGGCCGCCAGCGGACGATCGACACGAGCGACGAGCGCTTTCGTGTCCGCCTGGCCGAGGTCGCCGATCGTCGACGCGCCGCGAGGTCGTCCGCGATCCGGCGAGCGGGCGCCACGCACCTGCGACTCCGGACGGACACGGAGTGGACCGCTCCGCTCGCGGCATGCCTCTACCAGCACCGTCGCGCCCGCGCGCTGGGTCGGCACGCGGCGTCCCACCCCACCACGGGAGCTGCCCGATGATCCCGTTCGCGCCAGATCTCATGTTCCTTGCGCCCGAGCGGTTCGCACTCGTCCTGGTGCCGCTGGCGTTGACCGTGCTGTACCTGGTCAGGCAGCGCCGACGCCTCGCCTACGTGGTCCGATTCACCGATCCGGACCTGATCGACACGGTGGCTCCGCGGCGCCCGGGCCTTCGGCGCCATGTCGTCGCCGTCGTCTACCTGACGGCGACGGCCCTGCTCGTCATCGCGGCCGCCCGCCCAGCCCTCGCGACCGAGGTGCCGAACGAGCCGACCGTCGTTCTCGCGTTCGACACGTCGCTCTCGATGGAGGCGACCGATGTCACGCCCAGCCGCATCGTGGCCGCCCGTGAGGCGGCTCATCGGTTCATCGAGGTCGTCCCGGCGGGTGTCCGGGTCGGCCTGGTCGCCTTCGACCAGACGGCACGGGTCATCATCCCTCCGACGACGTCGAAGATCGTCCTCGATCGCGCGATCGACCGGCTGACGTTGGGCGAGGGGACGGCGATCGGCGAAGCGATCTACACGTCACTGGACCTCCTCGAGGCGGATGCGACTGCCGACGCGCAGGACGGCGCCGGATCGATCGTGCTGATGTCGGACGGCGATACGACGGCGGGACGACCAGAGGAGCCGGCAGCCCGTGAGGCGCAGCGCAGCGGCGTCAAGATCAGCACCGTCGCCTTCGGCACCGACCATGGGTCGGTGATGGTCGACTTCATGCCGATCGCCGTGCCGGTCGATCGCGAGGCGCTGCGCGACATCGCCGAGACCACCGACGGCAAGGTGTTCGAGGCCGAGTCGGCCGAGGAGATCGTCTCCGTGTTCGAGGACATCGGTGAGGGCGTGGGCACGCGGACGGAGCCGCGCGAGATCACCGATGGCCTCGCCCTCGCCGCACTCGTGACGGCGGCGGTGGCCGCGGCCGGCTCGCTCGCGTGGTTCGCTCGCATCCCGTGAAACGCCGGCCTGCGTAGCACCATCGGCGCGGCCGGGACTCCCTATGTAGCAGGCCCGCATCCGCTTCGCAGCGAGTACGCTGCGGCGAAATGGACGAGATTGCCGTATGAGCGTGGCATCGGTTGCTCGCTCCGCGAGCCCCATCGGCCTCGGAGCGGGCCTCGTCTTCTGGTTCGCGTCGCTCACGCCAACGCTGATTCCCCGCGGCTGGATCGTCCAGGGCGTGACGAGCGGCGCGTGCCTGGCGATCGGCTACGGGATCGGCGCGATGGCCGAGCGAATCGCCCGCCGCGCCGCCCTTCGGCCAATCGAAGGGCCCAGTCTGTGGCGCGTCAGGCCGAGCGCGACCGTCGCGGTGGCGCTCGTGGTTGGTGTCGCCGGCGCCGTCGCGTGGGTGGCCTGGCAGGCCGACGCCCGCGACCTGGTCGGCATGTCGCACCTGGCCTGGTGGGAAGGCCCGCCCATGGTCGTCCTCTCGGTCGCCGTGGGCATGGTCCTGATCCGGATCGGCTCGACGGTCGGAGCCTGGATCCGTGCCGCCCACCGCGGCATCCGGAGCCGCCGGCCCGCGTGGCTGGCGCTGCCGGTCACGATCCTGCTCGCCGTCGCGTTCGTCGGCCTGGTGGGCGGCCAGGTGGTGCTGCGCGGGTTCGCCGCGGCCGCGAACGTGATCTACGAGGCACTGGACCAGGGGACCACTGCGGGCATCGATCAGCCGACGCTCGCGACGGTGTCGGGAAGCCCTCCATCGCTGGTCGGATGGGAGACGATGGGGCGCTGGGGTCGCGAATTCGCCGCAGGCGTCACGAGTCGCGACCAGCTCCTCGCGTACCACGGTCCCGATGCCGAGGTTCGCGATCCGGTCCGGGTCTTCGTCGGCATGCGGACGGCGGAGACGATCGAGGAACGAGTGGCCGTCGCGGTGCGCGAGCTGGAGCGCGCCGGTGGGTTCGAACGAAGCGTCATCGCCGTGTGGGTGCCCGGTGGGTCGGGCTGGATGGACCCGAACGCGGCACGGGCGCTCGAGCTGCTGCATGCCGGTGACACCGCAATCATCGCCACCCAGTACTCCTACCTGCCGAGCTTCTTCAGCCTCGTCATCGAAAGCAGCCAGGCCATCGACGCCGGCGCGCTCCTCTTCGAGGCGGTTCGCGAGCGGTGGTCCGCCATGCACGAGCAGGACCGGCCGCGGCTCATCGTCTTCGGCGCCAGTCTCGGGTCCGGCGGGGCAGAGAGGCCGTTCGTCGGCTCGGATGCTGCGGCGTCGGTCGAGAACTTCGCCAGCAGGGCCGATGGAGCCCTCATCGTCGGGAGCCTGGGCTGGAATCCGATCCTTCGCCAGCTGACCGAGGCGCGTGAGCCTGGGTCCCCGGCGTGGCAGCCCGTGTATGTAGGTGGCGAGACCGTCCGTTTCTTGACCGGCCGCGGAAGGCCAGGCCTCGAGACGCAATGGGGACCAGCAAGGATGCTCTACCTGCAGCACCCCTCCGACCCGGTCGCCTACCTTTCGCTCGATGATCTGTGGTCGCCGCCCGAATGGATGGACGAGCCTCGCGGCCATGGGGTCCCGCCCGGCGCAGGCTGGTTCCCGATCGTCTCGGCCGTCCAGGCCGCCGCGGATCTGTCGTTTCCCTCCAGCCTGCCGTCAGGATTCGGCCACGACTACCGGGTGGACTACGTCGATGCCTTCGCACGGGTCGCGCCACCCGAGGCCTGGACCGATGAGGACACCGCCAGCCTCGAGGCTTATCTTGCCGCCGACTCGGAGACCGCAACGACGGCGCCCTGACTTGTCGGAGAGGGCCGTGTGGGATTCGAACCCACGACACGAGGATTAAAAGTCCCCTGCTCTAACCGCTGAGCTAACGGCCCGTCGTCAGGGTACCGCGACCTACGGCTCGACCGACTCGAGGCGGAGCCGCTCGATGCCGTCGAGCAGCTGCTCGAGACCGAACTCGAACGAGCCGCTCTCGATCTCTTCGTGTGTCAGGTGCTGCTGGATGTGCTCGACCAGGTGGGGATACTCGTCGGCCGGAAGCTTCTCCATGAAGGCCCGTGCCGCTTCGGCGAGGTCATCGGTCTCGAGCGGGAAGCTCACCTCCTGGAGCGCGTAGCCGACGATGTGGTTCTCGACCGCATGGAAGGCGAGCTCCGTGCTCGCCGGCGAGAGGCCGGCGCGGCGGTAGACGCCGAGGGCGGAGTCCATGTAGCGCATCCGGGCCGGACCGATCATCACGCGCATCCACTGCGGGGCCGCCCAGTGATGGCGCACGAGCACCGCATGGGCCGATGTCGCCCGCTTGCGGGTCGCCTCGCGCCAGTCGACGTCGTTCGGTGGCAGCTCGATCTCCGCGGCGACCAGGTCCGTCATGCCTTCGAGCAGGTCGTTCTTGCTGGCGACGTAGTAGTAGAGCGTCATCGCCTCGACCCCGAGCTCGCGCGCCAGCTTGCGCATGCTGAGCGACTCGATGCCGTTCGCATCGGCGAAGTCGATCGCCGCGCGAAGCACCCGCTCGCGGCTCATGGGTTCGCGTTGGGCTGCCGTCGAGGTCATATCTTGACAATCTTACACCGTACGATTAATCTTACAGTGTAAGAATCCACAAGAGGCGATCTGATGACTCAGCAGTACCGATGGAGCGGCCTGGCCGGCATCGCCGGCGGCGTGCTCTTCATATTCGTGTTCATCTTCGTCGGCGTGGTCGTCGGCGGCGACACCTCGGTTGCGACCTTCCCCGACATCCGCGCCGGTCGAACGATCGAGAACACGCTCTACCTGGCCGTCCTCCTCCTGTGGGTCGCGCCGTTCCTGGCGCTCGGGCGCGCGCTCCGCGCGACGAGCCCGGCTGCGGCTTCGTACGGCAGCGTCGTCGGCATCGTTGGTCTCGGGATCCTGGCCGCGGGCGCGGTGCCGCACGCCGCCAGCGTCTCGATTGCAGACCTCTACCACGCGCCCGGCGCTGATCAGGCGGCCCTTGCCGCCGCGTGGCAGGCGAACCAGGCCACGATGAACATGTTGCTCGTCACCGGTCTTGCCATCGTGCCGATCGGCGTCATCGGTCTCGGCCTGGCCATGCTGGGCGCACCCGAATTTGGCAAGGGGATCGGCCTCGTGAGCGTGGCGCTCGGCGTCCTGGGCGTCGCCGCGGCGGTCATCCTGCTGGCGGACCCGCTCTCACCGATCGCGGTCGTCGGATTCCTGGCGCTGATTGCGTTCCACGTCGCGGTAGGCTGGCGGCTCTACGCGCTGTCGCGCGTCCCCGTCGAAGGCGCGGCCTGGACGGCGGCGGTCACAGGAAGATCGGCGGGCTGAAGCCGATGAAACGGTCGAACCGGCCGAACGGGCGGTTCGACATCAGCAGGTTGATCCACGGATCGATGTGGAAGCCACGCCCCAGCAGGTGGCGGATGGCGGCCTCGTTGACAGCCGGGACCTCGAGCTCGAGCTTGTCTGAGCCGGCGGCCACCGCCAGCGCCTCGACACGGTCGAGGATCGAGGGAAGGTCCGCCGGCTCGAGCGCGGCGATCGGCCCGACGGCTCCCTTCGCCACGAACGCGAAGCCGATTGGCGCCCCCTTCTTCTCGAAGAGGTAGCCGGGACGGGTCGCGGCCAGCCAGTGCAGCTCGTCGGACCCGCGCGGAAAGTCGAGAACCGCGCGCTCGATCTCGGTGACCGTCTCCAGGGCGGCGGCATCGGTGCCGATGGCCTCGACGGTCAGGCCACCGGCCGTTCCGTCCGGCCGCGGCCTGCCGCTGAGGGTGAAGTACGGGAAGCGGGCCACCGTGTCGGCCGCGTAGTAGCGGGCGGTGGCGCGCACGTCGGTGGTGGCGATGATCGAGCGCACCTCGCCCCGCCCGACCGGGAACGCACGTTCCAGGAGCTGGCGCCCGAGGCCCTTCGACTGCCGGCCGGGACGCACGAAGAGCTCCGTCAGCTCGAAGAGGCCGCCGCGCTCGATCGACCTCGCGTAGCCGATGGGCTCGTTCGTGTCCGGCGCTTCCGCAACCCACCACTCGGCGGCATGCTCGGCGAGGAAGCCGTGCACCGACTCGATGCCGGCCCACCAGTCGTCCGAGCTGCCCTCAACCTGCGTTCCGTGCCGGCGGCCGAGGTCGGTGGCCGAAGCCCACAGCAGGTCATGGCATGGGCGGATGTCTTCGGGCTTCCCGCGGCGGACGACGGACGGATCGGCGCTCGATTCCATGCCGGCACGATACAGGTCGGCGGTAAGCGCCCGGTAAGCGACGAGTAGGCCCGTCGGATCCGTGTATGATCCGGCCCGTCGCCACCGAGACCACCGGTTCGTCGCTCTCCGGGCCACCGAATCGGTAGCGTTCGGCAGGATGAACCGCAGCCCTTCATCCGGGTGCTCAACCGACAACCTGCTGTTCGGAGACCCATGCGAGTCCTGCTGATCGGTGTCGGAACGGTGGGCGAGGCGATCGCCCGCATCTCCGCCGGGGCCGACTGGTGCGAGGCGATGATCCTCGCCGACTACGACGAGACCCGGGCCCGTCGCCTTGCCGATGCCCTCGGCGACCCGGAGCGCTTCGCCGCCATCCGGATCGACGCCCGCGCCGCGAGCAACGTGACCGAGGCGGCATCGGCCCATAAAGCCGACCTCGTCATGAACGCGGTCGACCCGCAGTTCGTCATGCCGATCTTCACCGGCGCGCTCGAAGCGAACGCGCACTACATCGACATGGCCATGAGCCTGTCCAAGCCGCACCCCGATCGGCCCTTCGAGCTGCCCGGCGTCAAGCTCGGTGACGAGCAGTTCGCGATGGACGAGGCGTGGAAGGCGCGCGGCAAGCTGGCGCTGGTGGGCATGGGCATGGACCCCGGACTGACCGACGTCTTCGCCGCCCACGCCGCGAGGCACGACTTCGACGAGGTCCACGAGGTTCATGTCCGCGACGGCGGCGACCTCGAGATCCCAGGCCATGCCTTCGCGCCGGTGTTCAGCATCTGGACGACCATCGAGGAGTGCCTGAACCCGCCGGTCGTCTGGCAGGACGGCGACTGGCACACCACCGAGCCGTTCAGCGCCGCGGAGGACTTCCCGTTTCCGGAGGGCATCGGTCCGGTCGAGTGCGTCAACGTGGAGCACGAGGAGGTTCTGCTCATTCCACGCTGGATCGAGACTCGCAGGGCGACGTTCAAGTACGCGCTCGGCGCCGACTTCATCGACAAGCTCAAGACCATCCACGCCCTCGGCATGGACCGCACCGATCGCGTCAACGTCAAAGGAGTCGAGGTCGCGCCGCGCGACGTGCTTGCCGCCATCACCCCCGACCCGATCACGCTGGGAGACAAATTCCGCGGACGCGCCGTTGTGGGCACCTGGGTCCTCGGCAGGAACGACGGCCGCCCGCGAGAGACGTTCGCCTACCAGGTGGCCGATGCAGAGGAGATCTGGCGCACCACCGGCCTCCAGGTCGTGGGCTGGCAGACCGGCTTCAACCCGACCATCGCCATGGAGCTGCTGGCCACCAACGCGTGGTCCGGCGCCGGCGTCCTCGGTCCCGAGGCCTTCGACCCGGACCCGTACCTGGGGCTGATGGACCTGCACGGCATCCACCACGCGACCGTCGAGATGGAGCCCGGAGCACATCGGCCAACCTGAGGGTCAGCCCAGGCGCTCGATCGTAGCGTCGAGCTTGGCGCGCACCGCGATGATTTCCTCCAGCGCGCGTTCCGCCCAGTCGGCGGTGTCAGCGCCGGTGGACGGGATCTGGGCGATCGCTCGCTGCTGGATGGGGTACCTGGCGAGCGTCCGTTCGATGAGCCCGCGCCAAGCGCCGATCTGGCCGAGCCAGTACTCCGGCGCATCCAGCGCGCTCATGTCGTCGCCGCGCACGCGTCGCTCGAGATCGACGCTCTCGCGTCGATGGGCCGCGAGTCGGGCAGCGACCTCGCGATCGGGCACGGCGGGACCATCTTAGCCCCCGGCCGTATCCTGAGCGTTCCAGACCGATGCAGGAGACGAACCGATGACGAGCAACCTCCAGGAGATCATGCAGCGGACCATCTCGGGGATGGAGCCGGGCCACGTCTTTGCCGAGCCGATCGAGCGCGACGGGGCGCTCTTCCTGCCAGTCGCCAAGGTCGCCGGCGGTGGGGGAGGCGGGAACGACACCGATGGCAACGGTGGTGGCGGCTTCGGGCTGAGCGCGCGGCCGGCGGGGATGTTCGTCATCCGCGATGGCGGCGCCACCTGGCAGCCGGCGCTCGACATGAACCGGGTCATCCTCGGCGGCCAGCTGGTGGCCATCGTGGCGCTGCTCGTCCTGCGCTCCATCTTCAAGCGCCGCTAAGGTTTGACCGAAGCCGGGGCCGCCACTACCATGGGCCGCCGCGGGGTGGAGCAGTGGTAGCTCGTCGGGCTCATAACCCGAAGGTCGGCGGTTCGAATCCGTCCCCCGCAACCACGCACTTGGTTGATACGAGCCCGGATCTCTGATCCGGGCTCGCCCCGTGTCATGGCGCACTGCGCGCGTCGGCCAAGTCTCGTTCGGTACAATGCGGCGGCCTGCTCCGCCCGAGCGATCCCCATAGGTGAGGGTCGACGCTCCCGATGACGGTGAACCCCAGGGTGAACCCCAAGAAACTGCGTCCGTACGACCAGCCGCCCAGGCGGCGACGGACCCTCATTCCGAGCGCCCCCGACAGCGCGGCCATCGGGTTCCTGGTGGTCGCGGCTCTTTGGCTGGCGCTGGCGGCCGGACTCGGTCTGCTCGCCATCGGCCTGCTCTTCGTGCCGTTCGAGATCTCGTTCGGCCTCGGCATCTTCAACCTCGCCTTCGAGCTCGACGCGCGCCGGGTCGACTACGCCTTCGTGAACGCCACGGTCTACGGCTGGCTCACGAACGCCGGCTTCGCGGCCATCTGCTTCATGGCGCCGCGTCTCGCCGGCCGCCGCCTCGCCCTCGAGCCGCTCGTCTTCCTGGGTCTCCTGGCCTACAACTCCGCGCTGCTCGGCGGCATCGCCTCGCTCTACGTCTTCGACCTCGGGCCGCACGCGCCGCTGACCGCGATGAACTGGATCTTCGACGGCGGCCTGGCGGCCGGCGCGTTCCTGGTGACCGCATCGCTGGCGCTCACCGTACTGAGCTCGCTTCGGACCTCGTACGTCAGCATCTGGTTTGCCGGGGTCGCGCTCCTGGGCCTGCTCGGCCTGCTGTCGGTCAACGCCCTCATCGGCATCCTCGACTGGATCATCGGTCTCGACGACGTGCTGGAGGGGCTCGCATCGGCCTTCGTGCAGCGCGCGACCGTGACGATGTGGCTGCTGGGCATGGCGTACGCGACGCTTCACTACGTCGTGCCGCGCGCCGTGCTCCAGCCGCTCGCCTGGGGCGGCGTGGCGCTGCTGACCTTCGTCACCTGGCTGGCGCTGGCCCCGGCATCGGCGCTGGCGGTGCTCATCGACATCAACGTCCCGGTCCTGGTCGGTACCCTCGGCGAGGTCGCCACCATGGCGCTCTTGGTCCCGGCCGCACTGGCATTCGGCAACCTGGCCGCCACGATGCAGGGCCGCTGGTCGGTGCTGTTCGGCACGGGCGCCGGCGCGCTGGCGGCGGTCTCGCTCGTCTTCCTGCTGGGGACGAGCCTGCTCGAGGCGATCGGCGCCCTCCGCGACGTCCACCTGTTCGTGGGGCCCACCGACTGGGTCTCCGGCGTCTTCATCTGGTCGGCGTTCGGCACGTTCAGCTTCGCCGCCTTCGCTCTGGCCGATCACGCCGTCCCGCGGATGCTGAAGCGGGCGTGGGGCGGCGGGATGGCGTCGGCGGCGCAGCTGTGGCTGACCTTCGGGGGCGCGACGATCGCCGGCCTGGCGCTCATGGGCAGCGGTCTGGCCGAGGGATCTCTGCTGGCCGCCCAGGCGTCGCCCGACGAGATCAGGGCCGACCTGTTCATCTATCGGGCGATCGCGTTCGGGGCCTTCGGGCTCGTCGCGCTGGGCAGCTTGGCCATGCTCACCAACCTCTTCATGCTGTACACCACCGCGGAGCCGGTCGAGTTCGTCGTGCCGGGGCAGCCGGCTGCCGCGGCGACGGGCCACTAGCCGATGACCGTCCACACGCCGATCGAAACGCGTCATCCCGGGCTGCCGCCATGGGCGATCGGGGTCACCGTCTTCGTCTTCCTCGTCGGCGGGGTCTACCTCGCCTCGAACCTCGGCGGCGAGAACCCGCCCTTCGCCGTCCCCGGCAGCACGCCCCCCGCGGGTCCGACGGGCAGTGCCGGTGCCGATCCCGCGCTCGGCGAGGCGCTCATCGGCGAGGTGACGCCGACCTGCACCACCTGCCATGGCGAGGACCTGGGCGGATCGGGCGACTTCCCGAGCCTGCTGAACGTGGCCGAGGGACCGGTGAGCGAGAACCTCCAGGACCTGGCGGCCGAGCATCCCGAGGACTGGATCGCGCTCTGGATCGACGGCACCACGCCCGAGACTGAGGGCATCGACCGCTTCGGCATGCCGGCGTTCGGCGAGCAGCTCGATCCGCACGAGATCGACTCGATCGTCGCCTACCTGCTCGGCCTGTAGCCTCACTTCGTGACCGATCCGGTCGCGGTCGGCGTCCGCGGCGTTCCCGTCCTCATCGGCGCCGATGAGATGGCGCGCATCGACGAGGCTGCCCAGCGCCTGGGCCTGTCCGAGGATGCGCTGATGGAGTCCGCGGGCGCGGCCGTCACCGAGGTGGCGCTGGCGGAGCTCCTGCGCCTCGCCGAGGGCGCTGCCGGGCCGGGCGGCCCGCTGGCCCGTCCGCCGCTGGTCGTGGTGCTGTGCGGGCCGGGCAACAACGGCGGTGACGGCTTCGTCGCGGCTCGCCGCCTGGCCGCCGCCGGGCGGCGCGTGGTGGCCGTGCTGGTGGCCGATGCCTCGCGTGAGGCCGGCGCGGCGACTTCACACAATTGGAACGTGCTTCAGGCGATGGCCGCGGCCGGCTCGCTCGAGCTGTTCGTGACGCCCACGCCCGAGCTGCTCCTGCGCCTCCGCGAGCGGATCGCCGAGGCGACGCTGCTCGTCGACGCGCTGCTCGGCTCCGGGAGCAACCGGCCCGCTCCGCGAGCCGATCGCGACGGCGGTCGACCTCGTCAACGCGACGCGCACCCACGCCCGGGCCGCCGGCCGGCCATGCGCCGTGCTCGCGGTCGACGCACCGACGCGCATCGACATGACCGGTGGCGCGCGGTCGACGCCGGTCCTGGAGGCCGACGTCACCGTCACCTTCCACCGCGCCAAGGCCGGCTTCGCGCTCGACCGCGAGGCGCGCCGACTCGCCGGCCGCTACCTCGTGGCCCCGATCGGCATCCCGCTGGAGGCCGAGGAGGGGATCGTCCCGCCGGACGGGGAGTGGCCGCCGTCACGCATCACCGAGGTGACCTGGCAGGAACCGGTGGAGCGGGCCGACGCCGCGCACCGCGCCGGCGGAGGCATCCCGGCGGGACCCGGTCGCACGGACTGAGGGGACGAAATCGGTTAGCCACGCTAACCTTCCGCCATGTTCGAGTATGCCGATGCGGCCGTCGAGGCCGCGCTGGGGGCCGGCGCCCGATACGCCGACGCGCGGGTCATGGACCGGCGCCACGAGTCGATGAACGCGCGCAACGGCGAGATCGAAGCGCTCACCCAGGAAGGGTCGACCGGGATCGGGGTGCGAGCCCTCATCGGCTCGGGGTGGGGCTTCTTCTCGACCGCCGATCTCAGCGTCGAGGCCGCGCAGGCAGGCGGGCGCGCAGGCAGCGGCGATCGCGCGCGCCAGCGCATCGGTCCCGGGAGCCGACCTCGAGCTCACTCCGGTCGAGGCGCGCACCGATCACTGGGAGAACCCCGTCGAGGAGGACCCGCTGGGCGTGCCGCTGGCCGAGAAGGGCGACCTGCTCGTCGGCGCGACGAAGGCGATGAAGGAGCACGGCGCCGACGTCGCGCTGGCCAGCTACGACGTGTGGGACACGACGAAGTGGCTCACCTCGTCGGACGGGCACCGCATCGACCAGCGCATCCGCGAGTGCGGCGCGGCGATGGAGGCGACGGTCAACGGCGAGGCCGAGACCCAGCGACGCAGCTATCCCGGCATCCGTGGGCAGTTCGGCACGCGCGGCTGGGAGATCGTGCGCGAGCTCGACCTGCTCGCCAACGCGCCGCGCATCGCCGAGGAGGCGCGCGAGCTGCTCACCGCCCCGGAGTGCCCGAGCCTCGACGCGACCGACCTCATCATCGGCTCGGAGCAGATGGCCCTCCAGATCCACGAGTCGGTCGGCCATGCCGTCGAGCTCGACCGCATCCTCGGCTGGGAGGCGGCCTTCGCCGGCACCTCCTGGCTGGACCTGGGGCAGCTGGGAACCCTGCGGTTCGGCAGCGACCTCATGAACGTCACCGCCGACGCGACCCTTCCCGGCGCGCTCGGCAGCTTCGGCTACGACGACGAGGGCACGCCGGCGCATCCGGTCGACATCGTGCGCGACGGCACCTGGGTCGGCGTCCTCTCCGGTCGCGACTCCGCCGCCCTGGCAGGCCTGGCCGAGTCCGGTGGCGCGGTGCGCGGCGACGGCTACAACCGCCTGCCGATGGTGCGCATGACGAACGTCGGCCTCCTACCCGGCTCCTCGAGCCTGGAGGAGATGATCGCCGCCACCGACGACGGGCTGCTGATCGACACGAACCGCTCGTGGTCGATCGACGACAAGCGCCTCAACTTCCAGTTCGGCTGCGAGATCGGCTGGGAGATCAAGGGCGGCAAGCGCGGGCGGATGATCAAGAACCCGACCTACACCGGCATCGGCCCGCGCTTCTGGCAGAGCCTCGACATGCTCGGCAACGAGTCCGAGTGGACCTTCTGGGGCACGCCGAACTGCGGCAAGGGCCAGCCCGGGCAGATCGGCCACACCGGCCATCCGGCAGTGCCATGTCGCTTCCGCGGCGTGCGGGTGGGGGTGCGCTGATGACCGCCGAGGGCTTGCTGGACGTCTGCGAGCGCGTCCTGCGCCTGGTCGGGACCGATGCCGAGGCCGAGATCACGGTCACCTCAGGCACCGAGTCGCTGACCCGCTTCGCGACCAGCTTCATCCACCAGAACGTGACCGATGCGTCCCGCCTGGTTCACCTGCGCGTGGCGCTCGACGGACGGGTCGCCGAGGCGACCGCCAACCAGACCGATGACGACGCGCTGGCGCGCCTCGTGCGCTCCACGCTCGACGCCGCACGGCTCCAGCCCGCTCGATCCCGGCTGGCCGGGCCTGGCGCCGCCGGCCGATGTGCCATCCGTCGATCACTGGGACGACGCGACGGCGGCGGCCGAGCCGGCGGCACGTGCCGAGCGCGTCTCTGCTTTCGTCTCCGCGGCCGATGGTCTCGAGACCGCGGGCTTCTGCTCGACCGAGGGCACGGAGGTCGCCTTCGCCAACTCCGCCGGCCAGAGCGCGGTCGGCCGCTCGACGAAGGCCGAGCTCGACGGCATCGCTCGTACCGGCAGCTCGGATGGGGCGGCACGCGCGGCGTCGGCGGCGATCGCCGACCTCGACGGCGCGGCTGCCGGTGAGGAGGCGACGCGCCTGGCGCGTGACTCCGCCGACGCGTCCGACCTCGAGCCGGGCAGCTACGAGGTCGTGCTCTCTCCTTCGTGCGTGGTCGACGTCTTCGCATTCCTCGCGCTCTACGGCTTCAACGGCCGCGCGGTCGAGGAGGGGCGTTCCTTCGCCCGCATCGGTGAGGGGCAGTTCGACACGGTCATCAACCTCACCGACGACGTTGCGCACCCCAAGGCGGTCGGTATCGGCTTCGATGCCGAGGGCACGCCGAAGGGCCGGCTGGAGCTCGTGCGGGCCGGCGTGACGAGCGGCCTCGTCCACGACCGTCGCACGGCGAAGGCGCTCGGCGCGGCCTCGACCGGCAACGCGCTCGCGGGCTGCCGGTCCGTTCGGCGCGCTGCCGGCCAATCTCGTCCTCGAGCCGGGTTCCGAGTCGCCCGACGCGCTCGTCGGCGCGGTCGAGCGCGGGCTGCTGGTCACCGACTTCTGGTACACGCGCATCCTCGACCCGCGCACGATGGTCGTCACCGGGCTCACCCGCAACGGCGTGTGGCTCGTCGAGGACGGGACGGGTCGTCCGGCCGGTCACCAACATGCGCTTCACGCAGTCGTATCTCGACGCACTGGCGCCCGGCGCCGTCCGCGGGATCGGCTCGGATGCGACCCTCGTCGGCGGCGGGATCTTCGGACTCGGTGCCTACGTGGTGCCGTCACTGCACCTCGCGGCGTGGAACTTCACCGGCGGCGCGAAGGGGTAGCTGTCCTGCGGGTTGGTCCAGTCAGCTGACCAGCCCAGGCGAACCTGCCGATGGTCTAGCTGCTCCCCGGCTTGCGCAGGGTTACACCCTCGGCACACAGCGGGCAGGCGTCCGGCGGCCACGACGGGATCTCGATCCTTCCGAGCGACCGGAGTGGGAAGCCGAGCTCGACAGGCTCGGTGGACCGGTCGACGAGCACCACGGCCGCCACAGGTTCGACGCCGGCGGCGCGAACTGCCTCGACGGTCTCCAGCAGCGACGCGCCGGTGGTGAGGATGTCGTCGACGATCGCGACGCGCTCGTCGGGAGCGACCGCCCACCCGCGGCGAAGCGCGCGGCCGCCCTCGACGGGCTCCGCGAACGCGGCTCGCGTTTCCCCGCCCAGCTGGCGGGCAGTCTCGAACGAGAGCAGCACGCCGCCGGTCGTCGGCCCGACCACGAGGGTCGGCCGGTGCGGCGCCAGCGCCTCGGCCAGCCGGCGGCACAGCTCGACGCCGTAACGAGGATGCTGGAGGACGAGGAACTTCTCGAGGTAGCGTCCGGCGTGGCGACCCGACTTCAGGAGGAAGTGGCCGTCGAGCAACGCGCCGGCATCGGCAAACAGCGACTCGACGGAGGCAGCCGCGAGGGACCCATCGGTCATTCGTACACGGCCGAGAAGTCGACCGCGGGATAGCGTTCTGCGAGCGCCTCGGTGACCCAGTGCAGGACGTCGGCGGGGTCGTAGAAGGCGGCGATCGTGCGCGCCTCGGTGACCGTCAACCCGGGCCGTCGGGCCTCAGCCGAGGTCACGACGTCCTCGGGGTGGTCCGACAGGTCGAGCGAGGTTTCGAAGCGGCCATCGGCGCGCAGGACGAGGACGTCCTCGGGCTCCTCGAGCAGCACCAGGTCGCCGGTCCGGCGTAGCACCTCTTCGGCGTTGCTGGCGAACTCGCGCAGGTGCTGCGCCTGGGCCGATGACAGCTGCCCGCGGTACGCATCGGCCAGCTGCCAGAGCCGCTGGGCAGCCAGGGTCTCCTGCTGGGGCGGCGGTAGCTCCGCCTGCCAGTCGTCGCCCTGCTCGGCGAGCTCCTCCTCGCGCGCCAGCTCGTCGGCGGGGACGAGATGCGCCGGCGGGTCGCGGGCGGCCTCGATCAGCCAGGCGAAGATGTCGGCCGGATTGTAGAGCTCGACCAGCTCGTGGACGGAGTCGACGAGCTGTTCCTGGTCGTACCACTCGTTGTCGGCCGGGTCCTGGTAGGTCAGGCGGGTGGTCCACGTCTCGTCGACCGGGTGGTACAGCAGGTAGTCCTGCTCGTCGTCGGCGAGCTTGATGGGACCGATCTCGCGCAGCCGCTCGCGATTCGCGTCGAGGAAGCGGCGCAGCTGCTCGGTCGCCTCGTACAGGAAGTCGCCGCGCTCGAGCTCGGCGTCGGCGGCCAGCTCGCGCAGCGCCACGATGCGCGGGGAGCCGGCGTCTGTCACGGCTTGTACACGAAGTCGGGTCCCATCCGCTCGCGCAGGAAGATCGTGTGCTTCTTCTCGAACACCGACTCGGCGACCCGGTGGCCGAACCCGCGCATCGAGGGGTCGGCGTACAGCCGATCGAGGACGGCGTAGTTCGGCAGGTCGAGAATGATGAGGTTGTCCCAGGTCGAGCCCTCGGTCACGTTGAACCAGCCGACGAAGCGGATTCCGTACGTCCGTTCGGCCTCTCGCGCCCGCCCGGGCATGATTCGCCGCATCCCGAACTTGAAGAAGCGGTCGCGGCCCCTGCGCACGTTGAAGAACGTCACCATCAGCGGCATCTCAGGCATCTCCTCTGCGCAGGGCGATCCACCCGCCCAGCGACCGGATGAAGCGATCGGTCATTGCTCGTCCTCGTCCTCCGTGCTGATGACGCGAGTCTGCGGCTTCGCGACGCCCGTCTGCCGGCCGCGGCCGCGGCGGCGGTCGGCGAAGAAGACGCGCAGCAGGAAGACGCTGGTCATGCTCACGAAGAAGAGCAGGATCATGGCGACCACGAGCAGCGCGACGAGCACCCATACCGGCCAGTTGAAGGTGAAGAGGCCGACCGGGATGAGCAGCAGGATGGCCGCGAAGAGGATCGCCTGGGTGACGAAGCAGCCGAATCCCGGCCCCTCGTTCGGATCCAGCTCCTCGTTGTAGCGAATCGACAAGCCATGCCTCGCCTGTACGCACGGGGGGTGGCGGGCCGCATGGTCCCATATCCGGCGACCGGTCGTTGAGCGCGCGGTAAGCCGCCGGTAAGCAACGGTCTGATAGAACTGTTCAAGTCACTTGAACAGTTGGCGCTCGGTGCTGGCCGCCAAAGGGACTTGTTTCCCTCAGGACCGATACGTGACGCGCCCATCGGCGACTGTCAGCCTCACGACGCCGGGCAGCTCCATGCCGATCAGCGGCGTGTTCGACGACGCCGATGCCAGCGCCGCCGACTCCACTCGCCACCGCGCGGCGGGATCGAAGAGCACCAGGTCGGCGGACGAGCCAACCGCCAGCGAGCGCGCCTCACCGATGATCGACGCCGGCTTGCTCGACAGCGCCGCGATCAGCGCGGGCAGGCCCAACCTGCCGGACCCGACCGCCGCGAGGCCCAGCGAGAGCGCCGTCTCGAGCCCGATCAGCCCCGGCGACGAGTCGTCGAACGGCACGAGCTTGCGCTCGGGCGGGTGCGGCGCGTGGTCGGTCGCGATCGCGTCGACCGTGCCGTCGGCAACCCCCGCGAGCAGCGCCAGCGCGTCGTCGCGCGAGGGAAGCGGTGGATTGACCCGGCACGAGCCGTCGAAGGCCAGCTCCGGCTGCCCGTCGGCTTCCTCCCAGGCGAACCGTCGCGACCCTGCCACCCACGCGTCGGTCATCGCCAGGTGATGCGGCGTGACGTCGCAAGTCACCGCGACGCCGCGGGCCTTCGCCGAGCGCACCGCGGCCACGGCTGCCGCGGTCGAGAGGTGGGTGAGGTGGAGGCGCGCGCCGGTCTCCTCGGCAAGGGCGATGTCGCGTTCCGCAACCCGCACCTCGGCCTCCGCCGGCCATCCCGGCAGCCCCAGCCGGAGCGCCACCAACCCCTCGCGCATGACGCCGTTGCCGGCCAGCTCGCGATCCTCGGCGTGCTCGACGAGTGGCACCCCCAGCCGAGCCAACGCGGCCATGACGCCTCGCGCAACCTCCGCATCGCCGATCGACGACCCGTCGTCTGAGAAGGCGACCGCCCCGGCTTCGACCATGCCGGCGAGGTCTGCCGGCTCCGCGCCCGAGCGCCCGAGGGTCGCGGAACCGATGACCCGCACGCGACAGGGAGCATCAGCGCTCGCGCCGATGCCGAGAACCATTCCGGGCGAGTCCAGCGGCGGATCGGTGTTCGGCATGGCGCAGACGGTGGTGAAGCCACCGCGCGCCGCCGCGCGCGCGCCGCTCAGCACCGTCTCGGCGGCTCCACCGCCGGGCTCGCGCAGATGGCTGTGCAGGTCGCACAGGCCCGGCGCCAGAACCAGCCCACGACCGTCGATCCGCTCGGCGCCTGGATCGGTTGACGACGCGATCCGCCCTTCGACCACCGCAAGGTCGCGAACGGCATCGGTCCCGTCCGACGGGTCGATCACGCGGGCGCCGACCACGGTGAAGGAGGCGGGCGCATCGGTCAGGAGTCCGAACCTCATACCGCTCCGGCGACGAGTGCCAGTACCGCCATTCGCACCGGGACGCCGTTCTCGACCTGTCTGCCGATGAGGCTGCGCGGCCCGTTGGCGAGCTCCGCCGTCAGCTCGACGCCCTCGTTGGTCGGACCTGGGTGCATAAGCACGGCACCCGGGTCGGCGAGGCGCATGCGATCCTCGTCGAGGCGCCAGTCGGCAACCTCCTGTGGCAGCGAAGCCCCGCGTTCGAGCTGCGCCCGAAGCGCCATGACCGCATCGGCCCCGCGCAGGCCGTCCTCGAGCGTGGTGGCGACCTCGACCCCGGGCCACTCCTCGAAGCCGGCGACCCACGCCGGCGGGCCGGCGACCCGGACGCGAGCGCCCAGCGTGAGCAGGCAGTGGATGTTCGAGCGCGCGACGCGCGAGTGGACGACGTCACCGACGATCGTCAGGAGCACACCGGTGAGCGTCCCGAGCGCCTCGCGCAGGGTGAGCGCGTCGAGCAGCGCCTGGGTCGGGTGGGCGTGCGTGCCGTCGCCGCCGTTGACGATCCGCATGCCCGTGCTGCGGGCCGCCAGGTGCGCCGCGCCGGACGACCCGTGACGCAGGACCAGCGTGGTCACCCCAGTCCGCTCGAGCGTGCGCAGCGTGTCGACCAGCGACTCGCCCTTGACGACGCTGCTGCCGGCCACCGACAGGTCGACCGTCGTCGCGCCCAGCGCCTTGGCGGCGAGCTCGAAGCTGACGCGCGTGCGGGTCGAGGACTCGTAGAAGGCGAGGCCGACAACCTCGGCCTCCAGCAGGGACCGATGCCGGCGCTCTACGCGCGCGGACTCGCATCTCGACCGCCAGATCACAGATCCGCTCGATCTCGGAGCGCGAGAGGCCCTCGACGTCGAGCAGGTGGCGCCGAGACCAGGCGCCGATTCCCACGGCCACCGTCATGCGGCGCGCTCCGGGCGGTCGATGACGACCTCGTCGGCGTCATCGGTCTCGCGCAGGCGGACGTGGACGATCTCGTCGATGCTGGTCGGCAGGTTCTTGCCGACGAAGTCGGGCCGGATCGGCAGCTCGCGGTGGCCGCGATCGACGAGCGCCGCCAGCCGCACGGCCCGTGGCCGTCCGTGGTCGGTGAGCGCGTCGAGCGCGGCGCGCACGGTCCGTCCGGTGAAGAGCACGTCGTCCACGAGCACGACCACCCGACCGCTCACGTCGACCTCCAGGTCGCTGCGCTTGACGATCGGGGCGTGGGCGAGCCGGGTGAGGTCGTCGCGGTAGAAGGTGATGTCGAGCGAGCCGACCGGGACCGATACCGACTCGTGGGCCTCGATCAGCCCGGCCAGGCGGTGCGCCAGTGGGACCCCGCGGCTGCGAATGCCGACGAGCACCAGGTCATCGGTGCCGCCGTTGCGCTCGACGATCTCGTGCGCGATGCGGGTCAGGGCTCGGCGCAGGTCGTCCGCGTCCAGGACGGGCCGTTCGCTCATCGGTCTCTCCTTGGCGGCCTCGCCGGACCGCGTTAAAGGCTCGGGCCGAAGGATACCCGATGCGCTACGGCGACTCGGCGTAGGCGTCGAACACGGCGGGGCCGAACCACTGGCCCTCCCCTTCCCGGATAGGCTCGACCTCGTCCGCGACGCCCTCGACATTGCGCGTGATGAGCAGCAGACGCGCCGTCGGCGCAGCCAGGTCGCCCGGAGCCGGCAGGCGGAACGTGATGACGAGATGGCGCCCGGTTGGCGAGACCTTGACGTCGACGACGGAGCCCTCGGAGGGCAGGACGGCCCGATCGATGGCGTGGAGCCGGGTCAGGCCGCTCGGATCGCTGGCATGGCCGAAGTACACCCTGGCAGGGTCGGGATAGAGGGCCTGGTCAGCGGCCGCCTGCGGCAGGCCCGTCCACTGCGCATTCCACACCGCGTACGAAGCGCCGTCGAGCCCCCACGCGATGGCGGCCGAGGTGAACGCGTCGCGCTCGATCGAGACGTCGCTGAAGAGCGGCCGCTCGCTCGGGAACGCGTCGCTCGCCTCGTCGAACGGCCGATGCTCTGCCAGATACGGGGCGCCGCCCTCAACGAACAGCCACTCGTCGCCTGACCGCTCCATCCGCCCGTCCCAGTAGATCGCCAGCGCGCCGTTGGGGCCGACGATCGGCTGGAAGACATGCTCGACGCTCTCGATCGGATCAACGGCGGGATCGATCAGCTCGGCCCGCTCGCCGGCATCGGTCGTCGGGGCCACGAGGTAGCTGGTGACCGTGCCCTCGGCGCGGCTGACCCACAGCAGGGACCGCGCCTCTCCGTCGTCGCCGGGCATCGTCACCCAGCTGGCGGCGTACGAGTCGCCGGTGGCGGTCAGCTGCCAGAATTCGGCCGAGGCGCGGTCGAAGACCCAGACGTCGGTGCCACCGCCTTCGGGGTCGGCCAGGGTATAGGCCAGGGCCGATCCATCCGGGGCCCAGGCCAGCCGCTGCAGGAACGGGGAACCCGCCAGCGACTCGCCCAGCACCACGGTGCTCGGCGATCTCGATGTCCGGCTCGGGGATGGGTGTCGCGCCCGGGTCCTCGGGCTGGATCGCCTCGGCGACACGGCTGACACTCACCTCGTTCATCCCGCTGAGTCCCTCCTCGGCGACCATTGCCAGCCACCCACCGTCGGAGGACAGCTCGGCGACGATCGGCGGGCCTGGCGGCGCCTCCGCGGGCTCCGCGATCGGGTCGGCCGTCGCCGGCTCGACCACGGTCAGGGCCTGGTTGTCGGTCGGGCCGGTCATCGCGAGGTAGAGGTCAGGCTCGGGCGACGACTGGGCGATCGGATTCGGCGTCGCGTTCGGATCGGGAGTGGGCGGCGGAGCGGGCGTCTCGCCGGGTGCCGGGGTCTCCGCCGGCGGCAGGGTCGGGGCGGGCTCGGTGGTCACGCCGGGCTCGGCGCTGGCGGACGGCGCCGGAGTCGTGATCGAGGGCGTCGGCGAGAGCTGTCCGACATTGGGCTCGGCGGTGCCGTTGAGGAGGGCGAGGGCGAGCAGGGCGCCGGCGACGGCGGCCAGCGAGCCGCCGACGGCGGTGAAGATGGTGGCCGGCTTGCGCCACCACGGGACGCTCGCGTACTCGATGCCGGCCCGGACCCGCGCGCCGAGGTCGCGCGGCGGGCTGTAGTGCCGCAGCCCGGCGACCATGCGGCGCTCTTCGGCGAAGGCGGCGAGCGTATCGAGGCACTGCTGGCAGCCGTCGAGGTGCTCGTCGAGGCGCCGGCGCTCGTCGGGGGTCAGGTCGCCGTGGAGGGAGGCGCTGATGAGCTCCTCGAAGGGCTCGTGGCGGTCCATCGTCATCGGGCGTAGCCCTCGGCCGCCAGGGCGCGCCGCATCTCGCCGCGGGCGCGGCAGAGGAGCGTGCGCACGGCGCCGTACGACAGCCCCATCACCTCACCGATCTGCTGCGCGCTCATATCCTCGAGGTCGCTGAGCAGGAGACACTGGCGGTGGTTCGGGCGAAGCGTCAGGAGCGCCCGTTGCACCCGCTCGTCGAGGGTGGCCGCCATGACCTGCGCCTCGGGGCCGGGGCGCGCGTCGGCGCGGTTCGCGAAGGTCGGCTGGTCGTCGCTCATGGTGGTCACGTTGCGCCGGCGGCGCATGTCGTCGATCGCGGTGTTCGTGGCGATGCGGTACAGCCACGATCGGGTGGAGGTCGCCTCGGTCACGGTGTCGAGCTTCTTGTAGGCCTTGATGAATGTGTCCTGCGTGATGTCGGCGGCGCGGTCGTGATCGTTGACCATGCGCAGCACGTAGTTGTAGATCGGCGACGAGTACTCCTCGAAGAGGGCGGCAAAGTCGGCTTCACGAGCGTCCTCGTAGGACCGTCCGGTCATGGCACGGCCACCCCAGGCAAGCCCGGCGGGCACGGCCATCGATGCCACCTCGTCCTCCGCATAGACCCCCTGCAATCTGGCCTGTGACGATCCCGCCCGCTCATCTGTTACCGATGCACCCGCTCGCGCAAGACTTCTGCCGCGTACTCGGGCGTCGCGGGGTTCACCGCCAGCGCCGTTGCGCGCTCGAGCCCGGCGATGACCCGCAGCCGCGGATGGACCTCCCAGTGCCAGTGGAATGTCTGGTCGAGCCGCTCGCCGGCGGGCGCGGTGTGCAGGAACAGGTTGTAGGGCGGATCGCCCAGTGCGTCGAGCGCGTGGAGGGTGCGCTGAAGCGTGGCGGCGGCATCGGTGATGGCGTCGTCGTCGAGGACCGTGAAGTCCGACCCGTGCTGGCGGGGAACGACCATCATCTCGAACGGCGACCGGCTCGCGGCCGGGGAGAAGACGACCGCGTGGTGATCGGCCAGGACGAGGCGCTCGCCGCTCTCCTCCTCGGCCTCCGCCAGGGCGCACCACACGCAGCGGCGGTTCTTGATCATCTGCCGCGCCCCGCCGCCGATCTCCTCGGCCACCCAGTGGGGGACCTGCGGGATCGCGTAGAGCTCGAGGTTGAGGTGCGAGCTGCGCGAGCCGGCCTGCATGCCGTAGCTCTGGACGACCTGGACGTAGAGCGGCTCTTGCCGCCCCTCTGCATCGGTCGGCCTCGGCTGGGCGCCGAGGTCGCGCATCGCGTCGCGCGCGGCTCGGAGCAGCGAGCCCGCCAGCTGCGGGCTGGCTTCGGCGAGGCGCTCGTGGTGGCCGCGCGGTCCGACCAGGATCTCCCACGCGCCCGTCGCACGCTCGACCTCGCTCAGGCTGAGCTGGGCCGCGCTGGCCTTGCTGGAGTCGATGAGGTGAAAGGCCTGTGAGCGGAGCGCGACCCGCCGGACGAGGTGGGGCGGATCGTTGTCGCCGCCCTCGTCACAGTGACGGCAATGCGTGCCCTCGACCGGCTGCGCCTCGACGACGAACGCGTCGCGCTCGAACGCCCGATCGGCGACGATGGCCGACCACCAGCCGGTGACCGGGTCACGGCGCAGCTCGAACACGCGGGCATCCTACTAGGCCCCGTCCGCCGTGCGGCGCTCAGCGAGCTGCTCCCACTCGTCTCGCAGCAGGCTCATGAGCTGCACGTCCTCGTGCCGCCCATGGGCGTAGTGGGCGCGCCGCAGCGTGCCCTCCATCGTGAAGCCGGCCTTTTCGTACGAGCGCCGGCCGCGGTCGTTGCCCTCGTAGACCATGAGACCGATGCGCTCGAGGCGGAGCTCGCCGAAGCCGAATGCGCAGATGGCGCGCAGCGCATCGGTCCCGTAGCCCTTGTCCCACTCGTCCTTCTCACCAATGGCAATCCCGAACTCGGCGCTTCCGTTGACGTGGTCGACGCCGTGGAGCCCGGCGGTGCCGATGGCGCGGTCGTCGGCCAGGAGGCAGATGACGAGGTGGAAGTCGGTCGATCCCTGCCGCTCGAGCATGCGATCGAACCAGGCGCCCTCGGCCGCCTCGCTCATCGGCGCGTACATGGCCAGGTGGTGGAGCACGTCGGCATCGTTGAACCAGCGCACGAAGTCCGCGATGTCGCGCCGCTCGGGCGCGCGGAGGTACACCAGCTCGCCGCGGATGATCGGCCGGCGTTCCGGTACGCTGCCCATTGAGGCCCGAGTCTACGTGAAGGAGATACGCCGATGGCTGCCACCCGAACGGCCACCGTCACCTGGAGCGGCCCGCTGGCCCAGGGCGACGGCACCGTCACCGCGGGCTCCAGTGGGACGTTCGCCGACCTGCCCGTGTCGTGGGCCTCACGTACCGAGGCCCCGGAGGGCCGCACCTCGCCGGAGGAGCTGCTCGCAGCCGCGCACGCGTCGTGCTTCGCGATGGCCCTGGCCGGCGCCCTCGCGCGCGCCGGGACGCCTCCGGATCACGTGCACGTCTCGGCGACGGTCACCTTCGACAAGGTCGGCGACGCCTGGACGGTGACGCGCTCCGAGCTCGACGTGGTCGGCACCGTGCCGGGCATGAGCTCCTCCGACTTCGATGCTGCGGCCGAACAGACCAAGGACAACTGCCCTATCTCGCGGGCGCTGGCCGGCAACGTCGAAATGGTCGTTGGCGCGACGCTCGAGGAGCCGCACTAGCCCTCTTCGAACCGAGCTCGCACCGGCGTCGTTGCTGGCCCTGGGCTCGTGCTGCGATCTGGGGCGTTGATTGCATTCCTGATATCGGATACCCGGGGAGATGGGCACTCGCCTCGAGGGTTGAAACCTTCGGGCGCTCCATCGGCTCGTACTAGGTGACGGCGCACTCGAGGTGCGCTGACGAACCCGCAGAGCGATCAGGAGCCGATCATCGTGACCATCACGACTTCATTTCGCGGCGCCGCCCTGGCGGTGGGCGGGCTGCTGATCATGGCCGGCGTGGTCCTCGCCAATGGCGGGGCCGCCGATGACGGCGCCTCTGCCTCACCCAGCGCGGCGGCAACCCCGGGCGGCGTGGTGCTTTCCGCCACCCTGACTCCGGAACCGAGCCCTTCGGCCGATCCGTCGCCATCGGAGCGCCCAGAGGCGACCGAGACCGCGGAGCCCAGCGCCAGCGCGGAGCCGAGCGCGACCGATCGAGGCGACCGCCAGCGCGACCGCCGAGCCAAGCCCGACGGACGACGCTGACAACAGCAACTCCGGTCCCGGCAACGGCGACGGCGACCACGACAGCTCCGGCCCCGGCAACGGCGACGGTGACCACGACAACGGTGACCACGACAACTCCGGCCCCGGCAACGGCGATGGTGATGGCGGCGGGAACTCGGGACCGGGCGGCGGTCACTGAGCCCGGCGTTGGCCGAGGGGATGGCGAGCGCCGCATGGCACGATGGGGGCGTGGATGACCGCGCCCTCGTCGCTGCCCTGCGGGCAGGGGACCGGCACGCTTTCGGGGTGCTGGTCGACCAGGAGACACCGATGATCCACCGCGCCTGCCTCCGCATCCTCGGTCGGCCTCACGATGCCGAGGACGTTGCACAGGAAGCGTTCCTGGCGGCGTTTCGTTCCATCGGCGGGTTCCGTGGCGAGGGATCGGTCCGCGGCTGGCTGATGCGGATCGCGACCCGGCAGGCGTACCGGCGCCTGGGTCAGCGCCGCCCGACCGCCGAGCTCGACGCGGCGCCCGAGCCCGCGCTGGCGGACACGAGCACCGAGCCGACGCGCGTGGTCGTCGCCGCGGAACGTCGCGGCGAGATTCGCGACGCCGTGGCCGCGCTGCCGGACCCGTACCGCGAGACGATCGCGCTGCGCTTCTTCGGGGAGCTCTCGCTCGCCGAGATCGCCGAGGCGACCGGTCGACCACTCAACACGGTGAAGACCCATCTGCGCCGGGGCCTCGAGCGGCTGCGACCGGCGCTGGCTCGGGAGCCCGAACGATGATCCGCCACCCGTACGGGCCCGACGAGCTCGACCGCACCGATCCTGAGCTCGACGGCATCGCCGAGCAGCTCCAGGCGTTCGCCAGCGACCAGCGCTCGAGCCCACCGGTCGACCTGGCGGCGCGCATCCATGCTGCCGTCGATGCGGCACCCGATCCGGCGGTCGGCTGGTGGACCCGGTTCACCGCTCCGATCGCGCCGTGGTCGATGCCGGCCCGCGGCCTAGCCGCCGCGGTGGTCGTAGCGGCCGTCGTCGCGGCGCTGGTGGTCGGCGACCTGACGCAGCTGATCCGTGAGCCGGGATCGGGCGGGCCGTCGCCGAGCCCGTCGCTCACCGTGAGCCCGAGCCCGTCGCCGTCGCCGAGCCCGTCACCATCACCGACGCGGTCGCCCACAACCTCGCCATCGCCATCACCGAGCCCGGCGCCGGCCACGCCGCCGGCAACCGACGATGCGGGCGGCGAGTTCGAGACACCGGAGCCCTCGGAGTCGGACAACAGCGGCCCGGGCGGTGGAGGCGGCGGAAACAGCGGTCCCGGCGGAGGGGACAACCGCGGTCCCGGTGGCGGGGACAGCAGCGGCCCGGGCGGCTAGCGCTTCTCCAGCTGCTCGAACATCCGTGGGTAGAAGACAGTCCCCGCCACCGGCGCCGGGCCGCCGGGCTTCGATCGCACCTGGAAGGCACGGCCCGCCTCGCCGTACGGGCTCTCGATGCCGTAGTCGACGGCGGCGACGAAGCCGAAGCGCGCGTAGAAGGCCGGCGCCCCCACCACGAACACGAACGGCTCGTCGCGCTTGTCGGCCTCCGCAAGCGCCTGCGCGGTGAGGGCCGTCCCGATCCCGCGCCCGCTGTGCGGCGGCAGGACCGCGAGCGGCGCCAGCGACAGGACGTTCCCGCGGACGGCGTACTCCTCCTCCTCGAAGCCGATGCGGCTCACGAGCACATGCCCCAGCACGCTCCCGTCGGCAGCCGCGGCCACCAGCGACAGCTCGGGGATGAAGTCCGGTCCGCTGCGGATGGCGTCGACCAGCTCGGCCTCGTCGCGGCCGCCGAAGGCCTCGCGATGGAGTTCGTGGATCTGGTCGAGGTCGACCGGCTGTTCGGGCCGGATCGTCCACGCCGGCGCGGTGACCTCGTCGAAGGTGGATGTCGTCATGTCGGGGTCTCCCAGCAGGTTGCGAGCCATCGGTTCGTCAGTGCTCACGCGCCCGGCACCGTCCCGCTCAGCACCCACAGGTCGGCGAGACCGCCGTTCGCGTCGCGCCCGCCGAACAGCAGCGCGCGGCCGGACCCCGGGTCGGTGACCATCTCGGCCCCGGCACGGCCGGGCGGCGGTTCGCCAGTCGGCTCGAGCGCCACCGCATCGCCACCAGAGTCGGAGAGCAGCCACAGGTCGCCGAGGTAAGAGGTGTCGAGTGCCTGGCCGCCGAAGACGAGGGTCGCCCCAACGATCCGTGCCCGGGCGTAGAGGTTGCGCTCGGGCGGGAGCCCTCCGCCGGTTTCAGACCAGGCGCCGTCGGCAAGGCTCCAGCGGTCGCCGAGTGCCAGGGTCCCCGTCGTCTGCCCGGCGTAGAGAACCAGGTCGCCGTCATCGGTCCACCAGCAGCCGTGGAGGCAGCGCTCGACCGGGCGGGTGCCGCCGGGAGTCTCATCGGTCCAGGACTCGGCGTCGAAGTCGTAGGCGCGGGTGTCGGAGAAGCGAGCCTGCTCGCTGGTGAAGCCGTGGCTGATCCAGAGCCTTCCGTCGGGACCGATGGCGGCGCAGGTCCCGTAGCGCGAGACGGGCACGTCGCCGCTGCCGGGGAGCTCGCTCCAGGCATCCACGTCCGGGTCATAGGCCCACAGGTCGCTGAAAAAGGTCGTGCCGGCCTGGCCGGCGAAGACGACGAGGCCGACGTCATCGACCCAGGCGGCCTCGTGGCCGAAGCGTGCGACCGGGCCGGGGGCGGGGTCGAGCTCGGTCCAGGCGTCGGTGTCGAGGTCGTAGGCCCAGAGGTCGCCGAAGACGGTCGCCCCATCGCGCCCGCCGAAGAGCAGCGCGGTGCCGCCGTCGCCGGCCACGGTCCAGGTGTGGTCCTCGCGCGCCGCGGGTCCGGCGATGTCGAGGCGCGACCAGGCCAGCGGCTCCGGCTCGGGCGTGGCCGAAGGCGTGGCGGCGACGCTCGATGGCGCCGCGGACGGGGACGGCGACTCCGTGGCAGGAGCCGACGCGCTCGTCGTCGGCGAACCGGAGGTTGAGGGTGTCGCGCTGCAGCCGGCGATCACGAGCGCCAGCGCGAGCGCGGCCCGAGCCATCATCGGCGTGAGGATACGCGCATCGCCGGCTCTCGGCCGCCGGCCTCGGGTTCAGCCTTGGGGCAGAGACTCCCAGACCGCAAGCTCGTTGCCCTCGGGGTCGCGGAAGACGCCGTACCAGCCCTGGCCGGGGACCTCGGCCTTGGGCTCGACGACGGAGCCGCCCAGCTCGGTCACCTTCTGGAGTGCAGCTTCGACCGAGTCGACGTGGACGTAGCTGCGGAGCTTCTCGGGGGCACTCACGCCGCGCTTGCCGATCGCGCCGCCCATGCCCTCCTGGCCGACCGGCGTGGTGAACAGGTGATAGCCGTCGAAGCCGGGGATCGGGTCCGCGAAGCTCCAGTCGAAGAGGCCCGAGTAGAAGCTCTTGGCCCGATCGGGGTCGTCGGCCGGAATCTCGAAGTGGGTGAAGTCGCCTTGCTGCATGTCGCCGCTCTCCTCGCAGGCATGTGGGTCCAACGAGAGTACGACGATCGGCCGCGCGGGAGTTCGACACGGATCCGATCGGCGCTCCGCGACATCAGGGGGGCATGCCGACCCCCGAGCTCATCTCCCTGATCGTGGCGCTCGTCGTGTGGATCGTGCTGCTCGGGACGCTCTCGACCGACTCCTAGCGGGGCGCCCATCGCTCGAGCAGCTCGGCCGGCACGCGCGCCGGGCGGCCATCGGTGCGCACCCAGATCCACTCGGTCATCGCCTCGGTGACGAGCACGCCGTCCGACTCGCGATGGATCTCCGTGCGACGAATGCCGCGCGCTCCGGCGAGCCGCTGCGGCAGCGTCGTGACGAGCACCACCTCGCCGTAGAGGACGGGGCGGTGGTAGGTGACGTGATGCTCGCGGACGACCCATCCGCCGCCGTGCTCGCGGGACCAGTCGGAGCCATAGCCGAGCGCCTCGACGTGGTCGATCGCCACCTGCTCGGCCCAGTTCAGGTACACCGCGTTGTTGACATGCCCATTCTGGTCGAGCTCGTACTGGCGAACCGGGATGCGAGCGGTGTAGCGCCACGGGTCGAGCGGCGGTGGGTCATCGGTCATGCCCGGAGGATATCGGTCCCGAGCATGAAATGGAGCGGGAGACGGGGATCGAACCCGCGACCCCAACCTTGGGAAGGTTGTGCTCTGCCAGCTGAGCTACTCCCGCTCGCTCGCGGCGCCCGCGATGATACATCGGCGGCATGAACCGAGTCGCGCGCAGCGGGGTATCGGTCTGCAGATGGACCGATGCCGCTGGCTCCTTGCCGCGCTGCTGGCCGCCCTCTTGGCTGGATGCGGCGCCGATGCACCGATCCCCACCGAATCGCCGCCCTCGTCCGCCGGTGCGACCGGTGCGACCGTCGCGCCGTTGCCGGCGTTCGCGGCCGATGTCGAGCGGATCGGCGAGCACCTCGCGGCGCTCCAGGCCATCGCCGACGACCACGGGGGCATCCGCTTCTCCGGGACAAGCGGCTACGAGGCGTCCGTCGACTGGGCGGCCAATGAGCTCCGCGAGCTCGGCTTCGAGCTCGAGACGCCGGAGGTCGAGTTCACCGGCTTCGCGGAGCTTCCCGGCACGCTGCTCGAGGTCGGCTCGGCGAGCTTCACTGGCCCGGACGAGGTGCGGGCGCTCATCTACTCGGGCAGCGGCGAGGTCACGGCACCCGTCGAGGTGCTCGACGAGAGTGGCTGCTCGGAGTCTCACTTCGAGGACGTGGAGCCGGGGGCGGTCGTGATGACCGTCGAGAGCGGCTGCTTCCGGCGGCAGCAGGCCATCAATGCCGTCGAGGCCGGAGCGGTCGCCCTCATCGTCGGGTACCCGGGCCGCGGGCCCGGCGAGATCTTCCGACCGACGCTCATCGACCCGGACGGCATCGACATCCCGGTCGTGTCGGTGACGGACGAGGCGGTCCGCGCGCTCGAGAGCGCCGGCAACGAGCCGGTCCACGTCAGCGTCGAGACCGAGCGGGAGCCCGCCGTGCTGCGCAACGTCATCGCCCAGATCGGCGACGGCCCGTCAGTGGTCATGGTCGGCGCCCATCTCGACTCGGTGCTCGAGGGGCCGGGAATCAACGACAACGGCAGCGGCGTCGCCGCGGTCCTCGAGATCGCGCGTGGGGTGGCCGAGGCGGGTATACCTGAAGGGACAGCGGTTCGCATCGGTCTCTGGGGAGGCGAGGAGCTGGGGTTGGTCGGCTCGCGGGCGTACGTCGAGGGGCTGGAAGACGAGCTGGTCGCCTACCTCAACCTGGACATGGCGGGGTCGCCGAACGGCGCGAACCTCGTCTACAACGAGGTCGAGGTCATGGACGGGTCCGAGGCGATCACGCAGGCCTTCGTCGACTGGTTCACCGATCGAGGTGAGGACGTTCAGCCGGCCGACCTCGGCGGCGGCAGCGACCACGGATCGTTCAACGCGGCGGGGATCCCGACCGGCGGCCTGTTCGCGGGCGCGACGGAGACCGGAGGCGCGTCCGCACCGTCGGCCTCGGGCTCGGGTGAGGAGCCGGCCGACGCCTGCTACCACCTCGCCTGCGACGACATCGACAACGTCGACCTCGAGCGGATCGCGCTCTTCGCAGACGCCACGCTGGCGGTCGCGCTCGACCTGATCCGCGACTAGGGTTGGTCGCCGGTCGCCAGGCGCCGGTACGAGTCGTATCGGTCCTCGGAGATCGCGCCGGACTCGACGGCCGCACGGAGACCGCAGCGCGGCTCGTGGAGGTGGGTGCAGTCGTTGAAGGCGCAGTTCCCGAGGTGCTCGCGGAACTCCGGGTAGCACCATGCCAGCTCGCTCTGGGGGATCTGCCACAGGCCGAGCTCGCGGATGCCGGGGGTGTCGGCGACGTACCCGCCCTCGGGACCGTCGAGCGGGTGCAGCTCGGCGTGCCGCGTCGTGTGCTTGCCCCGACCTTCCATGATCTCGCTGACCTCGCCGGTCTCGATCCGCAGCCCTGGCTGGAGCGCGTTGAGCAGGGTGGACTTGCCGACGCCGGACGGGCCGGTGACGATCGACAGCCGTCCCGCCAGCCTGGCGCGCAGCTCCTCCAGACCGATCCCGGCCTTGGCGCTGGTGTAGACGACGTCGTATCCGATGCGTTCGTAGCTACCGAATCTCTCGCGCGCCGCATCGGTCCCGACCAGGTCGGTCTTGTTGGCGACCAGGATGGCCGGCACCTCGTTGTATTCCGTGACGACCAGGAACCGGTCGATCAGCCGCGGATTCGGCGGCGGCCGGTCGCAGGCGAACACGATCGCGACGAGGTCCGGGTTGGCGACCATGACGTCCTCGCGCCACGCGCCGCGCGGACCGGGCTGGCGGCGGCTGAATCGCCGCTCGCGCGGCTCGACGGCGACGATCGCCCCGGTTCCGTCGGGCTGGCGCTCGAGCTCAACGCGGTCGCCGATGACGGCTAGGTCCGATGACTGCCGCTCGCGTTTGACGCGGCCTCGCAGGTGCGCCTCGACGAGGTCGCCCTCGTCGGTGGCGATCGTGTAGAAGCCGGAGCGCGCGCTCAGGACGAGGCCGTGGGACGTCGTCAAGCGATGGCGCCGAACGCGTAAAGGCTCATTCGGTCCGGAGTCTATCGAGCCGAACACCTTGACGCCGGCTGGTGTCCTTTCTCGTGAAGGACATTTGAGGAAGCAGCACTGGACCTGGTCATCCGTGCCAAGGCCCGCGATCGGGAGGCGTTCGAGATGCTCGTCGAGAAGCACGCCGCCGAGACGTTTCGGCTCGCAGCCGCCGACGCCCGAATACGACCCCTTCGTCACCTTGCAGCAGGTGGAGTTCACCCTACTGTCGGATGCCCCGCCGATCGAGGCGCCGGACGCGGGCGCGCCGCCGGATCCGGCCGCGCTCGGGCTGCCGGAGGACTTCCCCCTGGAGGCCGCGCCATAGGCCACCGCTAGCATGGTGTCGTGGCAGGGACGACGGACACGACCGACGTTCTGCTCATCGGCGGCGGAGTCGCGTCGGTCCGGTGCGCGCGAACGTTGCGCCGTGAGGCGTTCGAGGGACGGATCGTGCTCGTCGGCGACGAGCCGGCCCTGCCGTACAACCGCCCGCCTCTGAGCAAGGAGCTCCTCAGAGACGACCTGCCTGACGACCTCGTCCTGGCCGAGCCGGAGCGGTGGTACGAGCGCCGGGACGTGGACATCCTGAGCGGCCGAAGCGTCACGGCGCTGGACCTCGACGCGCGCGAGGCGGCGCTGGACGATGGAACCCGGATCGCGTTCAAGCGTTGCCTGATTGCGACCGGCGCGCGGCCGCGTGAGCTGCCCGTCGAGGGCGGCGAGCTAGCGCTGCTCCTTCGCACCCTGGCCGATGCGCGCCGGCTTCGCAACATGGCCATCGAGGCCGGGCCGGGTGCGCGTGTGACCGTCATCGGGGGCGGGTTCATCGGCGTGGAGGTCGCGTCGGGGCTCGCCACGCTCGGATTGCGCCCCACGATCCTCGAGATGAGCGACCGGCTGTGGGCCGGGACGCTGGGCGACGAGCTCGACCGATGGGCGCGCGACAGGCTCGCCGGCGTGGGCGTGACCGTCCGTTCCGGCGCCGCGGTCACGCGACTCACCGAGGATGCCGCCTGGGTCGGCGACGAGCGCCACGACCACGCCTTCGGCATCGCCGGCATCGGTGTGGTCCCACGCACGGAACTGGCGGTGGCTGCAGGGCTGTCCGTAGACGACGGAATCCTGACCGATGCCGAGTACCGAACGAGCCACCCATCGGTCTGGGCCGCAGGTGACGTCGCGCGGATCGACGGCCGCCGGATCGAGCACTGGCACGCGGCCCGCGAGGGTGGCGAGCGCGCCGCCCTCTCGATGCTCGGCAAGCCGCTTCCACCACCCAGGGCGCCGTGGGTGTTCAGCGAGGTCGCCGGCGAGCTCATCGATGTCGTCGGCTGGGCCCCGACTTGGGACGAGACCGTCACGCTCGGGGACACGGCGAAGGACCGGTTCGCCCTTGCCTACATCGAAAACGACAGAGTCATCCAGCTTGCCGTCGTCAACGGCGCCGTCCCCATCGAGGAGGCGCGCGCGCTCGTCGAGCGGCACCCATCGGCCAGCGAGCTGGATGCGCTGTTTCGC
>CAVWAU010000006.1:0-156114 GCA_963753125.1 uncultured Chloroflexia bacterium
CCTCGATCCGGTTGATCTGGGCGCCGAGCGCCACGAGCTTGGCCTCGATCTGCTCGTAACCGCGGTCGACGTGCTCGATCCCCGAGATCACCGAGGTCCCTGACGCCGTAAGGGCCGCGAGGATGAGGGTCGCGCCGGCGCGAAGGTCGGCGATCTCGACCTCGGCGGCGTGCAGCGGCGTGGGACCCGTGATCCGGGCGTGGCGCTCGTCCACCAGCTCGATATCGGCACCCATCCGCACCAGCTCGCGGGTGTAGTCGAGGCGGTCCTCGAAGATCGTCTCGTGGATGTGCGAGGTGCCATCGGCCTGGGTCATGAGCACCGAGAACGGCGCCTGGAAGTCGGTGGCGAAGCCGGGATACGGATCGGTGCGGACGTCGACGGCGCGCAGGGGCCCGTCGGACGGGCTGACGCGTAGCGCGCCCGCATCGGCCTCGAAGGAGACGCCCATCCGGTCGCCGGCCTCCAGGAAGGCGCCGAGGTGCGTCCGGGTCGATCCCCTCCAGCGTGACGCTGCCGCGCGTGATGG
This sequence comes from uncultured Chloroflexia bacterium, assembly GCA_963753125.1. Lineage (GTDB taxonomy): Bacteria > Chloroflexota > Limnocylindria > QHBO01 > QHBO01 > JACDBZ01. The sequence goes on from CAVWAU010000006.1 coordinate 530, forward strand.
CCGCGGCGATCGCGAAGGTCTCGGCCTCGAGCCGGTCGCCGAGGACGCGATGCTCCACGCCGCCCAGCGACGCGACGCCCTCGACCTCGACGCGCCGCTCGCCGGTGCGCTCGAATCCGAGCCCCCATGCCGCACAGCATCGCGATCAGGTCGTCGACCTCCGGCTCCAGCGCCGCGTTGTCGATCACCGTCGTCCCGTTCGCGAGGGTGGCGGCCATGATCGCGTTCTCGGTGCCCATCACGCTCACGATCGGGAACTCGATCGTCGCGCCCGTCAGCCCACCCGGCGGCGCGGCGGCGTAGTAGTAGCCGTTGCGGTAGCCGATCGTCGCGCCCATCGCCTCCATGGCCATGACGTGGTAGTCGACCGGCCGCCGCCCGATCCGATCGCCGCCAGGGTTCGGCAGGATGACGCGGCCGAACCGCGCCAGCATCGGTCCCAGGAGGATGAACGACGCGCGCATCTTCGCGGCCGCCTCGAGCGGAACGAACGGCCAGGTCGCCTCGAGCGCCCGCAGCTCGAGCCCGTCGCCGTTCGTGCGCTTCACCTCGAAGCCGATATCGGTCATCACCTCGCGCAGGATCGTCACGTCGCTGATCTTCGGGACGTTGCGCAGGCTGACCGGCTGGTCGGTGAGGGCGGCGGCGGCCATCATCTTGAGCACGCCGTTCTTCGCGCCGGCGATGCGGACGGTCCCGGACAGCGGCGACCCGCCGGTGATCACGAACTTCTGCATGGACCGATGAAGTCTACCGATGGGCGTCGCATCGGTTCCGCTGACGCTGCCGGACCCCTGGCGTTACCCGGGAAGGCTTCCTTCCACTCGTGGGCGCCGGTGTGGTGGCCGTCGCACAGGCCCAGCCGTCCGCCCATGTGGCGCGAGGGCAGGTACGGCTGCATCCCGTCCTCGAACGGCGTCGGCTGGCGGTTGCAGATCATCATCCGGCCCTCGCGGGCCCAGGCGTAGAGGTGGTCGGACGAGCAGAACCGATACGGCCGCGTGAAGTTCACCGTCTCGCCATGCTTCGGATCGCTCGAGAGGCCGATCGGTCCGGTCTCGCGCACGACCTCGATCTTCACCGGCAGCTGGGGCATGCGGGTGCCGCAGTGCTCGCAGGTCAGCATCGGTCAGGCCCGTTCAGCCGAGGTAGTGGGCGCCGTCATCCTCGCGATGGTTGGCGACGAACGTCGGGTCCAGGTTCGGGTCCTCGCCCGGCGGCGAGCCCTTGTGCGGCTTGAAGTCGACGGGGCAGATGAACGGATACTCGCGGCCGATCTTGCGCAGCTCCTGCATGCGCCGATGCCCCGGGTCCGGCTTGCCCTCCGGCCCGCGCAGGTGCCCCTTCTCGGCCTCCTCGGGGGTCAGCGGTGCGTCGTGTTCCATGCGCCGATGCTACCGCAGGGCGAGCCGCCGGGCCAAATGCGCGGCGGCAGTTCGAGCTTCGAAGGCGTCCCCCAACGGCGGGGTAGGATGAACGGAATGATGAGCCCCATTAGGGGCGCCGCCGGTGTGGTCTTCTTCCCGTTCCTGGCGGCGGTGTACCCGATCCTGGCGCTGTACGCGGCCAACCTGCGCGAGATGGTGCCACTGGAGTCCATGCTCGTGCCATCGCTCATCGCCCTGGCTGCCACGGGCGTACTGATGGTCATCCTGCGACTTGTATTCGGTGCCTGGGAGCGCGCCGGTGCGCTGACGTTGGTCGTGCTCGTCCTCTTCTTCACGTACGGAACCACCTGGAGCGCCGTTGCGGGGAGCGTTCCCGGAGGCCAATCGGCAGTGCTTGGCGTGTGGGTTGTCCTGCTGGCTGTTGGCGTCATCGCGGTCCGCGCGATCGGCACCGAGCGGCTGCGTTCGGCGACCCCGTTCCTCAACCTGATCCTCGGCGTCCTGGTTGTCGGCAACGGCGTGGCAATCGCCCGGTTCCAGATCTCGGTCCAGGGCGACGTCCAGGTGGCCGCTGCGGGGACCGCGGGCGGTCTCACACCGATCGACGCGGAGCACCCGCCGGACATCTACTGGATCATCCTCGATCGGTACGGCTCCGAGGATGTCGTTCGCGAGTACTACGACCACGACATCTCGCCATTCGTCAAGGATCTGCGCGATCGCGGGCTCTACGTCGCCGAGGCTGCGACGGCGAACTACCTGAAAACCGTTTCGAATCTGATGGCCGCGCGAAACATGGACTACCTCGACAGCGAGGATCTCCTCGAGCGGGCGGCGTCCGCGGACGACTGGGGCCCACTGCACCGGGACATGAAGAGCTCCTTCGATCTCCTGGAGCTCCTGCGGCCCCTCGGCTATCGCTTTATCTACTCCGGATCCCACTGGGACTTTGTGGCGTCGCACGACGAGGCTGACGTCAACTACATCTTCGACGCGGAACAGGACGAGTTCGGCGGAGTCCTCGGCGAAGCGACGTTCCTCCAGGCTGCCGAGATGCTGGGCGGAGCTGCACCCCCCACTTCGCGCGAGCGCTATTGGCTGCGCACCCACTTCCAGTGGCAGAGCCTTCACGACAGCATCCGCCTCGGCAGCCCCAAGTTTGTGCATGCCCACATCGGTCTGCCGCACAGTCCCTACATCTTCGAGCCGGACGGCAGCTTCGTGCCGGAGGAGGTCGAACGCGAGCGCACGAGGGAGGAGAACTACGGCAACAACGTGGAATTCGCGAACGCCTCGACCCTGGACCTCATCGACGCACTCCTGGCCGCCGATCCGGAGAACCCGCCGATCATCGTCATCCAGTCAGAGGAGGGACCGTGGCCGAAGCGCTTCGAGGACCAGGGCACGGGATTTAGCTGGACCGATGAGGCGACCGACGAGGAGCTGCACGAGAAGTTCGGCATCTTCCTGGCATTCTTCATGCCCGGCCTCCCGGGTGACCGGGCCGAGGAGGCAGGGCTGTACCCGGCAATCACCCTCGTCAACGAGTTCCGCGTGATCCTCAACCACTACTTCGGGGCTGAGTACGAGATCCTCCCGGACCGGAACTACGTGTGGCCGACGCAGAGCGAGATCTACCAGTTCGTCGACGTCTCGGACCGGGTCCGTCGCATGGTGACCGGGCCCGACTGACGATCGTCCACCCCTAGCCCCGCGAGCGGCGCCGCGTGGCGATGCGCTCGCGCATGAGCGCGGTCTGGAGGGCGGCGCGCACGCGGGCGATGTCGACCGGGTCCTTGGCCTGCTCGAGCTCGGCCTCGGCGCGCTTGCGGGCCTCGGCGGCACGGGCCTCGTCGATCTCGTCGGAGTGCTCGGCGAGGTCGGCCATGACGATGACCTTGTCGGGGCGGACCTCGACGAAGCCGCCGCTGATGAGCAGCGACTGCTCGGTGCCGCCCTTCTTGATCCGCAGCTCGCCGGTGCCGAGTGCGGTGATCAGCCGCGTGTGGTGCGGCAGGATGCCGAGCTGGCCGTCGATGCCGGGCACGATCACCATGTCCACCTCATCGGTGTAGGCGCGTCGCTCGGGCGAGACGATCTCCAGCTGGAGTGGCATCGGTCAGCCCATCTTCTCGGCGTTCTGGACGACGTCCTCGATCGTGCCGGCCAGGTAGAAGGCCTGCTCGGGCAGCGCGTCGTGCTTGCCGTCGAGGATCTCGCGGAAGCCGGCCACCGTCTCGGCCAGGGTCGTGTACTTGCCGGGCCGGCCGGTGAACTGCTCGGCGACGAACATCGGCTGCGACATGAAGCGCTGGAGGCGCCGCGCGCGGGTCACGGTGACCTTGTCGTCCTCGCTGAGCTCGTCCATGCCGAGGATGGCGATGATGTCCTGGAGGTCCTTGTAGCGCTGGAGCGTCCGCTGCACCTCGCGCGCGACATCGAAGTGCTCCTGGCCGACGACGCGGGGGTCGAGGACCGTGGAGGTCGAGGTCAGCGGATCGACCGCGGGGTAGATGCCGAGCTCGACGATCGAGCGCTCCAAGCGAATCGTCGAGTCGAGGTGGCCGAAGGTGGTGGCCGGGGCCGGATCGGTGTAATCGTCCGCCGGCACGAAGATGGCCTGCAGCGAGGTGATCGAGCCCTTCTTCGTCGAGGTGATCCGCTCCTGGAGGTCGCCCATCTCGGTGGCCAGCGTCGGCTGGTATCCCACCGCCGACGGCATCCGACCGAGCAGGGCCGATACCTCCGAGCCCGCCTGGGTGAAGCGGAAGATGTTGTCGATGAAGAGGAGGATGTCGCGGCCCTCCTCGTCGCGGAAGTACTCCGCCATCGTCAGCGCCGTGAGGCCGACCCGCTGGCGGGCGCCGGGCGGCTCGTTCATCTGGCCGAAGACCATGACCGTCTTGTCGATGACGCCCGACTCGGTCATCTCGTGCAGGAGGTCGTTGCCCTCGCGGCTGCGCTCGCCGACGCCGGCGAAGACCGAGTAGCCGCCGTGCTCGGCGGCGATGTTGCGGATGAGCTCCTGGATGATGACCGTCTTGCCGACGCCGGCACCTCCGAAGACGCCGACCTTGCCGCCGCGCTTGAACGGCGCGATGAGGTCGATGACCTTGATGCCCGTCTCGAAGATCTGGGACTCGGTCTCCATCTCGTCGAACCTGGGCGGGTCGCGGTGGATCGGCAGGTTGGTCTTCGACTTCACCGTCGCCCTTGCCGTCGATCGTGTGGCCGAGGACGTCGAAGACGCGCCCCAGCGTCGGCTCGCCGACCGGCACCGTGATCGGCGCACCGGTGTCCTTGACCTCGAGGCCGCGCGCCAGGCCGTCGGTCGAGGACATCGCCACCGCGCGGACCCAGTTGTTGCCGAGGTGCTGCTGCACCTCGACGGTCAGGGTCCCGTCGCCGTCGTCATCGCCGTCGGTCTTCGGCCGCTCGATCTCGAGCGCGTTGTAGATCGCCGGGCAGCTCGCCCGGCGGGAACTCGACGTCGATCACGGGGCCCGTGATCTGGATCACCTTTCCGGTCGCCATCGGTGTATCGGTCTCCTTACAGGTCGGTCAGCCGCCCAGGGCCTCGGCCCCGGAGGCGATCTCGATCATCTCGCGGGTGATGGTGGCCTGCCGCGTCTTGTTGTAGACGAGGGTCAGGTCCTCGATGAGCTCGTTGGCATTGTCGGTCGAGTTGCGCATGGCGATCATCCGGGCGCTCTGCTCGGACGCCTGGTTCTCGAGCACGGCCCGATACAGGTCGATGGCCACGAAGTGCGGCAGCAGCCGGGACAGGATGGCCTCCGCGGAGGGCTCGAAGAGGTACTCGTCGTTCTCGACGTCGGCGCCCTCCTGCTGCTGGGGCGTCGCGATCGGCAGCAGCTGGGTGATCTCCGGCCGCTGGGTGAGCGTCGAGATGAAGGTGCTGTAGGCGACGTGGATCTCGTCGTACTTCTCGGAGAGGAAGTCCTCGGTCACGAGCCGCGCGATCGGCGTGACGTCGGTGTAGTGCGGGCGGTCGCCGAGCTGGCTGAAGTGCGCGGCGATCGGGATCCCCGCGCGGCGCAGGCCGTCGCGACCCTTGCGGCCGATGGTGATCGCCTCGACCTCGACCGGCGCGTCGCCGTTCGTGGCCAGCCGCGACTGGGTCCAGCGCAGCGCGGTGCGGATGGCGTTCGCGTTGAGCGATCCCGCCAGGCCGCGGTCGGTGGTGATCATGATCAGCGCGACCCGGCGCACCGGCCGGCGCGCCAGGAGCGGGTCGACCTCCTCGTCGAGCACCGCGGACACGCGGCTCAGGACGTCGCGCAGCTCGTCGGAGTAGGGACGCGCGGCGAGGATGGCGTCCTGCGCGCGCTTCATGCGCGAGGCGGCCACCATCTCCATCGCCCTGGTGATCTGGGCGATGTTCCGGACCGATCCGATCCGGCCGCGAATGTCCTTGAGACTTGGCACTTAGCGGGCCTCTCGCGCTCGATTGATCGAGCCCGAAGCGCACGAGGGCTGCGCCGTGCGGCATTTGCGCGATCCATCGAGAAGCGGGGAGCACGAACGGCGCCGACGCGCGCATCTCCTGCGTCCCCGCGCTCGCTTGGTTGCGGTAATCGCGCACGAAGCTTCGCTCCAGCGCGATTTGCTTGTTTCATCGAGATCACCCGCCGGATCCCGATCGCATGGTCGCGACGCCCTCTTCGAGCTCCTTCTCGGCGACGTCCTCGGCCGCCTCGGCCTTGGCTCGAGCCGCGGCGTCGTCATCGGTCTTGCCGAAGCCGGACTGGTCCTTGTAGGCAGTGACCGCCTTCTCGAGCTCGGCGCTCAGCTCGTCCGACAGCGCCTTCTCGTCGCGGATCGCGGGCAGGAGCTTCTCGTGGGTCGACTCCAGGAACCGATAGAAGCCGGACTCGAACTCGCCGATCCTCGTCGGGTCGACGTCGTCGAGGTGGCCGTTGGTGGCGGCCCAGATGATCGCGACCTGCTTCTCGACCGGAAGCGGCTGGAACTGGGGCTGCTTGAGCACCTCGGTCAGGGCGCGGCCGCGGGTGAGCTGGTCGCGGGTCGCCTTGTCGAGGTCGGACGCGAACTGGGCGAAGGCCGCGAGCTCGCGGTACTGGGCGAGGTCGAGGCGCAGCTTGCCGGCGACCTGGCGCATCGCCTTGATCTGGGCGTTACCGCCCACCCGGGAGACGCTGATGCCGGCGTTCACCGCCGGGCGCTGGCCCTGGTTGAAGAGGTCGGTCTGGAGGAAGATCTGGCCGTCGGTGATGCGAGATGACGTTGGTGGGGATGTAGGCCGACACGTCGCCCGCCTGCGTCTCGATGATGGGCAGGGCCGTCAGCGACCCGCCACCGTTGTCCTCGTTCAGCCGAGCCGCGCGCTCCAGCAGCCGCGAGTGGGCGTAGAAGATGTCGCCGGGGAACGCCTCGCGGCCGGGCGGGCGGCGCATGAGCAGCGACACCTGGCGATACGACCAGGCGTGCTTGCTGAGGTCGTCGTACACGCACAGGGCGTCGCGGCCGTTGTCGAGGAACTCCTCGCCCATGGCGACGCCGGCGTACGGCGCCAGGAACTGGAGCGGCGCGGGATCCGAGGCCGTGGCGGACACGACGATCGTGTGCTCCATCGCCCCCGCTTCCTCCAGCTGGGCCACCACGTTCGCGACCGTCGACTGCTTCTGGCCGATGGCGACGTAGATGCAGATCAGGTCCTGCCCCTTCTGGTTGATGATCGTGTCGACCGCGATCGCGGTCTTGCCGGTCTGGCGGTCGCCGATGATCAGCTCGCGCTGGCCGCGGCCGATCGGGATCATCGAGTCGATGGCCTTGATGCCGGTCTGGACCGGCGTGTCGACCGGCTGGCGCACGATGACGCCCGGCGCGATCCGCTCGATCGGCCGGGTCGAGGTCGTCTCGATCGCTCCCTTGCCGTCGATCGGCTCGCCGAGCGGGTTCACCACGCGGCCGATCAGCGCGTCGCCGACCGGGACCTCCACGATGCGACCGGTCGTCTTGACCTGGTCGCCCTCCTTGAGGGAGGTGTAGTCGCCCAGGATCAGGGCGCCGACCGTCTCCTCCTCGAGGTTGAAGGCCATGCCCATGATCCCGTTGCCGAAGTCGAGCAGCTCCTGCGCCAGGGCGCCGGAGAGCCCGTAGACCTGGGCGATGCCGTCGCCCACCTCGACGATGGTGCCCACGCCGGAAACGTCGGCGCCGGCGTCGAAGCCCTTGATCTCGTTGCGGATGATCGACGTGATCTCGTCGGATCTGATCGCCATCGGTGTCTGTTCCCTCGGTTGTTCTTCTCGGTCGCCTAGACGGCGGTCAGGCGCGCCCGCAGCCGCTCGAGGCGGTTGCGCACGCTTGCGTCGTAGAGCCGGTCGCCGATGCGGACGGTGATCCCGCCGATCAGCGACTCGTCGACCACCTCGTTGATCTCGATCTCGTCCCCGGTGAGCTCGTGCAGCCGATCCAGGACCGCGACACGCTGCGACTCCTCGAGCGGGAGCGCGGTGCGGACCTCGGCCAGCGAGATGCCGCGGTGGCGGCGCACGAGCGAGGCGAAGTGGTCGACCATGCGGCCGATCGCCCCGGGCCGGCCGCGCCGCACCATCAGCAGCACCAGGTTGAGCGCCTCGGGCGTGACGTCACCCACCACGCGGCGCACGACGCGCTCCTTGTCCGCGAACGGTACGGCAGGGTGCTCGACGAGCGAGCGCAGCTCCTCGTCGCCCAGCGCGTCGCGCAGCCGTCCGAGGTCGCGTTCCCACGCCTCCAGCGTGCCGTCGGCGCGGCCGATCTCGAAGGCCGCCTCCGCGTAGCGCCGGGCCGCGGTGTCGCGTCGTGCCATTCGCTAGTTCTTCCTCGACTTCGCGCTCGAGGTCTCCGCCAGGAACTCCTCGACCAGGCGCCGCTGGGTGGTGGCGTTCATGTCGGAGCGCACGAGCTTGCCGGCCGCCTCGAGCGCCAGGTCGGCGACCTGCGCGCGGAGCTCGGCCATCGCCTTCTCCTTCTCGGCGGTGATCTCCTCCCGCGCCCGCTCCGTCACCTTCTCGGCGTCGGCGCGAGCCTTGGCCAGGATCTCGTCGCGCGTGTCGGTGGCGATCTTGTTCGCGTTCGCGAGCATTGCCGCCGCCTCCTTGCGCGCCTCGGCCACGGCCGCCTCGCGCTCGGCGCGAGCCAGCTCCCGGTCGCGGGCGGCCACCTCGGCGTCCTCCAGCCCCTTGCTGATCTTCGCGCCGCGCTCGTCGAGCCGCGCGAGCACCGGCTTGAACAGGAATCGGTTCAGCAGGTACAGCAGGATCAGGAAGTTGACGACCTGGAAGAAGAGCTTCGGCAGGTCGACGCCAAAGGCCTCGAAGAACTCGACCATCGACTACAGGAACATGAGCAGCAGGCCGATGACGAGGGCGTAGATCCCGAGGGCCTCCGTCAGGGCCAGGCCGATGATGTACGGCTGGAAGATCGCGCCCGCGGCCTCGGGGTTGCGACCGATGGCCTCCATGGCGCGGCTCACGCCGAGCCCCAGGCCGATGCCGGGGCCGATGGTGCCGATACCGATGGCGAGACCGGCAGCGAGATTGGATTCCACTTGGTTTCTTCCTCCTGTATGGCGGGGGATGCCCTAGGTCGATGCGGCCTCCGCCGCGGGTGGATGGGTGGCGTGGGCCGCATCGGCCTCGCCATGGTCGTCCGCGTGGCCGGAGCCATGGTGCTCGGCGATGGCGGTGCTGATGTAGGTGAGCGACAGAAGCGCGAAGACGAGTGCCTGGACCGCTCCGAACAGGATCTCCAGGCCCAGGAAGGCGGCCGGCACGAAGAACGCGAGCGGCAGCACGAAGACCGCGCTCGTCGTCAGCGCGATCATCGTGGCCAGCAGGATCTCGCCGGCGAAGATGTTGCCGAAGAGCCGCATCGAGAGGCTGATGAGCCGGCTCAGCTCGCTGATGACGTTGATCGGGAAGATGAGCGGCGCCAGGTACAGCGGCTCGCCGGCCAGCTCCTTGAGGTAGCCGCCGACGCCGTTCGCGCGGATGCCCCAGTAGATGAACATCACGACCGAGATGATCGCCAGGCCGAGCGTGAAGTTCAGGTCGGCCGAGGCAGGTCGAACGAACGGCACGATCGTGGTGGCGTGGCCCTCCTCGTGATGCGTGACGCCGATCGTGCCGACGCCGGGCAGCAGGCCGATCCAGTTCGCGACCAGGATCATCAGGAAGAGGCCGAAGATCAGCGCCGCGTAGGAGCGCCAGCGGCTGGTGGAGCCGGAGACGATCCCGCCGAGCAGCTCGATCGGCAGCTCGAGTGCACTCTGCAGCCGGCCGGGGATCAGGTGCGACCTGCGGCTGATGTACCACGCTCCCAGCAGAAGCACGAGCGACGCGAGCACGGCGCCGATCATCGAGTTCGTGACCGAGAACCCGCCGATCGTGAAGACCTCTTCCGCCGCGATCGAGACGTGGATCAGGGGCTCGCTGGCCTCTTCCTCAGGCATCTATCTCCTCGTCGAATCGCGCGCGACGTTCCAGATCGTCACCATCGCCGCCGCGATGCCCAGCACCATCCCGATCAGCGTGAAGATCGGGCGCGTGTCCAACCAGTTGTCGAGAAACAGTCCCCCACCCAGACCGATGCCCACCGAGACGGCCATCCGGACCCCGAGGTCCATCGCCAGGCCCCAGTTCGGGGTTCGCGTCGGCGGTGGTCCGTCGGTCGGGCCGGGATCGGGATCAGGCGCCATCGGGCGGTGATCCATCGGTGTATCCCTTCCGCACGCCAGCGCGGATGAGGAGCCAGATCCCGATGGCCGAGATGAGCGTTCCGACCGCCAAGCCGAGCAGCGCGCCGCCGAGAGTATCTGCGATGACAAGGCCGGCGACGACGCCTCCCACCATGGGAATCACCATGATCGCGGTCACCTGACCGAGGATCTTGACAAGCCCCATCGGTGTCAGCTGTGCCATTCGAGTTCGACTCAGAGCGGTCGGACGCCGCGAGTATAGCCGAGGCCCCTTTCAGGCGCGACCGCGCGGGTCGGCCGAAGGACGTACGCACGAATCGGCACCCAGACCGATGCCGTCGTGCGCTCGCCGCGCGACTCTGGGGCCATGCAGATCACCGCCGCGGCCGAGCGAACCATCGACGTGCCGGCCGCGCATGTCTACCGCCTCATCCGCGATTTCCGGCAGCATCACCCGAACTTCCTGCCGTCGCAGTTCAGCGACCTCGAGATCGAGTCCGGCGGCGTCGGCGCCGGGACCGTCCATCGGTTTCGCATGACCCTCGGCGGTCGGACCTCCGACTACCGCGTCCGAGTCGGCGAGCCGCAGCCGGGCCGCGTCCTCATCGAGTCCGACGCCTCGCGCCGGATGCTGACGACGTTCAGCGTCGATCCCGAGCCGTACGGCCGCACCCGCGTCCGCATCCACACTCGCTGGTACACCGACGGTTTCGCCGGCCTCATCGAGCGCCTGGTCGCACCTCGCATGCTGAGCAAGGTCTACCGCCAGGAGCTCCGGCTCCTGGACCGATACGCCAGCGGCCAGCCCCTGCGCTCCATGAGCGCGCCGCGCGCGCTGGCGCTCCCCTGGGCGTCCGCCCGCTGATTCCCTAGGCGGGGACGTCGGCAGCGGCGCGCGTGCCGGGCAGGCCGGGGACCGGGAAGCGGTCGGTGATGGCGGCCACGCGGCGGCGGATCTCGTCCTGCGCGTCGGCGTCGCCACGAGCCGCAATTCCCTCGACGATGAGCTGAGCGATCTCGCGCATCTCCCCCTCGCGCATTCCGCGCGACGTGACCGCCGGCGTGCCGACGCGGATGCCCGAGCCGATCATCGGCTTCTCGGGATCGTAGGGGATCGTGTTCTTGTTGACGGTGATGCGGACCTCGCCGAGGGCCGCATCGGCCTCCTTGCCGTTCACGCCGAGGGGGCGGACGTCGACGAGCATCAGGTGGTTGTCGGTGCCGCCGCTGACGATCGAGGCGCCGGCATCGGCCAGCGAGGAGGCCAGCACCCGGGCGTTGTGCGACCGTCGCCTCCTGATCGCGACGGAAGTCATCGGTCATCGCCTCGCGGAAGGCGACCGCCTTGGCGGCGATGACGTGCATGAGCGGCCCGCCCTGGATGCCGGGGAAGACGCTCTTGTCGATAGCCTTGGCATGCTCCTCGCGGCTGAGGATCATCCCGCCGCGCGGCCCGCGCAGGGTCTTGTGGGTGGTCGTCGTGACGACGTCCGAGTGCGGGACCGGCGACGGATGGACACCGGCTGCCACCAGGCCCGCGAAGTGGGCCATATCGGTCACCAGCAGCGCGCCGACCTCGTCGCAGATGGCGCGGAAGGCGGCGAAGTCCCAGATGCGCGGGTAGGCCGTGGCGCCGGTGACGATCATCCTCGGCCGGTGCTCTCGCGCCAGGTCGCGGACCTCGTCCATGTCGATCAGGTGCGTCTCGCGGTCGACGTGGTAGGGCACGAAGTTGTAGTACTGGCCGGAGAAGTTGACCGGGCTCCCGTGCGTGAGATGGCCGCCCTGGTCGAGGCTCAGGCCCAGGACGGTGTCGCCGCGCTGCAGCAGCGCGTGGTACACGGCCATGTTGGCCTGCGCGCCGGCGTGCGGCTGGACGTTGACGTGCTCGGCGCCGAAGAGGGCCTTGGCGCGGTCGCGGGCGAGGTTCTCGGCCACGTCGACCACCTCGCAGCCGCCGTAGTAGCGACGCCCGGGATAGCCCTCGGCGTACTTGCCGGTCAGGACCGTGCCCATCGCCTGGAGCACCGCCAGGCTCGGGTAGTTCTCGCTGGCGATCAGCTCCAGGTGGGCGCGGGTGCGCGCCTCCTCGTCGCGCACGACCTGCGCGATCTCCGGGTCCGCGGTCTCGAGCGGCGCCCAGAAGTCCACGGTCGCAGTGTAGTGCGCGTGCGCCCGGCCGATAATGGCTCGACGAGAACGGAGGCTCCGGCCATGAACTGGTATCCCTGGGTGGTGTTCGTCCACGTCCTTGGCGTGCTGCTCTTCTTTATCGCGCATGGCACGTCGATGGCCGTGGGGTATCGGCTGCGCGGCGAGCGCGATCCGGCACGCGTAAGGGCGTTGCTCGACCTGTCGTCGTGGTCGCTCGGCGTTGCCCCGTCGGTCGCCTTCCTGGTCGGGGTCATCGCGGGCATCGCGGCCGGCATCATCGGTGGCCACTTCGGCCGCCTCTGGATCTGGACCTCGATCGTTCTCCTGGTCGTCGTGGCGGCCTACATGACGCCCGGGGTCGCCGCACGCGTGAACGCCATCCGCACGGCGGCGGGCACCCAGCAGATCAATCCGTTCAGCCGGAAAGCGCCGCCCCCTCCACCCGACGCCGATCCCGGCGAGCTCGACCGGTTGCTCGACGCGTGGAACCCGACCGTGCCGGCCGTCATCGGGTTCGGCGCCTTCGCGACGATCCTCTGGCTGATGCTCTTCAAGCCGTTCTGACGCCCTCAGGACCGATGCGGACCTCGGCGCCATCCCGGATCGCGGCAAGCTCGTCGGGCGCGAGCACGACGACGGGGACGCCGACGCCGTAGAGCTCATCGGCAACTGCGGAGCCGATGGCCAGGATCAGGTCGGGCTCGCCGAGCAGGATGGCCGCAGGAGCGGTCCCGGCGCGGACGGCCTCGGCCAGGACCGATGCGGACGAGCTCGACCCGCGGGCACTCGGCATGACCAGCGCGCGACCGGCGATGTTGGCGCCGCGCTGCGGGTGGTGCGCGTCGATGATCTCGCCGGTGGCGGGGTCCATCCCGCCCCACAGGCTCAGGCCTTCCGTGAGCACGAGCGCCTTCACGCGGCGCCCCAGATGCGATTCGTCGCGGACGACATGCCCGGCGACCGCCGACGCGATGCACTCCTCGGTCGAGCCGAAGACGACCTGCGCGCCGATGTTGCCCGGGGCGTAGTAGGCCCACTTCGCCGAGTCGGTCATGACCGGGCCGGCGGCGTGGCGCAGGATCGGCGCGATGTAGCTGCAGGTGTCGACCAGCAGCTCGACGCCGGCGTCACGCAGCCGTGCGGCGATCCCGCGCTCCTCGGCCGCGGCCAGCACGTCGCGGCCGGTCGAGACGAGGCATTCGATGCTGACGGTGCGTCCATGGAGCAGCTTCGCGTAGCGTTCGAGCTCGGCCAGCGAGGCGTGGGGCGTACCGAGCGATATCGCGGCCAGCGCCTCACCTGTGCCGCTCGTCAGCGCGTCGCGCGCCGCCTGGAGCTCGGCCAGCGTCACCTCCTCGGCCCGCGCGTCGACCCCGTGCGTGGCGGCCTCGAGGTTCCGGGCCTCCGGCGTGGATCCGACGACGTGGAACATCGCCACCGATCCGGAGGACGCCGCGGCGGCGGCGATCGCCTTCAGCCGGTCCTCGGTCTGCCCCGGCGGCAGCCCGTCGATCGCGGCGACCGCCGATCCGGCCCGCCGGCCGAGCACGAGCCCAAGCACGGGCGCCAGGGCATCGGAGGCGCGCAGCGCCGCCGGGACGTCATCGGCCAGGCGGAGGACCAGGGTCGCGCGGCGGGCATCGGTCCGGTGGAGGCCGGCATCCGGGACGCGGCCGGTGATCGCGGCCGCGATGTCGAGGAAGTCGCCGTATCGGTTCGTTCGCGCGCCGAGCACCGAGTTGCAGAAGGCGATCGCGTTCGACTCGCCCCAGGCCACCTGCTCGCCCAGATTCGGCCGCGAGTCGGCGAGCTGGTAGGGAGCGCAGGTGAAGGTGGGCCGCGCGCCGAGCGCGCGGTATCGGTCCATGAGCAGGCGCCCACGGGCGGCAACCGCCGGTTCGCCGCGGTTGAGCTCGGGATGGAGCAGGTCGACCGCGCCGACGTTCAGGGTCGTGGGGACCGTCACGCGAGCGCCGCCGTCGACGAGGCGCGCGACGAAGTCGAGCGAGGCCTCGCCGTGGTAGAGGCAGGAGTCGACGTGCGCCCCGGAGATGTCGATGAGCCGGTCCGCCCCGGTCACCTCCGCAGCCCGCACGACCAGGCGCATCGCGAAGGCGGCGCCCTCGCCCTCGACGCCATCGAGCAGCGCCCGGTCGCGGGCATCCAGCGCCAGCGTCAGCCGCGCGCCTCCTCGGCCTCGATGCGTGCGATCTTCTCGACCCGCGGCGTGTGCCTGCCGCCGGCGAACTCGCCGTCGAGGAACGCCCGGACGCAGGCCCGCGCGACCTCGGTGCCGATGATCCGCGCGCCCATCGAGAGCACGTTCGCGTCGTTGTGCTCGCGGCCGAGCAGCGCGGTCACCGGGTCGGCGGCCTCGACGCAGCGGATGCCGCGGATCTTGTTCGCGACGATCGCCTCGCCGGTGCCGCTCCCGCCGAGCACGATCCCGCGCTCGTAGTCGCCGCGCGCCACGGCGCGCGCGACGGGCGCGATGAAGTCGGGATAGTCGACCGGCTGCGTGTCGAACGTCCCGAAGTCGCGATACTCGATCCGCAACTCGTCGAGGAGCGTGCACAGGTCGCCCTTGAGGTGGAAGCCCGCGTGGTCGGAGCCGATCGCGACGCGCATCGTGCGTGAGTGTAGCCGGGGCCCACTTCCCACCGATATATCGGGCAAGAATTCACACACACGCGGCTCGTGCAGGCGTTGGCCCGATAGATCGGGCAAGTTACCGCATATATGTACCTCGTGCGAGATTCAGCCCGATAGATCGGGCGACGCGCCGATGCGATGCGATGATGTGGTCGTGACGCCTCGCGAACCCGCCACCGATCCCAACGACCTCGAGCGGATGTTCATCGAGCGCAGCAACGCCCGGGACCTCGACGGCCTCGTCGCTCTCTATGAGCCGGACGCGGTGCTGATGACGTCCTCGGCGAAGGGGATCGCTTCGGGCCGGCAGGAGATCCATGACGCGCTCGAGCGGATGCTTGCCGGCCAGCAGACATTCGTGCTCGGCGAGCAGCGACCGCCGCTGGTCAGTGGAGATGTGGCGCTGACGTCGACGCTGCTCCCCGACGGCGCGATCACCACCGAGGTGGCTCGACGCCAGCCGGACGGCACATGGCTCTGGGTGATCGACCGCTACAACATTCTCGAGTAGGCCGAAGTCAGGGCGCCAGGTCCACGACCGCTTCCAGCTGCGCGCGGCCGATGGGACCCTCGCGGAGGATTCGCGCCGGCCTAACCGACAGGTCGACAACGGTCGAGGCGACGCCACCCGGCACCGGCCCTCCGTCGACCACGGCCGCCAGCTCGTCCTGCTGCGTCGCGAAGGCGATCAGGACTTCATCGGCCCCGAGCGTGTCGGGCTGGTCGGAGATGTTCGCGCTGGTTGCGAGGAGCGGTCCGGCCGCCTGGATGAGCGCGAGCGCCACTGCATGATCGGGCGCTCGAAACGCCTGCGTTTCGGCCGTGTACGGCAGCACGATGGTCAGTGCACCAGGCCAGAACCGATCGGCGAGCGCTTTCGCCCGATCGTCGACGGTGGCGCCATGGTCCTCGGCCTGGACGAGGCCAGATACCAGCATCGGGATGCGCCGATCCAGCGGCCGCCGCTTCAGCGCGAACAGCGCGTCGAGCCGATCAGGCCGCGAGGCCGCGACGCCGACGCCATAGACCGTATCGGTCGGGAAGGCCACGACTGCGCCATCCGCGAGCAGCTCGGCGGCGCGGCCGATTCCCTCGGGTGTCGGCGGCAGTCGGTCAGTCACGCTGGGAGCTCGAGCCGCACGACCCGGTCCAGACCGGCGAGGTCGGGCACCACCGAGACCGATGCGACCGCGGGCACCAGCCCCCTGATCGTCTCGACCTGGTCCATGCCGAGCTCGAGGATGAGCGTCGCCCCCGGCGCCGCGTGACCCGGAGCCTCGGCCAGGAAGCGGCGCAGCAGGTCCAGCCCGTCCGGGCCACCGTCGAGCGCGATGCGCGGCTCGAACCCGAGCGATCCGCGTCGCTCGTCGACCTCGGCGCTCGACACGTACGGCAGGTTGGCGGTCACGACATCCGGCCGGGGAAGCGCGACGCCGGCAGGCTTCAGCAGGTCGGCCTCCACGAGCTCGACAGCATCGGCCATTCCGTGCGCCTCGAGGTTCTCGGCCGCCAGCTCGAGCGCCTCGGGCGACGCGTCGCTGGCGATGAGCCGCAGCCGGCCATCGGCCAGCGCAACGGGGAAGTCGAGCGCCAGCGCCAACGCGATCGCGCCAGAGCCCGTTGCCAGGTCCCAGACGACGGCCCGCTCCCCACGCGCCCGGATCTCGGCAGCCGCCGCCTCGACGACCAGCTCGGTCTCGGGGCGCGGGATCAGGGCGCGCGCATCGGTCCTGATGCGGAGGGAGCGCCACTCCTTGAAGCCGCGGATGTAGGCGACCGGCTCGCCGGTTGCCCGCCGCTCGATGGCGGCCTCAAAGGCCTCGCTCGCGTCCAACGGCGCCTCCGGGTGGGCCAGCAGCCAGGTCCGATCCCGACCCGTCACGTGCGCCAGCAGCACCTCGGCGTCGAGCCGTGGCGTGTCCGACGTCGCACGCAGTCGTTGCGTGGCCGCCAACAGCGCATCGCCGACCGACTTCGATACATCGATCATTTGTCACCGGACCCGGCGCCCGCGCTGCGTTTCTTCGCTACATCGGTGCTACGCACGCACGAAGCGCGCGCAGCCGTGCCGCTCACGCTCACCGGGCTGCGATACAGCGAAGAAACCGCACGCGAGCTGGCATTCAGGTGAAGAAGCGCCGATGGATCGAACCTCACGACTCACCGAGGCGGCGGGCCTGATCAGCCTCGAGCAGCGGGTCGATCACCCGGTCGAGGTCCCCCTCCAGCAGCCCCGGCAGGTTGTGGACGGTGAGCCCGATGCGATGGTCGGTGACCCGGTCGTCGGGGAAGTTGTAGGTGCGGATCTTCTCGGAGCGCTCGCCGGAGCCCACCTGCGAGCGGCGCTCATCGCCGCGCTCAGCCGCCTGGCGATCCTGCTCGATCTCCAGGAGCCGGGCGCGGAGCACCGACATCGCCTTGGCCCGGTTCTTGTGCTGGCTCTTCTCGTCCTGGATCGCGACGGCCAGGCCGGTTGGCAGGTGGGTGATGCGCACGGCGCTATCGGTCGTGTTCACGCTCTGGCCGCCCGGGCCGCTGGACCGATAGACGTCGATCCGCAGGTCCTTCTCGTCGATCTGGATCTCGACCTCGTCCGCCTCGGGCAGAACCGATACCGTCGCCGTCGAGGTGTGGATCCGGCCCTGCGCCTCGGTCGTCGGAACGCGCTGGACCCGGTGCACGCCGGACTCGAACTTCAGCCGCGAGTAGGCGCCGTCGCCGCGCACCTCGGCGATGATCTCCTTGAACCCGCCCGACTCGGAGTCGGAGGTCGACATCACCTCGACCTTCCATCGCCGCCGCTCGGCGTAGCGGACGTACATGCGGTACAGGTCGGCGGCGAAGAGCGATGCCTCGTCGCCGCCGGCGCCGGCGCGGATCTCGACGATGACGTTGCGTTCGTCGTTCGGGTCGCTCGGCACGAGCCTGAGCCGGAGGTCGGCCTCGAGCCGCTCGGACTCGGCCGTCAGCCGATCGAGCTCCTCGCGCGCCATGGCGCGCATCGCCTCGTCGGGGTCGTCGCCCATGCCGCGCGCCTGCTCGAGCTGCGTCTGCACGCCACGCCACGAGCGGAGTCCGGCGACGATCGGCTCCAGGCGCGACATCTCCCGCCCCAGGTCGGCCAGCTGTGACGGGTCCGAGGCCACCTCGGGGGTGGAGAGCTGACGGCCGATCTCCTCGTAGCGCGCCTCGAGCTCGGCGAGCCGGTCGATCATGCCTTCGCGGTCGCGGCCGCCTCGCGATCGGAGGCCAGGCACGACTCGAGCGACGCGATGCTGACCTCGAGCATCGATCGGTCCGGTGGGCGGGTCGTCAGCGACTGAAGCCATAGCCCCGGCGTGTAGATCGCCCGCACGACACGGTTGCCGTAGTGCCGCGCGCCGAAGCGGACGAGCTCGTAGGCGACGGCGGCGATGACCGGCACGAGCACGATCCGAGACAGGAACAGCAGCGGCAGCGGCACGCCGGCGCGCGGGATGAGGCTGAAGAAGAAGATGCTGATGACGACCACGATCAGCAGGAAGGTCGTCCCGCATCGGGTGTGCGCGGTGCCGAAGGCGTCGACCTCATCCGGCGTCAGGGGCTTATCGGCCTCGTAGGCGCTGATCGCCTTGTGCTCTGCACCGTGGTAGGCGAAGACGCGGCGGATGTCGTTCATCAGACCGATGAGGGCGATGTAGGCGATGAAGATCACCAGCCGGATCACCCCCTCGACGGCGTTCGCGGCGAAGTCGTTGTTGGTCGCATCCTCGGCGAAGGTCGACAGGAACAGCGGCAGCAGGAAGAAGAGACCGATGGCGAAGCCGATGCTGAGGACCATGGTCATCGCGATCATGCCCTTGCCGAGCTCGACGTCCTCGCCCTCGGCGGCCAGTCGACGCCGAGCGCATGAGCATGCGCGTGCCGATGACGAGCGTCTCGTACAGCAGGAACATCCCGCGCAGGAACGGGATCTTGATGAGCTTCCGATCGGCAGACAGCGCGGCGGGGAGCGGCTCCGACATGGTCACGATCTCGCCCGAGGGCGGCCGGACGCTCATCGCGACGGTCGTGCGGCCTCGCATCATCACGCCCTCGATGAGCGCCTGCCCGCCGTAGAAGAAGTCGGGCATCTTGAAGCGACGCTGCCCGGATGCGTCGGTGGTCATGGCGACGACCAGCGGGCCGGCCGCCATGAGCAGCTCGGGGATGAGGAAGAGGAGGTGGGGCGCGAGATGCGCCGGCCACCGGGTCGAGGCGCCGGCGCATCGCGAGATCAGCGCAGAGAGCGCTCGAGGCGCTTCTGGAAGCGCTCGACCTGCCCGGCGGTGTCGACGATGTTCTGCGTGCCGGTGAAGAAGGGGTGGCACTTGTTGCAGACCTCGACCTGGATCGCATCTGCGGTCGAGCCGACGGTGAACGTGTTGCCGCAGCCGACGCAGCGGACGTTCGCCTGGTGGTAGGTGGGGTGGACTTCGGACTTCATTCTGAGTGGTGCTCCGTGCGTCAGGCGGCCGGGACGGCGCCCGGCTCGATGCTGACGCGCTTGCGGGACTTGGTCTCGTTGGTGAACCGAACCTGGCCGTCGGTCGTGGCGAACAGCGTGTAGTCCTTGCCCATCCCGACGTTCTGGCCGGGGTGGAAGGTGCTGCCGCGCTGGCGGACGATGATCGTCCCGGAGAGGACGAACTGCCCGTCGCCACGCTTGACGCCGAGGCGCTTTCCGGCGCTGTCGCGTCCGTTCTTGCTGGACGAGCCGGCCTTCTTGTGTGCCATCGGTTACTCCTGGGTCTCCGGCTCGGCCTTCGCCTTCGCCTTCGGGGCGGCCGGCTTGCGGGTGCGCTTCGGCTTCGGGGCGTCCGCCTCAGCCTCGACATCGGCCTTCGTCTCGGTCTTCGCCTTGGCCTTGGCCGCCGGCTTCGCGGGGGCATCCTGCTTGGCCGCGGCCGGCTTGCGGGTGCGCCTCGGCTTCGGCGGCCTCGGCGGCAGCTTCGGCCTCCGGGGCCTCGGCGGCATCGGCCTTGGCCTCGGCCTTGGCCGTCTTGCCCGAGGCGGTGATCTCCTCGATCCGGACGCGGGTCATGTGCTGGCGGTGGCCGGTCGTGCGGCGGTACTTGACCTTCTGCTTGAACTTGAAGATCACGAGCTTCGGGCCGAGCGCCTCGCCTAGGACCGTCGCGCTGACGGTCGCGCCGTCGACGGTCGGGGTGCCGACCGTGACCGTGTCGCCATCGCCGACCAGCAGGACGCGGTCGAAGGTGACGGACGAGCCGGCATCGGCCGCCAGCCGCTCGATCGTGAGCTCGCTGCCGGCCTCGACGCGATATTGCTTTCCGCCGGTCGTGACGACGGCGTACATGGTGTTCTCCTGGGACTGATCACGAGCGCGCGCGGCGCTATACCGGCGCACACCGAAACGGGCCGTGTGCTCAGCCCGCGGGACGACGAAGTCTACCGAGCGATCGGGGGAGTGTCAACGAAGACGAGCCGCGTGCGGACCGCCTTGACGACGCGCAGCGGCATGTCGAGCGCGTTCACGACGTCCTCCGGTCGGCCCGCGCCGCTCGCGTCGAGCTGGAGCACGGTCCGCAGGGTGGCGCTGTGGGTCTTCTCGTCGACGTCGACGACCTCGACGTCCTCGATGAGCGGGCGCAGGTCGCGCTCACCGGCGTCGCTGCGCCGCTCGCTCTCGCCCCGTCGCCGCATGCCCTCGAGCTTCTTCGTGTTGAGGATGCGCACGACGGCGCCGCGCAGCGAGTCGGACGTGAGGCCCTCGTCGCCGGCGACCACGACCTCGTACTCCGCGCCGCGGACCTGCGAGGCTGCCGACGGGAAGCCGTGCCAGACCTCCTTCGCGTCTCGCAGCTCGATACCCTCGGGGAACTGCTCGGCCGCGGCCTGGATGCGCTCGAGCGGCACGAGCTCGTCGAAGTAGGCCTCCACGACCTCGCCGCGCAGCTCGATCCCGATCGGCAGGTTGGCCGCGAGCTTGATCCGCGGCTTCGGCTTCAGCGCGCCGGTGTACGAGAGCGGCAGGCTCGCCTCGGTGAAGACGCGCTCGAGCTCGCTCACGAGCTGGGCCTGGCGCATCCGCAGCGCGGGCTCGGTGCGGCTGAAGAGGAGCTGCCAGCGCTGGCGCGGCCCAGCCTCCGGCGTTCGGGTGGTCATCGGCCGCCCATCGTACCGGCCGCGACCCGCGACGGCCAGAGGCGAGGGTACGATGCACCCGATGACGGACCTGGTCGCGTCTGCGAAGCGTCACCGCCAGGCGATCCTCGCGATCTTCATGATCGCGGTCGTCCTGCTGCTGCTGTGGCAGGCGCGCGGCGCGCTGCCGGCGTTCTTCATCGGGCTGGCGCTGGCCTTCGTCCTCGATCCGGGCGTCACGGCTCTCGCCCGCCGGGGAGTGCCGCGCTGGGCCGGCGTGCTGATCTCGTACGCCGCCGCGGTCGCGGTCATCTGGGCGCTGCTCTACTTCGCCCTGCCGCCGATCACGGCCCAGGCACGTGAGTTCGTCCAGCAGCTGCCCGAGCTCGGCGCGGCAATCGGCGACATTGAGCGCGGGCTGATCGAGTGGTTCGAGGGCCTGCCACTGCCGGCGGACATCCGCGAGGCCATCGAGGAGCAGCTGGCCGCATCGGGTGGAGCGATCGCGGACTTCCTGGCCGGCCTCCTGGCGCCGACGCTCAGCGCGGTCGTCCGTGCGGCCACCTTCCTCTTCGGGCTCATCGTCGTGCCGGTGTGGCTCTTCTTCGTCCTGAAGGATCGCGAGGGCTTCTCGCGCACCGTCGCCTCTGCGATGCCGATGAGCTGGCGTGCCGACACCGAGAACGTGCTCGCCCTGCTCGGGCGGGTCGGCGGCCGATGGGTCCGCGGGCAGCTCCTGCTCGGCGCCGCGGTCTTCCTGGCCACGGTCATCGGCCTCGCGATCCTGACCTTGATCGGATTCAGCGAGTTCGGCCAGTTCATGCTGATCCTGGCGCTCATCGCCGGTGTGCTCGAGTGGTTCCCGATCATCGGCCCGATCGTGGCCGCCATCCCGGCCATCCTCATCGGCCTCTCGATCTCCCCGGTCGCCGGGCTCGCGGCGGTCGTGCTCTACACCGTCATCCAGCAGCTCGAGAACCACATCCTGGTGCCGAAAGTGATGGGGGACGCGGTCGACCTGCATCCGGCGGTGCTGATCATGGCGCTGGTCGTCGGTGCCGCGCTGTTCGGCATCGGCGGCGCCATCCTCGCCGCCCCGACCGTGGCTGCCGGCCGCGACCTGTATCGGTACGGGTTCCATCGCCTGGGCGGCCAGCCGCCGGCCAACGCGCGTGAGCTCGCCATGCACGGCGTCCGGCCCGCGCCGCCGGCCGAGCCCGAGGAGCCGCCCCCACCACCGGCCGAGGCGCCGCCACCGGAGGCCGAGGCGTCGCTCACATAGCGTCGGGCTGGCCGTGGAACGGAGATTGAGACACAGGCCGAGGTCTCGAAGCCACCACCTGTAGCGGCCAACTGACCGTCCCGGACATGAGTCGGGTCGAGGTTGGGCTCGGCAGCCGGTCCTGCCGGTTCCGCCCGGCAGGCTGGGCGGACGAGCCTCCCCACGTCCTGCATCGGCACCGAGGATGTCAGAGGTCGGGCTTGTGGCTCCGCATCCGGATCGACTGGAGGATGCCGAGGCCGAAGAGCAGGCTGATCAGGCTCGACCCGCCGTAGGTGACGAACGGAAGGGGGATCCCGGTCACCGGCATGATGCCGACGACCATGCCGACGTTGACGAGCAGCTGGAAGAGGATCATCGACGCCAGGCCGGCGGCGATCAGCATCCCGAACGCGTCGCGCGCCTGCCAGCCGATGAGCAGGATCCGCCACATCAGCAGCCCGAACAGCACGAGCAGGACGATCCCGCCCACGAAGCCGAGATCCTCGGCGACCACGGTGAAGATGAAGTCGGTCGACTGCACCGGGATGTAGCCGCGCTGATCCTCGCCGCCCACGGTCAGGCCGCGCCCGATCCAGCCGCCGGAGCCCACCGCGTTGAGCGCCTGGACCAGCTGGAAGCAGGCGCCCTGCGGATCGGCATACGGGTCGAGGAAGCAGAAGAGGCGCGCGCGCTGGTACTCGTGCAGCATGCTCACCGCCAGCGGAGCCAGACCGATGACGCCCGCCGCCATGAGGCCCATCCAGCCCAGGCTGGCGCCGCTCATGAAGAGCATGCCGATGAGGATCCCGACGAAGACGAGGGCCGTGCCGAGGTCGGGCTGGCGGAAGACGAGGAAGGTGGGCACGGCCATGATCGCGCCGGCCACGAGGATCGTCGAGAGGCGGCCGATGCGCTCCCGCCGTCCGCCGAGGTAGGCCGCCAGCACCGTGATCATGAGCACCTTGGCGACCTCGCTGAACTGGAAGTCGAGCCCGGCCACGGTGACCGACATCTGCGCGCCGAACAGGTTCGTGCCGATGAGCATCGTCAGGGTCAGCAGGGCGAGGACGACGAGGTAGATCGGCAGGGTCAGCGTGCGCAGCCAGCGATAGTCGACGCTGGCGGCCACGAAAAAGAGGGTGAGACCGATACCGGCCCAGATCAGCGTCTTGACCGTCTGCGACATCCCGCCTGCGGGCGCGGGGTCGTTGAAGCCGGCCGAGTAGCCCATGACCACGCCCACGGCGATGAGCAGGAGCGTGTACAGGAGCAGCTGCGCGTCGAACCAGCGCCAGCTGCGGCCCTTGAAGGTCTCAACAAAGGTTGCAGTTGCGGCGCTCATCGGTCAGTTCGCCGTCACGAGGCTGAAGTCGTTCGGGTCGAGGCGCAGGTCCTCGTCGAGGTCGTAGTAGAGCTGGAGGAAGTACTTGACGACCTCGGCCGACACGTTGCCGGGCACCACCGCCGAGTAGTTGAACGAGACGATGGCGAGCTCCGCATCGGTGGCGCCCGCGGCGCTCGGCAGGTAGGCCACGAACCACGAGTGGAACGGCAGGGTGTTCTCCTCGGTGAGCTCGCCGAACTCGGCGGTTCCCGTCTTGCCGGACAGGGCGCCGGGCAGGTCGAGGTCGCGGATGTTGTAGGCGTGGCCGGAGGTGATGACCTCGCGCGCGCCGATCCGCATCGTCTGGAGCGTGCTCGGGTCGGCCGCGAGCTCGCGGATGAGCTGCGGCTCGTACTCGTGGATGAGCTCGCCGTCGGCATCGGTCTCGCCGCGGACGATCATCGGCTGCATGAGGCGTCCGCCGTTAGCGACCGCGGCGTACGCGTTGAGCACCTGGAGCGGGGTGACGGCGATCACGTTCTGACCGATGCCGGCCTGGGCAAGCTCGCCGGTGAAGACGCCGGCGCGACCCTGGGCGCGCGCCCACTCGGTGCTCGCGATGATGCCGGCCTCCTCCCCGGGCAGGCGGATGCCGGAGAGCTCGCCGAAGCCGAGGTCATTGGCCCAGTTGGCGAGCGGGTCGACGCCGGTGTGGATGGCCATCTGGTAGAAGAAGGTGTCGGAGCTCTTGGCAAAGGCATCGACCATGGCGAGCGGCCCGAATCCCTGGCGGTTCCAGTCGTACAGGCACTCCCCTCTCGGGGCGCCGGGGATCTGGTAGCACCCGTACGTCGGCCACTGGCGGTCCGCCGTCGTGACGCCCTCCTCCATGGCCGCGATCGCCGTCACCAGCTTGTAGGTCGAACCGGGCGGGTAGATGTCGCTGATGGCGTGGTTGCGCAGCGGCCGAGCCGGATGGCCGAGGTAGACGTTGAAGTCCTCGACGCTGATGCCCGAGGCGAACTTGTTGTTGTCATAGGCCGGCAACGACACCATCGCCAGGATCTCGCCGGTCTGCGGGTTCATGACGACCGTGACGCCCTGGCTCACGTTGGCCGCCTCCATGCCCCAGGTGAGCGCCCGCGTCGCCAGCCGCTGCATGCGCCCGTCGATGGTGAGCATCAGGTTCGTCCCGGGAACCGGCTCCCGAGTGGTCTCGATGACGTCGAGCAGGCGGCCCGAGGCGTCGCGCTCGACCAGCTGGGTGCCGTATTCCCCGCGCAGCTCGTCCTCGAAGGAGGCCTCGACGCCCGCCTTGCCGATGACGTCGTCGCGCAGGTAGCCCTCGGCCTCGAGCCGGTCCAGCTCCTCGCGGTTGACCGGGCCGGTGTAGCCGACGACGTGTGCCATGAGCCGCCCCGTCTCGTCGCCACGGTCGTCGAGGTACCGGCGTTTCGGCTCGACCTCGACCACGATCCCCGGCAGCACATCGGCCTCCTCGGCCAGGATCAGTGCGGCGCGGCGCGTGACGCCGCGCTCGATGGGCACCAGGTCGTATGGCGAGCCCTGGAAGGCGTCCAGTCGCTGTCGCAGGAGCGTCGCCTCCGCGCCGGTGATCTGTGCCACGCGCCGCAGGATCCGGCCGACGGAGCGGTCGGGCAGGTCGGCCGGTCGCACTTTCACCGTCCACGATGGGGTATTGACCGCCAGCGGGCGTCCTGCGCGGTCGAATATGAGGCCGCGGGGCGCATCGATGGACACCTCGACCGTGCGATCCGCCGTCGCGCGACGCGCGTACTCGTCGCCCTGGACGACCTGGAGCTGGAAGAGGCGGCCGCCGAGCGCGGTGATGAGCACGATCGCGGCGACCCCGAAGGCGATGAAGCGCGGTCGTGAGCGTGGGAGGTCGAGGCGGCCCTCGTTCAGGTCGGCCATCGGCTCACCATGCCGGCGCCTCGTCCGCCACGTAGCGGCTGGCGATGAGACGAGCGGGATAGAGCAGGAGAGCGGCGATCGCCGCATTGAGCGTGGCGGCGGCAATGATCAGATCGACCGGGATGGCGGTGGCGGCCGCATCGGTGACGAGCTGGGAGACCCCGAGCGCGACAGGTCGGCCACGATCGAGCCGACGAAGGTGGCCACGATCGGGTAGACCCAGCCCACGCGGCCGAGGACGCGGGCACCCGCGGCGACCATCACCGCCACCAGCAGCATGGCGAGCGGAATCGAGCCGAGCGGGTCGCCGACCAGCAGGTTTGCGGTGAGACCTGCGGTGAAGGCCCAGGTGATCCCCGGCAGGAGCCCGAACATGAGCGTGACGAGGACGACGGCGACGAGCACGAGGTTCGGCTTCACGCCGCCGACGACGATGACCGGCGCCAGCGCTGCATGGACGATCCCCACCATGATCGCGAGCAGCGGGCTGAGATACGAGATGATGACGCCCCCGAAGTATCGAATCCGGCCGCCCCGTGCCGTGTGGCGAGTATACGGTTGTAGAGGGTCGCTCTGACCGGGACATTCGGATGTAGCACGTGAAACATGGATGTGGATAACTCGGTGCAGCGGGCAGTGCGATAAGCCGCCGATAAGCGGCGAGTAAGCGGTGAAACTGGTAGAATTGGGGCAGCCCAACTGAACTCGCAGCGGAGCGCTCGTGGTCCGGGTCACGGCCTGCACAAACCAGAAGGGCGGCGTCGGCAAGACGACCACGGTTATCAACCTGGCGGCCTATCTCGCCCTCTCCGGTACGCGAACCCTGGTCATCGATCTCGACCCCCAAGGCAACGCCACGAGCGGCCTCGGCGTCGACCGACGTTCCGTCCCACGATCCTCGTACGAGGCGCTCGTCGATCGGGTGCCGATGACCGAGCTCGTGCAGCAGACTGCGGTCGAGGGCCTCGAGCTCGTCCCATCGAGCCCGTCGCTGTCGGGCGCGGAGGTCGAGCTGGTGGGCGTGATGGCACGCGAGCGGCGCCTGGCCGCCAGCCTGTCCGATATGAACGGTCGGTACGATCGAATCCTGATCGACTGCCCGCCCTCACTCGGGCTGCTGACGGTGAACGCGCTGACCGCCGCCGACGGAGTCCTGATCCCGATTCAGACCGAGTATTACGCCCTGGAGGGCCTGAGCCAGCTGGTGAACACGATTCGACGCGTCCGTGAGGGCCTCAACCCGCGCCTCGAGATCGACGGCGTCCTGCTCACGATGTACGACGCACGCACGAACCTCTCCGCGCAGGTCGCCTCCGAGGTGCGCCGACACATGAACGGGACCGTGTACGAAACGGTCGTGCCCCGCTCCGTCCGCCTCTCGGAGGCGCCGAGCCACGGGCTGCCCATCGCGCTCTACGATCCGAGCTCGCGCGGCGCACACGCCTACGCCGAGCTCGCCGGCGAGGTGACCGCGCGTGGCTAGCCTGCCGGCGCGGGGCGGCGCCCGCGCATTCGGGCTCGGACGCGGCCTCGACGCGCTGATTCCCACCGGACCCGGCGATTCGGGCGTGCTCGAGCTGCCGCTCGACCGTATCGAGCGCAGCCCGACCCAGCCTCGCGCCGAGTTCGACGAGGCGCTGCTCGGCGAGCTGGCGGCGTCGATCGCCGTCCACGGCGTGATCCAGCCGATCATCGTCCGCAACCTCGCCGACGGCGGCTACCAGCTGATCGCCGGCGAGCGCCGGCTGCGGGCCGCCCGGATCGCCGGCCTCGAGACCATTCCCGCGGTCGTCCGCGAGGGCGCCGACGGCACCGACTCGCTCGAGCTCGCGCTCATCGAGAACCTCCAGCGCGCCGATCTCAACCCGATCGAGACGGCGCTCGCCTACCGCGACCTGATCGATCGCTTCGGTCTCACGCACGAGGCGGTCGCGCGCCAGGTCGGCAAGAGCCGCGTCGCCGTTAGCAACTCGCTGCGGCTGCTCGACCTCGCCCCCGAGACGCGGCAGGCCATCAGCGAGGGGCGCATCAGCGAGGGCCACGGCCGCGCCCTGGCCGCCATCAGCATCCCCGAGCTCCAGCGCGCGGCCCTCGGGGTCGTGCTCGAGCGCCAGCTGTCGGTGCGCCAGACCGAGGAGCTCGTGCGCCGCAAGCGCGACGAGGTGCCCGGTACGGCTGAGAAACGGCCGCTGACCCACGACCTCCAGGACCTCGAGGCGCAGCTGCGGGGGGTGCTGGCGACCAAGGTCGGCATCGTGCGCACCCGCCGTGGCGGACGCCTCGTCATCGACTTCTACTCGGACGAGGAGCTCGACCGCCTGTACTCGATCATCACCCGTGGCGCCGGATGGGGCGCGGGGACGCCGCCCGCCGACACGGCCGAATCGGCCCATCCCGATCGCGAGGTTGCCCCGCAGTCATGACCGTCCAACGCGCAACGAAGCCCCGCTCCAAGGCAGCCGGCTACACCGCCGCCCACATCCAGGTCCTCGAGGGCCTGACCGCCGTACGCAAGCGGCCGGGCATGTACATCGGCTCGACCGATGCCCGCGGCCTGCACCAGCTCGTCTGGGAGGTCGTCGACAACAGCATCGACGAGGCGATGGCCAACCAGGCCACCCGCATCGATGTGACGATCCACGCCGACGGCCGGCTCGAGGTGGTCGACGACGGCCGGGGCGTCCCGGTCGACCGTCACGCATCGGGCAAGAGCGCGCTCGAGGTGGTGCACACCATCCTCCACGCCGGCGCCAAGTTCGGCGAGGGCGGTTACAAGGTCTCGGGGGGCCTTCACGGCGTCGGCGTGAGCGTGGTCAACGCCCTCAGCTCCGAGATGCGCGTGGAGGTGCTGCGCGACGGGAAGCGCCACATCCAGGAGTACATCCGCGGCGTGCCGAAGTCGGCGGTCAAGCAGTCCGGTGGCGCGGCCGAGGCGAACAAGGGGCTCGACCCGGCCTGGAAGCGGCAGCACGGCACGCGAACCTTCTTCCATCCGGATCCGGAGATGTTCGAGGAGCTCGACTTCAGCTGGGAGACGATCAGCACGCGCCTGCGCGAATCGGCCTACCTCAACAAGGGCCTCTGGATCCGCCTTCGCGACGAGCGCACCGACACCGAGAAGAACTTCTTCTTCCAGGGCGGCGTGACGAGCTTCGTGCGGCACCTGAACCGCCGCCGCGACGTGCTCAACGCACGACCGATCTACGTCGAGCGCATGGTCGACTCGACGAGCGTCGAGGTCGCGCTCCAGTACAACGACGGGTTCGCCGAGACCGTCCTGCCGTTCGCCAACAACATCCACACCGTCGACGGTGGCACCCACGTCGCCGGCTTCCGGGCCGCGCTCACGACCTCACTGAACACGTGGGCGCGCAAGTCGAGCACCCTCTCCGAGAAGGAGGCCAACCTGACCGGCGACGACGTCCGGGAGGGCCTGACCGCGGTCATCAGCGTCAAGCTCACCGACCCGCAGTTCGAGGGCCAGACGAAGGCGAAGCTCGGCAATGCCGACATCAAGGGCATCGTCCAGAACGTCGTCACCGAGGGCATCATCCAGCACCTCGAGGAGAACCCCGCGGACGGCCGCCGGATCATCGAGAAGTCCGTCACCGCCGCCCGCGCCCGCGAGGCGGCGCGCAAGGCCCGCGACCTCGTCATCCGCAAGGGTGCGCTCGAGGGCATGGCCCTGCCCGGCAAGCTGGCCGACTGCCAGGAGCGAGACCCGGCGCGCTCGGAGCTCTACATCGTCGAAGGCGACTCCGCCGGCGGATCGGCCAAGCAGGGCCGCGATCGGCGCTTCCAGGCGATCCTGCCCATGTTCGGCAAGATGCTCAACGTCGAGAAGGCGCGCCTGGATCGGGTGCTCTCGAGCGACAAGATCCGACCACTGGTGATCGCGCTCGGCGCCGGCATCGGCGAGACGTTCGACATGAGCAAGCTGCGCTACCACCGCATCTGCCTGCTCTCGGACGCCGATGTCGACGGCGCGCACATCAGCACCCTGCTTCTCACCTTCTTCTACCGCCACATGCCCGAGGTGATCGACAGCGGCTACCTGTACATCTGCCAGCCGCCGCTCTACCGGGTCAGCACCGGCAAGGTGACCCGCTACGCCGCAAGCGAGAAGGAGCGCGACCAGGCCGTGAAGGAGCTGACGCGCGACGGCAAGACGAAGAACGTCACGGTCCAGCGCTTCAAGGGGCTCGGCGAGATGAACGCCGACCAGCTGTGGGAGACCACGATGAACCCGGACACGCGGACGCTCCTCCAGGTCGGCGTCGGCCATGCGGAGGAGGCGGACCTCATGTTCACCACGCTCATGGGCGAGAAGGTCGAGCCGCGTCGGGACTTCATCCGCGGCGAGGCCCGCAAGGTCCGCAACCTGGACATCTGAGTCGGAACGACCACGAGGAAGGCAGTCACCGATGCCATCACGACACGCAGCCGACATTCGGCAGGTCGCGCAGAAGACGGGCCGCAGCCTGGACGAATGGTGCGAGCTGCTCGAGGCCAACGGGGTTGGCGAGCGCCGCGAGGCGGTCAACATGCTGCGCGACTCGTACGCGGTCAGCCACGCCTTCGCGCTGGCCATCGCCGATCAGTGCCTGAAGCGATCCGACGACGACGACTGGTCCGCGGACGCCTACGGCGACGATGACGGAGACGAACCCTGGTAACCATGGAGCAGCAGCCGCAGCCGATCGGCACCAGCGAGGCACTCGTCGATGACGCCGGCCGCCGCTACGCCTTCGCCGATCACCACTGCTTCGCCTGCGGACGCGACAACCCGATCGGGATGCGGCTGCGCATCGAGCTCGGTGAAGGAACGGCCCGGACCGAGTGGCTCGCCGGCGAGGATTACGTCGGCTGGAGCGACAAGCTGCACGGCGGGATCATCGCCACGATGCTCGACGAGGTGATGGCGTGGGCGCCGTCGAGCTACGACTCGTGGGCGGTGACGGCCGAGATGACCGTGCGATTCCGGTCGCCGGCGATGCCGGGTGAGCGACTCGAGGCCACCGGCCAGGTGACCGAGCGCCGGCGCCGTATCTACGAGGTCCACGGCGAGGTCCGCGGGGCCGATGGACGCCTCGTCGCGGAGGGGAGCGGCCGTTACCTGGGCGCGACGCCCTCGGAGAAGGCCGAGCTGCGGGAGCGCTACGGCGTTGCGCCGGGCGTCGGAGGGGAGTGAGGTGCGACATACGCGACATTTACGACAGGAGATCGACTGACCGATGGAGATGAACCGCATCGGCAACGTCAAGCCGGTCGCCATCGAGGACGAGATGCGCACCTCGTACATCGACTACGCGATGAGCGTGATCGTGGCGCGGGCGCTGCCGGATGTGCGCGACGGCCTGAAACCGGTCCATCGGCGAATCCTGTACACGATGCACGAGATGGGGCTGCGCTCGACCGCGGCCTACCGGAAGTGCGCCGGCGTCGTCGGCGAGGCGATGGCCAAGTACCACCCCCACGGCGACCTCGCGCTGTACGAGACGCTCGTGCGCATGGCCCAGGACTTCAGCCTGCGCTACCCGCTCGTGGACGGGCAGGGCAACTTCGGATCGATCGACGGCGATCCCCCGGCAGCCATGCGCTACACCGAGGCGCGGATGGAGTCGATCACCGACGAGATGCTCGCCGACATCGAGAAGGAGACCGTCGACTTCGTCGACAACTACGATGGGCGCCTCCGGCAGCCCACGGTCCTTCCCTCGAAGCTGCCGAACCTGCTCGTCAACGGCTCGAGCGGGATCGCCGTCGGCATGGCCACGAACATCCCGCCCCATAACCTGGGCGAGGTGACCCGTGCGATCGCGGCACTCATCGACAATCCCGACCTGACCGTCGACGACCTGGCGGAGATCGTCCACGGCCCGGACTTCCCGACCGGTGGCACGATCTTCCGCTTCGAGGACCAGCGCAACGCGCTCACCGGCGAGCGCGAGCGTGTCGACGCCATCCGCCACCTGTACGCCACGGGCCGCGGTCGCGTGATCATGCGCGCCCAGGTCGCCTTCGAGGAGAGCCAAACCGGGCGCATCTCGGTCGTGATCACCGAGCTGCCGTACCAGGTCAACAAGTCGACCCTCATCGAGAAGATGGCGGACCTCGTCGGCTCGAAGAAGATCACGGACGTTGGCGACATTCGCGACGAGAGCGACAGGGACGGGATGCGCATCGTCGTCGAGGTCAAGCGCGATGGCTCGCCGCACACCGTCATGCAGCAGCTCTTCAAGCACACGGCCCTGCAGACGAGCTTCAGCGCGAACATGCTCGCCCTCGTGGACGGCCAGCCGCAGACGCTGGGCCTCAAGCGCATGCTCGAGCACTACATCACCTATCGGCGCGATGTCGTCCGCCGGCGCACGGAGTTCGACCTCGCGCGGGCGCAGGAGCGGGCGCACATCCTCGAGGGGCTGAAGGTCGCGCTCGACAACCTCGACGAGGTGATCAAGACGATTCGCGCCGCCGCCGACGTCGACACGGCTCGAGCGAACCTCATCAAGAAGTTCAAGCTCACCGAGGTCCAGGCCAACGCCATCCTCGAGATGCAGCTGCGGCGGCTGGCGGCGCTCGAGCGCAAGAAGATCGAGGACGAGTACAAGGCCATCATCAAGCTCATCAGCGAGCTCGAGGACCTGCTCGCCAATCCCCGCAAGATCCTGCTGGTCATCAAGGACGAGCTGGCCGACCTCGAGAAGCGCCACGGCGACGATCGCAAGACCCGCATCGAGGCCGATGCGAACCGTGAGCTGACAGCGGAGGATCTCGTGGCCAGCGAGGACGTCGTCGTCACCCTCAGCCAGCGCGGCTACATCAAGCGCCAGCCGATCGGTACGTTCCGGTCGCAGCGCCGCGGCGGTCGCGGCAAGCTCGCGATGCTCACGCGCGAGGAGGACGCCGTCCGCCACCTGGTGGTGGCGAACACACACGACAACATCCTCTTCTTCACGAACCGCGGCCGCGTCTTCATCACCAAGGTGCACACGCTGCCCGATGCCTCGCGCCAGGCCAAGGGCCTGCCGATCATCAACCTGCCGGGCGTGCAGGTCGAGCAGCGCGAGTACGTGAGCGCGATCATCAGCCTCCCGCAGTTCGAGCCCGACCACTACCTCGTGATGGCCACTCGCAGGGGCATGATCAAGAAGACCTCGCTCGCGGACTACGCCAAGATCCGCGCCAACGGCCTGATCGCGATCAACCTGATCGAAGGCGACGAGCTCCAGTGGGTCGGCCTGTCCGACGGCCAGAACGACATCATCGTGGCCACCAGGAAGGGGCAGGCGGCGCGCTTCCGGGAGGCCGAGGTGCGGCCGCTGGGGCGAGGCACCCAGGGAATGAAGGCCATCCGCCTCAAGGGCGACGACGAGGTCATCGGCATGGAGGTCGTCGAGCACCTGTCCGAGCAGCTGCTCGTGGTCACCGAGCAGGGCTTCGGCAAGCGGACCGATGTCTCCGACTTCCCGATCAAGCACCGAGCGACCGGCGGCGTCATCGCCAACTCGCTGAGCAGGGACACTGGCGACGTTGCCGCCATCCGCCTGGTCGGGCGGGAGGACGAGGAGCTGATGCTCATCACCGAGCTCGGCACGATCCTGCGCACCGAGGTCGGCGGCATCAATCGTTACCGGCGGGCCTCGCGCGGCGTGACCGTCATGAAGCCACAGGACGGCGATCGGATCGTCTCGATCACCGTCTTCGTCGACAACCGGCTGCCCGAGGAGTTGACCGAGGCCGAGTAGCATCGGCGGTCCACGGAGCGGAGGCCCCTGCAATGGACTGGCGCGACCGATTCAGAGCTGGCGTGATCCACTCGGCGGCCCGCGCCCGGGAGAATCCGACTCGCGGCGTCGTGATCAGCGACCGGGATGGCAACGATGAGGCGTATGCGTGGGACGTCGCGTCCGGGACGCTCCGCCGGGTGTCCGACTCCGGCATCGCCGTCCTCGAGGCTGCCATCGCGCCGGATGGCGAGTCGATCGTCTATCACCGTGACACGACGGGCAGCGAGTTCGGCCATCTGCATCGCATCCCCTTCGAGGGCGGTGATCCAATCGACCTCACGCCCGACGTCCCGGAATACGCTGCGTACGACATCCGGGTGGCCGCCGACGTCGTGACGGCGATTGCCGCCTTTCCGCAGGGTCAGCAGCTTCTTGTCGTGCGCGACGGCGAGAGCCATCTCTGGGACCAGGAGGGCGCAGCACTCGGGATCGTCGTGACCGACGACGGATCGCAAATCGCCATCGGCGAACCGATGGATGGGCTCATCGGCCGGACCCTCATCCGATCTCTCCACGACGGCTCGGAGCTTGCCCGGCTCGACCGAGCCGTTCCCTGGGCCGCGCGAGACGGACAGTTCGCCGTGGCGCTCCACCGAGACGGATGGCTGCGGCCCGGGATCTGGACACCTGGCGACGCACCGAGGGTGCTGAGCGTCGACGTACCGGGCGACGTCGTTCCCGCCGGCTGGTCCGACGACGGCCGGACGCTGCTGCTCTTCCAGCAGCATCGGTCCACGGGTGCGCTCTTCCTGCTCGACCTGGGCACCGGCGAGGTCGATGCCCTTCAGGGGCCGCCGACCGGCGCGCCCTCGCCCTGGAACCGACCGGAGCTCCATGGGGAGGTCGCATCGACGATCTGGAGCGACGCGCGCACGCCGTGGTCCGTCATCGAGGCTGATCGAGGCGGCAGCCGGATCCTGCTCCGAGCGAGCGAGCGGGCAGACTATCCCGGCGCCGAGTGGGAGGAGGTGGGATTCGCGAGCGCGGATGGCAGCGAGGTCCACGCGTGGCTGATCACGCCGGACGGCACGGGACCATGGCCGACGATCCTGTACAGCCACGGAGGTCCCACCTCGGTCGCGACTCCGACGTTCCATCCCCTGTGCCACGCATGGGTGGACAACGGTTACGCCCTGCTTTCCGTGAACTACAGAGGCTCGACGACGTTCGGTGACGATTACCGAGAGGCGCTCACGGGCGACGTCGGGGGCGTCGACGTTGCCGATCTCGTCGCCGGTCACCGCTGGCTCGTCGACTCCGGGGTCGCCCGCCCCGATCTCGTGATCATCAACGGCTATTCGTGGGGCGGCTTCCTCACACTCCAGTGCATGGGAACCCATCCCGAGCTCTGGGCGGCGGGGATCGCCGGCGCGCCGGTCGCGGACTGGATCCTCGCGGGCGAGGACCAGAACGCATCCCTGGATGCGTATGACCTCGCGCTGTTCGGAGCGGACAGCCCCGAGACTCGTGCGTTGAAGGTCAGAGCCTCGCCTCGCACCCATGTCCGGGGCTTCTCCGCCCCGGTCCTCATCTCCACGCCCGAAGCTGACTCGCGCACCCCGCTGCGACCGACGCAGGCGTTCGTCGACGACATGCGCGCCGCGGGCAAGGACATCACGCTCCATCTCCTCAAAGGCGGCCATAGCGGGGTCGGTCCGGAGCAGTGGATCGAGCTCATGGAACAGTGGATCGAGTTCGCCGGTCGAATCGTCGAGACGCGGTCGGCTAGAATCGGCGGAGCCTGACCCAGCGCCGCAGGAGACGACGCCGTGTACGCCGACGAGTTCAGCATCTACGCCGGCAACGCCAACCGCCCCCTTGCGGAGCGCATCTGCCGCTACCTGAAGACGAGCCTCGGGGCGGTCGAGGTCTTCCAGTTCGCCAACGAGAACACGTTCGTCCGCATCCTCGAGAACGTCCGGGAGCAGGACGTGTTCCTGGTCCAGCCCACCAGCCGGCCGGTGAACCAGTCGATCATGGAGCTGCTGATCATGATCGACGCCTTCAAGCGGGCATCCGCCGGGCGGATCACGGCGGTCATCCCGTACTACAGCTACGGGCGCTCGGACAAGAAGGACCAGCCGCGGGTGCCGATCACGGCGCGGCTGATCGCAGACATGCTGACCGTCGCCGGAGCTGATCGGGTCCTGACCATGGACCTGCACCAGGGCCAGATCCAGGGCTTCTTCAGCATCCCCG
The DNA here is from genome assembly GCA_963753125.1 of uncultured Chloroflexia bacterium. Taxonomy (GTDB): domain Bacteria; phylum Chloroflexota; class Limnocylindria; order QHBO01; family QHBO01; genus JACDBZ01. Next base: position 36,087 of record CAVWAU010000006.1, read on the forward strand.
TCGACGAGCTCACCGCCGTCAACCTCATCTGCGCCCATATCAGGTCCAAGCCGCTCGACGACATCGTCGTCGTCAGCGAGCTGGGCTTCGCCAAGAAGGCCCGCGGCTTCGCCGAGCTTCTGGCGGCCCCGCTGGCGATCGTCGAGAAGCGACGCCTCGGGAACGTCGACAAGACCGAGGTCAAGAACATCATCGGCGACGTCGGCGGCCGAACGGCGGTGATCATCGACGACGAGATCGACACGGCCGGCTCGCTGCTCGAGACGGTCACTGCGCTCCAGGACGCCGGCGCCCGCGAGATCTACTCGTGCGCCACGCACGGGCTCTTCAGCGGCTCGGCGCTCGAGCGGATCGCCGAGAGCCCGCTGACCGAGGTGATCGTGACCGACACGATCCCGCTGCCGCCCGAGGCCGATGACCCGCGCATCACGGTCCTCTCGGTCGCCCCGCTCTTCGGCGAGGCGATCAAGCGCATCCATCGCGGCGAGAGCGTCGGCGCCCTCTTCGCCTCCGAGGTCCGGATGGTCGAGGAGATGACCTTCTGGGACGAGTCGGCCGAGGACGACGTGCCCGAGGACGAGAAGCTCCCGCCCGACGACCGGCCCGAGCCGGAGCCCTTTCCGCTGAGCGCCCGCGGCTGACGTGGGCGAGGTCCGGCTCGGCGTCCTGCTCTGGAGCCAGGCGACCGACTGGCCATCCTTCGAGCGCGCGGCCGTCCGCGTCGACGAGCTCGGCTACGAGTCGCTCTGGACCTGGGACCACCTGTACGCGATCTTCGGCGATCCGCTCCAGCCGATCTTCGAGGGCTACACCACCCTTGCGGCGTGGGCCAAGGTCACGTCCAACGCGCGCCTCGGCCTGCTCGTCGGGGCGAATACGTTCCGCAACCCCGGCCTCGTGGCCAAGACGGTCTCGACCATCGACCACCTCAGCGGTGGGCGGGCGATCATGGGCATCGGGGGCGCATGGATGGAGCCGGAGCACACCGCCTACGGCATCGAGTTCGGCTCGAGCGTCGGTGAGCGGCTGACCTGGATGGACGAGGCGGTCGCCGCCATGCGCGCGCTGCTGGACGGCGAGACGGTGACCTCGCCGGCCGGAGGCCGGTATCGGTTGAGGGATCTCGTGCTCCTGCCGCGGCCGCTCCAGGAGCACCTGCCGATCATGATCGGCGGATCAGGCGAGAAGAAGACCCTTCGCACGGTGGCCCGCTACGCCGACCAGTGGAACGCAATGGGCAGCGTCGAGAAGCTCCGGCACAAGGTCGACGTGCTCCGCGCGCACTGCGAGGCGGTGGACCGCGACCCGACCGAGATCGAGTTCACGGCCGGCTGCAAGCCCATCATCCGCGACACCGAGGCCGATGCCCGCGGGGTGTGGGAGGCGCAGATGGCGCACAACCGCACGCCCATGTCCGATGTCGAGGACGACGACACCTTCTGGGTCGGGACGCCCGAGCAGGTCGCCGAGCGGATGGTCGAGCGTCGCGAGCTCGGCTTCGAGACCTTCCTGGCCGAGATGGCAGCGCCATTCGACGACGAGTCGCTCGAGCGCTGGATCGGCGAGGTCAAGCCGATGGTGGACGCCGCCTGAGAGCCGGACGAATTGCGGTCAGCTGGCCGCGGCCGCGGCGAGCTCACGGAGCGCGCCGCTGGCGTCATCGGTCCAGGGTGGGTAGTGGGAGAAGGCAATGGTCTCGACGTCCAGCTCGGCGAGCCGCTCGACCGATGCCCGCGCCCCGGCATGGTCGTGGCTGAAGAACCAGCTGGCGAACGTGAGCCGGCCACGGATGACCTGCAGGACGTCGCCGGTGAAGAGCAGCCGCAGCCGCTCGGCGTAGAGGCAGACGCTCCCCGGCGTGTGGCCTGGGGTGTGGACCACGCGCAGGCCGCCGAGCAGCGGCAGCAGCATGCCGTCCTCGATCGGAGAGCAGTGCGCCGGCGCCCGGGTCAGGTACTGGATCAGCCGGCCCCTCCGCGCGCCGCCGTCCGGCGAGCGCGCGAGCGCGGCGCGAAGCGGCATCTGGAGCCCGGCGAGGTCGGCGGGGTGAATGAGCACCTCGACGTCGTCGCGGTCTCGGACCAGCTCGTGGACGCCGCCGATATGGTCCGGGTGGCCATGGGTGCACACGATCCGCTCCAGCTCGTCGAGCGAGCGCCCCATCGGCGGGAGCTCCCGCTCGAGCAGTCTCCGTGATCCGACCATGCCGGCGTCGATGAGAGTCAGCCGCTCCTCGGCCACGAGGAAGATGTCCGCCCCGATCCGGCGGAGCTGGTGCACGCCGGGCGCGATCTCCATGGCCGGCCGATTGTAGGCCCGGGGCGGATTCGGCCCGAGAGGGCCGAAGGCGGCATCGGTCTATACTCGCAGGCCCGATGTTCAAGTTCCTGAACCGCCTGGGGGACTCCAACGAGCGGGAGGTCCGAGCTCTCGAGCCGCTCGTCGAGCAGGTCAACTCGCTCGAGCCGGAGATCCAGGCCCTCTCCGACGACGAGCTCCGCGCGCGGACCGATGCGCTGCGCGAGCGCCTGCGCGAGCGCGTGGGCGACATCCTCGTGCCGATCGAGCTGCGCGAGCACGACGCCGAGGCAGACGCCGCCGAGTCCGCGCTGACCGGCGCCGATGCCGCCCGCGTCGCCGACGCCCTGAAGCAGCAGCGCGAGTCCGAGCTGAAGCGGATCAACGAGGCGCTGGAGGAGCTCCTGCCCGAGGCCTTCGCCGCGGTGCGCGAGGCGATGGTGCGGGCGCTCGGCAAGCGCCATTACGACGTCCAAATCATGGGCGGAATCGTGCTCCACCGCGGCGCGATCGCCGAGCAGCGCACCGGCGAGGGCAAGACGTTCGTCGGGCCGCTGGGCGCGTACCTCAACGCGCTTGTCGGGCGCGGCGTGCACGTCGTGACCGTCAACGACTACCTCGCCAAGCGCGACGCGCAGTGGATCGGTGCGGTCTTCCATCGGCTCGGGATGAGCGTCGGCTCGATCCAGCACGACGGCGCGTTCCTGTTCGACCCCGACTTCCCCGCGACCGATGAGCGCCTGCGCGATCTGCGACCGGTCTCGCGACGCGAGGCGTACGCCGCGGACGTCACCTACGGCACGAACAACGAGCTCGGCTTCGACTTCCTGCGCGACAACCTCGTCGTGGACCTCGCCAACCGCGTCCAGCGCGGCCATTTCTACGCGATCGTCGACGAGGTCGACAACATCCTCATCGACGAGGCCCGCACGCCGCTGATCATCAGCGGCAACGCCGAGGAGTCGGCCGACAAGTACGTCCAGTTCGCCCGCCTCGTGCCGCGCCTGACGGCCGAGCAGGACTACGTCGTCGACGAGAAGTTCAAGCAGGTCGCCATCACCGAGGCCGGCACCGACAAGATGGAGGGCTGGCTCGGCGTCGACAACATGTTCGAGGGCGACTTCAGCCTGGCCCGCCACCTCGAGCAGGCGCTCAAGGCGCAGGTGCTCTACCAGCGCGACCGCGACTACGTCGTCAAGGACGGCGAGGTGATCATCGTCGACGAGTTCACCGGGCGCCTCATGCCCGGCCGGCGGTGGTCGGAGGGGCTGCACCAGGCGGTCGAGGCCAAGGAGGGGGTCAACATCCGCAACGAGCAGCGGACGCTGGCCACGGTCACCTTCCAGAACTACTTCCGCATGTACGACAAGCTCGCCGGCATGACCGGTACCGCGGAAACCGAGGCGGAGGAGTTCCACAAGATCTACGGCCTCGAGGTCGTCGTCATCCCGACCCACCGCGACATGATCCGCGCCGACTACGCCGACCTCGTCTACGCCAAGCAGTCAGGCAAGTGGAACGCCGTCCTCGACGAGATCACCGAGGCGCACGAGGAGGGGCGCCCGGTGCTGGTCGGCACGATCAGCGTCGAGGTCTCGGAGATGCTCGGCAACCTGCTGAAGCGGCGCGGGATCAAGCACAACGTGCTCAACGCCAAGTTCCACGAGAAGGAGGCGGAGATCGTCGCCCAGGCCGGGCGCTCGGGGGCGGTCACCATCGCCACCAACATGGCCGGCCGCGGGACCGACATCCTGCTCGGCGGCAACCCCGAGGTGATGGCCGGCGAGCTGCTCCACAAGAAGGGCACCAACGTCCTCGAGGCCTCTCCGGAGGAGTACGCGGCGGCCCTTGCCGAGGCGGAGCGCATCACCGCCGAGGAGAAGGAGCGCGTCCTCGCCGCCGGCGGCCTGCACATCGTCGGCACCGAGCGCCACGAGGCGCGCCGCATCGACAACCAGCTCCGCGGCCGCGCCGGCCGGCAGGGCGACCCGGGCTCCTCGCGCTTCTACCTGTCCCTCGAGGACGACCTCATGAAGCGCTTCGCCAGCGATCGGGTGCAGGGCATCATGCGCACCCTCGGCTTCACCGATGACGTCGCCCTCGAGTCGAAGATGGTGAGCCGCACGATCGAGGGCGCCCAGACCCGGGTCGAGGGCTACAACTTCGACATGCGCAAGCACGTCGTCGAGTACGACGACGTCATCAACCGCCAGCGCGAGACGATCTACCGCGAGCGCGACCGCATCCTGCGCTCCGAGAACCTGGGCCCGACGATCGAGGCCATGCTCGACGACGAGGTCGCCACGCTCCTCGCCGACCACACCGCCGGCGACCACCCCGACGAGTGGAACCTCGACGGCCTGCGCGCCCAGCTCGTCGGAATGGCCCCATCGCTGACCGTTGCCGACCTTGCATTCCTGGATGAGGCCCGCGACCAGGCCGCCGCGACCGAGCGGCTGCTCGAGCTCGTCCGCGAGCGATACGAGCGCAAGCGCACCGAGACCGGCGAGGAGCAGATCGGCATCCTCGAGCGGCTTGTCCTGCTCCGCGTCATCGACTCGCAGTGGGTCGAGCACCTCACCGCGGTCGACGACATGCGGCGGGCGATCGGCCTGCGCGCCTACTCGCAGCGCGAGCCGCTGAACGAGTTCAAGATCGAGGCGTACCGGATGTTCGACGAGCTCAAGTCGACGATCCGCCACGACGTCACCCACACGATCTTCCGCGTCTCGCTGCACCAGCATCCGCCTCAGCAACGGCCGGTGGCCCGCAACGTCACCGAGGGCCGCGCCGCCGTCGAGGGCACGCAGCCGGTCCAGGCGAGCGGCGGCGACGGCAATGGCCAGGGCAACGGCGGCGCGCGCGAGCCCGCGCGCACCGGGCCGAAGATCGGCCGCAACGACCCGTGCTGGTGCGGCTCGGGCAAGAAGTACAAGAAGTGCCACGGGGCCTGACCGGCTCGGACCGATAAGGAGCGTGGGGAGGCTCGTCCGCCCGGCCTGCCGGGCGGAACCGGCAGGACCGGCTGCCGAGCCCAACCATGACCCGCATCGGCATCCGAACGGTCTGTTGGGTGTTGGCAGATCCGCCGTCCACCCGCCCGAAGTGGCGTTCCGAATGTGACCGATGTTTAACCATCTGGTTGAACATGCCCCACACTACCCGCCGCCAGACCCATGGGCACTTCGCACAAACGATATCCACAGGTCGCCCACAGGTCACGGGTTGCCTTCTGAGCACGGCCCGCTAGGATGGGCGGAACAACGACGCGCGGCTCGGTGAGGCCCGCGAGCTCGGCAGCAGGCATGGAGGGATTCGTTGAAGCAACTGACCGCACCTCCGAGGGTTCCCGTCCCGCTCCCCATGAGCACGGCGGCCCACCTCCCACCGGTCACCCGCTTCCGAGACCCCGAAGAGCCCTACGAAGACCTCATCATGTGCGAGCGTGACTGCATGCGCTGCAGCTACGCGGCCACCCTGAACTGCGATGGCAACTGCGGCGTCTGCCCGCGCCAGACGTACTGCCCGTGCGTCAACCCGGCCAAGATTCGCACGAAGCAGAACCGACTGGCCGAGATGGCCGAGCTCCCGATGGTGGCGGCCGTTGGACGCAATTAGGGACGAGGCCCGGCGCCTGGCCGGGCTCGTGCGCGACACCGCGGTGCGCCTTTGACCTCGCCCGCGACGAGGCCGAGCTCGCCGAGCTGACGGAGCGCTCCGCAGACCCCGACCTCTGGGCCGATCCGAACGAGGCGCAGACGGTGATGCGTCGTGCCGAGGAGCTGCGCTCGGGGATCGGCGCCTGGCGCGACCTCGAGCAGCGCGCCGACGCCCTCGCCGAGATGGCCGAGCTTGCCGCCGCCGAGGATCCCGATGGCGCCGAGGCCATGCGGCCCGACCTGGAGCGAGACCTCGCCGCCCTCCAGGCCGACTGGGCGCGAATGGAGCAGCAGCTCCTGCTGTCGGAGCCGTTCGACGAGCGGGCGGCGATCGTATCGGTCTATGCCGGCGCCGGCGGGACCGAGAGCCAGGACTGGGCCGAGATGCTGCTGCGCATGTACCTGCGCTGGGCGGAGCGCAGCCGCTTCAAGACCGAGATCCTCGAGGCCACCGAGGGCGAGGGCGCGGGCCTGAAGTCGGTGAGCTTCGCGATCGACGGCCGATGGGCCTACGGGCGGCTGCGCAGCGAGCGCGGCGTTCATCGGCTCGTCCGGATCAGCCCGTTCGACGCCCAGAAGCGCCGCCACACGACGTTCGCGCTCGTGGAGGTCGTGCCCGAGGTGCCCGAGGACGCCGCCGTCGAGATCGACGAGCAGGACCTGAGGGTCGACACGTACCGCGCCTCCGGCGCCGGCGGCCAGCACGTCAACAAGACCGATAGCGCCGTGCGCATCACGCACACACCGACCGGCATCGTCGTCGCCGTCCAGAGCGAGCGCAGCCAGCACCAGAACCGCGACCGTGCCATGGCCGTCCTCCGCGCCAAGCTCGTCGAGCGCCAGGAGGAGGAGCGCGAGGCCGAGATGCTCCAGCTGAGGGGCGAGCACGTCGAGGCCGGCTGGGGCAACCAGATCCGCAGCTACGTGCTCCAGCCGTACACGATGGTCAAGGACCTGCGCACCGGCGTCGAGACCGCCAATCCCAGCGGGGTGCTCGACGGCGACCTCGACGCCTTCATCGAGGGCTACCTGCGCTGGCGCGTCGGCAATGGACGCGGGCCGGATGACGCCGCCGCGTAGTCACGCGATCGGTCGACGGATGTATCCCAAATCATGCATATCGGAAGCTGAATCGCGATTTGACGCCATGCGGTGACATATCGGAATACTCAGCGCCGCCTGTGCACCCATCGCGCAACACCTCAGAAGGTGAGTCGCCGATAGGTATCCTCCGGGTAACGCCGGGGACTCAGGCAGTTTCCACCTGAGGTGCCTCGTCGGCGTGCGCGATGTGCGCGAGCTCACGCCAGATGGCGACCAGGAACACCGCGGAGCCTGCGAAGGCGAACCAGAACGGCGCCGTGACGCCGAAGCGCTGCGCCAGCAGTCCGCCGAGTGCGGAGCCCACCACGAGCCCTCCGAAGATGCCGACGGTGTTCACGGCCCCGACGCGGCCCTGGAGCTCCATCGGCACGGCACGCTGGCGGACTGCCACCGAGGTCGTGCCCCAGACGAAGGCGTGCATGCCGAAGACGAAGAAGATGGCCATGGCCACCGCCGCGTTGGTGGTGATCGCCAGGCCGAGGTGGGTGAGGGTCTCGATGATCAGCCCGATGCGCATGATGTTGCCGAGGCTGACCCGGCGCGTGATCCAGCCGTAGGCGACCGTCCCGAGCAGGCCGCCCAGGGCGGAGACGGTCGTCAGCAGCCCGAATCCGATCTCGCCCAGCCCGAGCCGCTGAGTCGCGTACAGGACGAGCACCGACCAGGCCGCCCCGAAGGTGATGTTGAAGATGAAGATCGTCAGCACCAGCGTGCGAACGGCGGCGTGGCGGCGAACCCACCTGAAGCCCTCGGCGATCTCGTGGCGCACGGCCCTCGCGACCGCCGGGTCGCGCGGAAGCCGAGGCAGCGCGATCCGGCTCACGAGCACGGCGCCCATCGCGACCAGGACGGCCTGACCGATGAAGGGCAGGGCCATGCCGATCGCGAACAGCGCGGCACCGATCGGCGGACCGGCCAGCTGGTTGATGGTGACGAAGCCGGCCTGGATCCGGGCGTTGCCGATCGCGATGTCGTCGCGCCTCACGAGCATCGGCAGCAGGGTGTGCGACGCGTTGTCGGCAAAGACCTCCGCCGTCGAGACCACGAACAGGGCGCCAAGGACGATCGCGATCGAGACCGTGCCGGTGACGATCGACGCGGCGAGGAGCCCGATCACGGCGGCTCGCACCAGGTCGACGGTGACGACGATTGCCCGCCGATCGAGCCGGTCCGACAGCGCGCCGGCGTACAGGGCGAAGAGCAGCTGCGGCAGCCACTGCAGCAGTGCGGCGAGCGCCACGAGCAGCGGGTCATCGGTCAGCGACGCGACGAGCAATGGGCCCGCGGCGAGCGCGATGCCGTCGGCGAGGTTGCTGGTCCACGAGGAGGCGAGCAGCCAACGGAAGCCCGCGCCCAGGCGCGGCGGCGCCAGGCGCGTCGACGATGCTGCTCACTGGCGGAGCAGGCTAGCACCGCGCGCGGGTACCATCGGTCCGGACCGATGACATCCCTCCTGCGCCGCCGAGCCCGTACCGAAGACGCCGATGCACCGGTCATCCGGATGGTGGACGTGGGCATGACCTACCCCAACGGCAAGGTCGCCCTCGCCGACGTCACGGTCGCCATCCCCGGCGGCGACTTCGTCTTCCTGGTCGGCCCGTCCGGAGCGGGCAAGAGCACCTTCATCCGGCTCCTCATCCGCGAGCAGCTGCCGACCCACGGGCAGGTCAGCGTCGCCGGGCGCGACCTGCTGCGGATGCGCCGCGGCCAGGTGCCGGGGCTGCGGCGGCGCATCGGCATCGTCTTCCAGGACTTCCGGCTCCTGCCGACCAAGACGGTGTGGGAGAACGTCGCGTTCGCGCTCGACGTCACCGGTGCGGCCGGCGCCGATATCCGGCGGCGCGTCCCGCAGCTGCTCAACCTCGTCGGGCTCCAGGACCACGCCCACCACCTGCCGACCCAGCTCTCGGGCGGGGAGCAGCAGCGCACCGCCATCGCGCGGGCGCTCGTTCACGACCCGGCGATCCTCATCGCCGACGAGCCGACCGGAAACCTCGACCCGGTCACGAGCTGGGGGATCATCCAGCTGCTGATCCAGATCAACCAGCTCGGCACGACCGTGCTCATGGCCACCCACAACCAGGAGATCGTCAACGCCATGCGGCGCCGCGTGCTGGCGCTGGAGGACGGCCATCTCGTGCGTGACGAGGCCGCGGCAGCCTACGAGCGCGAGTACTGACCGATGGGATTCCTGCGCTTTATCGGCTTCACCGTCGTCCGGGCCTGGCAGGGCTTCTGGCGCAACGCGATGATGAGCCTGGCCGCCACGGCGACCGTGGTGCTCATGCTCGTCCTGCTGGCGGCGCTGTTCATCGTCATCAGCGGGCTCAACGCCGGGCTGGCTTATATCGAGAGCAAGGTCGCCGTCACGGCGCAGCTGGAGGACGGGACGTCGTTCGGGGAGCGCACCGAGCTGACCGACGAGATCCTGGCGATGCCCGGGGTCGCATCGGTCGAGTACGTCTCGCCGTCGGACGCGATGGAGCGCCTGCGCGAGGCCTACGCCGCGACCGGCCGCAGGCTCGACCTCGGTGAATCGGCGAACATCAAGCTCTTCTCCAGCCTCGAGATCAACCTGACCGATCCGAACGCGTCGGGCGGCGTGGTCGACGCCCTCGCCGATCACCCCGACGTCGAGCGCATCCTCACCAAGCAGGCCGAGTACGAGACCCTGCTCGGGATCATCAACGTCATCCGCACCGTCGGCATCGTGGCCGTCGGGCTCGTCGCGCTGACCGTGCTGTTCATGATCATCAACACGATCCGGATCGCGGTCTACAGCCGCGCCAACGAGATCGAGATCATGCGCCTGGTCGGCGCCTCGGATAGCTTCATCCGGTGGCCGTTCATCCTCGAGGGGATCCTGTGCGGCCTGATCGGAGCCGTGGTGACGGTGATCCTGGTCACCGCTGTTTGGGACCCGATCCAGCCGGCCATGGTCAACCTATTCAAGATGCCGACCGCGGTCAGCAACCAGTTCCTGGCCACCATCTCGGTGCTGCTCTTCGCGGTCGGGCTGGGGATCGGCGCGCTCGGGTCGTGGATCAGCGTGCGCTCGAACCTCTCCGCGGCTGCCTGATCGGGTGTCGATTCCGTAATCGGCCCGAAACTTGCCGCGAACCCTCCTTCGGTAGACTTGTGCGTACACACATGACCGATATGAACCCCGCTCCGCCCCCGGAGAGGCCCTCCGGCGCGGGGCCCGTGCCCTGGGTCATCTCCCTCGCGCTGGCCGCCGTGGTCGGCGCCGTCCTCTTCGTCGGCGGCTATCTGGCCGGAGGCGGCGCCGCGTCCTCGGGCTGCGCCGCGCCGGACGCGGCCTTCGCTGCGTTCTGCGAGGCCTACGACCGGCTCCAGGACGAGTACGTCGACGACCTCGACCCCGACAAGCTCGCCGAGGGTGCCATCCGCGGCATGTTCCAGTACGGCGTCGAGGATCCGTACTCGGGCTACATGCCACCGGAGCAGTACCAGCAGGCGCTCGGCGACCTGTCCGGGAGCTTCGGCGGCATCGGCGCCGAGATGGCGATGACGAACACCGAGGATCCCGCGGACCTGGCCTCGTGCACCTCGTTCAACGACGTCTGCCGCCTCGTCGTCGTGGCGCCGCTGGACGACACGCCGGCCGAGCATGCCGGGCTCCAGTCCGGTGACCACGTGCTCGCCGTCGACGGCGAGAGTGTCGAGGGCTCGACGGTCAACGACCAGGTCACCAAGATCCGCGGCGAGCCGGGCACCGAGGTCACCCTCACCGTCCAGCGCGACGACGGCGAGCCGTTCGACATGACCATCACCCGCGCCGAGATCGTCCTCCAGGAGGTCGAGACGCGGATGATCAACGAGCACATCGGCTACATCGCGCTCAACGGCTTCAGCGCGCCGGCAAGCGAGCAGTTCGCCGAAGGGCTCGCCGACCTCCTCGACCAGGGCGCCGACCAGCTCGTCTTCGACCTGCGCGACAACCCCGGCGGCTACATCGACGCCGCGCAGCAGATCGCCAGCCAGTTCCTCGAGGACGGGCTCATCTTCACGCAGGAGTCCGCCGACGACGACGTGCGCCGCTACGAGTCGACCGGCGACGGCATCGCGACCGATCCCGAGCTGCCACTGGTGGTGCTGATCAACAGCGGGTCCGCGTCGGCATCCGAGATCGTCGCCGCCGCGCTCCAGGAGCGCGGGCGCGCCACGTTGGTGGGCGAGCCGTCCTTCGGCAAGAACACCGTCCAGGTCTGGGGCCGGCTCGAGAACGAGGGCGGCGTGCGGATCACCATCAGCCGCTGGTTCACCCCCGAGCACAACAGCGTGGCGCCCGATGGCATCCAGCCCGACATCGACGCCGCCCGCACCGACGAGACGCCGCCCGAGGAGGACCCGATCCTCGACGCCGCGCTGACATTCCTCGAGGACCAGTCCGTGGCCGATGGCGAGAGCGGCCAGGCCTCCCCATCGCCGTCGGCGATCGTGCCCCTGCCGGCGGTGGTCGGCATTGTCGCTCCCAGACCGATCTGCTAGCATCGCCGGCAACGAAAGGAGGTGGTGTTGCTGATGGATAGTTCCAAGCACGCCACCACCGAGGCGGTCCGATAACACTGCTTCGCGTGGTGTAGCGCAGACGAGAGCCGGCCCCGGCTCAGCGGAGAACAGGGCCGGCTCTTTCCATGTCCGCCCCCGTGCCTGCCTCCCTTGGCCGGAGCCCCTGACCGATGCCCGACGAGACGATCGCCATCAACCGGCGCGCGCGCCATGACTACGCCATCGAGGACACCCTCGAGGCGGGCGTCGTGCTGACCGGAACCGAGATCAAGAGCATCCGCGAGCACAGGGTGAACATCGCCGAGGCCTACGTGCGCATCGACCACGGCGAGGCCTGGCTGATCGGCGCGCACATCGCCGAGTACGCGCAGGGCAATCGCTACAACCACGTTCCCAACCGGACCCGCAAGCTGCTCCTGCATCGCGACCAGATCAGCGAGCTTCTCGGCCTCCAGTCCGCCAAGGGCCTGACCCTCGTCCCGCTGCGGCTCTACATCCGCCGAGGCAACGCCAAGCTCGAGATCGGCGTGGCTCGCGGCAAGAAGTCCCACGACAAGCGCCGCAGCATCGCCGAGCGCGACATGCGCCGCGAGCTCGAGCGCGAGCAGAAGACGGCCGGCCGCATCCGTCTGTAGCGCAGCTCGCCCCCGGCCGATGGATCGGCCGAACCGATAGAACGGGTGTTCACATCGGTGCATCGGTCTGGTAGAATGGGTGTCCAATCGGTTCGTGGGGATGTCAGGTTTCGACAGGGCCCGTGAGCCGGGAATCGCAGGTCGAGGTTGCTCGCAGGCCTCGTAAAAAAGCGGGCAATTGCTGTAACTGGCAACGATAGTTACGCCCTCGCTGCTTAGGCAGTGAGCATCGACGCCGTCCCCCCTCCCCGGACGGCGAAGATGTCATTAGGGGAGGTGCGGCGTCGCCGACTCCGGTGAGCGGCGCCAAAGAGCCGAGAGGCACCACCGGATAGCAAGCGAGGCACCCCGCCGGTCGGGGGTCCGCGACGCGAAACCGCAAGTTGGCCGGAAATGCCTGTAGGAAGTTCCCGGGGAACGTGTTCTGGACGGGGAGTTCGATTCTCCCCCATCTCCACCATTCCTCACGTTTTCGCGCCCTCGTCACCTCGTCGACGGGGGCGTTTCGCTTGCTCGCTTGTGTGCTAGCGTCCCCCGCGGCAGGGGGCGTGCTCATCAACGGAGGGTGGGTCTCGAATGGATTTCTCGAAGCTCAACCGGAACGAGTTGACCGCTGCACTCGCATCCGCGGTCCTCATTGTCGCCGGCCTTGTCGCCGCGACGACCTATACGGCGTATGCCATCACCTGGCTCGCAATCCTCGCGGCCGTCGGCATGCTGTTCGTCATCCTTCAGCCGCAGATCGCCCCCTCGGTGAAGCTGCCGGGGTCGAAGGGAAGCTTCATGGTCCTGTTCGGCGGCATCGCCGGCGTCATCATGGTGATCGCCCTGCTCGTCACCCTGGGCTTCATCTTCGTGGCCTTCGGGTTTGCCGACGTGCTGTTCCTGACTGCGATCGTCGCCGGCATCACGATGGCCTGGACCGGCTGGCAGTCGTTCCAGGCAGAGGGCGGCAAGTTCCAGCTGGGCACGGCATCGGCCACGCCCGCGCCGCAGGGCGCGCCCGCCACGGAGCCGCCCGTCGCAGCTCCAGCACCGTCTTCACCCGCCGCGACCGAATACGACGCCGACGACCATCGCCCTCGCGACGCCTAGACCTGGGGCCCGCCGAGGAGCTCGGCCGCCCGGCGCCGCAGGCGCACCACGGGCTCCTCGTCGCTCGTCAGGCATCGGCTGAGCCGGCCAACCACCACGTCGGCCGCCAGCCCGTCGTCGACCGCGTCGACCGCCTCGGCCAGGAGGCGCGCGTGGTCGGCGTCCGCCTCGCTCGAGGCGATGTGGCGAACGAGCGCCCCGATGTCGCCGTGGGTCGCCGCCAGCGCCTCGGGAGGCTCGGTCAGCTCGTCGGCGAAGTAGGCGATGGCCAGCGCGATGAGGTCGTCTGGCGTGGCTGGCGCGTCGGCGGCGGCCAGGTCACCGGTTCCGACCACGAGCGCGTAGCCGTCGTCCAGGGTCGGCGCGAAGCCGATCCACGGGCCGCCGGCCTCGAGCCTGCCGACGGCGCAGGCCACGACCGTCACGGCCGTGCCCGCCCGCGCCGCTACTCGCGGACCTGGCCGGCGGGCAGGACGACGATGCGCCGGTTCGGCTCGACTCCGACGCTCTGGGTGCGCACCCTGGGGTTCTCGAGCAGCGCCATGTGCACGACGCGACGCTCGATGGCGGGCATCGCCTCCAGCTGGATGATCTTGCCGGACTGGATGACGCGCTTCGCCGCGCGGTCCGCGACGTCGCGGAGCTGCTCCTCGCGGCGGCCGCGATAGTTCTCGACGTCGATCGCGATGCGGTGGTGCTGCCCCTCGCGGCGACCGACGATGAGGTTGACGATGTGCTGGAGGCTGGCGAGCTTCTCGCCGCGCCGGCCGATCAGCGCCCCGAGGTCGTCGCCCTTGACGTTGAGCCGCGCGGTGTCGCCACCCCGGGTGACCTCGACGGTGGCGTCCAGGCCCATGAGCGCGATCATCTCCTCCAGGACGGTCTTCGCCGTGTCGAGCGTCGAGCGCTCCTCATCGCTGAGCTCCTCGGCGGGCTTGCCCGGCACGAACGGAGCGGGCTCGCGAGACGGTCGGTCGGCGCGTGGCTCGCGCGGCGGCCGGTCGGCGCGGGGCTCGCGGATGGCGTGCTCGCGCTCGCGGCCCCCACGGCCGCGACCGCCACGTCCGCGTCCTCCACGTGAGCGCCGAGCGTCGGCGCGGGCCAGCTCGGCGACCTGGTCGTCGCCGGCGTCGGCCGCGACGGGCGCCTCGTCGGTATCGGCCTCCACGACGGGCGCCTCCAATGCGGGCGCCTCGTCCTCCTCGGGGGGCTCGACGCGGACGGTCTCGGCCGCCGCAACGGCGGACTTCGGAGCCGCCAGGATGCGGGCCTCCTCCCCGCCGACGCCGAGGATGCCCCGGCTGCCCTGGGAGAGGATCTCGATGTCGAGGTCGCCCAGCTCGGCGCTGAACTCCTTCATGGCCGTGCGAATGGCCTCCTCGACGTTCTTGCCGGTGAATTCGCGGAATGTCATCGCCTTCTGCCTCGTCGCTTGGCGCTGCCCGATCGCCGGTTCGGTGGCCGCGGATTGCTGCGGCTGCCGCCCGACGCCGGGGCGCTGGGATTGGGGTTGGGGGCCGTCGCCGGCGCATCGGTCGCTTCGACCTTTTTCGGACGCGTCGCTGGCGTGATGCCGGTCTCCGGCCCGGGCGCCCAGGTTGGCTGCCAGCCGAAGATCGGGAAGAGGTTGCCCCAGCCCATGATGAGGAACTGCTGGATCACGAGGTACGCGGTGTACACGATCCAGTACAGGATCAGGCCGCTCGGGAAGATGCCGCCCCAGAAGATGGTGAGCAACGGGAAGGTGTAGGTCATCGTGCTCGTCATCGAGGAGGTCGGATCTTCCGGATTCGGCCGTGGGCTCGTCATCTTCACCTGCACGAACTGCAGGACTGCGGCGATGACGGCCAGCGCGGAGAGCGCGAACCCGCCGAAGAGGGTGATCGCGAAGACGTTGTCGACCATGGCCAGGTCGAGGTTGAGGAGCCAGCTGATCGTGGTGTCCACCGACTCGTCGAGCTTGACGGGGGTGATCAGCTGGCAGTTCATCGGCAGCAGGCTCGACATGCCCTCGGGCGCGTCGCACGGGCCCGAGACCGGGACCGCGTAGTTGTTGTTGCCCAGTGCCTCGATGCCGGCCCGCTCGACCCATTCGTCGAGCGTCGCGGCCTGCTCGTCGCTGCCGGTCGTGAAATTGATCGTGCCGGAGGCGCGGATGAGGGCCTGGTAGAGCGCGAACAGGATCGGCAGCTGGAGGATGACCGGCAGGCAGCCGGCGGCCGGGTTGACCCCGTGCTCGCGGTAGAGCGCCTGCGTCTCCTCGTAGACCTTCTGGCGGTTGCCCTTGTGCTTGCGCTGCACCTCGCGCACCAGCGGCTGCATCCGCTGCATCTCCTTCTGCGAGGAGATCTGCCGCACGAACAGCGGCGCCAGGACGGTGCGGATGACGATCGTGAACAGGATGATCGCGATCGCGAAGTCGACCAGCGGCAGCTTGTAGAGCGCGATGAGGAGGTTGAAGAGGGGAAGGAAGAAGATGTCCCACGGCGGGGTGAACGACTCGATCCCCAGGAATCCCTGCGCGATGACCGTTGTCAAGTTCTCGCTTCTCGCTTCTCGCTCATCGGACCGGGTCGTAGCCGCCCGGATGGAATGGGTTGCATCGCCCGATGCGCTTCGCGCCCATCCACGAGCCCCTGATCAGCCCGTAACGCTCGATGGCCTGGTACGTGTAGACGGAGCAGGTCGGCGAGTATCGGCAGCTCGGCGGCATCCAGGCCGACAGCCGCTGGTACGCGGTGATCATTCCCAGTCCGATGATCTTCATCTACCGATCTCCGACCGATCCAGGAGCGCGTCGATCGCTGCTCCCAGCTCGGCGTGACTCGCCTCGCTTGCGGCCGGCCTCGCGATGAGGAGGATGTCCCAACCCGGACCGATACGCTCCAGTCGCGCCCTGACCAGCTCTCGCAGCCGGCGACGTACCCGATTGCGCTGAACCGCGCCGCCAAGCGTCCGGGGGGTGCTGAGCCCGATCCGCGACTCCGCTCGATCGGTCCGCATCCAGCGAAGGACGAGCTGCGGTGTCGCGCGGGCCTGGCCGTGGCGTCCGATGGCCTCGAAGTCCGCGCGGCGCCGGAGGGTCGGCAGCACGGGCACGTCTTCGAGCCCCGTCGGCGGCGGTCAGGCCGAGAGCCGCTTGCGCCCCTTGGCCCGACGACGAGCGAGCACGCGCCGACCGCCCTTCGAAGCCATGCGGGCCATGAAGCCATGCTCACGCTTGCGCGCGCGCTTCTTGGGCTGATACGTCCTCTTCGTCATGGATGCGTGCCGGTTCCTCGTTCAGCGTTCGCGTTTCCGGCCCATCACACACGAACGGCTGGCGTTCCGCCAGCCTCTGCGTACCGTGCTCCGGGGCCCGTCTCGCTCTGGTGCCGGATTCTACCGGTGGGGTAGGGTCGGGTCAAACCTCGCCGAGCGCCGATTCGTTGCCCTGCCAAAAGGGCCGCTGCTATAGTGGCGCGACCCCCGGCCCGGACCACCCCCATAACGGCTTCGATCTGGCCCGGTGGGCGCACTCATCCCGCCCTCGTGGCATCCCGCAGATCGGCCCGGATCGGCCCCGGAGAACATCGATTGATGGAAGCGAAGCAGGTGTGGCGCGCCGCCCTCGGCGAGCTGCAGGTGTCCCTCTCACCGGCCAACTTCGAGACCTGGCTCAAGGACACACACCTCGTCGAGATCGAGGACAACCGCTACCGGATCTCGGCACCGAATGGCTTCGCACGTGACTGGCTCGACAACCGATATCGGCCGCTGATCAGCCAGACCCTCGCCCGGGTGGTAGGCGGATCGGTCCAGGTCGAGTTCGTCGTCGCCGATGCCGCCGGCCCGGTGCCGGAGCAGGTCGACGAGGACACGCAGGTCGCCATGCCGCCGCTCTCCGCCGGCGGCAACGCGATCAACCTCAACTCTCGCTACACGTTCACGAACTTCATCGTCGGCTCGGCCAACCGCCTCGCCCACGCCGCGGCCCTCAGCGTCGCCGAGCGCCCGGGGCACGCCTACAACCCGCTCTTCCTGTACGGCGGTGTCGGCCTGGGCAAGACGCACCTCATGCACGCGATCGGCAACGCGGTGGCCGCCAAGTTCCCGCGCAAGCGGATCCTGTACGCGACGAGCGAGAAGTTCACGAACGACTTCATCAACTCCATCCGCGAGCAGAAGATGGAGGACTTCCGGGGCCGATATCGGCGCATCGACGTCCTGCTCATCGACGACATCCAGTTCATCGCCGAGCGCGAGCGGACGCAGGAAGAGTTCTTCCATACGTTCAACGCCATCCACGAGGCCGGCAAGCAGGTCGTTCTCAGCTCGGACCGCCCGCCGAAGGCGATCACGACCCTCGAGGAGCGCCTCCGCAGCCGCTTCGAGTGGGGCCTCATCGCCGACCTCACCCCGCCCGACCTGGAGACGCGCATCGCGATCCTGCGCTCGAAGGCCGAGGATCAGCTCCACCTCATCCCGTCCGAGGTCATCGAGTTCATCGCGCGCAAGGTGGTCAGCAACGTCCGCGAGCTCGAGGGTGCCCTCAACCGCGTCGTGGCCTATGCCTCCATGAGCGGCATGCCGGTGAACATCGAGCTGGCCAGCGCCGTGCTCAGCAACGTCATGTACAACCCGCGCAAGAAGTCGATCACCCCGCAACGAATCGTGCGCGCCGTGGCCGACTACTACGGCGTCAACCTCGACCAGCTTCGGTCGAGCAAGCGCGACCGGGCCATCGTCGTGCCGCGCCAGATCGCGATGTTCCTCATCCGCGAGGAGACCGATATCAGCCTGCTGCGCATCGGTGCCGAGCTCGGCGGCCGCGATCACTCGACCGTGCTGCACGCCTGCGACAAGATCGCGCGCGAGCTCAGCGAGAACGACGAGATGCGGCGAGAGATCAGCGCCGTGCGGGAGATGATCTACTCGGAGTGACGGAGGCCCGAACACACCGATTTCGGCAGGTTCTGGTGGAAAAGTGCCCCGTTCTGGTGGATATCTCGGGCCCGGTGTGGACAATCCGCACCATCTGTCGAGCCAGTCGGTAGGCTTCGTCCACCGATGCGGCCCATTCGTCCGCCGCGCGTACCCAGACCGGTGGCCGATCTCCACCGCCGTTCGGCGATTATCCGCCGGGGTCGCGCACGCTCCGCCGAGAGGGGCCGCAGCGGTCCGGTCCACACCGTCCACACGCCTACTAGGGACGACGACTGGTGAGTATTCTTATGAAGGACCGATGGAGGCACCGGACCCGGTGGTGGATATCGTTGAGGTGGGCATGAACGTCTCGGTGATGCAGGAGAACCTGGCGCGCGGGCTCCAGACCGTGAGCCGTGCGGTCAGCAGTCGAGCGACGCTGCCGGTGCTCGCCAACGTGCTGCTCAAGACCGAGAGCTCGGGGCTCAAGCTCACCGCCACCAACCTCGAGATCGGGATCAACTCCTGGGTGCCGGGCAAGGTGGCCGAGGAGGGCGAGATCACCGTCCCGGCGCGCCTCCTCACCGACCTGGTCGCGTCGCTGCCGAACCAGCGCATCGACCTCGTCCTGTCGGCCAAGGACCGCACGCTGAAGCTGACCTGCGGCAACAACCGGTCCAGCATCAAGGGCATCGAGGCCGACGAGTTCCCGGTCGTTGCCGCCATCGGCGAGGCGCCGGCCACGACCATCGACGCCCGTGTCCTGCGCGAGGCGCTCGGCGAGGTCGTCTTCGCTGCCGCCTCCGACGAGAGCCGCCCGATCCTGACCGGTGTTCTCACGCGCCTCGACGGCGACACGATGACCCTGGCCGCCGCGGACAACTACCGGATCGCGGTCCGCACGCTGAAGCTCCCCAAGCCGGTGTCGCCGGAGATCGTCATCGTCGTGCCCGGTCGCTCGTACGCCGAGCTGATGCGGATCCTTCCGGACGCCGAGGCGCCGATCGAGATCACGGTGACCCCGAACAAGAGCCAGGTCCTCTTCCACGTCGAGGGCACCGACCTCGTCAGCCGGCTCATCGAGGGCCAGTTCCCGAACTACGAGCCGGTCATCCCCACGTCGCACAGCTCGCGCGCGGTGATCGACCGCGAGGCCTTCCTGGCCGGCACGCGACGCGCGAGCATCTTCGCCCGCGACTCGGCGAACATCGTGAAGATCGAGCTCGGCGGCGAGAATGGCGACGGCAGCGGGGTCGCGATCACGGCCCACGCGGCCGACGTCGGCGACAACGCCGATACGGTCGAGGCCGCGATCGAGGGTTCTCCGACGTCGATCGCCTTCAACGCGCGCTACCTGATCGACGTGCTCAGCGCCCTGGGTGCCGACGAGGCGGCCCTCGAGCTGTCCGGGCCGCTGGCGCCGGGCGTCATCCGCGGCATCGGCAAGGACGACTACGTCCACGTCATCATGCCGGTCCGGACGGCCTCCTAGGCGCATCCGGCCATGGCGCTGCGCGCCGCGCCGTATGCCTGCCACCGCGCGCCCGGAACCGATGGTGCTCTCGCGGCTGTCCCTCACCGACTTCCGCTCGTACGCCTCGGCCGAGCTCGAGCCCGATCCCGGACTGACCGTGGTCGCGGCGCCGAACGGCGCCGGCAAGACGAACCTGCTCGAGGCGATCCACGCCACCATCGCCGGCCGATCGCACCGCGCCGCGGTCGACGCCGAGCTCGTCCGCCACGGAGCGGGGTTCGCGCGGGTGGTGCTCGAGCTGGCGGGCGGAACCGCGGCCGGCGGGGCGACGGTCGAGCTCGTCCTGCCCGGCGCTACGGCTCCGGCTGGCGTGCGCAAGCGGCTGACCGTCAACGGCGTGGCCCGGCGCTCGTCGTCGCTGGCCGAGACCGCGCGCGCCGTGCTCTTCCGGCCGGAGGAGATGCTCCTCCTGGTGGGCTCGCCCTCTGATCGCCGCCGCTTCCTGGACGGGATCGTCGCGCAGCGTGACCGTCGTTCCGCCCGCGACCTCGTCGATGCGGCCCGCATCCTCGCCCAGCGCAACGCGCTGCTGCGCGCCATCCGCGCCGAGGAGGCCGAGCTCGACACGCTCGGCTTCTGGGACGAGCAGCTGGCGCAGGTCGGGGCGCGCGTGATGCGCGCACGGCTGGACGTCGTTCGCGAGATCGGGGAGCGGATCGGCCCGCTGCACGACGCCGTCGCCGCCCCGGCGGAGCGTGGCGCCTCGGTGGCCCTGTCCTACGTCGACGGGCTCAAGGAGGCCTGGCCGGAGCGGGCGGATCCCTCGCTCCGCATCCCGGACACCGACGAGCTGGTGGCGGCCCATCGCCGTCGCATCGCCGACGTCCGCCAGCGCGAGGCGTGGAACGGGGTGAGCCTGGTCGGGCCGCAGCGGGACGACCTGCGCGCGGAGCTCGGCGGCCGCGACGTCGCGGCCCACGCCAGCCGCGGCCAGCAGCGCACGATCATCCTGTCGCTGAAGCTCGCCGAGACCGACCTGCTCGGCGCCGACGGGCCGCTGCCGATCGTCCTGCTCGACGACGTCTTCAGCGAGCTCGACCCCGACCGAGCCGCGCGGCTCAGCGACCTGCTGGCCGGGCGCGGCCAGGTGATCGTCACCACCGCTGATCCCGGAACGCTCGAGGCGGCCCGCCGCGGGGACGCATCGGTCTGGCGCATCGCCGAAGGCCAGCTGCACCGGGAGGCGTCGTGAGCAACCGCGAGGAGGCCGGCGCCGCCGTTCAGCGGGCGCTTGCGGAATGCATGGGGCCCGGCGCGGCCGAGCAGCTGGCGCTGGCCCAGGTGCGCCTGGCGTGGAGCGAGGTGATGGCCGATGCGCGCCTCGAGCGCGGACCGTTGAGCAGCCGCATCTCGCGCGTCACCGGGGGCACGGCGCACGTCGAGGCCTCGGACCCGACGCTGGCCCAGGAGCTCACGCTGCGCAGCGAGGGCCTGGTGTGGTCGGTGAACGGACGCATGCGCGGCCGACCGGGGGCGACCATTGAGTTGCGCCGATTGGCCGTTTCGGTGGGTCGAGGATCCACGTAGCGCGTTCCTATAATCGGTTGCCAGCAGGCACCACGTATCTACCCGGGCAGGCGACATGAGCAACCGTTTCGCGACAAGGATCGGGCTGCCGTCCGCCGACGAGCGGCCGCCAGACGCGTTCGACGTGGTCGCCTTCCACGAGCCCGCCGTCGGCGCCCAGGCGCGGACGAAGGGCAGCCTCTTCCTGCTGGCGCAGCTGACCGGCGGCAACCCGGCCCTCGCCGCCGCCGCGCGCGAGGCGCTCGAGGCCGATTCGGCGCGACTACTACTACGACCTCTCCGCCGGCGTGCTCGTCGCCCTGGCCAAGGCGCTGTCGGGCGCCAACCGGCGCCTCTACCACCAGCGCCGTCGCCTCGGTATCCCGCGCCGCGCGGGCGTCAGCGTGGTGGCCGTCGTGGTGCGCGGGCGCGAGGCGCACGCCGCCAAGGTCGGGCCGGCCAGCGCGGTCGTGGTCCGCGACGATCGCATGTACGAGGTCCCGCCGCCGCCGGCGGTGAGCGAGGAGGACCCCCGCATCCGGCGGCGCCGGGTTGCCGCGACGCTGGGCGAGGCGATCGAGGTCGAGCCCTACACGTGGCATGGCGCGCTGGCCCCTGGCGACCGGATCGCGCTCGTCAGCCGCCACTTCGCGCACACCGTCGGCGTCGACGAGCTGCGAGGCGCGCTGGCTGGGATGCGGCCGGCGGCCGCGATCGAGCATCTCCAGCAGGTCTTCGCCATTCGCGGCGGGACCGGCTCCGACGGCCTGCTGGCCATCGAGATCGCCGAGCTGTCGGCCACCGAGACGGTCCACCAGCTCGAGCCGGTGCGCCCGGCCGAGCCGTTCGCCGGACTGCCCGACCAGAGCCCGGTGCCGCTGGCCGATGCGATCGGCCGCGGCCTCCATTCCGCCGGCGATGCCGCCGAGGGGATGCGGACGGCCATCGGCCGGGCGCTCCTCACGCTGCTGTCGTGGACCCTGGCCTTCGTGCCGCGCCGCAGGCCGGAGTATCCGCGCAGCATCCCGCGCACCTCTGAGCGCGAGCAGGGCCGCAGGCGCCGGCTGGGGTTGGCCGGCATGGCCCTCGTCGCCGGGCTGATGGCCGTCGGGGTGACCGTCGCGTCGCTCCCCACCGCTCGCCCGACCGACGCGATCCCTCGAGCCGCCGCCGCCCGCCAGGCGATCCGCGAGGCCGCGGCGCTCGTGCGCGAGGTCGAGGAGCGCGTCGATGGGGCTGACCTCGTCGATCGCAACCCGGAACGTGCCGGCAACCTGCTGGCCGACGCCCATGCCGCGATCGAGCGCGCTACGGGGGTCGGGGTCGCCGCCGGCGAGCTCGGCCCGCTGCGCCGCCGGGTCGAGCGCCGCCTCGACGCGCTTCACCGGGTTGCCCGGATCGAGGAAACGGCCGTCGTCGCCGACCTTGCTGCCAGCTTCGAGGAGATCGCCCCGGCGGACATGGTCGCCGCAAGCGACGGCTCCCTGTGGGTCCTCGAGTCGGGCCGCGGCCGCGTCATCCGCGTCGACCCCGCCGACGGGTCGACCGCCGTCGTCTACCGCGCCGGCCAGGCGCTCGAGTCCGGCGAGGTCCCCGGCGACCCCTGGCTCATCGCCACCGCCGCGACCGACGTGGTCGTTATCGACCGCGGGCGAGTTGCGTGGCGCATCGACCTGGCGGAGCGCATCCCGCGCCAGATGGTGCTCGCCGGCGCGGATCGGCTCGGTGCGCGAACGGCGCTCATCGGCGCCCTCCAGCATCGGCCGCCGCTGGAGATCTTCAACCTCTACGTGGTCGACAGCGCCAGCGGTGCGCTCCTGCGCTGGTCGCCACCGGCCGTCATCCCGGTCAACTACCCGGATCGCCCCGAGCGCTTCCTGACCGCTAAGCCCGACCTGCGTCCGGTCGACGCCCGCGACCTGCGCGTCGACGTCAACGCCTGGCTGCTGCACGCGGACACCGTCACCCGGGTCGAGTTCGGAACCCCGCGCGAGCAGGCCGAGTACTCCCTCGACCGGCCTCCGGACGCCTCGATCCGGCCCGATCTCGACTACCGCCTGCTCGACGGCGCGACCGTCGGCGACCGCGAGTTCCTCTACGTCTACGACGCGGCCAACGCGCGGATCATCGGCTTCCAGCGCGCCGATGGTGCCTTCGTGCGCCAGTGGCTGGCGCCCTCCGCCGGCCCGTCGTCGAGCCTGCTGGGCGACGTACGCGCACTCCACGTCACCTCGGTGGCGGACGGTCCTCCGGCCGCCTACGTCCTCACAGCCGAAGGCGTCGTCCGCCTCGTCCTGGAGTAGCCGGCGCTAGAATCGGTCCCATGGCTGAGGGTCCGTTCGGCCGCGTCAGGCTGGTCGAGATGGTCGTCGAGAGCGTGCGCGTCCACATGCTCTCGAGCCAGCACGTCGTGATCCTCAAGGAGTCGGAGCGAGACCGATACCTGCCGATCTGGATCGGTCCATCCGAGGCCAACGCGATCGCCATGCGCCTCCAGGGCATCTCCGCCGAGCGCCCGCTGACCCATGACCTGATGGTCGCCGTCGTCGCCGCGCTTGGGTCGAGCATCAGCCGCGTCGTCGTGACCCACGTCGTCGAGGGCACCTTCCACGCCCGCCTGTACGTCGAGAACTCGACCGGCGACGAGACCGAGATCGACTCGCGCACCTCCGACGCCATCGCCGTCGCTGTGCGCACCGGCTCGCCGATCTACGCCGATGAGCGCGTCCTCGACGAGGCCGGGGTCGAGCCCGACGCAACCGAGGAGGGCGAGCCCGTCGACGAGGAGCGCCTCGCCGTCTTTCGCGACTTCGTGAACTCGCTCGACGTGGACCTGCCCGGCCAGAGCGGCGAGACAGGGCCATCGGGCCAGGATCCCGAGGAGTCCTAGCGGCCCGAGCGACCCGTCGTGCCCAGCCGGGGGTTCCATCCTATGTTTAACCAAGTGGTTGAACATGCCTCGGCACACCCTGTCAGGAACGGCTTGGCGGCGTCCCCAGCACCTCGCGGCGTCGCGTCCAGAGCGCCCAGCGCAGCTTCCCGATGTCACGGAAGGTGCGCAGGATCTTGCGGAACGAGGCGCCGGTGTTCGTCCCGGCCGCCCGCGGGTAGTGCGTCACGCCGACCTCGGCGATCCGTTCGCCGCGGGCGCGGAGCTTTATGAGCAGTTCGGCGGAGAGGAAGGGCGAGTCGGTCGTCAGGGGCAAACCGTCGAAGACCTCGCGGCGGAAGAGCTTCATGGCGCAGTCGATGTCTCGCACGCGCAGGCCGAAGAGCACCGACACGATCGCGTTGTAGGTCTTGGCGATGAAGATCCGGTGCGGCGGATCGCGCCGCTTCAACCGGTGCCCGATCACCACGTCGACCGGCTTGCGCGAGTCCTCCAGGCGGGAGAGGAGGCGCGACATCTCGCGCAGGTCGAACTGGAGGTCGCCGTCCGAGAAGGAGATCAGCGAGCCGCTCGCATTCTCGAACCCGGCCCGCAGCGCGCCGCCATACCCGCGGTTGGGCTGGTGGTGGACCCGCACGCGCGGGTCGGATTCCGCCAGCGCGTCGGCCAGCTCGGGTGTTCGGTCGGTGGAGCCGTCGTCGACCACGAGCACCTCGATCGAGCCGTCGACCAGGGGGCCGACCTCCGCGAGCGCCCGCCGCACCGTCTCGGCCACGTTCTCCTCCTCGTTGTAGGCGGGGAAGAAGAAGGTGAGGCGCGGGCGCTCGGGATCGGTCACTGGCGAAGTCCCTCGATCTGGAGAAGCTCGGAGTACCCGGGGTAGGTCGCCACGCTCCTGGTACGAAACTCCTCGACGAGGCGCTCGTACTCCCAGGTCGGCGGAACGACGAAGACCGGACGCCGGCCGATGTGGGCGAGGATGGCGTTGTGCATCGTACGGTACCCCTCGTCGAGGATGTTCCGCTCGTCGATGATCGTCACGTCCGGCCGCTCCCCGAGGATCCAGCGGTGGTACCACAGGGGCGTGCTGTAGCTCCACCAGCTGATGACCACGGCGTTGGGCGGGAGCTGCTCATGGACCGATGCGACCCACTCGTCCGCCGCGCGGTTGGCGCTCTGGTCGTGTGACCGATACCCGCCCACCAGCGCCGCGCCAGGCAGCAGAGCGCCGAGCACGACGACCGTGGCCGCCGCCCCCGTGGCCAGCCGTCGCCGCGCGGTGCGGCTCGTCTCGAAGCGCAGGCTGACCTCGGCCACGGCCGATGCGACGGTGGCACCGATGAACGCGACCGCGACGCCGATGAGCGGCGCGGCGACGGCGACGGTCGGCAGGTAGTAGCGGTCGATATCGCCGTCGCGGAAGTTCATCGCGTACAGGACGGTGGCCGCGACGATGAGCCCGAAGAAGGCGAGCACCTCGAGCCGCCGCACGGCCAGGATCGCCGCGCCGCCGGCAACGAGCAGCCAGCCCAGGATGGGGAATTGCGGCGCCAGGATGAGCTGGCTGAGGCTCCACTTCCGCCAGAAGTCGGCCAGCGGCGAGCCGAAGTCGGTGAACAGGTCGCGGAACTGCTCGGCGAAGACGAGGTAGCGGAACCGTTCCCAGGTGTCGGGGTGCGCGTAGAACAGCGGCGGCTCGGGATCGATGACGGCCCGCACGAAGATGTAGCCGTAGCTGGCGAAGCCGATCGCGACCATGCCGGCGCAGACGGCCACCAGCCGCCATCGGCGCCATAGGTGGCGGTCGACGCAGATCAGCCAGGCGGCGATGGCGAAGGCGGTGAGCCCGACCAGCGGGTGGGCGCCGATGCCGAGGCCGAACGCCAGGGCGGCGGCCACCAGCCAGCGCGCGGCGCGCGGTGATCCCGAGCGGTGCGCCGCGGCCCACGCGAGCAGCAACCACGACCACGAGCGTGACGAAGAGGACGTTGAGGGCGTGCACGTCGGCGCGGGTCGCGTTCTCCCATGGCTCGGCGGCGAAGGCGAAGGCGAGGCCGGCCACGCCCGCGGCGCTGGCCCGCAGGAGGCGATTCGTCTCCTCGATGAGGTGGCCGGCGATGAGCACGACCAGCCCCGCGGCGATCGCCACGCAGACGCCCGAGAGCAGGTTCATGCGCCACGCCACCTCCCCGATCGGCAGCTGGCTCCAGAGCCAGCCGAGCATGGCGTACACCGGGAAGCCGGTCGGATGGAAGATCGAGAGCGTGGCCGGCACCGTCTGCGCCTCGCCGGTGTCCCAGAAGAATGTCGACGGCAGCATCGTGCGCAGGTAGACCGCCAGCGCGACGAGGGCGACCGCCGCGGCGATGAATGCCACCGCGTTGTCGGTGTAGGGAACCCACCTCCGTGACGCAACCCGGGCCGTTCCGGGACCGTCCGGGGGTCGATGTATACTCACCGCCACCTTGGCGTGCGACACCAAACGGCGCGCTCCACGGGGGCGCCGCACCTGATGACCCGCGACCCCGTCGGCCGACGGGGCGTGAGGGCTCTCGACTCCCTGCGGCGGCTCGACGCCACAACGATCCTCACCACGATCCTCGTCCTCGGCCTCGCCCTGCGTGTCTTCATCGCCGCCGTCTACCTGCCGCTCAGCGGCCTTGGCAACGACGTCGGCGCGTTCAATGGCTGGGGGCAGCGGCTAGCAAGCGTCGGACCAGCCGGGTTCTACGAGCCCGGCTACTTCAGCGATTATCCGCCCGGCTACCTCTACGTCCTGTGGATCCTCGGCGAGATCGGGGCGGCGTTCCAGCCGATCGTGGGCGTCAACATCACCGGCGGGCTGGTGAAGATCCCGGGGATCCTTTCCGACATCGGTGTCGCCTGGCTCCTGTTCGTCATCGTCAGGCGCTGGGGTGGCGAGCTGATCGATCGCGCGAGCTTCCGGATCAGCCCGGAACGGGCGGGTCTGGCCGCCGCAGCCATCTACCTGTTCAACCCGGGAACGATCTTCAACTCGGCGATCTGGGGACAGATCGACTCGGTCGGGACGCTGGCGCTGCTGGGCAGCATCTACTTCCTGGCGCGCGGCTGGACCGAGGCGGCCGCGGTCGGCGCGGTGGTCGCCATGCTCATCAAGTTCCAGTTCGCCTTCCTCATTCCGATCGTCGCGGTCGTCGGCATCAAGCGCCATCTGTTCGGGCGATCGGTCGATCCGGAGCACGACGGCCGCCGCAGCGGGCTCCGCGTCCTCACCTCGCTGGCGGCGGGGTGGGCAGCCCTCGCGCTGCTGATCGTCCCGTTCGGGATGACGCTGTGGGCCCCGGTCGCCGCCGGCACGGTCGTGAAGGGCTGCCTAGGCTTCCTGCCGGCCTTCGATCCGTCGACCAGCCTGCTCGGCAAGTTCTGCGAGGCCTCGAACACGTACGGCGGCCTGTCGGTCAACGCCCTCAACATGTGGCGCAACCCGTGGAGCGGCCTGGGCGACAACCTGGGGCACTGGGGGCAGGACACGGTCGTCGGGCTGACGCTCGGCGGCTTCGCGCTGACCTGGCAGCAGGTGGGCACGCTCCTGTTCGCGCTCGTCGCCGTGCTAGCGCTGTGGCAGGTCGCGCGGCGCGACGACATGCGCGGGGTCGTGATGGCGGCGCTGGTGCTGTCGATCGCGTTCTTCGCGCTTCCGACCCGCGTCCACGAGCGCTACCTCTTCCCGGCCCTCGCGCTCGGGGCGCTCGTCTTCTTCTCGGGGCGCATCTGGCCGTGGCTGTATGCGGCGCTGTCGGTCGCGTTCTTCGCGAACGTGTACTGGGTCTACACCGAGGACTGGTCGTGGGCCGGCCCGAGGGTGAACAACCCGGGCGTCGGCGGGCTGCCAATGCCGCAGGACGCCTTCCTGGGGAGCACCCTCTTCACCGATGCCGGCATCTGGCTGCTGGGGCTGCTGATCACCGTCGTGCTGGCGATCGTCGTCTGGCTCGCCGTGCGGCTCGCGCTCTCGCCACGCGAGGTGAGCGAGTTGGAGACCGATGCGACCGCCGAACCCCCGCCACCCGCGCCAGTCCGCGGGCGGCGACCGGCTCCCTCGAGCGCAGGCGGTCCATCGTGGCTGTCACCGAACCCGGCCGACGCCTACTTGAAGGAGCCCGGGCGCCGGCTGGATCGGCGTGATGCGCTCCTGCTGCTCGGGCTGGTGGTGCTGGCGCTCGTCTTCCGTGTCTGGCGTCTCGACCTGCCGCGATCGCAGCACTTCGACGAGGCGTACCACGCTCGCTCGGCGACCGAGTTCCTGAGCGCATGGCAGAACGGCTGGGATCGCGACGTGTACGAATGGACCCACCCGATGCTGGCGAAGTACCTGATCGCCGGCGGGATCGTCGTGGCCGACCCGAACAAGGTCGTCGGCAGCGCGCCACTCGATGCTCCCTCGCCGGTGCTGGCGGTCGCGCCGCGCCGGGCCTCGAGCGGCCACGAGCGTTCGATCGCCTTCACCGGTGACGGCGGCACCACCATCGTCGCCACCGACGCCGAGACCGGCGACGAGGTCGCGCGCTGGACGGCCGACGGACCGATCAGGACGCTGGCCTACGATGCGGACGGCCCGCGCCTCCTGGTGGGACGCGCGGACTCAGGCTCCGTCGAGACCTACGAGCTGGCAGGCCTGCTCGCCTCACCCGACGGTCGCGCCCCCCCGGCCGGGCCGCCGATCGGGTCGGGGCTCGAGACGGTTGACGAGATCGCCGTCCCGACGGACCTTGCCGATCCGATCCTGCTCCGCGGCACCGGCGGACTCGCCGTCGTCGAGCCGGACACCGACGTCGTGCGCGGTCCGATCGAGGGCGCCTTCGGCGGGGTCGGCTACGTCCGCGGCATCGAGGCCGAGGATCCGGACTCGATCGTCGCCAGCAGCCCGGCGGTCGGTGAGATCGCCATCTTCGACGCCGCAACCCTCGAGCCTCCGGCGACGGGCGCGCTCGGCGTCGACGCCACGCTCATCGGGCCGCTCATCGTGCGCGGCAACGGCGACGACCAGCAGCTCCTGGCGCTGACCGGCCCCCTCGCCGCCACCGGGGAGCACCCCGCGACGATAGGCGGCATCGCCGTCGTCGACGCCGACGGCAGCAACAACCGGTGCGCGGACGATCCGTGCGTCCTCGGCCTCGTCCCGCTGCCCGGCGCACCGAGGCTCATCGCCCAGCAGGCGGCGTCGGGACTGGTCTATGTCGCCGGCACGACCGACGGGGGAGAGCATCGCGTCTGGCCGATCGAGCCGCACATGGAGGTCCGTGGCAGCGGATCCATCGGCATGGCGGTCTTCGACGCCTCACCGCTCGAGGGCGCGCCGCTGGCGATGGCGTTCGACAGCACCACCACCGCGCAGGGCGACGACCACGGCCGCCTGCTGGTCAGCACGGCCGACCGATCCGGCGGCGGGAGCGTGGCCGTCATCGACGCGGGCAGCAATGCCTTCGCCTGGCGCCTCGCCGGCGTGGTCTTCGGGGCGCTGCTCGTCGGCCTCGTCTACCTGCTGGCGGCGACGATGTTCAGCCGTCGTCGCATCGCCGTGCTGGCCGCCGCGTTCGTCGCGCTCGACCCGATGAGCTACGCCATGAGCCGGATCAGCATGAACGACATCTTCGTGGCGACGTTCATCGTCGCCGCGTACCTCGTCTTCTGGCAGGTCTGGTCCGGCCGATGGGCGCGCAGCGCGTGGTGGGCCCTGCCGCTGGCCGGGGTCCTCATCGGCCTGGCGGCCGCCAGCAAGTGGGTCGGCTTCTACGCGCTCGCGGGACTGCTGGTGCTGGTGCTGGCCCGGTCCGACCTCGGGCGCCTGCTGCTGGTGGCGCTCGCGGCGGTCGTGCTCGTGATCGGCGGCATCGGTGGGCCATGGCCGTTCCTCGTCGTCATGCTCGCGCTGCTGGCCCTGGCGCTGGCGATCACCTGGGTCCGCCCCATCCGCCTCGACGTCGGGGAGAGCATCACCGCCCTCGCCGCGACAGCGCTCGTGGTGACCGGCGTCGGCCTCGCGTTCGCGTTCGCCTTCGGATCCGTGGACGGGAGGGAGCCACGGAGTGGCGTCGAGTACCTGTTCGGCATGCTCGCGCGGGGAGCGGAGGCGGGATGGCCGGTGTGGATCATGGTCGGCGTCGCGGTCGCCCTCATGGCGTGGCGGGCGTATCGGTCCCTGCGCGACCCCCGCTCGGATGCGCGGTGGTTCCGGCCCGGGGAGATGGGCGGCTTCGCCTGGTCATGGGTGGGCGCGTGCCTGGTCATCGTGCCGCTGGTGGTGTACGGGCTGACCTACATTCCCTACCTCCAGCTGGGCCACGACTGGGCGGTCGGCGGCGGTCCCGGCTACAGCTGGTCGGTCGACGAGCTCCACGCCCAGATGTTCGGGTACCACTTCAACCTGACCGCCGGCCACGACAGCGCCTCGCCGTGGTGGAGCTGGCCGTTGGCCCTGAAGCCGACCTGGTTCCACGTCGGCAACTTCGACAGCCGCCAGGTTGCGCTCATCTACAACGGCGGCAATCCCATCCTCTTCTGGGCCGGCATCCCGGCGCTGATCGCCTGCGGCTGGCTCGCCTGGAAGCGGCGCTCCCTTGCGTTGGTCCTGATCGTCGCGGCCTTCGCCTTCCAGCTCGTCCCGTGGATCCGGATCGAGCGCGCCACCTTCGCGTACCACTACCTGACGGCGGTGATCTTCGCGATGATCGCGGTCGCCTACGTCGTCGACGAGCTCCTGCGTCGGCCCGCCTGGCGAGAGCTGGCGATCGGGTACCTCGTGCTCTCCGCGGTCGTCGGCATCCTCATCTTCCCGCTGGGCTCCGCACTGCCGATGCCCGACTGGTACGCCAACGCCGCCCGCGCCCTGCCACCGTGGAACTTCAGCTTCCGGTTCCCCGATCCGCCGCAGGGCAGCCGCGACGAGCTCCTCCGCTTCAGCTCGCTGAAGCTTGTGGCCGGCTTCCTGCTCGCCGCCATCGTCGCGGCGTTCGCGGTCGTGGGCAGGTCGCTGCTGGATGGCCTCCGTGAGCCGCGTGATCCGAGCGGCGAGCCGATGGTCGAGGGCGGCGAGCCCTAGCTCTCGCGGCGGCGCATGGAGGTGACCAGGATCAGCGCGCCGATCCCCACCAGGAACAACGGCCAGAGCAGGCCCCAGTCGATGTCCGGCAGGTACTCGCGCAGGAGGAACCAGACGCCCACGAGCACGAGACCGATGCCGACCATCAGGCCGGCCCGCCCGCTCGAGCTCGAGCCGGCGGACGCCGCGGGCGTCGCCGATGGCTCCGCCACCGGCGCGAGGACCTCGCCGGTGACCGGATCGGTCTCGGGCTCGGCGGCCGGCGAAGCGGCGTCGCCGGCTCCTCCGGCACCACGATCCAGGCGACGATGTAGACCAGCAGCGCCACGCCACCGGTCACCACCACGAGGATCGCCCACGCGATCCGGATCAGGGCCGGGTCGGCGTTGAGGTAGGCGGCCAGGCCCGAGGCGACACCGCCGATGACCGTATCGGTGCGCGATCGGTACAGGCGACGGTTCATGCGCAGCCCTCCTCGGGGTTGAGGGTGAAGCTGGCGGCGTTGCCCTCGACTGACAGGCTGATCGCGTCGCCGCTGCCGCTGCGCCAGACGTCGCCCTCGCGGGTCAGGCCGAGGTCGTCGAGGTTGTGGCTGAAGCTGACGTTGTCGTCCGACATCGTGATCGCCAGGCCGACGCCGTCGGGCACGCACAGGTCCAGGGATCCGGCGTTCATCTCGACCGAGCCGGTGAGCTCGGTCCCCTCGTCGACCTCGATCGAGATCGAGCCGGCGTTGGCGTCCACCGACAGGTCGTCGACCGATGCGCCCGGCAACCGGATCTCGACGTCGCCGGCATTGGCGTCGACCGCGAGGCTGCTCAACGTCGCGTCGTCGAGCTCGAGGACGCTCGAGGAGGCATTGGCGTCGATCGACAACGCGAGCGTCGGGTCGGTCGGCAGGGTGACGTCCCACGCCTGGCTCGCATCGCCGAAGCCGAAGACCGCGAAGGTGTCCGGCGACACGACACGCAGGCTGGCGTCGCTGGAGTCGATCGTCGGCGCGTCGGCGGCGTACCGCGCCTCGACCGACCAGTCGCTGCCCGCCGCGGTCGACACGTTCAGCTCACCGCAGTTCAGGTCCAGGTCGACGTCCGCATCGGTGCCGAACGAGCCCTCTTCGGTGACCGTCTCGCCGGCATCGCCCTCGCAGCCGAAGCTGAAGCCACTCGGGAACCCGGCCACGAGCGTGCCGGCCATGCCGCCGACCACGAGGGCGGCCACGACGGTCGCGATCATGGCGAACGGCGTCCGCGCGGCGATGACCGCAAGGCCGATGACGATGATGATGACCGGCCAGAAGCGCCACACCTCGCGGGCGCTCTCCTCGGCGATGGCTCCCGCCTGGATGGCGAGCGCCACGACGCCGGCGGTGATGAGGGTCACGCCCCAGAAGATGAGGCTGGTGTTGATCCTCACGGTGGAGGCCTCCTGCTCGGTCCGGCCACGGTACCCGCGACTCTCCCGATCGTCCACACTTGCCGGACCCGGCTAGGACAAACGACGTAGATTCCTTGACACCGTTCAGACGGCGGCCGTAGACTCCGGCGGCACCACCTCCGCAGCCGACGCTGCCCGGCGGTGTCCGGCCACCACCAACCAGCAACGAGGAGCGATCTGACGGCAATGGATCTCATCCGCGCCCTCACGACGCAGCGGCTCGCGCCAACCGGCAGCGACGTCGACGGGAGATCTGTGCCCGCACTCGAGTAGAAGCAAGGCGGCAGGGCCGCCGAGCAGACACACGAGCCGTGGGCCGGATTGGGTCCACGGTTTTTTGATGCCCCTCAGCAGGAACGAAACGATGACCGAGGTCATGACGACCGAACCAAAGACGACACCGATGCCATCCGCAGAGCCGGCAACGGCCCCGGCGCCCGAGCCGTCTCGGCGCGTCGGCCCGCCGCCGCCGGACGAGCTGCCGGCGCTCTTCATCGACCACGCCACGAAGCGATTCGTGGTCGGCCGCAAGAAGAAGGCGGTGCTGGCCGTGAACGACGTGAGCATGTCGATCCGCCGCGGCGAGATCTATGGCGTGCTCGGCGCGAACGGCTCCGGCAAGAGCACGCTCATCCGCCTCATCAGCACGCTGCTGACGATCGATCGCGGTCGGATCGAGGTGTTCGGGCACGACGTCGCGAAGGACGAGATGGCGGTGAAGCGCCTGATCAACCGGGTGAGCGTCGACGCGGCCTTCTTCAAGAAGCTCTCGCCCCACGAGAACCTGGCCTACGCGGCCCGGCTCTACGGGATGGACGCGAAGGTGGCGCGCGCCGAGGCGATCCGGATACTGGCGCGGCTCGGCATCGGTGAGAAGCGGCTCGGCCGGCCGGTCGAGCAGATGAGCCGGGGCATGCAGCAGAAGGTCGCGATCGCGCGGGCGCTGCTGACGAGTCCGGTCGTGCTCCTCCTCGACGAGCCGACCACCGGGCTGGACCCACGCTCGAAGCTCGACGTGCAGACCTTCGTCGAGGAGGTCCGCGACGACCACGACGCGACGATCCTGCTCACGACGCACGACCTCGCCGAGGCCGAGCGGCTGTGCGACCGGATCGCGCTCATCAACGACGGCCGACTGGTGGCCGAGGGGACGCCGGCCGAGCTGATGACGATGGTCGAGCGCGACTACGGAAAGAAGCCGACCCTCGAGTCGGTGTTCATGACATTCACTGGCAAGAGTTTGGACGACGATGTCGACGAGGAATCGTCGTCCGAGGACGACGAGTAGCGAAGGGAAAGGAGGTGAGTTCCGTGCTGATGAACGCCGATCTTCGTGCCGTCCACGCCCTCGTGGACGAGCGCCGGGAGCGCGTGCGCCGCACGAACCTCCTGGTGAGCGATGAGCCGTCGCGCAATCGGGTGCGACGGTGGATCGGTCGGGGTCTGGTGCGCCTTGGCGCCTGGATCGCCGCCGAGCCCGCGATGAGGCCGGCCCGCGCCCGCTGAGGGCGAGGCCGGTCCATCGGCCCAAGCAATCCTCAAGTGAGAACGAACCGATGACGATCGCGACGCGCGAGCTGAAGGCGAGCTTTGCCTTCGTCGAGCGCAACTTCAACCTGACCAAGCGCTACTGGGGCTGGGAGGTCGCCTGGCTGGTCTACTCGCTGGCGGCCGCCCTGGCGGTGGCCTACATCGGCGTGGCCGAGGACAACCCCACCCTGCTCCAGGTGCTGATCATCGGCGCCATCTTCTGGAACTTCCTGTCGATCGTCTTCGGCTTCATCGGCGAGACGGTCACCTGGGAGCGCTGGGAGGGGACGCTCGAGTACACGTTCATGGCGCCGGTGCGGCGCTACACCCAGCTGATCGGCTCCACCTTCTTCGCGGTGGCCTACGCCGTGATCCAGATGGTGATCATCCTGGTCGTGATGCTGCTCGTCTTCGACGTCGAGTTCACCGGCGGCAACTGGGTGACCGCCGGCGCCTTCCTGGCGCTGGGGTCGATCAGCTTCGTCGGTGTCGGGATGATGGCGGCCATCCTGCCGCTGCTCTACGTCGAGCGCGGCGACCAGATGGTGTTCGTCATCCAGTCGGTCATCCTGCTGTTCAGCGGGGTCTACTACTCGGTCACCGAGCTCCCCGAGTGGATGCAGTTCGTCGCGCAGTTCTCGCCGGGCACCTACGTGCTGGAGGGCATCCGCGGCGGCCTGATCGACGGGAAGCCGGTCACCGAGCTGCTCCACAACGTGTGGCCGCTGGTGATCATGGGCGTCGTGCTCATCCCGCTGGGCGTCTACGTCTTCGGCATCGCCGAGCGCTACGCCAAGCGCACCGGCAAGCTCAAGAGAGTTGGATAGACCGATGAAGACCCCGGCTCAAACAGACGCGGCGGCCGCTCCCGCGGCCGACGTTCCCGGCCTCGTCCTGCGTGCCTACGCCGGCGAGGCCGACATCCCGCACATCGTCCGTCTCCAGAACGCGGAGTGGGAGGCCGATGCCGTCCGCGGGCGCGTGAGCGTCGACGAGTACGCCGCGTGGCTGCGCCACCCGTCCGAGAAGTTCGATCCCGCGCGTGACGTGCGGATGGCGGAGCTCGACGGCCAGGTGGTGGCATTCGCGCAGTCCGAGTGGGTCGACACCACCGACGGGCTGCGCGAGTACCGCAGCGGCGGCGCGGTCGACCCCGCCTTCCGCCGTCGCGGGATCGGCAGCGTCCTGCTCGCCGATCGGATCGCCGCCGCGCGCGCGCTGGATCGCTCCTACGAGGGCGACCGGCCGCGCGTGCTGGGCATGTGGATCGACCAGCGCAACGTCGCCGGATCGGCCCTGGGGGAGCGCTTCGGCTACGAGCCGGCGCGCTGGTTCTTCGACATGGAGCGATCGATCACCGGCGAGCTGCCCGAGGTCGAGCCGCTGCCCGAGGGCCTCGAGCTGCGGCCGATGTCGGCCGACCAGGGCTGGGAGCTGTGGGTGGCGGACCACGAGGCCTTCCGCGACCACTGGGGTGGACACGACGAGTCGGAGGCGAACTTCCGCCGCTGGCGCGACTCGCCGGAGTTCGACCCCTCCATGTTCCTGGTCGCCTGGGACGGCGACGAGATCGCCGGCGGGGTGCTGAACGCGATCTTCCAGGAGGAGAACGAGACGCTCGGCCTCCGCCGCGGCTGGCTCGAGAGCGTCTTCACCCGTCGACCGTGGCGACGCCGCGGGCTGGCTCGCAACCTCATCGTGCGCTCGTTCCACCTGCTCCGAGAGCGTGGGATGACCATCGCCGCCCTCGGCGTGGACGCCGACAACCCGTCGGGCGCGCTCGGCCTGTACGAGTCGACCGGCTTCGCCGTCACCGAGCGGTCGACCGCCTGGCGCCGCCCGCTCGAGGAGGTGGCGCGGTGATCGACACCGTCGCGGCCGTTCCCGGCCTCGCCATCCGGGGCTACCGCGGGGAGGAAGACCTTCCTGCGATGCTGCGCGTCTACAGCGTTGCCCACGAGGCTGATGGCGTCGAGGAGGTCGAGACGCTCGACGACATCCGTAATACCTACGCGAACCTTGTCAACTGCGACCCGGAGCGCGACATCCTGGTTGCCGAGGTCGACGGCGAGGTCGTCGCCTACGCCCGCGTCTTCTGGCAGGACCTCGTCGAGGGCGGTCGCTCGTACGAGAACTTCGGCTTCGTCCATCCGGCCTGGCGGCGACGCGGGATCGGCGGAGCGCTGCACCGTCTCAACGAGGCGCGGCTGCGCGAGATCGCGGCCGAGCATCCGGAGGTGGAGCCGAAGTGGCTCGCCTCGGAGAGCATCGACGCCGATGCCGGCTGCGTCGCCCTCCTGCGCGGCGACGGTTACACCGCAGCGCGCTTCTACTACGACATGGTGGTGCGGACGCTGGACGGCATCGTCGCGCCGCCGATGCCCGATGGCCTCGAGCTGCGCCCCGTGGCCCGCGATCAGTACCGAGCCATCTGGGAGGCCTCGGCTGAGGCGTTTCGCGACCACTGGGGCGAGCAAGAGTGGACCGAGGCTGACTGGACCCGCTTCGACGCGAATCCCGACCACGCCGACCCGCGCCACTGGCGTATCGGCTGGGACGGCGACCAGGTGGCCGGCGCGATCGTCACCACCGTCCCTGTCGAGGAGAACGAGCGCTACGGCCGCTCGCGCGTCTACGTCTCGATGGTCTCCGTCCGCGCCGCGTGGCGTCGCCGCGGTCTGGCCCGCGCGCTGCTCGCCTCGTCGCTGGTGGGCGCGCGCGAGGCCGGTTTCACCTCGGCGTCGCTCGGCGTCGACACCGACTCGCCGACCGGCGCCACCGACCTGTATCGGTCTCTCGGGTTCGTGCCCGAGCGGACCTTCACGGCCTGGCGCAAGCCGCTCTAGGGCAAACGCGAGACTTGCCCGGGACCGAAGCTAACGGCCAAGAAGGGCCGATCTGGAGTCCGTTCTTGGCCGGTTGTTGCGCCTACGGGCAATTTTCGGCCATGTTGACGCCCGATTCGGGCTGAAGTTGGCCGTTAGCGTCGCTGGGAGGCAATTGGCGCAATTTCGGCCACGCCAGGAATACCCGGCCCGAGCGGTCAGCGTTGAGTGGCCAGCACCTGGTCGCGGGTCTCGTAGTAGAAGTCGACGATCCGCTCGGTCACGCGGTCCCAGCTGAACTCCGGTGCCCGGGTACGCCCCGCCTCACCCATGTCGTGGCGCATCTCCGGATCGCGCGCGAGGGTGTAGAGCGCGGCTGCCAGCGCGCGCGGGTTGCGCGGCTCGACGAGGATGCCCTGCACGTTGCGCTCGACGACCCGCTTGAAGCCGTGGATGTCGGAGGCGACGATCGGCACGCCGGCGGCCATCGCCTCCAGCAGCACGATGCCGAACGACTCCTGGCCGGTGTTCGGCGCGCAGTAGATGTCGGCCGAGGCGAAGTAGCGGACCTTCTGCTCGTCGCTCACGCGTCCCAGGAACTCGACATCGCGGATGCCGCGCAGGCCGACGAAGCGGCGGTACTCGCGCAGCTTCGGCCCGCTTCCCACCACGAGCAGGCGCGCGTCGACCCTGCGCTTGCGCAGGCGGTGATAGGCCTTGAGGAGGTGGATCAGGCCCTTGCGCTCCTCGAGGCGGCCGACGAAGAGGATGTTCAGCGTCCCGTCGCGCAGCTCCTCGTACGGCTCGGCGGCCTGGAAGAGCTCCAGGTTGACCCCGTTCGGGATGATCCGGTACTCGCCGGGGAAGTAGCGGTTGATGAAGTGGCGCGCGGCACCCGAGACCGCGATGCGCCCGTCGAGCTTGTCGGCCAGGTGTCCCGCGAACTTGGAACCGATCCAGTACGACGGCGAGAAGCCGCCGAAGGCGTGGAAGGTTCCGATGTTCACCGTCTCCGACGCGTCGAGCATGGTCGGCGACAGGAACGGGACGAGCGGCTCGTGGAAGTGCAGGACGTCGAACCGATGCGCCTCGAGCACCTCGCGCACCTGGCGCTTGAAGCGCAGTCCCAGCGTGACGCGCCCGACCGATCCGTTGGCCGGCGCCGCCCATCCGGTGCCGAGGCGGATGACATGACCCTCGTCCTCCCGCTCGCGCCCGTACTTGGACGTCACGATCCACACGTCGTGGCCCATGCGTCGCATGGCCTCGTACGTGAAGCGCACGTGCTCGTTGACGCCGCCCGGATGGGGGTACCCGTACGGGCTGACGATTCCGATCTTGAGGGGCTGCCGCGTGGCCTCCGCCGGCTGCACGACCGTCGGGGCCGCGGACTGCAGGACCGATGTCACCGCCACTCTCCGCTAGGCCGCAGAGTATGGCGCAGGTGGCGTGCCTTGGCTCCCAGCTGGCGCCGGTAGACGTCGACGTTGTGGAGGTGCGACCAGTACGTCCCGTCCGGTCGGGTCGCCGCGGCTGCGATGGCCGCCCGGTAGTCGTCGGCACCCGAGCCGGGGAACCAGGTCCACGCCGTCCCGATTCCCTCCAGGACGTGGGCGTCGGAGTTGCCGACAGCGGGCAGCCGCAGCACCTCGTCGTTGAGCCGCCTCCGCGAGAAGCGGCGAGCGCGGCCGGCGGTGGAGGGGTTCATGAGCTCGATCGCGTCGAGCCGGTGGCGCGCATCGGTCGAGTGATGGGTGCGAAGCAGCGAGCCGCGGCCGAGCGACGGGGTGAGGGGCGCCATGGCATGCGGGGCGATCGCCAGGCCGCCCTGGTCGTGGATGCGCTCGATCGTCTCGGCCAGCGGCCGCAGCGCGGGAATCCGTTCGGTGATGAAGAGCGCCAGGACGTGGCCGCGGCGCGTGGTGATCTCCTCGCCGATGACCAGGCCGAACGAGTAGTCGCCCTCGCCATGGATCTCGACCGCGCGCTGGGCGCCGTCGATGCGCTCGTGGTCGGTGATCGCGACGAGGTCGAGATCGGTCGCGCGCTCGACGTGGTCGAGCACCGCCTGGACCGATGCCGTCCCGTCCGAGTACAGCGTATGCAGGTGCATGTCGGCCTTGCCGAGCTCGTTGCCGTTGCGGGTCATCGGCCCAGGTCAGGCCAGAACGGCTGGAATGCGCCCCACCATTGCTCGGGCGCATGGCCGATGTCCTGCTCGAAGCAGGCCGCGATGCGCTCGACGAGGACCGCCGCGTCCGCGCGCCGGTCACCGCTGTTCGGCACCTCGACGACCCGACCCTCGCCGATGAACCTATCCGGACCGACGCGCAGGCAGCGCCCGACGATGAGCGCCGCACGGTGCGTGACGGCCAGCGAGGCCGGGCCGGTCGACAGCGTGGTCGGGTGGCCGAAGATCGTCACCGGCTGGCCGTCGCCGGTGAGGTCGCGGTCGGCGATGATCCCGACCAGCCCGCCGGAGCGGAGTCGCTTCACGATCGCGCGCCCCGCCTCGCCCAGCGGGACGAGATCGACATGGCTGGCGCCGCGGCGCGCGGTGACGAACTCGTAGAGGGCGCGTGGCTCGATCTCCTCGACCGGCGAGAGCGGCCGCAGGCCGTGTGCGGCGACGAACATGCCGAACGGC
The DNA here is from genome assembly GCA_963753125.1 of uncultured Chloroflexia bacterium. Taxonomy (GTDB): domain Bacteria; phylum Chloroflexota; class Limnocylindria; order QHBO01; family QHBO01; genus JACDBZ01. The sequence continues at coordinate 75,766 of CAVWAU010000006.1, forward strand.
TCGAAGTTGCCGAGGTGGCTGCTCAGCAGCATTGCCGGACCGCCGTTGAGCAGCGGCAGGAAGCGATCCCACTCGGGGACCTCCACGTGCTCGTCGACCCGATCGATCCGGTAATGCGGCGCCCGCAGCAGCTCGACGTAGTAGCGGGCGTGGTTGCGGAACGCCGAGCGCACGAGGGCGGTGAACTCCGGCCCGCGGGTCGGGCGGCCGGTGGCGGCGCACACGCGGGCCAGGTTGGCCGCCACCAGGCGGCGCCGCGCGGGCGCGAAGCGATGCCACAGGTCGCCTGCAAAGTCGGCGAGGGCGTAGGCCGCGCGCGACGGGAGGGCGGCGACGATCCGGTCGGCGACCTCGAGGGCCAGGCGCAGCATCAAGCGCCGATCTTCGTCCAGTCCTCGCCGCGTCGTGCGGCCGCCAGCGCCTCGGTGGCGTGCCTGCGGTCCGCATCGGTCTGTGGCCAGACCGGGCGGAACATGTACCACTGCCCGGGGTCCTCGGCGATGACGGTGGAGAGCGCGTCGGCGAGGGCCTGCGTGGCGCGCTGGATCTCGACCGGATCGGTGCCCGCACAGTGGATGAGCGGCAGGCCCCGGGTCACGAAGCGGTCGTCATCGGTCCGGCGGCAGGCGACCGTGAGCATCGGGGCCCCGGTCTTGGCCGACAGTGTGGCCGGACCGATCGGCAGCGTGGTCGGCTCGCCGCACAGCTCGACGGGGACGTCGCCGCGCCGGTAGCCACCGTCGCAGAAGAGGACGAGGTTCTGGTTGTCGCGCAGCACCTTGAACATGCCGCGCAGGTTCCGCCAGCCGATGACGAAGATGTTCTGGCGCGCCCGCGCCTCGGCCAGGTGGTCGTAGAGGCGGCCATAGGTCGTGTCGTCGGCGACCACGTGGAGCGCCTCGCCGACGCCCTTGAGGGCCGGACCGATCATGTCCATGCCGCCGATGTGCGCGGTGCACAGCAGCACGCCGCGGCCCTCGGCGCGGGCCTCGGTGAGGATCTCGAAGTTTTCGATGCTCACCAGCCGGCGCGCCTCCTCCTCGGACAGCTCGCCGATGCGCATCATGTCGACCAGGTACTTCGCGTAGTTGCGGAAGGCGCGGCGGGCGGCGTGACGGACGCGCGGGTCGGCGGGCGGCAGGCGCATCGGCCGCGAGAGGTTCTCGGCGATCAGGCGCTGCTTCGGACCGGCCAGGTCGTAGGCCAGGTTGCCGACGGCGGCTGCGGACGGCATCGTCAGGCCGCGGGGCAGCGCGCCGATGAGCCGCTCGCCGCCGCGGTAGAGCCAGAACGTCAGCGTCTCGCGCCTCCGCTCGCCGCTCGATCCTCCGTCGCCGCGAGACTTCACCCGATGAAGGTAACGACGAAGCAGCGGCGGCTCGCCCGTCGCCTCGTTCACCGGCTGAACACCCCGGCCATCAGGACGGTCATTGCAGCCTCATCTTGGCGGAATCTTGAGCCCCGTGAATTCGCTATGCGACCTCGACAGCTGCCGCACGCGCTTTTTCGGCGGTGTGCTCGGGTGCCTTCTTCAGCTTGCGCGCCTTCTGCTTCTCGGTGCCGACCAGCGTCTCGTTGTCCTCGCCGCGGATGAAGGCCTCGAGCCGGTTGTAGGCGATGTCGTCGTGGATCTGGTTCGGCGGCGACTTCATGAAGTACGCGCTGGGAGCGACGAGCGTGCCTGCCAGGCCGCGGTCGAGGCCGAGCTTGGCGCAGCGGATCGCATCGGTGATGACCCCGGCGCTGTTCGGCGAGTCCCACACCTCGAGCTTGAGCTCGAGGTTCAGCGGCACGTCGCCGAAGGTGGTGCCCTCCATGCGGATGTGGCACCACTTGCGGTCCTTCAGCCAGGGCACGTAGTCGCTGGGTCCGACGTGGACATCGGTCTCGTCGATCTCGTAGTCGATCATGCTGGTGACCGCGTTGGTCTTGCTGATCTTCTTGGACTCGAGGCGCTCGCGCTCGAGCATGTTCAGGAAGTCGGTGTTGCCGCCGAAGTTCAGCTGGTAGGTGCGGTCGATGCGCACGCCGCGGTCCATGAACAGCCGGGTCAGGACCCGGTGGGTGATCGTGGCGCCGACCTGCGACTTGATGTCGTCGCCGATGACCGGCAGGCCCGCCTCGGCGAACCGGCGCTGCCAGTACGGCTCGCGACCGATGAACACCGGAATCGCGTTGACGAAGGCGACGCCGGCCTGGAGCGCCTGCTCGGCGTACCACTTCGTGGCCTGCTCGCTGCCGACCGGCAGGTAGCTGACCATGACGTCGACCTTGCGCTCCTTGAGGATGCCGACGATGTCGGCCGTCGGCCCCGGCGCCTTCTCGATGATCTCCGAGAGGTACTTCCCGAGCCCGTCGTGGGTCATGCCGCGCTCGACGGACACGCCGAGGTGGGGCACGTCGGCGAAGCGGTAGGTGTTGTTGGGCTCGACGTAGATCGCCTCCGACAGGTCCTTGCCGACCTTGTTGCGGTCGACGTCGAAGGCGGCCACGAACTCGATGTCGCGGACGTGGTAGCCACCGAGGTTGACGTGCATGAGGCCCGGGACGAAGTCGCCGTCCTTCGCATCGGCGTAGTAGTAGCGGCCCTGCACGAGGCTGCTGGCGCAGTTGCCGACGCCCACGATGGCGACGCGCACCTTGCCGTCGCCCGTCCGATGGCCGTTGCCGGCGGCCTTGCCGTTGTTGCGAGCCACGATGCTCAACTCTCCTTGTTGATGGATGCGGCCTGGCTGAGGCGCCAGACGTGGAGGATTCGCTGGATTACGGTCGCCACCGTCAGGACGGCGAGGATGACGAGGATGCCGATCAGGCCGGCAGTGAACCCGAACCCTGCAAGCGCCACGCCCACGATGACGAGGATGAGGCGCTCGGTGCGCGGCGCCAGCCCGACGTCGGCAGCGAGGCCGATGCCCTGCGCGCGGGCGTGCGCGTAGCTGACGAGGAACGAGCCGGCCATGGCGGCCATGAGGGCGACGAGCGGCAGGACCGGGTCGGCCAGGTTGAGGACCAGCCAGGCGCCGATGCCGATGTAGAGGATCGCCTCGCCGGCGCGGTCGAGGGTCGAGTCGAGGAAGCCGCCGAACGACGTCTCGCCCCCGGTCGCGCGGGCCAGGGCGCCGTCGACGGCGTCGAGCAGCGATCCGGCGGTGAGGAGTGCCGCGCCAACGAGCAGGAAGTCGCTGGCCACGAGCACGGCGGCGACGACGGTGATGCCGAGGCCGATGACCGTGATGGTGTTCGGAGTGAGATGCAGCGCGATGGCGAGCCGGACGACCGGGTTCAGGAGGCCACGCGCGGCCGTCTTCAGCCACGCAGGCAGGACCGATGCGCTGGGGCGCAGCTCGTGCGCCCCCTGGCCGCTAGCGGACATCGGCCACCGTCCCCCGCGCGTCGCCGGTGCTGGCGATCCCCGCCGTGCCGCCGATCAGACGCGCCTCGGCGTCGTGCAGCTCCTCGAAGGCGTCCGTGCGCAGCCGGCAGATGACGGTCCGCCCCTGGCGCTGGGTGTCGACGAGGGCCGCCAGGCGCAGGATGCGCAGGTGCCAGCTGATGAGCGGCTGCGACATCCCGATCTCGTGCGAGAGCCGGTTGACGGGCATCGGCCCGACCTCGGCCAGCAGGCCGATCATGCGCAGGCGCGTCTCGTCGCCGAGCGCGCGATAGAGCGTCCGGAGACGGCGCAGGTCGTGCTCGACCGGGGTCTCCGCGGGCGGGTTCATCATCGAGCGCTTCTTTATCAAATGCGGATTTATATGTAGGAACGCTTATGATTGCCGATGCGCCCGGGCCTGTCAAGGCTGCGCTGCGATAGGATCGGTCGAAGGTGACCAGCTCGACGCCCGACGCCCTGTGGGGAGCCCCTGCCGTGCGGGCCCTGCGCCCGTCGGCGATCACCTGCACCGAGATCTCACGCGGCCGGCTGCTCGACCGATGCAGCCTCGCCGTCCCGGTCGGGATGCGGCTCCTGCTCGTCGGCCAGCCCGATACGGCGGCCTCGATGCTGGTGCGGATCCTGGCCGGGCTGTCCCGCCCACAGCGCGGCCGGATCGAGATCGCCGGCCTCACGGACTCGACCACCGATGGCTGGGGCCGGCGGGTCGCCTACCTGGGTCCGGAGCCTGGGATCCACGCGTGGATGACGCCGCGCGAGGCGCTCGAGCTCGCCGCGCGCCTTCTGGCGCTCCCGGCGAGCGAGGCCGCGCGACGGGTGGAGCGGGCGCTGGCCTGGGTCCGGATTCCGGCGGCCTCGGCGGATCGGCCGGTCGGTCGCAGCGGCCCGCCGCTCCTCCAGCGCACCGGGCTGGCGGCCGCGCTGATCGCCGATCCCGAGGTGCTCCTCCTCGACGAGCCGCTGCGCGCGCTCGAGGCCCGCGAACGCGCTCGGCTCCTGCGGCTGCCGGGGCGACGGCGGACGGTGGTGCTGGCCAGCCACTATCCCGCCAGCGAGGAGGGGCTCGTCACGCACGTGGCGCTCGTGCGCGAGGGCCGCGTGGCGCTCCTGGCGTCGATTCGCGACCTGGAGGCGGCCGGGCTGTCGCTCTCCATGCGCGGCGTCCTGGCCCTCGCGGAGCCTCAGCGGGAGGCGGTCTCGACGAAGCAGCACCCGCGGCCGCCCGGTGAGCCAGGCGACCACCGTGGCCCGGCTCGCCACGCGCGAGCTGTGGATGACCTTCCGCCTGCTGCTCGTGCTGCTCGTGGCGATCGGCGCCGGCGCGGTCGTCGGCCTCCTGCCGGCGCCGCTCCCCGAGGCGATGGCTCGGCTGGCGGCCGGCCTCGGGCTGGCGATCGTGGTCGCGGCGGCGGTTGCGGCGTGGTCGATGGCCGAGGAGCGCCTCTCCGGCCGGGCCGGTTGGCTCGTCACCCGCGCCGTGGCGCGCTCCACCTACCTCGTCGGCTGGTACGGGGCACTCGTGGTCGTCGGGGCCGCCGGGCTCGCGGGCGGCGCCGTCCTCGGCTGGCTGGCGATTCCCGCTGGCTCGGTCGAGGTCGCGGAGTACCTGGCGGTGATCGCCGCGGCCGCCGCGGCGCTCGGCCTGGCGATCGCGGTCGGCCTGCTGGCGGGGGCGCTGCTGCGGCCGCGCCCCGCGATGACCGTCACCATCGCGGCCTGCGTGATCGCGGCGATCGTCGTCGTGACCCTTCCGACGGCGGCCGTCTGGCTGCCCGGCGGTGCGCTGATGCTGCTGGCGCGCGCCGCCGAGCCAGAGCCGATCGTGGCCGATGCGCTGCGCGCGGCCGGCATCGGCCTGGCGCTGGCCGCCGGCGTGCTGATCGGGTGCCGCGTGGCCCTCGAGCGCACCGACCTGTGAGGATCCATCCCGTCGCCGCGTGGGCGGCGCTCGGATTCGCGAGCCTCGGCGTGCTGCTCGGTGGGGCCGAGCTGATGGTCGTGGCCATCGCACTGCCGTCGATCGTCGCCGACTTCGGCGGCTGGGCAGACCTGGCGCGGGTGAGCTGGATCGTCAACGCCTACCTGCTGGCCTACGTGGTGGCGATGCCGCTCGCCGGGCGCGGCGCCGACCTGTGGGGCGCGCTGCGCCTCTACGTCGTTGCGCTGCTGCTGTTCGCGATCGGCTCGGCGGGCGCCGGGCTGTCGCGGATGGCCGGGCCGGAGGACGGGCTGACGTGGCTGATCGTATCGCGGGTGGTGCAGGGCTTCGGCGGCGGGGCGCTGGTGCCGCTGTCGATGGCGCTGGCCAGCCACCTCTTCACCGGGCGGGCGCGGGCAACGGCGCTGGGCGTCGAGGGGGCGGCGACCTACATCGGCATGGCGATCGGTCCGGCCTATGGCGCCTGGGTGCTGCTCAACTTCTCGCTGCCGATACCCGGCCTCGACGTCGCGCCCTGGCAGTGGATCTTCCTGCTCAACGTGCCGATCGCCATCGTCACGCTGCTGCTCATCTACGTCTTCGCCGGTGGCGTCGAGACGCCGCGGGTCCGCGGGAGCCTGGATCTCGCGGGCGCGGCGCTGCTGACGATCGCGCTCGTGGCCGGCATCGGTGCCATGACCGTGTCCGGCGAGGTCGGCTGGACCGATCCGCTCGTGATCGGCGGGCTGCTGCTGGCGGTCGTGACCGGCGCCGTCTTCGTCTGGTACCAGCTGCGCGCCCGCTCGCCGCTGATCGACCTGCGCCTCTTCGCCGATCGAGCCTTCTCCGCGGCCAACCTGGTCAGCCTGCTGACCGGCTACACGCTGGCTACGGCGGTGATCGGCGGCCCGGTCTTCGTCAACCGCGTCCTCTTCGGCACCGATGCGCAGTCCGCGACCGCGCTGACCGCGCTCACCCTGGCGATCGCCGTCGGCGCGCTGGTCGGCGGGGTCGCGAGCGGCTTCGTCGGCGAGCGGCTCGTGACGCTGCTCGGGGTCGCCGTCAGTGCCGTCGGTCTGTGGCTGGCCATGGGCTGGGGGGTCGAGACCGATCTCGACCGGCTCGTGCGCGACCTCGCCATCTTCGGCGTCGGCTTCGGGCTGACCGTCTCGCCGCGCGCCACCGCGGCGGTCGAGGCGGCGGGCGCGGGCGCCTACGGCGTGGCGAGCGCGATGCTCCAGGTCACGCGGACGATCGGCATGGCATTCGGCCTGGCGCTGCTGACCTCGATCGGCCAGAACCGGATCGACGAGCTCTCGGCGCTCATCGCCGACCCGGAGCTGCGGGACGCGCTGGTGGTCGAGCTCGGGCGACCGGAGTTCGTCGGCGTCGACCCTCAGGCGTCGCTGGCGCTGGTCGCCGTGCTGGAGGCGTGGTCGCAGGGCGAGGCGGCCGGGGTGCTGCAGCTCGTATTCGGGATCGCGCTGGCGGTTGCGGTGGTGACGCTGCTTCCAGCCTTCTACGTCCGCGGCCGCGGTTCGCTGCCCGAGGAGGCGCCGCCCATCTAGCCTGCTGCGGGCGCCCGATAGATCGGGCAATTTTCAGCATGAGCGCCTCAGATGCGAGATTTCACCCGATACATCGGGCGCTGGTTCGCATGAGCGCCTCAGATGCGAGATCTCGCCCGATAGATCGGCGCGGAAGCGCCTAGCCCGCCGGATCGGCGATGACGACCAGCTCGCCCCAGTTGCGGTTGTAGCCCTGCGAGGTCTGGAGCGTGATGCGCTCGTACTCGGTCGGGGCGGTCCAGAAGGCGCCCTCCGAGCAGTCGTCGTGGATCTGGAGGGCGAGCGGCGGAGTCACGCCGAAGTCCTCGGGGTTATTGGTCGTCGCGTCCGGGTCGGGGCAGGCGACGTTCGGTCGCACCTCGGTCACCGTGTAGCGACGCACGGAGTCGTCGGACATCCGAATGAGCAGCTCGGCGCCGACCTGCACGTTCCACAGCGGCTTGAACAGCGAGTTCAGCGCGTGGGCGAAGATGTACGAGTTCGTGTTGCGCCCCGGCTGGTTGCCGTTGAGCAGGATGTAGGCGGCGTCGGCGGGCGGGAAGCTGTCGGTCTCCCTGCTCGTCGACTGCCGGACGATGACGTTGATGCCGACCGACTCGATCTGGAGCTGGACGGCGACCACGTCGTCGGGCAGCGGGGTGGGCACCGGGGTCGGCGGTCGGCTCGGCGGTCGGGCTGGCCGGCGCGCTGGCGCTGGGAGCCTCGGTCGGGGTCGCCGTCGGAGAGGCCTGAGCCACGGGAGTCGGCGTCAGGATGGCCGGCAGGCTGGGGGTCGGCTCGTCGCCGAGGTCCATCGACCCGATGATAATGAGCGCCACCCCCGCCACCCCCAGGATGATCGGGAGCGCCCACGAGGAGAGACGCTTCACAGTGCCGGAGTCTAGCCGCCAGACCGATGCGTCGCTGTCGCGTGCATTGGCGCTGGCGACCGACGCGCTGGCGGCCGAGCCGGCCGGGCTGCTGACCGATTTCGACGGCACCATTTCACCGATCGTCCACGACCCTTTCATGGCCGGCCTGGTCGACGGTGCCGATGGCGCGCTGGCCGCGCTCACCCGACGCCTGGCGGTGGTCGCCATCGTCACCGGCCGCATGCCGCTCGATGCGCGACGGCTGGTCGGCGTGCCCGGTTTGCTGATCGTCGGCAACCACGGGACTGAGTGGCTCGACCCGGACGCGGAGGCGCCAACGAGCGCGCCCGGCGCCGAGGCGATCGGCCGCGCGCTGGACGCCGCGCTGGCGCGCGTCCCGTCCTTGCCCGGCGTGCGGACCGATCACAAGGGCATCTCGGCATCGGTCCACTACCGGCAGGCAGCGGATCCTCACGGCGCGCGAGCGGCGATCCTCGATGCGCTGGGTGACCTCGAGCCGTCTGGCCTGCGGATCGGGCACGGGCGGATGATCGTCGAGCTCCGGGCCGCGGGCCTCGGCGACAAGGGCACCGCGGTACGCGAGATCGTCGAGCGCTACGGCCTGCGCGGCGCGGTGGTCATGGGCGACGACGTCACCGACCTCGACATGTTCTCGGCGGTCGACGACCTGCGCGCCGCGGGCCGCCTGCGGGCGGCGATCGTCGCCGTGGGCGGGTCGGATCACGAGGTTCCCCCGGAGATCACCGCGGCGGCGGACGTCGTGCTCGACACGCCCGCCGATGCCGCCGAGCTGCTGGCTCGGCTCGCCGGTCACTGACCGTCAGCCGGCGAGCTCGGCGAGGTCCTCGAGCTGGCGGCGCAGCCACCAGGTGATGTCCTCGCGCTCCACGCCGCGGCGCAGCAGGGCCAGGCGACGACGGCGCTCCTCGACGGGCATCGCGAGGGCCGTGGCGAGGGCGTCGGCGGTGCCGGCGACGTCGGCGGGGGCGACCGGCAGGGCGCCATCGGCCATCTGGTCGAAGGCTCCGGCGGTCTCGGAGAGGACGAGGACCGCGTCGCGCTCGGAGACGACGGCGGCCTCCTTGGCGACGAGGTTCATGCCGTCGACGAGCGGGTTGACGAGCACGACATCGGCGATCGAGAGGCCGGCGAGGGCCTGGGCGTAGTCGTTCTCGTAGAAGAGCTGGACGGGACGCCAGCCGGCGCGGCCGAATCGGGCGTTGATGCGGTCCACGGCGTTCTGGACCATGCGACCGTATTGCCCGTACTCGCGCAGGCCGGTGCGCGACGGGACGAGGAAGGCGAGGAAGCTGATCCGTCCGCGCAAGCGCGCATGGCGCTGGAGGAGCGCCTCGTAGGCGAGGAAGCCGCGCAGGATGTTCTTCGACGGCTCCAGCCGGTCGACGCGGACGATGACCCGCTCGCGCGTCCCTCCCAGGAGCTGATCGGCGCGTCGGCGTGCGGCGCGTGAGCTCGCGATCCGACGGGTGGCCTCGACGTCGATGCTGATCGGGTAGACCCGCACCCGCGTCGTCCGGCGCTTGCGGCGCACCTCGCTCAATTCGTAGTCGACGGTCGCATCGGGCACGAACGACTCGACCATGCGCAGGAAGTTGTGCGCATAGCGATCGGTCTGGAAGCCGACGACGTCGTTCGCGAGCAGACCGACCGCGATGCCCTCGCGGATCGGCGGCGCGATCGCCTGCCAGATCGACGACGGCGGCATCGGGATGTGGGTGAAGTGGCTGATGATCGCGTGCGGCCGGGAGCGGCGGATCGGCTCGGCGGCGCAGTAGAGGTGGTAGTCGTGGAGCATGATTCGCGGCCGCTTGTCCCCTCGTGCCTGGGCCACAACGGCGGAGGCGAAGGCCTCGTTCATCGCCACGTACCCGCGCTCCCACGAGCGCAGGGTGCTCGCGTCGATCACCGGGCGCTCCGGCAGGTTCCACATCTGGTGCTGGAGGAACCAGAGGAACGGGTTGGCGATGACGTTGTAGGCGGCCTCGTAGACGGCGCGCTCGGCCGCCACGAAGCGCAGCCGGACCTGGCCGTCGCCGACGGCGGCACGCACCAGCCGAGGATCAGCCGCGGCCCGGCGGTCGCCGTCGCTCATCGCCGCCGCGACCCACGTCACCGGCACGTGGCGGCCCACCTGGCCGAGGGCCGTGACCAGTCCGCCGGACCCGCGTCGGGGCCGCAGCGAGCCATCGGCCGCAGACGTGAACGTCACCGGCCCGCGGTTGGTGGCGATGATCAGGCGTCTGTCACCGAGCAGGCTGGCCGCGGCGGCACCGAGGTTGGCATCGGCCAGGGCCTCGGCGTCGGCGGGGGCTGCCATCGGCCTAGAAGAGGCTGGCGGCGCTGACCTCGAGGAGGCGCAGGATGGCGCCGGGGAAGACCCCCAGCGCGATCACGCCCGCCACGGAGACGGCGAGGGCCACCGAGCCGAATGGATGGTTGTCGAGGGGCGCGGGCTCCGGCTCGGGATCGCGCATGTACATGTAGACGATGACGCGCAGGTAGTAGAACGCGGCCAGCGCGGCGTTGAGGACGATCACCACCGCCAGCCAGACGAGGCCCGACTCGACCGTGGCGATCAGGACGTAGAGCTTGGCGAAGAAGCCGACGGTCGGCGGGATGCCGGTCAGGCTCAGCATGAGCACCGCCATCGCCCCGGCGCGCCACGGCGCCCGCGAGGCGAGCCCGGCGAACGAGGCGAGGCCGCCGAAGCGGGTCGTGTCACGCTGGAGCATGGCCACCACCGCGAAGGCGGCGATGTTCATGACCGCGTAGCCGAGGACGTAGAAAAGGACCGACTGGATGCCCTGTGCCGCGGTCTCGGCGTCGGGCGCGGCCGCGTAGGCCGCCAGCCCGGCCATGATGTAGCCGGTGTGCGCGATGCTCGAGTAGGCGAGCATCCGCTTCACGTTGGTCTGGACGAGGGCCACGATGTTGCCGACCGTCATCGTCAGCACGGTCAGCACCAGGAAGATCGCCAGCCAGTCCGCTTTCAACGGGGCGAGGGCCTCGGCGAAGATCCGGATCAGAAGCGCGAAGGCGCCGATCTTCGGGCCGACCGACAGGAACCCGGTGATCGGCGTCGGCGCGCCCTGGTAGGCGTCCGGGGTCCAGTAGTGGAACGGGACCGCCGCGATCTTGAAGGTGGCGCCGACGGTCAGGAAGCCTATGGCCACCAGGATGCCGGCGTTCATCTGCCCCTCGAGTGCCGCGGCGACGCCGTCGACGCTGGTCGTGCCGGTCAGCCCGTATATCCACGCCGCCCCGAACAGGAGGATCGCGCTGGCGAACGAGCCGAGCAGGAAGTACTTCAGGCCGCCCTCGTTGCTGTACCGATCGGTCTTGTGGAGGCCGGTGAGCAGGTACGACGGCATCGTCATCAGCTCGAGGCCCAGGAACAGGGTGATGAAGTCGCTGCTCGAGGCGAGGACGCACATCCCGATCAGCGCGCTGATGAGGATCGTGTTGAACTCGCCGAGCGGGATGCGCCGCACGAGCAGGTAAGACGGCGCGAAGAGGGCGGAGAGGACACCGGTCACGATCGTCGCCCCCTTGATGAAGACCGACAGGTCGTCGACGACGTAGTAGCCGTCGTAGATCGTCTCGTTCGTGCCCCACACCACGAAGCAGGCGACGCCGGCGATGAGCAGCCCGAACACCGTGAGCGGCGTGAGCAGCCACTTCGAGCGTCGCGGCAGGAAGAGGTCGACGGTGATGACCACCAACAGGAGGACCGTGAGGACCAGCTCCGGCAGCAGCGCTCCGAGGTCTTCCATCAGCTCCATCGGTCAGCCGCCCCTCACCACAGCGGCCCGAAGCCGGTCAGCCCGGCGCCGTTGACGGCCTCGACGATGCGGTCGACCGGCACCTCGATCATCTCCAGCACCGGCCCCGGGTAGACCCCCAGCGCCACTACGAGCACGATGAGCGGCGAGAGCGACACCCACTCGCCGCGGCTCATGTCGCGCAGCGACGGCCAGAATCGGCGCATCCAGTCCGACGGCACCGTGAAGAAGGCGCGCTGGAACATCCACAGCATGTAGACCGCGCTGAGGATGACGGCGGTCATCGCCACGGCCGCCACCCAGCCGTTGTAGGCGAACGCGCCCAGCACGACCAGGAACTCACCGATGAACCCCGAGAGGCCGGGCAGCCCTATAGAGGCGAACGTGAAGAGGCCGAACATGGCGGCGTACGCAGGGACGCGCGCGTTGAGCCCGCCCATGTGCGCGATCTCGCGGTCGTGGGTCTGCTCGTAGATGATCCCGACCAGGAGGAACAGCGCCCCGGTCGTGATGCCGTGGCTGATCATCTGGAAGATCGCGCCCTGCAGGCCCTGCACGTTGAAGACGAAGGCGCCGAGCATCACGAAGCCCATGTGACTGACGCTCGAGTAGGCGACCAGCTTCTTCATGTCCGGCTGCACCATCGCCACCAGCGCGCCGTAGATGATCGCGATGAGCGCCAGACCGATGATGACCGGCGCGAACGTCGCCGACGCGTCGGGCAGCAGCGGTAGGTTATAGCGCAGGAACCCATAGCCGCCGAGCTTCAGAAGAACTCCCGCCAGGATGATCGAGCCGGCCGTTGGCGCCTCGACGTGGGCATCGGGCAGCCACGTGTGGAGCGGCCACATCGGCACCTTGATGGCGAACGCCAGGAAGAACGCGATGAAGGCGAGCGCCTGGAGCGTATCGGTGTAGGCGAAGCCTCTCAGTGCCTCGTAGCTGAACGTGAACTCGTTGCCGGCCGACGCGTACGCGATCGCCACCGCAAGGATCGCGACGAGCATCAGCAGCGAGCCGACCAGGGTGTAGATGACGAACTTCACCGTCGCATAGATGCGGGCCGGGCCGCCCCAGATGCCGATCATGAAGTACATCGGGAAGAGGCTGACTTCCCAGAAGACGTAGAACAGGAACAGGTCGAGGCTGACGAAGACGCCGAGCATGCCGACCATGAGCAGCAGCATCACGGCGTAGTAGGCCTTGATCTTGGTCTGGATCGGCTCCCAGCTGTAGACGATGGCCACCACGCTCAGCAGCGTGGTCAGGATCACGAGCACGACGCTGATGCCGTCGACGCCGAGCGTGTATCGCATCCCGAAGAAGTCGATCCACGGGAGGTCCTCGCGGAACTGGAACTCGGCGCCGCTCGGGTCGTAGCCGAGCAGCGCAAGGCTGAGCCCGAAGCTGATCAGCGCGGTGACGAGCGCGATCCAGCGGATGGCGGTGTGGGCGGTGCCCGGGACGAACAGCAGGAGGAGCGCGCCGAGCGCCGGCACGAAGACGATGGCGGAGAGGAGGGGCACCACTAGCGCACCACCGTCGCGTACACGAGCAGCACGATCGCCAGCCCAGCGGCGATCCCCAGGCCGTAGTTCTCGACGTGCCCGGTCTGCACCTTGCGCAACCCGCCGCCGATCGTTCGCGCCAGCCAGCCGGTGCCGTTGACGATGCCGTCGATGACCCGAACGTCGAACCACCACAGTGCGTTCGCGACGATCACGCCGCCACGGGCGAAGACGAGCTGGTAGACGTCGTCGATGTAGTACTTGTTCAGGCTGGCGCGGTACATCCCCGGCCCGAGACCCAGCGGGAAGCGCTCGATGAAGCGCGCCGGCAGCCCTGGTTCGCGAACGTAGAACCGATGTGCGAGCCAGACGCCGGCGACGGCCACGAGCGCGCCCGCGGTGAGCAGCACCCCGCCGCTTCCGAGGAGCTGGAACTCGGGGTGATCGCCGTCGGCGATCGACCCGGGCAGGACGCCGGCATGCGCCTCCTCGGCGACGAGGAAGACCTCGTGGAGCCATTCGTGGATGAGCCCGGCCTCCGGCGGGATGCCGAGCAGCAGACCGATGAAGATCGTCGGCACGGCGAGGATGGCCAGCGGCGCGACCATGGTCGGGGCGCTCTCGTGGACGTGGTCCCACACCGCGCGCGGCCCGCGCCACTCGCCCCAGAAGGTCATGAAGATCATCCGGAACGTGTAGAAGGCGGTCATCAGCGCGACGACCACGCCGACGATGTAGAAGACGAGATAGCCGCGGTTGAAGGCCTCGGCCAGGATCTCGTCCTTGCTGAAGAAGCCGGAGAAGATCGGGATGCCGGCGAGGGCCAGCGAGCCGATGACCATCGTGACGTAGGTCCAGCGCATCCGCGCGCGCAGGTTGCCCATGTAGCGCATGTCCTGCTCGCCTCCGGCGCCGTGGATCACGGAGCCGGAGCCCATGAACAGCAGCCCCTTGAAGAAGCCATGGCTGACGAGGTGGAAGATCGCCGATGCGAACGCCCCGATCCCGAGCGCCATGAACATGTACGCCAGCTGGCTGACCGTCGAGTAGGCGAGGACCTTCTTGATGTCGTTCTGGGTCAGCGCGATGGCCGCGGCGAGGACGGCGGTGAAGGTGCCGATGATGGCGACCACCAACATGGCGGTGGGCGCCTCGGCGAAGATCGGGTTGGCGCGGGCGACCATGTAGACGCCGGCGTTGACCATCGTGGCGGCGTGGATCAGCGCCGATACAGGGGTCGGGCCCTCCATGGCGTCCGGAAGCCAGACGTGGAGCGGGAACTGGGCGGACTTGCCGACGGCGCCGGCGAAGAGGAGGAGGGCGATGATCGTGACGGTGCCCTCGTCGAGCGTGCCGATCCGCTCGAAGACCTCGTGGAAGCTCAGCGTCCCGAGGTTGACCCAGATCATCATGATCCCGAGGCCGAACCCGAAGTCGCCGATCCGGTTGACGACGAAGGCCTTCTTGGCCGCCCCGGCCGCCGAGGGCTTCTTGTACCAGAAGCCGATGAGCGCGTAGCTGCACAGGCCGACCGCCTCCCAGCCGACGTACAGCATCAGGAAGTTGTCGCCCAGGATCAGCAGCAGCATGCTGAACATGAACAGGTTCAGGTAGGCGAAGAAGCGCCACAAGCCCCGGTCGCCGTCCATGTAGCCGATCGAGTAGACGTGGACGAGGAAGCCGACCGTGCTGACGACGAGCAGCAGCATCGCGGTCAGCGAGTCCACCAGGAAGCTGACCTCGATGTTGAACGAGCCAGAGGCGATCCACTCGTAGACGGTCACCTCGTGCTCGTTGCCGCCGAAGACAACGTCGGCGAAGACGACCATCGAGATGACCCACGTCAGGCCGACGAGCACGGTCGGGACGATCCAGGACCGATAGCGCGGCCGCTCCGCGCCCGGCGAAACGTGCCCGGCCTGGCCGAGCCCGTCGTTCAGCTCCGCCGGGATGACGCCGGCAGCGCCCTCGGCGTTGGAGAGGTCGTCGGAGTGGCCGGCATGCGGGCTCGTCGCGGCCTGCTCCTCCTCGGTCGGGACGGTGCGGAAGGCCGAGTCGTCGACCGGGCCGTGGCCGTGGGCGTCATCGGTCTCGTGCTCTGCATCGTGGTCTTCGTGGCCGTGAACGGGGACGCGGTCGAGCCGCGGGCCGACGAGGACGGCGAAGAGGAACCCGATCAGGGGCAGCGCCGGGATGAGGGCGATCAGGAGGTCGATGGACATTCGGCCTCTATTCCTTCAGGTCGGCGTACTGGTCGACCTCGGCCGTCTGCCGGGTGCGGATGATGGCGATGACCAGCGCCAGGCCGACCGTCACCTCGGCGGCGGCGACCGCCATGATCATCAGCGCGAAGACCGCGCCGGCGTTCGCGTCGCTCGGCGGCAGGTAGGCGTTGAACGCCACCAGGCTCAGGTTCACGGCGTTGAACATGAGCTCGATGCTGATGAGCATCAGGATCGCGTTGCGCCGCGCCATGAAGCCGAACGCGCCGATCGCGAACAGCAGCGTCGAGACGATCAGGTAGCCCTCGAGGCCCATCGGTCAGTTCGCCCGCTCGTCTTCTTCCGGCCGGCGGGCCAGGTAGATGGCACCGATGATCGCCACCAGCAGCAGCAGGCTGATGATCTCGAACGGCAGCGCGAACTCGGTGAAGATGGCGGTGGCGATGTCCTCGACCGCAGCGGAGGCCGCCTGGGCGGCGGCGGGCCAATCGGTCTGGATGACGGCCCAGCCGACGAGACCGATGATGGCCAGCGAGATGACCGCGGCGATCGGCACCTGCCGATGGAACGGCGCCGGCAGGTTCGCGTCACCGGCCTGGGTGAGCATGATCGCGAAGAGGATCAGGACGCTGATCGCGCCGAGGTAGATCAGCACCTGCGCGGCGGCCACGATCGGCGCGCCGAGCAGCGCATACATGCCGGCGAGCGACCCGAAACAGACCATCATCGCCACGGCCGAGTGGATGATGTTGCGCAGCGTGACGACGGCGAGTCCGGCTCCCACGACACCGATGGCGAGCAGGAAGAAGAGGACGCTGGAGATGTCCAGGGTCGAGGGCTCCCTTCGAATTCGAGCGCACCGTGGCCCGCCCGGGGGCCGCGCTCGATTCTAGCGTAGCGATCATTGAGGCTGCGGTGCCAGCACGGATGAAGGTTTCCGTGCGCTCGATTGTCATGTCATCGTGACGCAGCGAGCTGAGGTGGATGCCGTGCCGGGTGCGGAGGTGCTGAGCGCCGGGGAATCGAGTCCTCGTGCGATCGCCTTCGTGGAGCTCGCCGAACGTCACCTGGACGCGAGCTATCGCCTGGCGCGAGCCATCCTGCACGATCCCGCTGATGCGGAGGACGCCACCCATGACGCAGTCGTCACGGCGTGGCGACAGTTCTCGACCCTGCGCGACGTTGCGCACTTCGAGGGCTGGTTCCACCGCATCCTCGTGAACACCTGCCGCAACCGGTTGGCCCGCGCCGGGCGCTGGCACACCCAGGACCAGCCGCCCGACTGGGCAGGCCGCGGGTGACGCGTTCGGGCAGGCCGATGACCGGGACCTCATCGGGGCCGCGCTGCGGCAGCTCACTCCAGACCACCGGGTCGTGGTCGCACTGCGGTTCTATCGAGATCTGAGCGTGGACCAGATCGCCCGGCAGCTGGGGGTTCGTCCGGGCACCGTCCACTCCCGCCTGCACTATGCGATGAAGCGGCTGGCGGCGTTGATCGACGCGGCCGATGCCAAGAGGACACTCCGATG
Organism: uncultured Chloroflexia bacterium; assembly: GCA_963753125.1. GTDB lineage: Bacteria > Chloroflexota > Limnocylindria > QHBO01 > QHBO01 > JACDBZ01. Next base: position 92,580 of record CAVWAU010000006.1, read on the forward strand.
ATTGATGACGATCTCGAGCGCCGACTGCGGGCGTGGTACCAGGCCGAGATCGGCACCCGGGAGGCGGCTCCGGCATCGCTGTATGCCAGCCTGGCGGAGATCGCTGACACGGCGCCGGCACCGGCACGGCCGCATCGCCAATCGGCGCGGCTTCGTTCTTGCTGGTGGCCGCAGCACTCGTCCTGTCGCTGCTGGTCGGCGGCGCCATTGCCATCGGCTCCGGGCTGTTGACGTTGCCCTGGGCGGTCGACGAGGCGCCTCGCGCCGTCGATGCCCTGACTTGGACCCCATCGAGCCTCGAGCAGGACTGGCCGGTGCCAATTCGCGCCGAGCCGGTCGGATGACGTGGTCGTCGTGCCGCTCGTCGACGCCGAACGCGGCGAATACATAGATCCCAGTGGAGACATCGGACCGACCGGGCCTCTTTGGCTCGACATCGAGCACGTGCGCCTCTCGGGAGGCCAACCGGCCATCACCCGACACGGGGTGATCTGGTCTGTCGACGTCGAGCTCGCCGCCGAGATGCCGTCGCGACGGGATCTCCGCGAGGAGTATCTCGGCGCCGATATCCCGTCGCGGGTGGCTGATCCCCGCGAGGAATGGATCGCGTACGGACTCGTCCTGGACACCAACGCCGACGGTGTGCCCGACGTGAGGATCGGGATGGACAACATGCCCGAACCGGGCCACCGCGCGTGGCGCACGGAGCTCGACACCGGTCGAACCATGTCGGCTGCCGGGGCGCCATACGGCCTCGTTGGTGATCGCTATGTGGACACGTTCTTCCCGGGCGAGACATCGAGCAATGTCCCGGAGTTCAGCGTGGGCTTGCGCGAGGGGGAGCCAGCGTTCCGCTTCTACGTGTGGGCATCGCTGATCGAGGACGGCCGGGTCGTGGCGACGGATTACGCCCCCGATATCGGCTGGCTGGAGCCGGCGCCCGGGGCGGACCAGTGAACCCGCGGATCGGCCATGAGTCAGCCGCGCGGAGACGGCTGCGGTCAATGCCCCTGGGTGCGACAATTCACGCGGCGGTGGCGCTGATTCTGGTCGCCGGCTGCGCCAGCGTCGCCCCGACGTCCGCCTCGCCGAGCGGCCCGACGAGTTCGGCCTCGAACGCACCACGCTCCACGCCTGGTGCCGCCGCTGGCGCTCGTCACCTCCCCGGCAGCGGCCCGATTGAGCCTGGCACGGTACTTCATCGCCGAAGGGCCCGTGGACGCCGGCGACCTTCTCGTTCACGATGCCCGCCGGCTGGGTCGCGGAGAACGGGGGCAGACGATCTCGAAGCATGCGAACGAATCGGGTCGCGAGGTCGGCTGGAGCGTGTCGATCGTCGATCGGCTCTTCGCCGACCCGTGCGGCCCGAACGAGACGATCGACATCGGGCCGACCGCCGACGACCTCGCGGCCGCGCTGCGCGCATTGCCGGGCCCGGACGTAGCGGCGCCAATGGAGGTCACGATCGGCGGGCGATCCTGGAAGGTCATCGAGGTGACTGTCTCGGCCGACGTCGACGTCGAGCAGTGCGACCCGCCGATCGGGCTCCAGATCTGGCTCGACCGAAGCGGCAACAAGTACTTCCTGCGCGGGCCATGAATCCGTGGCGCGGGTCTACACCGTCGATGTCGACGGGCGCCCGCTTCGTCGTGGTGGCGAACCATCGCTCAACGTCGGCGCCCGAGGACGTCGCCGAGATGGAGGAGATCCTCGCCTCGATCGAGTTCGAGCCATAAGGTTCCCGGTGCTGAGGCGGCAACTCAGCGGCGCGCGGCCGTCCAGCCCGTCAGGCCCGCCAGGCGCATCGGTCTAGCGGGTGGGTCGCTCCCGGTCGGACATCTCGAGGATGTCGAGCATGGGCAGGTCGCGCTGGTACTCGCTGAACTCGAACTCGGGGCCGCAGCGCAGGGCGTCGTACGGGCAGGCATCGGCGCAGATGCCGCAGAAGATGCAGCGCGACACGTCGAGCTGGTAGGTCTCGAGGATGCGCGGGCGCGGCATGAGTGCGCCGACCGGGCATGTCTCGGCGCATCGGCCACAGGAGACGCACGGCGTCTCGTTGAGGGAGACGAAGTCGGCGGTGGTGACGAGGGAGTCGAAGCCCTTGCCGATGAAGTCGTAGCAGCCGGCGCCGACGATGTCCTTGCAGACCTGGGCGCATCGGCCGCAGTCGATGCAGCGCGAGTAGTCGCGCAGGATGAACGAGTGCGTCTCGTCGCGGCCGTAGCCGTGGTTGACGCCGACGTACGGGTTGTCCTGGATCGAGCGCTCGTCGATCGCCATGTTCAGCGTCGTCTCGTACTCGATCGCCGCCTCGCGCAGGTCGCAGTGGCCGATCGCCTCGCACGTGCACTGCAGGCAGCGTGACGCCTCGGCCATGGCCTGGTCGCCGGTGTAGCCGAACTCGTACTCGTTGAAGTTCGTGCTGCGCTCCTCGGGGCCGAGCTTGCCCATGATCGCCTTGGGCTCCTTCACGTCATCGGTGAAGGGGACGATGGTCAGGAAGTTCGGCTGCGGCTCGGTGACGATGCGCCGGACCTGCGGGTCGTCGAGGTCGTGGCCGCGCAGCCAGTAATCCATGGCGTACGAGGCGCGGCGGCCCTCGCCGATGGCCTCGACCACGGTGGCGGCACCGGTCCGGACGTCGCCGGAGGCGAAGACCTTGGGGACGTCGGTGCGGAAGATGTGCTCCTCCGACTCGAGCGTGCCGCGCCGCGAGACGACGAGCTTCGAGCGGATCTCCTCCGGCTCCGAGTCGATCCACGACAGCTCCGGTCCCTGGCCGATGGCGCCCAGCACGGTGTCGCACTCGACGATGAACTCGGTGCCCTCCATCGGCTCCGGCCGGCGGCGGCCCTGCTCGTCGGGCGCGCCGAGCTTCATGCGCTGGAACTCGACGCCGGTGACCTTGTCCTTCTCGTCGGTGACGATCCGGACCGGGGCGGCCTGGAAGATGAGCCGCGCGCCCTCCTCGATGGCCTCGTGCGCCTCGTCGGCGGCGGGCATGTCCTTGAGGTCGCGGCGGTAGACGAGGGTCACCTCGGCCGCGCCCTGGCGCACCGAGGTCCGGGTGCAGTCGATGGCGGTGAAGCCGCCACCGATGACGACCACCCGCGCGCCCTTCAGCCGCGGCACCGGGATGCCGCGGGTCGAGTTGTAGAGGTTCTCGAGCGCGTTGACGGTGCCCTGGGCGAACTCGCCGGGGATGCCGAGCTCGTTGGGCTTGTAGCAGCCGATGCCGATGTAGATCGCGTCGTAGTCGTCGATGATGTCGCCGATGTGGAAGTCGCGCCCGAGCCGCATGTTCGGCTTGAAGGTCGCGCCGAGCTCCCAGACGTGGTTGAGCTCGCGGTCCATCCAGCCCTTCGGCAGGCGGTACTGCGGGATGCCGTAGCGCAGCATGCCGCCCTGCTCGGGATCGGCCTCGAAGACGTCGCACTGGTGGCCGCGCAGCTGGAGGTAGTACGCGACGCTCATCCCGGCCGGGCCGGCACCGATGATCGCCACGCGGCGACCGGTCGGCGGCTCCTTCGGCCACGGGATCGGCGCCGGGGCATCCACCTCCAGGACGCGGTCGGCGCAGTACCGATGCGAGTCGCGGATGGCGATCGCGGTGTCGACCTCCTCGCGCCGGCAGTGGGTCTCGCACGGCGCGGGGCAGACGCGGCCGAGGATGGCCGGGAACGGCAGCGAGCGCTTCAGGATGCGCGTCGCCTCCTCCCAGTTGCCGAGGGTGTTCTGCTTCAGGTAGCCGGGGATGTCGACCCGGGTCGGGCACTTGAACTGGCACGGCGGCAGGCAGTAGGCGTCGTGGTCGCTGAAGATGAGCTCGAGGACCATGCGCCGGTTCTCGATGACGCGGTCGGAGTGGGTGGTGATGACCATCCCCTCTTCGATCGTCGTCCCGCACGAGATCGGGGTGTCGTCGCGCCCCTCGACCTCGACGGCGCAGATGCGGCACGCCCCGTACGGCGCCAGCTTCGGCTCGTAGCACAGCGTCGGGATCTCGATGCCGAGCACCCGGCAGGCCTGGAGGATGGTCTGTCCCTCCTCGGCCTCGACCTGCTGCCCGTTGATCGTGACCGTGATCTTCTGCGTGCCGGGCACCATCGGCCAGATCGGCGTGTAGTCGGTGACCTGCCCGTCGCCGCGTGCCGTTGCCGTTGCCGGTCGGGTGGCCGTTCGTCGTGCCGAAGCTCATCGGTCCCTACTCTAGCCCGGCCGGCTCGAGGCCGGGCAGCGGCTCCCGGAGCGGTGGCACCTCGGCGACGCGACAGGCGCCGGCCAGGCAGACGCCACGCTCCGCATGGGCGCGGTACTCGTCGGGGAAGCGCTCCATGGTGGTGAGGATCGGGTTCGGCGCCAGGCTCTCGAGCTTGCAGAGTGCGGTGTCGCTCATCTTGCTCGACAGCTCGCGCAGCATGACGAAGTCGTTCGGACGCGGGGTGGCGGCCAGGATGCGGTCGAGCGCCTCCACCAGCCGCTTCGTGCCGATGCGGCACGGCACGGCCTTGCCGCAGGCCTCTCTTGCGCTGAAGTCGACGAAGAAGCGCGCCGAGTCGACCATGCACGTAGCGGCATCGGTGACCAGGACCGATCCGGAGCCGATGATCGCGCCGGCCTTCTCGAGCGGCTCGTAGTCGTAGGCCAGGGTGAGCCGGCCGACGTCGATGGCGCCACCGCCGGGGCCGCCGACGAAGACCGCCTTCGTCGAGCCGGTCCCGCCGCCGGCCATGCCGACGAGGTCGAGCAGGCTCGTGCCCAGCGGCACCTCGAGCAGCCCGGGCTCCATCACGCGGCCCATGACCGTCACGAGCTTCGTGCCCTTGCTCGCGTCGCTCCCAACCGAGGCGAACGCCTCCGGGGAGTGCGAGATGATCCAGGCCACGTGCGCCAGGGTCTCCGCGTTCTGGACGACCGTCGGTGCGCCCCACAGGCCGGTCGTGGCCGGGTACGGCGGCCGGATCGCCGGCATGCCGCGATCGCCGGCCAGCGCGTGCAGCAGCGCGGTCTCCTCGCCGGCGACGTAGGCGCCGGAGCCCTCCCATACGCGACAGCTGGATGCTGGTGTCGGTGCCGAGCACCAGGTAGCCGGCCAGGTGCGCCTCGGTCGTCTCGCCGACCGCGGTTCGCAGCCGGTCGATGGCGTCGGTCCACTCGCGGCGCACGGCGACGATTGCCTCGCTCGCGCCCACCGCGTACGCCGCGATGAGGAGGCCCTCGAGGACGAGGTGCGGGTTGCCCTCGGCCAGCGCCCGGTCGCCGAGGGAGCTGGGATCGGCGCCCATGAGGTTGGCGACGACGATCCTGCGGTCGGTTTCGATGCCGCGTGCGACGCGCCACTTCTCGGCGGTCGGGAAGCCGGAGCCGCCGCGGCCGCGCAGGCCGGCTGCCTCGATCTCGTCGATCACGCCCTCCGGCGAGAGATGGGTGACGGCGCGCTTCAGGCCGCCGTAGCCGCCATGCTCGCGGTAGCTGGCCAGGCTGCTCGGGTCGATCCGCCCGATGTCGGTCAGCACCCGGCGCTCGCCGGCGCCGAGGATGCGGATCTGGGGCGAGATCGTGCCGGCCATCAGCTGCGGGTGCTCGCCGTGGCGCGTGTCGCGGCGGCAACCCGCTCGCTGACGATGTGGCGAGCCTTGGCGGCATCGACCGGCCCGTAGACGAGGGTGTCGACGCGAATGGCCGGGCTGATCGCGCCCGCCCCGACGTCAGTCGCCAGCTCCAGGCTCCACTGACCGTCGGGCGTCTCCTCGCCTGCGCGGATGCCGAGCTCCTCCTCGATGGCGGCGCGCACCGCCGGCCCGCCGGCGAAGCGGCACGCGGCGCAGTCGCAGACGGTGACGACGTGGCCGGCGGCGGGCAGAAGGCGGAAGCCGCCGAGGCCGGCGGCGCCGAAGACCTGCGCCCAGTGGATGCTCATCCGGTCGCTCACCCGGCGCAGCGCGCGCTCGGGCAGGTAGCCGTATCGGTCCTCGATGGCCCGGAAGATGGCGACCAGCGCCTCCGGACGGCCGCCGAAGGCGTCGATCGTCTCGTCCACCCACGGCGTGTCGATCGCCTCGTCCCAGCGCGCCGGGTTGCGCATCGGTCTCGCCGGCTGGCCGGCGCGGCGGTATGCGTTGGCGTCCTTGCGCTCGTCGTAGATCTCCGGCATCCCGTAGCGGATCCGGTTGCCCCGCGAGTCGAAGCCGCTCATGTCGATGGCCTCGACCGGGCAGACCTGCGCGCACTGGAAGCAGACCTCGCACTTGTGCTCGCCGAACGGGTCGTAGATGAGGTCGAGCCGGCCGCGCCATCGGTCGGGGATCGGCGGGCGCTCCTCGGGATACTGCCGCGTCACCTTCGGCGCGAAGAAGTTGCGGAAGGTGGTGACCATGCCCTTGGCGATGCCGACGCCCGGAAACGCCATCAATGCACCCCGCTCACAGGTCGAAGACCACCACCGCGATGGCGGTGAGGAACAGGTTCACCAGCGCCAGCGGCAGGAGCACCTTCCAGGCCAAGCCCATGAGCTGGTCGACACGGACCCGCGGCAGCGTGCCGCGCAGCCAGACCGCGATGGCCACGAAAATGTAGGTCTTCAGGAAGAACCAGAAGATCCCGTACACCGTCCCCGCGAAACCGCCGAGCTGGGCGGGCAGCGGCCACGGCGCCAGCCAGCCGCCGAAGAAGAGCGTGATGAGGATGCCGCTCATGATGAACAGCGCGACGTACTCGGCGAAGAAGAAGAACCCGAAGCGCATCCCCGAGTACTCGGTGAAGGGCCCCGCCACCAGCTCCGAGTCGGCCTCGACCATGTCGAACGGAGTGCGGTTGACCTCGGCCAGGCTGGCGACGTAGAAGATGGCGAGGCCGACCGGCTGCCACCACAGCAACCAGCCGTTCTCGAGCTGCCAGGCGATGAGCTCGCTGAAGCTGAGCGTGCCGGCCAGCACCACCGCGCCCACGATTGAGAGGGTGAGCGGGATCTCGTAGCTCACCATCTGCGCCGCTGATCGCAGGCCACCCAGGAGCGAGTACTTGTTGTAGCTCGCCCAGCCGGCCACCAGCAGCCCGACCACCGAGAGGCCGAGCACGGCGAAGAAGTAGACGATGCCGATGTTGAAGTCCGCAGCGATCGCGCCGGGCGCGAAGGGGATCACGATCATGCTCATCGCGGCGGCCATGTAGACCATCCACGGGGCGAGCGTGAATGTGCCGCGATCGGCCTGGTCGGGAACGGTGTCCTCCTTGGCCAGCACCTTGAAGCCGTGGATCGTGCTCTGGAACATCCCGCGCGGGCCGATCCGGTTCGGCCCGTAGCGCAGCGCCAGCTGCGCGATGATCTTCATCTCCATCTGGATGATGACGAACGCGGTCGGCACGGTGAGCAGCAAGATCAGGGTCGTGGCCAGGACGAAGCGGCCGAGGCCGAGCAGCAGCTCCCAGTCCATCGGTTACTTGTCCACGCCGCCCATGACCGGGTCGAAGCTGGCCATGACCGCCATGAGGTCGGCGATGAGGCGGCGCGGCATGATCTTCGGCAGCGCCTGAAGGCTGATGAACGAGGGGTCGCGCATCCGGAACCGATACGGGTTCGGCCCGCCGTCGCTGATGGCGTAGATGCTGTAGAGGCCGCGCGGCGACTCGACCGCCGCGTAGGCCCGCCCCGGCTTCGGCCGGATGATGCCGGGCACCTGGGCCTGCACCGGCCCGTGCGGCATCTTGTCCATGATCTGGTCGATGAGGTGGATGCTCTGCTTGATCTCGGCGATGCGCTGGAGATACCGCGCGTACGAGTCGCCTGATTCCTGGGTGATCACGTCGAACTCGAGCTCGTCGTAGATCGAGTACGGACGCGCCTTGCGCACGTCGAAGGGCACGCCAGATGCGCGCAGGTTCGGGCCGGTCACGCCGAGGCTGATGGCCTGGTCTCCGGTCAGCACGCCCATCCCCTTCGTTCGAGCCGTGAAGATCTCGTTCTCGGTGATCATCCACTCGTTCATCTCGATGTTCTTCAGCACCCCGCTTCGCCACGTGCCGAGGCGGCTGAGGAACTCGTCGTTGACGTCCCAGTTCACGCCGCCGACGCGGAAGAAGTTGAAGAGCATGCGCTGGCCGCTGATGGCCGACAGCATCTCGACGATCTCGTCGCGGTTGATGAAGCTGTACAGGATCGGAGTCAGCCCGCCCATGTCGAGCGCCAGGAAGCCCATCATCAGGCTGTGGCTGAAGACGCGGTTCAGCTCGACGACCAGCGCCCGGATGTACTCGGCCCGCTCCGGGGCCCTGATGCCATACAGCTTCTCGAAGGCGATCGCCGGCGCGTGCTCGTTGTGCATGGTGGCGAGGTAGTCCATGGGGTCGACGTACGTGAGCACGGTCGTGTAGGTCGCGTTCTCGCACAGCTTCTCGATCCCGCGGTGGAGATAGCCGAGGACGGGGTCGACCTCGATGATCACCTCGCCGCGGACCTTCACCACCAGACGCATGACGCCATGGGTCGAGGGATGCTGCGGGCCGAGGTTGAGCAGCATCTCGCCTTCGTCGAGGCTATAGACCTCGCGCTCGCGGTCGGTCTGCGGCGGCCGGTCGGGGATGCCGACCTGCTCGAACCCGGCGAATTCGGCCGACTCTCGGTGGACCGGCCGCAGCCCGGCGACGGCCCGCAGGCGGTCCTCCTCGGCGCGGTCGAGATCGATGGGGTCCGGGATGCGGACCTCGGGGTCGACCTTCGTCATCGCGGGCGGCTCTTGTCGGCGTCGGTCTCGCCGGCCTCGACGGTGGCGGGGTGCTGTTCGGCGGGAACGCCCACCGCAGGGGCGTCACGGAAGCGGGTCAGGTCCCACGTCTCGGGGCGCTCGAGCGGGTTCACGCCGTGGGCCGACGAGTCGGCGGCGTCGTCGGGCAGGATGAAGTCCCTGCGCTGCGGGAAGGACCGATAGTCGGGCGACATGTAGATCCGGCGCAGGTCGCGGTTGCCCTCGAAGACGATGCCCATCATGTCGTACATCTCGCGCTCGTGGAACATCGCGCCCTCCCACATGTGGGTGATGGTGCGGATGCGCGGGTCGGCGCGATCGACGCGGGCGCGGACGCGGAGCCAGGCCGGGTGCTTCCAGCTGAAGAGGTGGTAGACGACCTCGAAGTGCGCGTCGACGCCGTAGTCGACGGCGGCCTCGTCGGCGAGCATGAAGAATGCGAGGTCCTCGTCGTCGCGCAGCGTCGTCAGCACCTCGACGTTGGTTGCGCCGTCGATGGTGAACTCGACCGTGTCCTCGTCGGTCCACAGGTCGCGCAGGTCGGCGGACAGGCGCTCGTTGAGAAGCCTCACGAGCGCCCCCGCGGCCACAGGCGTGGTCAGCGGACGTCTCCTTCCCAGCGCATGCGCTGCGGACCGCGATCGACGAAGGTGGGCCACTGGCCGCGGCGTTCCTTGACCAGCTCGTGGAGCTTCATCATCCCGTAGATGAGGCCCTCGGGGCGCGGCGGGCAGCCGGGAACGTAGACGTCGACGGGCATGACGCGGTCGACGCCCTGCACCACCGAGTAGGAGCGCTTGAACCGGCCGCCGGAGGTGGTGCAGGTGCCCATCGCCACGCACCACTTCGGCTCGGGCATCTGCTCCCAGAGGCGCACGAGCGGCCCGGCCATCTTCGTGGTCAGCGTCCCGGCGACGATCAGCACATCGGCCTGTCGTGGCGAGGCACGGAACGGGAACATCCCGAATCGGTCGATGTCGTTGACGCTGGTGGCGGTCGACATCATCTCGATCGCGCAGCAGCTCAGGCCGGACAGGAGCGGCCACAGCGAGTTGGCGCGGATGAGGTCGAGGACGTAGTCGGCCTTGGTCGGGATCACCTCGAGCAGGCCGTGGAAGCCGCCCTGTGGGTGCTCCTCCATGCCGAACTCGCGGAGGAGGGCGTCCTCGGCCCCGGCGTCCGGAATGATGATCGGGCCGTCGCCGTCATCGGTCTTGGCCAGCTCTGTGCTGGTGGTGGTGGGGTCGTTCGGTCGGTCTACTGCCATCGCAGGTCACCCTTCTTCCACGCGTAGAACTCGCCGAACATGAGGATCGCAAGGAAGATGCCGATGAGCACGATCCCCTGGAACTCCAGCGCCCGCACGGTGATGGCCCACAGGTAGACGAAGATGATCTCCACGTCGAAGGCCACGAACAGCAGGGCGTACAGGTAGAAGGCCAGCCCGAAGCGGCTCCACGTGTCACCGATGGTGTCCACGCCCGACTCGTACGGCAGGCCCTTCTGGGGGCGACGCCGCCGATGGGTGATCAGCCAGCTGAACAGGATCGTGCCGAAGACGAAGGTCGTCGCCGCGAACCCGAAGCCGATGACGTAGAGCAGTCCGGTGTGATCCATTTCCACTCCGGTACCACGCGCGGTATCCACGCGGGCCACGCCGGCCCGCCGATTGGTTCAGTCTCGTTCGAGGCGAGGCTCCTCGCCTCGATCACAGTCTAGCAGTCCGCTCCTCAGCGCCCCTGCCAGGCGGCCGCCACGATCAGTCGCAGCCCGTCGCTGACCAGCGCGTGCCCTCCGAGCAGGAACGGCACCGATGCGCCCTCGGCCGCGTCGCCAAGCTCCCGCAGCCACGCCGTCTCGACGCGCGAGACGTCGCCGAAGTCGGAGGCGAATCGCTCCTCCTCCGGCGGCCAGGCAGCCGCATCAGCAGAGCCCGCTACCGCCGCCATGAGCACGCGCGTGTCCAGCACGACCGCGTCGCCCAGACGCGCCAGCTCCGCGATCAGCTCGGCCGGCGACGTGCGCGCCATCAGCGCCGCGAGAATCGAGCGCGGCTCCTGCCCCGACCCGGGCGCCGACCGCATCCCGCGCTCCTCCACGAGGGCACGCACGCGGCAGGCGGTCTCGGTCTCGAGCATCTGCCAGGTCGTCGTCGGCACCCGTCCGGCGACCACCAGCTCGGCCGATCGGTCCCGCACGACTGCGCCGATGGCATCCAGGTGCGGAACCTCCAGCGCACGGTCTCCGGGCAGCCGCGCCATCTCGAGGAAGCCGCTCACGGAACCGTCGAGCGCCCGCGTGCCCTCGAGACGCGTTGCCAGACGAAGGAGCGCCAGGTCGAGCGTGGTGTCGACGTCGAACCGCGCCCAGTCGGTGGCGCCCAGGTCGCGCCACTCCCAGCCCGCATCGTTGAGCGCGCGCGGCGCGCCGTTATCGCTCTCGCACTCCTCCAGCGCTGCGAGCGCCCGATCCAGCTCGCCGGCGACGACGAAGGCATCGGCGCTGAAGCGGTTGTTGGCGACGACTTCGCCGCGGATCGGGGAGAGCAGTGCGTCCAGCCCGGCGTCGTCCAGCAGCGCCAGGGCTCCGGCGCCCGCGTAGCCGATCGCGTCCACCTGCGCGCCCTCCAGCGCCCGGCGCGCCCCAGCCGCGAACCATCGCCCCCAGTCGAACGCGCCATCAGGCGCCGCCTCGAAGGGTAGCGGAGCCACCGCCGCCCCGACGCGGCCGAGGCGGTGCGACAGCTCGGCCGCCAGCAGACGCTGACCCTCGGCCGCCACTGCGGCGTGGGAGCCGAACGGCTGACCGGTGGCCGGCGTGGCCACCAGGACGAGCGGCGCCGGGCGCTCAGGCATCCACAGTGCCGGCGGCGCTGCCATCGGTCTCGAGCAGGCGATGCAGCTGTTCGAGGTGCATGCAGTCGTGGATGCCGAGGAAGAGGAGCCACTCGCCACAGCGCAGATGGCCGATGAGCGGATGGTCCAACCCGCATCGCTGGCGCTCGTTCCCGGAGATCCGCGCCGCGGCCTCGCGGATCGCGCGACGCGACTTGTCGAGGAGGACCAGGAGCTCCTCGCGCGTCGCGTCCGGCCGGCCGGGAATCGGAGGGAGTGACCACCGGCGCCCGCTCTTTCGGCCACTCCCGGCCTCCAGCGTCGAGCGCCGCCCACGTCCCCAGGAATCGTCGCGCGGCGGTCGTGTGGGCGAAGGCCTGGGCGACGTTCCAGTTCTCTTCGCCGCCAGGCGCGCGCAGCAGGCCCTCGGGCATGGCGCGGAGGACCGACTCGAGCGCGTCGCCGACGACCTCCTGCTGCCCGAGGATCCGCGGCGTGTCGCCTTCGTGGACGCGGTCGCGGAGCTCGCGGCGCAGCGCCTTCAGGCCGGTGAAGGAGTTGTCGAGGGCGTGCCAGCAGGCGACGACGTCGGGCGCATCGGTCTCCAGGGTGGTGAGCCAGGAGGGTGCTGGTGCCGAGGTCACCGAGTGATTATGGACGCCCGGTTCGGCCCGCCTACAGCCGCTCGAAGCGCTCCACGGGCAGGACGAAGACGGTGGCCCCGCCGACCTCAACCTCGACCGGATAGGGCATGTAGAACTCGCCCGGCTCCATGATCGGGGGCATCGGGTTCACGAACTGCTTGCGCGAGTGGCAGTTCGCGCTGATGAGCTCGAGCACGGCGTCGACCTGGTTGTCCTCGACGCCGACCAGGATGGTGGCGTTGCCCTGCTTGAGGAATCCCCCCGACGAGTTGACGCGGGTCGCGCGGTACTCCTTCTCGAGCAGCGCGTCCACCAGCGTGGCGGCATCCTCGTTGTGGACGATGGCGGTCACGAGCTTCATCGGGCGGATGCTCCTTCATGGGAGGGGCACGGCGAGGAATGCGCTCAGTATGGCGCAGGGGAGCGACCGAGGGCCACCCGCCCTGCGTCCCTCGACTTGGTCCTCAGCGCGTACTTTCGAGCGCATTCCGCTCGAGATCCCGGCTCTTTCCGGGGGCGCAAGTAACGACCAACTTCGCCCTCCTGGATGGCCGTGGGTGTCTCCGCCCGCAACACCCGACCACGTTGGCGCCGCATCCGGCTGCTGCTTCGTCGTTACTTGCTGTCGGCGAAACGCGCTATCACAGCCCAAACGCATCCGCCACGACAGCCCGGATCGCCTCGTCCGAGGCATCCACCGAGCCCGCTCCATCGACAATCCGGAAGCGATCCGGCTCGTCGGCAGCCATCCGCAGGTAGGCCTGTCGCACGCGATCGAAAAAGGCCACCTCTTCGGTGTCCTCGAAGCGGTTCCATTCCTTGCGCCGCCGCGTCCGCTCCAGGCCGACCTCGACCGGCACGTCGAGGAGGATCGTCAGGTCGGGCCGCAGCCCGGCGGTGGCGAAGTCCTGGAGGCGGCCCATCTCGTCGGCGTCGTTGCCGTAGCCGGCGCCCTGGTAGGCCATCGACGAGTCGATGAAGCGGGCGCACACCACCCACTCGCCGCGCTCGAGGGCCGGGCGGATGACGCGCGCGACGTGCTGGGCGCGCGCGGCGGCGTACAGCAATGCATCGGCGCGAGGGTCGAGGTCGTCGCTCATGCCGCGCATGTGGAGCACGATTCGCCGCACCTCCTCGCCCAGCGGCGTCCCGCCCGGCTCGTGGGTCAGCACGGTCGCGACCTCGCGGCCGCGCAGCCACTCGGCCAGGTGGCGCGCCGCCGTGGTCTTGCCGCTCCCCTCGGGTCCCTCCAGGGTGATGAACCGGCCGCGGCTCACGCCGGCGGAATCACGCTGGTCGCGACGAGCGCGAGCGCCACGAGCGCGAGGATGACGAGCACGACGACCCGCCCGATCCGGCCGCTCACCGCCAGTTTCCGCCGTCCTCGGGGATCAGCTCGACACGCCGGTTCGGCTCGGAGCCACGGGAGCGTGACATCAACGCGTTCCGCTCGGCCATCTGGTGCTGGAGCCGCCGGACATAGGCGTTCTGCGGAGCCAGCTCGACCGGCCGGCCGGAGGCCTGCACCAAGCCGATCGCCTCGGCCGTCTCGCGCAGCGCCGCCTCCTGCGGATCGGCCTCGAGGTCGAAGAGCGAGGCCAGCATGTTCTCCATCTGGAGCGTCGTGTTCGTCTTGAGCACGTAGATCGGCACGCCGTTCGACTCGGCGTCGCGCAGGGCGGCGGGCTTGCGTTTGTAGTAGTTCCGCAGGGTGACGACGGCATCGGCCTCGTCGAGGTCGCGGGCGACGTTGACCGGCACGCTGAGCTCGCGCACCGCCTGCTCGAGGCGCTTGCGGCTGACGCCGAAGGCGAAGACGCTCATCGGCCGCTGCTGGCGCATCCGTTCGGAGGCCGGTCGCTGGGCCCCGACCGGGCGCTCGACCGCGCTGCGCTCGTCCATCTCCGCAAGGGCCTGCTCGAGCTCTCGGCGCGGGTTGCGCTCCTCCGCCGGCTGGGCGCCGGCGATGCGCTCGCCGGGGAGGGCCCGCGTGCCACGTGTCGCACCGCCGCCGGCGCCGCCGGGCAGCGGACGCAGGCCACGCTCGTAGCGCGCGCCGGCGGAACCCCGGCCGCTGCGGCCGAAGGCACCGAAGCCGCCGGTCGGCTCGAGGGGGGCGAAGGCCGGCGTGCCCGACGCCGTCTCGCTGATGCGGTAGTCGTACTTCGTCGTCGCCCGCACACCGCCGGCCTCGTCGCGCGAGCGCGACTCGGGCGGAACCATGTGGCCGCGCAGGATGGCGTCGACGGTCTCGGCCACGCTGCGGTGGACGATGACGTTGTCGCGCTCGACGATCTCGACGAGCACGTCGAACGTCGGCGGGGCCTTGCGCTCGAGGACCGTCTTCTGCGTCCCGCGCCGCCGCGCCTCCTCGTCCCCCAGCGTCACCGGCTGGATCCCACCGACCAGGTCGGAGAGCGTGGGATTCAGCATGAGGTTGTCGAGCGTGTTGCCGTGAGCGGTGCCGACCAGCTGCACGCCGCGCTCGGCGATCGTGCGCGCCGCGCCCGCCTCCAGCTCGGTCCCGATCTCGTCGATGACGATGACCTCGGGCATGTGGTTCTCGACCGCCTCGATCATCACCGCGTGCTGCTCGGTCGGCGTCCGGACCTGCATGCGGCGCGCGTCGCCGATGCCGGGGTGCGGGATGTCGCCGTCGCCGGCGATCTCGTTCGAGGTGTCGACCACCACGACCCGCTTACCGAGGTCGTCGGCCAGGACGCGAGCCACCTCGCGCAGCATCGTCGTCTTGCCGACGCCGGGCCGTCCGAGCAGGAGCACCGACTGCCCGCCCTCGACGATGTCGCGGATGATGTCGATCGTCCCGAACACCGCGCGGCCGATGCGACAGGTCAGGCCCACCACCTTGCCCGAGCGGTTGCGGATGGCGCTGATGCGGTGGAGCGTGCGCTCGATCCCGGCCCGGTTGTCGTCGCCGAAGACGCCGATGTGGTCGATGACGTAGGCGATGTCCGCATCGGTCACCTCGCGGTCGAGGAGGTCCTCCTCGCCGGTCGTGAAGCGCGCCTCGGGCCGGCGCCCGAGGTCCATGACCACCTCGAGCAGGTCGGTGCGGTTGGACAGCGCGCTCAGGCGCTGGACGATCTCGGGAGGCAGGGCCTGCATGAGGGCGTCGAGATCGTCGGTCGTCTCGCGGCGTTCCACGTGTGCTCGTTACCTCCCTGGTTCGCGGTCAGCGGGTGGTGGCCGGCACCATCGCCGGCTGGCGAACCTGCGCACGCACCTCGCGTACCAGCATCGTCACGCGGCCGATGGGTTCGAAGCCCGTGGCCTCCGCGGCGCGCATGCCCGCCGACTCGTATGTTCGCACCGGTGACAGGATGCCCGCACCGATCGCGTCGCGCCCGACGCGTCCCAGCACGGCACGCAGGAAGCGCGGCCCGTCGACGCCGTCGCGCACCAGGAAGCGCAGGTAGTGCGGACCGCCGCGGCTGGTCCCGTGCTGGGCGAATCCGCCGGCGCGTTGCTCGGTCGGCTGGAGCCAGGCGTTGACCTCGGTGAAGTGGAGGAGCGGGTTGAGCGCCGAGCGCGGCACGATCGCCTCGTGCCCGACCGCCTCCCAGTCGCCGGCGCTGTAGCCCTCGAGCCGGGCGATCGCCGGCGGCGTGGCGTGGGTCCACAGGTCGAACAGGTGCCAGGCGTCCGGTGCCCCGGCGGCCTGGAGGTCGAGCGTCTCGTCGGCGGCCTCCGCCCGGGTCGAGCTCCGGCCGTCGCGGCCGATGAAGCGCAGCCAGGAGCGCGGCCCGCGCAGCTGCTCCGGCGGGCGATACCAGATCTCCTCCTGGGCGTAGGCCA
Organism: uncultured Chloroflexia bacterium; assembly: GCA_963753125.1. Lineage (GTDB taxonomy): Bacteria > Chloroflexota > Limnocylindria > QHBO01 > QHBO01 > JACDBZ01. Next base: position 108,618 of record CAVWAU010000006.1, read on the forward strand.
TGAACCCGGCCTGCCCGAAGAGCTCGAGGTTGTCGCGCACGTCGGCGCAGGCGGCGTGGAAGCGGGCGACGTCGTGGTTGGCGCCCTCCTCGACGAGCGCGCGCAGGAGGTCGAAGCGGATCTCGGCCGCCATCGGTCCGTCGGCTGCGTCGAGCTCGGTGATGACCCAGTCGTCGCGATGCGGCTCCTCGATGGCGCGGCTGGACCCGACCAGGTCGCCATCCACCTCGGCCACGAGATGGACCGATGGCGCGCGCAGCGGCAGCCACGACGGGATGAGGGTCGAGAGGCTGATGCGATGCGCATCGGTGCTCGGCGCCGGCACGCCGAGACTGCGTCGGTGGGCGTCGCGGGCGGCGTGGACCCGACGCGACAGGTCGGCCAGCGCCTGGCGATCGGTGAGGCGCGCGCTGCGGATCGTCCGCTCGACCTCGATCACGCCGGGCGTCTCTGTTCCTCGCCGACCATTCGCAGCAGGAGCCGATGCAGGCGTCGATCGCCGGTCAGCTCGGGATGGAAGGCGGTGGCCAGGACCCGGCCCTGGCGCACGGCGACCGGGTTGCCGTCGGGGTCGCGCGCCAGCACCTCGGCGTCGGGCCCCACGTCGGTGACCAGCGGGGCGCGGATGAAGACGCCGTGCAGCCGCTCGTCGCCGAGCTCCGGCACGTCGAGATCGGCCTCGAAGCTGTCGAGCTGGCGGCCGTAGCCGTTGCGTCGCACCTCGATGTCGAGCAGGCCGAAGTACGGCGCCTCGCCATCGGCCAGGCGTCCGGCCAGCAGGATCATGCCGGCGCAGGTGCCGTACAGCGGCGCGCCGGCGCGCGCCAGGGCCGCGATCGGCTCGCGGAGGCCGTAAGCGTCGATCAAGCCGCCGCATGCGTGGTCGACTCGCCGCCTGGCAGGATCAGCGCGTCGAGGCCGACGAGGTCGCGCGGCAGGCGCACCTCCACCGGCTCGGCGCCGATGTCGCGGATGGCGACCACGTGCTCGCGGACGGCACCCTGCAGGGCCAGCACGCCGATCCTGGGCACGCTGGCATCGGCACTCATCGGTCCGTCTACCAGCCGCGAATGGCGAGCCGCTCCTCCGGCGGGATCTCGCCCAACGCGGTGCCCCGCATCGGCTCGCCCAGGCCGGTGCTCACTTCGGCCAGGATCTCCGGGTTGTCGTAGTGGGTGGCGGCCTTGACGATGGCAGCGGCGTAGCGCTCGGGGTTCTCGCTCTTGAAGATGCCGCTGCCAACGAAGACGGCCTCGGCGCCGAGCTGGCGCATGAGGGAGGCGTCCGCGGGCGTCGCCACGCCGCCGGCGCTGAAGTTCGGAACCGGCAGGGCACCCAGCTCGGCGGTCTGCTTCACGATGTCGTACGGTGCGCGCAGCTCCTTGGCGGCGGCGAACAGCTCGTCCTCTCGCAGCGACTGCAGCTGGCGGATGCCCTTCTGCACGGCGCGCATGTGGCGCACAGCCTCGACGATGTCGCCGGTGCCGGCCTCGCCCTTGGTCCGGATCATCGCCGCCCCCTCACCGATCCGCCGCAGCGCCTCGCCCAGGTCGCGGCAGCCGCACACGAACGGCACGCTGAAGCCGTGCTTGTCGATGTGGTGCTCCTCGTCGGCGGGGGTGAGCACCTCCGACTCGTCGATGTAGTCGACCTCGAGGCGCTCCAGTATCTGGGCCTCGGCGAAGTGGCCGATGCGGCACTTGGCCATGACCGGGATGCTGACCGCGTCCTTGATCTCGCCGATCAGCTTCGGGTCGCTCATGCGCGCCACGCCGCCGAACTTGCGGATGTCGCTCGGCACGCGCTCGAGGGCCATGACCGCCACGGCGCCCGCCTCCTCGGCGATCCGCGCATGGTCGGCGGTCACCACGTCCATGATCACGCCGCCCGCGAGCATGCGGGCGAGCCCGACCTTGGTGGCCCAGGTTGATCGTTCGATGGTCGTCATTCGAGGCCGCATTCTACTCTCGGCACGCTCGAACGCCCATCGAGGGGCTCGTCTGGCCCGCCCGATGCCAGTGCAGTTGGCCCTACGACCGACGAACCGATGGATTCGCCTCTTCCTCGGTCGTCGGGCCATCGTGATTGGCCGCTCGACCGAGGAGCGCGCCGTCATCGGTCACAAGGCCAATCGGGTTGGCGCCGCTGTCTATCCTGTACCCGATGAAGCGCTCGATCGCCCTGCTCGCGCTGCTGGCGCTGTCCGCCTGCGCGATCACGAGCCGCGAGGCGACCACGGAGCTGCCGGGAACCTCGTGGGCGCTCGTCGACCTCGACGGCGCCGAGCCTGTCGGCGAGACCCCGCCGAGCATCACCTTCAACGACGACGGCAGCGTGACGGGCACGACCGGCTGCAACACCTTCAACGGCGAGGTCACCATCGAGGGCTCCGAGCTCACTTTCGGTCCGATGGCCACGACCCGCATGGCGTGCCTGGACGAGGGCGCGAGCCTGCAGGAGCATGCCTTCCTGACGGCCCTGGAGGGCGTGACCGGCTACACGGTCGACGACGAGGGCCGCCTCGTGCTCGAGGGGGACGCGCCCCTCACCTTCGAGGTCGCTCCCGCAGCCGAGTAGCCCGCGTCGGGCACTGGAGCGTGCGCGAGCACGCGGCGTGGACGTTGGTATGATCCGGCGCAGGAAGCGCACGAATGATGATCAACGCACCGGTGCTGGTCCTCAACCAGAACTACGAGCCGCTCAACGTCTGCGATATCAGGCGTGCCTTCCGGCTGCTCGGCGCCTCGAAGGCCGAGCTGCTCGCGAAGAACCACCAGATGATCCACACGCCGACGATCGAGATCCCGGCGCCGTCGGTCATTCGGCTCCAGCACCACGTCAAGCGACCGCAGCCGCGCGTCAAGCTGAGCCGCCGCGAGGTCTTCAGCCGCGACCGTCACACCTGCCAGTACTGCGGCAAGGTCAGCCGCGACCTGACCATCGACCACGTCACGCCCAAGCACCGCGGCGGACGCCACGAGTGGGAGAACCTCGTAGCCGCCTGCCGCCCGTGCAACCACCGCAAGGGCGGCAAGACCGTCGCCGAGGCGCGCATGGCGCTGCTCCGTGAGCCGCGCGCGCCGCGCGCGGACCTGCGCTACATGTTCGGCAGCTATCTCGCCGATGAGCGCAACGACGCCTGGCGCACCTTCCTCTTCCTGGAGCCCCTGCGTCCGGCGAGGTCGACCGCCCCGCAGGCGCCGACCGCCTAGGCCGTCCGGCCCGCGCCCTCGCCGACGGCCATCGCCTCGGCAACTTCGGGGGAGTCGTACTCCCAGACCGGTCGAACCTCGATGGCGCCCCACTTGGCGCCGGGGCACGCCGCGGCGAGCTCGAGCGCCTCGTCGAGGTCTCGCGCCTCGACCAGGTAGAAGCCGCCTAGCGCCTCCTTGGCCTCGATGAACGGCCCGTCGGTGATGATCGTCTTGCCGTCCTCGACGCGCACCGTCGTGGCCGTCGGATTCGGCTGGAGGGCCTCGCCGCCCAGGTAGATGCCGCGGTCGCGGAGCATCTGGGTGTACTCGGTGTACTCCCTCGTGACCTGGGCCGCGACCTCGGGGGCGGGCGGCTCGGGCGATGGATGGGCGGTCTCGCCGCCGACGATGAGGAACGCGTAGCGCATATCGGTACCTCCGGAAGAGTCGGCGGCGCGGGTGGCCGCTCCTGCCATCAACGACGATCGGGATCGGCGCCGATCGACATCGGTCGCCGCCCCGCGGCGCGGTCCTAGTATGCGCGTCATGCCCGGCGAGCTGGTCTACCCCGAACTGCCCGAGCGCGTACTCCACGTGCTCCGGACCTTGGCCGATGCCGGCCACGAGGTCGCGCTCGTCGGCGGAGTTGTGCGAGACCGCCTCCTCGGCCTCCCGCATGACGGCGAGTGGGACGCCGCGACTGCCGCGCTCCCCGAGGAGGTCGTCGCCCTCTTCGAAGGCGCGACCTGGGAGAATCGGTTCGGGACGGTCACCATCGGTTCCCATCGGCCGGTCGAGATCACCTCGTACCGCGCCGAGGGCGCGTACCGCGACCGGCGCCGCCCAGACGAGGTCCGCTTCGGCGTCTCGCTGACCGAGGACCTCGCGCGGCGCGACTTCACGATCAACGCCATGGCCTGGCTGCCGATCGACCTGGACGCGCGCCGCGGCGCGCTGGTCGACCCGCACGCCGGGCAGGACGACCTCGACGCGCGCGTCCTGCGTGCCGTGGGCGATCCCCGGGAGCGGTTCGCCGAGGACGCGCTGCGCCTGATTCGTGCGGCGCGCTTCGCCGGGCGCCTCGAGCTGACGATCGAGGAGGCCACCGACGAGGCGATCCGCGAGCTGGCACCGACGGCGGCAACGGTTTCGGCCGAGCGGGTGCGTGACGAGCTGCTGCGCATCCTGGCCCGCGACCCGGTGCCGTCCCGCGCAATCGGCATCCTCGAACGGCACGGGCTCCTGGCCATCATCCTGCCCGAGCTCGCCGCGCTGCGCGGCGTCCCGCAAGCGAAGGCGCTTCCCGGCGACGCGCTCGACCACTCCCTCCGTGCCGCGGACGCCGCCCCGCCGGACGATCCCCCGGCGCTGCGCCTGGCCGCGCTCCTCCACGACCTCGGCAAGGCCGAGACCCTGCGCGGGGGCCACTTCATCGGCCACGAGAAGGTCTCCGCCGAGCTCGCGACCGGTGTCCTGGTCCGCCTGCGCGTGCCGCGGGTTATCACCGAGCGCGTCGTCGGAGCCATCCGTCACCACATGTACGACTACGACTCGACCTGGACCGATGCCGCAGTGCGCCGATTCGTCCGCCGCCTCGACGGCGTCGACCGTGACCTCCTGTTCGCGCTGCGTCGCGCCGACAACGCGGCGTCGGGCGTGGGGCCGGCCGGCGACGCCAACCAGGCCGAGCTCGAGGCGCGCATCGCCGAGCAGGTTTCCGCCGAGCCCGCGTTGCTGGTGGAGCATCGGCTGGCGATCGACGGCCACGACCTCCAGCGCGAGCTGGGCATGCAGCCGGGACCGGAGATCGGTGCCGTTCTCGATCGGCTCACCGAGATCGTTCTCGACGACCCGAGCCAGAACCGGCGGGACATCCTGCTCGAACGCGCGCGTCGGCGGTGACGGCGCGCACCGTCGGGCGGGCTGGACCGATGTGGACCGGCCGATGCCGAGAGTCACGCTGCTACAATCGGCCGTCCAGACCATGTCTGGATCGTCCTCACCCACCGCCGAGCACAATCGGAGGGACCCCGCTCCGATGACCTTGACCGGCCGACGCCCGCTCCGGGTCGAGCACCGGTTGACGCAGCCAAATGCGTCGCTTGCCGACCTTGCCGCGGCAGTCGGGCTTGCCACCGAACACGAGCTGGCCGCGCTGACGGTGAGCCCGTGGCTGGTCAAGGCGGCGAAGCGGACATTGGGCCGGTCGCGGGTGACCCTCGGCACGGTGGTCGGCTTCCCGCACGGCGGCCAGCTGCTGAGCGTCAAGGCCTTCGAGGCCTCGAAAGCGCTCGAGCAGGGCGCCACCCAGATCGACTTCGTGCTCAACAGCGGGGCGCTCGTGTCCGGCGACGACGAGACCGTCTTCAACGACATGCTGGCGGTGGTCGACATGGCTCACTCGGCGCTGGCCGCGGCCGGCGTGATCGTCGGGACCGATCCGCTGGCCGAGGACCTGGTGCGTCGGGCATGCCACCTCGCCGAACGGGCCGGCGCCGACTACGTCGTCACCGGAGCGGGTCTCGCCAGCGCGAGCGCCACCGTCGCCCGCACGCGGCTCCTGCGTGACAGCGTCGGGCCGCGCATCGGGGTCAAGGCCAGTGGCCGCTTCCGCAGGCTCGAGGAGCTCACCGACGCCGTCGCGGCCGGGGCAACGCGGGTCTCCAGCCAGCTGACACCGGCCCTGGCGCGCACCGTCACCGGCGAGCCTGCCGCCGCGCTGGCCCGCTAGGAAGAGGGGAGAGCGTGGATTGAAGATTCTCGTCGTCGGCGGCGCGGGCTACGTGGGCTCCACGAGCGTCGAGCGCTTCGTCGAGCGCGGGCACGAGGTCGTCGTCTACGACAACCTGACGAGCGGCCACGCGGCCGCTGTGCCGGATGGCGCCACCCTGGTGGTGGGCGACCTGGCCGACCGCATGCAGCTGCGCCACATCCTCTCCGACGGCGTCGACGCGGTCCTCCATTGCGCGGCGCGCTCGCTGGTGGGCGAGTCGATGGAGAACCCGGGCGCCTACTACCGCACCAACGTCGCCCACGGCGTGTCGCTGCTCGAGGCGATGCGCGATGCCGGCATCGCGCGCCTGGTGTACAGCTCGACCGCCGCGGTGTACGGCGAGCCGCGGCGGGTCCCGATCGCCGAGGCCGATCGCACCCAGCCGATCAACCCCTACGGCGAGACGAAGCTCGCCTTCGAGGGCGCGATGCGCTGGTTCTGCGCAGCGCACGACCTGCGCGCCATCAGCCTGCGGTACTTCAACGTGGCCGGCGCAACCGAGCGCAACGGCGAGGACCACGACCCGGAGACGCACCTCATGCCGCTGATCCTGCGGGTGGCGGCGGGCGAGGCGACCCATGTCCAGATCTACGGGCAGGACTACCCGACGCCCGACGGCACATGCATCCGCGACTTCATCCACGTCCGCGACCTTGCCGACGGCCACCTGCTGGCGCTCGAAGCCACAGCCGAAGCCGATCCGTCGCTCGAGGTCTACAACCTCGGCTCGGCCGCCGGCTTCAGCGTCCGCGAGGTGGTCGAGGCCGCGCGGCGCGTCACCGGGCGCCCGGTGCCGGCGCGTGCCGTCAAGCGTCGAGTCGGCGACCCGCCCGTGCTGGTGGCGTCATCGCGCCGGGCGCGCCGCGAGCTCGGCTGGCATCCGACCCACTCGACGCTGGAGCACATGCTGGCCGACGCCTGGACCTGGCGCCAGAAGCACCCCGGCGGCTACGCCGATCGCAACGCGGGCGGACAGACCTCGATGGCACAGCGCAAGCAGATCGCGACCGCGGGCTAGCCCCGCCGCGCGCAGCTCGCGCACAGCCCGTAGAAGTCGACCCGCGCGTCGTCGATCCGGAACCCGAGGTTGACCGCCACGCGCTCCGCGACCGGCCTGATGTAGGCCTCGTCGATCTCCTCGACGCGCCCGCATCGGTCACAGGCGAGGTGGTGGTGGTGCTCCGGGCGGCAGGCGACGTAGCCATAGACGTGTCCATCCAGCTCGAGGCGCCGAGCGACGCCGGCGGCGACGAGCGCCTCCAGGGTGCGGAAGACGGTCGCGCGGCCGATGCTCGGGTCACGCCGATGCAGCCGCCCGTACAGGTCCTGGGCCGAGATCTGGCGGCCAGCCGCGGTCAGCGCGTCGGCCACCGCGAGACGCTGGCGCGTGACGCGCTCGCCGGCCCCGCGCAGCCGATCGGCCGTGGAGGTCGCAGTCAATGCCCGCCGACCGCCGCGGCGAACATAGAGAAGGCGTAGATCGCGATCACGCCGACCAGCGTCGCGGCCACCACCCAGCGCGAGCGGTCGCTGCGGTGGGCCTCCGGCAGCAGCTCCGCAGCACCGATGTAGAGGAAGAAGCCGGCGAAGACCGCCAGCATCGCCCCGAGAACGACGTCCGGCACCGGCAGCAGCAGCCCGACGATCACGCCCACCACCGGCGCCAGCGCAACCAGCCCCACCCAGCGATAGATCTCGTTCTGCGGGGTCCGACTGGCCAGCAGCAGGCTGACGATGCCGATGCCGTCGCTGAAGCGGTGGACGACGACGACCACCGCGATGACCAGCCCCAGGCCCCCGCCTACGGTGAGCCCCGCGGCCAGCGCCACGCCGTCGAGGAAGCTGTGCAGGCTCATGCCGATCGCGCCGATGAGGCCGATGTGGTGGTGCTCGGCGTCGCCATGGTCCAGCTCGGTGGCCGTCTCGTGCCCGACGTGCAGGGCTGTCAGCTTCTCGATGGCATAGAAGGCGAGGAAGCCGAGGGCGGTGAAGATCATCGCCAGGTCGAGCGAGCCCAGGTGCTCGATGCCCTCGGGGATCAGGTCGAAGAAGGCGGCACCGATGCGGATCCCGGCACCGAACGCGATGACCAGCCCGACATGGCCGACGGCGCGCATCGCCAGCAGCCCGCCGACCAGGGCGGAGACAAAGGCGCTGAGCGAGACGAGCGCGGCGGTCATTGGCACCATGACGAGACTCAGTATCATCTGCGTCCCGATGGGCGTCAAGGGTCGAGACGGCTCACGTGGTAGCATCGAAACGCCCGACAGAGGCAGCGCCATCCCGAGCGCGCCCCCATCCAGGAGTCCCGTTTGCCCGATACCCATACCCAGCGCGCCCGCCCGCGCCGCCGTCGTGCGGCGGCGAAGAGCGATCCCGTCGCCATCGAAGTGGCCAGCGAGGAGGCCGAGGCGCCATCGGAGTTCGAGGCCGCCGCCATCGCCGCCGCCGGCGGCTATCGGTTCGGCGACATCGAGGTTCCCGCCACGATCGCGCGCGCCATCGAGTCGCTGGGTTTCGTGACCCCGACCGAGGTGCAGGCGCGATCCATTCCGCCGCTGCGGCGGGGCGAGGACCTCATCGGCCAGGCGCAGACCGGCACCGGCAAGACCGCGGCCTTCGGCATCCCCATCGTCGAGAAGATCGAGCCTTCGAGCATGCACGTCCAGGCCCTGGTGCTGACGCCGACCCGCGAGCTGTGCGTGCAGGTCACCGAGGAGATCGAGCGGATCGGCCGCTTCCGCGGCGTGCGCACGGTAGCCATCTACGGCGGCTCATCGATGGACAAGCAGATCGAGTCCCTCAAGCGCGGGGCACAGGTAGTGGTCGGCACGCCGGGACGGGTGCTCGACCTCATCCGTCGCCGCGAGCTGCTGCTCGACCGCGTCAACACCGTCATCCTCGACGAGGCCGATCGGATGCTCGACATGGGCTTCATCGTCGACGTCGAGACGATCCTGTCCCGCTCGCCGCGCAGCCGCCAGACCGCGCTCTTCAGCGCCACCATGCCGTACGCGATCCTGCGCATCTGCGACCGCTTCATGAAGCCGAACCCGGCCCACGTCACGGTTCGCCCCGACCTGCGCACCGTCGAGACCGTGCGCCAGCTGGTCTACTTCGTGGCCGAGCAGGACAAGGTCGCCGCGCTCGTCGAGCTCAACGAGCACTACGGCTTCGATCGGCTCCTGACCTTCCGCCACACCCAGATCGGGGTGGACCGACTGGCCGCGACGCTCAAGCGACGCGGCAAGAACGTCGCCGCCCTCCACGGCGGGCTGTCGCAGCGCGAGCGCGACCGCACCCTGGCCGCCTTCCGCGCCGGCAAGATCCAGTTCCTCATCGCCACCAACGTCGCCAGCCGCGGCCTCGACATCACCGACCTGCCGTATGTCCTCTCCTTCGACATCCCCGAGGATGCCGACACGTACATCCATCGGATCGGCCGCACCGGACGCGCCGGGCGGGAGGGGACCGCCATCACCTTCGTGGGTGAGTGGGACCTCGACGCCTGGGAGGCGATCCGTGCCGAGGTGGGCGCCGAGGTCGAGGTCGGCGAGCTCGACCTGTACGGCCCGGGCTGAGGCGTTCGATTCGCGCCCGATTGCCGGCCAGTGACGCTAACGGCCAAGATGCGCCTGGAATGGGCTCGAAGTTGGCCGGGCGTTGCGCCTCGGGGTAATTCCCGGACATGTTGAGCGCCCGGATCGGTCCAACTTCTCCGTTAGCTCCGCTCCGGGGCAAGTTCGTCGTGGCGGCGGAGCTGCTCGCTGCCTCGACGCTGGCCGGCTGTGCGATGTTCGGCGCCGAGATCACGGTCGACGCGCGAAACGACAGTGACGAGGTCATGGTCATCCAGGTCATCGACGGGAACGGCGCGCCGCATGGTCCGGCCCAACGGCTCGAACCGCTCGAGGAGCGCTCGGTCGAGCTGGCCGTCCCGGGCGGGACCTGGGACGTCACCGTCAACGGCGTGCTTCTGCTCACCAGCTCTGAAGCCGCCGGGTGGATGGGACGGGTGCCGGGGACGCTCGTGCTTCCGGCGCCCGACGATCCGATCGACGTACCGCATTGGCTGGCGCCGTCGGACTGAGCTGGGCGGTAACTCGAGGGGCCGCGGTGCTACCATCGGGGACCCGAGCCACCAGCGGCTGACGCACCATCGAGGAGGCTCTGCCCTGACCGCCACCCCTGCCGCAGGAACTCCATCGGCACTGGATGCCGATGGGCTGGCCGAGGTCAGACGCGTCGGCAACGCCGACCTGATGGTGGGCATCCCGTCCTTCGGCAACGCCGAGACCATCGGCTACGTCGTGCGCGCCACGACGGCCGGCATGGTGCAGTACTTCCCCGAGCTGAAGCCGATCCTGGTCAACAGCGACGGCGGCTCGCCCGACGACACGCCGCGGGTGGCGGTCAGCACCGAGAGCCCGGACTACCTCGAGAAGGTCATCCTGGTCAGCCCGAAGCACAAGCTCCAGCGCATCAGCGTCACCTACCAGGGCACCAGCGGCAAGGGCACGGCGGTGCGCGCGCTGTTCGAGGTCGCCCGCGAGCTCAAGGTCAAGGCCATGGTCATGGTCGACTCCGACCTGCGCTCGATCGTGCCCGAGTGGGTCGAGCTGTTGGCCGGACCGATCCTGAAGGGTGGCTACGACTTCGTGGCGCCGATGTACGCGCGCTACAAGTATGACGGCACGATCACCAACAACATCAGCTACCCGCTGACGCGGGCCCTCTACGGGTCGCGTATCCGCCAGCCGATCGGCGGCGACTTCGGAGTCTCCGGCGACCTCGTCGCCCGCTACCTGGAGCTCGACACGTTCGACGACCTCGCCGCGCGATTCGGGATCGACATCTGGATGACGCACTCGGCGATCAACGAGGGCTTCGCCGTCTGCCAGGCCCGCCTCGGCGCCAAGATCCACGACGCCAAGGATCCCGCCAGCGACCTGGGGCCGATGTTCCGCCAGGTGGTCGGCACCCTGTTCAAGCTGGCTGGCCACTATGAGGACCGATGGCTGCGGGTGAAGGGCTCGCACCCGATCCCGGAGTACGGATTCGAGCGGGTGGTGGCGCCGGAGGAGATCAATGTCAACCACGCCAAGCTGGTCGACCAGCTCGAGCAGGCGCGGCTGGCCCAGCAGGAGGTCTGGACCGAGATGCTCGCCGCCGAGCAGCTCGAGCGCGTCAACAATCTCGAGATCGGCGGCGACCCGGCCGACTTCCGCTTCAGCTCCGACCTCTGGATCCGCTGCCTCTACGACAGCATGGTCGCCTTCCATCGCCCCGGAGCCGATCGCGAGCGGCTGCTCGCAGGCCTCACCCCGCTGTACTTCGGGCGCACCGCCGGCTTCATCAGCGACACGCTCGAGCTGACCACCGACCAGGCGGAGCGCGTCATCGACGACCAGGCGCGCCAGTTCGAGGAGCTCAAGCCCTATCTCGTCGCCCGCTGGCAGGCGGCGCGAACGAACGGGGCCGGGAGCTGATGGCGGCGGCCCGGCGCCGGACCCCGTACCGCATCCTCCTGCCTCTCGCCAACCCGCGGACGGCCCGCGACCTCGTGCGCATCGGAGCCGGCGTCGCCAACGGCCGTCCGACCGAGATCACCGCGCTCGGCATCGTCGAGGTCCCGGAGGGCGTCAGCCTCTCGGAGGGGGCAACGCAGGCGCGGACCTCGCGCCGACTCCTCCAGCGCGTCCTCGACTTCGGCGACGAGGAGGGGGTCGAGCTGCGCACGCTGGTCCGCATCGGCCGCCATGCATCCGATGGCGTGATCGAGGCGGTCGGCGAGGAGAGCAGCGACCTCGTCATCTTCGGCTGGGGCGGGCCACCGACCCCGTCGCAGGCCGCCCGCGCCGAGGCGGAGGCCACCGAGCTGGCTTTGGCCGGCGAGCGGGCACTGCCCCGCGCGGTCTTCAGCCCGACCATCGACGCGGTCGTGCGCGAGTCGCCCTGCGACATCGCGGTCGTCAAGCAGCGCGGCCTCGAGGGGGTGCGCTCCATCCTCGTGCCGGTCCGCGGCGGGCCGCACGCCGAGCTGGCAATGCGCATCAGCCGCGACCTCGCCAAGCGCTTCGGGGCGAAGGTGGTGGTGCTCCATGTCGTGCCGAAGGGAATCGGCGGTCGGGCCGTCGAGCGCGAGCAGACGGCGGTCGACGCCTTCGTCCGCGAGCACGCTGGTTCACGTCGGGCGATCGGCCTCATCCGCGAGGCGACCAGCGTGAGGCAGGCGATCATCAAGGAGGCCGCCAACCACGACCTGGTGGTGATGGGCGCATCGGCCCAGCCGACGAACGCCAGCCCCGACGGGCGCTACCTGTTCGGCACTCTGGCCGAAACGGTCGCGAGCAAGGCCAAGCCAACGGTCATCGTGGTCAAGACGAAGCAGTCGCTCGGCCTCGCCACCTTCGACGAGCTGCGCGCCTCCGAGGGCACCCTTGCGCATGCCGATGCATTCGTCGAGCGGACGCGGTCGCTTCCGGTCGTCGTCGACAAGTGGTTCGCCGAGAACACGTTCCACGCTCACGAGTTCGCCGACATCCGCAAGCTCGTCGCGCTCAAGGAGCGCCACAACCTGACGATCAGCCTCGGGTTGCCCGCTCTGAACGAGGAGAAGACGATCGGCACCGTCATCAAGCGCGTGAAGAGCGCTCTGGTGGACCGCGTTCCGCTCATCGACCAGATGGTCGTGATCGACTCGGACAGCGAGGACCGCACCGCCGAGATCGCCGCCGACCTCGAGGTGCCGGTGTACCGCCACTCCCAGATCCTGCCTGATCTCGGCTCCTTCGTCGGCAAGGGCGAGGCGCTGTGGAAGAGCCTTCACGTCCTCGACGGCGACATCGTGGCCTGGATCGACACCGATATCAGCAACATCCAGCCGCGCTTCGTCTACGGGCTGATCGGTCCGCTGCTTCGTGAGCCCCAGCTCCAGTACGTCAAGGGCTTCTACCAGCGGCCGATCCGCGACGGCGACAAGCTCCAGGCCGAGGGCGGCGGCCGCGTCACCGAGCTCATGGCACGACCGCTCATCAATCTCTTCTTCCCCGAGCTGTCGGGCATGATCCAGCCGCTTTCGGGCGAGTACGCCGGGAGGCGCTCGCTCCTCGAGCGGCTGCCGTTCTTCACCGGGTACGCCGTGGAGATCGGCCTGCTCATCGACATCCTCGACCACGCCGGCCTGGCGACGGTCGGGCAGGTCGACCTCGAGCGGCGCATCCACCGCAACCAGCCGCTGCCCAACCTGTCGCAGATGGCCTACGTCATCCTCCAGGGAGCCATCCGCAAGCTCGAGGAGCGCCACCGCCTGGAGCTGCTCACCGAGGTCGGCCGCGGCATGAAGCTCATCAACACCGGCAAGGACCACTTCAACCTCGAGGTCCGCGAGATCGGCGACGAGATCCGCCCACCGATGACCTCGATCCCGGCCTACGTCGAGCGCCGTCGCTCACTGAAGGCCCGATAGACCACGAGCCGATGCGGGTCGTGGTCCTCCCCTATGACCCGGGATGGCCCGAGCAGTTCCGCGGCGTCCGCCACGACCTGCTGAGGGCGTTGGCCGGCGTCCCTGTAGTGGCCGTCGAGCACGTCGGCAGCACCGCGGTTTCGGGGCTGGCAGCCAAACCGCGCCTCGACATCGATGTGGTCGTCGCGCGCGAGCACGTCACGCCCGCTCGGGCGGCGCTGGAGGCCGCGGGCTACAACTGGCTAGGGGAGCAGGGCATCCCCGACCGCCACGCGTTCCGAGCGCCCGACCGGGTTCCGCCCCGGAGCGTATATCTCGTCGTCGAGGGCTGCCTCGCCCTCCGGAATCACCTCGCGCTACGGGATCTGCTGCGCCGCGACGCTCGGCTGCGCGACGAGTACGGGCGGCTGAAGCTCGAGCTCGCGGGACGCGACTACGAGGACACGGACCAGTACGTGGTCGACAAGTCGCCGATGATCCAGCGCATCCTCACCGCGGCCGGCCTCGATGCCAAGGAGCGAGCCGCAATCGACGCGATGAATCGCCTCGACCCGTAGACGCCCGTATCATCGGACGGGCCATGCCAGACCGATCCTTGCGCGTCCTCGTCGCGCCCGACTCCTTCGGCGGTGCCCTCGACTCGGTGGCGGTGGCTGCCGCCATCGCCCGGGGTTGGTCGCGCGTCCGTGGCGGCGACGAGGTGACCCGCCGCCCGATGGCCGACGGAGGCGAGGGCACCCTGGCCGCGGTGGCCGATGCGCTCGGCGACGCCGCCGAGCGACGAACCGCGTCGACCACGGACGCCCTCGGGCGGCCGATCGAGGCCGACTGGCTGCTCCTGGACCATGGTCGCGGGGCGTTCGTGGAGATGGCCGCCGCCTCCGGACTGGCGCGGTTGAGTTCCGAGGAGCGAACCCCCGAGAACGCGCGGCGTGCCTCGACGCGGGGTACCGGCGACCTGCTGCGCGCGGCCCTGGACGCGGGGGTCGAGCGGATCACGATCGGGCTCGGTGGCTCGGCCACCACCGACGGCGGCAGCGGCCTGCTGCGGGCGCTCGGCATTCGTTTCCTCGGAACGGGCGACGCCGAGCTGCCCGACGGCGGAGCGGCGCTGGCGGACCTCGATCGGATCGATCCAGCCGGCATCGACCCGCGGCTTGCGCAGGTGGAGCTCACCGTCGCCTCCGACGTCACGAACACCCTGGTGGGGAGTCGCGGTGCAGCCGCCACCTACGGCCCGCAGAAGGGCGCCGACCCCGACGCGGTGGCTGAGCTCGACGCGGCGCTCGCGAGGTTCGGCCGCGCCATCGAGACCGCCACGGGCCGGCTCGTGGCCGACCTGCCCGGCGCCGGCGCCGCCGGCGGTACGACCGCCGGCCTGCTCGGCCTCACCGGTGCGACCGTGCGGCCCGGCGTCGAGGTGGTCGCCGAGCTCGTCAACCTCGCGGCGGCGCTCGAGGAGGCCGACCTGGTCATCACCGGCGAGGGGCGCGCCGACGAGCAGACGCTGCAGGGCAAGGCGGCGATGGGCGTCGCCACGTTGGCCCGCCCGCGCAACACGCCGGTCGTGCTGCTGTGCGGCGCCCTCGGTCCGGGCGCCGAGGCGCTCGACGCCGCAACGGCCATCACCGTGGTGCACCCGATCGCCGACCGTCCGACCGACCTCGCGACCGCCATGGCCGACACGGAACGGCTGCTCGAGGCGGCTGCCGCAAGGCTGGCGCGCAGCGTCGGCATCGGCCTGGAGCTGGCGCGCCCGTAGCGGGCGTCATCGGTCGATGGCGAGGAAGGGCCCGAGCCCGCAGAAGCGGGCGGCCGACCGGCGGAAGCGACGCAGGCTGGCCGACGTCGTGCTCGACCGGCTGGGGGACCGATACGACCATCCGGCCTGGGCCGGACCGCGCGTCGACACGGTCAGCGAGCTGGTGCTCACGATCCTGAGCCAGAACACCGCCGACGTGAACTCGTTCCGCGCCTTCACCGCGCTCCGCGCGCGCTATCCCGACTGGGACGCCGTTCTGGCCGCGCCGACCGACGAGCTCGAGGAGGTAATCCGGCCCGGCGGCCTGGCGCCCACGAAGTCGCGCCGCATCCAGCACGTCCTTGCCGAGGTCCATGCGGCGACGGACGGCACCTGGGATCTGGGCTTTCTGGGGACGTGGCCGTTGACCGAGGCGCGCGAGTGGCTCACCGCGCTGACCGGGATCGGGCGCAAGACGGCGGCGATCATCCTGCTCTTCGGCTTCGGGCGACCGCAGATGCCGGTCGACACCCACGTCCACCGCGTCACCACTCGGCTCGGGATGCTGCCGACGCGCACGCCGCTGCCGAAGGCCCATGACCTTCTCGAGGAGGTGCTCGAGCCCGACGAGATGTACCCGTTCCACGTCGAGACGATCCGCCACGGGCGCGACACCTGCCGCGCCCCGCGACCGATCTGCGGCCTCTGCCCCCTGACTGATGTCTGCGCCTACTACGCGCTCGCCATGAAGGGCAAGGCACCGATGGCACCTCTTCCGAAGGGGTCAGCCGCGGACGGCCCGCCGCGATACCACGACGAGCTCATCCACGGCTGGATGCCGCCCGAGAAGCCGGCTATCCGCGCAGATCCCTCCGGCTGAAGCCCCAGGCGCCGATCAGCAGGCCGCCGATCGCCAGCGCCAGCGAGGCGATGATCCCGATCGGGTCCCAGCTGCCGATCATCGGCTCACCGTAGTGATGGGCCAGCGACAGGTTCGTGACCCAGTCGGGAAGCTCGAGGATGGGCGCCAGGATGTCGATCAGCAGCATGCCGACCACGACCACGATCACGGTCGGCGCGGCGATTGACGGGCGGAACAGACCACCCGCCGCCAGACCGATGCCGGCCACGGCCGTCCCGTACAGGGCGATCACCGAGATGCCGGCAAGCGGCGTCAGGATGTCGCCGCCGGTCCCCGCGATGCCGAGCGCGGTGATAACGCCGACGATCAGCGCCACGACCACGATTGCCAGGTACGTCCCGATTTCCGACTCGAGCATCCAGCGGAAGCGGCCGATCGGCGCGGTGAGCAGCATCTCCATCCGGCCCTCCGACTCGTCGGAGGCCCAACCGCCGACCAGCCCGGCGGCGGCGAACCCGGCGAAGATCGTCCCGAGCTGCACGAAGAGAACCTGGAGCGCGAACCCCGGTTCGGTCAGGTCGGCGTTGGGGAACGCCAGGCGCATGACCTCCTCCAGGGTCGGCGTCTCCGCGATCACCCGCGCCAGGTCCTCCGCCGACACCGCGATGATGAAGGCGTAGACGCCGACACCCAGCCCCCAGGCGATCGCTGCGCTGAGCCGCTCTCCGAGGGTCCGGGTGAGCGGCCCGGAGAGGCCGAGCAGCCATCGCGGCCGTGACGCCAGGCGCAGGGCACCGACGTCGCCGAGGTCACGCCGCTCGAACGCGAGGACGCCGATCGTCGCGGCGACCAGGATGATCGCGGCCAGCGGCAGCAGCGAAGTGAAGTCACTGATGCCGGCGATCGGCCGGTGGCCCGCGGTCCAGCTGAACAAGGAGATCGACGAGATGGTCTCGAAGGCCGCGATCGACTCGCGGTAGCCGTAGACGAGCCAGCTGCCGACCAGGACGACGGCGGCGATGGCGGCCGCCCCGCCACGACCGACGAACGGCGCGAGCGCGAAGGCGAACGTGCCGGCCCCCAGGGCCGAGAGCCCCATGCCCAGCGCGTAGCCGAGGGCGGCGCCCACCCCGATCTCGTCACCGGGGAGGGTGGCGAAGACCACCCCGATCAGCCACAGGAAGAACGCCACGATGAGCATGGCCAGCGTCATCGCTGCGACGTGCCCGGCCAGCTTCTCGAGCGCGACCCAGCGGCGGGGGATCGGCGAGCCGGCCATGAACTCCATGGAGCCACGCCGCATCTCGCCCACGAGCGTGCCCGACAGGGCCATCAGCGACCAGACGCCGGGCAGCACGAAGAAGATGAGCCCGTAGCGCCAGTTCGTGAAGCCGCCGAGCGTGTCGGCGTTGACGGCGCTGCCGCCGTAGAGGCCGGTGAAGATTGCTGGCAGGACCGTGGTCAGCGCCACGCCCTCGGCACGCGTCTCGGGCGTGCCCCAGGTGGACGCCACGAATGCGCCGCTGACGAGTATCAGCAGCGAGAGGAAGCCGCCGACGATGAGGATCGCACGCCGCGAGTCGCGCAGCGTCTTTCCGAAGATGCTGCCCAGCCCGAAGAGCCGGCTGCGCAGCGGGATGCCGAACTGAGTCCGCAACGGCCGTGCTCCGGCGGTCATCAGGACGCCTCCTTCGCCTCGCTGCTGTACTCGGCCAGGAATGTTTCCTCGAGCGTCGGCTCGCGGCTGACGAAGTCGAGCAGCTCGTAGCCGGCGGCGGCCCTGACCACCGGTGTGATTGGTCCGCTGACGCGCATGCGCAGGACGCCGTCCTCGGCAACGACCTCGCTGACGCCGGGCAGGCCCTCGAACTCGGCGCGCGGCGCCGGTCCCGTGAAGCGCAGCTCGACCTGGTGGTGGGCCATGTCGCGCAGCGCGTCGACACGGTCGATGCGGGTCAGCCGCCCGTCGCGGATGATCGCGACGCGGTCGCAGGTGCGCTCGACCTCCGACAGGATGTGGCTTGACATGAAGATCGTCCGGCCCTCCGCCTTGGCCTCGCGGATGACGCTGAAGAACTCCTGCTGGATGAGCGGGTCCAGTCCCGAGGTCGGCTCGTCGAGCATGAGCAGGTCCGGCCGATGCTGGAGCGCCACGACCAGACCGACCTTCTGCTTGTTGCCCTTGGAGTACTCCTTGAACTTCCGGCTCGGATCGACCTCGAGG
Source organism: uncultured Chloroflexia bacterium (assembly GCA_963753125.1). Classification (GTDB taxonomy): domain Bacteria; phylum Chloroflexota; class Limnocylindria; order QHBO01; family QHBO01; genus JACDBZ01. The sequence goes on from CAVWAU010000006.1 coordinate 126,880, forward strand.
CGCTCGATGAGCTCGGCCTGGTAGGCCAGATCGACGTTGCCACGCAGGTTCGCGAAGTACTCGATCGTCTGCCCCCCGGTCAGCTGGTCGTAGAGGGCGAACTCGCCCGGCAGGTAGCCGAGCCGCCGGTGGATGGATACCGGGTCCGCGGTCGTCTCGATGCCGAACACCGTCGCGCGCCCGCTCGTCGGGCGGATGTGGTCGAGCAGGGTGCGGATGGTGGTCGTCTTGCCCGCGCCGTTGGGGCCGAGGAAGCCGAATGCCTCACCCTCGTTGACGGTGAGGTCGACGTCGACGATGCCACGATGGGGGCCGTAGGACTTGGTCAGCTGTTGGGTCTCGATCACCGCGGTCACGCGGTCACGTCCTTTCGTTCACCGATGGTTTCTCGCTCGTGCATTCGCTGGAGGATTGCGGGCCACTCCGCCTCGAAGAAGGCGTACAGGTCACGGATGTCGCGCAGCCGGGCCTGCGACTCCGGCGGCCGGTCCGCGACGAGCGCCAGCCCTGCCTCGGCCATCTCCCGGTTCTGCCGCAGACGCACGATCGCGACTTCCATGAGCCGATGCAGCGCGTCGGGCGGGATGTCGAAATACTCGCGCCGATCGCCCGGCCTGGTGCGGCGGCGGATGAGGCCGATCTGCTCCAGCAGGCGGGCCATCCCGCTCACCGAGCCGCGGCTGGCGTGCAGCCGTTCGGCGATCTCCGCCGCCGTCTGTTCGGGGGGCTCGCAGATGGCGAGATAGGCCCACATCCGACCGGCCATCGGCGGCATGCCGGCGCCAAAGACCCTCGCGGCCTCCTCGATGAAGCTGTCCTCGTCGGTGATACTCACGGCGTCGAGTCTGCGCCGTATCTCGTATTTCAGTCAATACTGAAACACTCGATATTGAGGCGGTATTGAGGTCGAACAGGCCACGCAGGCGGATGCGTTAGAATCGGCCCTCGCGCGCTGGGCCGAAGTAGCTCAGGGGTAGAGCATCGGTTTCGTAAACCGACGGTCGTGGGTTCGAATCCCACCTTCGGCTCCACCGTTTCGGCACGCCACATGCGACTCAGATCCGCATGGCTACGCCCGATCGCAATGCTCCCAAGCAACCCGTGGCTGATCTCCGAGCCCGCATCCGGCCAAGCGGGGTCGCCCGGCCGGCGCACGTCGCGCCGGTGGCGGTGAGACTCGCATCCGGGCTCGCCATGCTGGTGAGCACCTCGCACGCTGCCTTCCTCGTCCATCGCGACGGCGCCGAGGTGCTCGGCAATCTCGACATCCGCCAGCGCGCATCGTTCCTGGCGGCGCTTCGCCACCTTCGGGAAGCCGCCTGATCACCGTATCGGCTCCGCCGTCAGGGGGCCGATTCAAGCCTCTCCTGGAGGTCGATGAGCGGCTGCTGACTGACGTTGATCAAGCCGTCCTGTGGCCGGTCGAGGTCGATCACGAGCCAGAGGACGGCCCCGAGCGAGATGACGAGCACGGCGACGATGACCGGGCTCCGCCGCCGGTCGAGCCCGGCGTTGTACCCGACGAGCCCGAGGCTGAGAAGGACGCCGGCCACGAGCAACCAGAGGATCGTCGGCGGCACGCGGGCGTAGACCCCCGCGACGAATCGGGTCGTGTGCAGGTCGATGATCTCGTTCACCGACTCCACGTAGAGCGCGACGACGTCCGAGCCCTCGGTGCGGGCGGTTTCCTCGGCGATCGCCCACAGGTCAACCTGGATCTCCATCGATCGCTCGATGTTCGCATTGACCTCGGCCACGTCCGAAGTGGCAATGCGCAGCGGGACGTACTCGCGCAGGAGTGCCCGGGAGTCAGGCGACGCGGGTTCCGACAGGTAGCCAGCACGGAGATACGCGGTCCCCAGGGCATTCGCTTCCTGCAGCACGAGCCCTCGGCGTGTGTCGAATCGGTCAGATGCGATGCCCATCGTGATCGCCAGCAGGAAGGCCATCAGCCCGAGGATGGCGCCCACGATCACGCCTGTGGGCCCCTCCGGCGCATCGGGGTTCCGCTCCTTGAACCAGGCACCGCTTCGGAAGCCGATCTCGTAGGCGGCCAGGCTGAGGAGCACGAACGCGCCGAGGAGCACGATGATCGGGACGCGATCGAGCGGCTGCTGGGTGATCATCTCGGCGATCCCTCAGGACCCGGGCGGCGGCGGCTGGGTGGGTGGCGTACCGCCGGGCAGGTCGTCGGGTGGAAGGTCCTCGGGCGGCGTCGCCTCGTCCGCCACACCGAGCTCCTCGGGCTGCTCCTTCTGGACCTGGTACCAGACCAAGAGTGCGCCTCCGCCGATCCCGAGCACCGCGAGGACGGCGAGCCACGGAAGTGGACCCGGTCCCTGGTCGCCCGGCTCGGCGCTCGGCGATGGGGACGGTCCCGGCGATGGGCTTGTAGTGGCCGACGGAGACGGCGAAGGCGAGGGTGAAGGAGACGCCGACGGCGTGGCACTCGCCGTGGGCGAGGCAGTGGCACTAGCCGTGGGCGACGGAGTAGCACTCGGAGTCGGAGTCGGAGTCGGAGTCGGAGTCGGGGTCGGTGTCGGCGACGGAGTTGGCGAGGGCGATGGAGTTGGCGAGGGCGAAGGGCTGGGGGAGGGAGACGGGCTGGGCGAGGGCGACGGGCTGGGCGAGGGCGAAGGCGATGGTGATGGCGAGGCCGTCGGCTCCAGGGTCGGTGACGGTGACGCGGTGGGGGCGATGGTCGATGTCGGCGAGGCCGATGCGGTCGGACTCGAGTCCGGGCTCTCCGCAGCATTCGGGCACTCGATCTCCAGGCCCTCGACGGTGTTCAGGAAGGTGTCCATGACATCGACCGCACGCTGGACGTCACCCATCGCCTCGGTCACGGTGGCGGGGTCACCCGACTCGACCGCCGCCCGCAGGTTCGTCGCCGCGAGCTCGGTTGCATCCAGCGCAGTCTGGAACGTCGCTCGGATGACCGGCCCGAGGTCGTCCTCGGATGCCGCATCGAGCTCGGCCTGGCCGTCGGCCCGCGCCGCGTCCATGCTGTCGATGGCCGCCAGCGCCGCCTCGTTCTCCGGTGTTCCGGCCTGGGCCACGAGCTCCGGGTCGAGGGCTAGCAGCTCGTTCAGATCGGCCTGGATCTGGGTGCCGTAGCCAAACAGGCCGCACGCGGCGGTCTGCACCGTCCCGCAGCCGGCGAGCACGGCGAGCACCACCGTCAGGATCAGAGTCGAGGGCCGGAGACGGCGAGTCCGCATAGGTTGGTGCAAGGACCTTCGAAGGATGTCGCTCCCTGTACGTGAGCAAACGCCCCTCCGGATGGGCGGATCAGGCGATGAGGTCGCCCGTGACCTCCGCGAGCGAGCGGCAGCCGGCGAGGGCCATCGCCAGCGAGAGCTCGTCGCGCAGCAGCTCGATGACGTGCTGGACGCCATCCGCTCCGTCCACCGCAAGGCCCCAGAGCGCTGGTCGACCGATGGCGACCAGATCCGCGCCGAGGGCGAGGCCCTTGAGGACGTCGATCCCGCGCCGCACGCCGCCGTCGACGACGAGCAGCGCTCGATCGCCGACCGCCTCGGCGATCTCGGGGAGGGCGTCGGCAGCCGCCACGGACGTGTCGAGCTGCCGCCCACCGTGGTTGCTGACCCAGACTCCGTCGCAGCCGGCGTCGACCGCCCGGGCCGCGTCATCGGCGCGCAGGACGCCCTTTACCAGCAGGGGGATGGGGCAGACGGAGCGCAGCCAGGCGAGCTCGTCCCAGTCGAAGGTCGGCAGGACGACGATGCCGGTCTCGGGATCGACGGGCTGCTCGGGCGGCAGATGCACGCCGAGGTCGATCTCGAAGCCACTGCGCCGATCGCGCTCGCGGTTGCCCGGGAGCGGCAGGTCGACGGTGACCGCCACCGCGGAGTAGCCGGCGGCAGCGGCCCGCTCGACGAGCGCCCGGCAGCCGTCACGGTCGGCTGGCGCGTAGAGCTGGAACCACCGCGCGCCGACGGGTGCGGCGGCCGCGACCTCCTCCATCGGCACCGAGGAGATCGTCGACAGCGTGAAGAGCCCGCCGGCGGCCGCAGTCCCGCGGGCGGTGGCGCGCTCGGCATCGGGATGGGAGATCGAGTGGTCGGCGGTGGGTGCCACGACGATGGGATTGCCAAGCTCAACGCCGAAGGCGGTCGTCGACAGATCACGCTCGGCGACGTTGACGAGGACGCGCGGGCGGAGCCGGATCCGGTCCCAGGCTGCGCGGCTGTCGGCCAGCGAGATCTCGTCGCCGGCGCCGCCGGCCTGGTAGTCCCAGGCGGCGGCATCGGTCCGCTCACGGGCGAGCGGCTCGTAGTCGGCGATGGTGATCGGGCGCGAAGCATCGGTCATGAATCCCGATAATGCCCGGATGCAACGACCCGCTGTTCTGAACATCGGCAACGCCGTCCTGGTGACGGCCGCCGTCATCGGTCTCCTTCTCGCCTCGTGCTCTCCGGAAGAGCCCGCCGCCAGCCCCAGCCCATTGGCGACTCCCGAGCCAACCGCCTCGCCGACGCTATCAGCGGAGCTCATGGACCGACCCTGGAACGTCCTCTATGTGGGCACCGATCTCAACGAGCGGCGGGAGGACGAGGGCCAGCCTTCGAACACCGATGCGCTCATGCTCGTCAGCCTGTCGGCCGACCAGTCGGAGCTGACACTGGTGTCGCTGCCGCGCGACACGGTCGACATCCCGCTGGCGGACGGCTCGATCTACCCGCGCAAGATCAACGGCCTCTACCTCGAGCAGGGGATCGATGCGCTGGTGGGTGCCATGGAGACGCTCTACGAAGTGGAAATCGACGGCCACGTCGTGCTCGACATGGACGACTTCGTCGCCCTGGTCCAGGCCGTTGACGGCGTGGAGGTGACGCTCGAAGAGCCGCTGGTCGACCCAATCGTCAACCTCTCGCTGGAGCCGGGCACCCAGACGCTCGACGCGGCCGAGGCGCTCGGGTACGTGCGGACGCGCGTCGATGAGGACTACGGTCGCATGGGCCGCCAGCAGGAGGTGATCGTGGAGCTCGTCGACCGCCTGGTGGATCCGGAGAGGGAGCTCGACCTCACCGCGCTCATCGACGGGCTCGACTCGCTCGAGACCGATCTGCCCTTCGACGAGCTGCCGACGCTGATCGAGCTGGGGCGGCGAGCGGCCGATGCCGAGGTCACCGAGCTCGTGATCGGGCCGCCGGAGCTGATCGTCTTCGAGGGCGACCGCGGCGACGGCCGCGGCTACATCCTGGAGCCGGACGTCGAAGCCATCCGGGCCGAGGTGCAGGAGCTCATCGGCGAGTAGGGCCGTTGCGTGCTACACGCCGTGACCTTACGACCGCCCAGGTGGGGGCGTCAGCGCAATCGGCTACGCGGGGTAGCGGCGCGGACGTGATCCGGTCGCATCGGTCATACCGCGTGCCGATCGGTCGAACGCCGGGCTGCTATGTGGCCGTAGGGCTACAGCTGGTAGCGCCCACGGCGGTAGCCCTACTCGGCGCTCTCGCCCTCGCTCTGAGCGCCGTCCCGCTCGGCCGCGGCACCTTCGCCGCCCTCGGCGGGCGCGCCCTCCTCGCCCTCGACACCCTCGGCCTCGGCAGCCGCAGCGGCCTCGAGCTCCTCCTCGGTGAGGACCGGCTCCGGCTCCTCCTCGATCCGCGGCGGGACGACGGTGGCGACGAGTGTGTCGCCATCGGTCAGGACGTGGACGAGGTCGCGGTTGAAGCTGAGGTCGCGGACGTGGATGGCGACGTCGAGGCTGTGGAGTACCGAGACGTCGACGACAATCTGCTGCGGGATGTCGGTCGGGAGGGCCTTGACGTGCAGGCTCGACAGGTTGTGCAGCAGGGTCCCGCCGGTCTCCTCGACGGCCGGCGCCTCGCCCGTGAAGACGAGCGGCACGTCGATCTCCATCTCCTGCTTGAGGTTGACGACGAAGAAGTCGACGTGGATCGCGCCGCCGCTGAGCGGGTTGCGCTGGACGCTCTTGATGATGCCGCTGGTCGTCCCGCTCTTGCCCGGCAGGTGCATGTCGACCACCGAGGTGCGGCCGGCCTTGCGATAGAGGGTCTCGAAGACCTTCCCGTCAACCTGCACCGGGGTCGACTCCTCGCCCTTGCCAAAGACGATGCCCGGCACGATGCCGATGCGGCGCAGCCGCTTGTTGGCCTTGCCGTGGGCCTCGCGCGCGTCGAGGGTGAGCTCCAGGTCCATGGGTGTCGTGAGTTCCTCTGTGGTGGGCCGCCGGGGGCAGCACCGATCGAGTCGAAGAGCGCCGTGTGCGAGCCGGCATGGTACCCGCCGAGCGCACGAGCGGCAACCGGGTCAACCGAACCGATCCGGAACGGACCGCGTATCACTGGCGGATGAGGAACCGCCTTCGAACCCCGGCCGCCACGCTCCTGGCACTGCTGGTGGCCGCCGGCTGCGCGGCGCCAGGGCCATCCGCCAGCCAGGCCGATGCATCCGCCTCGCCTTCGGCCTCCCCCGCCGCGACCCCCGAGCCCGATCGCGTTGCCCGCGACCTCGACCAGCTCGTCTCGTCGCTCGACTCCACGCATCCGAACGCGTGGCACGGGATCGCGCGGGAGGAATTCGTCGCGGCGCTCGACGGGTACGAGGCGGCGCTGCCCGGATACACGCCGGAGGAGGCGGTCGTGGAGCTCATGCGCGTCGTTGCGCTGCTGAGCCGGGAGGGGCGCGACGGCCACCAGTTCGCGATCCCCCAGCAGGGCAGCGAGCCGCCGGTACTGCCGATCACCGTCTACGAGTTCGACGAGGGCGTGACCATCACGGCCGCCGCACCGCCGCACCAAGGGCTGGTCGGCGGCTCGATCACGGCCATCGCCGGCACGCCGATCAACGACGTGCTGGCAGCGATCGAGCCCCTCGTACCACGCGACGGCCCGGCCACGGTGCCCGCCTTCCGGCCGATCTTCCTGCCGCGGACCGAGGTGCTGCGCGGGCTCGGGATCATCGGCGACGGGCCTGTCGAGCTGGCGATCGACCATCACGGGCTCGAGCTCGTCGAGAGCGTCGAGCCGATCCCGTTCGACACCTACCAGGAGTTCCTCGACGGCCGGGCCATGCACCAGCTGCCGGCCAGTGACCGCTCGCGCTACCTGACCGATCCCGAGCCGTTGACTGTCGAGGAGATGGAGGGCGGGGTGCTCTACATCCGCTATCGGAACGTCGTCGCGCCATCGGTGAGCGATGCGCGCGAGCTGGTCGAGGGCGGATCGATCGGGCGCCTGGTGCTCGACCTGCGCCAGAATCCCGGCGGCGACAACACCACCTACGGCCCGCTGCTCGATCTGGTGCGAGACTTCGCGGCAGCCCATCCGGGCGAGCTGCGGGTGCTCACCGACCGAGTCACGTTCAGCGCGGCCTCGAATCTGGCGACCGAGATCGAGCAGAGCACCGATGCGGTCTTCGTCGGCGAGCCCATGGCCGGCGGCCTCAACTTCTGGAACGACGTCAACTACGTGCGCCTCGACTCGCTGCCTGTACCGATGCAGGTGGGCGTGAGCACCCACTACTGGGAGTTCGCCGAGCCCGACGACCCGCGCCTGACCATCGAGCCTGACGTCGCGATTCCGGCCAGCTCCGAGGACTTCCTGAGCGGCGGCGACCCGGTGCTCGATGCCGCGCTGGCCGACTGAGGCTGCGTGAAGGGATCTTCACCGGATGCGAAACGGGTCCGACACGGGCGGATTCCTATACTTCGCGGGAATGGCAGGCACGATCATGATCGTCGAGGATGAGCCCGCCGTCGCGCGCGGCGTGCAAGTGGCGCTCGAGCGCGAGGGCTACACGGTCAGCGTGCAGCCCACCGGCGAGGATGCGATCGCCAACTTCGCCGATGCGGCGCCCGACCTCGTGGTTCTCGACGTGCGCCTGCCGGGGATCGACGGCTTCGAGGTGCTCCGCCAGCTGCGTCGCGACACGCGGGCGCCGGTCCTCTTCCTCACCGCGCGTGCCGACGAGGTCGACAAGGTGGTCGGCCTCGAGATGGGCGCCGACGACTACCTCGTCAAGCCGTTCAGCGTGCGCGAGCTGGTGAGCCGGATCAAGGCGCTGCTGCGCCGTGCCTACGGCGAGCTCGCCGACACGCAGACCGGGCGCACGCTGCGCCGGGGTGACCTCGTGATCGACCTCGAGCGCCGGCGCGTGACGCGCGGCGATGACCGCATCGGTCTGACCACCACCGAGTTCGACCTTCTCCGCCATCTCGCCTCGCGGCCCGGCCGCGTGTTCACCCGTGGGCAGCTCCTCGAGCTCGTGCGCGACTACGACGATGCCCTCGAGCAGGACGAGCGGACGATCAACGTCCACATCAGCCACATCCGCGACAAGGTCGAGCCGGATCCGTCGCAGCCTCGCTACATCCGCACGGTGCGGGGCGTCGGTTATGCCTTCGCCGAGGACTGATCCACCCGGGTCCTCGCGGTCGACGCCCGACTGGTCCAGCTTCGACCCGCGTGGCCTGCCGGCGCTCGTCGGGCGGCTGAACGTTCGCCTGGTCCTGGCGCTGGCGATCGTCGCCCTCGTCGCCCTCATCACCTCGGGGATCGCCATCCAGCAGATCCTGCCCGGCTTCTTCGCCGAGCAGACCGAGCAACGGATCCAGACTGCAGCCGCCTCGACGGCGCTGTCGCTGCGCGAGACGGTGACGCGGATCGGCACCGACCCGGAGACCCGGCCGACAGCCGAGCTTCGTGAGCTGCGCGATTCTCGTATCGCGACCGAGGTGGCGACCGAGTCCGCGCAGGTGTTCGGTGCCACGGTGACCGTCATCAACGACCTCGGCCGCATGGCGGCACGCGCCTCGCCTCCGGACGTCTCCGATCTCGAGGATCGAGGCCTTCGGCGTGACACCGAGGTCGGGCCCTCCGGGGTCGGCGTCCTGATCGAGCTGCCGAGCGGCGAGATCGTGAGATACGAGGTGATCGTCAGCGACCTGTACTCGAATCGCGCCGCGACGCTGGAGCAGATCCGGAGCGCGCTCATCGGTGCCGGGCTCCTGGCGCTCGCGGCGTCGCTGGTGACCGGCATCATCGCCGCCCGCAGTATCACGGTGCCGATCGCCCGCCTGCGGCGCGTCGCCGGGCGCGTGGCGCAGGGGCAGCTCGACGAGCGGGCCGCGCGATCGGGCGTGCTGGAGATCGACGAGCTCGGCCAGCAGTTCAACGTCATGGCCGACCGCCTGTCGGGCACGCTGCGCATGCTGGAGGCCGACCGCGATCGGCTCCGCGAGTTCGTCGCCGACGTCAGCCACGAGCTGCGGACGCCGATCGCCGCGCTGCGCATGTACACCGAGCTCCAGCGTGACGGCAGCGTCGACGATGCGACCCGGCGCGAGTTCCTGGAGCGCTCGCTCGACCAGATCCAGCGCCTGGAGTGGCTGAGCACGAACCTGCTCGACCTGTCGCGGATCGACGCCGGCATCTACCCGCTCGACATGCGCGACGGCGACCTGCGCGATCCGGTGCAGGCGGTCGTGCAGGCCCTGAGCGAGGCAGCCGTCGAGCGCGGAGTGGCACTCGAGTCGGCGGTGCCCGCGGAGCCGGTCGAGATGCGTTTCGACCGCGAGCGCATCGTGCAGCTGATGACCAACCTCATCGGCAACGCGATCAAGTTCACGCCGGCCGACGGGGCCGTATCGGTCCGGCTGGAGCAGCGGCCAGACGACGTGCTCATCGAGGTGCGCGACACTGGGGCCGGCATCCCGGCCGACGAGCTGCCGCACATCTTCGAGCGCTTCTATCGCGGCACGAACACCGGCGAGGCGCGGGCATCCGGGAGCGGGCTGGGGCTCGCGATCGTGCGCTCGATCGTCGAGATGCACGACGGCCAGATCGAGCTCGCCAGCGAGGTCGGCAAGGGCACCCAGGTCCGGATCATCCTGCCGCGGCGCATCGCCGAGACGGCCGAGACGGCCGATGCCGCGATCGAGAAGGTCAACGAAACTTCACGTGGCGGTCGCGCTGCGCGCAACCCGGGCACCGTAGGCTGACGTCGCCTATGAAGACCGATTCGAACCCAAGCCCAGACGATCCCGACCGCACGCAGCCGGTCGAGGTGCAGCGCTACGGCCCCGACGTGCACACCGATCCCGCGCAGACCGCGTGGCAGGCGGCACCGGCCTGGTCGACGCGACCGCCTCAGCCGCCGCCGGCGGTGCACGTGAACCGAGGGCTCGGCGCGGCACCGATCATCGCCATCGCCGTGGTCGCCGGGCTTCTTTCCGGCGCGCTCTCCGCGATCGGCGTCGCCTCGCTGCTCGAGGGCGGCCCGTCCGGACTCGTGACCGGCACTGATAGCACCGACGCCAACACGATCAGCGACGTCACGATCGACGAGTCGAGCGCCGTGATCACGGCCGCCGACAAAGTCGCTCCGGCGGTGGTCACCATCCTGCGCACGACCGGCGGCATCTTCGGCGACGGCAGCGACGGCTCCGGATCGGGCTTCATCTACCACGAGGACGGCTTCATCCTCACCAACCGCCACGTCGTCGAGGGCGCCGAGAGCCTGACCGTCATCCTCAACGACGGCCGCCAGTTCGCCGGCTCCGTCTACGGCATCGACACGCTCACCGACCTTGCGATCGTGACCATCGACGCCACCGGCCTGCCCAGTGCCCCGATCGGCAACTCCGCCGACCTCGAGCCGGGCCAGCTGGCCATCGCCATCGGCAACCCGCTCGGCAACTTCGAGAACACCGTCACCACCGGTGTGGTCTCCGGGCTCGGGCGCCAGATCCGGGCCAGCGACGCCACCCAGACGAGCAGCGAGACGCTCAACAACCTGATCCAGACCGATGCCGCCATCAACCCCGGCAACTCGGGCGGACCGCTCGTCAACAGCGGCGGCCAGGTGATCGGGGTGAACACCGCGGTCAACCCAGACGCGCAGGGGATCGGCTTCTCCATCCCGATCGACGTCGCCAAGCCGATCATGCAGCAGGCGGTGGAGGGGCAGGAGATCGCCCGCCCCTGGATCGGCATCTACTACGTCGCGATCAACCCGACCCTGGCCGAGGCCGAGGGCCTCCCCGTCGAGTACGGCGCGCTGATCGGCACCGATGCCGGCGACTCGGCGGTCTTCCCGGGCAGCCCCGCCGAGGCGGCGGGCCTGCGCGACGGCGACATCATCGTCGCCATCGACGGCGAGCAGATCGGTCCCGGCGCCGACCTCTCGATGCTGATCGTCACCTTCTCGCCGGGCGACACGATCACGCTGCGCGTCCTTCGCGACAGCTCGACCAGCGAGTTCGACGTGACGCTCGGGGAGCTGCCGGACCAGCCCTGATCGGCGGTCGGCTACGCGGGGCGGCGCCGGAACAGCGCCGCCTCGACCGTGTCCAGCTCCCCGTCCAGCGGCGCCTCGGGCTTGCGGACCCGGACCTCGACCGCGTCGACGACTGCCGGGTCGGTCGCGGCCAGAACGGCCCGCGCGATCGCGCCGGCCAGCGCCTCGATGAGGTCGAAGCTCGGTCCGGTGACGATCGCGCCGACGAGCTCGTGGAGTGCGGAATAGTCGACGGTGTCGGCCAGTGCGTCGGACTCGGCCGCCCGCGCCAGGTCGGCGTGCAGGACGACGTCGACCTCGAACCGCTGAGGCTCCACCTTCTCGTTCGGCAGGACCCCGTGCCGCGCCCGGAAGCGCATGCCGCGCAGAACGAGCCGGTCGGGGTGGTCGGTCACCGACGCACGATCGCGTCGGCCACGCGCCGGGTGCGGGCCATGTGCGCGACGTCGTGGATTCGCACGATGTCTGCTCCGGCGGCGATCGCCAGCGCCACGGTCGCGGCGGTTGCCTCGACCCGATCGTCAGCGGGCGCGCCGTCGAGCAACTCGCCCAGGAAGCGCTTGCGGCTGGTGCCGACCATCAGCGGCATCCCGTCGAGCGCCGCCTTCAGCTCCGCCAGGCGGTGGAGCAGCTCGAGGTTCTCCTCGGTCCCCTTGCCGAAGCCGATGCCCGGGTCGACGATGATCCGCTGGCGCTCGACCCCGCGCTCGACGGCCGTCTCGACCGCCATGCGCAGCCAGCCGACGACGGTCTCGAAGACGCCGGCCGCGTAGCCGGATTCCTCCTGGTTGTGCATCAGCACCAGGTGCGCGTCGGCCTCGGCGGCGGCGACCGCAGTGCCCGGATCGAGGGTGGCGCCCCACACGTCGTTCACCATCCGCGCTCCGGCGGCCAGCGCCGCGCGCGCCACCGTGCCCTTGGTGGTGTCGATGCTGACGATTGCCCGATCCCCGAGCGCCGAGGCCACGGCGCGCACCACCGGAATGGCGACGGCCGCCTCGGCCCCGGCATCCACCGGAGCGCGGTCGCCGTACGCGCTTCGCGGTCGCGTCGACTCGGCGCCGACGTCGATGAGCTCGGCGCCGGCGGCCACGAACGCCTCCGCCTGCGCGACGGCGGCGGCCACGACCTCGTCGATCCCGCGCTCCGGCGTCGCCAGGCCGTCGCCGGAGAACGAGTCCGGAGTCACATTGACGATCCCCATCAGGTAGGTCCGCGTGCCCCAGGACAGCTGTGGTTCCATCACGCCTCCTCGCTGGTTCGGGTCAGCATGCCGCGAATCGCTCCGACGAGATAGAGGGAACCGGCCACGACCACGGGGTCACCCTCGGCCACGGCCAGCGCCGCCGACGGGTCCGGCGCCGTCCGCGCGCGCTCGCCCGACACCCGCTGCCATGCCCGTTCCAGCGACTCGGGCCGATGGGCGCCCGGGTCGGCGACGCAGGTGAACACGAAGCGCGGCTCGAGGGGCATGAGCGCGCGGAGCACGCCACTCACCCTCTTCGTCCGCATCGCTCCGAACACGATCGTCGGGCGGCGGACGCCCAGGTCGTCGAGCGCCTGAGCCAGCGCCGCGGCCCCGGACGGGTTGTGCGCCCCGTCGAGCAGGACTCGCTTCAGCCCGAGCGACGATCCGTCGAGCACCTCCAGGCGCCCCGGCCACCTCGCGTCGGCCATCCCTCGCCGCACGCCGCCCTCGTCGACGGCGATGCCCCAGCGCTCGGCGAGCGCGTCGATCACGCCCAGCGCCACCGCCGCGTTCTGAGCCTGGTGCCGGCCGAGGAGGCCGACCCGCAGGCTATCGAGCCGCCGCGACGGGGTCCGCGCGTCGACGACGATCCCGTCCCAGCCGGTCTCGCGCAGGTCCGCCCGGTACGGCTGGCGCGGCCCGGCCCGAAGCAGCGGGACACCGAGGGCGGCGGAGCGGTCGAGGATCGGCCGCAGCCCGCGGCCCGCGGCACCGGTGACGGCGACGTTGCCGGCCTTGATGATCGGCGCCTTCTCGCCGCCGATGGCGGTGAGCGTCGGGCCGAGGATCGCCTCGTGGTCGAGCTGGACATTGGTGATCGCCGCCACCCCGAGATCGAGCACGTTTGTCGCGTCCAGCCGGCCGCCGAGCCCGACCTCGACGATGGCGAGGTCGACCTTCAGGCGCGCGAGCTCGACGATGGCGGCGGCCGTGAGCGCCTCGAACTCGGTCGGTGCGCCGACGTCGCCTGCGACGCGGTCGATGGCCGGCAATACCCGCTCGACCGCGGCGGCGAAGGCGGCCCCGTCCAGCGGCCTGCCGTCCACCGCGATCCGCTCGCGGTAGCTGACGAGGTGCGGCTTCGGCATGCTGCCCGCGCGCAGCCCGGCCGCGGTCAGCACCGACTGCGTCATCGCCACCACCGAGCCCTTGCCGTTCGTCCCTCCCACAAGGGCGCCGCGCAGGCCGCGCTCGGGGTGGCCGACCTCGACCATCAGGCGCTCGATCCGTTCCAGGCCGAGGCTGATACCGAAGCGGCCGCGATCGGTGAGGGCGTCGACCGCCTGGCGGTAGGTGAGGGTCAAGCGGTCAGTCCGCGGCGTCCTCGAAGAAGACGCAGTCGTTGAACTGACCGGTCAGGCACAGGTCGTTGACGTACCCCGAGTCGAGATGCACGCCGCCGCGCAGCTCGCATCGGGCCACCGTGCCCTCCTGCTTCATGAGCGTGCGCATGAGCTGCGGCGCCTGGATCGGGATGCGGCCCTGGGCGCCGTGCGTGAGGTAGAAGTTCGGGCAGTGATGGCGCCGCGGCTTCGTGTAGCCGAGCGGAACGCCACGCCTGCCGACGTGGACCGCGATCGGCTCCGGGCTGCCGGCGTAGCGCTTCTCGGCGATGATGCAGCGGCCGGGCTCGCACTCCTTGCCGTTGTAGCAGCAGGCTCGCGCCGGACCGATGCCCTCCACCGCCCACAGCTCCCAGCACGGACGGCGCAGGATGAAGGCGGGACACCGGTAGCGGATCGTGAGGTCGCAGTTCTCGACCTCCCAGCACATCGTGCGGCGTTCGCCGCCGCGACGATCGGGGGCGAACGGATCCTCGGCCTGGCGTCGTTCGGCGCCGCCGCGGCGCTCGGTCTTGATGATCATGCGTGCTCGGGCAGCCTTCCCACGCCGCGAGTGTAGCGGGTGGTTGCACGCGCAACGCGTGTGCGCGACGGAGGTGAAGCGGTGCGCGAGCGCACCGCTATCGGTCATCGGTCAGGCCAGGAACTGGCTGAGCCGCTCCTCCATGACCTCCTGGGGCATGTAGCCGACCAGGCGGGCGGCCTCGCGGCCGTTCTCGAACAGGATCAGGGTGGGGATGCTGAAGATGCTATATCGCATTGCCAGCTGCTGGTTCTCGTCGGTGTTGACCTTGGCGACGCTGATCTTCTCGGCGTGCTTGTCACCGATGCTCTCCACGACCGGTGAGACTAGGCGGCATGGCCCGCACCAGGCGGCCCAGAAGTCGACCAGCACCGGCTTCTCGGCGTTCAGTACCTCCGATTCGAAGGTCGACTCGTCGACCGTGATCGGGGCGATGGTTGCCATTTTCGGCAGATCTGCCTCCACGCGTGGGTTACGCAACTGCCGGCCATCCTAGCACCGCCCATGCCGGGCGGAAGGGGCGTCGGCTACGGCGTCGGCGTGGGGGTCGGAGTCGGCGTCGGCGTGGGAGTCGGCGTCGGCGTCGGAGTCGGCGTCGGCGTCGGAGTCGGCGTCGGCGTGGGAGTCGGCGATGGCGTCGGCCCGCTGCTGATCACGAGGTCGACCTGCGATCCCGCCTCGACGTCGACGCCCTCGGCCGGGTTGCTGCGGATGACCGATCCATCAGGGATGGACGGGTCCGGCTCGCGCTCGATCGACCCGACGCGCAGGTCGAACTCGGAGAGCGTTTCACGTGCCTGCTGCTCGGTCTGGCCTCGCAGTCGCGGCACAGCCACCTCGCCGGGTCCGGTGGAGACGAAGGCGGTGAGCGTCGAGCCCTCCTCGATCCGCTCGCCGCTCGCCGGCTCGCAGCGGATGACCCGTCCCTCGTCGACGTCCTCGGACGCCTGCTCCTCCTCGGTGAGCTCCAGCCCGCCCTCGCGCGCCTGCGATCGCAGCGTCGACAGCGCGACGTTCTCGCACTGGGGCACGACAACCGCGACCGACGGGCTCGGGGAGGGCGGCGGGTTGCCGAACAGCTGGACGCCGAGGAAGCCGATCGACCCGAGCAGGAGTATTCCGAGCAGCGCGAGGAGCCACATCCACCACCGCTGACCCTCGTCGCGGCGGGCAGCGGCGCGCGACGGAGGTGGGAGCACCGGCGCGCGATCGGCCGGCGTGGTCACCCGGGGTGGAACGTAGACGGTCGGCTCGCCCGCCGCCGTGGTGGCGGCCGCGACCGCGCCGGCAGCGGCACCGGCACCCGCCGGCACCGCTCCCGGGTTCCGGCGCCAATCGCGCAGCGCCTCGGCCATGGCGCCCGCATCGGGGAATCGGTCGGCAGGGTCACGCTCGAGAGCGCGCATGACGATCGCCTCGAGGCCGGGCGGCTGCGGCTTGCCGAGGGCGGTCGGGGTCGGCGGGTCCTCGTTGAGTCGCTTGAGGGCGACCGCGGCGGCGGTATCGGCCTCGAATGGTCGGCGCGCGGTGAGCATCTCGAACAGCACGATGCCGAGCGAGTAGACGTCGGAGGCGCCGGTCACCTGGTCGCCGCGCGCCTGCTCGGGGCTGAAGTAGTGGACCGAGCCGAGCGTCGTGCCGGTCACCGTCATCGACGCCTCGCTGATGGCGCGGGCGATCCCGAAGTCGGTGACCTTCGTGTCACCCCCATCGGTGATGAGGATGTTGCCGGGCTTCACGTCGCGGTGGACGATCCCCTTGCGATGGGCCACCTCGAGGGCGCTGGCCACGCCGATGGCGATGCGCACCGAGTCGTCGACCGACAGCGAGCCGCGCTCGCGCAGGATGGTCGACAGGTCATTCCCTGCCACGAGCTCCATGACGATGTACTGCTCGCCATCGGCGCCGTCAGTGCCGTAGTCGTAGACCCCGACGATGTTCGGGTGGCTGAGGCCACCGGCGGAGCGTGCCTCCTGCTTGAAGCGCGCCGCGAACCCGGGATCGGAGCTGAACTGCGGGCGCAGGATCTTGACCGCCACCTCGCGGTCGAGCTGCTCGTCGACGGCGCGCCAGATGGTGGCCATCCCGCCCTCGCCGAGCGGGGCGATCAGCCGATATCGACCGCTGATGAGCCTGCCGATCATCTCCACGGTCGGTCAGTCTCGCAGGTCGAGTCCGCGGATGTAGGCACGCACCTCGTCGGCGTCCTCTGACTCGAGCGCGACGGCGACGTTGGCCTTGAGCCAGCCTACCCGGGTGCCGGCATCGTGGCGCGTGCCCTCGAACTGGTATCCGAAGACGGGCTGCTCCCGGATGAGGCCGCGGATCGCATCGGTCAGCTGGATCTCGCCACCCGCGCCGCGGCTCGTCTGCTCGAGGACGTCGAAGATCTTGGGGGTCAGCACGTAGCGGCCGAGCACCGCCAGGTCGGAGGGAGCCTCGTCGACCGATGGCTTCTCGACGAGGTCGCGGATCTCCACCACGCGGCCCTCGTCGCGCAGCGGCTCGAGGATGCCGTAGCGGGTGACCTCCTCCCGGGCCACGCGCTGGACGGCGATGACCGACCCGCGATGGGTGTTGTGCGCCTCGATGAGCTGGCGCGTGACCGGCATGCCGCCGGGATTGAGCATGACGTCGTCGCTGAGCAGGACCGCGAACGGCTCGTCTCCCACGAGGTCCTTGGCCACCAGCACCGCATGCCCGAGGCCGAGCTGCTCGCGCTGGTGGACGAAGGCGACCGTCCCGATCTCGCTGATGCGGCGGATGATCCGCAGCATCTCGATGTCACCGCGCTCCTCGAGCCAGCGCTCGAGAGCGGGGTTGGAGTCGAAATGATCCTCGATCGCGCTGCGCCCGGTGGAGATGACGATGATGATCTGCTCGATGCCCGAGGCCACCGCCTCCTCGACGGCGTACTGGATGATGGGCCGGTCGACGAGCGGCATGACCTCCTTGGGGATGGCCTTGGTGGCCGGCAGGAAGCGAGTGCCGAAGCCAGCGGCGGGCAGGACGGCCTTACGGACGCGCGCGGTGATGGCGAGACTCCTTGTTGCGTGATCTCACGGGAGGGTGACGCTGGCGCACTCGGATTGCCCGCGGCGGTGCCGCGCTCGGGGTCGTCACTGGGGACGAAAGTATACCGCCCGACGTTGCACGGCCCTCTCACCGGGCCTGACGGTACAATCGCGCCGCCGATGCTGAAGTCCCTGGTTCGAACCTTCCGCGGACCGAGCCGCGACCCGCGGATGACCTATGTCAGCCGACCGATGCCGCGCGATCTGCCCGACGAGCAGGTGGTCGCGGCGCTCGAGATCGCCCTCGCCGCCGACCCCAATCCGGCGTACCTGGTCGAGACGCTGCCGGCGGCGCTGAAGGAGGTCACCGGCCGCGACCTCCAGGTGCTGGACCGATCCGTCCGCGACGTCACCGGCGCCTTCTCCCGCGTGCAGGTCATGATCCGCGACGGCGACGTCGGCCACTGGCCCGGCTATGACGCCATGTCCTACCCGCTCATCACTCCCTCCGAGCAGGCCGAGGCGGCACGCGCCGCCATCATCGAGGCCGACGCGGCCTCGTCGGATTCGGTGCCGCCCGCCGGCCCCAAGCCGGGCTGGGAGCCGCCTCCCCCACCGGAGCGCCGCTAGCAGCCGTGGGCCGGCAGAACGTCCCGCGGGACCAGTGGCTCGAGATGGGCTACGAGTGCCCGCGCTGCGGGGAGCAGCTCGACGAGTCGATGGTCTACTCGTGGCGCCCGGTTCCCGAGGACCCCAAGCTGCTGCTGCTGTTCTGCCCGAACTGCGGCGACCGGGTGGAGATCAACCACATCTAGGGTGGTGCCCCCAAGGGGATTCGAACCCCTGATCTCCACCTTGAAAGGGTGGCGTCCTAGGCCTCTAGACGATGGGGGCGTGCGGCGGATCGGTCCGCGCGAATGCTACCAGCGAACGGCGCTCAGCCGAGGTAGAAGAGCAGGACCAGGATGAGAAGGCCGGCGAGCGCAACGGCGGCCACGAACGCCATCAGCCCGCCGCCGATGGCGACCAGCACCGACTGCCCGCCCTGCCGCCGCCGCGCCATGCGGCTGCCCCAGATCCAGCCCTGGCTGTAGAGGAAGAGGCCGATGAGCGTGCCGAGGATCGCGGCGGCCAGGAGGGCAAGCACGGAGAGGTCGGCGTCGCGCTCGACCAGCGCCAGGGCGGCGAGGCCGCCGGCGATGATCAGGCCCACGATGCCGATGACGACGTTGCGCAGGAGGGGATGCACGGCGCGCCATTCTAGCCGCAGGCGGGTACGTAACTTGCTTCGCTCGCAGTGTGCCGCGGCAGCGGCCAGTTGCAGCTACAGGAGGCGCCCGATGCCGGAGCGGCGCAGTGCGGAGCACAACGGAACGCCCGACGAGGGCAACATGAGCGTCCGGGAGGCCGGGCGCAAGGGCGGGAAGACCACCCGCGCGCGCTACGGTGCCGAGTTCTTCCAGGAGATCGGCGCGAAGGGCGGTCGGACGGTCAGCGAGCGGTATTCGAACGAGCACTTCCGCGAGATCGGCCGCAAGGGCGGGCGCCGGGTCGCCGAGCTCATCGCGCGCGCCAAGGGCATGGACGAGGGCGCCGGGGGTCAGCCGGAGTAGCGCTGCTCCTTCCAGGGATCGGCCTCGTTGTGGTAGCCGTTGCGCTCCCAGAAGCCGAGCCGGTCATCGGCGCTGAACTCCACGCCGCGCAGCCACTTCGCGCTCTTCCAGAAGTAGGTCCCGGGCACGATCGCCCGTAACGGATACCCGTGCTCCGGCTCCAGCGGCTGTCCGTCGTACGACCAGGCCAGCACGCACTCCGGGCGCATTGCGGTCGCGAGGGGAACGTTCGAGGTGTAGCCGCCCTCGGCGTGGAAGATCACGAACCGCGCCGCCGGTGTCGGCTGCGCGACCTCGGCGACATGGGTGAAGGCAACGCCCTCCCAGCGCGTGTCGAGCTTCGACCAGCGCGTCACGCAGTGGATGTCGAGGGTCTGCTCGGCGATCGGAAGGCGGCGGAACTCCGCCCACTTCAGCGTGAACGGCTCGGCGACCTCGCCCCACACCCGGAAGTCCCAGCCCGACAGGTCCGGGTACGAGGGCACACGCCCGAAGTGGAGCACCGGGAACTTGTCGGTCAGCACCTGCCCAGGCGGGACGCGCTCCGCAAGCTCCGGCGGGACGTTGCGTCGCTGCCACGGGAAGACCATTGACCGATGGTACGCGGGAGCCCGACGGCTGCCTAGACTGGACCGATGCCCCCGCGCTCCACGCCCTTCGCCGCGCTCGCCGAAACCGCCGCCGCCGTCGGTGCGACGCGCAGCAAGAACGCGAAACGCGACCTGCTCGCCGCCTACCTGCGTGGCCTGCCGCCCGGCGACCTGCCGGCGGCGACGGTCTTCTTCGCCGGCCGGCCGCTGATCGACCCGACCGCCAAGCTCGGGCTGGGCTGGGTGCAGCAGGGTGCCGCGTTGGCAGCGGCCAGCGGGGCCGGCGAGGACGAGCTGCGCGCGGCTTACCTGCGGCATTCCGACTTCGGCGACGCGGCGGCCGACCTCGTCACCTCTAGCAGCGGGCGACGCCTGACCGTCGCCGACGTCGCCAACGGCTTTGCCGCCATCGCCGCGGCGGGGTCGGCCGCCGAGCGGGTGTCGCTGATGACCGATCTCTACCGGCGCGCGACGACGGAGGAGGCGCGTTTCATCGGCCGCGTCGCCTCGCGCGAGACGCGTATCGGCCTGCGGGATGGGCTGCTGGAGGAGGCGATCTCCGCTGCCTTCGACGCCGGCCCCGAAGCAGTACGCCGGGCCCACATGCTCACCGGCGAAATCGGCGAGACGGCCGTGCTGGCGCGCGATGGCCGGCTTGCGGACGCGGCGCTGCACGTCGGGCGACCGATCCGCTTCATGCTCGCCACGCCGGTGGCCGATGCCGACGAGGTGATGCGCCGGGTCGGCGACGAGGCCTGGATCGAGGACAAGTACGACGGCATCCGCGCCCAGCTGCACCTCGAGGCCGATTCCGCGCCGCGGCTCTTCAGCCGCGACCTCAACGACGTGACGCGCTCGTTCCCGGAGATCGTCGAGGCCGCCGCAGCGCTGGCGGACGAGGCGCCGCTGGTCATCGACGGCGAGCTCGTGCCGTGGCGGGAGGGATCGGTCCTCGACTTCGCCTCGCTCCAGACCCGGCTGGGTCGGGTGCGGCCGTCGAAGGAGCTGCTAGCCGAGGTGCCGGTGGTGCTCGTCGGCTTCGACCTGCTGCACCACGCCGGGCGCGACCTGCTCGAGTCGCCGCTGCGTGAGCGCCGCGCGGCCCTCGACGCACTGGGGCTGCCCGAGCGGACCGGCGAACGGATGCTGCGCTCGCACCTCGCCACCGCCACCTCGGCGGCCGAGGTCGACCGCCACTTCGACGACGCCCGCCAGCGGCACAACGAGGGCCTCATGGTCAAGGACCCCGACTCGCTCTACCAGCCCGGGCGCCGCGGGCTCGGCTGGCTGAAACTGAAGAAGGCGCTCGCAACCCTCGACTGCGTCGTCGTCGGCGTCGAATGGGGCCACGGCAAGCGCCGCGGCGTGCTGAGCGACTACACGTTCGCCGTGCGCGAGACCGATGAGCCCGGCGCGCGCCTGCTCACCATCGGCAAGGCCTACACCGGCCTGACCGATGCCGAGATCGCGACGATGACCGAGCACTTCAAGTCGATCACCCTCCAGGACCATGGTCGATATCGGACCGTCGTCCCGGAGGTGGTCGTCGAGATCGCCTTCGATCGGATCATGCGCTCGGCCCGTCATCGGTCGGGCTTCGCGATGCGCTTCCCACGGATCGTGCGCATGCGCGACGACAAGACCCCGGCCGAGATCGACACGATGGCGACGGTCGAGGCGCTGTTCGGGGAGCAGGCTTCCGGGCGCATCCTGCTCGCAACCGGGGCGCGCGGCGAGACAGAGCGCATCGCCGCTGTCGGCTCCGGCGACGAGTGACGTACGATCCGCGCCGTGAGCCAGCCTGAAACCCTCCCCGAGCACGTCGCTCGCAACCGGGCCTACTGGGACGAGGTCAACGCGCCGCTCTATGCCGAGCCGGGCGCGCGGGCCTGGGCGCGCGAGGGGATCGACTGGGGCATCTTCGCGGTTCCGGAGGACGACCTCCACGCGCTGCCGGCTGACGTGGCGGGCCTCGACGTCGTCGAGCTCGGCTGCGGGACCGCGTACGTCGGAGCGTGGCTGGCGCGGCGTGGCGCCCGCGTCACCGGCGTCGACAACTCGGCCGAGCAGCTGAGGACCGCGCGCCGGCTGCAGGACGAGCACGACCTGCATTTCCCGCTCGTCCACGGCAACGCCGAGGCGACCGGGCTGCCGGACGGCGCCTTCGACCTCGCCGTCAGCGAGTACGGCGCCTCGATCTGGGCCGATCCATACCGATGGATCCCGGAAGCGTCACGCCTGCTCCGGCCTGGCGGCGAGCTCGTCTTCCTCACCAACGGCACCCTGTGGGTGCTCACCGTGCCCGAGACCGACACCGAGGGACCGGCTGGCGATCGGCTGCTGCGTCCGTACTTCGGGATGCATCGGTTCGAGTGGCCGGACGAGCCGGGCGTCGAGTTCCACCTCGGCATCGGCGACTGGATCCGGCTGCTGCGCGCGAACGCATTCGAGGTCATCGACTTCATCGAGATCCAGGCGCCCGAGGGCGCGACGACGGGGAGCCACGAGCTCGTCGACCCGGCGTGGGCGCGACGGTGGCCGGCCGAGCAGATCTGGAGGGCGCGGAAGCGATGAGCGCCTTCGAGTCGGGGACGTTCGGCGGCGGCGGCATCGGGGACGCGAGATCGATCGCGATCGACGCGTACACCGCGGCTTACCGCATCTCCGGCAGCATCGAGACGCGGTTCAGCCGCGTCACCGAGATCCTCAACCAGCAGAGCGGCGGGCACCTGACGGTGATGCGTGCCACGGTCAGCGAGCACGCCGACCCGACAGCGACCCTCGCCGCCCCGAGCGCGCTGGTGGCAGTCGAGGAGATCCTGGTCATGGTGGCGGCGGACCTGTCGGGCAGCTCGGGCGAGATGCGCATACCCAAGCGCCCGGTCCGGGCGCAGCTCGCCATCCCGCCGTTCCGGATCACCGGAACGATCCACGTCCCGATGGGCAGCCGGCCGGTCGACGGCCTGCTCCTTGGCACCGACCAGTTCATGGCAATGACCGATGCGACCATCGTCTCGGGCACCCATCCCGAACTGGAGCGCACCGCGCCGGTGCTCGCGCTGCGGCGCGGCCGCGCGCACGTCCTCCTGGTCGCCGACGACGAGAACCCCGACGAGCTCCTCGCCGAGGTGCTGGACGAGCGGACGGCGGAGACCTGGCTGCGGACCGACGAGGACGGCGGCTAGGGTCCTCTGTCGACGACCGGCCTCCCGGCGAACGGGCTGGCCGGCTCCGCGGCATCGAGCACCGCCTCGACGAGGCGCGCCGCATCCGAGGCGTCCATGCGACGGACGCGCCCGATGGAGTTCGCCCACCACGGGGCGTTGTCGGCGGTCACGATCTCGTCCTCGGGCTCCTCGAGCACGATCTGGGAGTGCCCGCGCGGGAACACGACGGCGGGGCGCAACGGCATGTCGGGCAGTCCGACGTCGCGGGCCCAGCGCGCCACGCCGTCGCTCAGCGAGTTGGCGTCCCAGCTCGGGTTCGTGCGGCAGGGGATCCAGCCCTTGCGGCCGTGGGTGTCGAACTCCCAGACCCGCCCGCGCACGCGGTAGCGGCCGACCCAGTCGCGGACGGTGAGCACGCGGACGCCCGCGGGTCCCACCAGGATCCCGTCGAGGCGTCCCGCATCACGGATCGCGAGGCGCGGCGCGACGATGAGGGCATAGCTGTCGTCGAAGGTCTCGCCCAGCAGCGCGGTCATCGCCCCGGTGAGCTGCCGCGACCGGTTCGGCCGAAGGATGCGGACCAGCAGGGCGGCGCCGATGCCGAGCGCGATGGCGGCGGTGCCCGCGCCGATCGCCGCCCCGGTGGTGGTGGTGGAAGCGACCAGGGTCAGCTCCATCGCCAGTACTCCGGTGACGAGCATCGAGACGGCCAGGAGCATCGGGCGCCGGCGGGCGGTCGTCGAGAGGGCCTTGGGCCGGATCACGCGCATCGGTCGTTCCTCCGCTCGGCTAGGCTCGTCGGATGTCGAATCACATCGTCGCCAGCGTCGACCCCGAGACCTGCCGCGTCGCGGTCCGCACAGACGGGGGCCGATCGATCGAGCTCGAGCTCGACGAGCGCGGAGGCCCGACGCCGGTGGAGGCGCTCCTCGCCTCGCTCGCCGGCTGCACGGCCATGGACGTCGCCAGCATCCTGCGAAAGAAACGCCAGGAAGCTGCCGAGTACGAGATCGCCGTCGACGGGGACCGGGCCGAGGAGCACCCGCGCGTCTTCACCGCCATTCGCGTCGAGCATCGCGTGCGTGGCGCGGTCGAGCCCGAGGCGCTTCGCAGGTCGATCGAGCTGTCGGCGACGACGTACTGCCCGGTGAGCGCGATGCTGTCGGCGGTCGCCCGGGTCGAGCATCGGTACCGGCTCGTCGACGAGGCCGGCCGAGAGCACGAGGCCGTGGTCGCCGTGCTCGGGCCAGGGGAGCGGCGCCGCCCGGCCTAGCGCCGCCGGAGTCACGACGCGGTGCGCAGCTCGCGAGCCCCCGCCAGTGCCTCCTCGACCGCCGTGCGGAAGGCGTCGAGGTCGAACGGCTTGGCGACGACTGGACCGATTGGCTCCAGCTCCGCCAGCCGCTCGCGGTTCGCCGCTGAGACGAAGATGGCGGGAATGCCGGGCCACGCCGTGCGCAGCAGCTCGGTGATGTCCCCGCCGTCGCCATCGGGGAGCATGACGTCGACCACCATCAGGTGCGGGAGGGCCACGTCCATCAGGTCGCCGAGCTCGACGATGCGCGTGCAGGTCACGACGCTGAAGCCCATCTCGCGAAGCAGATCGGCCTCCAGGGCGGCGATGTCGGGGTCGTCTTCGAGGACGTAGGCGCGCGGCGCGGTGGTCTCGTCGTTCATCGGCGCCAGTTTCGCCGCTGGGTCGCGCGTGGTCTATGGCCCATCCGCGTAGTACCGATGGTTACCGGTGGGGTACTTGGAGGGCCGGTGTACCCTTCCATTCGCTAATCGAGCATCGTCATCACGGGAGCACGGCACGCACATGGCGCGATCGATGTGGCGGGGGGCGATCCAATTCGGGCTGGTCACCATCCCGGTCAAGCTCTACCTGGCCACCGAGCAGGGCGGCATCGGCTTCAACCTGCTCCATGCCACCTGCGGAACCCGCATCCAGATGAAGGTGTACTGCCCGCACCACGACGAGGTCATCCCGCGCTCGGAGACGGTGCGCGGCTACGAGTGGAGCAAGGGCAAGTACGTCGTCGTCACCGACGAGGACACCGATTCGGTGCCCCTGAAGACGGTGCGCGCGATCGAGATCGAGACGTTCGTTCCCGCCTCGCGTGACAGCGGCACCCAGTTCGTGAAGCAGGCCTACTACCTCGAGCCGGAGCAGGTCGGCGTCAAGGCCTTCTACCTGCTCAAGTCGGTCCTCGCCGAGCAGGAGAAGAGCGCCATCGCCAAGATCGTGCTCAAGGACCGCGAGCAGCTCGCCGCCATCAACCCGTTCAGCCAGACGCTGCTGCTAACGACGCTCCACTGGCCCGACGAGGTTCGCTCCACCGAGGAGCTGAACCTTCCCGAGGACGAGATCGAGATCAAGGCCTCCGAGAAGAAGATGGCCGAGCAGCTCGTCGCCAGCATGACCGGCGAGTTCGATCCGGCCGACTACGCCGATGGCTACCGCGAGGCGCTGATGGCGGTCATCGAGAAGAAGGTCGCAGGCGAGAAGCCGGAGCCGGCGGCGCGCGCCGAGCCGACCAACATCACCGACCTCATGGCGGCGCTCGAGGCCTCGGTCGCAGCTGCACGGCAGGACCGCAAGGCCGACGCCGACCAGCCGGCGAAGGCGAAGGCCAAGACCACGAAGACCACCAAGGCGGCGAAGCCGACGCGGGCGAAGAAGGCGGAGGCAGAGCCGGAGGCCCCGCGCCAGCGGCGCCGCAAGACCGCCTGACCCGCGGCTCGTGCCAGGCGAGCAGCTCGACCTCCCCATCCCGACCGAGCCCGGCACCGCACTGCCGGGCCGGCTGGCACCGATGCAGCCGTCCTCCGGCGTCGAGCCCTTCGATGACCCGGCCTACCTCTTCGAGCCGTGGTGGCCGGGCGTCCGCGCCCTTGCCTGGATCGAGGGCGGCCGTCTCGTCCGCCTCCGGGCCGAGGGGATGGCCGATGCCCTGACCGCGTTCGCCGAGCTCGGCGAGGAGCTGCCCGAGCGTCTCACCGAGGACGGCGTGATCCTCGACGGCTGGCTTCTCGCGCTCGACGAGGGCGGCTGGCTCGACACCGATCTGCTGCGGCGGCGCCTGGCCGGCGAACCGGGCGCCGGGCGTCCGGGCTTCGTCGCGTGCGACCTGCTGTGGAGCGGCGGCGCGCCGTGGCACGCGCGTCGCTTCGCGACCCGCCGCGAGCAGCTCGAGGGCATCCTGCGCGACGGCGACAGGTGCGTCGTGTCCCACGCGCTCCGTGGCGAGGGCACGCTGCTGGCCGAGGCGCTCGCCCGGTTCGGGCTCACCGGCATCTCGGCCCGCCGGCTCGACGCGCGATATCGCTTCGGCGCTGCCGGCGAGGGCTGGCTGCGCGTGCCGATCGCGCCGGCGGTCATAACCGAGCGCCCGCGTCTGGCCCTCATCCAGCGCCTGCCGCTCGAGGACCGCGACTAGGGCAGCGTCCGCTGCAGGATCCATGGGTACGGCGGGCTGGTCCCGAGGCGCCGCGCCCCGCTGACGAAGCCGTCGGACGGGTAGGTTCGGAACGCCGCGATGTCGAAGGTCCGCGACGGCAGCCCGACGGGGTCGTCGGGCTCGGGGAAGGCCCGGCCGCGCACGACGCCGGCGATGGCGAGCTCCTCGTCGACCGGCAGGCCCCAGTGGTCCCGCACCACGATCACGACGTCCCAGGTGACGATGCTGTCCGGCGCGGTCTCGATCGCCCGCTCGAGCCAGCCCTCGGCCTCGGTGCGCTCGTCGCGCATGGCGTGGGCCAGAGCGCGCGTTGCAGGATCGGCGATCGAGGCGGCGTCGATCGGCTCGCCCATCGCCCACCACGCCAGGAGCCGGTTGAACTCGAGGACCGCGCCCGAAGCCTCCTCCAGGGTCACGTCGCCGATGTCCAGGTCACGCGGCCAGCCGCCGGCGAAGACGGTGAGCCGCTGGCTCAGCAGCGAGCGGAGATAGGCGTCATCGGCCGCGTCCGGCGTGCCGAGCGATTCGTGGCTGAACGCTGCATTGAGGAGTTCGGCCTCGAAGAAGCCGGCTGTCGCCACCGCACGCTCGGCGGCCTCGGCCTGGCAGTCGTCGTCGTCCTCCTGCTCGCACAGGATGGCCAGGTTGACCCACGAGGGAGCGTCGCCGGGGTTGCGCTCGAGCGCCGTCTCGGCCGCGCCGCGAGCCGTGGCGTCGAGGCCTGCGCGCTCCGCCGCGACGGCGAGCGCCTTCGGGCCGGCCGGGTGCCAGGCATCGATGGCGATCGATCGTTCCAGCATCTCGGCCGCGCGGTCCCAGTCACCGTCGGCGCCCGCATCGCTTCCGGCGCGGTAGGCGATGGCACCCGCATCGGCCACGACCATCCCCGCCAGCAGGACGAGCGCCGCGGCGCCGGCCGGGAGGAGCAGCAACCGGCGACGCAGCGGCCGCCACTCGACGACGCCGGCATCGGTCAGCGCCACGGCGAGGAGGATGATCGCCAGCAGGTTGAACGCCGGGACGAAGGTGAGGTCCTCGAAGAGCCCGCCGACGGCGAGCCCGAGCAGCAGGAAGCTCGCCGCCCGCCCGGTCTGCGTTCGCGTCCGCCACGGGCCGGCGAACCAGGCGATGGCGCCCACCAGCACGACGGCCGCCACGAGCCCGACCAGCCCCGCGTCGCCGAGCACGCCGAGCGGCAGGTTGTGCGAGTGCGGCTGGCGGACCGGGAAGGAGAAGTCCGGAGCCGCCGCCTGCCGCGCGTACGGCATGAAGCCGGGGCCGATGCCGAGGATCGGATCGGTGCTCCACGCGGCCAGCGTGTCTCGCCACAGGCCGGCGCGATAGATGAGCGAGGTGACCGCGGTCAGGCGCGGGGCCACGAGCACGATCACCGCCGCCAGTCCGGCGAGCGCCAGCACGGCGAGGCCGATGCTCCGCGCGCCCGGGCCATCCGACGGCAGCAGCCGATGTCGGCGCCGCCACGTCCAGGGGATGGCGACGGCCACGATCGTGACTCCCATGGCCAGCCAGGCCGAGCGCGACCCGGAGAGCACGGTGAGTGGCACCCCGACCAGGACCAGGCCGCCCTGCACGATCCGGCGCCAGCGCGGTGACTCGATGAGCCCGGCGACCGCCCACGCCGACCAGATCACGAACGGCGGCACCGCCACCGAGCCGAACGGCGTGCCCTCACCCGGCAGCCGGATCGGGGGCAGGCCCGGCGCCCCGGCGACGACCCACTCGATGCGGCGAACGAGGAGGACGACCAGCGTCGGCGCCGAGAGCAGCAGGACGGGGACCGCGGTGACCACGCCGACCCACGACGGCCGGTGGCGGATGCAGACCAGGGCGACCGGCAGCATCGCCGCATAGGCAGCGATGGCGGCCATCGCCCGCAGGCTCATTCCGGGGTTCATTGCCGATGCCGTCGCCACCCCGAAGGCGACGACGAGGACGAGGATCGGCAGGTCGATCGGCGTGCGCGGCAGCGCTCCGCCGCGCAGCGCGATCAGCGCCACGCCGGCGATGGCGCCGATCCCGATGAGGTGGAGCAGGAGCTGGAAGCGCGCGTCCCAGAGCGCATCGTCCCAGCCGACGTAGCCGAAGACCGCCAGCCCGGCGGCCAGTCCGAGCCACTCGACGAGGCTCCGGTCGCGCACCCACCCCCAGGCGGCGTTCATCGGGCGGCGAGAAGCAGCTCGAGGGCGTGCTCGAGCTTGCTGCGCGGCTCGGGCCGGAGCCCGGGATGCGCGGCGAGCGCGGCCGCGAGGGCATCGAATCGGTCGGCCGGCATCGTTTCCGCGCTCGTCAGCTCGAGCTCGACGACGAAGAGGCGGCCGAGCTCGCGCCCACCGTGGAGGATCTCGACGACGTCGTGGCTCAGGGTGGCAACGCTCTGCCCGTCGACGACGACCGGGCGCTCGGTGCGCTCCTGCCGAAGCACGAAGCGCTCCACCAGCGCGCCGCCGCCGGCCAGCTCGACCAGCAGCCGTCGCGCGTCACTCTCCGGCCAGTCGGCCGGGTCGGTCGAGGTGGTGGCCGGTCCCTCGACCTCCGGGCGGCGGTGGTGCCAGGCGCCGGCGGTCGCCTCGGCCGGGCCCTTGAGCGAGATTCGGATCGCTCCCTCGCGATCGCGCAGGCGGCACGCCCACCGTGCCGAGGCGAGGGCCCCGTCGCGCGTGTCGAGGTAGCGGTCGGTCTCGGGCACGACCCGCGCCGGCCCGAGGTCGGCGAAGGCGAGCGACGATGTCGCCTCCAGCGCGGCGAGAGGGGCGGGGTCGTCGGCGACGAACTTGGCCTCGACCTCAGCCCGCATAACGATCGGCAGCCTGGCGCACCGAGCTCGCAACCGCCTCGCGCAGCTCGTCGGGCTCGAGCACCTCGACGGAGCCGCCCCACGACAGGATCCAGGGCTGAATCTCGACGATTCCCGCGACGGTGACGGCCAGCTCGAGGCGACCGCGCGGCAGCTCGGTGAGCTCCTGCG